>NZ_JAATJJ010000001.1:1353396-1550965 GCF_011927795.1 Saonia flava | reverse complement strand
CTATACCGACCTTGGGAATAGTTGGAGATGGGATAGTTGAAACCAACGAAACGATCGACCTTACCTTGGGCACTCCCACGGGAGATGCCACCCTTGGAGCCATCACTTCAACGACCTATACGATAAATGACGACGATACATCAACGGTGAGCATCGGTGACCCAGCACCTGTTGCGGAGGGTGATGCAGGCCCTGCGCAGATAGACTTTACGGTGAGCATAGACCAGTCGGACCCTGGATTGCCTATTACTATTGATTATACAATAAGCGGAGGGAACGAGGACGCTACTACAGATACGTTGACCTTTTTGGCAGGCACTGCGACATTGAGCCAAACGGTGAGCGTTACCACAAGCGGGGATACAATTATTGAGCCAGATGAGGACATTACGGTAACTTTGAATAACCCAAGTGCCAATGTTATTATTAGCGCTACAGATGGAGTCGGGTCTAGTAGTTTTACAAATGATGATTCCTGTACAGCAGGTACAACGGCACCCGTATTGGATGGGTCGGTAGCAACATCATTTTGTGATACGCTAAGCCAGGATTTGGATGTTTATACCACTAGTACGGTTCCAGTAAGTTCCGAACTCCTTTGGAGTACAAATAGTGATCCATTAATAACTGCTGACCATATAGTTGGTAGTATAGCCCCTGGGGAGGGAACTTATTACGGATTTTTTTATGACTCCTTAAATTCTTGCGCCAGTCCAGTTTTAACAGTAACATTAACATTGAATACCACTCCTTCTGCGGGAACGGCCACTGATATTTCTGTTTGTGACAATTCTACCGAAGGTAATAGTTTAGTGGAATTGGATAATCAAATAACAGATGCGGATGCTGGTTCTTGGGTTTTGATAAGTGCTCCTGTGGGAGAGACTACAACAATCACTGGAAGTAATACTGTTGATTTTAATGGACAGCCCTTAGGGGATTATGTATTTAGATATACAACAGTTGAGGCCGTTGCTCCATGCACTAATCAAATAGAAAGTCTAACGGTATCGGTTATAGATTGTACAATTCCCTGTGATGCGGGCAATATAGCTCCCGTATTAAATACAGATATACCCACAAGTTTTTGTGATAGCATTGATCAAGATTTAAACGAGTATACCAACTCAACTGCACCGACTGGGTCGGTTTTAACATGGAGTACAAATCCAGATTTATTGGATACTTCTGGACACCTGTCAGATACTGTTGTCAATGCTCCAGGAACATATTATGCGTTTTTCTATGATGCCACCAACTTATGTGTTAGTCCTCAATTGGAAGTTTCATTGGTCATCAATATAACGCCAACGGTGAATAGTACCACTCCAAGCTCCATTTGTGGAACAGGAACAGTGACCTTGGGGGCTACAGTGAGTACTGGAGGAACATTAAATTGGTACGATAGTGAGACGGGAGGAGTATTTTTAGGAACAGGATCTTCTTTTACCACTCCAAATATATCATCTAGTACAACCTATTACGTGGAAGCCATTGCAAATGGTTGTCCATCTGTCAGAGAAGCTGTCATTGCAACGGTTAATATTGGACCATCTGCGGGGACAACAACCAATATAGCTGCCTGTAATGTGAGTGGAAATGGTGGTGCTACCACAGTGGATTTGGATAATACATTGACAGGGGCAGATACGGGTGTATGGACTTTTACATCGGGGCCAGGGACTCCTACTGTGAATACAGATAATGTGGTGGACTTTGAAGGCCTAGCGGATGGGAACTATATATTTACTTATACCACTACAGGAGCAAGTGCACCATGTGTAAATGAATCGGTAGATGTGACCATTTCTGTAAACGATTGTATTGTAGATACCGATAATGATGGACTCACAGATGGAGAGGAAGCTACATTGGGCACCGACCCCAATAATCCAGACTCAGATAACGATACTATTGAGGATGGGGAAGAGGTTGAAAATGGTACAGATCCATTAGATGCTTGTGACCCTAATTTGTCTCCTGATTGTAATCCAGCGGATATTGATCTTGAAATTCTTAAAGAAGTTGATGATGATAGTCCTTTGGTTGGAGGTGACATAATATTTACCATTACCTTAACCAACCTTACCATGGATAGGGTCATAGACATTGAGGTAGGTGAAATATTGGAATCGGGGTTTGGATATACTTCTCATTCGACTTCAATAGGAAATTATGATGAAACTACAGGTTTATGGGAAATAGACGAGCTTCTAGGAAATGAAGTAGCCACTTTGGAGATTACTGTAGAGGTGTTGAGTGAGGGAACTCTTCAAAATACTGCTACTCTATTGGATTCATTCCCAAATGATTTTGATGATAGTAATAATGAATCTACGATAATAGTAAATGCAATAGTTGCTCCACCTGATGGGTGTGGATTTGTTTTCAATCAATTTTCACCCAATGGTGATGGAATAAATGATTTGTTGTTTGTTAATTGTATTGATTTATACCCCAATCTGTCCATAGAAGTCTTTGATAGATATGGAAGCAATGTATTTAGCGCCCAAAATTATGATAATACATGGGGTGGAACAGGGAAGAGTGGTGATTTGCCTAAAGGAACCTATTTTTATATACTAGATCTTGGAGATGGAACAGAGGTTAAAAAAGGCTGGATCCAGATTTTAAGATAAGAAACTATGAGTTATTTAATGTGTAGAATAAAATCTAAAACTGCTCTTTTATTTGTATTGCTTTTTGCGGCAATATGTGTTGTCCAGGGGCAAAAAGAACCTCAATATACACAGTATATGTATAACATTGGGAGTTTTAACCCTGCCTATGTGGGTACGGTTGAAAAGACTGAAATTTCCGCTTTGTACAGAGCGCAATGGATAGATATTCCGGGAGCTCCAAAAACAATACGTTTTGGGGTTAATCTACCTATGTCCAATAACAAAAATGGACTCGGATTTAATGTTGTGAATGATCAATTGGGGCCTACTACACAGACTTTTATTGATGTAGCCTATTCATTTCAGGTAAATATTTCTGATGACACCAAGTTATCCTTTGGTGTAGATGCAGGAGGTTCTTTATTGGATGTTGATTATTCAAAAGGAAGTTTTCAAGACCCAAATGAGCCATTGCTTATAAATAATGTCTTTAATAAGTTTTACCCTACTGTTGGTGCTGGGTTGTTTTTGTATGCAGAGGATTGGTATTTGGGAACTTCTGTACCCAATTTCTTAACGAGTGTAATAGAGGATGAGGAAGTGGCAACTTTGGTTAATGACCAAGTTCAATTTAACTTGATTGGAGGTTATGTTTTTGAATTGTCGGACAACCTTAAGTTTAAACCTGCTTTTTTGGCACATTATTTAAAGGGATTGCCCATTAAATTTGATGTTTCCACTAATTTCTTGATAAAGGATGTATTTACTGTTGGAGCCTCTTATCGTGTTAATAACTCAGTCAGCGGTTTGGCAGGGTTCCAAATATCCAGTGGAATGTTTTTTGGATATTCGTATGATTATAACACTAATGGATTGGGAGAATACAACAGTGGCTCACATGAGGCCATTTTAAAATTCTATATTGGCAATAATAACAATAGAGCCAAAGGTCCTAAAACAAAAAATGTTAAAGGAAAACCCAAACAAATAGATACACCAAGGTTTTTCTAAATAAAATTAGTATGAAGTTTAAGGCAAGTATAGTATTTTTTTTAGTGATAGTAAGCTTATCTTTTGGTCAAGATAAGATGTCCAAGGCGGATGCTCTGTTCTTTGGTTATGACTACAAAGACGCCATTGTTGCTTATCAAAAAGAGCTTCGTGAGAAACCTTTGACCAATCAACAATATCTTAATTTGGCAGATTCCTATTTAAAAACAGGAAGCTATGAAAATGCTTCAAAAACCTATTTGGAAGTATTTAAAAGGGATAGCACCATGTCCAATCATTATTTTAATAAAATGTTGCAAAGTTTTTACAAGACCTCTGGACAGGATAGAATAAAGGCTTTTTTGTCAACTAAAGGTTCTGGACTCTCAAATGAGTTATTGGAAAATTCCGATTTTAACTTTGAGCTTTTGAAATCCAATCTGGGTTCAGAGTTGAATTATGAAATATTCAACATAAGCGCCAATAGTCCACAAGCAGATTTTTCCCCTACGTTCTATGATGATAAACTTCTTTTTTCAAGCGGTAGGGGCCATGGAAATGGAAAGGAATTATACAAACCCTCTGGCGAATCCTATTTAGATATTTTTGTGTCCAGAATAGAACAAAACGGAAACGCCAATAGTGCCACTCCCTTTACATTAATTCCAAGTTCAAGTTTTCATAAGGCAACACCCTATTATTCCAATGCTCAGGAAATCATATTTTATGTTCTGTCCAATGCAGATGAAAATGGTCTTTTGTACAGTGAAGAAGGAAAGAACACTTTGGCAATAGGCAAAAATGAAATTGATGGGGAATTTGAATATCTTCTAAGGGATTTAAACACCTCTTTTTATTATCCATTTTATCAAGAATCAACGGGGAAACTTTTTTTTGCAGCAAATTTTGAAGATGGATATGGTGGTACAGATCTTTATTATGTGTACACCAATGGAGGGCAAATAATGTCGGCACCTGTGAATTTAGGTCCTCGTATTAATTCACCGGGGAATGAAATATCACCTTTTATTTTTGAAAATAGTCTGTATTTTGCTTCCGATATTTTTTATGGTTTGGGGGGTATGGATATATACAAATCTAACTTTCAACCCAATGAAACTTTTAGTATCCCAATCAATTTGGGAATTGGGATTAATTCTGAAGATGACGATTTTGGGTTCGTAATACGGAATAATGACACTAATGGGCTTTTAGGCTATTTTTCATCCAATAGAAAAGGAGGTAAGGGCAATGATGATATTTATGGATTTAATGTGGCGGAAAAGCCGGGATTAAAAACTATTGCTGTTCAGGGAAAAGTGGTTAAGCCAGCCTCAACCACTGGTGTTGCAAAGGCTTATATTAGAGTATTTAGCTCAGACAATGAACTTCTTAAGGAAGTTTATAGCGATGGGGAGGGTCAGTATCAATTTGAAATACCTTGGAGGGATTTCATTAAAATAGAAGCAGGCAAAGAACGCTATTCCATTTATAAAAAAGATTTAGATGAGTCAGCTTTGAACGATATTCAGAAAATGGATTTTCATATTGACTTGGCCTTAATGGATGATTTAATAGAGGAAAAAGAAGGACAAGAGGTTATTAAATTGAATAAATTCTTTTTTGATAAGGGGAAAAGTCAGATTACAGCGGAAATTGCCGAAGAATTGGATAAGGTAGTGGAAGCAGTACATAGATTCCCTGAATTTCAATTACGAATTGAATCCCATACGGATAGTAGGGGAGGAAGTAGTACAAATTTTAGATTGTCCCAATCAAGGTCAGATGCCATAAAAAAATACCTTAGAGAAAAAGGTGTTCCAGAAAGTAACCTTCTTTATTCTGTAGGTTATGGGGAGGATAAAATCACCAATAATTGCACTAATGGTGTATATTGTTTAGATATGCTGCATAGGCAAAACGAAAGGTCCTTAATAGTTGTTCTAAACTATAACCTTCTTAATTAAAAGAGTATTATCCAGCAATAATATATAGCAAAAAGAGATAAAAAGATAATGCCCATATAAGTAAGTATTTGCATGGATTTGTTAGGATGTGTATGTTGGGGAAGGTCTGTACTTGTAACGTTTTTTAGGTTCATATAGCCAATTACGGGTGCCAGAACAAAGGAAACAAAAGTGGCCAAAGCAACCAATTTTCCCATATTGGCGCTAAAGATTGCAATCACACCTAAGTTAATAAAAGCTAAAGCTAGTATCCCTATGGTATAGTACTTCTTCGTGGGGATGTTTTTCTTTTCGGGTCTTAACAACTCAAAAATATCTATACATACCCTGGCAATGGCATCGTGGGCGGTCATGCAAGTACTGAACATTGTAGCGAAAGCAGATACTGCAATAAAAATATAGGCCCATTTGCCTATGTGGGTTGTAAAAAGGTTTACTAATTGGTCAGCAAAAAGCACAGCATTTCCACTTATTTCCGTACCCGTTCCATATAAGGTAAACCATCCAATTATAAGAAAGAAAAAAGCTAAAAGACCTGTAATGGTGTAGCCTGTATTAAACTCCTGTAACGCCTCGGATAAGGACGGTTTTTTTGTCAATTTATATTTTTCCAAGCTCCATAAGCTAATCCAACTGGATGCTTCAACTGTTGTGGGCATCCACCCCATGAGACCAATTAAAAATAAAATGCCGACTTCATTAAAAATTGGCAAAGGCTTAAAATCTGTACTTGGAACTATTTTTCCTTTAAACAAAACCAAAAAAGTGGTAATTATTAAAGCCCCAAATAGAATTAGTATTAAATATTTTAAAGACGTTTCCAAAAGTTTGTACCTGCCAATGATCAAAAGAGCACTTATAAAGACAAATAAGGCCAATGCTATCAAAGCTACAGAAACATCGGTTATTTCAAATAAATTGATAAATAGACCGGATGTTACTACGTATAAAGCAGCTAAAATGGTAAAAGTGGAAATTAAAGTAATGAAGGCATAGAGCCATAAATAACCCTTGCCCCTGTTTAAATATCCTTTAATAAGACTTGTATTGGTTACATTGGTATACCGTATCCCAAACTCAAAAAAGGGGTATTTCAAAATGTTGGCCAGCAATATGGGAATGGCCATTATCCATCCATATTGGGCACCAGCTTTGGTGGATAATACCAAATGGGAAGTGCCTATCGCCATGCTTGCAAAAAGCAAGCCCGGTCCCAGGTTTTTGACCAGAGTTTTAAGCTTGGACATTTTTGGTGGTTAATTGGGTAACTAAAATAGAGTTTTTTATTGAATAAGGCTTAAAACTATATTATCTCTATTTTTTCACCTAAAAATTTGGGCTGGGTATTAAATAGCAAGTCAATAAATACTTTTACCCTTGCCAAGGATTCCCTTACCTTCATTTTTATTCCCTTACTTCCACCCACTGCTTTGGCATCATAACCAATGGCTGTTAGTCCTTTTTTTTTGGCTAAATAAATAGCACGCTCATTGTGGAATTTTTGGGAAATAACGGTGACACTGTCCAGTCCAAATATTTCTCTTGCACGAACCATGGAATCCAAAGTTCTAAAACCGGCAAAATCCAAGAATATTTTTTCTTCTGGAATTCCGTTCTCAACCAGATTTTTTTTAATGGTGGAGGGTTCATTGTAATATTCCGTGCCATTATCCCCGCTTACCAATACATAATCTATTTTCCCAGCTTTAAAAAGTTCTACAGTTGCATTAATACGATTAGTATAATAGGGGTTGGGTTGACCTGTGGTAAGTTTTTTGGATGTTCCCAGTACAAGACCTACTCTATTTTTTTTAATGTCATTTACGTTTGAAAATGTTTTTCCTTTTGCAGCATTTTCAATGGCATAATCACATAGGCGAATAGAGATTAGAAATGTGGCTATAGCGTATAAGACAAAATACAGGTGTTTTCTTTTCATATGGCAATTCAAAGGTAATGAATGGTTCTTACCTTATATTACTTTAAATCGGAAAACCTTTTCTAGATATAAGAGATCAATTAAAAATGATTAGTTCAATTTTTAGTGTAATGTAGTTTTGATTCCTTTTGTTCGGAATAGCAGAAAAAGGAAAGTTTGTACATCTACTTTGCTATCCAGTTTTTCACGAATAATTGAAAATGCTTTGGTTATATGAGATTCTATAGTCTTTATGGATAGATCCAAATGTTCTGCAATCTCTATATTGCTAAGGCCTTCTTTTTTGCTCAATAAAAAAATCATTTTGCATTTGGGGGGCAAGGCCTGAATCTCTTTTTGAACTAGGTTAAAGAGTTTTTCCAGAACATCCGTATCTTCTTTAACAATGGTGTTTAAAGCATCAATATATTTTTTTTCCAAAAAGGTAACAGATTTACGTTTTCTATTTTGGTCTATAAACTCATTGTAGACGGATTTGTACAAAAAACTCTTAATGGAAAAATTTGTTTTAAGGTTATTTCTTTTTTCCCATACCCTTATAAATACATTTTGGACAATGTCTTCTGCCATATCCTTGTCATTTATTAAGCAATGTGCATAGACACATAATCTGTGATGGTAATTGTTTAAAAGATAAGAATATGCCTTTTCATCACCTTTTTTTAAATGCTTTATTAAAACCTGGTTGTCATCAAAACTATTTCCCATGATTATGAAATAACTAAAAATATATATTAGATTATGTTAATATAAAAAAAATATTTATAAAATGTTAGGGTATTGTAAATTTCGAACGTAATACATTATAAGAGCAAAAGAGTGAAATCTCCTATGATGGAAAAAATATTCATAAAATATTTAACTAATTCCATATCATCGCCCGAATTGGACAAATTGTCAAAATGGGCCGAGGAACATAATGATGAGAATGAATTTGAAACCTATGTTAAAATTAATTACGCAATAAGCAACTGCATGAGCGAATACAACTTGGAGGAGTCAAAAAAAGCCTTACTTAAGAAAATCCGTAAGGACAAGAACATTCTATATAGACTCAATTTTAATTCATTTTTAAAATATGCCGCAATTGCGATTTTATTTATAGGAGTGGGCTATATTTTTCAACAAAATTTTAATAGAAAGGACAAAGTTGTTCCAACCGAGGGTATGGTCACACTTCAATTGGAAAATGGCAGTGTAGAGGTTCTTCCTGAGTATATTGAGGAATCCACTGGAAATTTAAAGGAATATAAGGTGTCCGGGACCAATGGTGAAGGAAGTACTGTTCAATCAAAAAAACTGGTCTTTAATACTTTAAAGGTTCCTTATGGGAAAAAGTTTAAAGTTGTTTTGGCAGATGGAACAAAGGTTCATTTAAATTCTGGCACATCCCTTAAATACCCTATAGGGTTTATAAATGGAAAGAATAGAGAGGTTTTTTTAAATGGAGAAGCCTATTTTGATGTGGCAAAGGACGCGAAAAACCCGTTTATAGTCCATACAAACGAAGTAAATGTTAGAGTGGTGGGCACCCAATTTGTTATTTCCTCCTATCCAGAGGATACCAATATCAATACTGTATTGGTTGAGGGGTCAGTTGGGCTATTTAAAAAAGGAGAAGAATTTAGTGTGGAAAGTGCATCGATGCTTGATCCTGGCCATAAGGCAACTTGGAACAAAGTAGAAAAGAACATTAGTATAGAGGAGGTTAACACTTCTGATTATACAGAATGGATGAACGGAAAAGTTGTTTTTAACCATATGGCTTTCAAGGATATTCTTAAAAAATTGGAAAGGCATTATGATGTTTCTATTACCAATTATAACAAACAATTGGATGAAGAGCAGTTTACCGCCAGTTTTGATACGGAAACCATTGAGGAAGTGCTTTCTGCTTTCAACATTAATTATAGTATTGACTACCAAATAAATGACAATGAAATATTAATTAACTAACTCTAAACAAGCTTATTATATATGAAGTGAAACTTTTTTTAAAAAGGTCTTAATAAAAAATCGGAAAATGCTGGCACATTTCCCGATTGTGTTTAAAATGATTTAAGACTAAATGTTAAACCACCTAAAATCAATTCAAAGATATGGAAAACTTTAAAAAGTTAAGGAATGCTATTCCTTATCCTTTTCAGCTTGATTTAAAAATGAAACTAACTATCTCACTATTTATTATCTCATTTTTACAAATTCAGGCAAGCAATTACGCCGAGAACGAAAAAGTTACATTTCAATTAGAAAATGTTACTGTAGAAAAAGTTCTAAAAAAGATTGAATCCCTAACAGAGTATAAAATTTTGTACAACGACAAGGAAGTTGATTATGAAAGAACTATTTCTGTTACTGCAACCAATGAATCTGTACCCCAAGTTTTAGAAAAAATCTTCGCGGGAAGTCCTATAACGTATGAAATATTTAGGACACAGATTGTTTTAAAACGTGCCAAGGAGCAAAAAGCAATTCTTGAAAATTCTTCTGGCAATGATGATGGGGCGTCACTAGAGGTTCAACAAACTGTTAGTGGTACCGTCTTAGATGAAAACGACCAACCCTTACCTGGAGTATCTGTGTTTATTAAAAACACTACCACAGGAACAACCACAGATTTTGATGGAAATTATTCTATAGAAGTTGGTTCTAGTGATGCAATATTGGTTTTTTCTTATATAGGGATGAAACGTATGGAATTCGAAGTTGGATCAAGAAGTACTATTGATGCCACAATGATAGCCGATGCGGAGAATTTGAGTGAAGTTGTTGTTACAGCTTTGGGAATTAGACAGGAGACCAAAAAGCTTGGGTATTCCATCGCTCAAGTAGATGCTGATGATGTCAACGTAAACAGGTCTTCAAATTTCATGAATACCTTGCAAGGAAAAGTAGCGGGAGTAAATATTTCTTCTTTGGGAACAGGTCCAGGGGGATCATCCAAGGTCCGTATCCGTGGGCAGTCTTCTATTTCTGGTCAAAACAACCCCTTAATTGTTGTTAACGGGGTGCCAATAGACAATACTAGTTTTGGAACCAGCCCTGGTAGTCAAAGTTCTGAAGTAGGTACCAATAGTGGAGGTGTCTATTCGGATGGAGGTGATGGCTTTTCCAGTATTAATCCAGATGATATTGAAAGCATGACCATTTTAAAAGGTGCCACAGGTGCTGCACTTTATGGTTCGCGAGCAAAGGATGGTGTAATTATGATTACCACAAAAACTCGAGGACGGGGACAAGGATTGGGAGTAACTTACAATGTTAATATTGTGGACTCTAATCCATTGGATTTTACAGACTATCAATATGAATATGGGCAAGGAGAAAATGGGGTAAGACCCACCACGGCCAATCCAACTTCGGGACAATGGTCTTTTGGGGAGAAATTCCAACCAGGAATGACACAGGTTTTGTTCGATGGTATAGAGGTTCCCTATGTACCGCAAAGGGATATAATTAAAAATTTCTATAGACATGGTTTCGATATAACGAATTCAATTTCTGTTTCTAGTGGAGGTGAAAAAGGAGGTTTTAATCTATCATTGTCCAATTTAAAGAGCGATGGGATAACTCCTAACAATGAGTTTGTTAGAAGAACCATAAGTTTGGGAACCAGCTATGATTTGTCGGACAAGTTTAGTGTGGAGGCCCATGTTAATTATTCAAACGAGAAAAATACCAACCCACCAAATGTAGGGCAGCAAGATAATACGATTTCTGTTGCCCTATATAATATGGCCAATTCTATGCCATTAGAGTTGCTGGATGAAAATAAATTTGATGCTAACGGGAATGAGTTTGTTTATTCTAGGTTTAGAAATAGGACAAACCCCTATTTCACCTTATCGGAACAATTTAATAACATCGTAAGGGATCGTGTCTTTGGCAATGTATCTGCTAAATACAACATTTTGCCATGGTTGTTTGGTCAAATAAGGGTTGGACAGGATTATTGGTCCAGAGATCAGGATTATAATGGGTATCCCACAGGGCAAGCTTCAAGGCCTTCGGCCCCTGCTGGTTTTGTGAATGGTACATATACTCAAGAGTCCAGAAGGTTTAGGGAAACCAATGTAGATTTCTTATTTTCTGCATCTAAGGACATTAATGAGAACCTAGGTATTGGGGTAAATTTGGGTGGTAACCAAATGAGACGTCGGTCAGATTTAAACCGGGTTGCGGTAACAGATTTCGTGATAAGGGATTTGTACACTGTTCAGAACGGTAGGGTTAAAAACCCAACCTATTCACTTTCGGAGCGTGCAGTAAACTCGCTTTATGGGTCTGCAGATGTTTCTTATATGGACACGTACTTCTTAAGTGGAACACTTAGAAATGACTGGTTTTCAACTTTGTCGGAGGAAAATAGAAGTATTTTGTACCCATCCGTTTCTGCTAGTTATGTGTTTTCCAATTCTTTTGAAAACAAACCAGAATGGCTGACTTTTGGAAAGTTTAGAGCTGCCTATGCAGAGGTGGGGAGTGATACGGATGTTTCCCCATATTCCGATGCATTGTTCTACTCTATAAATTCCAATTTCTTTTCAGGGCCAGATGGTTCATCAAACCCTGTTGCTGGAGCAAATACGAATACATTGCCTAATCCAAATCTAAAACCTATGAGGACTACGGAGGCGGAGTTTGGTATAGATCTTCGCATGTTCGATAATAGAGTGGGACTGGATATGGCCGTATATCGTAAAACTACATTTGATCAAATAATACCGGCACAAATCTCAAATTCTTCGGGGTTTGTAAGCACGTTGATCAATAGCGGGGAAAGTAGAAGTAACGGAGTTGAAGCTTTGCTTAGAGTTGTTCCTATATCCAATGAAAATTTAAATTGGGAAGTCAACTTTAACACCTCTTATAATAAGACTAAGGTAATAAGCTTGTTGACGGATGAAGAAGGAGAAAGTATTGTAGTGGGAAATCATCCTTTTAACGGGTTCTTGTACCAAGTAGTAGGTGAGGAAATTGGGCAATTGGCTGGTTTTGGATATAAGTTTGATGACCAAGGACGCCAAGTATTTGGTGGAGATGGAAGACCGCTAAGGTCGGACGACATCAAATTTTATGGCAGTGCCCTGCCCAAATGGGTCGGTGGTATCACCAACAATGTAAGCTACAAGGACTTCAATTTTTCTTTCTTGATCGATTTTAAATTGGGAAGTAAAATGATCTCTGGAACCAATTTTAATGCGGTAAGACATGGATTGCATAAAATGACGTTGCCAGGAAGGGATACCGGTGTTATAGGCGATGGTGTCAATGAGGCGGGAGAACCAAATACGGTAGCAACAGAGTCCCAAAGATATTGGGAAGTGGTAAGATCTCAACAGCTTATAGAACCTATTGTATACAACGGGGGATATTGGAAACTTAGACAGGTGACTTTAGGGTATGACTTTAAAAAGTTTATACCAGAAGAATCCCCATTAAAGGGTGCCACCTTAAGTTTGATCGCCAACAACGTGCTGTTGTTAAAAAAGTGGGTGGATAATATAGACCCAGATTCCTTTGGTTTTAGTTCAGATAATGTTTCTGGGTTGGAGTCTACAGGTGTTCCTACTACCCGGAGTATTGGGTTTAATCTAAACGTTAAATTTTAAGACATAAATGATATGAAAAATAGAGCAAGCATTTTTTTGGTTCTCGCACTGATATTATCAGTTTTGTCCTGTGAGAAAGACTTTGACGAAATAAATACAAACACCGTAGATCCTACTAGTGAAAGTGTAGATGCGGTCTATGTATTGAACAATGCCATTATAGGACTTTCGTTCCCTAGTGGAACCAATATTTACTATGAGGCAGGTGTTGTTCAACAAATTGTAACACCCAATTCAGGATTTGTTTCTGGAGCTAATTACAATCAGGATAATAGAAACAATACGGGTAACCTTTGGGATAGTTACTACCAAAACGTAATTAAGCATACGGGAGATGTAATTGGGCAGGTCCAAGATGACCCAGAGCAAGGTAACCTATACAATATAGCACGTATTATAGAGGCATATGCTTTTATGGTGCTTACAGACACTTATGGGGAAATACCCTACTTTGAGGCTGGAAGGGGTTTTTCCGACCAAATTGTACTTCCCGTTTACGATCCACAATCCAATATTTATCCAGATTTGATCAACGAATTAAAGGAGGCGGTTGCTGCTTTAAATGATTCTGGGGATACGGTGAGTGAGGTAATGTATGGAGGAGACCTGAGCAAGTGGAGAAAATTGGGAAATTCTTTATTGGTAAGAATAGGTATGCGCCTTTCCAATGTGGATAGTGCCTTGGCACAGCAAACGGTGCAAGATGCTTTTACAGGGGGGGTCATGGAATCCAATGAGGATAATTTTGTGATAAGGCATGATAATAATTTTGTGAATCCCTTTGGAAATACTTTTAATGGAACGGAAGCCAATAACTTTTATCTCGTTGATGGTTTTGTAAATTTTCTTTTTGATAAGGATGACCCAAGATTGGCAGCTATTGCCATAAGGTATATTGGGGCGGCATCTGGACCAGAACAAGTTATAGAAATTGGTTCAAAAGACCCAACCGATCAGATAGGTATGCCTATGGGGCATGACAATAGTTCTATAGGAGCTGTTGCAACAGATTTGGGATTGGCCAGCTTTTATGACTTTACACAATTGGATAGGTTTACTATGGGAGCCAATAGTGCACCCATGTTTTTGTGTACTTATGGACAGACCCAGTTGCTATTGGCAGAAGCGGCCACCAATGGATGGACAGGTGGAAACGCTGCGGAACATTATGCGGACGGAATTAGGGCGCATATGGAACAATTGGCAGATTACAGTGCAGATATTGCCATTCCCACTGCAGATATAGATGACTTTGTAGCTGCTAACCCATTAGATGCGGGGAATGCCATAGAGGAGATAAACAACCAATATTGGGTAGCCTCTTTTTTAAATGGACCAGAAGCTTTTGCCAATTTTAGAAGATCGGGTTATCCAGATTTAACACCAAACCCATACCCAGGGCAAGATATTACAGGCGACTTTATAAACAGGCTAACCTATCCTAGTGCAGAAATAGCTGTCAACAAGGAAAATGTGGATGCCGCTATAAGTAGAATGGGACCAGACAATTTGGATACCAAAGTCTGGTGGGACAATTGATTTAATAATAATACCAACCAACCAATTATTTGTTAGATGATTTGGGCCTATTTATTTTCACTAAAAAGAGAATTTTTAGGCCCCAAATCAAATAACTTGTTGACAAATAGCCAAATAGGTACGAATCTCAAAATTTTGTTATAAATTGAAGAGCAGATATTTTTTACCCAACCATAAAAATCAAACCAATGAAAAGTGCATTAGAACAACTAATTGTAAAAAATAAGGAAGAGGAAAAGGCATATACAGCTTCTAGGCAAAAAGAAATTGATAACCCCAAAACAGAAAGTAATCGTAGAAATTTTTTAAAGAAGACCGCTTTGGGAGGTATGGCCCTATCCAGTTTTGTGGGCTATTCTTTTGAGGATACGGTTTCTCAAAGTACATCCAAAGTAAACCGCTCATCCGCTCCGTCCGAGTTAAAAATAACGGACATGCGCTACGCGCTAACCGCTGTAATGGGTGGTACGGCCATTATAAGAATAGACACCAACCAAGGAATCTACGGACTGGGAGAAGTGCGCGATGCTGCCGATGTACGATATGCACTCATGCTCAAGAGCCGTATTCTGGGAAAAAACCCATGCAACGTTGAGAAGATTTTTAAAAGCATTAAGCAATTTGGAGGCCCTGCAAGGCAGGCTGGTGGTGTTTGTGCCGTAGAAATGGCCCTGTGGGACCTTTGTGGCAAGGCGTATAATGTTCCCGCATGGCAATTGCTTGGGGGTAGGTATAGGGACAAGGTAAGGCTGTATGCAGATACACCAGAAGCTGGATCCCCCGAAGAACAGCAAAGACTGATCAATTATAGGGTAAAGGACCAAGGATACACCTGGTTAAAAATGGATGTCTCCATAGGGGAACTAAGGGGCAAGCCCAATACAGTGGTCAACGGCAAGTTTTGGGAAGATGCCAATGGTAGGTTGAACCAATGGGGGGATAGGAGAAATTTTATGTCCTACGGCAACACCATGCACCCCTTTACACAAATACAAATTACGGACAAGGGTTTGGAAGAACTGCAACAAGTGGTTGCCAACGTTCGGGATATGGTAGGGTATGAAATTCCGATATCTACGGATCATTACGGTCATTTTGATTTAAACAATAATATCCGTTTGGCAAGGGCCTTGGAGAAATATAGATTGGCCTGGTTCGAGGATATGGTGCCATGGCAATATACCGAGCAATGGAAGACCATTACCAATTCCATAGAAACGCCTACCACTACGGGTGAGGATATCTATTTATTAAAAGACTTTAAACCTTTGATAGAGGAGCGGGCCGTGGATATTATCCATCCAGATTTAGCTTCTTCTGGTGGGCTTTTGGAAACCAAAAGAATTGCGGATTATGCAGAGGAATTTGGTGTGGCCATGGCCATGCACCAGGCGGGAACCCCGGTTTCCTTTATGGCCAATGTACACTGTGCCGCGGCAACCCAAAATTTCTTGGCATTGGAACACCACTCGGTAGATGTACCCTGGTGGGAAGATTTAGTGACCACGGTAGGGGGCTTTAAAATGATAGACAAAGGCTTTGCTACTGTGCCATTGACCGCTCCTGGATTGGGAATAGAATTAAATGAGGAAGTGGTGAAGAAACACTTGGATTCAAGGGACAAAAGTTTCTTTAAATCTACAGACGAGTGGAATGAACTTAGGTCGCATGACAGAACGTATAGCTAAAATTGTATAAACCAACTCTATTAAAAATGAAGAACATACTATTGACCGCCCTAGTGGCCTTTGTGGCACTTGGCTTTGTGAATGCACAGGATGTGGGCGCCTCGCCAGATTATATAAAAACCCTGACTTCAGATTGGACAGGCGAACGTTTCCCGGACGGTAGGCCCAAGGTTTCTGATGCCCTGTTGAACCGACTTAAAAAAATTAGGATAGAAGAGGCATGGGGGTATCTGCGCAGAAAAGGATACAACAACCAGTATGAGGGCAATTGGCAGATCATTCACCCAGAAGGGGTCATGACCGGCCGTGTGGTAACCGCACAATATATGCCTTTGAGACCAGATTTTCAGCAGACGGTAAAACTGCAAGGGGCGGCAGAGAATAGGGATACCATTGGTGGGAGCAATTCTTGGCCCATTGAAATTTTAAAACCCGGCGATATTTATGTGGCAGATGGTTATGGCAGGATCATAGACGGCACCTTAATAGGGTCCAACCTGGGCAATGCCATTTATGCCAATTCCCAGAACGGGGTCATTTTTGATGGCGGTATTAGGGATTTGGGCGGATTATTGGAAATAGAGGGCTTTAACGGTTGGTACAGGGGCGAAGACCCTTCTTACCTACAAGAGCAGATGTTGACCTCCATAAACGCTCCCATACGCATAGGTAGGGTCACGGTGCTACCGGGCGATGTGGTATTGGCCAATAGGCACGGAATCATCTTTATCCCTGCTAATTTTGTGGAGGAACTGGTACTGGCCTCAGAAGTAGTGGCGTTACGGGACGAGTTTGGTTTTCAACGGTTACGGGAGAAAAAATATTTGGCGGGACAGATAGATACTAGATGGACGGATGCCATTAAGGCCGATTTTATGGGTTGGATCAAAGCCTACCCAGATAGTAAACTGCCCATGACCCGGGCCGAGTTGGACGGCTATCTAAAATCCCATAATTATTGATGATACGTATAGTAAAATATTAAAAATAGTTGTTAAGTAGTGTTAGTAGTTTGAGTTAGTTTTCTTAAAAGGGCTGTATTTGGTTATGTGGCCCTTTTTTGATGATTACAATGCTAAGTTGTGCTGCTAAAAATTCTCTCCAAAAAAGGCAATGCACCACTTTTGCTTTAAAAACACACAGTTTTGTAAGAAAAAGTGTGTGAAATCCTATAAAAACCATATTAAGTCTAGGGTTTTCCTATAATTAATTTACTGAAGTTTTTTGTAACTTTTTGGTCTCCAAAGAGATGACTTCCTACATTTTACTTCCCCCAGAAAATACCCGCGAATGGGTATTGTATTGCTTAATATTTGATGCTTAGTTTATACTTAATAATCTTTATTTTTTTTTACCTCGACTAACTATGAAAAATTATTACTTTTCTATCGTAACATTCTTCCTTGTTTTAGCCCTAAAGGCTCAAACACCAAACTACAGTTCAACATTAGATATAGAACTTGGCAAGTATAACATTAAAAGTAAAGCAATACAAAACAAGCTCTTTAAGGAAAATATAACTACTGCATTTAGCCATGTGATATTCTCCAATTCTGATTTAGCCTCTAATACCTCTGCATTTGGATACACCCAAGATGAAGAAAAAACGAATGTCACAGTTAATGGTAATATAAAATTGCAAGATGCCATTTACCTCAGGTTAGGGGCAAATGTAACAGGGAGCAAAAGTATTTTTGAATTTTATTCAGATGGTTCTTGGAGAAACAATGTTGGATTAAACTTGGGCTTAATTCTTAATGTTGGTAAACCAGTCACCTTTTTCAAAGGAGACGAAAAGAAGTTTAAATTAAATAAAGCTAGAAGGGAAATACGAGGTAGTGAACCAATCTACAATCCAAGAAAATACACCAAGACCTCAAAAACCGAAATTGATAGCTTAAAAAATGATATTTTAATTTATTACGGGGGTGTTCTTAATGTACATAAAAACGTACTTGATAGTCTACCAGATGTTAAAAAACTTATTGAAGAAAAGAAATATGAAGAGGCATATGTGAAATTAGATTCTGAACATAAAAAAGTACAGAATTATTTGAATAGCCTAGCTACTCAAAGCAAATTGGAGAAATATGTTAAAGATGATATTCTTTATAATTTTGACAAAGAAAACGACATGACATACGGTTATATTCTAAAATGGTTAGATTTAAACGTTAATTTAAGCAACAGTACATATAAGTTCTCTGAAGAAAATATCGAAGCCACCATTTTAGAAGCATTCAATAATCAGTTTGACAATGAAGATGCCAATAAGCTCAAAACAGTAATTTCTTTTAACTTTAATCATACTCATAATTCAGAGAAATTGGTTTGGTACTATCAAATTGGGCTATCTGCTTCAAGCTCATCTTTTCTTGAAAGCACATTAATAGATGGAACACCTAAAGTCGTTCAAAATAATTCTAGCGAATATATTCTACAGGATGAAGAAGAGCAGAACTTAGGTAGATTTGATTTGATTAAAGAGAACCTAAAAACAGGATCCCTGAATGCCTATGGTGCAATTTTTTTCACCAAAAAGAAAAGTTTCGGATTTAATGCATCGCTCAGTCATAGCTATCTCATTGACAAACCAGAAAATGTTTTTTTCAAAAATAACTTTACAGCTCTTTTTGGCCCTATTTTTAGAAAAACAAAAGATGATAACACCAGCTTAACCTTTGGGATTGATGTTGGCTGGAGTAACTCAATTTATAAATCCAAAGTTTCTAATGATTTTACTGGAAGAATCAGATTGGGAATACCATTCAACATATATTCAAAAAAGACAGAGGATAAAACAAAAAAGTAAAACCTAACAATGGCAAAAGTTTAGAATTGAAAAGTGAGTAAAAAAAGCTATTAACTCATCTCTTTTCTTTCTAAAAACTTCTTTCAGAAGGTATAGAACACTAGTTATACAAGCCGACGGTAGGAGGGAGGGCAATGTGTGTGGAATGGATAAAATGATATTGTTAAGAAATCGTAAGTAAATTTTTATTGTTTTAAATATTTATACCTAATTCTATCCTTATTTTTGGGAGTAGTTGAACCATCATCAAAAAAGAGGGGTAAAGACCTATGAGCATAGTTTCGGAAGAGAATAACATTGAATTAAGGACAAGAATAGAATTTAAGGAAAGTGTACCCCATATAATTAAGTATATGGGTTCCAAAAGAGATTTAGTAAAATATCTGGTTGATTCAATAAATGAAATTTATGATGGGGAAGTTGTTTGTGATTTATTTGCAGGAACTAGCGTCCTAAGCGGTGCTATTGGCCACAATATTGTAATGTATTCAAATGATATCCAACAATATTCTTCTGTTTTCGCTAAAACTTATTTAGGTAATTATGATTGGAAGGAGTATCCGGATTTAGCTGAGGCAATTATCGAAAATGCTCAAATTCATGTAGATAATGTAAAAAACTTATATCCAGATTTTGAGTTCAATTATACAGAGGGCATCACTCTTAACGAGTTTAATGCTTTGGAACAACAGCAACAAGAATTGATTTATTTCAATTTTGAGGATATTGAAAATCATTTATTCCTTAAAAATTATTCTGGAACCTATTGGTCTTTTGAACAATGCCTTTGGATAGATGCAATACGAACAGCTGCGGAAGAATACCTTGAAACCCCAGTTTACTTTCCAATATTATCTAGTTTAATGTTTGCAATGGCATACAATGCACAAAGTACCGGTCATTATGCTCAGTATAGAGATGCAAATAATCTATACTCTATGAATAGTATTATTGGATGTCGAAATAAAAAAATCAAACCATATTTTAAAAGGAAATTGAAAGAGTTGATCCAGTTTACGGGTTCTAATGAATTGAACCACAATATTTCTTCATTAGATTATCGAGATTGTTTGGATATATTGCCCAACGGGACTCTAGTATATGCTGACCCTCCATACTCGTTTGTACATTATTCAAGGTTTTATCACGCTTTAGAAACTTTGGTCAAATACGATTATCCGACTATTCAATACAAGGGAAGATATAGAAATGATCGTCATCAATCTCCCTTTTGCAAAAGAACTGAGGTGGTTGGGGCATTCACTGAAATGTTTGAAAAAGTTTTACAAAAACGGCTTAAATTAGTACTTAGTTATAGTAATACTGGCATGATTGGTTTAAGTGAA
Source organism: Saonia flava (assembly GCF_011927795.1). Lineage (GTDB taxonomy): Bacteria > Bacteroidota > Bacteroidia > Flavobacteriales > Flavobacteriaceae > Saonia > Saonia flava. The sequence continues at coordinate 1,530,451 of NZ_JAATJJ010000001.1, read as the reverse complement.
ATTTTAGAAATAGCTAAAAATACTTTGAATAACAAATTTGAAGTATATACAAAAGAAGTTGACTATCTACACAGTACCATGGGAAGATTTGATGACAAGTCTAGGGAAGTTAAGGAATACTTATTAATTGCCAAACCTATCTAATCAAATGGCGTTAGAAGTAAATCTTTCAAAATTGAAAACCTCTTGGACAAAATATGACATTGTCCAGGTCATGGAAGTAATTCATAGCGAAGAAACGCTTAAAAAGTTTGTTAATAAAGAGGCTCCAATTAACGAACCCATTCTCAGGTCCTTTTTGGGAATGAAATCGCTAGATAATAAAATCCCTCATTATTGGTTAGAAATTCAGAACTATCCAAGTGAAAAGCAATTATTTGCTTTATTTGCTTTAATTTTTACCCATGGTGAGATAATAAAAAAGTTTGCGGAAATATACTCAACCGGGGGCATGAAGGGTGTTTATGTATTCGAAGAAGGTAGAAAAGAACATACGAATTTAAGAAGTGCACTCGTCGAATCTGGTGCCTCTGAACCATATTTACGAAGAGAAAAGTTAGTGCCATTTGATTTTTCTCCAATATTTCAAAATTTAGAAGTAGGGAAATTGTTCAAGAAAGTTCTAGAAGAGAGAGTCACTAGATTAACTAAAGTCAGACCAAGTGAATCAGAATTCTATAATATTTGTTTTTCCAATAATTTCCATAAAACTCTAAGCGTATCTGAAACCCAATTTAAATCTTGGTTAGAAGGTCGTATGATTTCGATTAATAGTTACGTAGAGAAAGTAAAAATTAAAAATTTTTTTTCAATAAGTGAGGCATATTTAAATGAAATTGATGGCGCGAAGGAGGTATATTTCCTTGGAGAGAATGGCGACGGCAAGTCATTGGTGTTGATGGCTATTTATCTTACTTATAACAAGTTTTTTATTACGGAGCAAACCGATAAAGAGAAGACGGGCAGAGTAGTTGACATTCTTCAAAAAAATAAGGAAATGGAGTTGTCTGGGGTCGATAGCTCTGGTAAGAACTATAGAAATAAAAATGTTGGTTACTTAAGTAATTTGTTTGCATATGGTACACATAGGGGAAGATATTCTACCGATGACACAGAACAATATGGCTTTATGTCTCTTTTCGATAGTAATGAAACCCTTATCAATCCTATTTCTTGGTTAAAAGACCAAAAGTTAATTGAATTTGAAAAGGAAATCAATGTCTCAAATATGAACTCAGAAGAAAAAAATATTCCGAGTTCGATTTCTATCCGATTTTTAGAAAACATGTTTTTCGAACTATTGGAGAAAAACGTAATTGTTAAGATTGAAGGTTCAGAAGTTACTTTCATAGAAAAAGGCACCAAGTTGAATTTTGACCAACTTTCCGAAGGATATAAGAGCATAGTTATTTTTATATCCGACTTGTTATATAGGCTTAAGAAAAATCAGTCAGATATTACTGATATTAGGAAATTATATGGAATAGTTCTAGTGGACGAAATCGATCTTCACTTGCATCCCAAATGGCAAAGGGTTTTGATACAAAAATTAAGAGGCTTATTACCAAATGTCCAGTTTATATTTACTACTCATAGTCCTACAATAATACAAGGTGCCTCAAACGATGCCGTTATTTACAGAGTATACAGAAATTCTGAGGATGGAAAAACCAGAGTAAGCGAGCCTTATTTTCGAAAAGACTTAAACCATCTAATGATTAATACATTGCTAACCTCTCCACTATTCGGATTGGAGAATTCACGTTTGGACAATGAAAATGATTATTCCAATACTAGTGAGACATATCTTTTATATCGTATCAACAAGAAATTGGAAATAGAGTTGAACAGGCAAAAAAAGCAAGGGAAGGAATTCATATCCGACAATCAAATTGATTCCTTAATTGACGATATTATTGATGAAGAACTTGGAAAGGAATGATTAAGATTGAAAAGGACTTAAAAAGTATCCCTGATTCTTTGCAACTACCTGAAGTTGAGTTTTTCCCTAACGGTGTTCCCCAAACATCTAAAACAACCCACAAAAGAAGATTAGAAATAATTAAGAATGAGAGCTATATTGATGAAAATAAATATAACAGCCGATATAAGAAAAAAGATATAAAATTAGCTTTATCAAATATTTATAAGACTAAGTGCGCTTTTTGTGAACAGAAAGTTGAGCAATACCATGTAGAGCATTATCGTCCTAAAAAGACATACTATTGGATTGCCTTTTCTTGGGATAATTTGTTATTGGCTTGCAGCACTTGTAACCAAAATAAAGGAACCAACTTTGATATTTCAGGTGTCATGGCCATGTTTGAAGATCACGAGGATAGCATCAAGACAATTAATACTAGCTCGGCGGGATATGATGTTATTGAAATGCCAAGAATGGTCAATCCAGAAATTAATGACCCCAAAGGATTTATAGCCTTTGAAAAAGATGGAAAAATAACTTCAGATGATGAAAGATTTAGTTATACGATTGAAAGATGTAAAATCGATAGAGACTTTTTAAACGATGAGAGAAGAAGGTTATTGGACATTTTAGAACGTGATATTGAATCGGCATTAGTAGATAATGCCACAATCCAAGACCAAGAAAGTGAGATACGCATAATAATTAAAAAGTTTATTAGAGATTCCAAAGATAAAAACCTACAGTTTCTAGCTTTTAGAGACTACGCAATTTCACATAAATGGTTAAATGAAATTGTTAAGAAAAAAACTGGATAAATTTATTTAATGGATACACCCTATTTTGATGGATGACGATACAAGAGTAAAATTGTTAGGAAGCCTTGTAAAGGATAATGAATTAGTGAAAATTCTAAGAGTAAAAAGAAGAGATTATGTTTTAGAAGATGTTCCTAAAGACGAAGAAGTATTAAAAGAATATATTTCAAAAGGCTGGATAATCCAACGGGAGCTTAAGAATTCTTTCAGAATGAAAGGCCCCAAGCCTCATGATATCCTGTTTGAAGATAAGGTTTGGAGTGTATTCGCTCAATTAGGTTTTACTCATTTAAATAGAGACCGGGCTTTTGCCCTGCCATACGACAAAAAAAATCCTGAATTATCTAAACAAATAGATGTATTTGCTAAAGACGATGAGTCTATAATCTATGTGGAATGCAAGTCCTCTTTGAATTATGGCCGAGGGGATTTTAAAAAAGAATTAGAAGCTTATCAGGGAATCAAGGGAGGCCTGGAAACTTCAATTAAGAAAATGTTTCCTAATAATAAACCTCGAATCAAGTTTATTCTGGCAACAGAAAACAAGACATTAGGGGATAAAGATGCAGAGAGACTTGCTAATCTTGGAGGAACACATCTCGATGAAGAAGCCATTGAATATTACCTCAAAATGTTCGGCCAAATAGGTATTGCTGCTCGATATCAACTCCTAGGTTCTCTTTTTGCAGGAAATATGATACCAGATTTAGATAATCAAATTCCTGCAATAAAAGGAAAAATGGGCAACCACATTTATTATTCATTTTCCATTGAACCTGATAAACTTTTGAAAATTGGCTATGTTTTGCACAGAAGTAAAGCCAATCGAAAAATGATGCCTACCTATCAAAGAATTATCAAAAAAAATAGATTAAAACAAATTCGTGAATTTATTACAGAGGAATCTGGTTTTTTTCCAAACTCAATAATTATAAGCCTTGACGCGAAAGGTTCTGGGTTAAGATTTGATCCTGCAAATACGCAGGTTCCAACAGCTATTTCAAAAGTGGGTGTTTTATACCTCCCCAAGAAGTATAGGTCTGCGTATATAATTGATGGACAACATAGACTTTATGGATATGCAGGAACAAAGTACAGTGAAACTAATTCTATACCCGTTGTAGCTTTTGTCAATTTAAAGCGTGAGGAGCAAGTTGATTTATTCATGCAAATAAATGAAAATCAAAAAGCTGTACCCAAAACCTTGAGAGAAACTTTGAACGCAGACTTACTTTGGACATCTTCTAACAAAAAAGAACAATTAAAGGCTCTCTGCTCAAGAATTTCTATTTTTTTGGGTGAGGAAAAAGATTCTCCATTTTACAATTACGTCTCATTAGGTGAGGATAATAGAGTGCTGACACCTGGAAGTCTATCGGCTGCATTAATCAAAAGTAATTTTTTCGGAAATGTAACAAGGGACAAAATAGAAAAACTTGGACTTTTCTATAAAGGTGATTTGGAAGAAGCCTTTCAAAAAACTTATGAATTTCTGAGATTGGTGTTTGAGTATTTGAAAAGTAGTTTGAAGGAGGATTGGGAGTTGCAGAAAGATAGCTTTCTATTTGTAAATAAAGGGGTTTATGCAGTAGTATTGTTGTTAAGTGATGTTCTTGATCACCTCGAACATTCAGGGATAATAGATACGAACAAACATAGTAGTCAAGAGTTATTCAGTGAAACTCAAATGTATTTAGACCCTTTAATTGTTTTTGTCAGAGAAATGGATGAGGATACAAGACTCAAATTTAAGGATATGAAGGGGTCTACGGCTCCTACGAGATATTGGAGAAGATTTCAGATCTGTGTTCGCGCCGTTCATACTGATTTTAACCCGGTCGGATTGAAGGATTATATTAGAAATCAAGAGCGAGCCCTAAATATCAAGACTTTTGAAATGATTAAAGATATTGAAGAGCATATGCGAGAAGATTTTAAGAAAAAGTTATATGAGCGTTTGGGAGAAGAATGGGCTTGGAAAAAAGGTGTTCCAATTAAAATTCAGGATGATGCTGAAGATAGGATGAGAAAAAAGAATAGAACAAGAATTAAAGAGGAAGAGACAGAGGAATGGGATAATTTAAATTTGATTCATTATCGAGAGATTGCACAGCAAAATTGGCAATATGTGAATGAAGAAAATAAGAGGATAAAGTTTTTTGAAGTTGATTACACAATGCCATCAGAAGAGAACCTTAATAAAGAAGAAAAAACTAAATGGTGGGTTAAACTTAATGATTTGAGAAATGTTGTTTCCCACGTTTCCAGTGATCAAATATCCGAAGAAGACTTTGGTTATGTCAAAAGAATACATGATTGGTTGATAAAAAAGGAGATTTTGAATAAATGGCAGCAAGAAAGGTTGAGCAACTAAAATGTTCTCAGCCCTAAGAGAACTTTACCTAAAACAATAGGCGAGGGGAGCGACCATATTTTAGAAGTTTTGTGTTATGCTATTTTTTTCGGCAAGTTCACGTAACAAAAAAAAGCCCAAGCTTTCGCTTTTTAATCATCTGTACTCTAGGTGGAACTTAAAGGTGTGTACCAATGAATACGTTACAAAATTACTTTTTTAGTTTGCTTGGCAAATAGCCCAATGTCCGTTTAAAGGCATTGGTGAAATGTTGTGGGTTGGTATACCCTACCTCATAGGCAACTTGGGCTATCGGTAACCCTTCATTACGTATAAGTACACTTGCCTTTTCCATACGTAACCTGGTAATATATTTAAATAGGGTGGTGCCATAGACCAGTTTAAAATCCCTCTTTAATTTGGAGGCGTTAAATCCTGCTATAATAGCCAGTTCTTTAATGGGCAACGTTTTATTTAAGTTGGACTTTATGTGGTGTTCCACAATCTGCAGACCAGCTATGTCTGTTTTGGGTATATTGATCTTTGTGCTAGGTTTCGCTTTTCCATTGGCCTCGACCAATAAATCTACCAAGAGCGTCGTAATCTTGGATTGTGTATACGTTTTTTTTAAATGACCAGTTAAGGGACAGGCTATGATATCTTCCAGAATTTGGCCAAATTCTGAAGAAATGGGACGGGGCTGTTTCCAGAACACGTAGGGCTTATCCTTTTCAATGACATTGTTTATTTTTTTAAGTAGTTCATTATAGTTGTCCCCTGCCAGTTTTTTAATTAAGCCGGGTGTAAATATAATTTCAAGTGTACGCCTGGGAGAACCCTTGTATTCTAGAAGCCCATTGGTCCTTGGCAAGTAAAACAGATTGCAATGAAAATCTGGTATTTGGACAAAGGGTTTGTGTTGTTCCTTGTGGGTATAACTATAGTTTCCGGCAATCTCAAAATGCAATTTAAACATGGGGAAATCATTAAGCACCTTAATACTATAGCCTTCTGGGGCATCCATAGTGTTCATAACAACGAACATTCCGTTGAGCTGTAGTTCCTGGATAACACCGGTAACTTGTGGGGTATCCACTATAATGCTGTTTTCAATCAGTTTTTTGGTCAAGAAGTCCTTAGTGTATTTTTTCCTATAAATACTGTTCTTGAAAATATCACTTTTTAAGGTTGCCTCCATTAGTTCCTTTCACGTAGATAAAAATTCCTTTCACGGTATTTCGCCGTGCAATCCTGTTTTAGATTTGCAAAGTTATTTATTTAGACTAAATCTTAATAAGAATAACTAGATTTTTTTATTCAAATGAAAAACTTATTTACGGCATTCCTACTCCTAATTTGTTTATCGGTCCAAGGCCAAGAGGTTTTGGGTACCATATCGGGTAAGGTAGTTGATGCTTCAAAAAATCCTTTGCCCTACGCCAGTGTTCTGGTAGAAGGCGTAAAACTAGGTGTTCTTACAGACGATAATGGGTTGTACACCATTAACAATGTGCCTTTTGGAAAGCACAGGGTCGTAGTGTCCTTTATAGGGTATGGTAAGCGCTCAAAGACCATTGAGGTTAATAAAAGGGCGAGGGAGATTAAGATGGATTTTGTTCTAGAGGAAACCGCAGAGTACCTGGATGAGGTAACCGTGAGTGGGAAGAGCAAAGAAACAGAGCTGGAGACCAAAGGTTTTGCTCTAAGGGCCGTAAAAACAAAGGAGGCCAGTCTCCGAAATATCCAGACCAATGAATTGTTAAACACTACAGTTGGTGTTAAAATTCGGCAGAATGGAGGTTTGGGTTCCGATGTTAGCTATAGTTTAAATGGATTATCCGGAAACTCGGTCCGAATTTTTATTGACGGAATTCCTATTTCTACATACGGTTCTTCATTTAACCTAAATAGCATCCCTCCTTCAATGATCAAGAATATTGAGGTCTACAAAGGGGTGGTTCCGGGTCATTTGGCAGACGATGCTCTTGGGGGAGCTATTAATATTGTACTCCATAAAGACGCAAAAACAAATTTCAATGCCTCGGTTTCCTATGGCTCTTTTAACACCTTACAAACAAGTATCAATGGCTTGTACCGGTTTAAACAATCTGGGTTCACCGTAAAGGCATCTCTTTTTCATAATTATTCCGATAACAATTATAAAGTTTCGGGCAGGAGTGTTGTTGTTACAGGTTTAGGTGGGGTGCAAACACCTATTACCGCCAAAAGGTTTAACGATGCCTATAGATCTACAGGCGGAATGGCGCAAATAGGTTATACCGATGTAAAATGGGCAGACCAATTTTTAATTGGTTTTACAGGTTCTGATGATTATAAGGAAGTACAACATGGGGCTTTTATGACCATAACCCCTTATAAGGATAGATTTGTGGAATCGGATGCAATGCTGACCAATTTAACCTATCAAAAGAAAGATCTTTTTGCCAAAGGATTGGATCTAAATGTGCACGGCCTATATGGTAAACGAAACCGTATGGTAAGCGATACTGTTGCTTGGGCGTATAGCTGGAATGGGGAAAGGGCCATTGATTTTAGAGGGGATGAATACGAATATTCATGGGGTTCCCAACAAGAAGGAGGGCCAACATTGACAAAGATAAACAGAAATGTGGCATCCATTAGAACAGGGCTGTCCTATGCACTTAATGACCACCATAAAGTACTACTAAACCATGTTTATAGCGGAATTGATAGGGAGGATAGCGATGCCTTGAGATCGGTCTTGGAAAACACCTTTCAAGCAACAAGGAATTTAGACAAAAACATATATTCCTTAACCTATGAATTAATGGCTTTGGAAGACAAATTAAAAGCTAGTTTGTTTGGGAAGCATTACCAACAAAAAACAATAAGTATTGATCCCGCCATAGAAACAGACTCTAATGGGAACGATATAATAGTAGATGAGATTGTAAGTAGTAATAAAAAATATGATGGGTATGGTTTTGCTTTTTCATATGCCATTATTCCAAATATTACACTCTTGACTTCAGCAGAAAAGGCGATACGTTTACCCAACGAAACCGAAATATTTGGTGATGATGGGGATAATGTTGTAGCAAATTCCAGTATTGATCCAGAAAGTAGCAATAACTATAACTTGGGGTTTCGATTTGGAATGTTTAAAATCAAAAAGCATGATTTTACTGTTTCAACCAATGTCTTCACACGAAATATTAAAGATAGAATAGGTCTGCCTATTGAAACATCATTGAATGTTGATGATGAATTAATACTCTATGTAAATCAAGGTAGTGGAACATCCAAAGGAATAGATGCACAACTAAATTATACCTACAACAACAATTTTGCCCTCAACTTTAATGTGTCTCGTTTTGACTTAAAAATTGTGAACAGGGACATAGAAATAGACGTTCCCAACACACCATTTTTTACTATGAACGGTAGTTTGCGCTATTCATTTAAAGATTTAATTCAAAAAAACGCACGATTGAATCTCTTTTACACCATGTATTTCACGGATGAGTTTTCATTCTTGACTTCTCAGGGATCAAATACCATAGGGGATGACTTTTTTAAGGTACCCCAACAATTGGCGCAAGATTTTGGACTTAGCTACGCATTTCCAAGCAATAAGTTTGTGATGAGTTTTGACATCAAAAATATATTCGACGAACCGGTTTATGACAACTTATCCATACAAAAGCCGGGAAGAGCTTTTTACCTAAAATTAAATTACAGAATAAATAATTTTTAACCTTTTTAAATAGCATAGAAGATGAAACGTACTTTTTTAAATTTTAAAACATTGGCCACTGCTGTACTCACAGTAGGTTTAATGATCGCCTGTAGTAGTGATGATATTACTCCCACCCCAGATACAGAAGGTGAAGCGGAGGAAGAGCTAGAAGAATCCAGATGGATTACTGTCGCCGCAGCTAAAATGGGGGATAACCCGGGTGACGGAAATGGTGGAACCCTAATTTATGCTGTAAGCAGTGAAGATGCAAAAGACCCTACAGTGTCTATTGAGCCTTTTGAAAATGGATTTATTGCGCCTTCAAACAGAACGGCTAGACTACAATCCTCCGAAGATGGCAATACCATTTTTAATATTAGCTATGCCGGTGATACGGGTGGTAACTATACTAAATATATAGTAGAAGGCGGACAAACCTTTACACCATCAGGTTCCGAAGTTAGTATTGCACCGTATGTGGGGTCTGCTCCAAGATGGATAAAATTATTTGATGGAGATCAAACAGGAGCCGCTGTCTATGTGTCAACAGAACATGAAATTGATGATAATGGTACACCAGATGATGCAACGGACGATACGTATGTACGTACAGATGCGAACATTGGTGTGGTTACTTTGGATTTAGTGAATTCGTCAATAAAAGAATTCCAAGAGCATAGTGTAGCTTTAAGTGCAGAAGAAGAAGCAAACGGCTATTACATCTCTAGAATTGACATGCCGGTTTTAAATGCCGCTGGAGATAAACTATATATTGGTGCACGTTTAAGTAAGGTGGACCCTGCCACCGTGGAAAGGGACAGTGATTACGAAATTTTAGGTTCTAAAACTATTGTATTGGATTATCCTTCTTTACTAAACCCAACTGTGATTACTTCTACTGTAGGATACGGAAATACCAATGGATATCGTAGTATCAATGCTTTTCTGTATGGAGGAAGTGTGTACCAAGCGAACCAAAGTGATCCAGAAGGTTCCCATATTTTAAAAATTGATGCAGACAACGAATATGACGATTCTTATGTATTTAATTTAGACGACGCTCTAGGTGTGGAAGAAGCTTACATTCTTGCTTGGAGACCTGCAGGGAACGGCAAAGCTGTAATAGCATATCGTCATGCGGGATCTGCTGAAGGTGTGGCAGGGGCCCAAGGATTTTTTGCCTTGGCCGATTTAAATGCTAAAACGGCACAAAAAATTGATGCTATTCCTTATGATACAGATTTTTACTTATTCCAATACCAAGGTTTTGTGGTTGAGGGAACTGAAATATATGTAACCCAAGCCCCAGTTGGGCAAAACGGAAACATATATGTTATAGATACAGAAACAGGAGCTGTAACCAAAGGTGCGGAGTTGGTGAACGTAGAGGGAAGCCACTTTATAGGTGTATTCTAAAAAGTAAACCCATTAAATGGTCATGAAACCATAAACATAAAAATTAACTATAGGGAGATGCAGAATTTTGCGCCTCCCTTTTTATCCTTTTAATTATGAAAACAAATTATAAGTCTATAGCACCTATGCTCTTTTTAATGCTGGGCTGTCTTTTTGGAAGTTCTGCCCAAAGAACATCGGGCAATCCATTTTTGGACCGCGATTTTTGGGCAGCTAAACCCAGTATTGCCGATATAAATGCCAACATTGCGAAAGGACACTCGGTTACCGAAGCCAATAATGGAGGTTTTGATGCTACTACTTTTGCAATATTTGCGGATAACCCATTAACTACGATCAAACATTTAGTGGAGCACGGAAACGATGTAAACAAAAAAACCCATGATTCGCGAACCTATATCTTTTGGGCTGCCTCAAGGGGCAATTTAGAATTAATGCAATATTTTGTTGAAAAAGGGGCCCAGCTAAACCTTAAAGATTCGCATGGTTATTCACCGAGTTCTTTTGCCGCTGCAGGAGGTCAACAAGATCTAAAAGTTTATGAATTTTTTATTGCCAATGGGGCAGATTTAAAAAATGAAAAAGACCATCACGGTGCAAATATCTTACTGGTTGCCGTCTCACGCGCAAAAGATCTTAAATTGGTAGACTTTTTAATCTCTAAAGGATTGGATATTGATACCATTGATGACGAAGGCAATGGCATATTTAATTATGCTGCCAAAGGTGGAAATAGTAGTATACTCAAAGCCTTAAAAGAACGAGGGGTCACAACTTCAAAGAATAGCAAAACGGGCGAAAACGCCATTTTATTTGCAAGCCAAAGCAGAACGGCAAAACTTGAGGTCATTAAGTATTTGGAAAGCATTGGTTTAAATGCCAACGTAACCAGTAATAATGGCAACAACCCGCTTCTTAATCTTGCACGTTCTTCTTCAGATATCGAATTTTTTGACTATTTCATAGCAAAAGGTGTAGACCCTAATGCAAAAGATAAAGAAGGAAACACCGCTCTACTTAATTCTGTATCTCGAAATAAACTTGAAGTGATCTCTTATTTTACGGAAAAATCCAAAGATATAAACCAGGCGAATAAAGAAGGGCAGACACCTTTGGCATTGGCTATTCAAAACAATAGTGCAGAAGTAGTGGACTACTTACTTTCAAAAGGTGCCAAAGTTGATGTTTTGGATGCATCTGGTAACAACTTGGCATATTACCTTTTTGAAACTAGAGGAATGCCAAAAGAGTTTGATTCCAAAGTGCAAGCTTTGACCAAAGCAGGATTTAATTTTAAAATGCCACAAGCTAATAAGAGTACAATATGGCATTTAGCATTGAGTAAAAATGATTTGGGATTACTCAAAAAAGTAAGTGGTTTTGGTGTAGATATCAATGCAAAAGATGACCAGGGCAATACCCCTTTACACAATGCGGCAATGAAAACAAATAACACTGAAATTTTAAAATATTTAATTGCCAATGGTGCCGATGTAAAATCGACAACGGAGTTTGGAGAAACTGCACTCGACCTAGCAAAAGAAAATGAACTTTTAGCGAAAACCAATAGTAGTTTGGATTTCCTTAATTAAAATTTAGTATATGAGAAAATCAGTTTTAAATCTTTGTTTGGTAAGCGTTTTTACTGTGCAAATTTTAATGGCCTATTCATTTGCGAATTTTGAGCCGCAAGTTAGTTACAAGTGCTTGATTCAGATGACAAATTATACAGGGGAGAAGGCTTATGTAGTGGTATCATTGATTGATCCTGACGGTAAATATGTAAAGACGCTCTATGTTCAGGGTGATGACAAGGAATGGTTTCCCGATTTAAGAAGTTGGTGGAAATTCAGTGATGGCATTAACGAAAATATAGATGCCATTACAGGAGCGACCATTGGCAATGGACAACGAAATATTGTTTCGCTAAGTTTTGATACTTCTCAGATTGACAGTGGTCATAAAGTGCGTTTTGAGTCGGCTGTTGAAAATCAGGAATATTATAAAATCGATGCAGAAATAGAACTCAATTCGGCCACAATTAAAGAAAAAGTAGAAGGAAAGGGTTACATACGTTACATTAGAATGGTACCAAACTAAACAAGAATGATTGTATCCATATGGAGATATAGCCACCTATTTTTGGCTATATCTTCTTCATTATTTTTGTTGATTGCCTCCATAACCGGGGTCATTTTAGCTGTAGAGCCTATCGCTAACAAAGTACAGCCTTACAATGTTTCGGGTGCGGACAGTCTTTCATTGGCCGAAGTTCTTAACCCGATCAATGCGGTCTATGACGAAGTGTTGCTAGTTTCCCGTGACAGAAATGGGTTTGTTAGTGTAACGGTCATAATTGATGGAAAAAACGAGTCTTTCTATATAGACCCATACACAGGGGAACGATTGGGAGATCTTATCCAAAAAGCCCCTGTCTTTCAATTTGCCACCAATCTTCACCGTTCCCTTTTTCTAAAGTCTTTTGGACGGTTTTTTGTGGGTCTCACCTCACTACTGTTGTTCTTTATTGCCGTTTCTGGTATTGTGTTAATTGCGAAGAGACAAGGGGGGTATTCCAAATTTTTTTCACCAGTGGTACGTGAGAACTTTTCGCAGTACCATCATGTAGTGTATGCACGTATTGTTTTGTTGCCAGTATTGGTATTGGCCTTAACTGGAGTTTATCTCTCCTTGCTTCGATTTGATGTGATTCCCCAGCAACAGGTTTCCCATGAAGTTGATTTTGATAGGCTAAGGGAGGAGCCGCTAAAGAACTATAAGGATTTTGAGCTTTTAAAGAATACCTCGTTATCAGAATTACGGGAATTGGAATATCCTTTTTCGGAATTTGTAGAGGACTACTACATTGTTCGTCTAAAAAATAAGGAAGTACTCCTCAACCAATATACTGGTGAAGTGTTGGGCCAGCAAAAATATCCATTTGTGACAATGGCTTCGGCCTGGGCTAATGTGCTTCATACAGGAGAAGGAAGCATTTTGTGGTCTACGGTATTGGGGCTGGGAAGCCTCTCCATTCCTTTTTTGATGGTTACGGGCTTTATCATCTATTTCAAACGGCCCAAAACCCGTATTAAAAATAGATTTTCCAAAAACGAATGTGACCACGTAATTTTGGTCGGGACCGAGGGGGGCACTACCCTGCAATATGCCCAAGAATTCCATCGACAAGTAGTAAAGATGGGTAAAAAAAGTTATTTGGGGCTTATGAACGACTATGGTTTGTTCAAAAAAATGGATGAATGTGTCGTCATCACTGCCACATACGGACAGGGAGAGGCGCCTGCAAGTGCAACACGATTTATGGAGCTGGTGGAAAAACACCCCCAATCCCGGCCTTTTTCATTTTCGGTTATCGGTTTTGGGTCCACTGCTTATCCCAACTTTTGCCAATATGCATATGACGTACAGGAAAAGCTTAAAAATCTTTCTAATGCTCAGGTTTTTGAAGAGGTTTTTACTGTAAACAACCAATCTTTTCAAGCTTTTTTGGATTGGACGAATCGATGGGCCAAATCTCATGGAATGACTCTTCACCTTAAAAAGCCCAAAGCAACCCTACACAAAAACCATGCTTCCGATTTTGTAGTGGTAGGCCGATTGGACCTTGAAAAAGAGGATACCTTTCTACTTACCCTTAAAAATATAAGTGGTACAAAAACTGTTTCGGGTGACCTCTTATCTTTGACAACTGAAAAAGATGGGATCGAACGCCTCTATTCTATCGGGAACCTAGGGAATGACATATTGGCTATTAGCGTAAAAAAGCATCCCCATGGAATCTGCTCCAACTGGCTGGGACAGCTGGATAACGATGAAATCTTGTCGGCACGAGTGGTTAAAAACAGACATTTTCATCTTCCAAAAGGTTCCAAAGAAGCGGTGTTGATTGCGACGGGAACGGGTATTGGCCCTTTTTTGGGCATGATTTCTTCCAACACCGCTAAACGAAAACTAAGACTTTATTGGGGAGGCAGAACTCCAGAATCGTTCTGTCTTTACCAATCACATATTAATAAGGCCATCTCCAAAAAACAACTTGAACACTTTATCCCTGCTTATTCACGAAGCCAACCTAATAAGGTCTATGTTCAGCACTTAATCAAAAGAGACGGCAACAAAATTGCGGAGGTCTTGCGTAAAGGTGGTTGTGTGATGATATGTGGGTCGATTAACATGCAAGGGGAGGTTATGAATGAATTGAAAAACATTTGCAGCACCTATTTGAATAAAGACCTAAGCTACTACCAAAATCGTGGGCAGATTAAAATGGACTGTTATTAAAAGCGATGCAAAATATTTCGCTCATTTCATGATTCTTTTTTGTCCCTCAATATCTTGTCCAAATACATTTGCCCCAAGTTTTCGGAACAAAAAAACCCAAGCTTTCGCTTAGGTTTTTTCAATCATCTGTACTCGAGGCGGGACTTGAACCCGCACGGCCTAATGGCCATTGGATTTTAAGTCCAACGTGTCTACCAATTCCACCACTCGAGCCTGTTTGCACAGTAATAAAAAAACGCTGGCAAGCAGCGTCTTTTTTGAGCGAAAAACGGGATTCGAACCCGCGACCTCCACCTTGGCAAGGTGATGCTCTACCAACTGAGCTATTTTCGCATATACTAAAGAACGTTTGCATCTTTTCACAGATGCGGATGCAAATTTAATACAATTCTATAAAAACCAAAGTATATTTTTACAAAAGAAATAAATTAAACAAGTTAAGAGGGGCATACAAATACTATGGATGGTCCTTTTGGTTAGCGCCTTTTTTTAACACCTTATTTTTCAACACATTGCTTTGCACCGTTTTTCTAAAATTCCTGCTTATGGGAATATGGGACCCTTGGGTCAATATTAACTCGTGGTTTTCCAAGGTTTGTATTTTGGAAATGGAAACCAAATAGCTTTTATGAACCCGTATAAAGGTTTTGGGGCTTAAATTCTCTTCAATGGTCTTTAAGGGCATTAAGGACATGTATTTTTCTTCTTCTGTATGTATGAGAACATAGTTCTGCAAAGCTTGTACATAAAGTATCTTATCAATGTATATTTTTTCATATCTATTTTCGCACTTTACAAAAAAATAAGCTTCTTCTTTTACCGTATTTTCGCTGCTGTTCAAGGTGCCATTTCTTAGGGTGTGCTGGGTATTTGCCTTGCTAACCGCTTTAAAGAACCTATTAAAGGTGATAGGTTTTAACAAGTAGTCCAATACATTAAATTGAAAACCTTCCAAAGCATAATCTGGATAGGCCGTAGTGATGATGACCATGGGCAGGTTGGTCCTGATTTTTAGAAAGTCCAAACCTGTCATAAAGGGCATTTCAATGTCCAAAAAGATTAAATCTATAGCTTCTTGGTCTAGGGCTTGGTTTAATTCCAGGGCATTTTCGGCAACAAACAGTAGCTCCAGATAGTCAATGACTTTTATATACTCCTCTAGTACTTGTCTCGCAAGAGGTTCGTCATCTATTACCGCACATGTTAGCTTTGTTACCATTCTATTTTCAATATAACGGAAAATTTGTTTTTTAAGGACCGGTGTGTCAATAAATGTTTTGGACCATAAATAAGATTTAATCTTCGGTTCACATTTTTTAAGCCAATACCGCTAGACTGGGAAACATCCTGTGACTGTTGAGCGGATGCTGTATAACTGTTTTCAATCTTTAGCTCAAGAGCCTTGTCATTGGCCTTCAAATTCATTCGGATAAAGTTTTTTTGGCCCTTTCCCTTGGATACATGCTTAAAGGCATTTTCTATGAACGGAATCAATATAAAGGGCGCAAGGGTCTGTTTTTTGGTGGTGCTGTTCTCTATGCTAAAATGCATTTCTGTATGCCCATGGTCCAAACGTAGTTTCTCCAGATCAATAAAATTCTCAATAAATTGTAATTCTTTGGCCAGCTCTATTTTTTCATCATTGCATTCATACAATTGATACCGGAGCATATTGGAAAAATTGGCCAAGGATTCCGAAGCCAAATCGGGGTTTTTGGGAATCAAAGCAAATATGGAATTAATAGTATTGAACAGAAAATGGGGATTGATCTGTGATTTAAGGTATTTAAGCTCCGTTTCAAGGTTTTCCTTTTCAAGCATTTTTCTTTTTTGTTCGGCATTCAACCAATTTTTGGCCAGTTTAACGCTCATGCCCAAAGTCATTACCGCTGCAGAGGAGGGCAATGCCCAGGTGAAAAATATTTTAGGGTATTCCCCAACACCCACACCAAACAACTCCATAAAGGTTTGGTCAGAAAAATAGGCGGCCAGATAATAACCACAAGTTATGCATACCGTGCAGAGCAATGTGGTGGCAATCACAGAAAAAATAAAGGCTATGTTGCGCCCAACATACAGCAGTTTGGGAATTAGGTAGTAAAGGTTAAAATAGACCCCCAGGGTTTGGAAAACCACATAGAAATAAAATTTTACCGAGGCATCCGAATAAAACAAGTAGGTATAGACCTCTTTAAAGCTACCAATATTGAGGATGAGCCAAACAAGATGGTACGCCAACCAAAAGGGAATATGGTACAGTTTATATCTTAAAAAAAAGTTTTTCAAGTTTGTAGTGAGCATGGGTCCGTTGTAAAACAATAGTACAAGGTATAGATTTTCAAGATGTTAAAAAGAATTATTGATGAGTGACAGGAAGTAATTGACAAGTTGTACTATTATCATTGATAATGCAAAAAAAGGACTTGGTCAAGCCGTAGGGGCTCTATATCAATACTATTTTCAACACTTCTTATTGCGCTTTTTATTTGGGAAGAACAGTAAAGCAATTCCCAATGAACAAAAAGAAAACACCATTGTTTGTTATTCATTTTTTACTCATCCAGCTATGGGGAACGGTATGTGTCCATGGCCAAATTGAGGGGAGGGTTATAGATGGGGAAGGTACGGCCATACCCTATGTGAATGTGATTCTTTACCAGGCAACGGATACAACGATCATTAAGGGTGCCACTACAAATGAGCAGGGTGAATTTGGCTTGTTGCATGAAACTCAAGGGGAGTATATGTTGGGCCTAAGCAGTTTAGGGTACGTAACATATTATTCTAACGTATTTGCTATGAGCAATGATCCAAAAATAGATTTGGGCACAATGACCCTATTGGAGAACAGGAACGAACTGGATGAGGTTGTACTTTCCGCCAAGAAAAATGTAATTCAAAATACTTCTTTTGGAAAGGTGATCAATGTACAAAGTAGCTTAATGACCAAAGGCAGCAATGCCTTGCAGATTTTGGAAAGGCTGCCAGGGGTTTTATTGGATAAACAAAATAGCCAATTTAGCCTAAATGGACAGAGTGGGGTGGTCGTTATGTTCAATGGCCGACGAATGCCCTTATCCATGGAAGAGGTAATGTCCCTATTGGAAAGTACGTTAGCGGATACCGTTGAAAAAGTGGAACTCATAACTTCGCCCACCGCAAAGTATGATGCAGATGGCGGGGCGGGAATCATCAATATTATATTTAAGAAGAATGAATATGAGGGCAACCAGTTCAACCTAAATACAGCATTGGGTTATGGTGTTGGGGAAAAAGCAAGTACATCTTTACAATATGCCCATGGCCATAACAAAGTGAGCCTTACCGGTTCTTATGCTTTTTCCCATGATAGAAGCAAGAATGGTTTTGAAGGTTCTGGAACCAGCAACATGCCAGTTTTAGGGGCGCCCAGTAGAGCGGATTTCTCTACCTATTTTAACAACAATAGCAACAGTCATAATTTTAATATGGCATTGGGATACCAAATACGGCCCAAAATGGAGGTTGGGGGTGAACTGACTTATTCTTTTTCAAAAAACCACTCCATTTCCAATGTCAACAATGGCAGAAAATTGGAAGGTCAAGATTTTTTTGCCTCCCGGTTGGTAACTGATAGACAAACAACAAAAAAGAATCTAATTTCCTCGGTTTATTTGGGAAGCGAACTTTCAAAGAATCTTTATGCCAATATCGATTTTAATTATCTCACCTATTCCAATGACAGTCCGGCACTCACAACAAGTGAGTATTTTGATGGTGAAGGTGAGGTCATAGTACCAGAGAATGACATTTTCACGGATGGAAATAGGGGCCAAAGTAAATCCAATATACAATTTGGAGTGTTTAAAGTAGATTTTTCCTTGAATCTAAATGAAAAATTGGAAAGCGAATTTGGTTTTAAGGGAAGTATCGCAAAAAATGAAAATGATAGTAGAATAGAAACAAATAACAATGGGGTCTGGGAGGTAGACCCCCGTTCCCAAAGTGAAATTTCCAGTGATGAAAAATTATGGGCCGCCTATACACAGTTTAAGTTTTTAATCAATGAAAAATCTACCCTCCAAGCGGGTGTTCGGTATGAGGATTGGAACCGTACCCTATCCAATAATGAAGATCCGTTTGCGGTGAGGCAGTTTTTCCCATCTTTTTCATATCAGTATACGTTATCCGAAAATGAAAATTTAAATTTTAATTACCATAGAAGAATCAGTAGACCTTCTTACACCGATTTGATCACTAGTCTGTATTACAATGACCCAATAGCCATATTTACAGGAAACCCAGTGTTAAAACCTGCGATTACAAACACGGTTCAATTGGATTACAATATCAAAGGATTCAATGTGGGGTTATCCTATCAAAAAGAATTAAACCCTATTTTAAGATATCAGTTCACCACAACCCCTCAAAATGATATACTCATTGTTTCGCCACAAAATGGAGAGTATCAAAAAAGCCTTAATGTATTCTTGAACGTTCCTGTGCAATGGTCAAATTGGGCAAAATTGAATGTATCTGGCACTTCATCCTATAGAAAATACAGTATTTCTTATATTCCCAATCCTGCCGAAAAATTATACTTCTTTCAAAACCTAAATTTCAATCAAGGCTTTAAACTGCCTTGGCAGATGGATATGGAATTATCCGGATGGTACAATTTTCCTTCCTATAATGGTTCGCACATAACCGAAGGGTTTGGTATTGTAAATTTTGGCTTGGCAAAGAAATTTAAAAAAGAATGGGGCACCTTGCAATTTACGGTTACAGATATATTTAGGTCGTTTAATATTTATAACCACAATGGGGGTATGGCGCCCGTAGTTTTTGATATTGACACAAAGTCACGGTATAGGGATGAGTCTGCCTTTTCACGAATATTTAGACTTAGTTATTCGCGCAGTTTTGGCCATATGACCAGCAAAAAGATAAGAAGTTCGGGTACCGTTGAAGAACTTAAAAGAGTGGATTGAGTATACCTTAAGAAGTGGCCTTCCCTTTTTTGGAGAGCATGCGTTTAATTTCGTTTAATTTCATAAGGGCTTCCACAGGAGTCAAGGTATTGATATCCAAATGAATGATTTCTTCCTTTATTTGCTCCAAAAGGGGATCGTCCAAATTAAAAAAGCTCAATTGCATCTCATCTTGGGCCGACTGCAATTTATCCGTGAGTTCCTCACTGGAATGGGATTTCTCCAATTTCTTTAAAATCTTGTTGGCTTTGTGGATCACTTGCTGCGGCATACCGGCCATTTTTGCCACGTGGATACCAAAACTATGTTCGCTGCCACCAGGGGTTAATTTACGTAAGAAAAGAACATTGTCCTTAAGTTCCTTAACGGACACATTGTAATTTTTGATGCGCTCAAAGGTGGTGGCCATTTCATTGATTTCATGGTAATGGGTGGCAAATAGAGTCTTTGCCCTAGCGGGATGCTCGTGCAAATATTCTGAAATGGCCCAAGCAATGGAAATACCATCATAGGTGCTGGTGCCGCGACCTATTTCGTCCAACAAGACCAAACTGCGTTCAGAGAGGTTGTTCAAAATGGAAGCTGTTTCGTTCATCTCCACCATAAAAGTGGATTCCCCCATGGAAATGTTGTCACTGGCACCCACCCGGGTGAATATTTTATCTACGTAGCCTATGTTCGCTGCTTCTGCAGGAACAAAACTTCCCATCTGTGCCAATAGCACAATTAGGGCAGTTTGTCTTAGAATGGCCGATTTACCACTCATATTGGGCCCTGTGATCATAATAATTTGTTGGCTTTCCCTATTGAGAACCACATCATTTGCAATATAGACCTCTCCCAAGGGCAGTTGCTTTTCTATAACTGGGTGACGGCCATTAATGATTTCAATTTCGGTGGAATCGTTTAAAGAAGGCTCCACATAGTTGTTCTCTTTTGCCAATTGTGTAAATCCACACAAGCAATCCAATTGGGCAATCTGTTGGGCATTATTTTGGACATGACTAATATACTCTTGCATCCAAACAATGAGCTGGGAAAATAACTGTTGTTCCAGGCTTAAGATACGTTCTTCCGCTCCCAAAATCTTGGCCTCATATTCTTTAAGCTCTTCGGTGATATAGCGTTCCGCACTGACCAAGGTTTGTTTTCTGATCCATTCTTCGGGGACTTTGTCCTTATGGGTGTTTCTAACCTCTATATAATAACCAAATACGTTGTTGGAGGCTATTTTTAAGGAAGTAATGCCCGTGCGTTCCGTTTCCCTTTCCAACATCTTATTTAAGTAGTCCTTGCCAGAAAAAGCCAGGTCCCTTAGCTCATCTAATTCTTGGGAATACCCATCGGCAATGGTTTTCCCCTTGGAAATAAGAATAGGGGCTTCCTCATTGATCATTTCCTTGATTTTGGTTCTTAGCATTTCACAGGAATGCAATTGATCACCAATGAGTTGTAAGGCTTCATTATCGCTAACAGAAACATGTTGTTTTATCGGGACAATGGCCTCCAAAGAGTTTTTTAACTGGACAACCTCTTTTGGGTTGATTTTCCCCGTGGCCACTTTGGAAATTAAACGCTCCAAATCTCCAATTTGCTTTAACCACTGTTGCAGTTTTTGTAGAGAAATTTCATTTTGGTTTAAATGGGAAACCACTTGGTGTCTTCTTCTTATTTTTTCAATATTCTTTAAAGGAAGTGCCAACCATCTTTTGATCAATCGCCCTCCCATAGGGGAAATGGTCTTGTCAATGACATCCAAAAGGGTAACGGCATTTAAATTGGTGGAGTGGTATAGTTCCAAATTTTTAATGGTAAACCTATCCATCCAAATATATTCCTCTTCCGCAATTCGCTGTAGTCGGTTAATGTGTTGCAATTGCCTGTGTTGGGTTTCCGAGAGGTAATGCAATACTACTCCCGATGCCACCACACCATGTAATAAATGGTCCACCCCAAACCCTTTTAGGGTTGCAGTTTTAAAATGATTGGTTAGGGTTTCTGTGGCATAATCTTCTTGAAAAATCCAATCCTCCATGTAGAAAGTATGAAATTGGCTTCCAAATAAATCCAAAAATTCTTTTTTATGCACTTTGGATACCAAAACTTCATTGGGAGAAAAGTTTTGCAATAATTTATCAATTTGCTCCTCGGTTCCTTCAGAGGTCAGAAATTCACCCGTGGAAATGTCTAAAAAGGAAACCCCTATGCGTTTTCGTCCAAAATGGACGGCACATAAAAAGTTGTTGGTTTTGGCGCTAAGGATATCATCATTTAGGGCTACACCAGGGGTGACAAGCTCCGTGACCCCTCTTTTTACAATGGTCTTTGTTTGTTTAGGGTCCTCCAATTGATCACAAATGGCAACCCTTTGGCCCGCTTTTACCAATTTGGGCAAATACGTGTTTAAAGAATGATGGGGGAAACCCGCCAATTCTGTTTTATCACCACCATTGTTTCTATGCGTAAGAATAATGCCCAATATTTTGGATGCTTTTATGGCATCTTCACCAAAAGTTTCATAAAAATCACCCACACGAAAAAGTAACAGAGCATCAGGATGTTTGGTCTTGATGGTGTTGTACTGCTTCATTAAAGGGGTTACCTTCTTTGTTTTTTCTGTTTTGGACAAAGCGATTTTATTGGTTTACTTTTGTTCTCAGCGAATGTATTATTTTCTTTATGGAAATTAAACCATTGTTGATATTTTGGGATAAGTTCCTAAATTTCAAAAGGGGTTAGAAATAAGTAAAAGATTTAATGAGAAAACTTAAGAACGAAGAGTTAAATAGATTAAGTACCGAAGAGTTTAAACAAGCAAAGAAAACTCCGATTATTATTGTATTGGACAATATTAGAAGTTTAAACAACATAGGTTCTGTGTTTAGGACTTCTGATGCTTTTCTGGTAGAAAAAATTTACCTGTGCGGTATAACGGCACAACCTCCACATAAAGACATTCGTAAAACAGCCTTGGGAGCTACAGAGAGTGTGGATTGGGAATATAGGGAGAGTACTTTGGAACTTGTTAAAGAACTTCAAGGTTATGAAAACCAAATCTTGGCAGTGGAACAAGCCGATAAAGCAACGATGCTAAATAAATATGTTCCCAATACTTCCAAAAAACAAGTTCTAATATTTGGTAACGAAGTTAAAGGCGTTGCCGATGAGGTAATCCCTTTTTGTGATGCTGTTGTTGAAATTCCCCAATATGGAACAAAACATTCCCTAAATATTTCTGTAAGTGTTGGGGTTGTTGTTTGGGATTTGTGGTCCAAATTAATGGGTTGATTTATCTGTTTAAATAAAAAAAGCCCAACCGAAGTTGGGCTAGAAATATAGAATTTGAGTTAGTTAGTTTCCTTTGTTAGGGCGTACAATAAAAGAAAACGTTTTCTTTTATGCAAATAATTTGTGAAAATTGTCTTAAAATTTCTTTCCCACGATAAATTCCTGAATTTGGTCGATTACGCTTTCATAGTCCTTGTCATTAGCTACAAAATCTAGTGTACTAACATCAATAATTAGGCTATTTTGGTCAGGATAACTTTTAATGAAGTCCAAATATCCACGATTTATTCTCTCTAAATAATCAGGTGCAATATTTTGCTCATAATCTCTACCACGCTTTTTTATGTTTTCCAACAATCGCTTTGTGTCTTGATAAAGATAAACATAGACGGAGGGTTTAACGACCTCCTTGTACATAAAATCGAATACCTTTCTGTAAAGTTTAAATTCTTCTTCCTGTAAGGTGATTTTTGCAAAAATGAGCGATTTAAAAATATCATAATCACCCACCATAAAGTTTTTGAACAAATCTAATTGGGAAGTGTCGTCTGTAAATTGTTGATACCTATCCGCTAAAAATGACATTTCCAAAGGAAAAGCATATCTGCCTTGATCTTCATAAAATTTGGGCAAAAAGGGGTTGTCCGCAAAGCGCTCCAATATCAATTTGGCATTGAATTCCTCAGAAATCCTTTTGACAATTGTAGTCTTCCCAGCACCAATATTTCCTTCTATGGCAATAAAATGAAGCTTGGAAAACAAAGCTTCCTTTGTTTTGTATAAAATGTGCTCAATTTTGCTCAATTTGCTTTTATCCTGGCATTGCTGCAATAAATTTCTAGTGTCTTTATTGAATATGGGATGGTAAAACTGTGGGGCAACATCTGCCAATGGTTTTAATACAAATCTTCGATCTTGCAAATTGGGATGGGGAAGGGTCAAATTCTCGGATTCAATAATTGCCTTATCAAAATAGAGGATGTCTATATCAATGGATCTAGATTTATATCCCTCTTCAGGGGTTCGGACTCTCCCAAGCTTCCCTTCAATTTTTAAAATAATATCAAGCAGTTCTTGCGGCTTTAGGCCGGTTTCCAAAGCTACACAGGCATTTAAAAAATCACCCGAATCAAAACCCCAAGATGGTGTTTCATATACATGGGAAATGGATATAATTTTTCCGACTTTTTCTTGAAGTTGAAATATAGCTTTTTGTAAGTTGTTCAACCGATGCCCTAAATTACTTCCAAGGGAAAGGTATATGGTTTTGTTGTTGCTCATATTCTAAAAGCAAAATAATGAAAAGAAAAGGACATGTACCCAATAATCTAAAAATACATGGGATATAGTTATATTTGGAGCTTAATAATAACTGATGTATTCATGAATTTTTTAAGAAACTTGCTGGCGGCAATTATAGGATGTTTAATTGCCTTTGGCATTCTTTTTTTAATGTTCTTCATTTTTGTTGCCCTTATGGGAAGTGGAGAGGACAAAGTGGTTATAAAGAGCAATTCGGTATTAGAGCTGCAATTACAAAAACCCATAAAGGATTATGTTGGGAATGATGCATCGGATCCCTTTGCTATATTGTTTGAAGAGTCCATGGGACTCAATGAAATAATACATGCCATTGAGGTAGCAAAAAATGATAATAAAATAAAAGGGATAAGCCTAAAAAACAACTTTCTGATGTCGGGCATAGCCCAGACAAAGGCATTGAGGAATGCCCTAAAAGATTTTAAGGAAAATGGCAAATTTGTGTATGCCTACGCAGATTTTTATACCCAGAAAGATTATTATTTGGCAACGGTGGCAGATAGTGTGTTCTTGAACAAGGTAGGTGCCATGGATTACAAAGGGTTAGCTTCCGAGGTATTATTTTATAAGGATTTGCAAGAAAAAACAGGGATTAAAATGGAGGTCATTCGCCATGGAAAATATAAAAGTGCCGTGGAGCCTTTTCTATCCAATGAAATGAGCGATGCCAATAGAACCCAAATTCAGGAGTTGATAGGCTCCATTTGGACTTCTATGTTAGATGATATTTCCGAAGGAAGAAATCTAAGTCCTGAGCAATTGAACATTATCGCGGATACTTTAGGGGGGAGAAGCCCCGAAATGGCAAAAATATCGGGTTTAATAGATGATACCGTTTTTTATGATCAGTATGAGGGAAAATTAAAAGAAGCTGCAGGGATAGATTATGAGGACAAAATGGATTATGTTATCCTTGATGATTATATCACATTCTCCAATAAAAAGAAATTGCATACGGGGAAAGATAAAATAGCGGTGATTTATGCACAAGGTGAAATTTTGTACGGAGAAGGTGGTCCAGATATTATTGCCCAGGGAATTATTAATAGGGCATTGATAAAGGCTAGAGAAGATAGTAGTGTAAAGGCCATTGTACTTAGGGTAAATTCACCAGGGGGAAATGCATTGACCTCGGATCTTATATGGAGAGAAGTAGAACTTACAAAAGAAGCAAAACCTGTGGTGGTTTCCATGGGCAATGTGGCGGCTTCGGGCGGATACTATATTGCTGTTGGTGCAAATAAAATCTTTGCCGAACCAACAACTATAACAGGTAGTATTGGTGTTTTTGGAACCGTACCTAACATAAGTGAACTGGCTGGAAACATTGGAATCAATGCGGAGCAAGTAGGTACCAATAAAAATTCGGTTGACTACTCCTTGTTTGAGCCAATGACGGACACTTTTAGAAATGTGGTGCAAGAAAGTGTGGAAGAAACCTACCAAACTTTTTTAAGCAGGGTAGCCAAAGGAAGAAATATTACTATGGAAGAAGCGGACAATATGGCTCAAGGCCGTGTATGGAGTGGGGTAGATGCTAAAAGATTGGGTCTTATTGATGAATTGGGTGGTTTGGATGACGCCATTGAGGAAGCGGCCGCCATGGTTGGGTTGGACACATATGGTATTAAGAGTTATCCTAAATACAAATCTAGTTTGGAACGTTTTATGGAAAATTATGCCAGCACCAGCACTAAAGTAAAACAGAGCTTTATTGAGGAAGAAATAGGGGTAGAGGCCTATTCCATCTTAAAAGAGGTGAAATCTGCTATGAAACAAGAGGGTATACAAGCTAGAATGCCATTTGTCTTAAATATTAAGTAGGATTTAGGTTAAAGTATTATATAAAAAATGCCTCAAGTTTATTGAGGCATTTTTTAATTGGATATTTAAGATAGAAATTGGCTGTTTACTTTATCAAATTAATTTCTACACGCCTATTTTGTGCCCTGCCATCTTTGTACATATTTGTGGCAATAGGCTTACTTTCTCCATAACCCACAGATAATAATCTAGAGGCATCAATACCTTTTTCAACTAGAAAGTGTTTTACGGCCGCGGCTCTGGATTCAGACAGTTTTTGATTACTGCCGACAGTTCCAATACTATCTGTGTGCCCTTCTACAGTAAATTTGGCATTGGGATATTCTTTTAAAATATTTATTATATCCAATAATGCATTTGTAGATTCAATTTTAATGGACGCTGTTCCAGAATTAAACAATATGGTTTTGGCATACTCATTCAATGTTTTTTGTATTGTTTCTGTCACAATGGGTTCTGGACACCCTTTATTGGCTACGGTACCCATTTCTTGCGGGCATTCATCGTCCTTATCGAGTACTCCGTCTTTATCACTGTCTTTCCAAGGACAACCGTTGTTTTCTGCCGGCCCTGCTTCTTGTGGGCAAGCATCATCCTTGTCCAAAATACTGTCACCATCAGTATCTTCCCATGGACAACCTTGATTTTCTATCTCACCAGCCTCTTCTGGGCATTGGTCATCTTTATCCAAAACCGTATCACCATCGGTATCTGGCCATGGGCAACCACTGTTTTCAACAGGCCCTGGAGTTTCTGGGCATTCATCCATTTTGTTCATTACACCGTCACCATCCTTGTCTTTAAATCTTGGTTGGTAGATAGGAATTTTTAATCCTGCATACGCATCTGCTGAGGCCATTTCTTGATTAAACAATGCAGAAACAACAGAACCGGAACCTACATATAGTGGCCCAAAGCGTAATCCTGCACCCCATTTAAACCCTGCATTTTGAACTAGGCTAAAGGGAGAATAAAAACTGAACCATTTACTTTCAAATCTGGGGGTCAAAGAAGTGATGTTAGCTATTCTATTGGTGTTTACTTTGTTGGATGTTAAAGCAAGATCTGTGTTTAAATTAATATAGAAATTGTTGTTGATGCTCCAATCCGCATTTAAGTGCAAAGCAGTCGGGAGAATGGATTTTGAAGCACTTCCTGAAGAAATCTCAGTATATAAGTTGTCCAAAACATCATTAAAACTATCCTCATCCTCAAAGTCGTCCTCATTAATAGTGTTGGTGATATCATAAACCGTTTCCGTACTTTCTTTGTAATTTATGCTACCAATATCCGTAATGGACAACCCAAATTTAAGTTTGTATTTGTTCTTGTTTTTATAGGGAAGCGTGTTGCCGTCCTTATCATTGTAGTAATAGTCTTCATAATTTGGTCTCCACTCATAAATGGCACCAAAATCTATTCCCAGACCGGTGGCTCCTTTTACTATTTCAAAATCCTCTATATCATCTTCTAGGTTATCACTATATCCGTATGATACTTCTCCTGTAGAATTTATACTTCCTGTAGTTTGTCCACCGCCAAGATCTGTACCATCGGCATCGTAATTAATTAACACATTGTTTCCAGTGGAATATGCATTGCCCAATCCTTGCAGATATTTTAGGGAAACACCTCCCTTTAAAAAATGTTGCTCTTTGTTGATAAGGTTTTTGGAAAAGGTCAACCCAATTTCTGCCCATGCATTTGCATTTGCAAAATAGTTGCCTTCATCAACATTAAAATCTGAACTTTCATCCAATTCGTCAGCAAAATTATCAATGGTTGTACCATTTATTTCACTAATGTTATAAAAAACCCTTCCTCTGGAAAAAACAGCTATTGCAGTATTTGGATTAATGTTGAACATAAATGACGGTCCAAGGATATCCACATTTCCTATAGCGTTGTTGTTTTCAGTAGGGGTTTTGGTGCCATGGATATCAAAATCAAAATCACTATCGGTTAAATCACCCAATGCAGCCTTATAATAGTCATTAGAAATAAAGGCACTAGCTCCTACTAGGTTTATTTCTGACTTGAAACGTGAGTCCACAATATTTGCAGGGTTGGATAGTATCCCATGAATACCACTATAGTTATCCGTAAGATATCCCAAATAGGATTGTGCTTTACTAGTGCACACAGAACCAATTAAGAACAATCCAAGAATTAATTTTTTTACCATCATTTAGTAATTAGGTTATTTTTGTTTTTTAAAGTAAAGTTTAAGCTTGAGTAGTGTGGTTTTGAGGAAGTATTGAAAAAGAACGAAATTTGATACCTTTAATTGTAATTTATGGATAATTCTTTGGCTAAAGAACCTATGTCTGAGCATGATAAAAAGCTTGCTTTTAAAATATATCTGTATTTGGGAGCACTTTTTATTACTTCATTGGTGGTATCCAACCTAATTTTTCAGAAGTTTTTTTACTGGAAACCTTTTGGTGATGTCACTGTTTTTGGAGCTTCATTGTTTGAAGTTTCTGTAGGTATATTGCCGTACCCCATTACTTTTTTGATTACAGACCTTATTTCTGAAATTTTTGGGAAGAAAAAAGCCAATCAAGTTGTTACTGCAGGTATTTTTGCCTCCTTCTTTTCCATGGGCATTGTTTTTGTAGCGGATGCCGCTCCTGCTTTGACCGCTTCACCTGTTAATAATGAGGAATTTAGCAAGGTTTTTGCACTATCGCCTATAGCAGTTTTGGCCTCTATGATTGCCTATCTTTTAGCACAATATGTGGATATTGCCATCTATCATTTTTGGAAAAATTTCACCCAAGGAAAACATTTATGGTTGCGCAACAATTTTTCCACCTTTACCTCCCAATTTATTGACACTTTCACCGTTGTATGTTTGTTATGCGTATTTAAGGTATTGCCATGGAATTTGTTCTATGGTTTGGTGGTCAGTGGCTTTCTTTTTAAAGTTTTTATAGCATTTCTGGACACCCCTTTACTTTATTTGTTCGTATATATTCTGAGAAAACGATTTAACCTTAAGGTTGGAGAGGAAATTCAGTTAGGTGTATAAACGATTTTTCTTCACTGACACATTTTGAATTTTATGAAAAAGAAACTGTTTAAAATAGTTGGAATCTTCTTATTGCTCATTATTGGAGCATTGATTGCCTTACCTTTTATATTGGAAGGAAAAATAGGTGACATCATTAAAGCCAAGGTAAATGAAAATGTGAATGCCACTTTGGATTTTACGGATGCAGATTTAAGTCTGGTCTCAAACTTTCCCAAAGCCAATCTTACATTAAAAGGTGTTTCGTTGGCAAATAAAGCTCCTTTTGAGGGTGATACCCTTTTTGCTGCCAAGAATTTGGAACTTAACATGTCTATCAAAGAGCTTTTTAAAAGTGTGGATGAGCCCATTAGTATTACCAGTTTAAAAATTGATGGAGCTGATTTATATATTAAGATTGATACTGATGAAAATGCCAATTATGATATTGCCAAGGACTCTGAAGATGAAACAGATGATAGTGGAGAAGCCACAACGTTTAATCTAAGCTTAGAGTCTTATGAAATTACCAACGCCCATATTGTTTATAATGATTTAGCAGGGAAACTGTTGTTGGACATTTCTGAAATGAACCATTTTGGAAATGGGGATTTGTCCCTGGAGAAATCGGAACTGGATACCAAGACAGATGCTTTTGTGAGTTTTGAAATGGACAGCACCAAATATTTGAATAAAAATATAGTAAAGTTGGATGCTTTGATAGGTATTGATTTAAAGGAAAATAAATATTCCTTTTTAAAGAACGAAGCTTTGGTGAACCAATTGCCATTGGTTTTTGATGGGTTTGTAAAATTGAACGAGGACAACCAAGAAGTGAACATTAATTTTAAAACGCCATCTTCAGATTTTAAAAACTTTCTGGCGGTTATCCCCCAGGAATATTCCAAAAACATTAGCAATGTAACAACTACCGGTAATTTTGAGGTAACCGGGGAATTTACAGGTATTGTGGATGATACCCATATTCCAAAGTTCAATATCCAGATTAATTCTGAAAATGCATCTTTTAAGTATCCAGATTTGCCAAAATCGGTTCGCAATGTGCACATAGATACCAAGATTGTAAATACAACAGGGATTACAGAGGATACCTATGTAGATATCAATAAACTCACCTTTATGATAGATGAGGACAAGTTTAATCTTACTGCAAAAATTGCAGATTTAATGGGCAATACCAAAGTAAACGCCCATATAAAGGGAAATATGAACTTGGCCAATCTTTCCAAAGCATATCCTGTACCAGATGGAATGGATTTAAAAGGTTTGTTGAAAGCCGATATCACTACAGCTTTTGATATGGCTTCCATAGAAAATAAAAAGTACGAAAACACTAAAACCAGCGGTACTTTGGACTTAAAGGATTTTGAATATAAATCTGAAGAATTGGCAAATCCCGTGGCCATTAACTCGGTTGCCATGGATTTTAATCCAAAAACAGTCACTTTAAAAGAGTTTAATGGAAAAACAGGAAAGACCGATTTTAATGCTACAGGAACCATTCACAACTTATTGGGCTTTATGTTCAATGATGAAAAGGTGGAAGGGAGATTTAATCTAAAATCCAATCAGTTTTCGTTAAATGACTTTATGGTGGAGGAAGTTGCTGAAGAAGGAGCTACAGAAACCAGTGAAGAGAAAATTAAAATCCCATCCTTTTTGGATTGCAGTATAGATGCCACTGCAAATACTGTTTTGTATGATAATTTAACCTTGAAAGATGTTTCTGGAAACCTTAGAATACAGGATGAGAAGGCAATCTTGACCAATATGACCTCTTCCATGTTTGATGGTAAGTTAGGGTTTAACGGTGAAGTGTCCACAAAAGAAGAAGTTCCTTCTTTTTCCATGAAATTGGATATGGAGCAGTTTAAAATTGGAGAGACGTTCAGCGCATTGGAGCTTTTTGACGTTTTGGCGCCTATTGCTAAAGTTTTAAAAGGAAAGTTGAATTCTGATATTGAAATATCTGGAAAATTGACCGACGATTTTACCCCGGATTTGGCAACCATTTCTGGAAAGGTTTTGGCCGAGGTTTTGGCAACGGACATTAATCCAAATGAAGCTCCATTACTTTCCAATTTAGGGAGCAAGTTGAGTTTTCTAGATTTAAAAAGCTTGGATTTAAAAGGATTAAAAACAATGCTGGATTTTAAGGACGGAAAAGTAACCGTAAAACCTTTTACCGTTAATTATAATGATATTGCCGTGAAGGTGACAGGGAGCCATACGTTTGATAAGCAATTGAGTTACACTGCCACTTTGGATGTTCCTGCTAAATATTTGGGAACCGAAATAAACCAATTGATTGCAAAAATTGATGAAAAGGAACTGCAAAACCTTACCATTCCCGTGACTGCCAATATTGGTGGTATGTACAGCAACCCTACGGTAAGCACGGATTTAACATCGGGTGTAAAAAGTCTAACCACTAGGTTGGTAGAATTGGAAAAGCAAAAATTGTTGAACCAAGGAAAAGATAAGGCCAAAGATTTATTGGGAGGAATTCTTGCTGGAAACACAACCCCGAAAGACTCCACCAAACCCAAAAATGATACCAAGGAAGATGTAAAAGAAGTTCTTGGAGGTATTTTAGGGGGTAAAAAGGAAGACAGTACAGTGGTTAAAAACGATTCTGTTCCTCAAAAAAAGGATGCGGTTAAGGAAGCAGCTACCAATATTTTAGGTGGATTATTGGGTAAAAAGAAAAAGAAGGATACGGTTAATTGACTTGAAAGGATTCGTATAACCGTCAGTTACGGGTTAAATTAGCGATTATTTTCGGTTTGACACTGACTTTAGCAATTCCGAGTGGATTCGGACGTAGTCGAATCCGCCGTAATTGCGGTTATACATTGTTAGCAAAAGTTTTTTTATTCATTCTTCATAAATTCAGTCACTACAGAACTTTTTTCAGATTCCATTTCGCAAGTCCAACTATCTATCCACCATCTTCCGTTTTCGTAATGAAGTTGAACGCTATTCAGTCCTCTAATATTAGATTCCGTATTTGGGTCAGTTCTTATTTCAAATGCACTCCAAACTTGTGCAATATTTCCATATTTGCTCACTTTTCTTTTAAGTTCCTTTTCATAAAAATCTTCTTTCGGTGATAATCCGATTGGTATATATTCCCCTTCAAGAGAATGCGATTCCGCTTTTCCGTTTTCGTCCAGTCTTGTGATTACAGCACTTTCTGAATGAATATATTTATCTCTTTCAAATTCCCAAGGCTCACTACTCGAGCCTGAAACAACATCATAATATGCATTAATTATAGCATCTATTGATTTTACATCTTTCGCATATTTTTCTTCGTTCGTTTGTCCGAAAATTGAATTACAAGCAAAAATTATGCTTAATGATGTCAGAATTATTTTGTTCATTCGGTTGGTTTTAAATTTTTGCTAACTTGTTTATATAGTTGTATTATACACTTATGTACAGCTCTTATAGGTGATTATTTTTATTCTTAATTCACTTTATTTCCAATCCAACATAAAGCCCTTCATTTCCCCGAATATTAAAAACAGTATTGTCCTCAAAAATTAGATACTGTCCTTTTATGCCTTTTAGTACACCTGTATAACTTATGGCTTTTTCCAGATTAAGACTTTTTATTTTTTCTGGATAACGTTGCACGGGGAATTCCAAATGGGTTTCCGTATTGTTCTCAAGAAAATAGTCAACGGCTTCATTGGGGACAAAAGGCTTTAATTTTTCTTTCCAATCCTCAAGGTTGACATCTTCCAAATTGTTGGTCAACATTTTTCTCCAATTGGTTTTGTCGCTCACATGTTCTTTTAGTGCAACTTCTGTTATGCCGGCCAAGTATCTATTGGGTACTTCTACTATCTCTATGGCCTCGTGTGCCCCTTGGTCTATCCAACGGGTAGGAACTTGGCTTTTTCTGGTCACCCCCACTTTTACATTACTGGAGTTTGCCAAATAGACAATATGGGGCTGTAACTGTACTTTTTTTTCATAGTCCAAATCCCGGTCCTCTTTGTCTAAATGGGCAGTGCTCAATTCTGGGCGCATGATCCAATCACCTGCAGAAGGAATTTCAAAAAAACAGCTTTTACAAAACCCTTGCCGGTATATGGGTTTGTCCAATCCACAGTTTAAACATTGGTGTTTTATAAAGGTAAGTTCCAGTTTTTTGTCCAAAACCTGATTCATGTTCAAAAAATCGTTTTCAAAAACCAAGTAGTACTGTATGGGGGTTCCCATTTCAGTTTGCATTTTCTGTAATACCCCTTCGTATTGCATTATAAACTAATTAAAAAGATGATTTGATAATTGTATCTTTAAAAGCTATTTTTAACAGAATAAATTAACTATTTCCACCTGAATTATATCAGGTTAAAGATACCTAAAAATGCCAATACCTTTATTTAATTCTATTGCTTCATGGCTATTGAAAAAGCGCTATCACCAAATAGAACTTTTTCTGAAGTACCCAGAAGAGGTGCAGGAAGAGGTGCTGAGTCAGCTTATTAATTTTGCCAAGGATACCGAAATTGGTAAAAGATACGATTTTGGAACTATTTCCAATTATGAGACCTTTGCCAGTAGAGTGCCCATTGTTTCCTACGAAGAGGTGGAGCCCTTGATTGAGCGAACCAGAAGGGGAGAGCAGAACCTGTTTTGGCCCACTTCTATAAAATGGTTTGCCAAAAGTAGTGGCACTACCAACGCAAAAAGCAAATTTATTCCCGTAAGCACTGAATCCTTGGAAGATTGTCATTATAAATCCAGTAAGGATTTGCTATGCCTGTATCTTAATAATAATGAGAATTCCCAACTATTTACCGGTAAGAGCCTGCGATTGGGAGGAAGTAAGGAATTATACGAGGATAATGGGACGTTTTTTGGGGATCTTTCTGCAATTTTAATTGATAATATGCCTTTTTGGGCTGAGTTGAGCAGCACTCCTAGCAATAAAGTGTCATTAATGAGCGAATGGGAAGCTAAAATGGAAGCCATAATTGAAGAGAGTATACAGGAGAACGTTACTAGTTTGGCCGGTGTTCCATCTTGGATGCTTGTTCTTATGAATAATGTAATTGAGAAGACCGGTAAGGACCATCTTTTTCAGGTATGGGAAAATTTGGAGGTGTATTTTCATGGGGGGGTTAGTTTTAACCCTTATAAAGACCAGTATAAAAAGTTGTTGCCTAGAAAGAATTTTCAGTATTATGAAATTTACAATGCTTCCGAAGGCTTTTTTGCCATACAGGATAGGAACAATGCGGACGATCTTTTGCTTATGCTGGATTATGGAATTTTTTACGAGTTTATCCCCATGGATTTATATGGGTCCTATGATCAGAAGGCAATACCCTTGTGGGAAGTAAAAGAGAACAAGAACTATGCAGTGGTCATAACCACCAATGCTGGGCTATGGCGTTATAAAATAGGTGATACGATTAGGTTTACTTCAACCAGGCCGTATAGAGTAAGGGTAACCGGGAGGACTAAACACCATATAAATGCTTTTGGAGAGGAACTTATTATTGAAAATGCCGAAGAAGCCCTAAAAAGTATCTGTAAAAAAACTGGAGCGGAAATAAAGGACTATACGGCAGCCCCTATCTTTATGAACGGAAATGAAAAAGGGGGGCATGAATGGATTATAGAATTTAGAAAAACCCCTGATGAAATTGCCTATTTCACTGAGTTTTTGGACAATGCCTTAAAATCCCTAAATTCGGACTACGAGGCGAAGCGATATAATAATATGACTTTAAAAATGCCCAAGGTGCATGTGGCTAGACAAGACCTTTTCTATGATTGGTTAAAGTCCAAGGATAAGTTGGGTGGCCAACATAAAATCCCAAGATTATCTAATGAAAGAGATTATTTAGAGGAATTGCTACGTATGAATAATTAGAAACAGACAATACGAATGTCATAAAACTTTATATGGGATGAATATAACGGCAATTTTTAATTTTCTTTTAATTGCTGGAGCTGTTCAAGGTTTTTTGTTCAACATTGGCACCTTTCTCTCTCGTAAGAAGATCGAAAAGCCTGTACTCTTTTTAAACTTGTTTGTTCTTTTTATTTCCTTGAACAACCTTCAATCTTGGTTGGTGGATAAGAAGTTCTTGGATGTAAATTTCTTTTGGGAAAATTTTACTGTTCCCTGGTACATTCTTATTGTACCTATGTTTTATGCTTTTTTGGTTTTCTATTTGGGGATAGAGGAGAAACGATTGTCTTTCATTAAATTCTCGCTACTGTTTTTTACCCTGGCATTAATGGTTAGGATAAGTTTGATTTTTTTGGCGCAAAATGAAGCAATGAGCACATTCACAATGAGGACCTATAACCTTGTTGAGGATGCAATAGCTTTATCCTATTCTATTTTTTTATACATAAAGTCAATCCGGCTCATGTTCAATTACCAACAATTATATCCCGATGTCTTGAAGTTTGATGACCTTAAATGGATTAAGCTTTTTCTTAAACTGGGAGGGGTTGTCTTCTTGTTTTGGGGTTTTGCTGTATTGGTCAATTCTTTTTCAGAAGTGTCCAATCCGCCATATAGTTATTATCCTTTGAGGTTGAGCTCATCGGCATTGATATACTGGGTAGGCTATCAGGCATTTTTTCATTATATATTGATGAAGGATAGAATAGCACTTAGAAAAGATTTGGGGATTTATTATGTATATAAGAAACCAGATGTTGTAACAGACGCCTCCAAACGTTTAGAAAGGGAACAAGAATCGTTTGAAAAAGTGGACCAGTATGTATTGTCCAATAAAAAATATTTGGACCCCTATTTAAGCATGGAGAAACTTGCAGAAGAATTAGACATGGGATCTAGTAGCCTTTCAAAATTAGTGAACGGTTATTCTGGCCATAACTTTTCGGATTACATTAATAAACTTAGGGTAGATAATGCCAAGGAAATTCTTTTGGACCTTAATTTTTCACATTATACCATCCTCTCCATTGGTTTGGAATGTGGCTTTAACTCCAAATCTACTTTCTATACCGCCTTTAAAAAGTTTACTGGGGAGACACCCACTTCTTTTAGAAAATGAGATGTGCCCTTAAGCTGTCCAATTTTTTGTTTTTTGTATGATTTTGACTTGTGTAATAGGTTGGTTCAATGGCTTTGAATGAAACATTAAAAACCATGGACTGTTAAAAATGTGGTGTTTATTCTTATTCTATTTTTTTATTAATTAGACTGTTTACACATTTATTCATCCCTAATTTGTTTAAAAATGTGCCAATTATAAGATTTAGCATTTAAGACCCCGATAATGTCTTTAATTTTGGAATATTATTTTAGGGTTTAGAGGAGAAGATTTGTTATGGAATTAAACAATTTTTTCATTTATTATTTGGGTTAAAACAAATTGTGTCCTTAAAAAAAGGAGTTCTATTTGCCTTAACCTCTTGCCGTTAGAATAATGCATTTGGACTTAACACCGAATAATTTATTCGAATAAACAAATAAATCGGGATATGGTTCGTTTAATAATCACCTTTAGAATATAAATTAACTATAATACTAATTTAAACTATAACTATTATGGCAGAACGATTGATTGTCTTATCGGATATGTGGGGCGTAAAAAAGGGCCTTTGGATAACTTCTTATCTTGGATATTTACAGCAACATTACGATATTACTTTTTATGACTGTCAGCAATTGGCAAATATAGATGTAGCGGTTAATTCTGAGGAAAATATTCACAGGGAATTTGTGGAGGGCGGCATTGACACTGCTGTTGCACATCTTTTGAGTAAAGAAAAAGAGCCTTGTCACTATTTGGCTTTTAGTACAGGTGGTACCATTGCTTGGAAGGCAGGTCTTAAAGGGCTGCCAATGAAATCTTTAAATGCCGTTTCCCCAACAAGGGTGCGTTATGAAACTGATAAGCCTGACTGTGAAATCAAATTGCTTTATGGTGTTAATGATGCTTACAAACCTTCTAGAGAATGGTGTAAGCAGATGAACTCATGGATAGAATTTGTTCCAAATTTTGGGCATGAGTTATATAGTGATGAAAAAATAATCCAAAAGGTAAGTAAAGACCTATTGCAAAAGGTAATGCACAAACAGTTTCAAGGATAAAACTGTTTAGTTGGTTTGAACGATAAAAGTTAAAAGCCGTTTCTATGAAACGGCTTTTAACTTTTTAATGGTTTCGTAAGAAAGTTTTTCTTCGGCATAAGGCTTAGTGACCTTAAACTCGGTAATATCACTACTTGGCAGTTCAAACATAGCGTCTGTGAAAATGGCTTCGCATAAAGACCGGAGCCCTCTTGCGCCCAATTTGTACTCAATGGCTTTTTGAACAATATAATCAAGCGCTTGCTCAGTTATTTTGAAGGTAATACCATCCATGGCAAACAGTTTTTCATATTGTTTGATGATGGCATTCTTTGGTTCCGTCAAAATAGCCCGCAACGTTTTCTCATCCAACGGATTCATATGTGTAAGAACCGGAAGTCTTCCAATAATTTCAGGAATCAATCCAAATTCTTTTAAATCTTTGGGAATAATGTACTGTAAAATATTTGTATTGTCCACATTGTCTTCAACCTTAGAGGCGCTATAACCTACTGCTTGCATGTTAAGGCGTTTGGTGATAATACGTTCAATTCCATCAAAAGCACCACCGGCAATAAACAATATGTTTTCAGTATTGACCTCTATAAACTTCTGGTCTGGATGTTTTCTGCCTCCTTTTGGTGGCACATTTACAACGGTTCCTTCCAAAAGTTTCAATAATCCCTGTTGTACCCCCTCACCAGAAACATCTCTGGTAATGGATGGGTTATCGCTTTTACGGGCAATTTTATCAATCTCATCAATAAAAACAATACCACGTTCTGCTTTTTCCAAATTATAATCTGCAGCTTGCAATAGCCTGGTAAGGATACTTTCGACATCTTCACCCACATAGCCAGCTTCGGTTAAAACAGTAGCGTCTACAATGGCCAATGGAACATTGAGCATGCGAGCAATGGTTTTGGCCATTAAGGTTTTACCTGTACCTGTTTGCCCCACCATTACAATGTTGCTCTTTTGTATCTCAATATCATCCTCCTTGGAAGAGGGTTGTAATAATCTTTTGTAGTGATTGTATACCGCTACGGACATTACTTTCTTGGTCCGCTCTTGTCCAATGATAAAAGTATCCAAAAAATCCTTGATCTCTTTGGGCTTTTTTAGAGTCAACTCTGATGATAAATCATCATTTTTGGATTGTTTGGATTCCTCCGCAACAATACCATGTGCTTGCTCTATACATCTATCACAAATATGTGCATCCAAACCAGCAATCAAAAGATTTGTTTCTGGTTTTTTTCTTCCACAAAAAGAACATTCTAGGTTTTCTTTTGCCATAAAAAAGAATAATTTCTAACTATAATAACGGAAAATTCTGACTTTTGGTTCGTTTAATAGGGTATTTGGTCGAATTTATGCCTTGTCCCTTACCAAAATTTCATCAATCATGCCATATTTTTTGGCTTCTTCCGCTTTCATCCAATAATCCCTGTCACTATCGTCGTGTACTTTATCAATGGTTTGCCCAGAGTGATTGGCAATAATTTCATATAACTCTTCCTTTAATTTAAGGATTTCTCTAGCCGTAATTTCTATATCACTGGCCTGTCCTTGAGCACCTCCCATTGGTTGGTGTATCATAACTCTGGAATGTGTGAGCCCGCTTCGTTTTCCCTTTTGTCCAGCACATAAAAGCACAGCTCCCATTGAGGCTGCCATTCCTGTGCAAATTGTGGCTACATCAGGCTTTATAAATTGCATAGTATCATATATTCCCAAACCGGCATACACACTGCCACCTGGAGAGTTAATATATATCTGAATATCTTTTGAGGCATCTGCACTTTCCAAGAAAAGTAATTGTGCCTGCACAATATTTGCCACTTGATCATTGATTCCAGTTCCCAAAAAAATAATACGATCCATCATTAACCTGGAAAAGACATCCATTGCAATTGCGTTAAGTTGTCTTTCCTCAATGATATTGGGGGTCATATTTACTGGGTACATGCTACTCATTATTTTATCATAGTACATGCTGTTTATGCCCTGATCTTTTATAGCGTAATTTTTGAATTCTTTACCGTAATCCATTTGTTTATAAATCAAATTTTTAACAAAAAAAAGGTGCCGAAAAGAAGATCTTCGGCACCGTAAAGATACTTATTTTATTTTTGAAAACTACCCGTATACTTCTTTCACAAAGTTTTCATAGGTAATTTCCTTGGTTTTTAAGTTTGCCTTTTCTTTATAAAGATTAAGCAGTTTTTGACTCATCAATTGCTCAGACAATCTTTTTACCTCATCTTGGTTGCTCATTACCCTTGCTGCAATATTGTCCAACTCCTCTTCAGCTGGATTTAATTGACCATATTGAGCCATTTGGGATTTAATGAATCCTTTGGCAAATTCTTTTAATTCATCAAACTGAATTTCAATATTGTTGTCCTTAATTATCTTGCCTTCGATTAACTGATAGCGCAACCCTTTTTCAGACTTTTCATATTCTTCATTGGCCTCTTCTTCTGTCAAAGGTTTTTCACCTGTCATTTGAATCCATTTTTTAAGGAATCCAGAAGGTAGGTCAAACTTAACGGTTGAAATGAAGCTCTCGGTTATATCGTTTAAAAGTTTTTGATCGGATTGCTGCTCAAATTGTTTTTCTGAATCTTCTTTGATTTTAGCTTTCAATTCGGCTTCAGATTTCACATTGTCCTTGCCAAACAGTTTGTCAAACAAATCTTGGTTTAGTTCAGCAGGCTCTCTTTCATTGATTTCTTCAATAGTAAAATCAACATCGGTATTTAATTTTTCCGCTTTTTCCTTGTCAATTCCTAGAGCACTGGAAAGCAAATAATCTTCTTTAAAAAGTCCTTTTGTTTTTAATGAAACTACATCACCAACTTTTTTCCCTAAAAGACTCTCAAGTGCTTTTTTACTCTTTACCTTATCTAGTTCTATAGTTGTTTTGTTGTCTATTTCCTCGGCTTCGTTTTTAAATACACCTATAACTTCATCTTTTTTACCAACCTCGGATTTATTTACAAGTTTTCCATATTGTTTTTGGATACGTTCCACCTGCTCATCTACCATTTTTTTGTCTGCAACAATAGTATAATGAACAATAGCTTTTTTGGACTTTAAGGGCACTTCAAAATTGGGAGCCAAGCCTAACTCAAACTCAAAAGCAAAATCTTCTGTATCCCAATCAAAATTGTCTTGTTGTTTGGGTAATGGATTTCCAAGCACATCCAATTTTTCTTCGGTAAGATATTTGTTGAGATTGTCTTGCAACAATTTGTTTACCTCATCCACCAATACTGCTTTTCCATATTGTTTTTTGATAAGCCCCATGGGTACTTGACCTTTTCTAAAACCAGGAATATTTGCCTGTTTTCTATAATCTTTAAGTATGGTCTCTACCTTATCTTGGTAATCGTCTTTGGTAACGGCGACTTTTACAACAGCATTTAAATCGTCTATCTGCTCTTTGGTAATATTCATCTATCTCTTGTTTTGCTTTTATAAATGGGCTGCAAAAGTAGTATATTTTATGTAGTTCAACAAGTTTTTAAACCACTGTATACCACATAGTAACTTACTTTATGGTGTCTTCTTTTAAGAACGAAAATAAAACAGACTGAAGAAAAGACAGCAAAAGACTAAAAAGTAGTGCCCACCATAGGTTGTCCACTTGGAAACCATCAATAAAATAATCTGCCAGTAGAATGATAATTGCATTGATAATTAGGAGGAAAAGACCAAAGGTTATAATAGTTACGGGTAGTGTAAAAAACACCAAAATGGGTTTTACCAAAAAGTTCAATAACCCTAAGACAATGGCAACAAAAATGGCCGTTACATATGAGTCCACCCCAACCCCTGGTAGTATTTTGGATAAGATTACCACGGCTAGTGCACTCAATAAAATTCTTAAAATCATTTTCATGGTGATATGGTTTAGGTTTAAATAAAAAGGCACCGAAATTTAATTCGATGCCTTAAAATTAAGAATATATTTTTTACTAATTAACATATAACCCAGTATAATCCAATGGGTTTACTCCAGGTAAGTCCGAGCCATATTTTGTATTGATGGCTTCTACAAAAAAGAGAGCCAATATGGCATAACCCCTTGGGGTAGGGTGGACGCCATCCAATGAAAATCCACCGCCGGTTCCATAAGTGGCGGTTACCATACTGCCATCGGGCATTTGAAATCCGTTTTGGGCAATTTCCGCCATAACACCTTCGGCATCAACGAATGCTAGATTGTATTGTTGGGCCAATGCTTCAATGGTTTGATTGTATGCAGTTTGTGCTGTTTTTACTGCTAACTGCTCTTCTGGGGTCAACACCCATTTATCGGCCAAGGGCACTGCCACTCCATTTATGGATGTTGGGTCGGCAGGGTTTGTCAATGTGCCTATAATTGTCTGTGAGGTAAAAACCAGTAAATCATCTGCGGTAGCCTGTCTCATATTAATTAAAGCTGGGTTAAAACCGGTCAAATCTGTTAAATCTTCGTCAATTATTACAACAGCGTTTCCTTCTCCTGGACTAAAGGAAATGGTTCGTTGCGCCAATTCATCTGCTGTGATTAAACCAAGGCCCTGTAGTTGTGCCAGTCCTCCGTTGTAAGCAGCATAAGCACCATTTAACAATCCAGTTGTGGCTTCATCCAACGGTACTGGATTGTGCGGAACAGTTGTGAAATAAGGAATGGTCGTAACATCTGGGATATTGGCAATTACACCATCTGCGCCATTTGCTGTGAGAGCCTGTAACAAACCATTGTATACGCTTGCAAAAACATTTGGGTCTGTAATATCGTTTCCGCCATAGGTACTTGGGTCTAAATTTCCAGTTTGGTCAACACCATCACCACCAGAAACAGCAAAAGCCAGTATATCTTGATTGCCAATCCATAGAGAAAAGAACGTAGGGTTTTGAGCAACGGCATCTCCAATGACGGTTGCATCTGCTGCGGATGCAAATCTTGCATAATATGGATTTGCCAATCCAGCAGCTATACCTGCAACATTGCCATATCCTGGTGCTGCCAGATGATAACTTTTAGCTCCAGGAACTCCCATATTGTTGAAAGGCCCTGATAGGGTATTGGATATTTCTGTGGTTCCAGCACCGCTAACGGGAGTAGGTGTTGGAGATCCAGTTGTGAAATCCAAGAAAAGCCTATTGCCAAGAATTGGTTGCGCTCCCAAA
Source organism: Saonia flava (assembly GCF_011927795.1). Classification (GTDB taxonomy): domain Bacteria; phylum Bacteroidota; class Bacteroidia; order Flavobacteriales; family Flavobacteriaceae; genus Saonia; species Saonia flava. The sequence goes on along the minus strand of NZ_JAATJJ010000001.1, from coordinate 1,488,214 downwards.
GTTGCGCCCCCTAAATTATCGGCCATAAAAGGAATTTTAAAATCTCCACCACCAACAAGTGCAAAGTTAGATGCAAGCATATTGGGAAAGGAAGCTGTTTGTCCATCAATAAATAAAGCGCTGTCAGAATAACCCGCAGTCAAGGAGTTTCCTACTGAAACATAATTTGTAAAATCTGCCGAACCACTGGTGTAGGTCACTGGCTCTGGTTCCACTGGAGTGGTGTCTATGGTGCTATCATCATCACTACAGGAAATAAGCAAAAGCCCAGAAAAAATGAGCAAAAACGGGAACTTTTTCATCTATATAATTTTGAGTTAATTTTATTTTAAAAAAATGTAAATCGAATGTTTCAAAATTAACAATTATTATTATACTCACAATAAAACAGACAAAAAAATTATGCATGCATAATAAAATAGGGTGTTTTTTATTGATTTATAAAATTGAGTGTCTTTTCTAAAAAAAGTGCAGGGTTCTCTGCATGTAGCCAATGTCCAACATTTTCAATGGTCTCTATGGATGCTAGTGGGAAGTGCTTCTTTATTTGTGGTGTGTCTTCTAATAGGATATAGTCTGAATTACCTCCTTTTACAAAAAGGGTTGGTTTACTATAAAAAGTATTGTTTGGGAGAGCTTCTCCAATTTCCTTCATTTTGGCGCTTAAAACGGGAAGGTTCATTCTAAAACCAAGTTTTCCCTTTTCTACCCAATAAAGATTTTTTAATAAAAATTGTCGTGTACCATAATCGGAGATTTTTTTACTCAATATAGTATCTGCTTGGCCTCTAGTGCTGATTTCATTTATAGGAAGCTCTATAAGTGCGTTGATGATGTGTTGGTGGTGTGGAGGGTATTGCTTTGGGCCAATATCGGCGACGATTAGTTTATTTACCAGGTGCGGATAGCTACAGGCCAGTTGCATGGCTGTTTTTCCACCCATGGAGTGACCTAATACTATGGCTTCGGACAAACTATGCCTTTCTATATAATTTCTAATATCCTCTGAAAGGATTTTGTAGTTGAAATCCTCGGAATGGAAACTTTTACCATGGTTTCTTTGGTCTATTAAATGGACTTCCATTCCATTTTCAGCATACTGCGAACCTAAGGTTTTCCAATTGTCGGACATGCCAAGAAAACCATGTAAAATTATCATGGGCCTTCCTTCTCCCAATACCTTTGAGTGTAATGATTGCATTATTTTAGTTTATGTAAGTACATATTTACAACATTGTCCAACCCTAAATAAAGGGATTCGCATATTAAAGCATGCCCTATGGAGACTTCCAATAAATGGGGGATGTTGTTTTTAAAATAGTGAATATTATCTAAATTAAGATCATGACCAGCATTGATGCCCAATCCCAATTGGTTGGCAAGTATTGCTGAATCTGTATAAGGTTGTATAGCCTTTTCTTTGTTCTGATTAAAATTTTTGGCAAAACTTTCTGTGTACAATTCAATTCTATCTGTTCCAGTTTTTGCTGCTCCTTCAATCATTTTGGCGACAGGGTCCACAAAAATAGAGGTGCGTATGCCTTTATTTTTAAAATCAGAAATTACCTCTTTAAGAAAATCAGAATGTTTTATAGTATCCCAGCCCGCGTTAGAGGTTATTGCATCTACGGCATCTGGAACCAAAGTTACCTGGGTAGGTTTTGTTTCCATAACCAATTCAATGAATTTTGGTACAGGATTCCCCTCAATATTAAATTCTGTAGTGATAGTATGTTTTAAATCTCTTGCATCTTGGTATTTGATATGTCTTTCATCTGGTCTTGGATGAATGGTTATTCCTTGCCCTCCAAAATTCTCAATATCCGATGCCACTTTTAAAAGGTTTGGAATATTCCCACCCCTCGAATTACGTAATGTTGCAATTTTGTTAATGTTAACGCTTAGTTTTGCCATATATAGAAATCTTTTAAAAGAGAAGGCAAAAATACAAATAAGGCATGCCTTTTGATATTATAAATTAGTATTTTGCGTTATAATTTAAGTTTATGCAGCTTCAATCACACATACTTAATTCAATAAAGGTCTTCAAGGCGGATGATTCTTTAAAGGATGTTATCAAATTTTTTAAGGATACAACCTTTAGTCATGTTGCTATTGCTGAAGGAGATAGGTTTTTGGGAGTTTTAAGCGAGGATGATCTAGATAATTTTGAAGAGGGTAAAAAAATAGGTGATTATAGATATAATCTTGAGTCTTTCTTTGTTAGAAAGGAGACTTCTTGGTTGGATGTTCTTGAAATCTTTGCCAGAAATAATGCTAATCTTGTTCCCATTCTTAATGAGGGGGAAAAGGTGATGGGTTACTATGATCTTAGTGATATTGTGAGCGAATTCATAGATACGCCATTTTTTAAAGAACCTGGCGGAATATTGGTTGTGGCAAAGGGATTAAAGGATTATTCGTTTAGTGAAATTGCCCAAATTGTTGAAACCAACAATGCCAGACTTATTGGCGGTTTTATTACAGACATGCATAATGATATTGTGCAGGTTACCCTAAAAATAAGCAGTACAGACCTTAATGAAGTATCCCAGACTTTTAGGCGTTATAACTACAGTATACTTTTTGGAAACAGTGACGATCAATTTTTGGAAGATTTAAAACAGCGATCGGATTATCTTGATAAATATTTAAACGTTTAACAAGTATGAGAGTTGCCATCTATGGTCAAACGTACCATGAAATCGCATTGGATTATGTGGTGGAGCTTTTGGATGAGTTAAATAAAGTTGCTGCTGTAGTTTATTTTGAGCAACAATTTTTAGAATATTTATCGGCCATACGAGGTATTGGGGTGTTTGATACCTATACAGATTCCTCTGGGCTGGATTCCTCATTTGATATGTTTGTTAGTTTTGGCGGAGATGGCACGGTGCTTAGAGCTATTACCTATGTTAGAGATTTGGGAATACCCGTTGTTGGGGTAAATACCGGAAGGTTAGGGTTTTTGTCCACTTTTAAAAAAGAAGATGTAAGAAAGGTGGTGACCGAGTTTGTATCAGGCTCTTATAATATTGTAGAGAGAAGCTTGGTGGAGGTTAATACCAATCCTGAGACTGATGCTTTTGGAACCATGAATTTTGCTTTAAATGAAGTAACTGTAAGCAGAAAGGATACTACATCCATGATAACGGTGGAAACTCATTTAAATAATGAATATCTAACATCCTATTGGGCAGATGGTCTCATTATTGCCACGCCTACAGGATCTACAGGTTATTCGCTTAGCTGTGGAGGACCTGTCATTGAGCCAACCGTAAAATCTTTCATTTTAACGCCAATAGCACCACACAATCTTAGCGCCAGACCTTTGGTTATTTCTGATGGAACCGTTATTAGGTTAAAAGTTTCGGGTAGGGAAGAAAATCATTTGGTTTCTTTGGATTCTAGGATAGCCACGTTGGAGAATGGCACAGAAATAATCATTAAAAAAGCAGACTTTACTGTAAAATTGATTGAGTATACTTCAGAGAGTTTTCTTAAGACACTTCGTAATAAATTGCTGTGGGGCGAGGATAAGCGCAATTAAAGAGCCTTAAGCAATAAATGAGTTTAAATACTGTTTATCAAGAGAGAACATGAATGTTGTGATTTCGGTGAAGTAAATAACTGGAATTGTTATATTTGCAAACTTTTAGGCGGAATGAGATTTTTAATTGTTTCAATTTTTTTACTGGTTTTTGGGAAAATGGGAGCACAAACCTATGAAATAGGATTGTTTGCTGGGGGAGCCAATAATATAGGCGATGTAGGAAAAACCAATTTCATTTTACCATCGGGGGTAGCATTTGGCGGTATTGCAAAATGGAATATTAGCAAGCGTTACGCATGGCGCGCAACTGTTATATATGGTAATTTCACTGCTGATGATTCCAAATCCAGTATTTCATCCAGGCAGCAAAGAAGTTATGTGGTAGACAATTCTGTATTAGAGGCGTCAGCTGGGCTAGAGTTTAATTTTGTGGATTACAATCTGCATCAGTTGGGCCCTGCCTTTACTCCTTATCTATATACAGGTATTACCTATTTTAGGTATGGCTATCATTATTTTGAAGCATCACAACTTCAAGATGTTGGTCAAAAGGATGGTTCTTTTGCTATCCCTATGACAGTTGGTTTTAAGAAAAGAATAAATCAATATTTAATTTTTGGTGGGGAAATAGGGGCTAGATACACATTTACAGATAATTTAGATGCCAGCAACCCCGAAGGGTCTAATTTTGAGCAATTTAGATTTGGAAATATTTTTAGTGATGACTGGTATGTTTTTTCTGGTTTAACATTAACTTATACCTTTGGAAGAAAGCCTTGCCAAGATTGTTTTGAGTAACACATAAGATGAATACGATTAAAGACTTAAATGAAAATAAACTTCCCAAGCATCTTGCAATTATTATGGATGGCAATGGAAGGTGGGCAAAAAAGCAAGGAAAATTACGAGTCTTTGGGCATGAAAACGGGGTAAAACGTGTCAAAGAAACAGTTGAAAATTGTGCAAGAATAGGAATTAAGTACCTTACCCTATATACTTTTTCAACTGAAAACTGGAATAGGCCTAAGTTTGAAGTGGATACATTAATGAATATTTTGGTGTCCTCATTAAAGAAAGAAGTTAAAACTCTTAACAAAAACAACATACGTTTAAATGCCATAGGCAATTTGGATTCCTTACCCGACAAGGCTAAAACGGAATTAAGGGAAGTTATGCGTAAAACTGCTGAAAATACGGCAATGACGCTTACTTTGGCCTTAAGTTATGGTTCTAGGGAAGAGTTGAAAAATGCCGTTAAGGAGATAAGTGTCAAAGTTAAAAATAATATAATTTCTCCCGAAAACATTGACGAAACCATTATTAATAACCATCTTTACACGCAAAATTTACCGGATGTGGATTTGCTTATCCGAACCAGTGGTGAACACAGGATAAGTAATTTTTTGCTTTGGCAGATTGCATATGCGGAATTACATTTTATTGACGTATTTTGGCCCGATTTTAGTGAACATCATTTGGTAGGGGCAATATTAGATTACCAGAACAGAGAAAGACGATTTGGAAAAACTAGCGAACAACTCAATTAGCGATATGAAAAAGTTCATATCGATTGGACTTTTATTTACATTAACCTTCCTTTTATTTACTACAAGTACCAAGGCACAGGAAACCTCCTATGAAGATGGGAAGAATTATATTCTCGGTGGTCTAGAGGTTACAGGGATTAAAAGTTACAATGAGCAGACAGTAAAAACTTATACTGGTTTGAGGGTTGGTCAGCCCATAACAATACCTGGGGAACAAATTAGTGCTGTTATCAACAAACTTTGGGGGTTAGAACTCTTTACTGACATTTCTTTTTTTATCACCAATATAGAGGATGATAAAATATTTTTGGAACTTAATATTATTGAAAGACCTACCTTATCTAAGGTGACAGTCTATGGTGTTAAAGAAAAAAAGGTAAGCGAGATAGTTAAGGATACTGATCTTAAAAAGGGAAAGAAAATCACCGAAAGTCTTATTGCCAATACCAAGAACTACCTTCAGAATAAATATAAAAAGCAAGGATACCTAAACACTAAAGTTACTATTGCCACGGCTATAGATACATCAGAGACCAATGCCCAAAACATGGTTATAAATGTCCACAAAGGGGATAAGGTAAAGGTAAAGGATATAATCTTTGAAGGAAACGAACAACTTCAGGCGAAGAAATTACAGAAAGCACTCAAAAAGACCAAGAAGAAAAAATTATACAGGTTTTGGAAAAAATCAAAATATATTGAGGATGATTTCAATGAAGATCTAACCTCTCTTGTTGATAAATATGCTGAAAACGGATATAGGGATGCTAGGGTTTTATCTGATACTATTATTAATGTTGATGAGAACAATATCAATATAAAAATTAAAGTTGAGGAAGGTAACAAGTACTATTTTGGTGATATAGATTTTGTCGGAAATACTGTTTATACGGATAGGCAATTGGCTCAAGTTTTGGGAATTAAAAAGGGAAACACTTATAACGGGGTACTGTTGAAGAAGCGTATTGCGGATGATACCAAACCAGATGCTGAGGATATTACCAATTTGTATCAAAACAATGGATATTTATTTTCTTCTATAAACCCGGTTGAGGTTTCTGCTGAAAATGATACTATCAATTTTGAGATTCGAATTATAGAAGGAAAAGAAACCTTCTTGGATCATGTTACGGTCAATGGAAACGACAAGACCAATGATCATGTAATTTTTAGGGAGTTAAGAACTAAACCTGGCCAAAAATATAACAAGTCAGATATTATTAGAAGTATACGGGAATTAGGACAATTGGGCTTTTTTGATGCAGAGAACATAAAGCCGGACATCCAAAACCCAGATCCCAATGCAGGTACGGTTGATATAGATTATAGTCTCGTAGAAGCGGGCTCTAGTCAAATAGAATTGCAAGGTGGTTATGGAGGCGGTGGCTTTATTGGTACCCTAGGACTTTCTTTTAGTAATTTTTCAATGCAAAATCTTTTTAAAGGAGAGGCCTATAAGCCAGTTCCAATGGGTGATGGACAAACTTTTTCTCTTCGTTTACAAGCAAGTAGATCCTTTAGGGTATATAGTTTAAATTTTTCAGAACCTTGGCTGGGCGGTAAAAAACCGGTAAGATTTAATCTTTCCTTCTCCAGAACACAACAGTTCCAGTATGATTTTATCAATAGAGAGGTAAATAAGGATAGACAATTTTCTATTACTGGTGTTTCGGCCGGTTTGGCAAAAAGAGTACAATGGCCAGATGATTTCTTTACTATTTCACACTCTTTGGGTTATCAATTGTATGATTTTAGAAATTATAATATTGGACTTTTTAATTTTGGAAATGGTAGTGCAAATGGCTTGACCTATACATTTGGTGTTTCTCGAAATTCTTCGGGTCCCAGTAGAATATTTCCAATGACCGGATCCAATTTTGAGTTTACAGGTAAGTTTACACCACCCTTTTCCCTATTTAGCGATAAAGATTATAAATCTATTAAAGATGAAAGTGAAGAACTTTTAAATGAACTTAGAACGGTTGGCCCAGATGATGCTTCAGCGCCAGCTATCAATCGACGTTTAGAACAATTGGAAGAGGAAAGATTTAAATGGCTGGAGTTTTATAAAATTAAGTTTAAGGGTGATTGGTATACTCGTATAGTGGATAAACTGGTGCTTAGGACAAATACAGAATTTGGGTTCTTGGGCCATTACAATCCAGATATTGGAGATGTTCCTTTTGAGCGCTTTTTTGTAGGTGGTGATGGATTGGGTAACTTTACATTGGACGGTCGTGATGTTGTTCAGTTGAGGGGTTATGAAAACTCTTCTTTAACCCCAATAGATCCATTGACAGGAAGTCAAGAAGGAGGGGTGATCTATAATAAGTTCTCAATGGAATTAAGATATCCCCTTACTTTAAAGCCATCTGCATCTATATATGCACTTACTTTTTTAGAAGCTGGGAATGCTTTCAACAATTTTAGTGAATTTAATCCGTTTCAAGTAAAAAGATCTGCGGGAGTGGGACTACGTATATTTATGCCCGCCTTCGGATTATTGGGAATAGATTTTGGGTACGGATTTGATGAAGATTATTCGCCACAGTCCAATGGGCCCAGTGGTTGGCAAACACACTTTATCATTGGTCAGCAATTTTAGTAAATCTCTTTCCGAACAAAGTTAATGTGCTCATTTTAAAATAATTGGTATTTTTGGCACGATATTTTCTATGTATAAAACGGAAACAAAAATGAAACAAAAAGTTCTTTTAATAATAACCATGGTATTGTTTTCAACTTACAGCTTTGCGCAGCGAGGTGTAAGGATTGGTTATGTGGATATGGAATATATACTTGAAAATGTAGAGGAGTATAGGGATGCAACCGAGCAATTGGATATTAAAGTCCAGAAGTGGAAAGTGGAAATTGAACAAATACAGAGTTCAGTTGAGCAAATGAAGAAAGATTTAATGGCAGAAAAAGTGCTATTAACAGATGAATTGATTGCAGAGCGGGAAGAGGAAATTCAGATATTGGAAAAAGAAATGTTGGAATATCAACAAAACAGATTTGGCCCTCAAGGAGATTTGGTGCTACAGAAACAGTTGTTAATACAACCAATACAGGACCAAGTGTTTAATGAAGTACAAAAAATTGGCGCAAATAAAAAGTATGATTTTATTTTTGATAAATCAGCAGATGTTGTAATGTTGTATTCCGAAAAAAGACACGATATAAGTGACCTGATTTTAAGGGGAATAGCAAGAACCAGGAAAATTAGTGCACCAAAAAAGAAAAACAATAAAAGTAGGTTAGAAGAGCTACAGGGAGAAGATGAAGATGTTGTAAATGATGCGTTACAAGAAAGACAAAATAAAGCAAAAGACGCTGAAGCTGCTAGAGCTAAAACAGCCGAAGAAAAAAGAGCAGAACAGATAAGGCTAAGAGAAGAGCGAAAGAAGGCCTATGAGGAAAGAAGAAATAAACTATTGGAAGAGAGGGAGGCTAAAAGAAAAGCTAAATTGGAAGAAAGAAAAGAAAATACAGAGCCAGTAAAGGACTCAATCAATTAGAATAATAAATATAAATAATAAATTCAAAAATTAACACTCAAATTAATACTTATTTAAAATCATGAAAAACGTAAAGAAAATTGCAGTAGCCCTAGTATTATTTATTGCAGCTACCAGTTTTGTGAATGCACAGAGTAAAGTGGCTCATATAGATGTATCTCAATTATTATCTGAAATGCCAGAAATGATTGCTGCGCAGGCAGAAATTAAAAAGTTGGGAGAAACGTATAGAGCGGATATAGAGGGGTCAATGACAGAGCTTAAAAACAAGTATACCCAATACTCTAATGAGGCGACAACGATGTCTGAAGAGGAAAATCAAAAAAGAGCAGCTGAGTTACAGGATGCAGATAAAAATATTGCAAATGCTCAACAAACTGCACAACAAGAATTGCAAAAAAAGCAAGCAGAGCTTTTTGCTCCAATATCTAAAAAGGCGCAAGAGGCAATAGAAAAAGTTGCAGCGGCCCAAGGTTTTGATTATGTTTTGGATGCCACCCAAGGAACAGGTCTTATTGTTTTTAAAGGAAAAGATTTATTGCCTGAAGTTAAAAAGGAGTTGGGATTCTAAGTAAAAGGAACTCTACATAAAAAATATTGTTGTAAAAAACCGTCCTGATCAAGACGGTTTTTTATTTTTATGGTATAGCTAAAATATAGAATGAAAAACAATCCCATTGGTATTTTTGATTCTGGAGTAGGTGGAACTTCTATTTGGAAAGAAATCAATACTATGCTCCCTGATGAGAGTACAATTTATTTAGCTGATAGTAAAAATGCACCTTATGGGGCAAAAAAGCCCAAAGAAATATTGAGGCTTAGTATCAAAAATACAGAACTGTTACTAAAAATGGGCTGTAAGCTAATAGTTGTGGCGTGTAACACGGCAACAACCAATGCTATTCACCATTTAAGGGAAAACTATGATGTTCCTTTTATTGGTATAGAGCCCGCCATCAAACCCGCAGCTTTAAAATCAAATTCAAAAAAAGTAGGTGTTTTAGCTACTAAGGGAACGCTTTCCAGTGCGTTGTTTCATAAAACCTCAAATGACCATGCTTCTGGTATTACCATTATTGAAATGGAAGGAGCAGGCCTAGTGCCTTTAATTGAAGCGGGGAAAATAGATTCAAAAGAAACCAAGGAATTGTTGGATAAGATTTTACAGCCCATGTTAAAAGAAGAAATAGATTATTTGGTTCTTGGGTGTACGCATTATCCATATTTAATGGAGGCTTTACGCGAGTTGCTCCCAAAGCACATACAGGTCATTGATTCAGGTGAGGCAGTGGCAAGGCAAACAAAGGCCATTTTGGAAAAGAACGGTATATTGAGAATAAAGGGGGAGGAAGCAACATATCAATTTTATAGCAATGGGAATGCATCCGTTTTAAGATCGTTATTGGGCATTACAGGAAAGAATGTAAGTATTGATAGTTTGGATTTTTAGGATTTATTTTCTTTCGTAGGTTAGATACGTAAAATCATACTTATGTCTTTCATCCTTTGGATGGTATTCTTCCGAAATTAGTTTCCAAATGTTATTGTCAATTTTAGGAAAAAAAGTATCAGCTTCAAAACTTTGATGTACTCTGGTAAGTTCTATTTTATCAGAAAAATCCATTCCCAATTTATAAATTTCACCTCCTCCAATTATGAATGGAGTCTTGTCTTTTTCGGCCAGTTTTATGGCTTCTGCCAAAGAATGGACAACAATACAATTTTTGTGTTCCGTGGAATAGTCTTTGTCTCTCGTAATGATTAAATGAGTTCTATTGGGTAGAGGTTTAGGGAAACTTTCAAAAGTCTTACGTCCCATAATGATATAGTGACCTGTAGTTAGGGTTTTAAAACGCTTAAAATCATCGGGTAAATGCCATAACAAATCGTTGTTTTTTCCCAGCGCATTGTTTTCCCCAGCAGCAGCTATCATAGTAACCATCATGGACTTTTTTTTTTATTAATATTGGTCATGGGAAAATCTGTTTCTATTTCTTTTTGAAGTTCTGCTATTCTTCTTTTTTGCAACAGGACCAATTTTTCCCTTTGTTTTCGTTCCCATTCCTTACCCATAAATTTTTGAGAAACAAAAACATTAAAAGCATGTAGAACAAATAAAAAGGCCCATACAGTAATTGCCCAAACAAACCAGTTATACTGTTCTCCGTATTTTAAAATTTTATTGATTAAAACCAGGAAGATACTTCCCGTCAAAAAAATTACAAAATGCTGGTATAACCTTTGTTTTTGTTTGATTCTAACTTGGGCATGTTCCAACAGCTCATGCTGTTCCAAATCTATTTTAGGGCTTTTTTTCTCTTTAGAGAACATGGCTCATATGTTTACTAACAAATATAATTTAATGTTCCGGATCATTTTACTTAAACCGTAATAATTAAAGTTCTATTTTTTCTGATTCTAAAAATTAGGTTGCATTATTTTATGAAAATGAATATATAGTTTATTGAATATTAAGAAAATCATAAATATGACGAAAGTCATTGTTAACTAGTCAATTAATGGCTTAATTTTGCTCCTAACATTAAAAAAATATACTATGTCAATCACAAAGCAATACCTAAAAACCAAACCCGTTTGCAAAGTTACTTTTACCGTGCCAGCGGTGGATGCTAAAAAGGTGGCAGTTGTAGGAGATTTTAATAATTGGAGCCCTAAGGGTAGTCTTTTGAAAAAATTAAAAAATGGAACCTTTAAAGGGACTTTTGATCTCCCAAAAGAAAATTCATATGAATTTAAATATATAGTGGACGGGAGTTATATAAACGAAACAGAAGCTGATCGTTATCAATGGAATGATTATGCAGGTGGTGAAAATGCTGTTTTGGAGGTGTAGTTGTATTATAAAAAAAGAAAACTATAAAAGCCCATTAAAATTTTAATGGGCTTTTATAGTTTTAAATAGCAACCATGCCCTTTATATGTGGATGAGGATTATAATCGATTAAGGCGAAGTCTTCAAATTTGAAATCAAAAATACTCGTTACTTCAGGATTTAGGACCATCTTTGGTAAGGGTCTTAGTTCACGACTTAATTGAAGTTCTACCTGTTCCAAATGGTTGTTGTATATGTGGGCATCTCCAAAAGTGTGGATAAATTCCCCGGGTTGGTACCCACAGACTTGGGCCATCATCATGGTGAATAGGGCATATGATGCAATATTAAATGGTACTCCCAAAAATATGTCTGCACTACGTTGGTAGAGTTGACAAGAAAGTTTACCATCCGCAACATAAAATTGAAAAAATGCATGGCAAGGCGGCAAGGCAGCTTTCCCATTTGCAACATTTTCAGAAAAGGAAACAGAGGTATCGGGTAACACACTGGGATTCCATGCGGAAACCAACATTCTTCTACTATTGGGATTGTTCTTTAAACTACGGACTACTTCTTTTATTTGGTCAATCTCATCGCCGTTCCAATTACGCCATTGATATCCATATACGGGTCCTAAATCTCCATTTTCATCGGCCCATTCGTTCCAAATACGAACCCCATTTTCTTTTAAGTATTCTATATTGGTGTCACCTTTTAAAAACCAAAGAAGCTCATGTACTATGGATTTTAAGTGTAATTTTTTTGTAGTCACCATAGGAAAACCTTCACTAAGGTCAAACCTCATTTGGTGCCCAAAAACACTTAGGGTGCCCGTTCCAGTACGGTCTCCTTTTTGATTGCCATTGGCAAGAACATGTTGTAATAAATCGTGGTATTGTTTCATTTTCCTTTAAGGATTTCTGGGAAACTAAAGTATAAAAAACAGAAGGAAAGCAAATGCGTTATGGTTAGTTTTTATTAAAACGTTATTAACGAATTATCCTAAAATCATTCCGGCAATGGTAGCGGAAATCAGGGAGGCCAAAGAACCGCCTAAAACAGCTTTCATTCCAAATTCTGACAAGGTTTTTCGCTGTCCTGGAGCTAAGGAACCTATGCCACCAATTTGAATGCCAATAGATGCAAAATTAGCAAATCCACAAAGCATATAGGTTGCCATAATAATGGATTTATTATAGGTTAGATGATTGGAATTCGCTAGGTTTTTCAAATCTGCCAATTGTATATAACCAATAAATTCACTTGCAGCCAATTTAATTCCTAGTAGCTGCCCCATAAGCATCATATCTTCTTTGGCTACTCCTATTAACCACATAAGTGGGGCAAAAATGGTACCCAAAATTGCTTCTAGATTTAGTTTCTCATATCCCGAGTTGGAAGCTATCCATGAATTAAATGAAGTAGTATCGCCAACCCAGCCCAATACACCATTGATCATGGCGATAAAAGCTACAAAAACCAATAGCATAGCACCTACGTTAACAGCTAATTTTAAACCCTCGGTAGTTCCGTTGGCAATGGCGTCTAAAATATTGCTTCCAATTTTATCAGTGGATACTTTAACCTCAGTATTAATAGCTTCGGTTTGGGGATATAGTATTTTCGAAATTACTATGGCTCCTGGTGCAGCCATTACAGATGCTGCCAATAAATGTTTAGCAAAGTATAGTCTAAGAACAGGGTCATCTCCACCCAAAAACCCAATATATGCTGCCAATACCGCTCCAGCAACAGTTGCCATACCGCCAATCATTACCAAAAGCATTTCAGATTTGTTCATTTTCTCCAAATATGCCTTTATAAGTAATGGTGCTTCTGTTTGTCCCAAAAATATATTGCCAGCAATACTTAGGCTTTCAGCCCCCGAAATTCCCAAGGATTTTGTCAACAACCAAGCCAGTCCTTTTACAACTTTTTGAATAACCCCTAAATAATATAAAACAGATGTTAACGCAGAAAAGAAAATAATAGTTGGTAATACCTGAAAAGCAAAAATATAACCAAATTTATCCATGTCAACAACTAACCCCTCAAACAAAAATTTACTTCCAGCCCTCGTAAAATCAAGAATACTGACAAAAATCTTTCCGCCAAACTCAAAGATATTTGATACAAAACTCAGGTCAAATCTTCTGCCAAAGGCATTAAAACCAATTTTTTCTCCTATTAAAATACAAATGGCCAGTATGAGTTGAATCCCTAAACCAATTCCAGCGGTTTTCCAGTTTATGGCTTTTCGGTTAGAACTAAACAAGAAAGCGATTAAAATAAGGATGAACATACCTAAAATCCCACGCCATAAACTAGTAAAAGAAAACCCTTCATTGGGAATTATTTGTGGAGTTTCTGTGGATGGAATATCATTAATTGTAACGGTCTCAACGACATTCTGTATGGAATCTGTAAGGGTGACTTCTTGGGCAACTAATGGAAAAGAGAATAGAAGAAGAAAGGAAATCCAAAGGCCTATTTTCATAAAAAGTAAATTGGTTAATTACGTTTGGATATTTCGTCCCTTAATTGTGCCGCTTTTTCATAGTCCTCATTGGCAACCGCTTTATTTAGTTCTTGGTGAAGCTCTTCAACAGTAAGTTCCTTATAGGCATCAGTTGCTCCAGTATCAATTTCAACTGTTTCACCTTCCTGTAATATTTCATCCACTATAATACTGTCATCCCCATCTTCTTCTTTATCTTTTTCTTTTGAAGAGAATTTTAAGAATATACCCGCTTTGTCTAGAATGGTTTTATAGGTAAAAATGGGTGCGTTAAAACGAAGTGCCAAAGCTATGGCATCACTGGTTCTGGCATCAATTATTTCTTCAATCTTGTCACGTTCACATATGATACTGGAATAAAATACACCATCTACCAATTTATGGATGATAACCTGTTTTACAACTATGTCAAACCGGTCAGCAAAATTTTTGAAAAGATCATGGGTCAGAGGCCTTGGAGGCTTAATTTCCTTTTCTAGTGCAATGGCAATTGACTGGGCCTCAAAAGCACCAATAACAATAGGTAGCTTTCGATCGCCATCAACCTCATTTAAAATAAGGGCATATGCGCCATTTTGTGTTTGACTATAGGATATCCCCTTTATTTTTAATCTTACTAAACTCATAAATCTTTTTAAAACAAGAAAGGCTGTTTAAATAAAGGGATGCCCTAAGTATTTAAACAGCCCTTTAAGGGCACAAATTAACAAAAATTAAGCGTTTTGGGCTTTAAATTCCTTTAATTTTTCGATGAGTTCAGGAACAACTTCAAAGGCATCCCCTACGATTCCGTAATCTGCGGCTTTAAAAAATGGCGCTTCCGGATCGGTGTTTATGACCACTTTTACCTTGGAGGCACTTATTCCCGCCAAGTGTTGTATTGCACCAGAAATTCCAATTGCAATATATAAATTGCTGGCAACAGGCTTTCCTGTTTGTCCAACATGTTCGCTATGGGGTCTCCAACCCAAATCAGAAACTGGTTTGGAGCATGCTGTTGCAGCTCCCAATACATCTGCCAATTCTTCTATCATTCCCCAATTTTCAGGACCTTTTAAACCTCTTCCTCCGGAGACAACTATATCTGCATCTGCAATGGTCACTTTTCCTGATACTTTATCAATATTGGTGGATTTTGCTGAGAAATCAGTATCTGTTACGGATGGACTAAAATCTTCAATAACAACTTCAACCTTATTTTCAATAACTCCAAAGGCGTTATTGGAGACTCCTATTATTTTGGTAGCTGTTGTTATTTGGGTATGCGCAAAACCTTTGTTACTAAAGGCTGTTCTTTTTACTGTAAAAGTACTTGTGCTTTCTGGTGCGGCAACTACATTGGGGGCATAGCCTGCTTTTAGCATTCCACTTAGGAGTGGTGCAAGATATTTTGAATTGGTACTGGAGCTTAAAATAATTACACTTGCACCTTCTTTTTCTGCAGCCTGAGCAATGGCTCTGGCAAATGCTTTGGCATTGTAGGTTTTGAGTGTTTCATCTGACACATTCAAGACTTTAGAAACACCATATGTTCCCAATTCGTCATTGTTATCTGCATTAAAGGATATTGCGGAAACTGAAACTCCCAGTTGTTTGGCTACTTCATATGCATAGGATGAAGTTTCATGTGCATTTTTTTTAAACTTTCCGTTTTCGGATTCTGTATAAACTAAAACTGACATATTTCTTTTTTAAATTGCTTTTGCTTCGTTGTGCAAAAGATCTATTAATTCATCTATATTACTTGAATCTATCAACTTAACTGCCCCTTTTGGTGCTGGTTTTTCAAATTTAGTATCCAGTGTAGCTGGAGAGGCATCAATGGGTTCAATTACATTTAGTTTCTTTTGGCGGGCCATCATGATGCCCCTCATATTTGGAATTTTAAGGTCGCTTTCTTGAACCAATCCTTTTTGCCCGCCAATGATTAATGGTAAAGAAGTGCTCAGCGTTTCTTTACCACCATCAATTTCTCTAATGGCAGTTGCATTATTTCCATCAACTTCTAAACTAATGCACGAATTCACAAAATTAAAGTCCAACATGGCTGCCATTATACCTGGAACCATTCCGCCATTGTAATCAATTGACTCTCTTCCTGCTATAACAATATCATAACTTCCATTTTTTACCACTTCGGCCAAATGTTGTGCTACAAAAAAACCATCTGTTGGAATAGCATTAATCCTAATGGCTTCATCAGCGCCAATGGCAAGGGCCTTTCTAATAGTAGGTTCTGTTGATGCTTCTCCAACAGTTGCCACATGTACTGTGGCTCCTTGTTTTTCTTTAAACCACATGGCTCGGGTTAGGCCAAATTCATCATTGGGGTTTATTACAAATTGTACACCATTGGCATCAAATTTAGTATCGCCATCTGTGAAATTTATTTTGGAAGTAGTGTCTGGGACATTACTTATACATACTAATATTTTCATTTTTTTGTCTTTTTTTTTGGCAGGGCTAAGATAGGTATTAATTTTCAAATTTACTATGCACGCATAGTAAATTTTGTTATTTTTTTACTTCACCACAACCGCTATTTGTTGGATTATTTCCTATTTTTGCTTGCATTTTCAGATAAACTTTTAATAAATTAAGATATTCCATACTAAATGAAGACAATACAGTTTAGGGAGGCCATAGCAGAGGCAATGTCCGAAGAAATGAGAAAGGATGAATCCATTTTTTTAATGGGAGAGGAAGTTGCCGAATATAATGGTGCTTATAAGGCCTCAAAAGGAATGTTGGATGAGTTTGGACCTGATCGAGTAATCGATACTCCTATTTCAGAACTTGGGTTTTCAGGAATTGCTGTCGGGTCTGCTATGAATGGGAATAGACCTATTGTAGAGTTTATGACCTTTAATTTTGCTTTGGTAGGGATAGACCAGATTATAAACAATGCTGCAAAAATTAGGCAAATGTCCGGTGGGCAGTTTAATTGTCCTATTGTTTTTAGAGGACCAACTGGTTCTGCGGGTCAGTTGGCGGCAACTCATTCACAGGCTTTTGAAAGTTGGTACGCCAACTGTCCAGGGCTTAAAGTAGTTGTGCCATCTAATCCCAGAGATGCCAAGGGACTTTTGAAAGCGGCAATTAAGGACGATGACCCAGTGATTTTTATGGAGTCAGAGCAAATGTATGGTGACAAAGGAGAGGTGCCAGAAGGAGAGTATACCATTCCACTGGGTGTTGCTGATATTGTGAGAGAAGGGTCAGATGTAACCATAGTATCTTTCGGAAAAATTATAAAAGAGGCGCATAAAGCGGCAGATGAGTTGGCAAAAGAAGGTGTTAACTGTGAGATTATTGATATCCGTACCGTGAGACCCTTGGATTTTGACGCCATTATTAACTCTGTTAAGAAAACAAACAGATTGGTCATTTTAGAAGAAGCTTGGCCTTTTGGAAATGTTGCGACGGAAATCACCTACCAAGTGCAGTCGCAAGCATTTGATTATTTGGATGCCCCAGTTCAAAAAATAAATACAGCGGATACGCCAGCACCTTATTCACCAGTTTTATTGGCAGAGTGGTTGCCTAACCATCAAGATGTGATCAAGGCTGTTAAGAAAGTGTTATATAAATAAGGTATATCATTTTGTAAAACTATCTTAGCTCCATCAACCCTGGGTTGATGGAGCTTCATTTTTTTAAAGGCATACTATTTGATTGCATATTTACTCCAAACTTTTTTACTGCGTTATTAACTTAATCACTTTGATTATTGTTTTATTTGTAAAAGCTAATGAAGAAAATAGTCTTTCCTTTATTTTTATTTTTCTCTTGTTTCGCCATATCCCAATCTAAAGTGAGTGGTGTTGTTGTGGACGAATTGGGTGATCCCGTCGCTTTTGCCAATGTTCTTTTCAAAAATTCCGTTGAGGGAACCATCACGAATGATAATGGAAGGTTCTATATGGAATCTGACAATACCTATGATATTTTGTTAGTTTCTTTTATAGGATATGCTCCGCAAGAAATTCCATTGCCTTCAAAGGTGAATTATGACATGAATATTGTTTTACAAGAATCCAATGAACAGTTGGACGAGGTTGTAATTTATGTTGGTAAACAATCTAAAAAGAACAACCCTGCTATCGATATTTTAAAGAAAATATGGGCTAAAAAGCGGGTAAATGGGGTTTATAAATTTAAACAGTACCAGTATGATAAATACGAGAAAGTTGAGTTTGATCTAAATACCATAGACAGTGCCCTAATGAAAAGTAAGATTTTTAAGGGAATGGAATTTGTTTTTCAGGATTTGGACACTTCTAGAATTACAGGGAAGACCTACCTGCCCATTTTTATAAATGAAGTTTTTTCTAAAGCATATGGTGATAATCTACTGGATGAAAGTAAGGAAGATATTTTAGGAAGTAAAAACTCTGGATTTAGCAATAACCAAGCAATTACGGCCTTTGTTGAGGATTTGTATTCCGATTATGATATTTATGATAATTACCTTAAGTTTTTTGATAAGAGTTTTACAAGTCCACTCTCCAAAACGGGTATAGATACATACAATTATGTGCTTTCAGACAGTACGTTTATAGATAACAAATGGTGTTATAATATTATTTATTACCCTAGACGAAAAAATGAATTGACATTTAAAGGAGATTTTTGGGTGAACGATTCAACCTTTGCTATTAAAAAAATAAATCTGGAGGTTACCAAAAGTGCTAATATCAATTGGGTAAAAGAGGTTTATATTGAACAGGATTTTGAGGTTGTAAGCGACTCTGTATTTCTTCTGAAAAGAGACTATATGCTGAGCGATTTTAGTTTTAGCAAAAAAGAAAAATCCAAAGGACTTTATGGAAAAAGAACAACTGTATATGATAACTATAAGTTTGACATTCCTAAGCCAAAATCATTCTATAAAAATGAGTCTGACCCTTTTGACCCTATTGTTTTTAGTAGGGACAGTACCTTTTGGAAAAACAATCGTTTAGAGAAGCTAAATAAAGAAGAGTCAGGCATTTACAAGTTGTTGGATACGCTAAAAACAGTTCCAAAGTTTAAGACTTACTATAATTTGGTCAGTGTTATGGCCTCTGGTTATGTCGAAATTGACAAATGGAACCTGGATATTGGTGATGTGTACAGTGTTTTTGGTTATAACGATGCAGAGGGGGTACGGTTGCGTGGTGGCGCTAGAACCTATTTTGGGCAAAATGACCCATGGCGGTTGGAAGGTTATATGGCCTACGGGTTTGGAGACCGCAAAGTAAAACACGGTTTTTCCGCAAAATGGTTGTTGGATAGAAAAAGTAGATTAATGATTTCGGGAGGAAATAGACGGGATATTGAGCAATTGGGTCTTAGTCTAACTTCCACAAACGATGTTTTGGGAAGAAGTATTGCTTCATCATCCGTGGTAACGGTGGGAAACAATGATAGGCTCACCAATATTAATTTAAGCACCTTTAATGTGGAAATGGAACCGCTAACCAATTTTAGGATTAGGGTTGGCTCCACTTTTAGAACGCTTAGCTCCGCTTTACCAAATGCCTTTAGTTTGGATTATTTGGACCCCACTTCACCAATAGGTGTATCATCCGAAATAAAACAATTTGATATTAATACTACTTTAGTTTACACTCCTGGGAAGAAAACCATTGGATATGGAGTGGAGAGATACGATATCAATGATGATTATAGTACATTGTTGTTGAGTTATACCAAAGGGTTGGATGGATTTATGGAAAGTGATTTTGAATATGAAAAACTACAGTTTTCGTATAGCCAGCCATGGCAAATAGGAGGTATGGGGAGATTATTCAGTACCGTAGAGGTTGGTAAGACTTTTGGGGCAGTCCCCTTGGGATTATTGAATGTTGTTCCTGGGAACCAAACTTTGTTTACTTTGTATAACACATTTCCCAATTTGGATTTTTATGAGTTTGTGACGGATACTTACGCATCTGTACATTTTGAGCATAATTTTAATGGCCGACTTTTTTCGAGAATCCCTGTTTTGCGTAAATTGAATTTGCGGGAGATTATTGGGTTGCGAGGAGTTTGGGGTGATTTATCGGAAGAGAATATACTCTTAAGCAGTCCAACCAATATTCCTTTGTTGGCCCCAACTGATAAAATTTATTGGGAATACTCCTTTGGGGTAGGCAATATTTTCAAGATATTTAGGTTAGATTTAAACTTTAGGGGAAATTATCTAGAAAACCCCAATGCAAGGCCCTTTAGTGTAACCGGTTCATTTGGGTTTAGTTTTTAGACAACTTTCTTTAAGTGTGATTAAGAATTCTCTTTAATAAAAATAAAATGAGTAAAAACAAAATATTGACTTTTGATGTTTTAATTGAAATCCCAAAGGGAAGTAGAAATAAGTATGAATACGATTTTACATTACATAAAATTAGGTTTGATCGTATGTTGTTTTCTTCTATGATGTACCCTGGAGATTATGGATTTATTCCTGAGACTTTGGCATTGGATAAAGACCCATTAGATGTTTTGGTCATGGGGACAGAGCCTACTTATCCTATGGTGGTCATGGAGGTAAAACCCATTGGTGTTTTTCATATGACAGATGAAAAGGGCCCTGATGAAAAAATTATCTGTGTCCCAATTTCTGACCCAATCTGGAGCAACAATAATGATATAGGGGACCTAAACCCTCATAGACTTAAGGAGATTGAACATTTTTTTCAAGTATATAAAGATTTAGAAAAGAAGAAAGTCGATGTTGGGGGATGGGGAAATGCAGATGAGGCCGTAAAAATTTATCATGAATGCGTGGAACGCTATGAAAATAGTGAACACAAAAAGAAACGCACTTTTACAATTTAGAATAAATTACAAGAAGTTAATTTTAATTTTTTTAGATTTAAAAACGAAAGCTTAACTTCAATGTATCCAGTTATATATAGAGCAATATCAGTTATAGATATTGCTTTTTTTATTCTCTTAGATTTTACTACTTTTGCCCAGCTTAAAATAATTGAAATTTAACTTATAACAACTTATGGAATCCAATATCATTTACATACCAATTGCACTTGCTCTTTTAGGGTTAGTTTTTATGATAATTAAAGCCTCGTGGGTAAGAAAACAAGCAGCTGGGGATGATAAAATGCAAAGCATATCAAAAAGTATTAAAGAAGGGGCTTTGGCTTTTTTAAGTGCCGAATACAGGCTATTGGCTATTTTTGTGGTCATTGCTTCTGCCGCTTTGTTTGGTATTTCTACAATAGTTGAGTCAACCAGTTGGATGATTGTTCCTGCCTTTATTATCGGAGCTGTTTTTTCTGCATTGGCAGGAAATATAGGAATGCGTATTGCAACGGATTCTAATGCACGTACCGCTGAAGCAGCTAAAACAAGTTTGCCACAGGCATTGAAAGTTTCTTTTGGAGGTGGTACAGTAATGGGTCTAGGGGTTGCTGGTTTGGCAGTTCTTGGATTAAGTCTTTTGTTTCTGTTTTTTGCAGGTCAGTTTATGGGAACGGAAGGTTCTTTTTATGATAATATGACCATAGTATTGGAAACTCTTGCCGGGTTCTCTTTGGGTGCTGAATCTATTGCGTTGTTTGCTCGTGTCGGTGGTGGTATTTATACTAAAGCTGCTGATGTTGGCGCTGATTTAGTTGGTAAGGTAGAAGCTGGTATTCCAGAAGATGACCCTCGAAACCCTGCTACCATTGCAGATAACGTAGGGGACAATGTTGGTGATGTTGCGGGTATGGGAGCAGATCTATTTGGTTCGTATGTTGCTACTGTATTGGCGGCCATGGTATTGGGTAACTACCTTATAAAAGATATGTCTGCAACAACCCAGTTTACAGATGCATTTAATAATATGGGGCCAATTTTACTTCCTATAGTAATTGCTGGTGTTGGTATTTTAGCCTCAATCATAGGAACATTTTTGGTAAAAATATCTTCGAACGATGCTAAAGAATCTCAAGTTCAAAAAGCATTGGATACAGGGAATTGGGTGGCCATGATAATTACAGCTATTGCCGGTTGGTTTTTAATTAAATGGATGTTGCCTGAAACATTACAAATGAGCTTCTTTGGGGAGGGAATAAAAAGCATACCATCTAGACATGTATTCTATACTACTTTAATAGGATTGGCTGTAGGAGGATTAATCTCTTATGTAACCGCATACTATACTAGTTTGGGAAAAAAACCAGTAAATGATATTGTACAAAATAGTGGAACAGGTGCGGCAACAAATATTATTGCCGGATTAGCTGTGGGTATGAAATCTACTTTCCTTTCCGTTATTTTATTTGCTGCTGCAATTTATGGTTCTTATGAATTGGCTGGCTTTTATGGAGTTGCTCTGGCAGCTTCTGCAATGATGGCAACAACGGCTATGCAACTTGCAATTGATGCTTTTGGACCAATTGCCGATAACGCAGGGGGTGTTGCGGAAATGAGTGAATTAGATGATATAGTAAGAGAACGTACAGATATATTGGATTCCGTTGGTAATACAACTGCGGCAGTAGGTAAAGGATTTGCAATTGCTTCTGCGGCCTTAACTGCATTAGCTCTTTTTGCTGCTTATGTAACTTTTACGGGAATAGATGGAATTAATATTTTTAAGGCTGATGTATTGGCCATGTTATTTGTGGGAGGAATGATTCCTGTTATTTTCTCAGCATTAGCGATGCAGTCAGTTGGTAAAGCTGCCATGGAAATGGTGCATGAAGTACGTAGACAGTTTAGGGAGATTCCTGGAATTATGGAAGGAACAGGTACTCCCGAATACGCTAAATGTGTGGATATTTCTACTAAAGCAGCCTTAAAAGAAATGATTGTCCCAGGTTTAATAACCATTATTACTCCAATAATTATTGGATTGTTGTTTGGTGCAGAGCCATTGGGAGGCTACATGGCAGGTGTTTGTGTAAGTGGTGTAATGTGGGCTATTTTCCAAAACAATGCAGGTGGTGCGTGGGATAATGCTAAAAAATCTTTTGAAGCTGGAGTAGAGATTGATGGTGAAATGACATATAAAGGTTCTGATGCCCATAAAGCAGCTGTAACTGGTGATACTGTTGGAGATCCATTTAAAGATACTTCTGGACCATCCATGAACATTTTAATTAAATTAACATGTTTGGTAGGTTTAGTAATCGCTCCAATCTTGGGAGGACATTCAGATACTGGAATGGCCGGCCATGAATCTAAAAAAGATGTCCGTATAGAAATGGTAAAGAATGATGTTGGTATAGCTACAGCAACAGTTACAACTACATATATTGAAAATGGAGTTGAAAAGAAAGAAGTTCGAGATTTTACAGGAACAGAAGAAGAGGTGAAATCACAAATTGAATCCCTTAAAAATGTTGATATTGAAGTAAAAGGAAAGAAAATCATTAAAGAAGTAGTTGAAGAGGTAAAGGAATAAAATCTTTCTGTTAAAATATGAAAGCCCGAAGTATAACTTCGGGCTTTTTTTTGTTTTGTTATTTTCGTTAGAGAAACGATTGAAACTTGTTTCTCTTTAGGGAGGTTTTTAATGACTTTCTAATTGAGTTTAAAAATGATAGGTTGAACAAAGGAAACCCTTACTGACTTGTTTTGTTGTTTGCCTGGTGTCATTTTTGGAAGCTTACCAATAATTCGTTGCGCTTCTTTTTCTAATAATGGGTCGGGTCCTCGAAATCTTATATCACTTATACTTCCATCTTTCTGAATTACAAACATAGTACTTACCCTACCTTGAATTCCCATTTCTTGGGCAGGTTCAGGGTATCTGAAGTTCTTTCTTATATGCTCTTTCATTTTTTCTTGAAAACAAGCTTTTTTATCTGAAGCTTTTTCGCACCCCGGAAAAATAGGTGCCTCTTCAATACGAATAAAATCTACTTCTTCTACAATATCTATATCTTCTACTATTATATCCTCGACCTTCACTACCTCTTCTTCTTGGTTTGTTTCTGATGATATTATTTCATCTTCAATTACGTCTTTTTCATCATCAACGACTTCAATTACTGGAGGTGCTATAGGTTGCGGTGGCGGTGGAGTTTTAAGCTGAAAAATAGCAGGTTCCTCCTCAATATTGTCATCTGGAACATCAATACTTCCAATATATATTGAATTTTTTTCGTAGGTTTTCCATTCCAGAGCTACATATGCCAAAAGCATTACAAGTGCAAGGCCTGCTATAAAATACAAGCCTCTGTTTTTGTTTAAATCTTTTTTAGGATTCTTTTTTGGTTTCATTTTTTTAAAATTTAGACCTGCCAGGGCAGGTTGGTTAAACAATAGGTGTTTTAGTTTATAGGAGCATAATGCCTAAATAAAACTACCAGTTTAACCCGTTTAAAAAAATGACAAATGAGGGAACGCACCTTTTGAGTGAGGGAAATGAATTTTAATGTGATCTAAGTATGAATATAGCTTAAAACAACCCGTTTATTTCGGCATCAATTTTATTAATGACAAGTCCCAGATGTTCTGGGTCATCAACAAAATCCAAATCGTCTACATCTATGACCAAAAGATTTCCTTTTTCATAGCCATGGGCCCAAGCCTCATAACGTTCATTTAATCTACTTAGGTAATCAATGGAAATGGAGTTTTCATAATCCCTTCCGCGTTTGTGAATTTGGTTCACTAAATTGGGAATGGAACTTCTTAGGTAAATTAATAAATCTGGTGGTTGCACCAAGCTTTCCATTAGCTCAAAAAGAGAGGAATAATTATTAAAGTCCCTGTTGGTCATAAGACCCATAGCATGTAAGTTGGGAGCAAAAATATGGGCATCTTCATAAATGGTACGGTCCTGGATAATATTTTTGCCGCTTTCACGTATTTGTAGAATTTGTCTGTACCTACTATTTAAAAAATAAATCTGCAAGTTAAAACTCCAACGTTCCATCTGGGTATAGAAATCATCAAGGTAGGGATTGTCCACAACATCCTCAAAATGTGCTTCCCATTTATAATGTTTTGAAAGGAGCCGAGTTAAAGTTGTTTTTCCTGCTCCAATATTTCCTGCAACGGCAATGTGCATAGGTTTTGTTAATTAATGGTTGATTCTAAATGTGCCTCACAATATACAAAGTATCTTGGGTTAGAGAAAAAATAAAGGTTGAAATACAAAAGATTTAAAAATGAAACGCTAAATATTTTTAAGTTTCCAACAAATACGTACTTTTGCCATTATTATTAATTAGAGGAAGGATTTGACTGATTGCAACCTCATTAAAAAAATGCTAAAGCAGTAGCTTAAATTTAGGGCTTACTTTCCGTCAAATCCTTTTTCCGTTCAAAAATTAAACATGTCGTATTTATTTACCTCGGAGTCCGTTAGTGAAGGGCATCCGGACAAAATTGCAGATCAGATTAGTGATGCATTATTGGATAATTTTTTGGCCTTTGACCCAGAAAGTAAGGTAGCCTGTGAAACCCTGGTAACTACCGGTCAAGTGGTATTGGCAGGAGAGGTTAAAAGCCATACCTATTTAGATGTACAACAAATCGCAAGGGATGTAATCAATAAAATAGGTTACACTAATGGGGATTACCAATTTAGTGGAAATGCTTGTGGGGTAATTTCTTTGATACATGAACAATCAAAAGAAATCAACCAAGGTGTGGATAGAGGCTCTAAAGAAGAGCAAGGTGCCGGAGACCAAGGAATGATGTTTGGGTATGCCACCAAAGAAACTGAGAATTATATGCCCTTGGCATTGGATATATCCCACAAAATTCTTCAGGTCTTGGCAGACTTAAGAAGAGAGAAGAAAGAAATAGCATATTTAAGACCAGATGCCAAAGCACAAGTAACCATTGAGTATTCGGATGAAAATACTCCGGTACGTATAGATACCATAGTAGTGTCCACCCAACATGATGAATTTGATGAAGACGACAATAAAATGTTGGCAAAAATCAAAGAGGACATTATCAATATTCTTATTCCAAAGGTAGTGGCCCAGTTCCCAGCTAAGGTTCAAAAACTATTTGATGGTCAAATAAACTATCACATCAATCCAACAGGGAAATTTGTGATAGGAGGACCTCACGGAGATACTGGACTTACAGGAAGAAAAATTATTGTGGACACTTATGGTGGTAAAGGAGCCCATGGCGGAGGTGCTTTTAGTGGTAAAGACCCAAGTAAAGTGGATAGAAGTGCAGCTTATGCAGCAAGACATGCGGCAAAAAATCTAGTGGCAGCAGGTGTTGCAGATGAAATATTAGTACAAGTAAGTTATGCCATTGGTGTGGTAGAGCCTACCTCTATTTTTGTGGATACCTACGGTACATCAAAAGTTAATATGACGGATGGTGAAATTGCCGATAAGGTTGCACAATTGTTTGATATGCGCCCTTTTGCTTTGGAAGAAAGATTGAAATTGAGAAATCCCATTTACTTGGAATCCGCAGCATATGGCCATATGGGTAAAGAGCCAAGAACAATTACCAAGGTATTTGAATCTCCTTATAACGGTAGAATTGAAAAAGAAGTGGAATTGTTTACATGGGAAAAATTGGATATGATCGATGCAGTAAAAGAAGCTTTTAAAATATAATTGTCTCTTTCACCGTTATAGACAAAACAACATTTTTTAAAATAAATTTGGTTTTTTGAAAAATGTTTCGAATAATTTGTACAACAAGAAAGAAATGAAAAAAGTAATGTACAATATGTCTATGATGATGTGGAAGATATCCGCAGAGGACAGTATTGTATAAACTTTACCCAATAAAGAATTTACAAAACCTCTGCAGAAGCAGGGGTTTTTTTTATGGGCAATTTTTAAACTGAAACAAATAAAATTTAACTAATAACCTGGGAACCATGAGTGAACAAAAATTTTCGACCAACGCATTACACGCAGGACATGATGTTGCTGCTAACGGAGGAACTAGGGCAGTACCCATATATCAAAGTACGGCTTATGTTTTTAATGATTCTGACCATGCGGCCAATCTTTTTTCATTGGCGGAATTTGGGAATATTTATACAAGAATAAATAATCCGACCAATGATATATTGGAACAACGTCTTGCAGCTTTAGAAGGTGGAATTGCTTCTGTAGTTACCTCTTCTGGAACTGGTGCTATAAACACGGCATTATTGGTATTGTTAAAAGCAGGGGACCATATTGTGGCTTCCAACAGCTTATATGGAGGTACTTATAATTTATTGAGCGTTACACTTCCCCGATTGGGAATTACAACAACTTTTGTAAATCCAGAAGACCCATCTAACTTTGGGAAGGCAGTACAAGACAATACGCGTGCTTTCTTTGTGGAATCTTTGGGGAACCCAAAATTGGATGTGCTGGATTTAAAAGCCATTTCTAAAGAAGCCAAAGCTGCAAAAGTTCCGTTTATTGTGGATAATACGGTGGCCACCCCGGCATTATTGAACCCTATTGAGCATGGTGCCAATATCGTAATTCATTCGCTTACAAAATACATTAATGGAAATGGAACTGCTCTGGGAGGGGCCATTATAGATGCAGGAACGTTTGATTGGGCAAATGGAAATTTTCCAGAGTTTACAGAACCATCTGCGGGATATCATGGATTGGTTTATCATGATGCCTTAGGTGCAGCAGCCTTTATTGCTAAAGTGCGTATTGAAGGATTGCGTGATTTTGGTGCATGTTTAAGCCCATTTAATGCTTTTCAAATTATTCAAGGGTTGGAGACTTTGGAGGTTCGTATTAAACAGTACAGTGAAAGTGCTCTGGCATTGGCAAAATGGTTGCAGGACAGAGATGAGGTGAATTGGGTGAACTATCCAGGTTTGGAATCTAGCAAGTATAAAAAATTGGCTGAGGAATACTTGCCAAAAGGGCAAAGCGGATTAGTGACTTTTGGAGTTAAAGGGGGGTATGATGCGGCAAAGAAAATTGCAGATGAAACCAAATTGTTTTCTTTATTGGCAAATATTGGGGACACTAAATCTTTAATTATACACCCAGCGAGTACAACACACCAACAGTTGGATGAGGCAGCACAGGAGGATACCGGAGTTACTAAAGATCTAATTAGGTTGTCAGTTGGCTTGGAAAATATTGAGGATTTAAAAGCGGATTTGGAGCAGGTTTTTGCTCAATTATAATAGAAGGGTATTGGGGCCTCTTTTGTACAGGCCCATAATTATACAAAAATAAGATGCTACATCATATAAAAATAGATAAGTATACTACCAATAGCGGAAAGGAATTGGATATTTCCTTATCCTATCAATTATTTGGATTGGAGCTCCATACAGCACCCATTGTTTTGGTAAACCATGCCCTAACAGGTAATTCTGATGTTGCTGGTAAAGAGGGATGGTGGTCTGCTTTGGTAGGCGATGATAAATGCATTGATACCAAGAAATATACTGTTTTATGTTTTAATGTGCCTGGAAATGGGCACGATAGTTTTATTATTGAAAATTATAAGAATTTTGTTGCTCAAGATATTGCCAAAATATTTTTAAGAGGTTTAACGGAGTTGAACATCAATAAATTATATGCAATTATTGGAGGCTCTATGGGAGGAGGTATTGCCTGGGAAATGGCAGCATTGAATCCAAATTTAACAGAGCATTTGATTCCTGTGGCATCGGATTGGAAATCTACTGATTGGTTAATTGCAAACTGTCAGATTCAGGAGCAGTTTTTGATAAATTCCAAACAGCCAGTGCATGATGCCCGTATGCATGCCATGCTTTGCTACCGTACACCAGAATCATTTAAGGAGCGTTTTAAAAGAACAACAAATGACGAGCTTCAGGTTTTTAATGTAGAGAGTTGGTTAACGCACCATGGTAAAAAATTACAGGAACGTTTTCAATTATCAGCTTATAAATTGATGAACCAATTATTGAAGACCATTGATATTACCCGTGAAGGAGAAGGCAATTTTATCAAACTTCAAAATAGTGGTACGAACATTCATATTATTGGTGTGGATTCGGATTTGTTCTTTACGGCCAAGGAAAATAAGGAAACCTTTAAACGTTTGGCTCAGGCCAATAGTAATGTAACCTATGGAGAGATACATTCGCTTCATGGACACGATGCCTTTTTAATTGAGTTTGAACAAATGGAGCAATTGCTCAAAGGAGTGTTCAATAAAAATGGGAAAAACAAAAAAACCAAAGTTTTGAAATTTGGAGGAAAATCTTTGGCTAATGGTGAAGGCATAGAACAGGTTTTAAATATCATTGGTAGTAAAATAAATGAGGGGGAGAAAATAACTGTTGTACTATCGGCTAGGGAAAAGGCAACCGATCAATTAGAAATTTTGCTGCAAAAAGCAGCTGATGGAAAGGATTATTCACAGGATTTTGAAAAGTTTGAAGCCTATCAAAAATATACCTTTAAGAATATAAACCTTTCCAAGGAGTTTAGGGAATTGATCAGATTGTTTGAAGGAGTAGCTCTTTTAGGTGATTATAGCTCCAAAATAAAAGATGAGGTATTGGCCTATGGAGAGCTTATTTCTGCGAAAGTGGTGACACAATTGTTGAATGATAAAGGTATACCCTCTAAAATGTTAGATGCCAGGGAGTTGATAAAAACTGATACAACTTTTGGTGATGCCGCTGTTTTGGAAGCTTTGTCCAAAGAAAATGTGGTGGAAGAATTTTCTAAATTAAAAGCAAATGAAGTGCCTGTAATAACTGGGTTTATTGCTTCTAACATGAACAATGAGACTACTACATTGGGTAGAAATGGAAGTAATTATACGGCTGCCTTGATTGCCAATTTTTTGGATGCCGAAGAATTACAGAATTACACCCATGTGGATGGAATTTATACAGCAAACCCAGATTTTGTTTCAGATGCTAAAAAATTGGAAGTGTTATCCTATAGCGAGGCAAATGAACTTGCAAATTTTGGAACCACTATATTGCACGCCAAGACCATCATTCCATTAATTGAAAAGAATATTCCACTTAGAATTCTCAATACTTTTAATAATGATGATAAGGGTACTTTAATAAGTGCCAAGAGCAGTGAGGAGAAAATAAAATCTTTGTCCGTAATTGAAAATACGGCACTTATTAATTTAGAAGGTAGGGGACTTCTTGGGAAAGTTGGAGTAGATGCACGTATTTTTAAGGCTCTTGGGAACAAGGGAATTAATGTGAGCATTATTTCACAAGGATCCTCTGAAAGAGGAATAGGTCTTGTGGTTGCTGCCAACAAGGCAGTTGAAGCAAAAACTGCATTGGAACAAGAGTTTGAAAATGACTTTCATTCCAAGGATGTGAATATGATTACAGTAATGGATAATGTTTCTGTGGTTTCAATTGTAGGGCAGGATTTAAGCACCTTTCATAAACCGTACAATGCATTGATAAAGAATCAAATAGTTCCTTTACTCTTCAATAATACGGTTTCAGGAAAAAATGTGAGTTTGGTTTTAAAGAAATCTGACTTGAAGAAGGCATTGAATGTAATGCACGGACAAATTTTTGGAATTTCTAAAAAAGTCAATGTCATAGTTTTTGGGCATGGTAATGTTGGTGGTACCCTTATAGACCAAATATTAAAATCGAATAAAACAATTGAAGAGCGCAAGGGGATTCATTTAAATGTTTTTGCCGTGGCAAATTCAAGAAACATTTTGTTCAACAAAAAAGGGATTACCAAGAATTGGAAAGCAAATCTTAAGGAAAAAGGAATTCCATATACGTTAAATGAAGTTTTTGAGTATGCAAAGGAGCACCATTTAGAGAATTTAATAGCCGTGGACAATACGGCAAGTGAGGAGTTTGTGGGCAATTATTTTGACTTCGTTGAAAACGGTTTCGATTTAGTCTCCTCAAATAAAATTGCTAATACGTTAGGATTCGATTATTATAAATTATTGCGTGAGGATTTAATCAAAAATCAAAAACAGTATTTATACGAAACCAATGTAGGTGCGGGGTTGCCTTTGATTGATACTATTAAATTGTTGCATTTGTCCGGTGAGAACATTACGCGTATCAAAGGGATTTTCTCAGGTTCATTGAGCTATATTTTCAACACATTCTCGGAGTCTGACGCTTCTTTTTCCACTATTTTAAAGGAAGCAATGGATAAAGGTTTTACTGAGCCAGACCCAAGAGAAGATTTGTCTGGAAATGATGTTGGAAGAAAACTATTGATTTTGGCAAGGGAGCTGGATTTACACAACGAGTTTTCGGATATTAATATTCAAAATTTAATTCCCGAAGAACTTAAAAAAGGTACAGTAGTAGATTTCCTTAAAAATTGTGAAGTATTAGACCCAATCTTTAATGAAATAAAAATGAAGCAAAAGCCTAATCATGTATTGCGATATGTTGGAGATTTATCTGGAAATCTACAGGAAGAGAAGGGGAAATTGGATGTGAAACTTATTTCTGTTCCCAAAACCAGTGCACTGGGACAAGTAAAGGGTTCAGATTCCATTATTGAGATTTTTACAGAATCCTATGGAGGTCATCCATTGGTAATCCAGGGGGCAGGTGCAGGTTCAGCAGTAACTGCAAGAGGTGTTTTTGGTGATATATTAAGAATAGCAGAAAAAAATTAATATGGAGAAGTATAAATTCGAAACAGAAGCGGTTAGGACTCAAATAGAACGTTCTAAATTTTTGGAACATTCCAGTCCGTTATATTTAACATCAAGTTTTGTATTTGAGGATGCAGAGGATATGCGAGCTTCTTTTGCTGAAGAAAAAGAGAGGAACATTTATTCAAGATATTCTAACCCAAACTCATCAGAACTCATAGAAAAGGTCTGTAAAATGGAAGGTGCAGAAGATGGTTTTGCTTTTGCATCGGGTATGGCAGCGGTATATTCCACATTGGCAGCTTTGTTGGAAAGTGAAGACCATATTATATCTTCCAGAAGTATATTTGGCTCAACCCATACATTGTTTACTCAGTTTTTTCCCAAATGGAATATTTCTACCAGTTATTTTAAGATGGATGAACTGGAAAAGATTGAAAGTTTAATCACTCCCAAAACAAAAATCATCTATGCGGAATCACCGACCAATCCCGGAGTAGACGTTTTGGATTTGGAGGTGTTGGGAAAAATTGCAAAAAAACACAACCTTATTTTTGTTGTAGATAACTGTTTTGCTACTCCGTATTTACAACAGCCCATTAAGTTTGGTGCTGATTTGGTGATACATTCTGGCACCAAGTTGATGGACGGGCAAGGTAGGGTGTTGGCCGGAATAACTGTAGGTAGCAAAGAATTAATGGATAAGGTATATCGTTTTTCTAGGATTACAGGTCCTGCACTTTCACCTTTTAGTGCATGGATACTATCCAAAAGTTTGGAAACCCTTGGTCTAAGGGTGGATAGACATTGTGAAAATGCATTGAAATTGGCTCATTACTTAGAAAATCACCCAAAAATTAATTGGGTTAAATATCCTTTCTTAAAGTCTCATCCTAAATATGAAGTGGCCAAAAAGCAAATGAAAGCAGGTGGTAGTGTTATTGCTTTTGAGGTTAAAGGGGGTATAGATGGCGGTAGACAATTCTTCGATTCTATTAAACTGTTGTCCCTATCGGCTAATTTAGGGGACTCTAGAAGTATAGTTACCCATCCTGCGTCTACAACCCATAGTAAACTTACCAAAGAAGAAAGGGAAGAAGTTGGCATCACCGATGGTTCTGTAAGGGTTTCTGTGGGCTTGGAACATATAGAGGATATTATTTCGGATATAGAGCAGGCATTGGCTTAAATCCGAATGTCTTTGGTAATATCAAATCAATTGTATATATTTACATAAGTAATTATATAAATACTTATGGAAGATAAATTTTTACACTTTTTGGAATTAGGAATTGGGTCAAGACTAAAAAGGTTGAGTGGTTATATAGCCAGGGAAACGCAAATAGTATATGATGAGATGAAAGTAGATTTTGATCCTTATTTATTCCCAATCTTTAAAACTATTATAGATAATCAAGAGACCACAACATCATACATTCAGGAAGCATTAAGGTATACCCAGCCCGCTATAACTCAGGCCATAGGGAAACTATCAAAATTGGGTTATGTTTCATCTAAGATTGATCAGAATGATGGTAGAAAAAAACTATTATATATAACAAAGAAAGGGGAAGAGGTAAATATGTTATTAAAACCTATTTGGAAAGTTATAAATGAAGAGGCTAAAACATTGACTCAAGTGAGTGCCAATAGTCTTGTTGACATGCTCTATGAAATTGAATTAAAACTGGAAGCAAAATCATTAAGTAAAAGAATACTTTCAAAATTAAAAAATCATTAAAAATGCAGAAACTTCAGATCGTGCCTTTTGAGGATAGATATGCCGTTAATTTTGCAGAGTTAAATTTGGAGTGGATAGAAAAATATTTTGAAGTAGAGCCACAGGATAGAAAACTTTTATTAAACTGTAAAGAGTCTATTATCTACCCAGGGGGGCATATCTTTTTTGCAAAGATAGAAGAGGAAATTGTGGGTACTTTTGCTTTGATAAAAGTTAAAGAAGGTGTTTATGAAATGGGAAAAATGGGCGTTTCCCCAAAATATAGAGGCTACAAAATTGGTCAACAACTACTTCAATTCTGCATTCAATTTGCTAAACAACAGCCTTGGGATAAATTAATATTATATTCCAATATAATTTTAGAGAATGCTATTCATATATATAGAAAGTATGGATTTGTTGAAGTCCCTTTGGATGGACATACAGAATATAAGAGAAGCAATATTATGATGGAGCTAACATTGCATTCCTAAAAGAGAGTATGCTTGTCTTATAGGATTTAAGAGAAATACTTATATTAGCCATATGCTCTCCAAAAAGACGAAATACGGAATAAAAGCACTGGCGTTTTTAGCTGGACAAGAAGAAAATAGACCTGTTCAGATTGCTGAAATTGCTAAACATGAGAACATTTCACAAAAATTTTTGGAGAGCATCTTGCTTTCGATGCGGAGAACAGGATTTTTAAGCTCTAAAAAAGGAAAGGGTGGAGGTTATTATCTTATTAAAAGGCCTTCCGAAATTCAAATGACAGAGGTTATTAGGGTACTGGAAGGGCCTATTGCCATGGTACCATGTGTAAGTCTAAACTACTATGAAAAATGTGATGATTGCCCGGACGAAAATAAGTGCTCGGTTCACAAACTTATGATTGCTGTAAGAGACAGCGCATTGACAGTCTACCGCAATACTGCCTTACAAGACTTAATATCCTAACTTTTTTTGTTTTCATATTATTAAAAATAGGTTAGTTTTTCTATTAATCTACTAAAACTATAGGATAAAGGTAATATTCTGATGCTTTTAACGTCTATATATAAATAAAAGATGTATTTTTGAATACTCTATTAAGTCTATAGGATAAAAATATTATATTTTGAAAAATAATAACTACGGAGAGGATAAGCTTAGTTTTAAAATTGAAAATGGTACTTTGATTAATTCTTCCTCAAAGAATACTGTTACAGAAAATCCAATAGATGACATTAAGAATATTGATTTGTCTTATTGGAATAAAAAGCTCAAAGATAGTACACCTGATGAAATTATTGATTGGGCTCTGAAACTATCAGAAAAGCGAATTGTAACAACTAGTTTTGGGAAATACTCAGCTGTATTGTTGAGTACTTTCAATCGAAAAGACAGTAATATCAATGTGGTATGGTGCGATACTGGATATAATTTGCCAGAAACTTATGAGCATGCAAGTATGTTGATAAGTCGTTTTAAACTTAATTTAAATGTATATGTCCCAAAGGAATCTAGAGCATTTACTGAGTTTAGGCTTGGCTTGCCTGATATTAAAGATCCTAAACATAAGGAATTTTCGGAAATTGTTAAGTTGGAACCATTTAGAAGGGCTTTAAAGAAACACCAGCCAGATCTTTGGTTTACCAATATTAGGGTTAGGAAAACAGAATATAGAAACTCTAAGGATATTTTGAGCTATAGCAAAGAAGGTATTTTAAAAGTGAGCCCATTTTATTATTGGACTGATGGTGAATTAGATGCTTTGTTGTGTAAGAATGGGCTGCCTAAAAATCATACTTATTTTGACCCAATTAAGGCCTTAGAAAATAGAGAATGTGGAATTCATTTACAATAAGATAAGATGCAAAGTTTTAGAACAGAAATAGAGAATCCAATTGTCCAAAAGGATATTATAGAATTAGAGGCCAAAATCCGTCAGTTTCATGATGGGAAATTGGATGAGGAAAAATTCAGGAGCTTGCGTTTGGCAAGAGGTGTGTACGGTCAGCGTCAAGAAGGTGTGCAAATGATTCGTATTAAATTGCCTTATGGAAAAGTAAAGTCCAAGCAATTATTACGTATTTGTGATGTTTCCGATGAATATTCTAGAGGTAGATTGCATATTACCACACGTCAAGATATTCAAATACATTATGTGGATCTAAACCGTACTCCAGAGCTTTGGGCGGAGCTGGAAAAAGATGATGTTACCCTTCGTGAGGCCTGTGGGAATACTGTAAGAAATGTAACGGCCAGTGAAACAGCTGGGATAGATGTAGACGAGCCTTTTGATGTTTCTCCCTATGCCCATGCATTGTTTGAGTACTTTTTAAGAAACCCTATCAGTCAGGAAATGGGAAGGAAATTTAAAGTTTCTTTTTCATCAAGTGATGCAGATACTGGACTTTCTTATATGCACGACCTTGGCTTTATTGCTAAAATCGAAAATGGTGTAAGAGGTTTTAAAGTAATGTTGGGCGGTGGTTTGGGCTCTCAACCTAGACATGCAGATGAGTTGTATAGCTTTTTGCCTACGGATAAGATTATTCCCTTAATGGATGGTGTTGTTCGGGTGTTTGATAGATATGGAGAACGTAAAAGTAGGGCCAAAGCAAGAATGAAATTCTTGTTAAAAGATATAGGGTTGGATGGATTTAAGGAATTGTTGGAAGCGGAACAAAAGGCGGTACCCGTAAAAACATACCCAATCCATTATGAGAGCTATCCACAGGTTAAAGTGGCCAATATAGAAACGCCATCAGTAGAGGTTCAAAATACAAAGGCTTTTGAGCAATGGAAAGCGACCAATCTTGTGCCTCAAAAACAAGAAGGTTATGTAGCTATTGGAATCAAAGTTCTACTGGGAGATTTTTATACTGATAAAGCTAGAGAATTAGCTAGATTGGTAGAGAAATACGCTGCTGGTGAACTTCGACTTTCATTGAGACAGAATATTTTGATACCATATGTAAAAGAGGAATTGATTCCTTTTTTCTATGTGGAATTGGAAAAATTGGGATTTGTTGAAGCCGGTTATAACAAGGCATTGGATATTACTGCTTGCCCAGGAACTGATACGTGTAATTTGGGGATTTCCAGTAGTACTGGAATTGCAGATGAGTTGGAAAAAGTAATAAAAGCGGAGTATCCACAGTACATAAATAACCCAGATGTGGTGATTAAAATCAGTGGATGCATGAATGCTTGCGGACAACATAATATGGCAAATATTGGTTTTCAAGGAATGTCGGTACGTACCAAGGATAAATTGGTTGCGCCAGCGCTTCAGGTGTTGTTGGGCGGTGGAAATCTTGGAAATGGCCAAGGACGTTTTGCTGACAAAGTGGTGAAAATTCCAAGCAAAAGAGGGCCACAGGCATTACGATTGATATTAAATGATTTTGAAGCAAATGGAAATGGAGCTTCTTTTGTGGATTATTATGCTGAAAAAGGGGAGCATTATTTTTATGATATCCTAAAGGTCTTGACAGATGTTGATAATTTGACTCCAGAAGATTTTATTGATTGGGGTACAACGGAAAAATATAAGAAAGAAATTGGTATTGGAGAGTGTGCAGGCGTTGTAATCGATTTAATTGCAACATTATTTTTTGAAAGTCAGGAAAAAATTGAAAATGCGGAAGAGGCAATAAAGGAGCAAAAATGGGCTGCCAGTATATATTATTCGTATACATCCATGGTGAATTCTGCGAAAGCCTTATTAACTGCTGAAAATGTAAAAACCAATACACATGCAGGTATCATCAAAGATTTTGATACAACCTTTGTAGAGTCGGAAAAAATTGATTTTATTGGTACATTTACTGAATTAGTGCTTCAATTAAATAAGAATGAGCCTACTGAAGTTTTTGCAAAATCTTATTTAGAAGATGCAAAGCAGGTACTTGCAAAATTGGAGTCTTTTAGACAATTGGAACTTGTAGCTGATAAATAGTTTTGGATAATAACAAGAAATCATATTATAGCAGAGGGAAATTGACGGTGGTTGGTGCTGGACCCGGCGATGCGGAATTGATCACCCTTAAAGGTGTCAAAGCCCTACAAGATGCCAATGTGGTTTTGTATGATGCTTTGGTGAATCCAGAGCTTTTAGATTTTGCTCAAAATGCTGAAAAGATATTTGTTGGCAAAAGAAAAGGCTGTTATGCATACCAACAAGAACAAATCAATGAATTGATAGTGGCCAAAGCCCAAACACATGGTCACGTAGTTCGCCTTAAAGGTGGAGACCCATTTGTTTTTGGTCGGGGATCGGAAGAAATGCTTTATGCCGCTGAACATGGTCTAGAAGTTGCAATGGTGCCCGGAATTTCGTCATCTGTAGCTGTACCGGCTTCACAAAATATTCCTGTAACCAAAAGAGGTGCATCCGAAAGTTTCTGGGTTATTACTGGCACCAATAAGGAGCATAAGCTTTCAAAAGATGTGTCTTTGGCAGCAAAATCAAGTGCCACGGTGATTATTTTAATGGGAATGTCCAAATTGCCAGAAATTGTTGAATTATTTATATCAGAAGGAAAATCAGAAACTCCAGTGGCAGTTATTCAAAGTGGTACAACAAATGAAGAAAAAATAGGGATTGGCAACATTAGTTCCATATTAGAAGTTGTGGAATCCCGAAATTTGTCCAATCCGGCAATAATTGTAATAGGAGAAGTTGTAAGGCATAGAGAACAGATCGTACAGATACAACAAGAATTTCTGTCAAATAGAATTAGTTAATAATTAGAAAGTGAGAATCTACATCAGATTCAAATAGTAGAAGAAATGATTAAAACAGATATACTTATAATAGGAGCGGGACCAACGGGTTTGTTTACCGTTTTTGAAGCAGGATTGTTAAAGTTAAAATGTCATTTAATCGATGCATTACCGCAAACAGGTGGACAATGTTCAGAGATTTATCCAAAAAAACCCATTTATGATATTCCGGCATATCCGGAAATATTGGCGGGTGGTTTGGTTGATAAATTAATGGAGCAAATAAAACCATTTGAAGCTGGGTATACATTGGGTGAACGAGCTGAAACATTGGATAAGCAGGAAGATGGTTCATTTATTGTGACCACAAACAAAGGCACTAAGCATCAAGCTCCAGTTGTTGTTATTGCTGGAGGATTGGGTTCTTTTGAACCGCGTAAACCTCAGATTTCCAATATTGTAGATTTTGAGGATAAAGGAATCGCATACATTATTAAAGACCCAGAAGTGTACCGTGATAAAAAAGTGGTCATTGCTGGTGGTGGTGATTCTGCTTTGGATTGGGCCATATTCTTGGCTGATGTTGCTTCAGAGGTTTCTTTGGTCCACCGTAGAAATGAATTTAGAGGAGCTTTGGATTCAGTTGAAAAAGCATCAGAATTGGCTAAGTTGGGTAAGATTAAACTGTATACCAAAGCTGAGGTGAAAGAACTACACGGAACGGATAAGCTAAATTCTGTGTTAATTAAAAGCACAGAGGCAGATGTAGAAGATGTACTTTTGGAGGTTGATAATTTTATACCTCTATTTGGACTTTCTCCAAAATTAGGCCCTATTGGTGATTGGGGGTTAGAGATCGAAAAGAACGCCATTAAAGTAAATAATGCAAAGGATTATCAAACAAACATCCCAGGTGTTTTTGCTATCGGTGATGTGAATACATATCCAGGAAAATTAAAGTTGATTCTTTCTGGTTTCCATGAAGCAGCCGTCATGTGTCAGTTTGCGTATCAAATCATTAACCCAAACAAAAAGTTTGTAATGAAATATACAACTGTGGGAGGTGTAGAAGGATTTGATGGATCTAAAAAGGAAGCTAAAAAAGAAGTGGTGCAAAGTATTGTTTAAAAATTTAAAAAAATGATAAAAGCCTTTCACCATTTTGGTTGAAAGGCTTTTTTATTGCAATTAAGTTACGGAACACACATTTCTTGCAATTGGTTAAGGAGTGCCGTTTCTTTGCATTCGTTTTAAAGACAACCAATAAGGTATTCTTTCAAACAAGTAGTTATGAGTAAGATTAGAGAAGAATTAAACAGACGAATTTTAGTATTGGATGGGGCCATGGGTACCATGTTACAGCGCTATAAATTCAATGAAGAAGATTTTCGTGGTGAGCGATTTAAGGATTGGGAACATCCATTGCAAGGTAATAATGATTTACTTTCTTTAACTCAACCCGAGGCCATTGCAGATGTACATAGGGCTTATTTGGATGTTGGAGCAGATATTATTGAAACCAATACTTTTTCGGGTACTACCATTGCCATGGCCGACTACCACATGGAAGATTTGGTATATGAACTTAATTATGAATCTGCTAGAATAGCAAAAAAAGTTGCGGATGAGTATACAGCAAAGAACCCTAATAAACCACGTTTTGTTGCAGGTAGCATAGGCCCGACCAATAAAACGGCCAGCATGTCCCCAGATGTAAATGATCCTGGTTATAGAGCTGTGTCCTTTGAAGAATTACGTGTTGCTTACAAACAACAAGTTGAAGCTTTGTTGGATGGAGGGGCAGATATATTATTAGTGGAAACTATTTTTGACACACTAAATGCCAAAGCTGCATTATTCGCCATCGATGAGGTGCGAGAAGAAAGAAATATAGACGTGCCTATTATGGTCAGCGGCACTATTACAGATGCATCGGGGAGAACATTGTCAGGTCAAACAGCAGAAGCTTTTCTAATATCGGTATCCCATATCCCAATTTTATCAGTGGGGTTTAATTGTGCTTTGGGCGCCAGTCAGTTAGTACCCCATTTAGAGGTTTTAGCATCAAAAACTGATAATGCGGTATCTGCACATCCTAATGCTGGCTTGCCCAATGCTTTTGGAGAGTACGATGAAACCCCGGAGCAAATGGCAGCGCAGATTAAAGAGTATGCAGAAAAAGGTTTAGTAAATATTGTTGGAGGATGTTGCGGAACAACACCAGAGCATATTAAGGCTATTGTTGATGTTGTTGCCAAGTATGAACCTAGAAAAATTGTTGTTCCTGCATAGGTAGGAATCCATTTATGGATAATATAAAAGCTAAATATTTAAAATTAAGCGGTCTAGAGCCACTAGTCGTTACTCCAGAGAGCAATTTCATTAATGTGGGAGAACGTACCAATGTAGCAGGTTCTCGAAAGTTTCTTCGGTTGATAAAAGAAGAAAAGTTTGATGAAGCTTTGGCAATTGCACGGCATCAAGTTGAAGGGGGAGCCCAGATTATTGACATTAATATGGATGATGGCTTAATCGATGGAAAGGAAGCCATGGTTAAGTTTTTAAACTTGATTGTTTCCGAGCCGGATATTTCTAGAGTTCCTATTATGATAGACAGCTCTAAATGGGAAATTATTGAGGCCGGACTTCAAGTGGTACAGGGTAAATGTGTGGTGAATTCTATCAGCTTAAAAGAAGGAGAAGAAGAATTCATTCATCATGCGAAGCTTATTAAAAGATATGGGGCAGCGGTTATTGTTATGGCTTTTGATGAGGTTGGTCAGGCAGATAATTATGAGCGTAGAATAGAAATTGCAAAGCGTTCTTATGATATTTTAGTTAATCAAGTGAATTTTGCACCTGAAGATATCATATTCGACCTTAATATTTTCCCTGTAGCAACAGGAATGGATGAACACAAATTAAATGCCATAGATTTCATTAAAGCGACAAAATGGGTTAGGGAAAATCTTCCCTATTGTAGTGTTAGTGGAGGGGTAAGTAATGTTTCTTTTTCATTTAGAGGAAATAATCCTGTACGAGAAGCAATGCATTCTGCATTCTTATACCATGCAATAAAAGCGGGTATGAACATGGGAATTGTAAACCCAACCATGTTGGAAGTTTATGATGATATTCCAAAAGATTTATTAGAGCATGTTGAAGATGTAATCCTGAATAGAAGAGACGATGCTACGGAACGTTTGTTGGAGTTTGCCGAAACCGTAGTAGGCACAACAAAAGAAAGTAAAGTGGATATGTCATGGCGACAGGAGCCACTTCAAAATAGAATTACCCGAGCCTTGGTAAAAGGGATAGATGAGTTTATAGTTGAAGATGTAGAAGAGGCAAGAACCAGTGTTGATCAACCTATTGAAGTGATTGAAGGTCATTTAATGACCGGAATGAATGTGGTGGGGGATTTGTTTGGTAGCGGAAAAATGTTCTTACCACAAGTGGTGAAATCTGCTCGGGTAATGAAAAAGGCGGTGGCTTATTTATTGCCTTTCATTGAAGCCTCCAAACAAGGAAAATCAGAAGCAGCTGGTAAAATCCTAATGGCGACGGTTAAGGGTGATGTACATGATATTGGAAAGAACATTGTTGGCGTGGTCTTGGCATGTAACAATTATGAAATTGTTGATATGGGTGTAATGGTACCTCCGGAGAAAATTATTGCAAAAGCTAGAGAAGAGAGAGTTGATATTATTGGGCTTAGTGGATTGATTACCCCGTCTTTGGATGAAATGGTCTTTTTGGCAAAAGAAATGGAACGTCAAAAATTTAGAGTACCATTGCTTATTGGGGGCGCAACAACCAGTAAAGCACATACAGCGGTAAAAATAGACCCACAATATCAACATGCAGTGGTACATGTAAATGATGCATCTAGAGCGGTAACTGTAGTTGGCGACTTGCTTCAAAAAGAGACTTCGGAATCATATAAAACATCCGTTAAAGCGGATTATAATGATTTTAGGACTAAATTTTTGAATAGGGGAAAACAGAAAGAATACCTCACTTTAAATCAGGCGCGTGCCAATAAATTAAAATTAGATTGGAAGGTTGCCGAAATTATTAAACCGAACCAATTGGGAATCCAAGTCATTGAAGATTTTGACTTGAAAAAATTAGTCGATTTTATAGATTGGACACCTTTCTTTAGAAGTTGGGAATTGCATGGTAAATATCCAGCTATTCTTACAGATGAGGTTGTTGGGGAACAAGCAACGGAGCTTTTTGCTGATGCACAAGCCATGCTTAAAAACATTATAGAAAAAAAGCAATTAAAAGCGAAAGCTGTTTTTGGTTTGTTCGAAGCCAATACTATTAATGATGATGATATAGAAGTCCTTTCGAAGGAAAGCAAAAAATCTCTAATTTTTAGAACCCTTCGTCAGCAACTAAAGAAAAGAGAGGGGGTGCCAAACATAGCCCTTTCAGATTTTATAGCACCAAAGGAGTCTGGAATCCAAGATTATATGGGTGTTTTCTGCGTGTCTACAGGATTTGGAATAGCAGAATTAGCAGCAGCTTATGAAAAAGATATGGATGATTACAATTCCATTATGATCAAGGCGTTGGCAGATAGATTGGCCGAGGCTTTTGCAGAATATTTGCATAAAGAAGTGAGAACCAAACATTGGGGTTATGCGGCAAATGAGGGTTTAAGTAATGAGGATT
The DNA here is from genome assembly GCF_011927795.1 of Saonia flava. GTDB lineage: Bacteria > Bacteroidota > Bacteroidia > Flavobacteriales > Flavobacteriaceae > Saonia > Saonia flava. Next base: position 1,445,627 of record NZ_JAATJJ010000001.1, on the reverse strand, counting down.
TAATAAGAGAGTCATATAAAGGAATTCGCCCTGCCCCGGGATACCCTGCTTGTCCAGATCATTTGGAAAAATTGACAATTTGGGAACTTTTGGATGTAAAAGGAAAAATAGGAGTAGAGTTAACGGATAGCATGGCCATGTGGCCTGCTGCAAGTGTCAGTGGGTATTATTTTGGTAACCCGGAATCCAAATATTTTGGATTAGGAAAAATAGCGCAGGACCAAGTGGAGGATTTTACTACTAGAAAAGGAATATCTTTGGAAATGGCTACAAAATGGTTGGCCCCTAATATTGCAGAATCATGAGTGGGAAATTTATAGAATTAACTTTAGGAAGCCATATGATTTCTCATGGGTATGATGAGAATAATAAGGAGATATTGGAAGAAGTAGCGGCAGATTTTTCAAACAAGTTGGTAGCTTTGTCAAGAATAAAATCTTTGAGCGAAAAATATATATTGATAGATTATTTAGACGGTAGATGGGTTTATTGGGAATATGAAGAAAGCTATAAATCCATTAAAAAGAAATTGACGAAAGAATAATGAAAGTAACCGATCATATAGAAAAAGCAAAAGGAGAAACTTTGTTTTCCTTTGAAATTGTACCACCGGTAAAGGGAAAAAATATCCAAAGTCTCTACGATAATATAGACCCGTTAATGGAGTTTAACCCTCCTTTTATTGATGTAACAACATCAAGAGAGGAATATATATATAAAGAGAAAGACGGGCTTTTGGATAAGAAAATGACCCGTTTGCGCCCTGGGACGGTAGGTATTTGCGCCTCTTTACAGCACAAATATGGGGTGGATACAGTCCCACATGTATTGTGTGGTGGTTTCACCAAAGAAGAAACAGAGTATATGTTGGTCGATTGTCAGTATTTGGGCATTGAAAATATTATGGCCTTGCGTGGGGATGCAATGAAAGAAGAAAAATATTTTACACCAACCAAGGGAGGACATACTTATGCTTCGGAACTAGTAGCGCAAGTGCAAAATTTAAATGAAGGCAAGTATTTACATGATGATATAGAGATGGATAATCTACCCGATTTTTGCATTGGAGTAGCTGGCTATCCTGAGAAGCATATGGAAGCACCGTCCTTACAATCAGATTTAAAAAGATTAAAAGAAAAGGTAGATGCAGGAGCAGATTATGTTGTGACCCAAATGTTTTTTGATAACCAAAAGTATTTTGAGTTTGTTGAAATTGCAAAAGCTATGGGAATTAATATTCCAATAATTCCAGGAATAAAACCTATTGCGGTAAAAAGGCATTTGAATATTCTTCCACCAGTATTTAAAATAGATTTGCCACAGGATTTAATTGATGCCGTGGATGCATGTATAGATAACAAAGCTGTGCGACAAGTTGGTATTGAGTGGGCAATTCAACAATCGAAAGAATTAAAAGAAGCTGGTGTTCCAGTGCTGCATTATTATTCTATGGGAAAATCAGATAATGTAAAGGCAATAGCTAGAGAGCTTTTTTAATTGTCTAATTTTACATTCCATGAATCTAAAGGTCTTTTTGTACTTTCTTTTTATCGGTGTCTTTTGCTTTTCCCAAGACAGTGAAAAAAAAGCTGGACGCACTATTGATGTTAATCAGTTTTACGGATCAATTTTACTTCATAATCCAGATATTTCCCATTTAATAACAAATCATCCTGGCGGTTTCATTATTAGCTACAGTAGGAAAACATACGGAGCCAAGAAATGGGAACAGGAATATAATTATCCAGATTTGGGGTACTCTGCTGTATATCAAGATAATAATAACTCTGTTCTAGGTAAAAACCTAGGGCTATATGTACATTATAATTTTTACTTTTTTAAGAGAAACATCCAATTTAGATTGGGTCAGGGAATTGCATACAATACTAATCCTTATGATAAGGAAACCAATTTTAGGAATAATGCCTTTGGTTCAGATTTTTTGAGTTCTACCTATCTTATGCTCAATTACCACAAAGAGAATGTTTTTAAAGGTTTGGGTTTTAAGGCAGGTTTAATGGTAGTTCATTATTCCAATGCTAATTTTAGGGCACCCAATACTTCTACCAATACATTGGCGCTAAATGTTGGAATGGTATATAATTTGGAAGGTGGTGAAGAAATGGCGTATGTGGTAAACCCTACAAAAGAGAAAATTACCGAGCCAATTAAAATAAATCTTGTTTTAAGGACAGGTCTAAATGAAAGTGATGTAATAAATTCTGGCCAATATGGGTTTTATATTTTTTCGGCCTATGCGGATAAACGTTTGGGAAGAAAAAGCGCTATTCAAATAGGAACAGATGTTTTCTTTTCTAATTTTTTAAAGGAGTTGATAGAATATCAATCTATAGCTTTTCCAGAACAGAATGTTTCAGGTGACGAGGATTTCAAAAGAGCAGGAATTTTTCTGGGACATGAATTGTTTATTAATAAAATGAGCATGATAGCTCAGCTTGGGTATTATATTTATTATCCATTTGATTTTGAGGGGCAAGTATACAATAGGATTGGATTAAAACGTTATTTTGGTGACAAGGTCTTTGGAGCGATTACCTTGAAATCACATGGAGCCAAAGCTGAAGCAGTTGAATTTGGAATAGGAATTAGATTTTAGGACATAGATGTTAAAAGATAGATACAATATATACCAGAATGTCGTTTCCAGAGTAAAGGAGAAATCTATTTTTATAATACTGATGACTATTTTCATATCATGTAACAGTGAAAATGCCGGAGACTGCTTTCAAAAAGCTGGGAAAATAGTTAGGGAGGAAGTTAGTATGCCAGATTTTTCAAAAATCACGGTATTTGAAAATGTGGGTCTGGTCATTAAACAAGGAGAAGTTCAAAAAGTAGAAATTGAAACAGGTGAGTTTTTAAGAAATGATGTAACGGCAATAGTTGAAGAAGGTAGATTGGTACTCAGGAATGAAAATAGTTGCAATTATGTTAGGGATTATGGCTTAACAAAAGTGTATGTAACTTCACCCAATGTTTCTGAAATTAGAAGTAGTACGGGATTGCTGATTGAAAGTGATGGAATATTGACCTTCCCAAGTTTAAACTTGCTTTCTGAAAGCTTCTCAAATCCTAATGCGGATACCACAGATGGACATTTTAATTTGGAATTGGAAAATAATAGTGTCTCAATTGTATCTAATGGATTGGCATATTTTCAATTAAAAGGAAGTACCGGTAGATTGGCTGTGAATTTGGCAGCCGGTGATTCTAGAATAGAAGCAGAAGGTCTAATGGCTGAAAGAATTTCTATAAACCATAGAGCATCCAATGATGTTTTGGTCAATCCACAACAAGCTATAAATGGCATTATTAGAGGGACAGGAGATGTTATAAGTTATAATCGTCCCTCAGAAGTAGAAGTTGAGGAGCTGTATCGCGGAAAATTAATATTTAAGGATTAGTGAATCCCATTTTTACATATCTAAAAAATCTTATTGTATCCAAGAAGATTTTAGGGGAAGATAATCACCTTAAAGAGTTGGTAAAAGCAGATATACTTTTAAAAGATCTGGTGGATAAAGACAAGGTTCCGGGATTGGCAATTACTGCTTTAAGGGACGGAAAAACCATATTTCAAAAAGGATATGGTTATGCCAACATGGATACCGGTGAACTCATTGACCCACAAAAAAGTATTTTTAGGATTGCAAGTGTTTCCAAGCCTATAGCGGCTACGGCATTGGCCAAAATGGTAGAAGAGGGTATAATTGATTTGAATGCTTCACTTTATGATTACGTACCTTATTTTCCTAAAAAGAAATATGATTTTACAATACGACAATTGGCTAATCACACGGCAGGAATAAGAGGATACAGGGGAAAGGAATATGCGCTAAACGAAGCATATTCCATAAAAGATAGTATTGATATTTTTAAAGAGGATGATTTAGTATTTCAACCTGGAACGGATTATTTGTATAATAGTTTTGATTGGGTTTTGGTTTCTTTGGCGATGCAAGAGGCAAGTGGAATTCCTTTTGAAGAATATGTAAAAGAAAAGGTTTTGAAGCCAATGGGAATGACCAATACATTCTCTGAAATAAAGAATGAGCATTCCAATTTGACCACATTTTATACCAAAACTAAGTTAGGTTTTAGAGAATCTATTAGTGTGAACAATTTTTACAAACTAGCTGGTGGGGGATTTTTGTCGACCTCAGAAGATATTGCTAAGTTGGGACAGGCCTATTTGGATAAAAAAACTGGGGATAAAGCTATTCTTTCCCATTTTTTGACTTCAGAAAAAATAAAAGGGAAGCCTACCTATTATGGTTTGGGTTGGCAGGTTAGTTTTGATAAAACAGGAAGACCTTTTTACGGGCATGTTGGCAATGGTGTGGGAGGGTATTCTAATTTTTATATATATCCAGAAGAACAAATGGTTTTTTCTATATTGATAAATTGCACGGACCCAAAAGTACAGCCTGAATTGGATGAAGTTATCAGTACTCTTATTTTAAACTGTGAAGAGTTGATTTAGAACATATAATCCTTATTTTTATATGGTAACCAATACCTTTTGTAATGTTTGTAGGCCATTATGCTGCTGCCTTTGTGCTTAAGGGCAAGGAAAAAAATGCTTCATTGGGAATGCTTTTTTTAGCAACCCAATTTGTAGATATTTTGTTTTTTCCTCTTGTCGTCCTTGGATTAGAAAAATTGACTTTTATTGATAGATATACTGCCGTGAACGATTTTAAAATGGAGTTTCCCTATACCCATGGGCTACTTGCAAGTATGCTTTGGGCCGGGCTGATTTATGCGTTGTATTATTTTGTTTTTGCAAAAAAGAAGGAAACTAAAAAACGTATTGCATTGATAATGGGTTTGGCGGTACTTTCCCATTGGTTTGCAGATTTATTGGTGCATACACCAGATTTGCCATTGATTTATGGAGAGCCTAAAGTGGGATTGGGTCTCTGGAATAATAAAATTTTAACTTTTGCTTTGGAAGCAATTTTATTGGCCGCAGGACTATGGTACTACTTAAAAAAAACAAAACCGACTTCAAATATTGGGAAATATATAGCTATAATATTTGTGGTGTTCTTGTTGTTGGTTAATTACTTAAACCTTTTTGTATTACCTGCAAACCACAATGTAATTGCTTTGACAATTTCTGCTTTGGCAAGTTATTTTGTATTGGCCGCAATTGCCCATTATGTTGATTTAAAAAGGATTTAATTACTTTATTGGGTCAACTCCGTAAACAAACTTTCCAAATTTTTATTTTTTCGGCTTAACTGAAGTGTTTTTAGTTTATTGTCATGGGCAAAATCAAACACAGCAGGTCGCATATCTTTATTGGTATTAAAGGTAATATCATAAATAAAACCACCAGTATTTTTTACTGTTGCTACATTGGGCAATTGCTGTAATAATTGTTCTTCCACACGATAATCAAACTCAACCTCAATAATCTGCTCTTCCGTTTCTCGTAATTCCTTCAGTTTTTTGTCGGCAACTAGAGCACCTTTGTTAATTACAATAACGCGGTCACAGACAGCTTCCACTTCCTTCATTATGTGAGTGGATAAGAGAATTGTTTTTTCCTTACCAATTTCTTTTATCAATTTCCTTATGTCCAATAATTGGTTGGGGTCCAATCCAGTGGTTGGCTCATCCAATATCAAAACCTCCGGATTGTGCAACAATGCCGCCGCAAGACCAACACGTTGGCGATACCCTTTGGAAAGCTGTCCTATTTTTTTATGGGCTTCAGACGATAATCCAGTTTGTTCTATGACTTCTGTTATTCTCTTTTTGTCAGTTTTGTAAACATCGGCATTAAAACCAAAGTATTCTTTAACATACATATCCAGATATAAGGGATTATGCTCTGGCAAATAACCTACACTTTTTTGAACATTTTTTTGGTCTTTTACAACATCGAACTCGTTAATTTTAGCCTCTCCTTCATCCGCCAAACTATAGGTGGTCAATATTTTCATCAGGGTAGATTTTCCTGCTCCGTTAGGTCCTAAAAACCCAACAATTTCTCCTTTATTTATGGAAAAAGATATATTGTCCAAAGCTTTTTGGTTGCCAAAACTTTTAGTGATGTTATTTACGGTGATAGACATTGCTGTTAATTTGTTTCAAAAATAGAGAATTACATATCAAAAGTATTACAAAAGAGTTCAACAGAAATTGTATTAATCAAAAAAAAGGGAGTAAAACTTGATTTTTAAATTTAATTGTTATCTTAGCCAAAGTTTAATAATAGAATGACAAAACAATATTTCTGGAACGGTTTTTATTTCTACTTCTTTTTTAAGAGAAGTACGGGACTGTTCTAGCATATTTTAAAATATAGTAGATTGTGAAAGTCCCGTGAAAACCGGGACTTTTTTATTTTCAATAAGTAAATAAAATTGAAAATACTCTGAATTTATTTCAGAATCCGAACAGTTTAAAAGATTGTCTTTTAATAAAGGGTAAATAATAAAATGAGTTTAAAAATAGCCATACAGGGAATAAAAGGATCTAATCATCATCAGGTGGCCAGAGAATACTTTGGAGATGAGGTAGAGTTGGTGGAGTGCCTATCTTTTGATGATATGGTAGACCATTTAATCAACAAAACAGCAGACAAAGGTGTAATGGCAATTGAAAACTCTATCGCTGGTTCCATAATTCCCAATTATGCATTGGTGGCCAATAATCATCTTCATGTAATAGGAGAGCATTATTTAAGCATTCACCATAATTTAATGGCTTTAAAAGGGCAGTCAATAGATGATATAAAGGAAGTATCCTCACATCCCATGGCATTGTTGCAGTGCAAGGAGTATTTAAGAACATACCCGCACATTAAATTGATGGAAGATGTAGATACTGCGGAAACCGCAAAACGAATCCAAGACGAACAATTAAGAGGTGTTGCGGCCATTGCGCCCAAAGTTGCAGCTGAGTTATATGGTTTGAATATTATTGCCAATGAAATACAGACTATTAATAATAATGCGACCCGGTTTATTATTGTAAAAACAGAAAATAAAGTTTTACCTGAAAATGAAATAAATAAGGCATCCTTAAGGTTTATTACTGATCATAAAAGGGGGAGTTTGGCAGCCGTGTTAAATGTAATGAGCGATTGTAATTTGAATTTAACTAAAATACAGTCTTTGCCGGTTATAGAATCACCATGGAAATATTCTTTTTTTGTAGATGTCACTTTTGATGCGTATTCAGATTTTTCAAAGGCAAAAGCTTTGCTAGAAATCATGGCCGAGGATTTTAGGGTATTGGGAGAATATAAAAATGCAAGAATAGTATGATTACTGCCGATAGATTAAATACAGTACAAGAATATTATTTCTCCAAAAAATTGAGAGAGGTACGTGGACTAATAACGGAAGGTAGACCTATTATTAATATGGGAATAGGAAGTCCAGATTTAGCTCCTTCCAAAGAAGTTATTATGGCAGTTCAAGAAGCTATTGACCATGATAATGCCCATCAATATCAGAGCTACCAAGGCCTGCCAGAATTGCGGGAGGCGATTGCGGATTTTTACAAGGAAAAATTTAATGTAGTTGTTGATTCAGTTGACGAAATTCTACCGTTAATGGGCTCTAAAGAAGGAATAATGCACATTAGCATGGCTTTTTTAAATCATGGAGACGAGGTTCTAATTCCTAATCCTGGTTATCCAACATATACTTCGGTAACAAAATTAGTTGGGGGAGAACCAAAATATTATGATTTAGAGGCACAAAATGGGTGGTTTCCTGACTTTGAAGAATTAGAAAAAAAAGATTTGTCCAAAGTAAAAGTAATGTGGACAAGTTATCCTCATATGCCAACGGGAGCAACAGCTACCAATGAGCAGTTAATACAGTTGGTGGATTTTGCAAAAAGAAATAATATTTTATTGGTCAATGATAACCCATACAGTTTTGTATTGAGTACTAACCCTATAAGCATATTGTCTATTGATGGTGCCAAAGAAACTGTGTTGGAACTTAATTCTTTGAGTAAAACATTTAATATGGCCGGTTGGCGTGTAGGAATGGTTTTAGGTAGTTCAGAACACATAAATGCCATCCTAAAAGTAAAAAGTAATATGGATTCCGGTATGTTTTATGGAATACAGAAAGGTGCCATTGCTGCGCTAAAGAGTGGACAGGATTGGTTTAATGCATTGGATGAGTTATATACTACTCGTAGAAATTTAATGTTCCAATTAGCCGATAAACTGGAATGTTCCTATGATAAAAATGCAGTTGGAATGTTTGTTTGGGCAAAATTGCCCAAGGGAATAAAATCGGCAGAAAAATTTGTTGATGGAATACTTTATGATAAGAATGTTTTCATTGCCCCTGGAACAATTTTTGGGAGCAATGGAGAAGGATATATTAGGTTTTCATTGTGTGTAAAAGAAGATAAGATAAAAGAGGCTATTAGTAGGTTTTAGCAAAAGAATATGAAAGTATTTGTAATCGGTATCGGATTAATAGGAGGTTCCATGGCCAAGGATATAAAGCGCAGTAACCCTAGGGCTAAAATCTATGGAATAGACACCAACGAAGTGCATTTGGATGAGGCATTGGCTTTAAATATTATAGATAAAAAATCATCTTATGGAGAATTAAATCTGGCTGAAGTAGTTATTGTAAGTATTCCAGTAAATGCCATGGTTTTGGAACTGCCAAAGATTTTGGACATCGTAAATTCCAATACTCTTGTTTTTGATGCTGGTTCTACAAAAGGTAATATTTGCAGAGCTGTAGAAAATCACCCTAATAGAAGTAGTTTTTTGGCGTGTCATCCTATTTCTGGTACAGAGTTTTCGGGTCCTTCAGCAGCTATTGATAAATTGTTTGATAGGAAAGCGAATATTATTTGTGAGGTAGATAAGACAAATGAAGACATTCATAAGAAAGCGTTGGACATTTTTAAACAGTTGGGCATGAGAATTAGATATATGAACCCAGAGGCACATGATAAGCACATTGCTTACGTTTCTCACTTGTCTCATATTAGTTCTTTTATGCTTGGAAAGACGGTGATAGAGAAGGAAAAAAATGAAAGGGATATTTTTGATATGGCTGGTAGTGGATTTGAAAGCACAGTGCGTTTGGCAAAAAGTTCACCTGCCATGTGGACACCTATTTTTGAGCAGAACAAAGAAAATGTTGTGGACACATTAGAAGAGTATATTCAAAATTTAGAGGCATTTAAAGAAATGCTAAAAAATGATGATTATGATAGTATCTATAACGAAATGAACAATACCAATAGAATAAAAGAAATATTAAACGGAATACCACAGAACAAAAAATAGAATATAGAGATGGAAAATAAAAAGGAAATGAGGTCTTGGTTAGATGATATGAAATTGGATCATCCACTTGTAATTGCTGGACCTTGTAGTGCGGAGACTGAAGAACAGGTTTTAAGAATTGCACATGAGCTTAAGGATTCAGACGTAAATTACTACCGTGCTGGGATATGGAAACCAAGAACACGACCTGGAAATTTTGAGGGCGTAGGTGCTTTAGGTTTAAAATGGCTTCAAAAAGTAAAAGAAGAAACAGGTTTAAAAACTACCACTGAAGTAGCCAATGCAGCTCATGTAAAATTGGCTTTGGAATATGATGTTGATATGCTTTGGATTGGGGCACGTTCTACAGTGAGCCCGTTTATAATGCAAGAAATAGCGGATGCTTTGGCAGGAACAGATAAAACAGTATTGGTTAAAAACCCGGTAAACCCAGATTTATCCTTATGGTTAGGGGGGATAGAAAGGTTGTATACTGCGGGAATAAAAAATCTAGGAGCTATCCATAGAGGTTTCTCTACCTATGAAAAGACAAAATATAGAAACATTCCTGAGTGGCAAATGGCAATTGAGTTCCAAAACAAATTTCCAGATTTACCTTTGATATGTGATCCATCCCACATCACAGGAAAAAGAAATATGATTTTTGATGTATCACAAACCGCGTTGGATTTAAATTTTGATGGTTTGATGATAGAAACACATCATGATCCTGATAATGCTTGGAGTGATGCTGCACAACAGGTGACTCCTGATTCGTTGAAGCAGATTATGAGAGATTTGAAGATTAGAAAAGAAACCGATGAGGAGACTGAGTATAAAGGCAAGTTGAATAATTTAAGAGCTCAGATAGATGTAATTGACAACCAACTTATAGGAACTCTTGGTAAGCGTATGAAAATTTCCGATACTATTGGAGGCTTGAAAAAACAACGAAATGTAGCAGTGCTACAGAGTAATCGTTGGAACGAGATTTTGGGAAAAATGATTTTGGAAGGAGAAAGGGAAGGTCTAAGTGAAGAGTTTGTTCTTAAGATGTTCAAGGCCATTCACCAGGAATCTATCAACCATCAAGAAAAAGTAATTAACGCATAGTTATTTTAAATCCCGATGCCAGCATCGGGATTTTTTTGTCTATTTTTTTAGAAGTGTAACAGATAACATTTTTAGTTGTCTCTTATATAAATCAAAAAAACAGATCATGAAAAAAATAATTGTTGCTTGTTTATGTCTTTTTTCTTTATCAGCTTTCTCCCAAAGAACAGTGGATAAAAATGTTGGAGACTTTGATAAAATCAAAGTATTTGACCTTATTGAGGTAAATCTTATTAAATCTGACGAGAATAAAGTGCTTATCAAAGGATGGAATGTAGATGATATTCAGGTAGTGAACAAAAATGGAGTTTTAAAAATAAGAATGCAGTTGGATAGAAAGTTTCAGGGGGAACATACTTTTGTAGAGGTTCACTATAAAAAACTGAATGTAATAGATGGAAATGAGGGAGCTAGAATTGTTTTTAATGAAACAGTAAAACAAGATATTATAGAGTTGCGTACTCAGGAAGGGGCCAAGATAGTTGCAGGTTTGGATGTGGATTTTGTGGACATTAGAGCTGTAACAGGTGGAATTGTGGAAGCATCTGGTTTGGCATCAGAGCAGCAAGTAGTTTTGAATACTGGTGGAGTTTATGAAGGAAGGGAACTTATAACCGAGTTTTCCAAAGTAAAAATTACGGCAGCTGGTGAAGCAGAAGTTTATGCAGCTGACCAAATTGATATTAATGTAAAAGCTGGCGGGGATGTTTATGTGTACGGCGACCCCAAAATAGTTAATAAAAGCACCTTGGCTGGAGGTAGAATTTATATAAAAGATTAAAAATTAAAAAGCCCGATTTTATATCGGGCTTTTTAATTGTATGTTTAAGATTATTTCTTGAAAATATATCTTGTAATAAAAATCCCTTTTCCATCACCTTTACCACCTTCACTTTCAACAGCACTGGTCACAAAGGCCAATTCCCAGCCATTGGCGACCATATCGTTGATCATAGAAGTTAATAAGGCATCATTGGCTGCAATATTTTGAAAACGAATACCCCCAATATTGTAGAAGTTTAACAATTTTGTTTCTTCAAAGTTTTTAACTCTAATCTCGTCTCTTTTGGATTTGTTTCTGGTATTGTCATCCTCAGTTTGTACACTGGTAAACTCTTTATAGTCTTTTTCTTCCAATGCATTTACGATTCTTGATCTACCCAATCCGTTTGGAACAATAGATTCTACACTGGTGATTACTTTAAATTGTTGGGCGCTAACATCAATTGTGGCAGCTAAAGCCAAACAGGCAATTAATAAGATTTTTTTCATGTTTATTATTATTAATTATTGGTTGATAATTGAATTTCAAACGTTCATATTTTGATAGTAGTATAAAAGGATTGTTGTTTCTTTGTAAAAATGTTAACAATATATGCAAGGGACGGTTTATAAATCTACTGGGAGTTGGTACACTGTGAAAACAGATGACGGTAGTTTTTATGAATGCCGTATAAAAGGAAAATTTAGAATAAAAGGTATAAAAAGTACAAATCCTATAGCAGTCGGAGACAGAGTTGTTTTTAGTGTAGAAAAAATTGGTGATGATACTATAGGAGTAATTAAAGAGATTAAAGATAGAAAGAATTATATCATTAGGAGATCGGTAAATCTTTCGAAACAAACACATATCATTGCGGCAAATTTGGACCAAGTCTTCCTATTGGTCACCCTTAATAACCCAAAAACATATACCAGTTTTATTGACCGCTTTTTGGTAACTGCCGAGGCTTATGATATCCCGGCTATCTTACTTTTTAACAAGATAGATACATATAATGAAGATGAACTAGTTGAAATAAAATATTTGGCAGCCTTATATAGAAAAATAGGGTATACCTGTCTTGGAATATCGGCAAAAACTGGTAAGAATGTAGATAAAGTAAAGGAATTGATGTTTGGAAAAACCAGTATGTTTTCTGGTCATTCGGGAGCGGGCAAATCTACTTTGGTAAATGCCATTGATAAAGGGTTGGACATAAAAACCACCGAAATATCCCAACAACATCTTCAAGGGCAGCATACTACCACTTTTGCAGAAATGTATGATTTGACAATGGGAGCACAAATCATAGATACTCCTGGAATCAAGGGATTTGGAATTGTGGATATGGAAAGAGAAGAAATTGGGGATTACTTTCCTGAATTTTTTGAATTAAAGGAGAATTGCAAGTTTAATAATTGCTTGCATTTAGACGAACCTAAATGCGCAGTCAAGGATGCCCTGGAAAATGATGAAGTAGCATGGAGTAGGTACAGGAGTTATGTAAGTATGGTAACGGGGGAGGACGATAATTATAGGGTAGATATTTACGCAGAAAAATAGTGAGAGCAGTTATACAAAGAGTATCCTATGCAAGTGTTACCGTTGATGGTAAAGTTGTTTCCAAAATTGAGGAAGGTATTTTGGTTTTATTGGGGATTGAAGATGCAGACGATAAAGAAGATATAGAGTGGCTTTCCAATAAAATAAGTAAGCTTAGGATTTTTGGCGATGAAAATGGAGTAATGAATTGTTCTGTAAAAGATATTGATGGAGAGGTAATTGTGGTAAGCCAATTTACTTTACATGCCATGACAAAAAAAGGAAACCGACCTTCATATATTAAAGCATCTAAACCAGAAATTGCCATTCCATTATATGAAGAATTCATTATGCAAATTGAAAATAACTTAGGTAAAAAGGTGGGTGCGGGTATATTTGGAGCTGATATGAAGGTGAAATTATTAAATGATGGTCCGGTGACCATTTGTATCGACACAAAAAATAGAGAGTAAATATTGGTGCTATATAAGAAGAAAGTGTTTTTTACGTTTTATACTTTAAACCAGCCAAGCTACATGCGATTATTTTCCTATATAATTCTCTCTTTATTCTATAATCTATCCGTTTCACAAACCATTAACTATTCTTCAGAGTCTATTCCCAAGGAGTTATTGGTCAATGCCAATGCAGTAGTAAGAATAAATGACATGCATATTGAAATAGTTGCTTTAAGGCAAATGAAGATAACGCATACAAGAGTAGTTACCGTAATAAATGAATCTGGTTCAAAGCATGCACAAGCCTATATTGGATATAACAAAAGCCTAAAAGTAAAAAATGCACAGGCCATCATTTATGATTCTTATGGAAAGGTTCTTGACAAGAAAAAGCAAAAGGATTTTATAGATGTAAGCGCAGTAGATGGTGGAACCTTATATTCAGATTCAAGAGTGCTGTTTTTAGGATATACCCCAATCCAATATCCCTATACTATTTCTTTTACATACGAAGTTATTACTGATAATACAGGTACTATTCCATCTTGGGTTTTTTTAGATGGTTTCATGGTAAGTACTGAAAATAGTAGTTACAAGCTGGATTTTTCATCTCCAGAACTAAAACCAAATATTAAAGAAAGGAATTTTGAAGGCTATGCAATTGAAAGAGAAGAAGTAAATGGGGGTATATTATATAGGGCAAATAACATTGCCGCTATAAAAGAAGAGAGTTTAAGCCCCTCGTTCAATAAGCTTGTTCCAAGGTTAATGATCAGTCCTTTTAATTTTTATTACGAGGGATATGAAGGCACTATTAAGGAATGGAATGACGTTGGACTTTGGATGTATTCTAATTTACTAAAAGGACGGGACGAGTTGGAGCTAGGCACGGTCGCTAAAATAAAAGAGCTCGTCAATGACGAAATGAATGATTTGGAAAAAGCCAAATTGGTTTATAAATATGTGCAGCAGAACACCAGATATATAAGTGTACAGGTGGGCATTGGAGGTCTTCAGCCCATTAGCGCCATTGAAGTGGATAAATTAAAATATGGTGATTGTAAAGGGCTTTCAAATTATACTAAGGCTTTATTAAAGGCTGTAGGGGTAAAAGCATATTATACACATGTTGAAGCAGGTAGGGATAAAATAGATTTTGAAAATAATTTCCCATCTATAGGACAAGGAAATCATGTAATTCTAGCAATACCCTATAATGAAAAATATTATTGGATAGACTGTACATCCCAAGTACATCCGTTTGGATTTTTGGGGGATTTTACAGATGGTAGAAGAGTGTTGCTAATTAAACCAGATGGTGGAGAAATTGTTACTACAGAATCCTATATTAATGATGATAATCATCAAAAGACTTATGCCAGTGTTAGATTGAAAGAGAGTGGAAGTATTGTTGGTGATATAAAAGTTTTAACTAAGGGAACGCAATACGATAATCACTTTTATTTGGAAGATATGGCAGACCTTGAATTAGAAAAATATTATAAAAATTATTGGAAAAATATTAATAATCTAGAGATTGAAAGCTATCAATTTGAAAATAACAAAGATAGTGTGGTGTTCGGGGAGCACATTAAAGTAAATGCAACCAAATATGCAACGGTAACAGATGGCAAACTATTACTGTCGGGCAATTTGTTCAACAATAGTCAATATGTCCCTAATAGATATAGAAGTCGAAAATTACCTTTTGAAGTACAAAGGGGCTATTTGGATGAGGATGAATATATAATTGATTTGCCCGAAGGATATGCTGTTGAAGCTTTCCCACAAGAAACTTCTATAAAGAATATGTTTGGGGAATATGAAGTGTCCTATGCCCTTAATGGGAATCAAATTATATTCAAAAGAAGACTTTTGATTAAGAAGGGTGATTATGTCAATACGGACTATAATGATTACAGAAATTTTAGAAGGGAAATATCTAAAAATGATAATTCTAAAATTGTGCTAACCAAAATATAATTAGATGAGAAAGTTCCCAATTGTAATTTCAATACTATTTATTTCTATACAGTTCCTTACTGCTCAAGAAGTAAAATTTGGAGAAGTAACCAAGGAAGAGTTATTGGAGAAAGAATATGTAAATGATAAATCTGCAAATGCTGTAGTTGTATATAAGAATCAAAATACATATTATGTAAATGCAGGCGGAGATGGTATGTTAATGACAAAGGTTCATGAGCGTATTAAAATATATAATAAGGATGGTTTTGATTATGCAACAAAGTCAATTAATCTGTTTAAAACCCGTCATGACAGTGAGGGGGTAAGCAAAATTAAAGCATTTACCTATAATCTGGAGAATGATAAAATTGTTGAAACGGAGCTAGATAAAAATCAAATATTTAAGACAGAGGCTAGTTATAATTATAAACAAGTAAAATTTACAATGCCCAATGTAAAAGAGGGTTCAGTTGTAGAATTTAGCTATCTAATAAGCTCACCTTTTATTTGGAATATAGATGAGTTTAGGTTTCAATATGATATTCCTATAAAAAAATTACATGCAGAGATTAGGACTCCAAAAGGTTTTAAGTTCAAGCAAACGTTCAAAGGAAGTGTGCCTTTTTACCCAAAGGAAAGTGCCGAAAGGGATAACCGTATAGGAATGAATGTGGTTATTAACAAGTACAACCTTAACAACGTACCTGCTTTAAAGGAAGAAAATTATGTAGATAACATAGATAATTATAGAGCTGGTGTAATGTTTGAGTTGGTGTCAGTTAATATCCCCCCTTATTTTAAAAGCTATGCTCAAACATGGAAAGATGTAGCTCAAACAATTGGTAACTCAGACGATTATAAAAATGAACTGGATAAATCTAATTCATTTGATGATGAACTAGATATTTTGTTAGCCAATGAAGATGACCAAATGGGCAAAATGAAATCCATTTTCAAATATGTTAAGGATAATATTACCTGGAATGGAATAGATGGTAAATATTTTTATAACGGATTGAAAAAAACATTAAAAGAGAAAAAGGGCAATGCCGCGGATATTAATCTTTTAACAGTGGCCATGTTAAGATATGCAGGCATAGACGCCAACCCAGTAATAATTAGTACAAAGGAGAATGCCGTTCCTTTTTTTCCTACTGTGGATAGGCTAAATTATGTTCTGGCCTATGCCATAATAAATGACAAACCTTATTTTTTAGATGCAACGGAAGAATTTAGTGATGTTAACTTACTTCCCATAAAAGATTATAATTGGCGAGGTATTTTAATAGATAATGATAGTATGAAATGGGATTTAATTGATATTAACTCCCCAAATAAAGCTCAAAGAATGGCTAATTTGGAGTTAACGCTTAATGAAGATGGCACCTCGGAAGGCAAGTGTAGCCTTCGATACACCAAGCATGCTGCAATGGACTATAGAAAAGAATATAAAGACAAAAACGAAGAGTCTTATTTAACTGATTTGGAAACAAGGTTCAACGGTATAGAAGTATCTAATCATGAGACAAGGAATGCAACTACTTTTGAGGGGCCAGTATCAGAATTTTTTGATTTCTTTGATGAGAATGCCTCAGAAATAATAAATGACAAGATATATTTTCAGCCTTTGACTTTTTTAAAAAAAGGAGAAAATCCATTTAAAATGGAAAAGAGGGAATATCCTGTAGATTTCGGATTTCCGTTTAAAAACACATATGTTGTTAATATTAAAATTCCTGAAGGATATAGTTTAGAATCCAAACCGGAAACAATTTTAATGAAGTTGCCTGAGGATATGGGTGCTTTTAAGTATGTGATAAATAATGATGATAATATGATTAAATTGCTCGTTAATTATGAAATTAACCATTCTAAGATAGGTGCTGATGTTTACCTTTATTTAAAGGAGTTTTATAAACAAATAATAGTAAAAGAATCTGAGCAAATAGTATTATCTAAAATTTAAAAATGAACATACAAAACGCACAAGAAGTCGTTGACGAATGGATTAAGAATCATGGAGTTCGCTATTTTAATGAACTCACCAATATGGCACAATTAACCGAAGAGGTAGGGGAAGTGGCCAGAATTATAGCCCGTCGTTATGGTGAGCAAAGCGAGAAAGAGTCTGATAAAGATAAAGACTTGGGAGAAGAACTTGCTGATGTTCTCTTTGTAGTGTTGTGTTTGGCAAACCAAACAGGAGTTGACTTGCAAGAGGCTTTTGATAAGAAACTGGACGTTAAAGCCAGGCGTGATCACGATAGGCATCAAAACAATAAAAAACTCAAATAACAATAGTATATTTGTGCTCCAATTTAATGCTTTAAATTCATACCGTTGAAGTTATTTCTTTCTACTCCACCAACTAATCTAATAGAAACCAATATTCAAGTAACTGGCTCCAAAAGTGAGTCCAATAGGTTGTTGCTTTTACAGGCCTTGTTTCCCAATATTCAAATAGAAAATCTATCTAATTCGGATGATGGAAGGGTAATGAAAAATGGATTGGGAGTTTCTTTTGGTGAAGTGGACATTCACCATGCGGGTACAGCAATGCGCTTTCTAACAGCGTATTTTGCCTCTCAAGAAGGAAAAGAAGTGGTGCTGACTGGTTCGAAAAGGATGACGGAAAGACCCATAAAAGTTTTGGTGGATGGACTGAAGGAATTAGGTGCCGATATTGAATATGAGCGCAATGATGGATACCCTCCTTTGAAAATAAAAGGTAAAAAGCTTATAAAGAGCAAGGTAAGTTTGCCTGCTAATATTAGTAGTCAGTATATATCGGCCTTGTTGTTAATAGCACCTAGTTTAGAAAATGGATTAGAATTGGATTTGGTAGGAAAAATAACATCCGTTCCTTATATAAAAATGACATTGGGCTTATTGAACCAGGTTGGAGTTACTACTTTTTTTGAAGGTAATGTTATTAAAGTATCTCCTGAAAAAGATGTGCTGGACAAAATAATGGTGGTAGAGTCCGACTGGAGTTCAGCCAGTTATTTTTATAGTATTGTAGCTCTTAGTGAAGTTGGAACCAAAATTTCATTGACGGCATACAAAAGTGATTCGTTACAGGGAGATAGTGTTTTGGCAGAACTGTATAGGGACTTCGGAGTAGAAACTACATTTTTGGAGAATGAAATTGTTTTAAGGAAAACAGCTGAGGCACAACCTTCTATAAATTATGACCTTTCCAATGCTCCAGATATTGCCCAAACAATTGCTGTTACTTGTTTTGGATTAAGGCTGGGATGTCACCTTACAGGTCTTCATACTCTAAAAATTAAAGAAACTGATAGACTGGAGGCATTAAAAGCTGAGCTTTCCAAATTGGGTGCGAATATTACAGTTACTGATAAAACATTGACTTTGAAACCTTCCAAGACAATTAATAATGAAGTGGCTATAGATACCTATAATGACCATAGAATGGCTATGGCATTTGCCCCATTGGCATTAAAAAACTCAATAATAATCAATGATGCAGAAGTAGTTTCCAAATCATATCCAGATTTTTGGACGGACATGGAAAAGCTTAAAATAGGCATTAAAGAACTTTAGTTGTTATTTAAATACGGTTTTACTTGACATCCCCTATGTCAGGATTGTATATTTGCCACCGCTTAAACCCATAACATAAAGTTTACATGAAATTATCACACTTTAGTTTTGAACTTCCTAATGATTTATTGGCTGAGTATCCTGCTGAGCATAGAGATGAATCCAAATTAATGGTTGTTCATAGAGAAACAGGAAAAATAGAGCATAAAATGTTTAAGGATCTCATTAATTATTTTGATGAAGGAGATGTGATGGTCCTTAATAATACAAAAGTTTTCCCTGCAAGATTATTTGGAAACAAGGAAAAAACTGGAGCAAGAATTGAAGTTTTTTTGTTAAGAGAATTAAATGAAGAGCAACGTCTTTGGGATGTTTTGGTAGATCCAGCGCGTAAAATCCGTATCGGTAATAAGCTATATTTTGGGGATGATGAAACTCTAGTTGCCGAGGTGATAGACAATACAACATCTAGAGGTAGAACACTTCGTTTTTTATATGACGGATCTTATACGGATTTTAGAAGAAAGTTAAGAGAATTGGGAGAAACTCCGCTTCCAAAATATATTAAAAGAGAGGTGGAAGAATCAGATGAAGAAAGATACCAAACCATTTATGCAAAACACGAAGGTGCGGTAGCCGCTCCTACAGCCGGTCTTCATTTTTCAAAGCATTTATTAAAGCGTTTGGAAATAAAAGGAATAGATTTTGCCGAATTGACACTCCATGTTGGTTTGGGAACCTTTAATCCTGTTGAAGTGGAAGATTTGTCCAAGCATAAGATGGATAGTGAAGAACTGGTGATAGAAGAAAAAGCAACTGAAGTGGTCAATGCAGCTAAAGCCAATAAAAAAAGAGTTTGTGCTGTAGGTACAACGGTAATGAGAGGGCTGGAAAGTGCAGTTTCTTCCCAGAATACCTTAAACACCTTTGATGGTTGGACGAACAAGTTTATTTTTCCCCCACATGAATTTAGTATAGCTAATTGTATGGTGACCAATTTCCATTTGCCAAAATCTACATTAATGATGATGGTTTCTGCATTTATGGGCCATGATTTAATGAAAAAAGCATACAAGGAGGCTATTTTGGAACAGTACAAGTTCTATTCCTATGGCGATGCCATGTTGATTTTATAATTTTTGATTTCCAATAATAAGGGACTCACTTAAATATAAGAATCCTGTTACCTATTAAGAAATTGGGTTACAGGATTTTTTCTATTTCCTATCTTTATCGCAGTGAAAACAAATAGTAAAAAAGATATAAGGTCAATGACCAAAGAGCAATTGCGCGACTTCTTTGTGGAAAAAGGCGATAAGGCTTTTAGGGGCAATCAAGTATATGAGTGGTTGTGGCAGAAATCTGCCCACTCTTTTGATGGTATGACCAATGTGTCTAAAGAAACACGGGAATTATTGGACGCCAATTTTGTAATTAATCATATTAAGGTTGATCAAATGCAGCGGAGTAAGGATGGTACTATTAAGAATGCCGTGCGTTTGCATGATGGGCTTATTGTGGAATCAGTTTTAATACCTACCAGTAAGAGAACTACAGCATGTGTTTCTAGCCAAGTTGGGTGCAGCTTGGATTGTAAATTTTGTGCAACTGCCCGCCTAAAACGAATGAGAAACTTGAATCCTGACGAAATATATGACCAGGTAGTTGCTATTGATAGTCAAAGTAAGCTTTATCATAATATGCCCTTGAGCAATATAGTTTTTATGGGCATGGGTGAACCTTTAATGAATTATAACAACGTACTTAAGGCTATTGATAAAATAACATCCCCAGAAGGTTTGGGTATGTCATCCAAACGTATTACAGTTTCCACTTCTGGAGTTCCCAAGATGATAAGAAAAATGGCAGATGAAAAAGTAAAATTTAAGCTAGCCGTCTCACTACATTCTGCAATTGATGAAATAAGAACATCGATAATGCCTTTTAATGCCAATTTTACTTTGAAAGATTTACGGGAATCCCTACAATATTGGTATGAACAAACAAAAAGCAGAATTACTTATGAATATGTAGTTTGGCAAGGTATTAATGATTCTAAAAAGGACGTCGATGCGTTGGTGGATTTTTGCCGATTTGCACCATCTAAAGTTAATTTAATAGAGTATAATCCAATTGATGATGGGGAATTTCGGCAAGCATCTAACAAAGCAATAGAAATGTACGTAAATACTTTGGAGGATAATGGAATTACGGTAACCGTACGCCGTTCCAGAGGGAAAGATATAGATGCTGCATGTGGCCAATTGGCAAATAAATCATAAGAATTAAATTTTGTTTTCTTTTTAATGGGATTTTATGGCAACCTTAACTAATAGTTGCCTTAAAACTTGTTATTTTAACTACTTTTATCTGACCAAACCTATACTTTTTCTCTTTTGAAAAGTCATTGCCAGTGAAAATTGTATCACAAATAAAGGAACCTATACAGAATGAAATGGAACTTTTTGAAAAAAAGTTCCATAAATCAATGTCCTCCCAGGTTGCCCTATTGAACAGAATTACATATTACATCGTAAATAGGAAAGGAAAACAAATGCGCCCCATGTTTGTTTTTCTAACAGCAAAGTTGTTGAACAATGGCGAGGTGAACGAACGAACCTATAGAGGTGCTTCAGTAATAGAATTAATACACACTGCCTCCCTAGTACATGATGATGTAGTGGATGATAGCAATAAACGCCGAGGCTTCTTTTCGGTGAATGCACTTTGGAAAAATAAGATTGCTGTTCTTGTTGGCGATTTTCTTTTGGCCAAAGGTATGTTGTTATCAGTAGATAATAATGATTTTGATTTGCTTAAAATTATTTCCGTTGCCATGAGGGAGATTAGTGAAGGTGAGCTCTTACAAATTGAAAAGGCAAGAAGGCTAGATATCACAGAGGACGTGTATTATGAAATCATTAGGCAAAAAACTGCTACTTTAATTGCAGCATGCTGTAGTTTAGGGGCTTGTTCAGTAAAGCCAGAGTCAGATGATGTGGAAACGTTTAGAAAGTTTGGGGAGCTAATAGGAATGGCGTTTCAGATAAAGGATGATTTGTTCGATTATGGTGAAGAACAAATAGGAAAACCTACGGGGATTGATATCAAGGAACAGAAAATGACTCTTCCTTTAATTCATGTTTTGAATCACTGTTCCAAAGAGGAGAAAAAATGGCTCATCAACTCCATTAAAAACCATAATAAAAATAAAAAGAGAGTTAAAGAAGTAATTTCCTTTGTAAAAAGCAATGGAGGTTTGGAATATGCCATTGAAAAGATGCTTAAATACAAAGAAGAAGCACTTACACTTTTGGATGCCTACCCGGAATCTGATTATAAAAGCTCCTTAAAATTGATGGTGAACTATGTGGTGGATAGAAAAAAATAAAAAATTAAATATTTAACAATCAGTAGTTTACATATTTTTTAATAAAAATATTAATTCTTCATACAACGCTTTTCAATTTCATTACGTCTATCTTTATAGAAGACAAAATGTGAGGTTTGAAAATTATTTCATTTTACAATAACGAGAAAAGACTAATCAGCAAGGCTGTCGCTAATGATAGAGAAGCTCAGCAGCTAATCTATGAAAGATATGCCCCAAAAATGTTGAGTGTTTGCAGGCAATATGTAAAGGATGTGCAATTCGCAGAAGACGTTATGGTCAACGGATTTGTAAAAGTTTTTAAACATTTGGAAAGTTTTAAACATGAGGGCAGTTTCGAAGGATGGATTAGACGAGTTATGATTAGGGAATCCATATCCTTTTTACGGAAAAAACAATTTGTAGTTTTTGACAATGAATTATATGAAAACGAAGCCCATGAAAATGTGTCCATTTCTTCCAGTATGGATGTGGAGCATATTCAAAAATTGATAGATGAACTTCCAGAAGGGTATAAAATGGTATTTGTGATGTATGCCGTGGAAGGATATAAGCATAATGAGATTGCCGAAATGCTTAAAATATCTGAAGGCACTTCCAAATCTCAATTGTATAAGGCAAGAAAAATGTTGCAAGAAAAATTAAAAGAACAGAAAATTTTAGGTTATGGCGCCCATTAAATTTGAGGATGAAATAAAGGAGAAGTTGCAAAAGAGAGAAATTGCTCCATCAAAAAATGCTTGGGAGAAGATTTCCAGCACGTTAGAAACTCCACAAAATAAAAGAACCAAGGGTTTTATCTGGTATGCCGTGGCAGCCAGTTTCATAGGAATTTTGATAGTGTCCACTTTGGTTTTTAATTCTAGTGGTTCTATACCAGGTAAAGGGGTTGAAATTGTTGATGAACCTTTGGAGAATAAAGTAGAGAAAAGTAAAACTGAAATTATTGCTCCATTACAGCAAGAAGAGGTATATGCGACAGTGGAGGAAGTTGCCCCGGTAAAGCAAAACACCATCAAGAAAAATAAGAAGGAGGTTAAAAATATTGAGCAGCAAACGGTTGCGGTTACTCAAGAAAACCAGTCTTCGATGTTAAACAAATCATTGTCTGACACTGAAAAATTAATTGATTCCAAAATAGCTGAGGTGATAGCAAAGGTGAATTTATTGGAAAAAGACAATGATTTGCTAACAGATATGGAAGTTGATTCCTTGCTAAGAAAAGCGCAAACAGAAATACTGACCAATAAAATATTTATGGAAAATCAAAAGGTCGATGCCTTGGCACTACTGAGTGAAGTTGAAGATGAGCTGGACCATTCTTTCCGTGACCAAATTTTTGAGTCTTTAAAAAGTGGATTTATAAAAGTAAGAACAGCAGTTGCAGACCGCAACAATTAGTTTATTCATCAATCATTAACCAATAGTTTCCAAGCTTTCCTCTCCATCTGGAGAGGAAGGGAGGGGGGCTCTAAATCAAAATTAGTATGAGAACGTTAAATATTTTCGTTTTAGTTGTATTGTTATTTTCCTTATTTATCCAAAAAATAAGCGCCCAGGATTCTTCATATAAAGAGAAAGTGGAAGTTTTGGAAGAGAGGAAGAATAAAATTACATTTCAAGAAAAAGAGGCTCTTAAAATTGAAGTCGAGGATATAAATAGAAGAATTGATAACAATGAAATTACCCAAGAAGAGGCAAAAACTCTCAAAGAAGCTGCAGCAACAAAAAGAGCTTTAAATATAGAGGACAGAATAGCAATTATAGAAAATGAAATTTCCCTGTTGGAAAGAAACGATGGGAAGACTTTGATTCTTATAGAAGCTGATACCATTAGTGGCGACAATGTTAGATTTGGAATAAGTTTTAACGGAAAGCCAGCTTTTTCTTTTAGCTCTAAAAACTCTAAACATTGGAAAAAAAGAGAAATTAAATATGATCGTAGAACATATTCAGACTTTGTTATGGCTATTGGTCTAAATAATACTTTAATAGAGGGACAGTCTATAGAGGATACACCCTATAAAATTGGTGGAAGTCGTTTTTTTGAAATGGGATGGCAATGGAGAACAAGAGTGTTTAAAAACTCTAACTTTATGAGAATTAATTATGGGTTCTCCTTTCAGTACAATGGATTAAAACCAAAGGACAATCAATATTTCACCGTCGTTGATGGTCAATCTGAATTGGCAGATTTTGAATATGAATTAAAGAAATCTAAACTTCGTATGGATAACCTGGTATTTCCAATGCATTTGGAATTTGGCCCCTCTAGAAAAAGAGAGAACGAAAATAACTTTCGCTATTCTATACAAAATCAATTTAGAATTGGCATTGGAGGATATGGAGGATTTAATTTGGGGACACGTCAAAAACTAAAATACGATAGAGCAGGTGAAAACGTAAAGGATAAGTTGAAAAGAGGTTATAATACTACCAATTTTGTTTATGGATTAAGTGGCTATGTAGGTTTTGATGGGGTTTTATTATATGCGAAGTATGATTTGAATCCGTTGTTTAAGAATGCCGACATAGAACAACGCAATATCTCCTTGGGCCTAAGGTTTGATTTATAATTATGTAAAGTTTAGTTAAGTGTTAAAGGGGGTGTGTCACGCATCCCTTTTTTATTTTATAGTGCTTTTTTCATTTTTTCTGTAAACTCATTCTTATAAAAACCTCTTTTGCAATGAGCGCATTCTGCAAAAGAATCAGTACTTATTTTAAAAAGCTTTATCCAAAATAAATGAAAATAGTTAGCTGTAGTAACTAATGATAATGTATTTGTTTGCCCACAATTTGGACATGGAGTATTTTGTATGGCAATAGTTTTAGTTTTTCCTGGTCTGGTCCCAAAGAATAAAATCATTTCAAATCTTTTATGAACTTCAATCTACATAATTTTCCCTTTTTAAGCGCAACTATTTTTGTTACATTTATCTGCTACAAATTAATGAACCCTTGATTTCAAAAGCTACAATAGACCAAGTATATGAAACCGCTCGCTTAGAGGAGGTTATTGGTGACTTTGTTCAATTAAAAAAGTCGGGTTCCAGTTTTAAAGGACTTAGTCCATTTTCGGATGAACGTACCCCTAGTTTTATGGTTTCCCCAGTAAAACAAATTTGGAAAGATTTTAGTAGTGGCAAAGGAGGAAATGTGGTGGCTTTTTTAATGGAGCACGAACACTTTACCTATCCAGAGGCTATAAAGTACTTAGCCAAAAAATATAATATAGAGATAGAGGAAACAGAGCAGAGCAACGAACAGAAAGAGCTGGCGAATGAACGTGAAAGTATGTATTTGGTATCTGAATATGCCCAAAAATATTTTTCCAATACCCTTTGGCAATCAGAACTGGGAAAAGCCATTGGCCTGAGTTATTTTAAGGAACGGGGTTTTACCGATGAAACCATTAAAAAGTTTGGATTGGGCTATAGTCTAGATCAATGGGAAGCTTTTACAAACAGAGCCTTGGATGAGGGATATCAATTGGAATTTTTGCAGAAAACGGGACTCACCATTGTGAAAGAAGGAACAGATGCCACCAAAAAATTCGACCGTTTTAAAGGTCGTGTAATGTTTCCTATTCATTCCATGAGTGGAAGGGTTTTAGGTTTTGGTGGAAGAATTTTGACAAATGATAAGAAAGCTGCCAAGTACCTAAACTCTCCCGAGAGTGAAATATACCATAAGAGTAAGGTGCTGTACGGTATTAATTTTGCCAAGCAGGCCATTGCGAAAGAGGATAACTGTTATTTGGTAGAGGGTTATACAGATGTAATTCAGTTTCACCAACGAGGAATTCAAAATGTGGTGGCTTCTAGTGGTACGGCATTGACCCCGGATCAAATTAGATTGATCAATAGATTGACCAAAAATATAACGGTACTGTTTGATGGAGATGCAGCTGGTCTTCGCGCTTCTTTAAGGGGAATAGATTTAATTCTGGAACAGGGGATGAATGTAAAAGTTTGCACTTTTCCAGAAGGGGAAGACCCTGATAGCTTTTCTAAGAACAATGGGTATGAGGAGGTGGTGCTTTATCTGCAAGAGAATTCTAAAGACTTTATTCAGTTTAAAACTTCGTTGTTGGTAGAAGAATCCAATAATGACCCTATAAAAAAGGCGGATACTGTACGTGATATTGTAAACAGTATTTCCAAAATTCCTGATCAAATCAAAAGGGAAATCTATATTCAGGAATGTGCTAGATTAATGAATGTTTCGGAAGAAGTTTTATTCAATACATTAGCGCAGATAGGTAAAAAAGGAGCTGCTGATGCCGTGAAAAAGGTTAAGCAGGAACAAAAGGCTTTTGAAATTGTTAAAAATAAACAGACCGTTGAAAAAGTAGATGTACAATATGAACTAGAAAGAAAAATCATTGAAATGCTCTTGCTGTACGGAAACCAAGAGCAAGAATTTGAAGATTTAATCTTAAAAGAGAATGAAGAGGGGGACTTAGTTTTGGAACCAGAAAGCATGGAATCCAAGGTATATGAAAAAATATATTTGGACTTACAGGAAGATGAGATAGAACTAACCCACAGTCAATTTAAAAACACCTATTATAAGTTGATTGAGGAGTTGAACGAGAAAGAGAATTTTTCTGTTAATACATTTATATCCAATTTGGAACATGATATAAGTTCAGAAATTTCTTCCATTTTAATGGAAGATGAAAAATATGCACTTCATAATTGGGAGAGAAAAAATATTTATCCCAAGGAAAAGCAAAAATCGGTTTCGCAATTGGTAAGTGAAACAATATTGACTCTACGTTGCTTTTTGATAAAAAGAAGAATAGAAAAATTAAAAGAAGGCACAGAAGGAAATATGGAAGACAATTCGGAAATTTTGGAAGAAATCATGAATTATCTTCAATTAAATAAATTGCTCAATAAAAAGTTGAATAGGGTACTTTCCTAAAAACAAAAAAATCCAAAGAAACTAATCTAAGGATTTTCGAAATCGTTATAGTTTTTATGTCTTAATATAATTCCAAAGCTTTTGCTTGCTGTAGCAAATCCACAAGGTTGTCAACATTAAGTTTTCTCATTAAACGGGCCTTATAGGTACTTACAGTTTTTTCATTAAGGTTTAATCCTTCGGCAACTTCTTTATTACGTTTTCCACTGGCCAGCATTTTCAATACTTCCACTTCTCTTGTGGATAGCTTTCTAAAGAACCTTCTTGGTTTTTGTGTTCCTTCATCAAAGGCCAAACGTTGCGCTAGTTCATTGGTTATAAACATATCCCCATTGCTTACTTTTTTTAACGCACTAATGATATAGTCCAAATCTGCTGTTTTGGAAAGGTATCCATATGCGCCAGCTCTTATAGTGCTTAAAGCATAAACATCCTCAGACTGGCTGCTATAAATCAACACTTTTACGTTAGGATAATCTTGCTTTAATTTTCTAAGAGTTGCTATTCCGTTAATTTCTGGGATATCCATCTCCAAAATAATTACATCTGGAGCGGCAGTTTCCATTGATTTGAACAACTCACTAGTAGTGGAAACATCATTAATTACTTCAAAATTATTTGCAGATTCCAATACCTGTTTAATACCTAAGCGTACAATTGGATGATTATCTGCAATCAATACTTTTATCATGGTCTGGTGGTTTAAAAGACTTATTTACCTTTTTTATTTGTGTAAAAATACTGACATGCAATGTAAGGTTAAAAATCTAATTATCAAGGGTAAAGGTTGAATTTTTTTATTGGAATTAACATATTTTCACTCTTTTTTCGATTTAATTACATGATTATCAGTTGAGACGTTATTTTAAAGTATTTGGAATTTCACAAACAGGTATGGGAATCATTTTATGCTTATTTGCAGAATTAAACCTTTTATAAATTAGAAAAACCTCCTTTTCCCTTCCGGTAAAATCATCACTTGTTTTTCCTTTATCATTCATTTTCATGGCCCATTCCAGTTCTGGATAAGATGCTCCTATTTGGTCTTCATCAGTTCTATCATCGCCCCAAAGACCATCAGTGGGTGGGGCTTTAATTATATCCTCATTTACTCCTAGGAATTTTGCTATTTCATAAACCTCAGACTTCATTAAGTCGGCGATTGGACTTAAATCTACACCGCCATCCCCATATTTGGTATAAAAACCAACTCCAAAATCCTCTACTTTATTTCCTGTGCCGGCCACAAGATATCCTTTAAGAGCGGCAAAATAGTAGAGACTCGTCATCCGCAATCTTGCCCGCGTATTTGCAAGTGACATAAAACGCTCTTCCTCATTATCAACTTTCGGTAAAGTTGCTACTAAACTGTCAAAAACTGGCGTAAGATTTACCATTTGTCTGTTCACATTCTTAAAATTATCCATTAACCAATCGATATGTCGCGAAGCTCTTGATACCTGACTCTCAGCTTGGTGAATGGGCATTTCTAAAACCAAAAGGTCTAAACCAGTTTTGGCACATAATGTTGAGGTCACAGCGGAATCAATTCCGCCAGAAACTCCAATTACAAAACCTTTAATATTTGCATTGGTTGCATAATCCTTTAACCAATTCACTATATAGTCCGTAACTTTTTCTGTGTGCATAGTGGTACTTTATTAGAATGAAATCAATTAACTTTGCCTGTAAAAATAAAGTGTATACGCTTAAAAATAAAATTGATTTCCAATTACTTATTATGTATAAGCCTTTTTTTATAGTTTTCTTGCTTTTTTTGTTTTTAACAAGCTGTAATGATAATGATAAGATAGCTAAAGAGATAGAAAACATATCCTTAAATCTACAAATAAGTCGTTTTGACCGAGAGTTTGCAGAAACTACCCCCGAACAGTTAGCAGATTTAAAGAATAAATACCTATATCTATTTCCCAAACAATACCCTGATAGTGTATGGATATCTAAAATGACGGACACCTTGCAAATAGAATTGTTAAGTGAAGTCAATACTACTTTTGGTGATTTTGAGCAGGAATCTGCTGATTTGGAATTATTGTTTAAACATATTAAATATTATTTTCCTCATTTTGAAACCCCAAAAGTTGTTACTGTAATTTCTGACGTGCAATATCAAAATAGGGTAGTGTTGGCAGATTCCTTGTTATTGATAGGTTTGGATAATTATTTGGGAGGTTCACATAAATTCTATACTGGTATTCAACGGTATATAGCTCAAGGATTGGACAAAGAATATATCATAAGCGATGTAGCGAGTGCTTTTGCCAAAATAGTGGTGAAGCCATCAAAAGACCGCTCTTTTTTATCTCAAATGATATTTTATGGAAAAGAACTTTATTTAAAGGATAAATTGATTCCTTTTAAGACGGATGCCCAGAAAATAGGTTATACGGAAGAGCAATTGGATTGGGCCAAAGCAAATGAAGAACAAACATGGAGATATTTTATAGAGCGAGAGTTGCTATACAGTACGGACAGTAAACTGGGGCCTCGATTTTTGGATCCGGCACCATTTTCCAAGTTTCAATTGGAAATAATTGACAATGAATCCCCAGGAAGAATAGGTCGATATATGGGTTGGCAAATAGTTAGGGCATTCATGGATGATAATGATGTGACCCTTGAACAGTTACTAAATTTACCTGAGGAGGAAATATTTAAAGAATCAAATTATAAACCCACAAAATAAATGGCAGAATTGCATACATCAGAAATTACATTGACGGTAGGCTTGGATGAAAACAGAGTTCCAGAGAAATTAACTTGGTCCGCACAAGATGGTGGTATAGACAATGAGGAAGCTAAAGCTATGTTGTTGTCTGTTTGGGATAGCAAAAATAAAGAGTCCCTCAAGATAGATTTATGGACAAAGGATATGCCTGTTGATGAAATGAAAATTTTCTTTCACCAGACTTTGGTATCTCTTTCCGATACCTTTATGAAAGCAACCCAAGATGAAAAAATGACTGCCACTATGAAGGATTTTTGTGAATATTTTGCTGAGAAGTTGGAGTTGAAAAAATAATTCATGGCAAACAACAAGTTAATTTTTGTTTACAATGCCAATTCTGGAATACATAATGCTATTTTGGATAGTGCCCATAAAATGTTAAGCCCAGAAACCTATGCCTGTAATCTTTGCGATATAACTTATGGAACTATTAAGGAAGATAAGATTTGGAGAAAATATAGGAAGAGCAATAAAAATATGGTTAAGGCTCATAACCCCAAGGGTCTTGAAATGCAGTTTTTACATAAGAACGAATTTATAAAGAAGTTTGACCATCAAGACGATGATCCCTATTCATATCCTATAGTATTTGCAATTATTAATGGGTATATGGAAGTTTTTATACATACTGAAATATTAAATGTTGTAGAAACTTCCGAGGAACTAATAGAACTTATTGAGGTGAAAAAAAAGAGGTTTTTTAAGATATAAATCAATCTTGAACCTGTTTAAAAAAATTTGTGTTTATAGAATCGATATAATCCAGAACTTCTTCTCTTCCAATATTTTTAGATGAGGAAGTAATGAAATGATTTGGAGCTTCTTCCCAAACACCATTTAGTAATTCATTGAGATAGCCATTGGCATGTTGTTCAATTGTTTTGGGTTTAAGTTTATCCGCTTTGGTAAAAATAATGGAAAAAGGAATTTGGTTTTCACCCATCCACTCCATAAATTCCATATCAATTTTTTGCGGTTCGTGCCTAATATCAATCAAAATAAAGGCACATACCAGCTGTTCTCTTTTTAAAAAATAATCCGTAATGTATTTTTGAAATGTTTTTTTCTCTTTTTTGGAGACTTTTGCATACCCATAACCAGGTAAATCAACCAAGAACCAATTGCCGTTAATTTTAAAATGATTGATAAGCTGGGTTTTCCCTGGTCTGCCGGATGTTTTTGCCAATCCTTTTCTTTGCGTAAGCATATTAATTAAAGAAGACTTCCCTACATTGGACCTTCCTATAAACGCATATTCTGGAATGGGTTCATTGGGGCATTTTTCCACACTGGAGTTGCTCATTACAAAGTCGGAAGACTTTATTTTCATCAGAAAAGTATTATTTAGAATTTACGTTCTGTAAGCCAAGCATCCAATAACTCATTAAACTCTTTCGGATGTTCCATCATAGGTGCGTGTCCACATTTTTCAATCCAAAACAAGTCGGAATCCGGTAGAAGTTCATGAAATTCCTTTGCTACATTAGGCGGAGTAACAGAGTCATTCTCGCCCCATATAATACAGGTTGGAGTGTGCATATGCGGCAAATCCTTGGACATGTTATGACGTATGGCACTTTTGGCAATGGACAATGTTTTTACAAGCTTCATTCGGTCGTTAACCGTTGCAAAAACTTCATCAACTATTTCTTTTGTTGCCACTTCGGGATCATAAAAAACATCCTGTGCCTTCTTTTTTATGAACTCATAATCACCTCGCTTGGGATATCCATCACCCATGGCGCTTTCATAAAGGCCAGAACTTCCTGTAATTACTAATGCTTTTACCATTTCAGGATATAGTTTGGTGTGCAATAACCCAATATGGCCACCCAAGGAGTTTCCCAATAGGATAACATCCTTTAAACCTTTATGCTCAATGAATTTCTCTAAAAACTTTGCAAAAAATTTCACATTGGTTTTTAATAACGGCATGTCATAGATGGGTAGTTCAGGAATTAAGACCTTATAGCCTTTTTCTGGAAAATACTCCGTAACTCCTTGAAAATTACTCAATCCCCCCATCAAACCATGTAATATAATAATAGGGGTTCCATCCCCTATTTCTATATATCGGTATTTTCCATCTGTAATAATTTTTTCTTCCATTAAAGGCTAGTTCCGGTCAATTGTGACAAATATATACATTTCCATATAATACCATGCAAAAGTATTGTCAGCACATGTAATCTATACCTCATAAACCATTGATTTTTTTGTGGAAATAGGTCAAATATCAGCCGTGCTTTTCTTCATTAAAGTGGGTTTTAGGCATGCGAAAGTGGAAAAATTTATCAACAAAGTGGTAAATTATGGAGAAAAGTGGAAAAATGTGGTAATAATTTCTATATATTTGAGTTATTAAAGCTAAAGCCATTCATATTCAGTGATTAATCTCATAGGACAATTTAATTGTAAAGCCGATACCAAAGGTAGGATTATGTTGCCAACTGTGCTAAAAAAACAGCTGGCACCTGTGCTTAATGACGGCTTTGTTCTTAAGAGATCAATGTTTCAACGTTGTTTGGAACTACATCCAATGGAGTACTGGAACGATATAAGCAAGCAGTTAAGGGAGCAGAATAGTTTTGATAAAGTAAACAATACTTTTTTTAGGATTTATACGGCTGGTTTGGCACCTGTTGAAATAGATGGTACGGGAAGATTGCAAATCCCAAAAAACTTAGTAGAATTTGCTGGTATCAGTAAAGAAGTGGTTTTGACCTGTTCTGTTGGTTTTATTGAAGTTTGGGACAAGGATGGATATGAAGAAACCATAAATGTGTCAGATGAGGAGGTAGCTAAAATGGCAGAGGAGTCCATGGGAAGTAAGAAGACAGAAGCCGATGAGTTACCATAGTCCAGTATTGCTCAAAGAGACTGTAGATGGTCTAGGCATAAAGCAAAATGGAGTGTACGTGGATGTGACCTTTGGCGGTGGAGGGCATTCTAAAGAAATATTGAAAAGGCTGGGCAATGAAGGCAAGCTATATGCATTTGACCAAGATGAAGATGCGTTGCAAAATGCCTTGAAAGATGAAAGGTTTACCCTGATTAATGAAAATTTTAGGTACATAACTCAGTTTTTAAAGTTCTATGGCATTCGGAAAGTAGATGGAATCCTAGCAGATTTTGGGGTTTCTTCTCATCAATTTGATAAAGCGGAACGTGGTTTTTCCACAAGGTTTGATGCTGATTTGGATATGAGAATGAGTAAAAAAAATAGTGTTTCCGCTTTTCAAGTGGTAAACCAATATTCCTATGATGATTTAAGAAAGGTTTTTTTTGAGTACGGGGATTTAAGAAATGCCAATGCTTTGTCAAAAACAATAGTGGAGTACAGGGAAGAGTCCCCAATAAAGACTACTGAGGAATTAAAAAAGGTGTTGCAAAGGTTTTTGCCAAAGTTTAAAGAGCATAAAATTTTGGCCCAGATATATCAGGCCATTCGTATTGAGGTAAATCAAGAAATTCAGGTAATAAAGGAATTCTTGCTACAGACACCGGATTTAATTAATAAAGGAGGGAGATTGAGCATTTTAAGCTATCACTCCTTGGAAGATAGGTTGGTAAAAAGATTTGTTCGGGAAGGTAAATTTGAGGGAGAGGCTGAGAAAGATTTTTATGGTAATGTTAATGTGCCCTTTAAAAAAGTAGGAGGGTTGGTTACTCCATCAGCTGAAGAAATAAAATTAAATAATAGAGCTCGAAGTGCTAAACTGAGAATAGCTGAAAGAATATAGAAAATGAAAAAAGGACTATTGGACATATTAAAAGGAAAGTTTTTAATAAGTGGAGATGCCCCAAAAAATTGGCTGTTCATTTTTTTCTTTTCCTTTTTGGCAGTGGTGATGATTGCAAGTTCCCATAGTGCAGATAAAAAAGTACATCAAATAGCGGCATTAAATGAAGAGGTGAAAGAATTACGAAGTGAGTTTGTGGATACCCGTGGTGATGTTCAAAGATTAAAATTGGAATCCAAAGTAATGCAAGTTGTGGAGGCAAAGGGTTTGTACCCGTCAGAAACTCCACCAAAAAAAATAAAGGTTAAGGCAATAGAATAGTGGCAGTAACAGAAAAAAAAATATTGACCAGATTATATATAGTGGCAGGATTTCTTTTTGTCTTTGCTTTTGCTGTGGTATTTAAAATGACGAGGATACAAATGGTGGATGGTGATAAGTACAAGAATTTGGCCATGCAGCGTACAGAAAGGATGTTTACCATAGAACCCAATAGGGGTAATCTGTATTCAGATGATGGTAGCCTATTGGCAACTTCGGTATCCAGATATACAATTCGTTTTGATGCTGAAACTGTTAAAGATGTTGATTTTGAGGAAAACATCAGACCGCTTTCCAATGAGCTCTCCAAATTGCTAAGTAAACCGTCTTCTTATTACGAACAAATTTTAAGAAAAGCAAAAGTCAACAAAAATAGATACGCCCTTATTGCTAGAAATCTTGACTATTCTGACTATATAAAAGTGAAAACATTTCCTCTTTTTAAGAAGGGGCCTAATAGAGGGGGTTTTATTGCGGAGCAAAAAATCGTTCGAGAGCATCCTTTGGGAAAAATTGCTGAACGTAGTGTTGGCTATGAACGCGTGGATGAAAATGGATATTATACCAGAGTTGGACTGGAAGGGGCTTTTGGGCAATACTTAAGAGGTGTTGAGGGTAAACGTTTAAAGCAGAAAATTGCTAAAGGACAATGGAAGCCTATTGGGTTGGACAATATTGTGGAACCTAAGGATGGCTATGATGTGGTTTCTACTATTAATATTAATATTCAGGATATTGCACATCACGCTTTGTTGAGGCAATTGGAACATTATAAAGCAGACCATGGTTGTGTCATTGTCATGGAGACTAAAACAGGAGAAGTAAAGGCTATTTCCAATTTAGGAAGAACGGCAGAGGGTAAATATTATGAAAGGCTAAACTATGCGGTAGGAGAATCCCATGAACCCGGCTCAACATTTAAGCTAATGTCCATGGTTGCCGCTTTAGAGGATAAAGTAGTGGATACCAGTACTGTACTTGATACCGAAAAAGGAAGATTTAAGGTGTATGATAGAACTGTAAGAGATTCTAAATGGGGAGGATATGGAGAGATTTCTCTTTCTAAAGCTTTTGAAGTATCCTCTAACACGGCTTTTGCTAAAATGATTCATAATAATTATAAGGAGAACCCAGAAAAGTTTGTGAATAGGCTAATGAATATGGGTCTTCATAAAGAATTGGGAA
Source organism: Saonia flava (assembly GCF_011927795.1). Lineage (GTDB taxonomy): Bacteria > Bacteroidota > Bacteroidia > Flavobacteriales > Flavobacteriaceae > Saonia > Saonia flava. The sequence continues at coordinate 1,410,606 of NZ_JAATJJ010000001.1, read as the reverse complement.
TGCCCATTAAAGGGGAGGGTGCGCCAGTTATAAGATATCCAGGAGATAAGGGATGGTCCGGTATTTCTTTGGCTTGGATGTCCCATGGCTATGAAGTGTCCTTAACCCCATTGCAAACACTTTCTTTTTATAATGCCATTGCCAATGATGGTGAAATGTTAAGACCTCGATTGATTAAAGAGGTCAAGGAATGGAACAAGACCATTCTGAAGTTTGATAAGGAGGTTATCAATTCATCTATTTGTTCCAAAGAAACGGCTGGAAAGGTAAAGCAGTTGCTAAAGAATGTGGTCGAAAAAAAACATGGAACTGGGCATGGATTGTATACTGAAAATTTTTCAATGGCAGGAAAAACAGGCACTACGCAGAAAAACTATGTTTCTAAGGATCCGGATAAGTTAAAATACATTTCATCTTTTGCTGGGTATTTTCCAGCAGACAATCCAAAATATTCTTGCATTGTAGTGATTCATGAGCCCGATAGGGGCGTTGGATATTATGGTGCCGATGTTTCCGGTCCGGTTTTTAAATCAATTGCCCAGAAAATATATACTATTTCTCCAAAGACAGATGAAGTGGAGTTTCTAAAGCCCCAAAACAATGAGTTGGAATTAAAGTATGAGGGATACTATGCGGAAGCTCAAAAAAAGTACAGCACTATGCCCAATGTAAAAGGTATGAGCGGAATGGATGCTGTTTCCATTCTTGAAAATTTAGGATTAAAAGTTGAGGTCAAAGGAAACGGAAAAGTAAAAGAACAATCTATATCCCAGGGAACAGATTTGAATAAGGTTAAAAAAATAGTATTGGAACTATCGTGATGTTGCTTAAAGACATATTATATGGAGTTGGTCTTTCTGCAGTAAGTGGAACTACAAATACAATGGTAAATACCATATGCTTTGATTCTAGAAAAGTAGGAATGGACGATGTCTTTGTGGCTATAAAAGGAACAGTTACAGATGGCCATAAGTACATAGCCAAAACCGTTGATGCAGGAGCCAAGGCCATTGTATGTGAAGAATTGCCCAAAAACATGGTAAATGGTGTTACCTATCTTGAGGTTGATAATGGAGCAAAAGCTTTAGCTATTATGGCTTCAAATTTCTATGGAAATCCATCTAAAAATTTGAAGCTGGTGGCTGTTACCGGTACCAATGGAAAAACTACTGTCAGTAGCCTTTTGTATCAATTGTTCAAAAGGGCTGGGTATAAGGTTGGATTAATTTCCACAATAAAAATTATGGTGGACGATGAACAATATGCTACGTCCCACACTACTCCAGATGCATTGGTTATAAACAAACATTTAAGTTTAATGAATGATGCAGGCGTGGAATTTTGTTTTATGGAGGTGAGCTCGCATGGAATCCACCAAAAAAGAACAGAGGGCTTGGTCTTTGAAGGGGCAATTTTTACAAATCTATCCCATGATCATTTGGATTATCATAAGACCTTTGCTGAGTATAGGGATACCAAGAAAAAATTGTTCGATAATCTTCCAAAAAAGGCGTTTGCCCTTTCCAATATTGATGATAAGAATGGTTTGGTAATGTTGCAAAATACCAAGGCCAAGAAGTATACCTATGCTTTAAAGACCTATGCAGATTATAGGGCAAATATTTTGGAAAATCAGTTTCATGGTCAACTTTTAAAGATTGATGACAATGAATTATGGTCAAAATTAATAGGAGACTTTAATGCCTATAACATGTTGGCAATTTATGCAACGGCTGATTTGTTGGGGTTGGAAAAAATGGAAACACTCCGCCTTCTGAGTGAATTGGAAAATGTGGACGGAAGATTTCAATATTATATATCTAAAGAAAAAATAACGGCAATTGTTGATTATGCCCATACGCCGGATGCGCTTAAAAATGTACTTGATACTATCAATGCATTGAGGACTGGAAATGAAAATGTTATCACCGTAGTGGGGTGTGGTGGTGACAGAGATAAGTCTAAGCGCCCGGTTATGGGTCATATCGCTTCAGAAATGAGCAATAAGACAATTTTCACATCAGATAACCCCCGTACGGAATCTGCAGCCCTGATAATTGAAGAAATGGAAGCAGGTGTAGAGCCCCAAAATATAAAAAAAATACTCTCCATCGAGAATCGCGAACAGGCCATAAAAACAGCCTGTCAATTGGCAGTTGGCAATGATATTATTCTTGTGGCCGGAAAAGGGCATGAGACCTATCAGGAAACAAACGGTGAACGAACGGATTTTGATGATTTTAAGATTGTAAAGGAATTATTGACTAGTTTAAATAAATGACCTTGACAGGTTAGCAATTATGTTATACTACTTATTTGAATATTTGGAAAAACAATATCAGCTGCCAGGAGCTGGACTTTTCCAGTTCTTAACATTTAGGGCCGCCTTGTCTGTGTTATTGTCATTAATAATTGCAACAGTATTTGGAAAAAAAATAATTCTTTTCCTAAGACGTAAACAAATTGGGGAAACAGTTAGAGACCTTGGATTGGAAGGTCAAAAACAAAAAGCAGGGACCCCAACAATGGGGGGTTTAATAATCATCATGGCAACTTTGATTCCGGTGCTTTTATTTGCCAAACTGGATAATGTATATGTGGTTTTATTGATTATTACTACCGTTTGGATGGGTATTATCGGTTTTGTTGATGATTATATAAAAGTGTTTAAAAAGGATAAACAAGGTCTTAAAGGTCGCTTTAAGATTATGGGTCAAGTGGTCTTGGGATTAATGGTTGGCGCAACGCTTTACCTTCATCCGCAGGTGACAATGAAAGAGCAAAGTAAGACTATAATCACACAAGAATTTACCGTGGAAGAAATTCCTGGTCAAGAGGTGAAATCTACAAAAACGACAGTTCCATTTTTTAAGAACAATGAATTTGATTATGCAGATTTAATTTCCTGGGCAGGGGATGGTCTAGAAAAGTATGCCTGGCTGATTTTTATTCCGATAGTAATCATAATTATAACGGCAGTTTCAAATGGAGCCAACTTAACCGATGGCATTGATGGGCTGGCTGCTGGAACATCCGCAATTATAGTTCTTACCCTAGGTATTTTTGCGTGGGTCTCAGGTAACGTTATTTTTTCCGAATATCTCGATATTTTTTACATACCAATGGCCGGGGAATTGGTTGTTTTTATTACGGCTTTTGTTGGAGCATTGGTGGGTTTTCTATGGTACAATGCTTTTCCGGCACAGGTGTTTATGGGAGATACGGGGAGTTTGACAATTGGAGGAATCATTGCGGTCATAGCTATAATTGTTAGAAAAGAATTATTGATACCTGTTTTGTGTGGGATTTTCTTCGCTGAGTCTATTTCTGTGATGCTACAGGTTGGGTATTTTAAGTATACAAAGAAAAAATTAGGTGAAGGGCAGCGTATTTTTTTAATGGCACCACTTCATCACCATTATCAGAAAAAGGGATATCACGAAAGTAAGATAGTTGTACGATTTTGGATTGTTGGAATCCTATTGGCCATTGTGACATTTGTGACATTAAAAGTGAGATAAATGGCTCGGTTGGTAATATTGGGAGGTGGAGAAAGTGGTGTTGGTACAGCTATTTTAGGACGGAACAAAGGATTTGAGGTTTTTGTTTCTGATAAAGGAGAAATAAAAGATAAGTACAAAAAAGTTCTTGAACATTTTGAGATTGATTGGGAGGAACAACAGCATACGGAAGATAGAATATTGAATGCTGATGTTGTTATGAAAAGCCCTGGAATTCCGGACACAGTCCCTTTGGTTCTCAGAATTATTGAGAAAGGAATTCCCGTTATTTCTGAAATAGAGTTTGCATCCAAATATACGGATGCCACTATTATAGGAATTACAGGGAGTAATGGAAAAACCACCACAACTATGTTGACGAACCATATTTTGGAAGAAGGTGGTTTTAATGTAGGTATGGCAGGTAACATTGGTGATAGTTACGCCAAGATGGTGGCAGAAAACAATTTTGATTTCTATGTTTTGGAAATCAGTAGTTTTCAACTGGATGGTATAGTAGATTTTAAGCCCCATATAGCCATTATTACCAACATAACGCCGGACCACTTGGATAGATATGGCTATAAGTTTGAAAACTATATTGAATCCAAATTTTTGATAACAAAAAACCAAGATAACCATGATTATCTTATTTATGATACAGATGATGAGGTGTTGGTAAAATGGTTGGACGAAAACCCTATTCAATCAAAATTGTTGCCTTTTTCTATTGAGAAGGAAGTAGGAGAAGGAGCATGTTTAGTAAACAATGAAATTAGAATTAATATTAAAGGAGAGACTACAATGATGACTACGGACAAATTGGCTTTAGAAGGAAGACATAACCTTAAAAATACGATGGCAGCATCAATGGCGGCTAAATTGGTAGGCATTAGAAAAGAAACCATACGCCAGAGTATTGAAAATTTTCAAGGAGCGCCACATAGGTTGGAGAAAGTTTTAAAAATACATCATGTTCAATATATAAACGATTCTAAAGCAACAAATGTAAATGCGACATATTATGCTTTGGATAGTATGAGTTCTCCTACTGTTTGGATTGTTGGAGGTGTGGATAAGGGCAATAATTATATGGAATTAATGCCATTGGTCCGCGAGAAAGTGAAAGCAATTATTTGTTTAGGCATGGATAATTCCAAAATAGTGGACGTTTTTGGAAATGTGGTGGATTTAATTGTGGAAACCTATGCAATGGAAGAGGCTATAAAAGTTGCATATAAAATAGCAGAAAGAGGGGACACCGTATTGTTGTCACCAGCATGTGCAAGTTTTGACCTCTTTAATAGTTACGAGGACAGAGGGGACCAATTTAAAGAGGCAGTAAAAAGTTTATAAGGAATGATGAAATTCTTTAAAAATATAAAAGGGGATAAGGCTATATGGGGTGTGGTTGCCCTTTTGGCATTGTTTTCCTTTTTGCCTGTTTATAGTGCAAGTAGCAATTTAGTCTATGTTGTGGGCAATGGTACTACCATGGGTTATTTGGTAAAGCATGCCTTGTTTTTGTTTTTGGGTTTTGGAATTATTTATGGTGTACATAAAGTTCCCACACATTTTTTTAAGGGACTGTCCTTAATAGCAATGCCCGTTGTTTTAATATTATTAGTCTACACATTGGCACAGGGTTCTAGCTCGGGTGCTACCAATACCAGTCGTTGGATACGTTTGCCTATAGTGGGATTTACATTTCAAGCATCAACATTGGCTTCCGTTGTATTAATGATTTATGTGGCCAGGTATTTAACCAAAATAAAAGATAAAGTAATTACTTTTTCAGAAAGTATACTGCCTCTATGGATTCCGGTTTTTTTAGTAATTGTTTTGATTTTACCAGCAAATTTTTCCACAGCTGCCATAATCTTTTTTATGGTGTTGGTATTGTGCTTTTTAGGTGGATATCCCATAAAATATTTAATGGGAATAGTTGGTGCTGGGTTGTTGGGATTGACCTTGTTTGTGTTGACAGCGAAAGCTTTACCAGATTTATTTCCGAACCGAGTGGATACCTGGATGAGCAGAATTGAAAGTTTTTCAAATTCTGAAGATACTGAGGCGGATTATCAAATTGAAAGGGCAAAAATAGCCATAGCAAGCGGGGGTTTAATAGGGAATGGAGCGGGGAAGAGTGTCATGAAAAACTTTCTGCCGCAGAGTTCATCGGATTTTATATATGCCATAATTGTTGAAGAATACGGACTAATTGGAGGGTTTACACTCATGTTTTTCTATTTGTTGTTGTTGTTTAGAATTGTAGTGGTTGCCAATGCAAACCAGACCATTTTTGGTAAGTTGTTGGTTGTGGGTGTAGGCCTTCCTATTGTCTTTCAGGCATTGATTAATATGGCGGTAGCTGTTCAACTTTTTCCGGTAACGGGTCAACCCTTGCCACTGATTAGTATGGGTGGCACATCGATTTGGATGACCTGTTTGGCTATTGGAGTTGTTTTAAGTGCCAGTATTAAAAGAACATCTTCTGAAATACAAAGTATGGAGATGGATGAGACGAACCCTTTAGAAGTTTTGAGTGGGCAATTATAGGTTTATACTCTCTGGAGGAGGTACTGGCGGACATATTTATCCTGCCATTGCCATAGCAAATGAGTTAAAAGAGAGATATCCGGAGGCTGAATTTCTATTTGTTGGAGCAAAGGATAGAATGGAAATGGAGAAAGTGCCCCAAGCAGGTTATAAGATAGAGGGTTTGTGGATTAGTGGGTTGCAAAGGAAACTAACCCTAAAAAATATAATGTTTCCAATAAAATTAATAAGTAGTTTGATAAAGGCAAGGAACATAGTAGCAAAGTTTAAACCGCATGCTGTAATTGGCACTGGGGGCTTTGCCAGTGGACCTCTTTTAAAAGTAGCCTCTCAAAAAGGAATTCCCTGTATTTTACAGGAACAGAATTCTTTCGCAGGAATTACCAATAAGCTACTTTCAAAAAAAGCACAGACAATATGTGTGGCCTATGACGGAATGGAGGTGTTTTTTCCTGCTGATAAAATTGTTAAGACAGGAAACCCTGTTAGATCCGATTTGGTTGAAAATAGGAGTGTTGCGAAAGAAGCTGTTGAATTCTTTGGCTTGGATGTAAATAAAACAACCTTATTGGTCTTGGGAGGTAGTCTTGGCGCAAGGAGAATTAATCAATTGATAGAGCAAAAGCTAGAATTTTTTGAAACTTTTGACCTACAAGTTATATGGCAATGTGGTAAGTTATATTATGAGTCTTATAAAAAATATGACTCAAATAAGATAAAAGTTTTGCCTTTTTTGGACAGAATGGATTATGCATATTCTGCTGCCGACATTATTATCTCAAGAGCAGGGGCAGGTTCCGTTTCTGAACTTTGTATAGCTGGGAAACCGGCAATTTTTATACCGTCTCCCAATGTAGCGGAAGACCATCAAACAAAAAATGCTGAAGCTCTAGTTAAAGAAAATGCGGCATTAATGATTAAGGAAAAGGATTTGGAAAATGAGTTCGAACCTTTTTTTTCGGATGTATATATATCAAAAAGCAAACAAGAGGAATTAGCTAATAATATAAAACGACTGGCATTGCCAAGGGCTACAAAACATATTGTAGATCAAATAGAGAAATTGCTAAAGGCATCATGAACTTAAAAGATATACATAGCGTCTATTTCATTGGTATAGGAGGTATTGGTATGTCCGCCCTGGCCAAATATTTTAAATTTATTGAGAAGAATGTTGCAGGCTATGATAAGACTAAAACCCCGTTAACGGAAAGTTTAGAGAGTATTGGAATTGATATTCATTATAATGATTATATGGGGTCGGTATCCAAAGAATATTTAAATCCAAAGAACACACTTATAGTTTATACGCCAGCGGTTCCAAAAGAGCATAGCGAGCTTTGCTATTTTTTGAAAAATGGGTTTAAGGTCAAAAAACGGTCAGAAGTTTTGGGAATTATTACCAAGGATACATTTTGCTTTGCGGTTGCAGGAACGCATGGAAAAACTACCACTTCTAGCATCTTGGCACATTTGCTTAAGGAAACAGGAACTCCATTAACGGCATTTTTGGGGGGGATTTCGGAAGATTTTAATAGTAATTTTTTATTTGAAGGAAATGAATATTCTGTTGTGGAGGCAGATGAATTCGACCGTTCATTTTTAAGGCTATCTCCAAATGTTGCATGTATAACTTCTATGGATGCCGATCATTTGGACATTTATGGTAATTCCGATGAATTAAAGAAATCTTTCGAGGATTTTGCAGGTAAAATAAAGCCAAATGGGAAGCTTTTTATTAGAAAAGGATTGCCATTGAAAGGAATAACATATGGAATAGAAGATGATTCGGATTATTGTATTCGACATTTGAAAATAGAACATGGCACCTACATTTTTGATTTGGAAACCCCAGAAACTAGTCTTAATGGGGTTAAATTCAATAAGCCAGGAAGGCATAATTTGTTGAATGCCTTAGTAGCTTTTGCAATGGCGATTCAAGCTGGTTCCCCTTTGAATCGTCTTGTAGATGCCTTGGAATCCTTCAAAGGAGTGCAACGTAGGTTTTCTTATCAAATTAAGGATGATGCCTTCATTTTTATAGATGATTATGCGCATCACCCTACAGAAATCAATGCCGTTTATGAGGCTATTTCAGAAATGCACCCCAATAAGAAAGTGTTGGCTATTTTTCAACCTCATTTATTCTCTAGAACTAAGGATTTTGTAGCTGATTTTGCCTTGAGTTTGGCAAAATTTGATAGTGTTCTATTATTAGATATTTATCCTGCAAGGGAGCTGCCAGTAGAAGGGGTTAACTCAAAATGGTTATTAGATAAAATTGATAACAAGAATAAAAAGCTTGTCCTTAAAAAGGACTTAATTGAAGAAATAAAAAAACAAAAACCAGACGTTCTGGTCACTATGGGGGCTGGCGATATTGGGTTGGAAGTATCACTAATAAAAAAAGAATTTGAAAATGCGATTTAATTGGAACATTTTTAAAATGGTATTTCTTCTGATTATTGTAAGTGGTCTTTATGCCTTTACCAATAATAGAAGTAAAAACAAGGAAATCAAGGACTTAAAAATAGAGTTTGTTGGAATTGATAATTTATACCTAACAAATGAGTCGGTTAATAAATTGTTAATACAAAATTATGGGAGCCTTAAAAACATCACCAAAGAAAAATTAGTTTTGAATACTATAGAAAAGGTCATAGAGGCCAATGAAATGGTGAAAAGTGCCCAAGTTTATCTTACTGTGGATGGTGAACTTACGTCAAAAATTGTTCAAAGGCGACCAATCGGAAGAGTTGAGGGGATTACAAAATTTTATGTGGATGATGAAGGAAAACGCATGCCGTTATCCAAATATCATTCAGCAAGGGTTCCTATAATTACTGGGAAAATCACAGGTGAAAGTTTGGAGGATGTTTATGTTATTCTAAAACACATAAATTCTGATGAATTTTTACGTAAAAATGTGATTGGTATACACATTGATGATGTGGATAAGTACCAACTTAAATTCCGAATGGAAAATTTTGTGGTGAATCTTGGAGGGGTTGACAGTTTAACGGAAAAGTTCAACAATTTTAAGGCGTTTTATACCAAAGCTAATAAGGACAAAACGCTAGAAGAATATAACATGGTAAGCTTAGAGTTTGATAATCAGGTAGTTTGCACCAAAATATAAAATATGGAACAAGGTAATTATTCAGTTGGGTTAGATATAGGGACCACAAAGATTGTAGCCATTATTGGGCAAGAGAACGAATACGGCAAAATTGAGGTTTTGGGTATTGGTAAATCTAAAAGTTTGGGTGTTCATCGTGGGGTGGTAAACAATATTACCCAAACCATAAAGTCTATTCAACAAGCTGTGGAGCAGGCAGAAGCAGATGCTGGATTAAAAATTGGTTCCGTGGTTGTTGGTATAGCTGGTCAGCACATAAGAAGTTTGCAGCATAGTGATTATATAACTAGAATCAATTCAGAAGAAGTTATCAATGAAGAGGATTTGGATAAGTTATGTAATCAGGTGTATAAATTAATAATGCTTCCCGGAGAGGAAATAATCCATGTATTGCCTCAAGAATATAAGGTTGATGGACAGGCAGAGATAAAACAGCCCATGGGAATGTACGGTGGGAGATTGGAAGCCAATTTCCATGTTGTTGTTGGCCAAGTTACTTCAATTAAAAATATTGGAAGGTGTATTAAAAGTGCTGGACTGGATTTAGGAAACATAACATTGGAGCCTTTGGCATCTTCTGATGCAGTACTGAGTCAGGAAGAAAAAGAAGCAGGTGTGGCGCTTATAGATATAGGAGGAGGAACAACAGATTTGGCCATTTTTAAGGATGGAATCATTCGGCATACCGCGGTTATTCCTTTTGGTGGAAATGTAATTACAGAGGATATTAAAGAGGGTTGCTCCATTATAGAAAAGCAAGCGGAACTGCTAAAAATGAAATTTGGTTCAGCTTGGCCAGGAGAGAATAAGGATAATGAAATTGTTTCCATTCCTGGGTTAAGAGGAAGGGAGCCAAAAGAGATTACACTTAAAAACCTTTCTAAGATTATACATGCTAGAGTAGTGGAAATTGTAGAGCAGGTATATGTGGAAATAAAGAACTATGGTCACGATGACCAAAAGAAAAAGTTGATTGCAGGTATTGTTCTAACAGGAGGAGGTAGCCAGTTAAAGCATTTAAAACAGTTGGTAGAATATATCACGGGAATGGATACAAGGATTGGTTTTCCAAATGAGCATTTGGCGGGTGATTCTGATGAAGAAATAGCTAGCCCAATGTATGCAACTGCCGTGGGACTATTAATGAACGCAGTAAAAAATAAAGATAAGAATAGAGTTGTTGATGAGCAAGGTGAATTGGAAGAGGGTATATATGATGAGCAGCATATGGAAACTGCGACCACTGGAGCGGTCAAAAAAGAACGAAAGTCTGTTTTTGATAAATGGTCTGAAAAGTTGAAAGACTTTTTAGATAACGCAGAATAAATAAATCATTCAAAAAAAAATCAGTATACAACCAGTAATTTTTAAAACATGAGCAAGAGCACCGAATTTGATAATATCTCCTTTGATTTACCTAAGAATCAAAGTAACGTAATTAAAGTTATCGGCGTTGGCGGTGGCGGTAGTAATGCTATAAATCATATGTTCCAGGCAGGAATCAATGGGGTGGACTTTGTAATCTGCAATACCGATTCCCAGGCATTGGAAAATAGCCCGGTTCCAAAGAAAATACAACTTGGCGTTTCATTAACAGAGGGATTGGGTGCTGGTGCAAATCCTGAAGTTGGTGAACAGGCGGCTATTGAAAGTATGGAAGATTTAAAAAACATGCTGGGACATAGTACAAAAATGGTGTTTATTACTGCTGGTATGGGTGGGGGAACAGGAACTGGTGCTGCTCCCATCATAGCAAAACAAGCTAGGGAAATGGATGTTTTGACAGTAGGAATTGTCACTATGCCATTTCAGTTTGAAGGTAAAATGAGATGTCAACAGGCACAAGAAGGAATAGAGAAGTTACGTGAGAATGTTGATTCTTTAATTGTCATCAATAATAATAAATTACGGGAGGTATATGGCAACTTAGGTTTTAAAGCTGGTTTTTCCAAAGCAGACGAAGTATTGGCCACGGCCGCAAGGGGTATTGCAGAGGTAATTACCCATCATTATACCCAGAATATAGATTTACGAGATGCTAAGACAGTGCTTTCCAATAGTGGTACGGCCATTATGGGCTCTTCTACAGCATCGGGTTCCTCAAGGGCCAATGAGGCTATTATGAAGGCTTTGGATTCTCCATTATTGAACGATAATAAAATTTCTGGCGCTAAAAATGTATTGTTGCTCATTGTTTCTGGTTCTCAAGAAATCACAATAGATGAAATAGGGGAAATTAATGATCATATCCAAACAGAAGCTGGTTTTGGAGCCAATATTATTATGGGTGTTGGTGAGGATGATTCTTTGGGAGAAGCCATTGCAGTTACTGTTATCGCAACAGGTTTTAATATAGAACAACAAGACGATATTGTAAATACCGAAACAAAGAAGATTATCCATACATTGGAGGATGAAAAAAAAGGGGAACAGGCAATACAGGAAAATAAAGCTATAGAGGAAATTGTTTTGGAAGAACAAGAGACTCCAGAACCGGTCATTAAGCATACGCTTATGGATATTGAGCTTGATGATGATTTAATTCCAACAACCAATTATATTAGAAACTTCAATGTTTTTTATGAGGAAGTAGTTGCCGACAATGTTGCTGAAGATGATTTTATTATAATTGATGCTAAAGATTTAATAAATGATATTGAAGTAATTGACCCTGTCGTGGTGTCTTCCAAAAAGGAGGAAGACCAAACAGCTTTGAGTTTCGATCTACCATTATTTAATGATGATATTGAGGAAGAGGATGAGCAGGAGCATGTAATTACGTTTGATTTAAGCGACGAAGTGAATGATATTGATGTAAACGACCATATAGAAGTTGTTCCAGTATTAGAATACAACAAAGAAGGTGAGACAAGATATAGTCTTGATGATTATATGGAATTGGAAGAAAAATTGACAGGAGCTAAATCTAAGGCAGAAGAGTTCGTTCCTAAAATTGTGGAAGAAGAATTGGTTTTTGAAAAAATTACCTTAAAGGAAAAAGAGAATAAAACAGAAGCAAGTTTGGGGGGTGAAGCCGACCCAATGAACAGTTCTATTGAAGATATCTTGCGCAATAGGGCCGATGAGAGAAGAAGAAAATTAAAGGACTTTAATTATAAGTTTCAGAATAACATTAATAATGTGGATGAAATAGAAAAGGAACCTGCCTATAAAAGACAAGGAGTAAACCTTAATGATAAGCCCAATGAAAATAAAGTCTCAAGGACAACATTGAGCGAGGACAGCAATGATGAAATACAGTTGCGCTCCAATAACTCTTTTTTACACGATAATGTGGATTAGTGTTTTTTTATAATTAGGGTTATAAAAGCTATTAGCATACCCGAAAATAGTTCATCTATTTTCGGGTTTATTTTTTTATCTTCGTGCCGCAAAAAATACTGAATTATGAGTTTACAGCAACAAGTAATGGAAGAGATGAAAGCCGCAATGAAGGCCAAAGATACAGTTGCTTTAGAATCCCTTCGCGCAATTAAATCCGCTTTATTGTTGGCACAGACAGAAAGTGGTGCTGGTGGCGGATTGTCAGAAGAAGATGAGGTTAAATTAGTTCAAAAATTGGTTAAGCAGAGAAAAGATAGTGCGGCAATTTTTACAGAACAAGGAAGAGAAGATTTGGCAGCACCAGAATTGGCACAAGTTGCCGTAATAGAAAAGTTTTTGCCAGAACAATTATCCGTGGAAGAAATAGAGAAAGTTGTAGTGCAGACCATTGATGCTATTGGAGCCTCTGGCATGCAGGACATGGGCAGGGTAATGGGCATGGTATCGAAAGAATTGGCCGGCCAAGCCGATGGTAAGACAATCTCCACAATTGTAAAAGCAAAACTTTCCTAAAAAATATACATTCATAGGCCGCGTAGTTCAACTGGATAGAATATCAGATTTCGGCTCTGAGGGTTGAGGGTTCGAATCCTTCCGCGGTCACTAATATAAAAGCAGGCATAAGTATAAGGCTTGCTTTTTATGTTTAATCTTTACCCAACAATTTCTTCATAGCTAGTTGATGGCACTTTTTTGGTCATTGGTTTAACTTTCTTTCGAATTCTAAGAATTATATGGACCAAAGATTATGAGCTGAAATCAAGGCACATTTTTCGGTTATTCTTTGGACAGACCTTATTATTTTAGGGTAAAAGAACTTCTCAAAAGATATACAGGAGTGGTATGTGAAGAGTGGGAGCTCAATAAGATGGTACAGAAAATAATTGACTTTAATCCAAATTTGTTGGATAACCTTGATGGCAATGGAACTAATATATTTTTACTATGTTCTAGACCGGGAGCAAGAGCTTTTTTAAACCAAGGAGTTTTTTTGGAGATTCATAAAAATGAAGAAATTGAATGGAGTTTACTTTTTAGAAAATTGCTTCAGGAACCAAAAATATCAAATAGTAAGATGAAGCTTATAAATAATACACCGACCTATAAAAAGGATTGGACCTATTATGTGTTCTTAATTATGGCCGTTTTAAGTTTTTGCTATTGTTTAATAGATTTAATTGAAGGTCAAAACTAGAGCCATTTTATGGTAATATTTGCCAGCTTTTGTTTTAGCTTGTTGTAAGGAGGAAACAAGAAACTTGTGGGTCCTATAGTATGTTGTTTTAAAACCGATCTTATGTTGGAGAATTCCTGAAAGCCGTAAAACCCATGAGATTTTCCAATACCACTGGTATTTACGCCTCCAAATGGTAAGTTATGATTTGTAAATTGTAGCACACTGTTGTTTATTCCAGTACTTCCTGCTCTCGTATGGGTGAGTATGTGGTTCATTGTTTTACGATTGGTACTGAAAATATATAGGGCTAGAGGTCTTTCATGGGAATTAACATATTGTATGGCCTCATCAATAGTCTTGTACGTTACGATAGGTAAAATGGGGCCAAAAATTTCTTCTTGAAGCAATTTGGCATTATTGGGCAAATTGGAAATAATTGTTGGTGCTAAATAATTATCCTTTTCATTAAAATCCCCTCCTATTTCAATAATCCCTCCTGTTTCTTTTGCGTTTTCAATATAATTGACCAACCTATTAAAATGGTGTTTATTTACAATTCTGGAGTAGGATTCGGAAGTCGATGGATTATTAGAGTAAAATTTTTCTAGTTGTTTTTTTATCTCTTCCACCAACTTTTCTTTTCTGTTTTCATGAACAAGAACATAATCAGGAGCAACACAGGTTTGGCCATTATTTAAAAAGGCACCCCAGACAATTCTTTGTGCTGCCATTTTTAAATTGGCAGTTTTGTCCACTATTGTTGGCGATTTACCGCCCAATTCCAAAGTGACAGATGTTAAATGCTCGGCAGCCGATTTCATAATCAGTTTTCCTATGGACGGAGAGCCTGTAAAAAAAATATGGTTAAAGGGCAGTTCTAATAATTCTTTTGAAACATTTGCTCCACCTTCAACTAGGGCAACTTCATTATTTGGGAAGAGTTCCTCGATAATTTCACCCATAACAGAAGATGTATGGGATGTCATTTCAGAAGGTTTAAGAATTATGGTATTTCCCGCGGCTATGGCAGATACAAGAGGTCCAAAAGTTAAGTTTATTGGGAAATTCCACGGAGAAATGATTAAACATACGCCCTTTGGTTCATATTTTACCCAAGAGGATGACCCTAGTAACGTAATGGGAGTTTTTGCATATTGGTTCCACATCCATTCCTTTAAATGCTTTTTGGCATACTTTATTTCTCCAACGACCTGGTATATTTCTGTTAAATCGGTCTCTAAAATTGGTTTTTTAAAATCGTCATACATCGCCTTTTGCAGCTTGCTTCTGTATGTTTTTTCCAGTGCATATTTTAAAGCATTCAGTTTGGCTTTACGCTCTTTATAGGCAGTGTTTGCTACATTGTACTGATTCTCTTTTTGTAAATCAAAAAGGTCTTGATAGGGATTTTTTATTTTTGGGGAATCGGTTTTCATCTGATAAAAAATCTTAGGCTTTCTTTTTTGATACAATATTGGCCATGATCATGGGAGCATGTACTCGGGAATTTTCTATGAACCATTTATGGGTTTCCATACCACCGCAAATTACTCCAGCTAGATAAATTCCTTCCACATTGGTTTCCATTGTTTCTGGATTATATTTGGGTAATTTTTTATCGTCTTTAGATAGTTCTATCCCTATTTTTTTCAAAAAATTGAAATTGGGCATATAACCCGTCAAGGCTAAAACAAAATCATTCTCCAATCTAATGGGACCTTTGGGAGAATCTATTAATATTTCATTCTCGGTTATTTCTTTTACTGTGGAATTGTAGAACACTTTTATGCTTTCTTCCTCAATTCTATTAATAATATCAGGGCGCACCCAATATTTTACACGCTTCCCTACTTCTGGCCCACGAATAATAAGGGTTACGTCCGAACCCTTACGCCAACATTCCAATGCCGCATCAATCGCGGAATTGCTTGCCCCTATTACAGCCAATTTTTGACCTGCGTAAAAATGGGGATCTTTATAGTAGTGGGATACTTTTGCCAGGTTTTCTCCAGGAACCTTCAGTAAATTGGGCAAATCATAAAAACCTGTAGCTACAATTACATTCTGGGAATTGTACTTGTTTTTATTTGAAACTATTGTGAAATTTTGATTGGTTTTGGACACCGATTCTACTTTTTCAAATAGTTTGATATTTAATTCATTTGAAGTTGCTATTCTTCTATAATATTCCAGTGCCTCACTTCTTTTAGGTTTTGCTTCTTTACTGATAAAAGGAACATCATCTATTTCCAATCTTTCTGAAGAGGAAAAGAATTGCATATTCACAGGATAATTGAACAAAGAGTTTACAATTGGGCCTTTTTCAAGTATAACATATGTCAGTCCTTTTTTTTTGGCTTCCAGACCACAGGCAATCCCAATGGGTCCCCCGCCAATAATGGCAACATCAAAATGTTCCATTATGAAATAGTATTTTTAAGTTCTATAATGGTTTGGGGCGGATTTTCACTTTTAAAGATAAAACTACCCGCTACCAAGATATCTGCTCCAGCATCAACTAATTTTTTGGCATTTTTTGAAGTAACACCACCATCAATCTCAATCAAAGTTTTTGTTTTTTTAGCTTTTATCAAGGATTTAAGATCTTTTACTTTGTCATAGGTGTTTTCAATAAAGGATTGACCGCCAAAACCTGGATTAACACTCATAATGCAGACTATGTCAATATCTGATATTGTATCTTCCAATAAATCTATATTCGTGTGTGGATTTAATGCTACACCAGCTTTCATTCCAGCATCTTTTATTGCTTGTATAGTTCTATGTAAATGAGTGCAAGCCTCATAGTGAACTGTAAGATTGTTGACTCCTAAGTCTGCAAAAGTTTGTATGTAACGATCAGGCTCTACTATCATTAAGTGTGCATCCAATATTTTTTTGGCATATTTGGCAATTGCTTTTACCACTGGCATTCCAAAGGAAATATTGGGTACATAGACACCATCCATAATATCCAAATGAAACCAATCTGCCTCACTTTGATTCACCATTTCTATATCATGCTGTAAGTTGGCAAAATTGGCTGCCAAAAGCGAAGGTGCAATAATCTTTTTACTCATTATTTCTGCTCTCTATGGATAGGTATACAAAAATAGTGAAAATGTAATGGTTAATGGTATTGGACCTACAATAGAATAATGGCCTATTCTTTTATTTGAAGAGAGTCCAAAAAGAGGTTGATCATAGGTAGGCCATTTTGCGTATAGCTTGCGTCTTGGAGCATGGTAACTATTAAAACCCCCTCATCTTTACCACCATGGGCTCCCACCATATACACAATTTCTTCACCCTTGTATTCAAGGGTATTTTTTATTCCCTTTATAGTTTGCCCACTTTTAAGCTCTTTGGTATAGGGTTCTTCAGTTTTTTTGTAGCCGTAGGTAATACTTTCTTTAATTAATTCACTCATCATTAGATTTATTAGGCCACTTGGATCCATCGAGGAATATTTTTGGACAATAAAACCATTTCCATCAGAGCTCATTACCATAATCTGTTCAATTCCCATGTCAATTTTGGTTTTGGACGCGCCGTATGCTTTGTCATATTGAAAAGAAATCATTTCATCCGAATAGGTTTGTATTGCTGGTTGATCTACAATGATGGTCAATAGTTCACCTTTTTTTGCCTTATACTCAAATGCCTGTTTTAAATTAATTTTTGTGGTGTCATTGTTAATAATTAATAAGTAGTTTCCAGATTCTTGGGAAAAACCCTTTCCAAATGTTAGTACTAAGGTTGATAAGAATAAAAAAAATGGTTTTTTCATGCTGTATGGTTTGTTGGGTATTAACGGAATTTCGTTCCATTTATTTGGTAAAATTCTATAAATGAAAAAACTCCGGTAATCAGCCGGAGTTTATTCATCAATCAAAAAACGAACAGTCATGATAAACTGTTGTTACTGTTAAAATTACAATTAATATGCCAAATTTCCAATTTAGGTTAAATTTAACTTGTAATTTTTTCTTGGTTAACCAAGATATGTCTTTAAAATTTTACTTCTAGAAGTATGCTTTAACCTTCTAATGGCTTTTTCTTTAATTTGACGGACTCTTTCTCTTGTTAGGTCAAAAGTCTCACCAATTTCTTCCAAAGTCATCGAATGTTGTCCGGCTAAACCAAAGTATAGACGAATAACATCTGCCTCTCTAGGAGTCAATGTTTCTAAAGCTCTTTCTATTTCTGTTCTTAACGATTCGTGCAACAACTCCCTATCTGGATTAGGAGACTCACCACTACGAAGTACATCATATAGGTTGGAGTCCTCTCCATCAATTAAGGGCGCATCCATGGATACATGGCGTCCAGAGTTTTTTAAGGATTGTTTTACATCGTCAACTGTCATGTCCAATTCCTTGGCAATTTCTTCTGCTGATGGCATACGCTCATGAGCTTGCTCCAAGAAAGCGAAGGTTTTATTAATCTTGTTAATAGAACCAATTTTATTCAATGGCAAACGAACAATACGCGATTGCTCGGCCAATGCTTGTAATATAGATTGACGAATCCACCATACGGCGTAAGAGATAAATTTAAACCCCCTTGTTTCATCAAAACGTTGTGCAGCTTTAATTAGGCCAAGGTTGCCCTCGTTAATTAAATCCGGTAAAGTAAGCCCTTGGTTTTGGTACTGCTTGGCCACGGACACCACAAATCTTAGATTGGCTTTTGTTAGTTTTTCAAGAGCGATCTGGTCGCCTGCCTTGATTCGTTGTGCCAATTCTACTTCTTCGTCTGCGGTAATAAGATCCACTTTGCCAATTTCTTGCAAGTACTTATCCAAAGATGCGGTTTCCCTATTGGTAACCTGTTTTGTAATCTTAAGCTGTCTCATTAAAATAAATTAAGTTCAATTTGCATAGACTGCATATACTTATACGTAGAAAAAGAAGAAATGTTACAAAAGTGTTATCAAATTTTTATTTTTTTGGATAAATAGTATAAAAAAAGCCCTCAAAAATGATTTTGAAGGCTTTGCAGTTTCTGTAATTAAGAAGTTTTAATCCCTTCTTGGTTTACGATCTCTATCTCTATTTCTATCGTTTCCTCTACCGCGATTATTGTCCCTATCGGTTCTAGGTGGTCTTTCTTTGTAACCTTCAGGTTTTGGCAACAACGCTTTTCTTGATACTTTGTCTTTTTTGGTCCTAGCATCGATTCCAAAGTATTTCACATCAAAAACATCTCCCATGTTCACCACATCAGAAACATTTTCTGTACGTTCCCACGCCAATTCTGAAACATGCAATAAAACCTCATTTCCTGGAGCTTCCATATATTCTACCACAGCCCCAAAATCTAACATCTTAATTACTTTTACTTCATAAACACTACCAACTTCTGGTTTAAACAAGAGAGAATCTATTTTGGCCAAAACCGCATCTATACCTTCTTGATTTGTTCCCAAAATCTCAACAATACCCTCTTCTGTAACAGGGTCTTCATTGATTACTATAGTGGTCTTGGTAGTTTTTTGTAATTCTTGGATTACTTTCCCACCAGGTCCTATTAACGCACCAATAAACTCATTTGGAATGGTTCTAGTGACCATTTTTGGTGCATGTGCCTTAACATCTATATTTGGAGTTGCTATAGTGTCGGTCAACTTACCAAGAATATGAATACGACCAGCTTGAGCTTGTTTTAAAGCATTTACTAGGATTTCATAAGAAAGCCCTTTTACTTTAATATCCATTTGACAAGCCGTAATTCCGTCATCAGTACCGGTTACTTTAAAATCCATGTCCCCCAAGTGGTCTTCATCACCCAAGATGTCCGAAAGAACAGCATACTTTCCACTATCCGCGTCAGAGATTAATCCCATAGCGATACCAGAAACAGGTTTTTTAAGTTGCACACCGGCATCCATTAATGCCATAGTACCACTACAAACAGTTGCCATTGATGAGGATCCGTTAGATTCCAATACTTCTGAAACAACACGAACGGTATATGGACAGTCTTCGGGAATCATTCCTTTTAATGCACGCTGTGCCAAGTTACCATGCCCAACTTCTCTACGGGATGTTCCCCTAATAGGTCTTGCTTCACCTGTTGAGAAAGGAGGGAAGTTGTAATGTAAATAAAATGTTTCTTCACCTTCGTAAGATGGCATATCTATTTGATTGGCTTCTCTTGAAGTACCCAAAGTCACAGTTGCCAAAGCTTGGGTTTCCCCTCTTGTAAATATTGCGGAACCATGTGTGGAAGGTAAATAGTCAACTTCACACCAGATAGGACGTATCTCATCTGTTTTTCTTCCGTCTAAACGCAAACCTTCATTTAATGTAAGGTCACGAACAGCGGCTTTTTCCGCTTTGTAGTAATATTTTGAAACTAAATCACCAAAGTCTTCTATTTCTTCTTCAGAAAAAGAAGCTTTAATTTCCTCTTTTATTTCAGAAAATGCAGTGCTTCTTTCATGTTTGGCTGAACCTGCTTTTGCAATGGCATAAACTTTATTATATGCCATATCATGAATTTTCTTGGCAAGCTCCTCATCTTCTCTTTCTGACTCATATTCGCGAACTTCTTTCTTTCCAAAAGCTTCAGCTAGCTTAATTTGTGCAGCACACTGTATTTTAATGGCTTCATGAGCGGCTTTAATTGCCTCTACCATTTCTTCTTCGGAAATTTCATCCATTTCACCTTCTACCATCATTACAGAATCTGCAGAAGCTCCAATGACCATGTCAATATCGCTCTCTTCCAATTGTGCTCTACTTGGGTTAATGATGAATTCACCATTTACGCGACCCACACGCACTTCTGAAATAGCACATTCAAAAGGAAAGTCTGATAGTTGAATAGCAGCGGATGCCGCTAAACCAGCCATTGCATCTGGCATTACTTCATCATCATGGGACATTAATTGAATCATTACTTGCGTTTCTGCATGATAATCTTTTGGGAACAATGGTCGTAAAACCCTGTCCACTAATCTCATGGTCAATACTTCGCCATCACTTGGTCTTGCTTCTCTTTTGAAGAAACCTCCAGGATAACGGCCAGAAGCAGCAAATTTTTCACGATAATCTACCGTTAAGGGTAGAAAATCTACATCGCTTTGTTTGTAATTGGAAACTACTGTACATAATAACATACATTTTCCAGATTGAACAACAACAGAACCATGGGCCTGCTTTGCCAATTTTCCGGTTTCGATAGAAATTTCTCTACCGTCACCGAGGTCTATGACCTCTTTAAAAGTTTTCGGAATCATAAATAATTGTTACAACCTATTTTATCTTAATAGGTCTGTTAAACATTTGGTCTACCGTCTTCCTGACGGTCGGGTTGTGTTGTTGTGTTGACCAATGAAAAACTAAATGCAGCTTTTTGTGTTGCCTAATTTTATAATTAGGACTTTATGTTGAAAAAAAGGGAAGCTTAGCTTCCCCTTTTTTTTTTATTTTCTAATATTCAATTCTTTAATTACAGCACGATATTTTTCAATATCCTTCTTCTTTAAATAATCTAAAAGGCTTCTCCTTTTACCTACCAATTTAACCAAAGAACGCTCTGTGTTATAATCTTTACGATTATTTTTTAAGTGCCCGGTTAAGTGATTGATACGGTGCGTGAATAATGCAATTTGTCCTTCTGTAGAACCTGTGTTCTTTTCAGAACCGCCGTGCTTTTTAAAAATGTCGGCTTTTACTTCCTTTGTTAAATACATTCCAATATTATTTTAAATGATTTTTATGTATATGATTGATTTTCAATCAGGGCGCAAATATACAATTAATTTATAATATTGTTTTGGTATATAACTTAATATGTTGCAATATCATTTTTCTGAAAACGTTAAAGCTTTACCTACAGCGATAAATTATTATGAGAATTTTCAAGTTTGGCACCTATTCTATTAAAATTAAATCATTGACTAAGAATGATTTGAACCTTATGGGAAATTATGATCATTTGGATTTTTCTTTTCATCAAAAAGTATTTCATTTTTGGTACATCCCTCTTTTTCCCGTTGAAAAGTATTGGGCAATATTTAAAAAGGGAACAAAAGAAAAATTCTTGGATTCTACTCCAGAAATTAGGAATAAGTTGGATATGGCCCTTTTAAAGACTAAAAGCCCTCTATGGTCATTTTCAGGGACATTGATATTGGCGTTTCCCATTTTAATTGGTTTGTTCTATGTCCTTTATGGAACATTTGATGTGTCCAAAGATAATTTTTCCAAATGGAGGAAAAAGGAGGAAAGGATAGATAAGAAAGAGCTTTATGCTAATGATCCCCAGATAGGTGATGTATACACTTTTAAGGTTTTGGAAGTGGATCCAGTGACTGATGTGAACGGTCACATTGTAAAATATGAACCTAATTTATATTTTCGAGCTTCTAGTATTGATTTTGAATTGAATTATATTGCTCTGGATTCATTAGGATTTATAATGTTGAGACCTGATGAATTTGAGATAAATAAAAGGAATCTGAAAGAAGAAATAAAACTTTCAAAAAAAGAATTACTCCCTGCCTTAAAAGACTATCGCAATCTTAAAATTCTCAATGGAAAATTTTATAGCGAAAAAGGGTCAAAATTAATTACCGGTATTTTTAAGATATCTAGAGGTCAGTAACTATTATTTTCTAATAGGATTGTTCTGTATTAAATCTATGTATTGGTTTACTTTCTTTTTAAGGTCTCTTCGGTGGGAGATAAAATCCAAAAAACCATGTTCTTTAAGGAATTCTGAAGTTTGGAAACCTTCTGGCAATTCTTTTCCAGTGGTATCTTTTACAACACGGGGCCCTGCAAAACCAATCAATGCCCCAGGTTCTGCTATATTAATGTCGCCAAGCATTGCGTAAGAAGCAGTTGTGCCACCTGTAGTTGGGTCCGTGCATAAAGATATGTAAGGAATATTAGCTTCGGCAAGTTGGGCCAATTTAGCAGATGTTTTTGCCAGTTGCATCAAAGACAAAGCAGCCTCCATCATTCTTGCGCCACCAGATTTGGATATCATTAAAAAAGGGATTTTCTTTTTAATTGAATAATCAATTGCCCTAGCAATTTTTTCTCCAACTACACTTCCCATAGAACCTCCAATGAAACTGAAATCCATTGCGGCAATAACCAAATCTTTGCCCAATGATTTTCCAACAGCGGTTCTAACAGCATCCTTTAATCCTGTTTTCTTCTCCGCTGCTTTAAGTCTATCCGTATATTTTTTGGTGTCTTCAAATTTTAAGGGATCTTTGGATGTTAACTTGGCATCCAATTCCCTAAATTTATTATCATCAAAAAAAATCTGAAAATATTCCTTGCTTCCTATTCTAACATGGTAGTCGTCCTCTGGACTAACGTAAAAGTTTTTTGCTAATTCTTCCGATTCAACAATTTTTCCTGTGGGAGACTTATACCAAAGCCCTTTTGGTGTGTCTTTTTTTTCCTCTGTTGCTGTTTGGATTCCTTTTTCCGTTCTCTTAAACCATGCTGTCATACGTCAAAAATAATATTAGAAGGATGTTGTTAAATTATAATGTATTTACATTGTTAAGGTCTTCAAAGGCTTTCTTTAATCTCTCCACAAAAGTTTTTTCCCCTTCGCGCAACCATACTCGTGGGTCATAATACTTTTTGTTAGGCTCATCGCTTCCATTTGGGTTTCCTATTTGCCCTTGTAAATAGTCTTTTTTATCTTGAACATAATCTCTTACACCTGCAAGGAAAGCATACTGTAAATCTGTATCAATGTTCATTTTGATAACTCCGTAGCTAATGCCTTCTCTAATTTCTTCTACAGTAGATCCAGAGCCACCGTGGAAAACAAAATCTATGTGATTATGCTCCACACCATATTTTTCTGAAATATATTCTTGAGAATTTTTGAGAATTTTTGGCGTCAATTTTACATTGCCCGGCTTGTAAACTCCATGTACATTTCCAAAAGCTGCTGCAATGGTAAATCGAGGACTTACTTTAGATAGTTCTTCATATGCATAGGCCACTTCTTCGGGCTGAGTGTACAATTTAGAATCATCCACATCAGAATTGTCAACACCATCTTCTTCGCCACCCGTAATTCCAAGCTCAATCTCTAATGTCATATCCATTTTGGCCATTCTTGCCAAATATTCTTTACAGATTTCAATATTTTCTTCGATAGGCTCTTCTGATAAATCTATCATATGTGAACTGAAAAGTGATTTTCCAGTTTCCGCATAATGCTTTTCACTGGCATCTAAAAGACCATCTATCCAAGGTAACAACTTTTTTGCACAGTGATCGGTATGTAAAATAACAGTTGCGCCATAGGCTTCAGCTAATTGATGTACATGCTTTGCTCCAGCGACAGCACCTGCAATAGCTGCTTTTTGCCCCTCATTGGACAATCCTTTTCCTGCATTGAATTGGGCGCCGCCATTTGAAAACTGTATAATGACGGGAGCATTTAAGCTAACCGCAGTTTCCAGTACCCCGTTGATAGTGTTGGAGCCTATTACATTTACAGCAGGAAGGGCAAATCCCTTTTCTTTTGCATAATTAAAAATTTCTTGAACTTCATCTCCTGTGGCAACTCCTGCTTTGATATTGTGGGACATAATTTTGGTCTGTTATCTGTTAGTTGTGTTAAAAATATCGGCACAAATGTACTAAAATTATTAGGTCTAAAAAGGATAATTTATACCTATATTAAAAACAGCATTGGCAAAATTGTATTCACTAAACCATCTTTGGGAAGTTACTTTTGCAGGGTTGTAGGTTTTAAATCCTGTATCTAGGCGAATAACAAAATATGTAAAATCATAACGAAGACCAAAACCTGTTCCCAGAGCTATATCTGCTAGAGAACTAAAACCATTGAAAGTGGCATCTGTGTCGTCCACATTGTCCCAAACATTCCAAATATTTCCTGCATCGGCAAATAAAGCTCCCTTTATGTCACCTGCGATAGGAAAACGGTATTCCATATTAAGGGCCAATTTAAGGTTGGCTTCATTAAAATCATTGACTTCTTGTGTTTTGCCAGGACCTAGGGAATAGACATTCCAAGCTCTATTATCGTTAGATCCACCGGCAAAATAACTTCTGGTAAATGGTATGTTGTTAGAATTTCCATAGGGTATGGCGATGCCAAAGAAACTTCTCATTGCCAATACATTTGAGCCCGTAAGGTCCCAATGTTTAATATAATCAAATTCTGTTTTTACATATTGGGAGTAGGGAACATCAAAAACAAGTAGATTGGCATTTTCATCTTGATTAAAAGTGACAATATTGGACATGGCCGATAAAAGATTGCCAGCGCTCTCCAGTTTAAATCTAAATTGGTAAAAATCATTATCATTTATTCCATTTTTATTGTTTTTGGTATAGGAATAATTGGTTGCAAAAATAAGATTATCCTGCGTAAGCCTTTCTCTACGTTCCTCAATACTTCTAACTTCATTATAACCTTCTGTGCCCGGTGAAATTAGACCATTGTTCAGTGCCTCATCTATAAATCCAGTTGTGCCATCAGGTATTGTTAAAGCTGGGTCTGTGTTATCATCAAATAAAGGAATAAGCTCTGGGTATTCAATGGGATTATCATAGCCATTTGCAATTTCATCCAATCTTCTATACGAATTTTGGTACTCAACAAAATACCTACTCGTATTCAAATTTCTTACAAATTGAAGGTTCAACAATTCAATATTGTTTTTTTTAAAATTAGTGGGCGCCCAATTATAGCTGAGTATACTATTAAAAGTTTGCTTATCTAATCCAATGTTTTTTTGAAAACTGGTACCTATGGACATTCTTGTCTGTGGTAGCATATAATATGGGATGATTTTTTCTGTATTGAACAGAGGCATCCAAATTCTAGGGAATGTCAAATTGATGTCGCCACCTATTTCTGAAAAAAAATCCTCGGACAATGAACGGTCAGCTAAAAGACCAAAAGTTCCCCTAGCTGAAAAACTTAAGGTTTCTGCACCTCTAAACACATTTCTTATAACCAGAGATTGACTAAAGGCAAATCCTAAGCGTTGAATATCAGAATGTGTAACATCAAAATTTGTTTCCGATGAATATTTTGGTCGTGCCGCTAAATAAATGTTGGATGTAAGTTTAGTATGGGTGCTATCTTGAATAAGGTCTATACTGGGATATTTAAAAGTATTTAGATTGGTTATTTGTCTATAGGTTCGCAATCTATCTATGTCTCTGTAGATGCTGTCTTTTTCCAAAAAAACAGAATTGACAAGGGCCTTAGGTCTATAACGTAATTTGCCCTTATGGTAAATAGTGATATTTTCATAATCTACCGATTGAAGCGAGTCTTTCTCTTCGTTAAATAAATAATCGGTGTAAATATTAATTTTGTTAAACTTATGGACCTTATATTCGGATGTTGTTAAAGTATTTTCACTTCTTGATTTTAGATTGTCAATATTGAGCTCAATATCCATTTTTTGATCATCATGGGTTGTTGTGGTGTCCCTAAGAATTGTGTATTTTATGGAGCTTTCCTGAAAATTATAAATACCAGAATTTCTAAAAAGAGATGTAAGCCTTTCCCTTTCATAAGTAAAATTGTTTAGGTCAAATTGATTTCCAGAAACAATAAGAGACTCATCTGTTTGACTTTTATAAATTGAATCAATAGCTTTTGAACTGATATCACTGGTGATAGAGTCTATTATGTAGGGTTTTCCCAAGTCTATGCTGTAATCTATTTGGGCTCGTTGCTTTCTATTGCTATTTACAATGTGGTAATCTGTTTTGTTGTTAAAATAACCTTTACTACCATAGTAGGCCTCCAGCCTATTTAAGGATTTGGTCGTTCTTGATGTGTCTATTACAGTAGGAGGTTCGCCAATATTTTTGAGCCATTCACTATATCCTTTTACCAAAAAGGACTCCCCTAATCTATCCACTTGTTTTGTTGATAGCCAATTGGTAAGGCGTTGCTCTCTTTTTTCTTTTTTATGTAACCAGTCTTGGTAAGATGAGTCTGGGTTTTGTTTGGCCAAATTGTATAAATTAAGCCTTAATGGATAGCCTAATAGCGTACTGTTGGGTTTTTGAACAATTAAACTTTTTATATCATCGTTTGTTACTTTTTCACCATCAGCGTAAATGGTATTTTTGGTAAGTAAAAGCTCGTCTTCCCCAACCCTTTTGAGAGTATTGCATGAGGCAATGATAGCACATAGTAATAATAAACCTATTTTTGCTATGTATTCAGTAAGACTCTTTTGGGTATTCATGAAATCAAAAATACATTATTTGTATGGTTGTTAAAAGCCAGATAAAGTTTATAAAAAGCTTACAGCAAAAAAAGTACCGAAATCAACATGGTAAGTTTGTTGTAGAAGGTATTAAGGTTGTAAAGGAGCTTATGGCTTCGCATATTAATGCAGAGGTTGTTTATAGTACAGATGTTGAATTTGTTGAAAAGCATAAGGATGTGGCCGAATTGATTTCGGAAGCTGATTTAAAAAAAATAAGCTCCCTACATACTCCCAATAAAGTTGTTGGAATTTTTAATATTCCAACTCCCCAGCAAATTGATACTGCTGATTGGACCGTGGCTTTGGATGATGTGCGTGATCCTGGAAATTTAGGAACAATAATACGCTTATGCGACTGGTTTGGGATAAAAACTTTGTTGTGCTCTCACAATACTGTAGATTGTTATAATCCAAAAGTGCTTCAGGCCACTATGGGCTCTATAAGTCGGGTTAATATAATGTATGCTGATTTAAAAACTTATTTTGAAGGTTCTGCTGTTCCAATTTTTGGAGCTTTTATGGATGGTGATGTTGTTTACAAGGAACCTATGCCAAAATTTGGAATCTTGGTTATGGGGAATGAAGCTAATGGTATTTCTAATGAAATAGAAGCTCTTGTGACCAGAAAAGTGAGTATCCCACAATTTGGCAGCAAAACTGCTGAATCCTTAAATGTGGCTACTGCTACCGCTATTTTATTGAATGAAATTAAAAGGAGTGAGTAAATCTGTTTTTACTCAAAAGTAAAGTTTACAAAAATCCCTCGGGTGCGCATGGCATCAATATTCCCTGTCCATGGGCTGTCTGGGTCAACATCTCTTACCAATTCATCACTTAAGGCAAAAACACCTCTAATAGAAGGAGCAAACTTAAAATATTGGGTGTAAAAATCAATTCCAAATCCCAGTTCATAATAATAGGTTATTTTTTTCATTCTAAAAGTACCGCTACTATTATCGTCCAAACTGTCTTGGTTGCTTCCAAGGTTTAGGGAAGAAGATGCTCCACCAATTAAAAAAGGTTTCCAATTCCCTAATCTTTTGGCGCTAACTTTCAACAACAAGGGAAAATTTATGTAAGTGGATTTAACTTCTCTAATGGCATCATTTTCTGCGGTAAAACCTGGAAACCCCATTATTCGTTGGGTATAATGTAAGCCAGGTTCAAAACGAACATCCAAAAATTCATTAATTCGCATCTCGCCAATTAAACCAACATTGAACCCAAAAGATTTGTCTACCAAAATATCTGGTAGGTCATCCTTATATTCAAACTGAAAATCATATTGATTAAAACCCAGAAAGTAGCCAAAATTTAAAAAAGGCTTGTCTTCATTTTCAAGATTTAAAATGGGCTTTTCGTTAAACTGTGCTTGTGCAGGGGCTAAAAAAAGTAAAAATCCCGCTAAGAGGGGAAAAATATTTTTCATGTATTTATTTTGTTGCAACATAAATGGATGCAACCCCAAATGTTTGGGGTCTGTTCTCTATACCTATAAACCCAATTTTGTCCAAAATATTGTTGAAGGCTTTGCCATGAGGAAATACAGAGGCCGATTCACATAAATAACTATAAGCCGATTGATCCTTTGAAAAAATTTTTCCTATAAGGGGCAATATATTTTTAGTATAAAATGAATAACCTTGTTTGTATGGGGTTTTGGTTGGGACAGAGGTTTCCAAAACAACAAAAGTTCCAGAAGGCTTTAAAACCCTATAGATTTCGGACAATCCTTTTTCAAGGTTTTCAAAATTGCGTACTCCAAAGGCAACGGTAATGGCATCAAATGTATTCTCATTAAAAGGTAAGTTTTCACTATCACCCACAACCATTTCAATAGTTGAATCTAACTTTTTTTCAGCCACTTTTTTCTTGCCTATTTCTAGCATTCCAGGTGAAATATCTAAACCAATAATATTTTTAGCTCCGGTTTTTACTAGATTAATGGCCAAATCCCCAGTCCCTGTGGCAATATCCAAAATAGTTTGTGGTTGTTTTTTGGTAAGTATGGAAACTACCCGCTTTCTCCATTTTATATCAATTCCAAAAGAAATTACTCTGTTAAGTCCATCATAATTTCCAGAAATAGCGTCAAACATTTTGGTAACCTGTTCTTTTTTCCCCAATTGGGAATCTTTGTATGGGGTAATTTTCTCTGCCATGTTACTATTTTGGGCAAATATACAAGTACAGATTGATTCTTTTGTAAAAGATGTGTTGAGAATCCCTTGATGGATACATATTCTTGGAATAATATAAACAGGAAAATTAATTTATGTAATTTTGTCCCAAGATAAAGAACTCTTTTATTTAGTCATTATCTATCAGGGCATTAGAAGCTTTGGATTGCTACATGTTAATTACCTACAAGATATAGGTCTTACCCTATGAAGAACAATTTTAAGAACAAATGAAAATAATAATTGCTGGAGCAGGTGAAGTGGGTTTTCATTTGGCAAAACTACTATCGTACGAATCTCAAAATATTACTTTAATTGATATTAATAAAGAAAATCTTTCCTATGCGGATAGTCATTTGGATATAAGGGTTTTAAAGGGCGATGCCACTTCAATATCTGTATTATTGGATGCGCAGGCGGAGAAGTCAGATTTGGTGATTGGAGTTACAGCCTCCGAAACCACCAATATTACACTATGTATGTTGGCCAAGCAGTTGGGATGTAAAAGAACCATTGCAAGAATATCCAATACAGAATTTGTTGACTATAAAGAACTTGTTAAGTTTGATGAGTTGGGAATTGACGAACTTATTTCCCCAGAAGAATTGGCTGCAACAGAGATTCAGTTGTTATTGAATCAGTCAGCTTTTAATGATACCTATGAGTTTGAAGACGGTGCTTTGATAATGGTTGGGGTATCCTTGCCAAAATCGGCTCCATTTGTAGGTAAAATGGTTAAAGAAGCTGCCAAGATATTTCCAGAGCTACATTTTATGCCCATTGCCATTCAACGAGCAGGTACCCAGTACACATTGATTCCTAGAGGTGATACAGTTTTTAAGGAAGAAGATCAAGTGTATTTTGTTACATCTAAAGGTGGAGTGGATGAATTGTATAAGTTAACAGGAAAGAAAAAAGAGGAAATTAAGAATGTAATGATTCTTGGTGGGAGTAAGGTAGGTTTTAAAACAGCCAGAGATCTATGTGCCAAAAAGTTTAATGTAAAAGTAATTGAAAAAAATAAAGAAAAGGCTTTTGAAATAGCTGATGGATTGCCCAATGCTTTGATAATTAATGGAGATGGTAGTAATGTGGAATTATTGGAAGAGGAGAGTCTGGAATCCATGGATGCTTTTATTGCGGTTACAGGAAACTCCGAAACCAATATTATGTCCTGCTTGGTAGCAAAATCAAGGCATATTAAAAAGACGATTGCATTGGTAGAGAATATGGATTATTTTCAGTTGTCACACTCCATAGGAATAGATACGCTTATCAATAAAAAGCTATTGGCTGCCAATAATATTTTTAGGTATGTTAGAAAAGGAGAAGTTGTTGCCTTGACTAGATTGAACAACCTAAATTCTGAAATTTTGGAGTTTATTGTAAAACCAACTTCTATTGTAAATGGCAAAATCATACGTGAACTGGATTTTCCAAGGTCGGCAACCATAGGTGGTGTAGTGCGTGATGGAGAAGGAATTATCGCTCTAGGTGATTTTAAGATTATGCAAGGGGATAGGGTTGTGGTATGTTGTTTGCCAAGGGCTATTCCAAAAATTGAAAAGCTGTTTTTGTAATGGGTCTAAATTCCAAAATTATTATTCACCTTATGGGATTGCTGTTGCTTTGCAATGGCTTTTTTATGTTGATTGCCGCTTTTGTAAGTGGTATATATAAAGATGGCGTAACCTTGGATATAACCCTTGCGGCAATTGTTACCATGCTCATTGGCGTTTTGGCCATGTTTTATACTAGGGGCCATAAAAAGGAGGTAAAGCGTAAAGAGGGATACATTATTGTCACCTTTGGCTGGCTGGTTATGTCAGCTTCAGGAATGTTTCCCTACTTATTTTCTGATGCAATTCCAGATGTGACCAATGCATTTTTTGAAACCATTTCTGGATATACCACAACGGGGGCATCTATTTTGGATGATATAGAATCCATGCCAGAAGGAATTCTTTTCTGGCGCAGTCTTACCCATTGGATAGGTGGTATGGGAATTATTGTTTTGGCCATTGCTATCCTACCTTTATTGGGAATTGGTGGAATGCAATTGTTTGCTGCTGAAGCTCCTGGCCCAAGTAGTGATAAATTGCACCCTAGAATAACGGATACGGCTAAAAGGCTATGGTTTATTTACTTAGGTTATACGGTTGCAGAAACTATTTTATTAAAATTGGCAGGAATGTCTTTTTTTGATGCTATTAATCATTCTTTGGCAACTTTGTCCACAGGAGGTTTTTCTACCAAAAATGCCAGTTTGGCCTATTGGAACAACCAACCCATCATTCAATATATTGTAATATTCTTTATGTTTTTAGCAGGTAGTAATTTCGTACTCAGCTATTTTGCTTTTAAAGGTAAAATACAACGAATCATAAAAGATGAAGAGTTTAAATACTATACCATATTTATTGTGCTTTTTGCAATTGTTTCGGCTTTGGTTATTTATTTCAATGCCAATGTTCCTTTGTCAGATTACCACCCTATGGTATGGGGAAAAGAAGAAAGTTCTTTTAGGCATGCATTGTTTCAAGTTGTGGCAGTTATTACCACAACTGGGTTTGTAAGTGCTGATTTTACCAGTTGGACACCCTTTCTAACGGTTTTCTTTTTTGGGCTTTTCTTTTTGGGAGGCTCTGCAGGTTCTACAGCAGGTGGTATTAAGGTGATGCGCCATTTATTAATTATTAAGAATGGATTATTGGAATTTAAAAGGACTTTGCATCCAAATGCTATTATTCCTGTTAGGTATAATAATAAAACTGTACAAGAGCATATTGTTTATAATATCATTGCATTTTTTGTGCTTTATATGTTATTGTTCATAATTGGCTCATTAGGACTCGGTTTTTTAGGGTTAGATTTTCAATCTGCCATCGGGGGTGCGGCATCTTCCTTGGGGAATGTAGGACCGGCTTTGGGAAGCCTTAATCCTATAAGTAATTTTAATAGTCTGCCAGATGCAGGGAAATGGTGGTGTGGTTTTTTAATGTTGGCAGGTAGATTGGAACTTTTTACCGTACTTATTTTGTTGACACCTTATTTTTGGAAGTCAACATAGCAAAAAAAATCGGTCATTAGCTACTAAGATAGTTAATGACCGATTTATACTATTTTATTTATTTTTTAAACTACTGCTTTTATTCTAGAAATAGCTTCCTTTATTTCTTTTTCTGATGCGGCATATGAAATACGGATGCAATTACCATTTCCAAAGGCATCACCGGTCACAGTAGCCACATTGGCTTTTTCCAATAAATACATTGCAAAATCTGAAGCATTATTGATTGTAGTGCCATTCAATGTTTTTCCAAAAAAATGAGTCACATCTGGATATACATAAAATGCACCTTCTGGCTCATTACATTTAAAACCTTCAATATCATTTAGTAAACCTAAAATCAGTTTACGTCTTTCTTTGAATTCATCTACCATATACTTTATACGGGTTGGGGATTCTAACAAAGCAGTAATAACTGCTCTTTGGGCAATACAATTGGCTCCACTGGTCACTTGTCCTTGTAGTTTATTACATGCTCTAGCAATATATGTGGGAGCACCAATGTACCCAATTCTCCATCCGGTCATGGCAAATGCTTTAGCAACACCATTTACAGTTACAGTTCTATCAGCCATATCCTCAAAAGCTCCCATGGATGCATGTTCTGTAACGCCATAGTTAATATGCTCATAAATTTCATCGCTAACAACAATAATTTGAGGGTATTTTTGAAGAACGTCTGCCAATGCACGTAATTCTTTTTTGCTATAAATAGATCCACTGGGATTACAAGGAGAGCTGTACCAAAGCATTTTTGTCTTTGGTGTTATGGCTGCTTCCAATTGTTCTGGAGTCATCTTAAAATCCGTGTCAATGGAGGTTGCAACTTCCACAGGAACACCATCTGCCAATTTAACTATATCACTATAGCTTACCCAATAAGGGCAAGGTAAAATCACTTCATCTCCTTTGTTTAAACAAACTTGGGCCAGGTTATAAAGTGCCTGCTTGGCACCGGTCGAAACTACAATTTGTGAAGGATCATAGGTGATGTTGTTATCCCTTTTAAACTTTGTGATAATGGCATTTTTAAGCTCCACGTAACCATCAACTGGCGTATAGGAATTATAGCCTTGATTAATCGCTTCAATAGCTGCATCCTTAATATAATCGGGAGTTTTAAAATCCGGCTCCCCTAAACTTAAACCAATAATGTCTTTTCCTGAAGCCCTTAATTCTCGTGCCTTTGCTGCCATTTCTAGGGTAGCAGAAGGTGTTAGGCTATTAATCCTATCTGATAATTGGTTACTCATAAGTTGAATAATTTGCTAGTACTGTAAAGCTGGATTTTTACCCAACTCTTTTAAATGTTTGAAGTGCGAAATTATGGCTTTTCTTGTAGTTTTATATTCGTTATAAGGCAAATTAAACTCTTTGGCCGTTTGTTTCACAATTTTGGAGATTTTTGTGTAATGTATATGGCTAATGTGGGGGAATATATGATGTTCCACTTGGTGGTTAAGCCCACCAGTAAACCAGTTTACAATTCTATTTTTAGTGCCAAAATTTACGGTTGTAAGCAATTGATGTATGGCCCAAGTGTTCTTCATGGTACCACTTTCATCCGGCAATGGAGTTTCAGCATCATCAACAACATGTGCCAATTGAAAAACTACACTTAAAATAACTCCGGCAACATAATGCATGATAAAGAAACCTAAAAGTATTTTCCACCATGCTATATCAACAAAAATTAAAGGAAGTACTATCCAAATTGAGATATATAGTATTTTGGTAATGACCAAGGTGCTCCAATTGGTTACTTTGTTTGGTAGTTTTCCATAGGACAATTTACGCTTCATGTACCGGTACATCTGTTGAAAATCTGTTGTAATTGCCCAATTAAAAGTTAATAAACCATATAGGAAAACAGAATAAAAATGTTGAAACTTGTGATGTTTTCGCCATTCAGCATGCTTGGAGAATCTAAGAATTCGACCTGCTTCCAAATCCTCATCATGGTTATGGATATTCGTGTATGTGTGGTGTAAGACATTATGTTGTACTTGCCAATTGTATACATTGCCAGCAAGAATATAGATACTTCCTCCCATCAATTTATTAATCCACTTTTTGTTGGAATAAGAACCATGATTTCCATCGTGCATTACGTTCATGCCAACACCGGCCATTCCTACTCCCATGACTACTGTTAACAATAGGTACGCCCATACAGGAAGGTTTAATGTTAAAATTAAAAAGTAAGGAGCTAAAAACATTGAGAACATTACTATGGTCTTTAAATGTAATTTCCAGTTCCCTGTTTTTTTTACTTGGTTTTCCTTGAAATAGGTATTTACTCTTTGATTAAGTGTTTTAAAGAATTGGGTTGAATCTTTTCTAGAAAATCGGATAGGCCCTTTTTCCATATGTAATATATTTTTATGAATGTATTAATTTTTTTTGGATATCCTTTTATAAGATAATAACGCTAAACAATACTAAAGTAGTATTTTTACAAAATTACGGCAATATCAATGAAAGCGGACATAATTTTTAACTATTTTCCAGATTTAACAAAATTACAACAGGATCAGTTTTTAAAACTGGAAGAACTATACAAAGACTGGAATCAAAAAATAAATGTAGTTTCCAGAAAGGATATAGATGAATTATACCTACGTCATGTTCTGCATTCTTTAGGAATTGCCAAAATACATAAGTTTAACCCGGGCACATCTGTTTTGGATGTTGGTACTGGTGGTGGTTTTCCTGGTATACCTTTGGCCATAGTATTTCCAGAAACCCATTTTACTTTAATAGATGCCATTGGAAAAAAAATAAAGGTGGTAGATGAAGTTGTGGCCGGTTTGCAATTATCAAATGTAACAACTATTCATGGAAGGGTCGAGGAATTAAAGCCTCAATTTGATTTTATTGTGAGCAGGGCGGTTGCCGCCATGCCTACTTTTGTGCATTGGACAAAAGGAAAAATCAAAAAAGAATCTGTACACGAAAGAAAAAATGGAATTCTGTACTTAAAGGGAGGGGATTTATCTGAAGAATTAAAGGATTACCGAACCGCACAAATATTTGATTTGCCCAATTATTTTAAAGAAGACTTTTTTGAGACTAAAAAAGTTGTCTATCTACCTGTTAAATTTAAAAAGGACTAAAGCGTTAAACTTCTATAGTAAGCTGTCCTGTATTTTTTGGCATAAATTTTTAAATATGACCAAATATGGTAGTACACTGCACTTAAATATGCTTTAAATTTTATAAAAAATATATGCCTTTTCATGTTCTTTCTGTCTTTTGTTAGAAACAAAGGTATGTTTTTTATCTTTTAATTTACAATTAATTAACATTAAATTTACATTGAAGATAACATTGCCTTTGCTGGTTATCGAAGAAAAAATGAAATAAAGTTAAGTATATAGGGACTTAGGAGGATTTAGAGTATTAATAGTTGCTATTTCTAAAAACAAAAAAAGGTGCCATAATATGGCACCTTTTTTACTGTATACGCATTTTCTTAGTCGTTATTTGCTCCAAGGAGGAACAACCCCATTGGATCGGGCGTAAGCAATTAATCCGCCTTTATGCTCACCATTATGTTCTAAAATGGTAAGAAGGCCCGATAAAGCACTCATTTTGGCAAAACCAAAATCAATTTCTTCTCCAAATTTATCGCTTTCAATTAGCATTATGTTCTTGAGAACAAATTCATTTGATTTTTTCAAGGTAGCAATGATATTTTCTTTGCCCTCGATTTTTTCAATATTCATCATGTCAACATCTGCTGGTGGCGCAAAACCCATTTTAGATGCTAGGTAATAATTTCCTCCAGCAATGTGTAATAGGGACTCTCCAACAGAACGAACACCTTCGGAAGGTCTCCAATCATATTGATCCTCAGAAAAAGCCTCTGCCAAGGAAACTACTTGTCCTTGGTTGTAGGCCAAGGTGCCCTGCAAAGTAGATTGTACAACATTGTCCTGAGCTTTAAGGGCAAAAACGGACATAAACATTAGAAAAGATAATAGAATTCTCATTTTTTATAGGGTTAGGATTAATAATACCCAGAATAGGTCGTGTTAAAAGTAATAAATTAACATGTAGATTGTAAAAATCCTTAAACTTTAGGAATTTATTAAGGTTTTATATAAAATCTTAACTCAGTGATACTATTATATATCAACTTTTTCTATCTTAAAATTTACTGTAAACTTATTTCCGACAGCTATATCATTTAAAAGAACCTTTTTATAGTTTAATTTTCTTTTAATATAACTATCCAATGCGGAATTTTCGGTGTCAATTGAAAGGATCACAATTTCTCTTTTTCTGTTAAGGGTAAAGGTGATTTTTGCTTCAATCAATTCACTTTTAAATTCAATGTTTGGGCTATCTAATAATTCCATTACTTGTTTGCGCAATTCTTGTTTGGGCGTATTCATGGAATTAGAAGCCATGGCCATGGTTGCATTTAGAGCCAATATTAAACTGGTTAATACAATTTTTTTCATAAGACTAATTTTTAAAAGTTTAAAATTCGAGGGCAAAGGTAGTGGGGGGTATTATTCTGTGACTGGCACAAAAACGGCAAATTTTATAACATTTCCGACATTGAAATAACACAAAACCGACAAGTCGTAATATTTCCGACAAACGGAAATTAATTTGGTTATTTCAATGAAGAAAATGCCCTTGCCTTGAATTCTCTTGGAAAGAACTTTAAAAGTAAAGAATACTTAGAAGAAATTTTCAAAATGTTCTATTTTAGAAACTATTCCCCTAAAAAAGGATACCTATAATTTTCTGGTGTGACCAAGGTTTCTTTAATTAATCTAGGAGATACCCAACGTAACAAATTCTGTGCAGAACCTGCTTTGTCATTTGTTCCAGAAGCTCTGGCGCCCCCAAAGGGTTGTTGCCCAACTACAGCTCCCGTGGGTTTGTCATTTATGTAAAAGTTTCCAGCACTATTTTGCAAAGCTTTGGTTGCTTCATCAATGGCATAGCGGTCAGTGGAAAGTACAGCGCCTGTTAATGCATATTCGGAGGTTGTGTCCACTAATTTTAGAGTTTTGCCCCAATCTTTATCCTCATATATATAGATGGTGACTACGGGACCAAAAAGTTCGGTTTCCATAGTAGTATATCTTGGATCAGTAGTCAGCAATACTGTAGGCTCTATAAAGTACCCCTTGGATTTGTTATACTCACCACCAGCAATCACTTCCACATTTTCATCCTTTTTAGCTTGATCTATATATTTTGCCAATTTATCAAAAGAACCTTCGTGGATTACAGCTGTAATGAAATTGCCCATATCCTCTGGAGAGCCAGGTTTATTAAAAGATTTGATATCTGCTTTTACCAATTCCAATATTTCATTAGCTGTGGATTTTGGTAAATAAACTCTGGATGCAGCGCTGCATTTTTGCCCTTGGAATTCAAAAG
Organism: Saonia flava; assembly: GCF_011927795.1. Taxonomy (GTDB): domain Bacteria; phylum Bacteroidota; class Bacteroidia; order Flavobacteriales; family Flavobacteriaceae; genus Saonia; species Saonia flava. The sequence goes on along the minus strand of NZ_JAATJJ010000001.1, from coordinate 1,372,969 downwards.
CACCTCTGGTTATGGCAGTAGCTACTTGTTTTGGCTTGGCAGAGGGATGAGCTACGATAAAATCCTTACCCCCAGTTTCCCCAACAATTCTTGGGTATGTTTTATAGGTGTGTATATTTGTGCCAATTTGCTTCCAAAGCTCTTTAAATACATAGGTGGATCCCGTAAAATGGATGCCAGCAAAATCTGGACTTGCCAATACAGTTTCGGTAATCATTACTGGGTCTCCATAAATAACGTTGATAACACCATCTGGTAGGCCAGCCTCTTTAAATACATCTACAATTACTTTTGCAGAAAAGACTTGGTGGTCACTAGGTTTCCATACTACTACATTTCCCATCATTGCCGCACTTGCAGGTAAATTTCCTGCAATGGCAGTGAAATTAAAAGGAGTTATGGCATAGATGAAGCCTTCTAAGGGACGGTATTCCACACGGTTCCATATACCTTCTGCAGAATCAGGCTGTTCTTCATAAATCTGTGACATGAATTCTACATTAAACCTTAGAAAATCTATAAATTCACAGGCGGCATCTATTTCTGCTTGGTGAATGGTCTTGGACTGTGCAATCATGGTGGCCGCATTGATTTTAGCTCGGTAAGGTCCGGCAATTAGTTCTGCAGCTTTCATAAAAATGGCGGCTCGTTGCTCCCATGCCAAGTTGGCCCAAGCTTCTCTGGACTCTAAAGCTGTTGCAATAGCAAGTTCTACGTGGGTCTTTTCAGCTAAATGGTATTTGCCTACAAGATGTTTGTGATCATGGGGAGGGGACATTGTTCTTGTCTTGTCCGTACGTATTTCTTGCCCACCAATATAAAGTGGAACATCCTCATTTCCATTATAATAAGCTTTATATTGCTTAAGAACGGCGTCTCTTTCCGGTGTGCCGGGAGCATAGCTTTTAATAGGTTCGTTATATGCTGTAGGTACCTGAAAAAATCCTTTTCCCATGATAAAATTGTTTTTTATAATTAGTCGGGATAAAGGTAATGAAACCTCAAAGGGTTTTAAAATAAAAGAAAGAGAAATAAAAGACTAGTTCAAAGCAAAAGGGGCGCTGAACTTAAAGGTGGGTATATAGACTCTAAATTTTTCAGTAGAGCTAAAATTTACCATATTGTAATGACCTCTCATGGCCCCAATGGGTGAGCCTAAAAGGCATCCAGAACTATAAGTGTGGGATTCGCCAGGTTTTATAACGGGTTTTTTGCCAATAACTCCCTCCCCATCAACAATTTCCATTTCGTTCAAAGCATCATAGATGCGCCAGTGACGAGATGTAAGTTGTACGGAATCCTTACTTTGATTTTCTATGGTGATGGTGTAACCAAAGGCAAAGTGCATTTTATAGTTTTTGAAGAAAGTGCCTTCAAAACTAGTATCCACAGATATTTTTATGCCTTTTGTTACTTGTGTGATCATATTTTTTTAATCTCAAAATGTTAACACGCTTCCCGTTATCAATAGGAGCACAGTAACAGTTGCTAAAATAAAGAAAATAGAGTTAAGGAACATATATTTAACAATAGTTTTAAATCTTCCTTGTCCATAAAATTTTCTCATAGCTTTATATAGATAAATGGAAAATATCAAAAGAAAAATCCCAGAACTGCTCACCTTAAACAAGGTATCTATTAAAAAACTAATAATGAGCAAGATAAACAACAATGATTGATTGTGGAAACTAAAGATAAGATGATCGGTATAATTGTATTTTTTTCTGATATAAACCAACCAAATGAACAATGCAAAGACCGGTAAAAAGAAGAATATAGTAAATGGGAGTTTAGAAACAATGTAGCTTAAAAAGGTTCCTGGTTCTGTTTTCGCCTTTTCTATATTGACGGCCATATTAAATATGTTTCTATTTTCAACGGAGTCTTCTATATCATATTTTTCCTTGACCTCGTCAAAATTAGATACTACATCTTCGTTGAGCAAGAGATTAAAAAATTCGTGTTTGTCAAAATATCTTTCCAAGCCAGATTTGCTTTTTATGACACTAAAATGCGCGGTGGGGTCGGCCAAGATGATCGAGTCTTTTTTGGAGGCTTCTTCAATGCCTTTTTCAATCCCCTTGCTAATGGTTTCTGTTAGACCCAAGGAGTCCAAAGCTGCCTTTGCTTCTTTTTCCTGTTCCATGGCTTCATTAAAATTGAAATTGATAGCGCCAACTTTTTGATTTGTTTTTTCATCATTACCCATTGTTTCATTTAGTTTTTCAAAATCTCCAGTATAGTTTACCATTAAAAAATAGACAATGGCAAGACTTAATAAAAAACGAAACGGATTGGTGTAAGATGTTCTTTTTCCATTAATATAATCACGGGTAATTCTTCCAGGTTTTAAAACAAGGGCAGATAATGTTTTTAAAAGTTTGGAATCATAGGATATTAAACTGCTAAAAAATTCATCAAAAAAATCCTTAAGAGTTAACTTTTTGGTACTGTTGGCCTGTGAGCAACTGGGGCAATATTTGTCGCTCATATCTAAAGGATGATCACAATTTAAACACAGGGTTCCCCGATATTTAAGATTGTATCTCCCTTTGGTCAGTATGGTTGGTTTGTTGTCCATCTTCCTTAGGAAGTAAATATAGGCTAATTACTAATATCTCTTGAGTTTGCAGAGCCTATTCCTATTGCACTATCATAAAGGTCTCCAAAATTTCTGTAATATACTATTATGGTGTAATTGTTTTCCGTAAAATGAAAATTGCCGCCAATGGAATTCAAATCTATAATACCATCCCCATTTTTAACCACATATTTATAGTTGTTGAAGCCCTGTTTTATTTTAATCATTGCTTCCATATAACCAGATTCTTCATTATAGGTCATTTTATTTTCATCATTCAGGTCATAATTGTTGTATTTTCCAAAAACATAGACTTCATCCAGTCCAATTTCTGGCGTATAGGGTAAGCTAAAATGTACTTGGGTGTATTCGGCCTCTCGAGAGTTGTCATTCCCCTGAAGCGTTCTAATTACAAAATCTCCATTAATATCAGGAAAATAAGTATATGGTCTATCTGCACGTGCCCTATCGGAAAATAATATATGGTGGTACAATTCTTTGTATTCTATTCTAGAGATAGCCGCGCTAGGGGCGCGAAGGTCACTGGTGTCAAAATTCAAAAATTCATTCCCTCCATAGAAACTGGTCTCTTGGTCATATTTATATACCAATTGCCTTCCAATGGTATATTGGGGAGCAATGTTATAAAGTGTGGTTGGCCAATGATAATTTTGTATAATGGCAACTTTAACTTCTCTTTTTGGGTTTACCAACTGAATCCCAACAGGATTTATAGTAAAGTGAACCACTTGTTTTTCATTAAGAAATGTAAAATCCCTTGATCTTTTTATTTCTGCTCCTACCTTGGCAACATCCTTGTAAACAATAAACCTTCTCGAAAACTGAAGCTCATAGCTGTTATTATATATTTCTAGGACATAGTTGCCACTCACTTTTAATTTAGTATTGTTGTTGGGAATGGTAAGTTGATAATTGGAATAGGCCTGTAGCGTATTGTAACTATTTTCATAATTAATAATACGTTGATTGTCTACACCATTTATATATTGTGATTTTAATAGGGATGAAGGTGTCCAATCATAATTGCAATGTACAATTTTGTAGTAATAATCCTGTTCTTGCGCCAAAAGATCATCAAATTCTAAAGTAATGGGTTCGCCCAGTTGCACAATGGGAAATTGATCTTCCGTTGGCCCTTTAAAAACAATTGATTTAATATTTAAGGGTGCATTTACTTCTTCTTGTACCTGTGAAAACATGGGCAGGACAAATAGGAAAACGAAGATTTGTTTAAGTTTTATAGGCATTTAATCCTTTTTTTGGCAAAGTTAAACAAAAAGCGTACCTAAAATAGTATCCTCGTTTTAATGCCCATTTTTCTAGTTAATTATTATGAAAACTTTTGATTAAGTATTAGATTTGCAGCAAATTTTGATAATTTAAGGTCTACAAAATATGTCTAAAGACATTCGGATTAAAAAAGGCTTGAACATTAACCTTGTTGGAGCCGCTGAACAGACTACTTCTAAAGCCGTATTAAGCAACGCATACTCAATAAATCTTTTGGATTTTCATGGAATCACTCCTAAGATGCTGGTAAAACAGGGTGGAGAGGTGAAAGCTGGAGAGGCGCTTTTTTATAGCAAAAACAATGAGGATATGCTTTTTGTGTCCCCAGTTAGTGGTGAGTTGGTTGAGATTGAAAGAGGTGCAAGGAGAAAAGTTCTTACTTTGAAAATTCTAGCTGATAAGGAACAGAGTTCACTAGAGCACAAAAAGATAGATGTGGAAAAGGCATCTGCAAGAGAAATTATGGCACTGTTGTTGAAATCTGGCTGTTGGCCATTTATCAAACAAAGGCCATATGATATTATTGCTGATCCCAATGACACTCCTAAGGCAATATTTGTTTCTGCATATACTACGGCTCCTTTGGCCGCTGAAGCGGACTACGTATTGCAAGGAAAAGAAAAGGAACTTCAAGTAGCTATCACGGCATTGGGTAAATTAACTCCCGGGAAAGTTCATGTTTCTATTGGGGGATCGTCCAACTCGCCTTTTGAGGGCTTAAACGGATTGGTGCTTCATAAAGTTTCTGGGCCACATCCTGCAGGTTTGGTGGGTACTCAGATAAATAAGATAGACCCTATTAATAAAGGAGAGAAGGTTTGGACTTTGGCGCCGCAAGATTTAGTAATTATTGGCGAGCTTTTGATGACTGGTAAATTTAATGCTGAACGTACTATAGCATTGGTTGGCTCATCGATAAAGCAACCAAAATATTACAAAACAAAAATTGGGGCGGAAACTTCTACCTTTTTATATGCAAGTGGAGTAAATGATAATAAATTTAGGGTTATAAATGGTGATGTTTTAACAGGTTCTAAAAGTAGCCAAGATGGTTTTTTAGGGTTTTATAACAATACTGTTTCTGCTATACCCGAAGGTGATGATTATGATTTATTTGGATGGAACAAGCCTATTTTTAACAAAATATCGGCAACAAGAGCCATGACCTTCTCTTGGATGATGCCCAGTAAGAAGTTTGATTTAAATACCAATACTAATGGAGAGCATAGAGCTTTTGTGCTTACAGGGCAATATGAAAAAGTTTTTCCATTGGATATCTTTCCCATGCAATTATTAAAAGCTTGTATGTATAAGGACTTAGATGAAATGGAACAGTTGGGCTTGTATGAAGTGGCTCCAGAAGATTTTTCGCTTACAGAATTCGTTTGTGTATCCAAGCAACCGCATCAACAGATCATTCGTGAAGGACTAGATTTATTACAAAAAGAAATAGGATAAGAGATGAGCTTAAAAAGTAAAATGCATGACTTGAAGATGAAGTATAAGGGCAAAAAAATGGCTCCGGCCATTAATGCTTTTCATACCTTCTTGTACACTCCAGATGAGACAACCCATTCGGGTTCTCATGTAAGGGCTGCTGATGACTTAAAACGTACAATGAATACAGTAATTATGGCTTTGGTGCCAGTATTGTTGTTTTCAATGTTTAATGCAGGGTATCAGCATTTTTCGGCCATTAATGGTTTTCCAGAGGATTTTTCAGTAATGGAACATTTTCTTACTTGGGATAATTTCTGGATTGGGATAGTTAAAGTACTTCCCTTGTTGGCTGTGTCCTATGGAGTTGGATTATTGGTGGAATTTATTTTTGCGGTAATTAAGGGGCATGAAGTAGAGGAGGGGTATTTGGTTACCGGTATTTTGGTTCCGCTTATTGTTCCTATAGATACCCCACTTTGGATGCTTGCAGTAGCTGTTGTTTTTGGTGTTGTAATCGGTAAAGAAGTGTTTGGGGGTACAGGAATGAATATCTTAAACCCAGCACTTACTATAAGAGCTTTCTTGTTCTTTGCATACCCTACATGGATGAGTGGGGATAAGGTATGGGTGCATGGTGCTAGAGAAAGGTCAGAAGAGATTCTTGCAGGGGCAACCAATGTTGATGCTTTTTCAGGTGAAACAATTCTTGGTTTTTTAGCTCAGAACAAAGGTGCTGAAATGAGTTATACTGTTTCGGATATGTTTTTCGGATTTATTCCTGGTTCGGTTGGTGAAACACCAACATTATTAATATTATTAGGAGGTCTTTTCTTAATATTTAGTAAAATAGCCAGTTGGAGAATTATGTTAAGCGCTGTTTTGGGTTCATTATTTATGGGGCTCGTTTTTAACCAAGTTGTAGAATTGGGTTGGATAACAGAGACTAGCAAATTCTATGGCTTAATGAATTTTGATTTTTGGAAGCATCTATTAGTGGGTGGATTAGCTTTTGGTATTGTATATATGGCTACGGATCCTGTTACAGGTGCACAAACAAATCGAGGTAAATGGTTCTATGGTTTCTTTATTGGTTTCTTATCAGTAATGATTCGAGTATTTAATCCAGCGTACCCAGAAGGAGTGTTCTTGGCAATATTGTTAATGAATGTTTTTGCACCAACAATTGATCACTATGTGGTGCGTAGTAATATAAAACGCAGATTAAAGAGATTAGAAAACGCAGTAATTATTCCTAAAGATACAGATGGGAAAACTGCAGAACTTCAAGCAGAAACAGTTTAGTTATGGCAATCAATACAGATAAAAATAGTTATACCGTTATTTTTGCAGCCGTTATGGTTGTAATAGTAGGTTCAATCCTTGCCTTTTTGGCTTCCGCTCTTCGACCGAATATTGCGGAGAATGAAAGGTTTGAGAAGCAGCAGAATATTCTTTACGCCATGGGTGTAAATGAGAATGGTGATGATACAGGCAGTGTAAATTTTATCCCTACGGATAAGGTGGAAAGTGAATTTACCAGTTATATAAAAGAACAGTTAGTAATAGAAGGGGATAAAACTACGTCAGATAAAGAAGCCTACCTAATTGATCTTAAAAAACAGTTAGCTGCCAAAAAGAAAGGCGAAGCATATAAACTTCCCCTTTTTATAGGAGAGAAGGACAATAAGAAGTTTTATATTATTCCTATGTACGGGAAGGGACTATGGGACGCTATATGGGGTTTTGTTGCTCTTGATGATACCATGACTGTGCAAGGGGTTTATTTTGACCATAAAGGTGAAACACCTGGATTGGGTGCAAATATTAAGATGAGATATTTTATGGATGATTTTGCTGGCGAAACCATATTGGATGGTACGCGCTACGCTGGTATTTCAGTGGCAAAAGGAAATAATGATCCGTTAAATAAAACAAAAGACGACAATGAAGTAGATGCATTGGCGGGAGCTACCATTACGGGTAATGGTGTCTCTGCTATGATTAAGGAGAGCGTTAATTTGTATAAAGACTATTTAGAAACTATTAGAGTTAAGTAATTATGGGACTACTTTCAAAAAAAGATACCAGTCTAATTTTAGATCCACTAGCGGATAACAACCCTATTACTATACAGGTATTGGGTATTTGCTCAGCCTTGGCAATTACTGCGGAACTAAAAGCATCTGTGGTAATGGCAATTTCAGTAATGTTTGTATTAGGGGCTGGTAATGTGGTAATTTCTTTAATGAGAAATATTATCCCATCAAAAATCAGAATTATTGTTCAGCTCATCGTAGTGGCAACATTGGTTATCATTGTTGATCAAGTACTAAAGGCTTTTGCCTATGAATTGAGTAAAACCCTCGCTGTTTTTGTGGGATTGATTATCACCAACTGTATTATCATGGGGCGCTTTGAAGCATTTGCTTTGGCAAATGGACCATGGCGTTCATTTTTGGATGGTATTGGGAACTCTTTGGGTTACGGTGTTATTCTAATAATTGTTGGTTTTTTTAGAGAATTATTGGGTTCTGGAACCTTATTTGGAATACCTGTATTAGGAGACCCTATCGCAAAAACAGGATTATACGCTACAGGTTATGAGAACAATGGATTTATGATTATACCACCAGCCGCTTTAATTGTGGTAGGTATAATTATTTGGGTACAGCGTTCAAGAAATCCTGCATTAGTAGAAGAAAACTAAACATAGAATTTAAGTAGAAGATTATGTTAGAACATATAGAATTATTTTTTAAGTCCATTTTTATAGATAACATGGTGTTTGCTGTTTTCTTGGGAATGTGCTCTTATTTGGCTGTTTCCAAAAAAGTTGCAACAGCGGTAGGATTAGGTGCTGCGGTAATCTTTGTATTGGCCGTTACCGTTCCTTTAAACTGGTTGTTGGATAAATATTTATTGCAAGACGGAGCCTTGGCTTGGTTGGGCCCTGAATATGCTGATTATAATTTAAGCTTCCTTTCTTTTATTCTTTTTATTGCAACCATTGCGACTATGGTGCAATTGGTGGAAATTGTTGTAGAAAAATTTTCTCCCTCGTTGTATAATTCATTGGGGATATTTTTACCCTTAATAGCCGTAAACTGTGCTATTTTAGGAGGTTCTCTTTTTATGCAAGCTAGAGAGATCGAAACTTTAGGTTTGGCCTTTAATTATGGAGTAAGTTCTGGTATTGGTTGGTTTTTGGCCATTTTGGCCATTGCTGCCATTCGTGAGAAAATAAGGTATTCCAATGTACCCGCCCCACTAAGGGGATTGGGAATCACATTTATTATAACAGGATTAATGGGTATTGGTTTTCAGAGTTTTGGTGGTATGTTAACAGGTGGTAGCGATGAGGCACCTGCTGAAGAGGAAACTACCACTGTAAAGGTAATTGAAGAAAATAAGGAAAAAGAAATTAAGGAAGAGATAGAAAACAATAAAGAAGAAGTCTCTTATAACAACATAATAAGAAAATAGTATGATGTTAGTTGCAAGTACAGGTGGAACAATATTGATCACTGTAGTATCTTTTTTAATACTGCTTATGGCTTTAGTTGCCTTGTTGTTATTTACTAAACAAAAATTATCTCCTTCGGGGCCCGTAACCATTACCATTAATGGAGAGAAAAAAATAGAAGTAGCTTCAGGTAGTTCATTGTTGACCACTTTGGGGAATCAAAAAGTATTTTTGCCTTCTGCATGTGGTGGTGGTGGAACATGTATTCAATGTGAGTGTCATGTTTTATCTGGTGGGGGAGAAGCTCTTCCAACAGAAACTCCCCACTTCTCTAAAAAAGAATTAAATCATGGAGCCCGTTTAGCTTGTCAGGTTAAAGTGAAACAGGACATGGAGATTACCATTCCAGAGGAAGTTTTTGGTATTAAAAAATGGCCGGCAAAAGTAGTTCGTAACTATAATGTAGCCTCTTTTATCAAAGAATTTGTTGTAGAAATACCAGAGGATATGCCATATAAGGCTGGTGGTTATATTCAGATTGAAATTCCTGAATGTGAGGTTAAATATGCCGATATTGATATCACAGCGCACCCCGAGGAACATGAAACTCCAGATAAATTTCAAGCAGAATGGGATAAATTTAATTTATGGCCATTAGTAATGAAAAATCCTGAAACTGTAGAAAGAGCGTATTCAATGGCCTCTTATCCTGCAGAAGGTAGAGAAATTATGTTGAATGTACGTATTGCTACACCACCATGGGATAGAGCTAAAAATGGTTGGATGGATGTAAATCCTGGTGTTGCTTCTTCTTACATCTTTAATTTAAAGCCAGGTGATGACTGTGTTATATCTGGGCCTTATGGTGAATTCTTTATCAACGAATCGGATTCAGAAATGCTTTATGTTGGAGGTGGTGCTGGTATGGCACCAATGCGCTCGCATTTATACCATTTGTTCAAAACATTAAAAACCGGAAGAAAGGTGACCTATTGGTATGGTGGTCGTTCTAAAAGAGAATTGTTCTATTTGGACCATTTTTATCAATTGGAAAAAGAATTTTCAAACTTTAATTTTTACCTAGCTCTTTCCGAGCCCTTACCCGAGGATAACTGGAAGGTAAAGGAAAGCATAGATGCTCCAGGTGATGGTTTTGTTGGATTTATACATAATTGTGTTATAGATAATTATTTAAATCATCATGAATCACCAGAAGATATTGAATTATATTTCTGTGGTCCTCCATTAATGAACAAAGCTGTGCAAAAAATGGGAGAGGATTTTGGAATCCCAGATGAACATATCCGTTTTGATGACTTTGGTGGTTAATAGGATATATTAAGAATTATAATTTCTACGAAGGTAGGAGTCTAAATAATAAACCGATATTTTATGAATATCGGTTTTTTTTAATGTTATAACCGATGAAAGAATTAACTGAGCAAGAATTGCATAATTTGGCAATGAATATTGTGGGTCGGGAATTGGAAGCTCAGGGATATGAATTTATGGCCGTAAACAGCGCCCTAAAGAAAAATCCCCAATTTGTATGTATTAAAGAAAAGCAGGTTTATTTTATTGTGGTACGCAATGTTGCTTATGACCAAAACCCAAGGGTATATGATGCGAATTTGATGAAAAAAATAAAACAACATGCGGTGGGGTACAAAGCCATAACCTATTATGCTGGAGTGGGTTTGTCCAACGCTAAAGATGAATATTTACCTGTGTACTTAAATGAAGATTATATTGTTGACTATGACGGACTTATTGAAGTTTAGAAGAATGAAGAAGATACTGTTGCTTGGAATTCTAATTTCCATGTTTTCATGTAATAGACTTACTAAAAATACCAATTATGGGTCTGCTTTAGGGACCTCTTACAACATTACATATTTAGCTGATCGGGAATTGGATTTTCAAAATGAAATAGATTCTGTTTTTACAGTTGTAAACCAATCCATGTCAACTTATTTGCCAGAGTCGGATATTTCAAAAATCAACCAAGGAGATTCTACGATAGTAGTGGATGCCATGTTCAAGGATGTTTTTGAGCTTTCTTATAAGGTATTTGAGAGGACCAATGGTTATTTTGACCCTACAGTGGGTGTCTTGGTTAACGCTTGGGGTTTTGGGCCTGGGAATCAAATACTATTGGATAGCGCTAGGGTTGATAGCCTTTTAAATTATGTAGGGTTTGATAAAGTAAGTATTACTTCGGCTAACACTGTGCATAAATTATCACCCAATATTTACTTTGATTTTAATGCAATTGCAAAAGGATATGCCATTGATAGATTGGCCGCTATGCTAAATGCTAAGGGAATTACCGATTATTTAATTGAAGTTGGGGGAGAGATTGTGGCCAAGGGAGAGAATAGAATTTCTGAGAAAAAATGGACCATAGGTGTAGATGACCCACAGAGCGAAAATAGGAGTGAACCTAAAATTTTACTTCAATTAAAGGACAAGGCATTGGCTTCTTCCGGAAATTACAGAAAGTTCAGAATAGATTCCATTACTGGAAAAAAGTATGTACATACCATTAATCCTAAAACAGGTTACACCAAGACTTCCAATGTATTGGGAGCTACTGTAATTGCCAATACCTGTGCGGAGGCAGATGCTTTTGCAACGGCATTTATGGCAATGGATTTAGATGATTCCATAAAATTGTTGGTAAAACAACAAGGTATGGATGCTTATATTATCTATTTGGATAAGAATGGAGAAACTACAGAATTTATGACAAGGGGATTTGAAAATCTAGTGGTAAAATAACTATTTTTTGACCAAAGGAATAATTTCTCCTTTTGCCAATCGGTATTCATTAATTTCTTTTGCCGATAATTTGGAGGTGTAATCTACTTCTTCCACTTTAAAACCAATACTTCTAAGTTTGTTAAAATAATCCCTACCATAGATGCGGACATGATCGTATTGACCAAATACTTTGGCGCGCTCTTTTTTATCTGTTATGGTATTGTCCTCAAAAGTTGATTCTCTATCCAAATCTTGAGGTATTTGAAAAATTCCCCAACCTCCTGGTTTTAATACCCTAAATAGTTCTTGCATAGCTTTAGTGTCATTGGGAATATGTTCCAATACATGGTTGCATAAAATAACATCAAAAGAACTATCAAGAAAGGGTAAATCACAGATGTCCGCTTTCACGGTTGCCAAAGGAGAGTTCAAATCAGTAGTAATGTATTCTATATTCTTCAGCTTTTTAAAACGTTTAAAAAAGGCCTGTTCTGGAGCAAAATGGAGGACTTTATGTTTTCCTGTAAAAAAATTAGTTTCCTTATTAAGGAACAACCATAATAATCTGTGCCTTTCCAATGATAGAGTAGAAGGGGAGAGAACATTTTCTCGGGGGCTTTCATATCCATAAGGAAGAAAGCTTTTAAATTGTTTGCCATCAATAGGGTCTGTATAGTTTTTCCCTTTCAATGATAATGCAAGAATAGGTCTTGCCAAGTAACTTAATTTTATAAGTAGGGGTCGTGGAAATATGTTTAAGATGTATTTAAAAAGTTTTTTCATTTTGCCATTCCTGTAAAGACAGGAATTTATAATTGAAGTTTACTCTGTCTAAACTCATTTTCCTCATCACTTTCAATACCCAAGGCTTCATAAATATATTGAAATGTGGAAAGCAGTTCTGGTTTGCCATTTACAAGGGCAACATTATGCTCAAAATGGGCACTTGGTTTTCCATCAGCGGTAAGAATGGTCCATCCATCTTTTAACTGTTTTATGTTTTTGGTCCCCATATTTATCATGGGTTCTATGGCAACTACCATTCCGTCCACAAATTTTTTGCCCCTTCCTCTTTTTCCATAGTTGGGCATCTCTGGTTTTTCATGAAGACTTTTTCCTAAACCATGGCCGACAAGTTCTCTAACAACTCCATACCCATGATTTTCACAATAGTTTTGTATGGCAAAACCTACATCTCCCACACGATTCCCAGCTCTAAACTCTCTAATTCCAATATAAAGGGATTCCTTGGTGACCTGTAAAAGTTTTTTGGTTTCCGCAGCTACTTCTCCAACCTCAAAAGTATAGGCATGGTCTCCATAATATTCATTTTTTAGGGCACCACAATCAACAGAAATAATATCGCCTTCTCTAAGGGGTTCTGCAGTAGGAATTCCATGAACCACTTGGGAATTGGGGCTCATATTTAAGGTATTTGGGAAATCGTACATTCCCAAAAAACCGGGCTCTGCACCTTGTTCCCGTATAAAATCCTCAGCCAACTTATCCAAGTATAGGGCATTGACCCCAGGTTTAATTTCTGATGCCAACATGCCCAAGGTTTTGGAAACCACCAATGCGCTTTCACGCATCAATTCTATTTCCTCTAAAGTTTTGATTTTTACCATACGGGCAAAGATACTAGGAATCCTATAAAAGAAAAGATTTTATTGAATTCAGTGATTAAAATAGGTATTGGTATAGATGTTTTTTATACTTTTTAAATTAGTGGTTTTTGTGTCATGACCTCAGGTTGCGGTATTCCAATTAATTTTAAAATTGTTGGGGCCACATCTCCTAGGACACCTCCTTTGATCTTCTTTAGATCTTTGTCTATTAAAATAATTGGAACGGGATTGGTGGTATGCGCTGTGTGCGGACTTCCATCTGGATTAACCATGGTTTCGCAGTTTCCATGATCGGCAATCAAGAGTGTTGTATAGCCATTTTCCAAGCCAGTTGTAATAACATCTTTTGCACACTCGTCAACAGCCTCACACGCTTTGATGGCTGCTTCCATTACTCCTGTATGGCCTACCATATCTCCATTGGCAAAATTTAGACATACAAAATCAGCTTCACCTTTTTTAAGTTCGGCAACCAAGGCATCACGCAATTCATATGCACTCATTTCTGGTTGCAAATCATAGGTAGCCACTTTTGGAGAGTTTTTTAGTATACGGGATTCCCCTTCAAAAGGCTCTTCTCGTCCACCAGAAAAGAAAAAGGTAACATGGGGATATTTCTCTGTTTCCGCAATTCGTATTTGTTTTTTACCATGTTTGGCAAGTACTTCTCCCAAAGTTTCGGTAATGTTTTCTTTGTTAAAAATGACTTTTATTCCTTGAAAAGCATCACTGTAATTTGTAATGGTAACATAATACAAGTCCAATTTTTTGGTGTTGTATTCTGGAAAATCTTTCTGACTCAACATTTCAGTAAGCTCACGCCCCCTATCCGTTCTAAAATTGAAAAAGATAATCACATCATCTTTTTCTATGGTTGCAATGGGCTCATCGGTTCCGTTTGTAAGAATTAAAGGTTTTAAAAATTCATCAGTGATGTCCACATCATAATTTTTCTGAATAGCTTCGGTAGCGTTACTTGTTTTGGTTCCCACACCATTCACCAATGCATCATATGCCAACTTAACCCGTTCCCATCTCTTATCTCGATCCATTGCATAGTATCGGCCAGTAATTGTAGCTAATTTAGTATTGGTTTTAGCAATATAATTTTCAATATCCTGAACATATCCTTTTCCAGATTTTGGGTCTACGTCACGCCCATCAGTAAAGGCATGAATGTATGAATTTTTAACTCCTGATGCATTGGCCGCATCTATAAAACCCTTTAAGTGACTGGTGTGTGAATGCACTCCGCCATCACTTAATAACCCTAAAAAGTGGACGTTCTTATCATTGTCAGTGGCATACTTTAAGGCATCGATCAATACTTTTTCATCTTTTAAAGTATCATTTTCCACAGCAAGATTTATTTTTGCCAAATCTTGGTATACTATACGTCCTGCACCAAGGTTCATATGGCCCACTTCGCTATTTCCCATTTGACCTTCAGGCAGACCAACATGCAGACCATCTGTTCTTAAAGAGGCATTTGGATACTTTGTATAAAGTGAATCTATAAAAGGAGTATGGGCATTATCTATTGCAGATACTTTTGGGTCTGGAGATTTTCCCCATCCATCCAAAATCATCAATATTACTTTCTTGTTCATTGGTGTCATCTTTGTTCCAACATCAAAAATAGAACGATCTCATAAGTATAGCTAAGATTTACTTGGGCTTTTTATGAAGTTTCACATTGTTTTTATATTTCTGTTAAAAATTTAACTGAAGGATAAGTGAATATGTTAAAATTAAGTTATTTAACTGTTAATGCTGAAACATTTTGAGATAGCTGGAGTCTATTATTGTATAATCAAAAACTATAATTCATTCATCATGAAAAAAACGATTTTAACTGTAACTGCTGCATTTATGTTGGCAGCTACCGGTATTTGTGCCGAAAGCAAAGAAGATGTCACTAATGTGACCGAGAACCTAACTAGCTTAACAAGCGTTGACATTAATTCATTTTGCAAAGCCATTATGAAAGGTGATATTGATACGGTAAGAAAATTAATTGACCTGGGGGAGGATGTAAATCAAAAATCATTGGGCAAAACACCGGCAATATTTGCGGCACGCTACAATAGAGCAGAAATTTTACAATTGTTGATTGAGAATGGTGCCAATTTAAAAACCAAATGCGACAAGGGATATACAGTTAAAAAATATGCTGAAATGTCCAATGCCAATGAAGTTTTGGCCTTATTGGAAACTGTCAAGAAAAAATAGCTATACGTTTATTCATCAACCAAAAAACGCCATTGGAAATACCGATGGCGTTTTTGTTATCCTCTAAATTACTTCAAATAGTGTTCAGGTAAAAGAGTAATTTGATATTAAAAATCAAAGCCTGTAATAACCCTATACATAAATGCATATACGGCCATTGCCAGTAAAATACCGCAAAAAACGGAATAAGCTTTTAAGATTGTTACTGCAAACCCTGGCTTGCATTCGTTGAATGAATCTACGTATAGATTTCTAAAATTTAATAATGTCCCCATATAGCGTTCTCTTTAATCGGTTCGGACCACAGCTATAAGGGCTAAATGTAAGGTTGTTTATATTAAGATTTGGAGGGAATCAAATATAACAAATTAAGATTTGGCAAAGGTTAAATATTGGGATTTTATCGTTCTATTGTCCTTTATATTTGTTGATTGCCTCTTTTATTTTTTCAATTCGGTTTTCAGGGTCCGGATGGGTGCTCTGAAACTCTGGTGTCCTATTGGGTCCAGCTGCCGCTTTCAAGATTCTCATGACCTCAATCATTTCGTTGGGATTATAGTGCGATTGAATCATAAAAAGCACACCAAGTTCATCGCTTTCCAATTCATCGCCCCTTCCGTTCTTTAATAAGGTATTTTGGCCCACTCCACTAACAAGACCACCCATGTCACCACCAACAGATGCACCCATGGTAAGTGTTTGCCAAAAACTGCTTTCAGCAATACGTTCAGCAGAATGTCTGCCAATTACATGGCCAATTTCATGTCCTAGAACACCTGCTAATTGGGCTTCGTTTAATTGGGAAAATAGGGCATAGGTAATAAATATCTGCCCTCCAGGTAGTGCAAATGCATTTATTGTTTGATCGTCTGCCAATAAATGAAATTCATATTGGTAGGGTGTTTCCCTGGCAATGCTACTTTGTACCAATTTGCGGCCCACAGCATCCACAAAAGCCTGCAAACGTTCGTCCGGATAGAGCCCTCCATGCTGTTGTGCCATTTCTGGAGCGCTTTGTAGACCAATTGCAATTTCTTGCTCTGCACTCATATTAATTGTCTGGGTCCTACCTGTATACGGGTTTTCTTCTTTATTGCTGCAGCGTTGAATAAAGGCAAAGGCCACGATGGCCAAGCCAATAAAAATGCGAATTTTCCAACTACCTCTTCTCATGGTTTTAGTGTTTAAGTGAGATTTTCAATTTACAAAAAAGACTATAAAAGTTCTGGGTTAATATCCAAAATATTATTTCTTATATAGGATCTTATAAAACCTGCAGTAAAATGTTCTTTTCCGGAAAATTCTTCCTTTTGTATTAATTGTAGAATGTTTTTGCTTCGATAAGCTGCAAGCATAGGAATGGAAATAGGGGCATAGCTATAATGCCAGGGTTCATATTTAAATCCTTTTCTTTTGGGCTCATTGGTGTATACCAAATAAAACCCATATTTCCTTGAGTTCTCGTCCATCCATTTTTTAAAGGCCACAAATGGTCCTTCTTCTTCAAACTTTTCTGGCACTAAAACATCCCCTGTGGTTTTTCTATACCCATCAATAATATCAATGTCGGTACCCCAATGATGACGGCTAGTACCTGGAATGGTGGAATATTCAATGATTTTGTCAATGGCATCCAAAGGATCCATATTGTCGGACTCGGTGTATTGGTTGTACTTTCTCTCCCAGATAGATTCTTGTCTGTAAAAATCCCTAAAACTGGATACTATTTTTAGATCAATGCCATCACTATAGGCCGCTTTTTTCATTTCCAAAAAAGCATCATGGGCTTCTTTTCTTAAGTTGATTCCCTCTCCATGCAACTTAATTTCTGCTTTGCCCATAAGCTCTTCCACGGTATATTCTTCTTGTGTTGGCCAAATGGAATGAGGCATAGTGGTAAGTGCCATGCCAAAAAAGCTGCTTTTATGTATAAATGATCGTCTCTTCATCTGGTTTGTTTTTTGGATATTATATTTTCCAACCTTGGGAATATCAAAAACATTGCCAATATTGTTATATCCTAATTCTTTAGAAAAAGTTTTCCCCAAAGTTAAGAAGTATTTTGCAATATGAATGGTCATTAAAATACGGATAGGTTATCTATCCAAATAGAGGAACCCTTGATAGTTGAGCCCTAAATCATCTAACGTGAGTACATAGAAATACATACCTTCTGGGAGTCCTTGCTCCCTATTAATGACTAAATTATTTATGTTGGAAAAGCCGTTAAACTCGTTGGTGTAATTTTTCATTTCAAATACCTTGAGCCCGGCACGGGTATAGATAGAAAGAGTATTGTTGGGTGAAAGATCCAATTCTTCTATGATAAGGGTATCGTTTACGCCATCCCCATTGGGTGACATAAAATAGTTGTCCAGTTTGGAGGAATTTAGGGTCTCGTATAAATTATTGGTGCCCCCAAGGGTAATTATTTCATAATTGTTAGGTGTAAAGGTGTCCGATGTGATAGATCCAGCCTCCATGGTACCTTCTACACGGGTATTGCCAAGGTTTACCCAGCTGTTGCTGGATTTTCTCCATCCTACCACTTTAAGGTCCTCCAAGGTTTCTCCCAATACAATAGCACTGCTTAGGGCATCCCAGGTAAGGGTTGCTTTGACAGATTGGGAGCCTTCCAATCGCCAAAATTCCTGTGTGCTGATGCTCAAAAAATTGGTTTCAGAAATATCTGTATTAAATCCATTTTCAAAAAATAGGGGAATGTTGGGGTCTTCAAAGAAATAGGCGCATTTTGCAAGCGGATTAATAGAGCTGGATTCTAAGGTTAAAGGACGTAACCGGCCATCATCACCCACAGGGAAGGTAAAGAAATCACTATTGGCAATATTTGCATACCCATCTATATAGGAGAAGTCACTTTCCCCATTATAAAACGAGTTTTCCAGAAAACTTAAGAAAATTGCTTTGTCTATCCTTGGGGTATATATGTTACCGGTAATAAAATTAAAGTTATTGGCCACGCTAACCACTGTATGTAGGGTTACTCCCGCAACGCTGGCCATTTCCACATCATAAAAAATGGGCATAAAGGCACCGGATACCTCAATAGGTGTGTTGCCATAAAAACCTGCCAACCCCAGATTTTCATCAAAGGGGGCATTGTTGATGAGGTGGGTGTGGAACCCCAATTGCCCCTCTTCATGGATTTGTATGTTGCCACTATTGTATAGGGCAGTTTGGGCGTGTGTAGAACAAACCAAAAGGAAAAAGAGTATAAAAAAATACTTTTTCATATTAGTTGTTGTTTTTTAACAAGGCCTTTATTTCTGCCAAATCTTTTTTAATGGAATCCAATTCTTGGGTTAGGGTCTCATTTTTGGACTGCAATGCTTTTATTTTTTTCTCCTGCTCTATGGTATGAAGAAAGAGCTCCTCTATTTTTTCTAGGTTTTGGATATTGGATTCGCTTAAATTCCAGAAACCTTCTTTTTTGACTTCTTCAGCAGATTTGATTCCAGGCAAATGATGGTATTTTTTGATAAAAGTTTCAATTTCTTCTAAATCAAGGAAACTGTAGCTTTCTTTTAAACTTGAGTTTCCAGTAAAATATTTTTGGAAAACATAGTCGGGAATTACAGCATTTCCATTCATTAAAATATCAGCTCCTGAAGTTAAACCAGCTGCTGCATCAATTTGAACTACAAAATTGGGCAATATCTTACTGCCGTCAATTGCTGCTCCTGCTGCTATATCTTCATTGAGAATACTGTCGTCTTCAATTTCATCAGAAGAAACAGCATCGGATTGTATTTCTCCTGGTCCAATTGCACCATTTGCAATATCGCCTTGAGTAATTGAGTTATTGGCTATTACACCTGAGGGTCCCCCTGATATTGTTCCTAGTGCGAACTCGTTACCGGCAGATAGGGTCAGTCCAGTGCCAGCGGTATAGGTCGTGTCGTCATCACCGTCGGCGATCCCCAGAGGAATATTGGTCAAATTGGTAAAGTCCCCGTTGAAATCATCAGTTTGGTCAAGGTCGAGATTGGCAGGGATTCCCGTTAGGTTGGCCCAGTCCGCGACTATTGTTGCGGCATCTAGTGCGAACTCGTTACCGGCAGATAGGGTCAGTCCAGTGCCAGCGGTATAGGTCGTGTCGTCATCACCGTCGGCGATCCCCAGAGGAATATTGGT
>NZ_JAATJJ010000001.1:1251896-1353299 GCF_011927795.1 Saonia flava | reverse complement strand
GCAGGGATTCCCGTTAGGTTGGCCCAGTCCGCGACTATTGTTGCGGCATCTAGTGCGAACTCGTTACCGGCAGATAGGGTCAGTCCAGTGCCAGCGATGTACTGAGTATCGTTGTCTGTGTCGTCTGCAAATCCAGTGGGAATTCCAGCTAAATCCGTCCAATCAGTTCCTATTGTACCAGAAGCATTAATTATGTAAGGATTTCCAACGGTTCCATCTCCTGTTATTGTAATGTTTGCCCCCTGATTAATAATTGTTTCAGAACCATTTGAGGTATCCACACTAGTTAGTACATATGGATTTCCAGAAGTGCCCATTCCTGATACTGTCACTGTAGAACTACTGTTAATAACAGTTTCAGAGCCATCAGCAACGATACCTCCAGATGCATTTATAATATATGGAGTTGCAGTCGTGCCATTTCCAGTAATGGTAATGTTAGTCCCAGGGTTTACTATTGTCTCAGAACCAGGAACTGTTAATATATAATCTGTATTATTTGGTCCTGTTGGTGTTATATTAACAGAGCCATCAGAGGTCAATGTTTGAATTTCATTTGTAATACTCCCATCGACTTCTGTAAACGTGCTATTAATGATATAAGGGTCTCCACTAGTTCCTGCCCCAGTAATATTGATGTTTGTGCCACCAGTAGGGTCTATAATACTACCATCAGCTCCATTACTTCCGCTGAGACTGGCCAATGGAACAGTCCAAGGTGTGGCTGTCCCAGCTTCTGTGATTATCAAATCTGTACCCGTTAAAACAGCACTTGTTATTAATTCATTGTCATCTTCTTTGTCATTATCCAAAGCTTCTGAATCAGCAATTGCCACTGCTAGTTCTGTGTCTGTAGCCAATGCACTCAAATCAGCTATCGCTGGATTTCCACCTTCAATATTTATTGTTAAATCAGAACCTAAAAGTGTGGCACTTTCAAGATTTTGGTTGTCACTGCCTGTATTGTTAAATACTCCTAAATTTACACTTGTTTCTATTCCTTTTTCGGTGATAATCAACTCATTTCCAACTATAGCTGCACCAGTAATCAGCTCATTGTTCGCATCAGTATCTTCATCTGCCAAGATATGGGCCGCAAGACCATCCGCATTGGCCTGAATATTCCCGGCATTGGCAGCAATATCGGTCAACAAGCCACTATCATCGTAAAAAGCCCCATTGTCATCTGTTAGTACATTCCCAGGTTCTGTGCTTATAATATCCCCCGCAGTAACATAGCCAGCATCGTTTGTAAAATCTGCCAAGGTAACTTGGTCATAGTCTATCTCTAGGTCTGCAACCGTATTGTCCTGCAACTCTTCTTGCCCTACAGAGTTGGCCTGCAATTGTAGGTCGGATATAGAACCTGCCTGTATGTCCAAAAAACCGTTTATGGATCCGTTTACAATGTTGTTACCTGTAATTTCTCCTACCTCAAAATTATAGCTGTCCCCATTTTGGGTAATAACAATGGTTTCAATGGAATTTTGAATAGGGTCCGTAGTGTATGTATGTGCGCTTATTTCTTCTAAGGGCACACTTACGGCATTGTTATCACTATCTGTCAATACTAAATTGCCACCTTCCAATGCTAGGCTAACGTTGGTGGTGTTTAGTTCATCTCCTCCACAGAGGTTTATCCATTGCGCCCCATCATAATAATGTAGGCAAAGGTTGTCTGTATTGTATACCAGTGCACCTTGTAACGGGACAATGGCATTCATTTGCGCTGTGTTCACTCGAGTTACAACAAAGGCCCTAGTAGTGCTTTCCAGTTCCAACACAGAACTGGCATTTATGTTTTGTGGATTGTCCCCAATTTTTATTTGCCCCCGAACGGAAACCAAACAAAAAATGGACAGAAAAACGATTAAAAATTTCAGTTTCATGGTAGTGTGTTCTAGGAATTTAGAGTAAAAACAAAAATAGTGATATAGGTTTATTTACCTAATTTTAAGGTACAAAATGCACTACAAGTCGGTAAACTGAGCTATCCCCAAAAATTTAATAGAATTTGCAAAGAAAACACACATTAACAAAAGTTTAATTGCCCTAATTTTATAATAACCTTACCTTGTCTTTTCTTTATCCCAAAGTTTTAATTTATGAAAAACGTATTATTGGTTTTTAGTTGTCTATTTTCTTTTTTACTGGCTCATTCCCAAGATGATGGGCGTATTCTCCTAAGGGGAAAGGTACTTTATAGGAATAGCAATGTAGTGAACGAAAATGTTATAAATACTACTGATGATAGCGCGACTATAACCAATGAGGACGGTGAATTTATGATTAGGGTAAAAGAGGGCGATGAGTTGGTCTTTATGGCGGTGAACTACCAGTTGATGATGGTCAAAATCACCCCAGAAATCTTAAAGAACAACCGTTTGGTTGTGGAGGTAAACGAAAAGGTAACGGAGTTGGACGAGGTGGTGGTAACCCCAGAGAACCAAGAAAAATTCTTGGAAATGCAGAACGAGGATTTTAAGGAGCATGAGTATGAAATTGACCGTACTACGCAAGTGGTGAACATAGCACAATCCCGGACCGAAAGGGGTATGCAGGACGGTATTAATTTTGTAAATATTTTTAAGGCATTGGTGAAATCCAAAAACAAGAACACAGAAGAAAAGGATCCCCTTAAAATGAGTGAGGTTTTAAGACAAGTGTACGATGACGCTTTCTTTGTAAACGACCTAAAATTACCGCAGGATAAAATTGAGGACTTTCTCTATTATTGCGATACGCAGTTGCCGGAGCAGTCCTTGTTGAAAAAACAAAATGAATTTCAACTCATTGATTTTCTGGTAGACAAAAGCAAGGTATACTTAACCCAATTGGATGAGGATAAGTAAGATCCTTTTTGTTTTTCTTTTCATGGCAAGTGCATCTATGGGTGCACAGAATTTTTTTTCGCACCAATTAGAGGGGAAGGTGCAAAGTGATAACAAAGACGTGGCAGATGTCCATGTAATGAATACCACTACAGGAAGGGCCACAATAACAGATCAAGAAGGATATTTTGAGATTGTGGTAAAACTTAACGATACATTGCTTTTTTCGGCAGTGCAGTACAAAAGAAAACAAGTGGTCATATCACAGACCATGCTGGAAAGCAGTCTTGTTTATGTGCCTTTGGAAGAGTTCATGAACGAACTGGATGAAGTAGTGGTGCGTCCCTTTAATTTATCTGGAGACCTTACCAAGGATATGGAAAATTTGGAGATTGGACCGGTGGTATCTGCAAGTACTTTAGGATTGCCCAATGCAAATGCCAAGACTTTTACACAAAGTGAACGGCTGTTAAAGGAGGCTTCTATGCCAAAGTTTAATATGGGAATGTTGCTTAGTTTGCCTTTTAATCCCATTATAAATGAAATTACAGGGCGTAATAAAATGTTGAGAAAACGGGTGGCAATAGATAGCCAATATGCCCGTACGCAAAGAGTCACCAATTATTATGTAGATTCCCTATATGTGTCCGAGTTAAAAATTCCTAGAGATAAAATAGATGATTTTATGTATTTCTGTGAGGTGGATGAGAATTTTAATGCAGTTGTGGATACCCATGATCAACTTAAAATTTGGGAGTTCTTAAAAGGGAAGAGCTTGGTCTACAGAGAGAACAATGGACTGGATTGATGCTGACATTTTGCTAATAACTATTAGCCTTTGGTATGTATAGGAGTACAATGCAACAATTGTGAAAATTGAGAAAAGTTGGATAAAATAATGGTGAGAAAAAAATACAACCTTCTTATTTTTCTTGTTACAAGTTTTTATGTGACTGGCCAAAAAATGGATAAGCTATTAGAGGGAGAGGTTGTGGTCCATGAAAAAAAAATTGAAAATGTACATGTACAAAACCTTACCAGTAAAAAAGGGACTATAACGGATTCTGATGGAAAGTTTCAAATAAAGGTCCATCTTAATGATACGTTGCTTTTTACTTCGGTACAGTTAAAAAGAAAGAGTTTGGTGGTGACATCTTCAATAATGGAGAGCAGTTTTGTTTCCATTATAATGGAAGAATATACCAACGAGCTGGATGAGGTGGTTATACGTCCGTATAATCTCTCGGGGGATTTGAATAAAGATCTTGATAATTTGAAAATAGGCCCAGTGGTTTCCGCATCGACCTTAAAATTGCCCAATGCCAATGCCAAAAGGTTTACCCAAAGTGAAAATAAATTAAATGATGCGGACCATGGTAAGTTTTATTATTTCTATGTAATAGCATTAACAATTAATACCAATAAAATTTTAAATAGGCTTAGTGGCCGTACTAAAATGTTGAAAAAAAGGGTGGCTTTGGACAAGAAAAGTGCATTGACCCAAAGTGTTCAAAAATCCATTATGGATTCTCTTTTTATCAACCAACTAAAAATTCCAATCGGAAGAATACCGGATTTTATGTACTATTGCGAGGCAGATTCCGTGTTTCAACCTCTGGCAATCGGTAATAATGATATAAAGCTTTGGGATTTTCTTATGAAGAAAAGCGAAAGCTATAGAAAGAACAATAACTTGGATTGATTTTTAATAAATAACAAGAGCGATAAAATAAAAATTGGCATACAGATTGCATAATTTTGTTTGAGTTTAGATTTGAAATATGAGAAAGAAACTATTAAAGGGATTGCTGGTTTTACTACTTCCTCTTTTTGCATTTACAACGGCACACAAATTTTATTTGAGTGTTACAAGTGTAAAATATTCAGAAAAGGAGGATGCACTACAAATTACCTCACGTATATTCATTGACGATTTTGAAAAAGTATTGGATAAGCGTTTTGGAATAAAAGGAAATTTGGCAACCAAGGATGAGTCGCCCATTGCAATGGATTATATAGAGAAGTATTTAAAATCCAAATTGGTGATCAAGATTGATGGTGAAGTGGTTGCCTATGATTTTTTGGGAAAAGAGTATGATGACGATATTATGGTCTGCTATATAGAGATTCCAAAAGTCAATTTTCCGGAAGTAAAATCGATTGAAGTACAGAATGAGGTTCTGTTCGATTTATTTGTTGAGCAGCAGAACGTGGTTCATTTTAGGTTAAAGGACATTATGAAAAGCTTCGTTTTAATTCGGGAAAATAATAAAGGAATGTTAAAATTATAACATTAATTAACATTTAGTTAAAAAAACTTTAATTTTCGAACACTAATAAATCAATTAAAAAATATGAGTAGAGTGAAGTACTGTTTTGCCGCTATTTTGTTTCTGTTTGCAGCAACGATAAATGCACAAGAAGAGGAGAAAAAAGAAAGGGAGCCTGGTCATTTAAACCAGAGCAAATTTAAACAAATGTATGAGGAGTTTTCTACTCCAAACACATACAGGTCGGCATCTGGAGCACCAGGACCGGATTACTACCAACAACAGGCCAATTATAAAATGGACATTGAGTTGGATGATAAGAATGCCAAAATTTATGGGGAGGAAACAATCACCTATATTAACAACTCACCAGATAATCTAGAATTCCTATGGGTACAATTGGACCAAAATGTTAGGGCCAAGGATTCTAAGTCACCATTAAGAGATGGTGGCGGAGTTCCTTTAGCATACCGTTCGGGTAGTTTTGCTGGCGAGTATTTGGGTAGTCCTTTTGATGGTGGTTTTAATATAGAGTTTGTAAAAGATGCTTCGGGCAAACCATTGCCATATACCATTAATCAAACCATGATGCGTGTGGATATTCCACAAGCATTAAAAAGCAAAGAACAAATATCCTTTTCGATTAAATGGTGGTATAACATACCTGATCATACGGTAAATAGGGCAAGGTCTGGGTTTGAGTATTTTCCTAAGGATGGAAACAGAGCTTATGTAATTGCTCAATTTTTTCCAAGAATGGCTGTTTACAGTGATGTGGAAGGATGGCAAAACCATCAGTTTTGGGGAAGTGGTGAGTTTGCATTGCCTTTTGGAGACTATGAGGTAAACATCACCGTGCCCGCAGATCATATTTTGGATGGTACGGGCGTGCTTCAGAATAGAAAGGAAGTATTTTCCAAAGATATGATGAAACGGTATGAACAAGCCAAAAAGTCATATGACAAACCTGTTTTGATTGTTACCCAGGCTGAGGTTGAGGCAGCAGAAAAAGGTTTTTCAGAAAAGAAGAAAACTTGGAAATTAAAAGCCACCAATGTGCGCGATTTTGGTTTTGCCACATCTCGTAAATTTATCTGGGACATGCAGGCGGTTAAAATTGGCAATAGGGATGTAATGGCGGTTTCTATGTATCCAAAAGAAGGAAACCCTTTATGGGAAGAACTTTCCACAAAGGCCGTGGCCGCAACGTTAACTTCTTATTCTTCCCATACCTTTGATTATCCATACCATAAGGCAATATCTGTACATGCAAAAAACCAAGGAATGGAATATCCCATGATTTGTTGGAACTATGGAAGACCTAATGAGGATGGCACATATTCAGACCGAGTTAAATATGGAATGATCAGTGTAATTATACATGAGGTGGGCCATAACTTTTTTCCAATGATCGTTAATTCTGATGAGCGTCAATGGGGATGGATGGATGAAGGTTTGGATACTTTTATGCAGTATATGGCCGAGCAAGAATTTGGAGAGGCCAATCCAGATGTTATTGCACCAAATGACAAATATCCTTCTAGAAGAGGGGAAGCAGCTAAGATAGTTCCCTATATGGGCGGGGATCAAAGTTCAATTTCACCTATTATGTCCAATCCAGAAAATGTATATCAACTGGGTCCAAATGCGTATGGAAAACCAGCTACTGCATTAAATATTTTAAGAGAAACGGTTATGGGCAGGGAATTGTTTGACCATGCTTTTAAAACCTATGCACAGCGTTGGATGTTTAAGCACCCAACACCAGAGGATTTCTTTAGAACTATGGAAGATGCTTCGGCAGTTGATTTAGATTGGTATTGGAGAAGTTGGTTCTATACTACGGATTATGTGGATATAGGAGTTAAAGATGTAAAAAAATACTACGTAAGCAACAAGCCTACCAAACAAATGGAGGAATATATGGCCGCACGGAACATTACCGAAGCTGATTTACCTCCCTTGGTTTATTTGACAGAAGAAGACAGTGAGGATTTTGACCCAGAATTAAAAGGGAAAGCACCATCTGAAACGTCTACTACTTTAAAAGAATATATGATGGATAATATGACTGCCGAGGAAAGAGCGGCCGTTAAAGAGCCAAAATATTTTTATGAAGTTACTTTTGATAAGCCGGGTGGTATACCTATGCCATTGATAGTGGAATATACCTATGCAGATGGAACTACTGAAAGTGTTACGTATCCACCAGAAATATGGAGAAAGAACGATAAGGAAGTAAAAAGGGTTATTTCCTCTGAAAAAGAATTGGTAGGCATTGTTATTGACCCTAAATTGGAGACAGCCGATATAGATACAACAAACAACTCTTGGCCAATAAAAGAAGAAAAGTCGGACTTTGAAAATTTTAAAGAGAATATAAAAGGAAAATAATTTTCCTTAACTAATAGAATAAAAGCCTTACTTCCGATATTTATTTAGGATTGTAAGGCTTTTTTTTAAGTTGAAACCAACTTCTCATTATATTTGTATTATGTATTCTACAGTTTTCTTATTTATTAGCGGCGGGGAGATTTTCTTTATCATGTTCATTGTGGTCATGGTATTTGGTGCCGATAAGATTCCTGGTATAGCCAAGGGCTTGGGAAAGGGAATGCGTCAATTAAAAGATGCAACAGAGGATATTAAGCAAGAGATTCAAAAAAGCGCCGAAAAACAAGGTATAGATACCGATTTTGTTACGGATATCAAGAAAGATATCGATTCCGTAAAAGAAAATATGACTTCTGGACTCAACAAAGAGATTGGCGATGTAAAGAAGAATATAGAGGATGTGTCTGGCGTAATTAAGCGAAAGTAATGCTATATGCTAGAGGATATTTTAAGATGGGACCAAGAGACTTTTATATATTTTAATGGACTTGGAACAACAACCTATGATTTATTTTGGGTAACAGTCACCGAAATTTACACTTGGATTCCTCTTTTTATTCTCTTCTTTGTTCTTATATCCTTAAAATTCCCAAAAAGGGAAGTATTCTCCAAAGTTTTGACCATAGCGTTTCTCATTGGGTTTGTGCTCCTTGCCAGTTATGTAACAAAGGAATGGGTGGCTAGGTTAAGACCAAATAACACTGAAGAGATAAATACAATCATCAGGATACTTAAAAGACCTACAGATTATAGTTTTTTCTCTGGACATTCATCTAGTTCCTTCGCCATTACAACATTGATAGTACTATTTCTTAGAAAAAAAATAAAATGGGCGTGGATATTTTTTCTTTGGCCTCTTTTGTTTGCCTACAGTAGAATTTATGTTGGGGTACATTATCCTGTAGATTTGTTTGTTGGGGCATTCGTAGGAATAGCAGCAGCCTTTTTGTTTTATAAGATACACAAGAAAATTATTTCACCCTACTTAGTGTAAGCCCATCCCTAATGGGTAAAAGAACAGTTTCTAGTCTAGGGTCCTCTTTTAGTTTTTTATTGTAGTCAAGCAAAATTTTAGTAGCTCTATCTTTCTCATCCAATGGCTCTACAACTTTCCCAGACCATAAAACATTGTCGGACAAAATAACGCTCCCAGATTTTGTTTTTGGCAGTACACACTCCAGATAATCTAGATAGCTCGTCTTTTCAGCATCAATAAAAACAAGGTCAAATTCCATATCTAATTTTGGAATTATACTCAATGCATCCCCTGTGTGTTGGATAATTTGCTTTCCATAACCACTTTTATCAAAGTAGGTGCGTTGCATGGTGTGTAACTCGTCGTTTATATCAATAGTGTGCAATGTTCCTTGGGTATGCAGGCCTTCGGCCATACAGATGGCGGAATATCCTGTATAAGTGCCTATCTCCAAAATGGTTTTTGGGTTTATTAGTTTGGAAAGTAGACTTAACACTCTACCCTGATAATGGCCAGTGATCATTCTTGGCTGGATCACTTTTAAATGTGTTTCTCTGGTAAGTTCCTGTAATAATTGAGGTTCATCCTCGGAATTATTGGTGATATAACTTTCAAGGATGGTTGATAAAAAATGCATTGGGTTATTTTTTGTAAAAATATAGATTTATAAACTACCTTAGAAATTGAAAACCGCTAGAATATGGACGAAACGAATATACGACCAGCTAATTTGAAGGATTTGGATATCTTGCTGAAATATGAGCAGGGGGTAATTTCGGCCGAAAGACCTTTTGATGTTACTTTGGCGGATGACCCAATTAGTTATTATGATATAAGGGCAATGATTGAAAGCGAGGATGCGCAAGTGGCTGTTGTAGAAAAGGATGGTGAAGTAGTAAGTTCTGGATACGCTATTAAAAAGTCCGCCAAACCTTATTTAATTCATAAAGAATATTCTTATTTGGGCTTCATGTATACACATCCAGATTACAGAGGTCAAGGGTTAAACAAAAAGATTCTTGAATTTTTGAAAGAATGGTCCTATGCGAAAGGGCTAAAAGAAATTAGGTTAACTGTCTATGAAGATAATTTACCAGCAATTAAAGCCTATGAAAAAGCCGGCTTTGAAAAGCATATCATAGAAATGAGGTTAAAATAGAATTTCTAAATTGTATTTTTGAACTAAAACCATGCTATGCAGTTTGAGAATACATTGAAATTTGCCCAAAAATTAGACTCGGAGGATAAACTCCATGATTATAAAAATGAATTTCATTTTCCACAAGTCAATGGAAAAGATGTAATTTATTTTACTGGAAACTCTTTGGGACTTCAACCAAAATGTACGCAAAGTTATATTGATGAGGTAATGACGGATTGGAAGAATTTGGCCGTAGAGGGTCATTTTCATTCAAAAAAACCTTGGTGGGACTATCATGAACGATTGGCTGAGCCCTTGTCTGAAATAGTTGGGGCAAAAACCGAGGAAGTATCGGTCATGAATACACTTACTGCTAATCTTCATTTTTTAATGGTTTCTTTTTATAGACCAACAAAAAAAAGATTTAAAATATTATGTGAGGAAAAAGCATTTCCTTCAGATCAATATCTATTGCAAAGTCAAGTAAAATTTCATGGATTTAACCCCGATGAAGCTTTGGTCGAGGTTAAAAAAAGAGAGGGAGAGCACTTTTGGCGAACTGAAGATGTAGTGGCCAAGATCAAAGAAGTAGGAGAGGAGCTTGCCTTAGTTTTAATAGGAGGTGTAAATTACTACAATGGGCAGGTTTTTGATATGGAAACAATAACAAAAATAGGGAAGTCGGTGGGAGCTTTTGTGGGATGGGATTTGGCACATGCTGTAGGAAATATAGAATTAAAACTGCACACTTGGGGTGTGGATTTTGCCGCTTGGTGCAGTTACAAATACATGAATAGTGGTCCAGGTAACGCATCTGGTATTTTTGTGCATGAAAAGCACTTGGCAGATGATTCCATTCCAAGGTTTCAAGGGTGGTGGGGCACAAAAAAGGAAACACGCTTTTTAATGAAACCTGAATTTGAATCAACACATACGGCAGACTCTTGGCAGGTAAGTAATCCTTCTGTTCTTTCTTTAGCACCATATTTGTCATCGCTTACTTTGTTTGAAGAAGTGGGAATGAAAAGCCTAATTGAAAAAAGAATTAGCATAGTAAGCTACCTAGAGTTTATTTTACATGAAATTGATAAGGAAGTAAATAGCACTTTTGAAATTATTACACCTATGGAAAGGGGTTGTCAATTATCAGTGCTATTGCATGGAGAGGGCAGACCATTATTTGATTATCTTATGAAAAATGGAGTAATAGTAGATTGGCGGGAACCCAATGTAATTCGTTTGGCTCCTGCGCCCTTTTATTGCTCTTATGAAGATATGTATAGGTTTGGCCAGATTTTAAAGGAAGGTATTTTGAGTAAATAGAGTACATTAGTTACTTTGTAGACCAACCGCTTAATGAAATCGCTAAAATTAATTCTTTCCAACCCGAAATACTTTGGTCCATCATGGGTTTTCGCCAGTATAAATATTCTGTTTGGTACTTGGGCAATTTATATCCCCATTGTTAAAGAAAAACTGGAGATAAACAATTCTGAACTGGGTATAGCCATCTTTTGTTTGGCTTTGGGGACGTTTACAGTATTTCCCATAGCATCTAAGCTCATTACCAGATTTGGTGTGGGAAAGGCAACCAGAACAGGAGTTTTATTGGTAAGTATGGCCGCCATATTTCCACTAATAGCGCCAAGTTATGTTACTTTGATGGTTTCACTTTTCTTTTTTGGGGCATCTAGTGCTTTCACAGATATTTCCATGAATACCTTGGTTACAGAAATTGAAAAGGAAGAGCAAGAGAATTTTATGTCGGCTGCACATGGTTTTTTTAGTTTGGGGGGAGTTTTGGCCGGTTTGGGCAGTTTTTTAATTCCTTTACTTAACAACCCTGCCATTCATATGGGTATAGCTATTGTTCTAGTGGTACTGGTAAATGTTTTTTTCTTTAAAAATTATAGTCATGTAACGGCTAAAATTGAAAATAAAGAACCCTTTGGTTTTAAAAATTTTAAACCCTTATTGCTATTGGGAGTGGTTTCTTTCTTTGCGATGGGTAGTGAAGGAGCCGTCATAGATTGGAGTGGATTATTTCTTAAAGAAGTATCCCTAGCTCCCGAACAATTAATAGGCACTGGCTTTTTGGCGTTTTCCATCACAATGACTCTGGGTCGCTTTTTAGGGGATTTGGTAAGCACAAAAATAGGCTCTGAACGCTTGGTTACCTATGGCGCAATTTTAGCCATATTAGGGTTTGGGTTAGTACTTACAGCACAAACCTATATAGCCATTGCTGGTTTTGGTCTCATTGGTTTGGGCTTTTCTGCCATGGTGCCAGAGTTATTTCGTATTGGTGGGAATGTGAACGGAGTAGAATCCTCTCAAGGCATATCTTTTATTGCCGGAACAGGCTATTCTGGATTTTTATTGGCTCCTGTAGTGCTCGGATTTTTGGCAGAGAGTTATTCATTAAGAATCACATTTATAACTCTTCTTGTCTGTTCTGTATTAATATTGGGAGCGTCCTTTTTGCTTAAAAAATCAAAAATTAGTTCGTAGTTGTTTCTATATCAGTAAAATGTAATTTAAAACTACCATCTTCAGTTTGGTGAATACGGGCTATTTTTAAACCATCTTTTTCAACATATTCTTCCCATGTAGTGGTCATTGAGGGTTCGGCTTGGTTTCCTCTTCTAAAAACCCATTCCTTAACCATATAATCATCACCAAAGAAGAATTCATAGGCATCCCCAGGTGTATAGCCACCTTCATTCTTATAGACAATTGTCAATTTTTGCATTGTTTTTTTACTAATGGGAGCTTCAGTTTTCTCTATATGTTCATATGTGAAATTGTCTTTGTCCCAAACCAAGTTGTAAGGAGCCATTAACCAGAATTTATCATTAATGAATCCACCATTTGTTTTATGCGTTGTGGAATCCATATCTTTTCTGCTGTAGGTTATAGTATCTGATGATGTTATTGCAGTAACTAAATTTAGTTTGGTGTCCCATATCCATCTTCTCTCAAAATGGGAGGTATCCCTATCCACATTAAAAGTAAAGCCAAGTTTTTTAATATTTTTCCAATTTTCAAAACCATGTGCATAAGCTACATTCTCTAAAATTGTAAGATTTTTTTCAGGGGTTACGGGTTCAGCTTTTTTCTCTGTTTTACAGCTTGCCAGCACTATTAAAAATAAAACTAAAATGGAAAATAGATGTTTCATACAAGACATTTTGAATAAAGATAATGTGTTTTTCAAATAAATTGTGCACTTTGTGCTTTCAAAATATGGTAAATCCTTATAAGTTTAACTTTTAATTATCATTAATAACCAGTGACTTTTCTTAAAAAACTGTTTCTAATTATTATAAAGAACCAATCCGAGCGTGGGCTTGGGAAGGGAGAGAGATATAATGATTTGACAGATGAGGAATTGGTCGATATGATCGTTAAGAACAACAATACAATGTTGTTCGGGAGTTTATATGATAGGTATTCGGCCAAAGTATATAATAAGTGTTATAGTTTTTCAAGAACAGAGGCAGAAGCGGAAGACCTAACACAGGATGTCTTTTTGCTGTTATTTGTAAAACTGAACACATTTAAGGGTAAGTCTAAATTTTCAACTTGGTTATTTTCATTGACCTATAATTTCTGTACAAACTATGTAAATAGGGACAAGCAAAAAAAAATAAGAGATAAATCCAATCCTGTGGACGATGATAAACATAATTTGGTTCAAGATGTATCAGATGAAAGCCTTTTTAAACTTAAAACAGATAAATTGGAAAAGGCTTTAAAGTTGATTGATCCAGAGGATAAATCTATTTTGTTATTGAAGTATCAAGATGGTGTATCCGTAAAAGAATTGTCCCAACTAATGGAAATAGGTGAGAGTGCCATAAAAATGAGATTAAAAAGGTCTAGAAGTAGACTAGTAGAAATCTATAACGAATTAAAATAGATGGCTGAACAAATAAATCCTTTTGAAGAACTGGAAAAATCATTGAGGGAAGTCCCCCCTGAAATGAAAAAAAAAGTTATGAATGATATTGCCATCGCTAAACTAATCATGGAAATGGCCTTTTTGGTAACTTCCAATTATTCGTCCCTAATAAAAGGGCTTTTTAAGACCAACAAAAAATAAGCAAAAAATAAAAAATATGGAAACTGTAAACGAATGGAAAAATCTAACATTTGAAACTCTTTCATCTATCCTTAAAGATATTGCTTCCGCCCTACCGGGAATATTGGGGGCCATTATTATTCTAATTTTTGGATGGATAGTAAACAAAATAGTAAAGTTTGTTCTAAAAAAGATTTTTAAGCTAATTAAAATAGACCGGGTCTCGGAAAAAATTAATGAAGCCAAACTTTTTGGGGACTCCAATATTAAAATTGAAATTTCTAAAATCCTCTTGGGTTTTGTAAAGCTTTTACTATGGTTGGTATTTATCATTGTGGCTGCAGATATTATGCATTTACAGGTTATTTCCAATGAGATTGCAAACCTTTTAAGGTACCTGCCCGTATTGTTGACCGCGGTTATTATTTTTATGGGTGGTATGTATGTTGCCAAACTTATTAAAAAGGCGCTGGTAAGTGTTTTTGAATCTGTTGGCTTTGGAGGCTCTAAGATTGTTGGAAATGTGGTGTTTTACATCATAGGTATATTTGTCACTATCACGGCTTTAAACCAAGCAGGAATAGATACAACGATAATTACCAGTAATTTTACAATTATTTTAGGGGCCTTTCTTTTTGCAATAGCTTTGGGATTTGGCCTTGGTTCCAGAGATATAATATCGGATTTGTTACGTACTTTTTATACTAGAAAAAACTATGCAATAGGTGACAAAATTGAACTTAATGACCTAAAAGGTACTATTGAAGCCATTGATAATGCCTGTTTAACCCTTAAAACAAAGGATGGTAAAATAGTGGTTCCCATAAAAGAGATTTCAGAGAATAGAGTGAAAATAAAAGAATAGTTTTTGCATATCATTTTAGATTTGGAATGTGGGCTAATAGTTAAAGCAACTATGCAATAATTTCATTAATTTTGATGTTTATCAACAAATTAAAAAATGACTTCAAAAAAGGGAAAAGTACAAGAAGCAATACAGGAAAAATTACTGAACGAAAGAAAAGTGTTTTTATGGGGAATGGTAGATGATGATTCTGCAAAGCACGTTATTGACCGTTTACTTTACCTTGATCTTCAGAACAATAATGAAATTCAACTCATTATAAATAGTCCTGGAGGGTATGTTACCTCTGGTTTTGCTATATATGACACTATAAAACAAATAAAAAGTCCGGTATCTACCGTATGCTCAGGATTGGCAGCATCTATGGGTTCTATTCTTCTTTCTGTTGGAGAAAAAGGGAGAAGGTTTATTCAACCACATGCTAGGGTTATGATTCATCAGCCAAGTGGTGGCGCAAGGGGACAGGCATCCAATATTGAGATTCAAGCCAAAGAAATTATAAAAACCAAAGAATTGGGGGCTAAAATTTTAGCAGATAATTGTGGTCAGGACTTTGATAAGGTAATGAAAGATTTTGATCGGGATTACTGGATGGGCGCGGAGGAGTCTATAGCTTATGGTATAGTTGATGGGATTTTAGAATAGCAACAATTAAATTAATAAAAAAGCCTTCACAGTATTAATGTGAAGGTTTTTTGGATATATATAGACGCTCTCGCGGAATGTTTTAATATATACGGAAAAATTTAGGTTATGGATTACGATAAAGCATCCTTCACCTAAATACTTTATTTTATTATTTTTACATCTTAACCATAATTCTACGGGCAATAAAGTATGTCAGAAAATTCTAAAAACATTGCTATAGTGGGTTCTGGATTGGTAGGTTCTTTACTATCAATATATCTTCAAAAATTAGGACATTCTGTCACTGTTTTTGATCGCAGACCAGATATTAGGACAATAGAATTTTCAGGTCGTTCCATTAACCTTGCCATGAGCAATAGAGGATGGAAATCCCTTAAAGAAGTCGGTATAGAAGAAGAGGTTAAAAAATTGGCTATTCCTTTGGATAAGCGTGCGATGCATGTAAATGGAAAACCCATGTATTTTCAAAAGTATGGAAAAGAAGGAGAAGCTATTTGGTCTATTTCAAGGGGTGTCCTAAACCGAAGAATGATAGATTTGGCAGAAGCAGAAGGAGCTGTTTTTAGATTTAATGAAAAAGTGTGGGACGTAAATCTTCCCGATGCTAAAATATATACTGGAGAGTCAGAAAAAAGCGAGTGGAAAGAGTATAAATACGACCTAATTTTTGGATGCGATGGGGCATTTTCAAGAGTTAGGCATAAGATGCAAAGACGCAGTCGCTTTAATTACTCACAAAACTTCATTAATGTAGGGTATAAAGAATTGACCATTCCAGCCAATGATGATGGTTCCCATAAACTGGACAAAAACTCTTTTCATATATGGCCTAGAGGGTCTTTTATGCTTATTGCCATGCCAAATTTGGATGGTAGTTTTACCTGTACTCTATTTTTGCCCTTTGAGGGAGAAGTATCTTTTGAAAACATTACCAGTGAAAAGGAAGCAAAAGTTTTTTTTACTACCTACTTTCCCAACGTAATGCAAGACATAGAGAATCTAACCAAGGATTTTTTTAAGAATCCAACAAGCGCTATGGTTACCATGAAATGTTATCCTTGGACCTATTGGGACAAAGTTGCCCTTGTAGGTGATTCTGCCCATGCCATAGTTCCATTCTACGGACAAGGCATGAATGCCGGTTTTGAAGATATTTATGTTTTGAATAGGCTTATAAAAAAACACAAAGACAAGTGGGATATTATTTTTAAGGAGTACCAAGAACAAAGAAAACCAAATGCCGACGCTATTGCTGAGTTAAGTTATAGGAATTTTATTGAAATGAGCAGTAAAACGGCCGATCCAAAATTTCTTTTGCAAAAGAAGATTGAAAAACATTTTTCCAAAAAGTATCCAGAAAAATGGATACCTGTGTATTCTAGGGTTACTTTTTCCGATAGTCCTTATTCAGAAGCCTTGGCAATTGGTGATGAACAGGAAAAAATAATGAAGGATATTATGGAAATGTCAGAAATTGAAAAGAAATGGGATAGCCTGGAAGTTGAAAATAGTATTTTAAAGGCATTGAAATAAAAAGATTGGGCCATATGTATTTCTATAACCCAATCTTTTATGTTTGTGGAACTTTATTAAACAATTTGAATTGCTTTTTTACTTTCCGATTTCTTAGCTTGCTTTGCCTTTATGTTTAATGAATATGTTGACCATAATAAAGTAAGGCATATTACAGAAGCGGCTCCGTTCCCATGTTTTGAAACATAATGGGCTATAATTGCAAAGATTAAATTTATAAAGAATCCTGCGTATGCCCATTCAAGAAGTAATTCACCTTTGTTATAAATAATTACAAATAACCCAAATAATTGGGCAATAACCATTGGTGCAATTAAATGTTCAGGGTAACCAAGTTTAGCATATTCTCCAACTACTACTTCATAATTAAAAATATGATTGTATACTGATGCTAAAATCATTATTGAAAATAATCCTAAAAAAATTAGGTATGGTATAAAGTACTTGTTTTTCATAATAAATATTTTTAAAGATTTGATTCTGTAAAAGTATTGTATATGAATGATTTGCACTTTTAATTATAGTTGCTTTTAATTTTGGTTGGGTTAAGTGAACAGAAAGTATAGTTGAATTGAAAATTGCTGAATATATAAGATGGAAATATAACTGTATAAAAAAAGCCATCTAATTTAGATGGCTTTATATAGTATTCCAATAGAACCTTATTTTAGGGAAGAAAAAAGTTTTTCCATTTTTTCTTGCTGCTCATCTGCCAAAGTGGAATCTACCAATATTCTTCCACTATGCTCATCGGTTATGATTTTCTTTCTAGAAGCAATCTCAACTTGTACTTGTGGGGGAATGGTAAAGAAGGAGCCTCCAGAAGCACCTCTTTCAATAGGAACAACGGCTAAACCATTTTTTACATTTTGTCTAATTCGCTTGTACGCCTTAACCAATCTCTCTTCTATTTGACCTTCGTAGCTGGCGGATTTCTCCAGTAAGGCTTTTTCCTCTTTCTCTGTTTCTGCTAAAATAGCGTTCAACTCCCCTTTTTTGTGTTTTAAATGTGTCTCACGCTCAGACAAATGCTCTTTGGTTTCTGCAACCACTTCTTTTTTCTGATCTATCTGCGCTTTGAACTCTTTAATGTTTTTTTCAGCCAATTGAATCTCCAACTCTTGGAACTCAACTTCTTTAGTCAAAGAATTAAATTCTCTACTGTTCCTAACATTTTTTTGTTGCTCGGCGTATTTCTTCATCAAGGTCTTCGCCTCTTCGATTAAATTCTTCTTTGCACCAATCTCAAAGTTAATGGTTTCAATATCAGTCTTTAACTTATCTAATCTGGTTTTAAGACCCAATACATCATCTTCTAAATCCTGCACCTCCAAAGGAAGTTCTCCGCGAACATTGCGTATTTCATCAACCCTTGAATCTATTAATTGCAAATCGTACAATGCTCTTAATTTTTGCTCAACGGTTGTTTCTGTTTTTGTTGCCATATTTTAATAATACTTGATGGGATTTGTTATGCTCTCTGATAAAGAGACTGCAAAATTAGGGATTTTTTTTGTAAGATAATCAACTAAAAGATTTTTTGTAAACTGCTCAGTTTCATAATGTCCAATATCTGCAACAATCATTTTACCTTCCGCTTCATAAAATTGATGATATTTTATATCTGCCGATACAAATATATTTGCTCCCGCTTCTTTTGCAGCTCCAATTGCAAATGCCCCACTACCACCAAGAACAGCAACCTTTTTAATTTGTTCTCCCAATAACTCCGAATGACGTATTCCTTTTGCTTTCATGTTGACTCTTAAAAGTTTAAGAAATTCTTTTTCATTCATAGGTTCTTCCAATTCACCAATCATTCCCATACCTATATTCTGATTGGTGTTTTCTAAGGTAAGTACCTCATATGCAATCTCTTCATAAGGATGATTGTGAAACAAGGCTTTTAATATTTTGGGTTCAGCTTTTTTATCATAAGTCACACAAATTTGTGTCTCATTTTCATAATGGATCTCTCCAATTTTGCCTTTGGTAGGATTGCTTTGCTCTTCTGGTTTATATGTCCCTATTCCATCAACAGAAAAACTGCAGTTGGAATAATTGCCTATATTTCCCGCACCTGCATTGAATAAGGATTCCTTTAATTTATCGGCGCTTTCCTTAGGAACATAGGTTGTTAATTTTTTTATGGTGTTCCCTTGAGGAATAAGTATATGTATATTTTTTAATCCCAATACCTCACAGATTTTTGCATTGACTCCTTCTGGAGAATTGTCCAGGGCAGTATGCATACTATAAATTGATATGTTGTTCTGAATGGCTTTTATCACAATACGTTCCACATAGGATGCTCCGGTTATTTTTTTTAATCCTTTAAAAATAATGGGATGAAAACTTACAATTAAGTTGCATTTTTTGGCTATGGCTTCATCAACAACATTCTCTAAAGTGTCCAGAGTAACCAATATTCCTGATACTTCTGTATTTTCATTTCCCACCAAAAGGCCCACATTATCAAAATCTTCGGCATAACTTAAAGGAGCCAATTCCTCTAGAATATTAGTAATGTGCTTTACTGTCATTTTTAAATTTTATTAGGTCATCAAAGATAAAATATTATATTTTCGTTCAGATGTGGCTCCTAAGAAAATTAAGTTTTCCGTTATCCCTTATTTATGCTCTTGTAGTTTGCCTAAGGAACTATCTTTATGATCAAGGAATATTTCCTTCTAGATCCTTTGAGACGCCAACGGTTTGTATTGGTAATTTAAGTGTAGGTGGCACCGGTAAAACCCCAATGATAGAGTTTTTGATTTCTCAATTTAAGGATGGTTTAGACCTTGTGGTTTTGAGTAGGGGGTACGGAAGAAAAACCAAGGGATTTATTGAGGCTACTAAAAATACCAGAGTTGAAGAAATTGGAGATGAACCTTTTCAAATACAGACAAAATTTCCTTCAATAAAAGTTATTGTAGATGAGGATAGGAGTAATGCTCTGTCCATTATTGAAGACATATCTAAACCTGATTTGATTCTTTTGGATGATGCTTTTCAACATAGGAAAGTAAAACCAAGTATTTCTATTTTGTTAACTACCTATGATAAC
This sequence comes from Saonia flava, assembly GCF_011927795.1. GTDB lineage: Bacteria > Bacteroidota > Bacteroidia > Flavobacteriales > Flavobacteriaceae > Saonia > Saonia flava. The sequence goes on along the minus strand of NZ_JAATJJ010000001.1, from coordinate 1,333,490 downwards.
CTTTTTGTTAATGACTGGTATTTACCGACAGGAAATTTAAGGGATAGTAAAAGGGAAGTAAGACGGGCACATATTATAGTTGTTACAAAATGTCCTTCTAGTTTAAAGGTTGTTGACCAAGAAAGGATTGTGCAAATGTTAAAGCCAGCGGTGCATCAAAGAGTGTTATTTAGTTATTTGGAGTATGGAAAACAATTTATAAGAGAAGACAAAAGTATTGGGTTTAATGCTATCAAGAATAAAAAAATCACTTTGGTGACAGGTATTGCAAATCCAAAACCCCTATTGGAATTTTTGAATCTAAATAACGTTGAAGTAAATCACCTTAAATATAAAGACCATCACTTTTTTACAGAAAGGGAAATTGAATTGTTCAATGAAAAGGAATTAATATTGACTACGGAAAAAGATTATGTAAGACTAAAAAACAAGGTTCAAAATATGTGCTTCATTCCTATAAAACATAAATTTTTTGGGGAAGGTAAAGAGGAAATTGTCAATGCAATTACAAATACTATGAAGCTAAATCCTTAGTTTTTTTATCAAAAATATTTTCTCCAATTTTTTGATAAAAGACTTCTGGTTTAAATGGCTTGGTCACCACATCATTACAGCCAGCGGCATAAAAACTTTCTAAACTATCATCCAGAGAAATGGCTGTCAATGCAATTATGGGCGTAGTTTTGTCAAACGTTCTTATTTGAATAGTAGCTTCTTCACCACTTATTCCAGGCATATGTATGTCCATTAAAATGGCATCATACTTGTTTTTTTCTACCAATTCTATTGCTTCATTTCCATTATTGGCTATGTCGCATGTAATCTCTTTTTTGGTCAACATCTTTTTTGTAATGACCTGGTTAATTTTATTGTCTTCAACAATTAAGATGTGCAACCCTTTTAAATCGTGTGCCTTTTCTAAATTTCCCAATTGAAGTGTATTGACTTCTTCAGAATTAGTTTTGCTCTTTACATTAAGTTCAAAGAAGAACGAACTTCCTTTTCCAAAAACACTTTTTAACTGAATTTTACTGTTAAAAAGACCGAGAAGACTTTTTACAATTGTTAATCCCAGACCAGTACCACCATATTCTCTATTAATTTGTATAGAACCTTGTTCAAAACTATCAAAGATGTTTTGCTGTTTTTCATCGGTGATACCAATACCGGTGTCCTTTATTTCAAAATATAAGGTTGTATTATCATCTACTTGGTTTAATAATTTGGCAGTGATGGTTACGGTACCATTTTTTGTAAATTTTATAGCGTTGCCTACTAAGTTGATAAATATTTGGGAAAGCTTAATGGGGTCACTCAATAGATTGGCCGGTATATCCTCATCATAATCCAAAATAAGTTTAGTTTTATTTTCTTTAGCACTTTGTGTCAAGGCATCTATAACATCTGTCAATATCTTTTTTAAATTAAAATCTACCTGTAGAATCTCTAATTTATCTGCATCGATTTTATTGATTTGGAGAATGTCATTTATAAAATTTAGAAGGTAATCTCCAGAAAATTTTAAAGCTTTAAGATGTTCTTTTTGACTTTCACTGGGATTTTCCTCCAACAGAAGGTGTGTTAGTCCTGTAACGGCATATAGAGGTGTTCTAAGCTCATGGCTTACAGTTGACAAAAAGTTGGTTTTGGCCTCCATAGCAGATACTGCTTTATCTCTAGCGGTTTGCAATTCCTTATTTTTGGTATGCAGTAAATCATTTGTTTTTAATTTTATTTGATTGTTTCTATATAGAGAAACAGCTAGCAATGAAATAATAGTAAGGAAGGCAGAAGTTAGTATGGCTGTTATTTCAGAACGGCTTTGAGATTCACTCAACTCCTTTATTTTTAAATCTTGGCGGGCTATTTCTTCTGTTTGAAAGTCATCTTTAATCTGAGCGGCAGTTTTTGTCTCACCTCTAATTTTTTCTATTGAAAAAATGGAATCGGTTAAAGCTTTTAGTTTTTTGTTATAGACCAACGCTAGGTCATACCTCTTCATTTTTTCATAGGCATCACTTAAATATTGGTTGCTTTCCCTTACTTCTTGATGAAAATTATTTTTCTCAGCTAAGTTCAGGGCATTCAATCCATTTTGGACACCTATTTCGAGAGAATCTTTTTTTAAGTTCATTCTGGCAAGACCCAAATATGCCTGAGTGGCCAAAAATTCTTTCTCGTAAATATCATTGTTTACCAATAACGAGTTGTAATTTTTTGAAGCATTGTCATATTTTTCCAAATCGGAATATATACGTGCCTCCACCAAAACTATATTGTGAAATAAATTTCTATCGTTATTTAATTCTTTGGCATCATTGAGGAGATAAATAGCTTGGAAATTATTTCCTCCTTTGTATAATAAAATGGCTTCTATATATCTATGAACGGCGCTACCATATCTATATTCCATGTCCTTAAGGAGAACATCTGCCCTGTCCCAATAAAAAGTACACGTTTTGGTATCTTTTAAATCTAAATATACCAACGCTATTTTATGGTAACAATCAACAAGACCTTTTATATCTTCCTTGGCCTCAGCAACCTTAGCTGCTTGGTTCAATGTTTCTAACGCAGCATCTAATTTATTTAAATTCTTATAATAAGTAGCATCTGTAAAATAGGATTCCAAGCTTTCGTCTTGGGGTGTTTTTTCTTGGGATTGCAAATTTTTAAAAGGTATAACCAGCATCCAAACTAAAACAATATTCCTAAGTGTTATATGTAGAAATCTATCGTTCAAATATATTTTTTATTTATCAATAAATGCAAAAGATCAATAATTCTACTACAATAGCCAGTTTCATTATCGTACCAACCAATAATTTTGACCATTTTCCCAATAACCGAAGTCATCTGAGAATCAAACGTACAAGAATAATAACTATTGTTTATGTCAATAGAAACTATAGGGTCTTTCGTATAAAAAAGTACGTTTTTTAATTCATTCTGTGAAATTCTTTCAAAAGTATCATTTATTTCCTGTATTGTGGTGTTTTTTCTTACGTTAAGTGTAATGTCCGTTAAAGAACCATTTGGCACTGGAACACGTATGCCACAGCCTCCTATTACATTAGACAATTCGGGAAATATCTTGGTCAATGCCTTGGCGGCACCAGTTGTGGTCGGTATAATGGATTGTGATGCAGCTCTTGCCCTTCTTAAATCCCTGTGGGGTTGGTCATGCAAGCTTTGGTCAGAAGTATAGGAATGGACCGTTGTTATGTAGGCTTGTTCTATTCCACATAAGTCATTTATGACCTTTATCATGGGAGCGGCATTGTTAGTTGTACATGATGCGTTGGAGATTATAGTATCGTCTTTTGCAATACTATTTTCATTTACCCCATAAACCACCATTTTAATATCATCTTCTATGGGAGGAACAGAAAGAATTACTTTCTTTGCGCCATTATTTAAGTGATGAGCTAACTGGGATTTTGTCTTGAATTTCCCAGTGGACTCTATTACAACATCTACATTTAAATCACCCCAATGAATGTCTTTTGGTTCTGAATGATTGGTTAATTGCACTTTCATGCCTTGCACTATGATGTGGTTTTCATCATGGGTTACATCTAACTTATATACTCCATGAATACTATCATATTTTAGTAAATGGGATAAGGTTCTGGCATCTGCCAAATCATTTATGGCTACTACCTTTAAATCAGGGTGCTCGTCCAGTAGCCTGAAAAGTGTTCGCCCTATTCGTCCAAAACCGTTAATTCCAATATTAATTTGCTTCATAGAGATAAAAAATCCCGCAATTGCGGGATTATATTTTTGAATTGCCTTCTAGTTAATGTGCTTATGCGCCTTATACGAAGATCTCACCAAAGCACCACTTTCTACATGCCTAAAACCCATTTTAAGTCCTATTTCCTCATATTTTTTAAATTGCTCGGGAAGTATAAATTCTTTTACTGGTAAATGTTTTTTGGATGGTTGTAGATATTGCCCAATCGTGACCACATCCACATTGGCATTCCTAAGGTCTTCCATAGTTTGCAGTACTTCTTCCTCCATTTCTCCCAACCCAAGCATAATTCCAGATTTTGTCTTATTTACACCATTTGCTCTTAAATATCTTAAAACTTCAAGACTTCTATCATATTTGGCCTGTATTCGTACTTCTCTGGTTAATCTTTTTACAGTTTCAACATTATGGGATACAACTTCTGGTGCCACTTTGATTATTCTATCCAAATGAGATGTTATTCCTTGAAAATCTGGAATAAGGGTTTCCAATGTAGTTGTTGGATTCATTCGTCGAATGGCCTGTACGGTTTCCGCCCAAATAATAGATCCCATGTCCTTAAGGTCATCTCTGTCTACCGAAGTTATTACAGCATGCTTAATCTGCATAATTTTTATAGAGCGTGCTACTTTTTCCGGCTCTTCCCAGTCTACACTTTCTGGTCTACCAGTTTTAACCCCGCAAAATCCGCAGGAACGTGTGCAAATATTACCTAAAATCATAAAAGTGGCCGTTCCTTCTCCCCAACATTCTCCCATATTTGGGCAACTACCAGAAGTGCAAATGGTATGCAGGTCATATTTGTCAACAAGACCCCTCAATTGGGTGTATTTTTTACCTGTTGGTAGTTTTACTCGGAGCCATTTTGGTTTTCCTTTCGGTGGTGCAACACTTTCTATACTCATTCAGAAAAATTTATACAAATATACGAAACAAAATACTGTAGGTTAAAGGAGAAAAGCTACTCTTGTTTCTTACTTTTTATAATTTCCGCCAGTAGTTTTTTGGCTCGTAAAAGTTTTACTTTTACATTATTTATTGGCTCATTTAATTCTGTAGCGATATCGGCATAGCTATATTCATTAAAATACCTAAGGTTGATTACTTTTTGGTAATGAGGTTTAAGTTTTTTTATGTCTTGTAATAAATTGGCCAAGTTTTGCTCTATTATAATCTGGTCTTCGGCACTTGGGGCAACATCCAAAACACCTATGGCATCCTTATTCCTAAAATCTGTACTTTCAAGGATGTTTCTTTTTCTTTTACGAATTAAATCAACATGAATGTTTTTGGATATGGTAATCAACCATGTTTTAAACTCATAGTTATCGTCAAACGTATTTATTTTATCAAAAGCTTTGGAAAAAGTTTGAATGGTAATGTCCTCAGCATCATTTTCATTCTTGGTGCGAATTAATTGAAAACCATAGACATCATTCCAAAAAGTATCGAGTAAAGCACTGAATGCTATTTGATTACCGGATTTGGCCTTTTGAATATTCTCTTTTGTAATGTCATCAGTTTTTTTCAAACCCAAAAGTGTTTCAAAAATGAATAGAAGTAGACCTTAATTTTTTATAGGTTTTAGGCGGTTTCTTTTTTGCAATCTTGCTCACTGGGAAGCTTCCCACAAAACCCGCAAGCTTCTCCTTCTTTGTTCAAAAATGGGTTTTGGCTAGCACATGTGCCAGCGAATTTGCCATCTTTTTTAGACCATATTTTTATTGCAATCCCCGCAAAGGCCAATGAGAGAAGTCCAATTGTTAATAGTGCTAACTTCATGCTAAGTATTTGTGCAAAGGTAAGAAATTATACCCATCAAATAATAAGGATTAAGCGGGTATATGCGATTTTATATTGCTGTTTAGTAAGATATATTGGCAACAATATTTTCTACCGTTGGCGTAACATTTCCACCATTGGGCTCAATGGTAATATAGCCAATTGCATTTTCGGCATAGGGAAGTGCAAATAACTTATCCTTGTCTGATATGTTTTTAATCACACCTAGATTTACCATCTCCCCATTTACTTCTGCCCACATTTGGAAACATTGGTCTTCTGGAAGGTTTGGCAAATTTCTAACATTGATATAGGATAACTTTTTTACTGGATTTATGTAGGCCACCGCTTTTAGCTCCTTTGCTTTTTGGTTGCCATTGACATTGTATTTTTTAGTTTGGGGGTTGTTAAGAACAATAAATTGATTTCTAAAATCTTCCAAACGGTTGGTCATATCAGCCTCTAAATCCTTGATTTTGTTGCTAACATAAGTGTTTTCTTCCTGTAATCCTTGATTCTCATTCCAAAAGAAATAGGAGGAGCCAGCAAAAATAAGTGCGGCAATACTGGCTGCCACTGCATACCTAAAGAATTTTCTTCTTCCCTTATTTTCCTGTTTTATTCTATTTTGTATAGTTTCTTTTAGACCTTCAGGAGTTTTAATTGCATGCATTTTAGCAAATGTCTCTAAATTTTCCTGAAGTTCATTGTATGTCTCCCTTACCTCTGGGTACATAGCTATATAACGTTCTACCTGCAAAGATTCTTCAGTTGAAGTACTACCTATTAAGTATTTCTCCAATAAATCTGTATCTAAAAAAATTCTAATTTTATCTTTCATGATATTATGCTTAAGAGAAGTGTAATCAGCATAGAGGCCCCATAAATTTTTTTTAATTCCCTAAGACCAATTTTTAACCTGGATTTTATAGTTCCCAAAGGAATATCCAGTTCTTCACTGGCTTCTTGTTGTGTCATCCCTTGAAAAAACAAGGCATCCAAAACAATTTGATATTTAGGTTCTATTTTTTCCAAATTTTCCCGAACATCCATTAATTCGGGTTTTGTGCTATTTACACCTAAACTATATACGTCTGAAACGTTTATTTGGATTTCCTTATCGGTTTTTGTTTTAACACTTCTTAACTTATCAATAGCTGAATTTCTAGTGATTCTAAAAAGCCATGTAAACAATTTTGCTTTTGTTGCATCATAAGAATCGGACTTCTTCCATATTTTAACAAAACTTTCTTGTAAGACATCTTGCGCCAACTCCTCATCTCGTAAAACTTTAAATGCTACCCCGTATAACGTATCACCATAGTGTTCGTAGAGCAATGAAATTGCTTTTTCATTTCTCTCTTGGAGTAATTCCACAATATGTTTTTCAAGTAAAGTGCTCATTTAAAGTCTACGTATCCAAAAAAATATTTGCCTAAGGCATCCAGTTTAAGGTTTATCAACGTATATAAACCAAACGCTAAAATATAAAATTGATTGTTACTCATTAGCGTAAAAAAAATATTTATAAAATAAGTGTGTAACTGGTTATTACCACTTAGTTTTTGGTTAGTTTGGTTTGGTATAACCCCTGTAAATGTTTACGGGGGTTATTTTATGATATTCACTTCTGGAATAATTCTTATGCCAAATTTTTTAAATACTTCTTCACGGATTGTTTGGGAAAGATTTAAAATTTCCTTGCCAGTGGCATTTCCATGGTTAACCAAGACCAATGCTTGTTTTTTATGTACTCCTGCATCACCAACCCTTTTTCCTTTAAAACCACATTGTTCTATAAGCCAACCAGAAGGTACTTTTATTTCATTTTCGGAAACTTTATAAAAGGGGGCTTCAGGATTTTTTTTAGAGAAATCCTTGAACTCAGATGCATTTAATACAGGATTCTTAAAGAAGCTTCCACTGTTTCCTATTTCAGCGGGGTTTGGCAATTTACTTTTTCTTATGGCAATTACAGCTTTGGAAATGTCCTGAATTGTTGGTTGGGAAATGTTATTTTTTTTCAGTTCATCCTCTATTGCCCCATATGAGGTGTTTAGTTTGTGATTTTTTTTGGTCAGTTTTAAGTTTACAGATGTAATGATATATTTCCCTTTTCCTTCATTCTTGAAATATGAATTTCTATATCCAAACTGACACGATTTTTTAGAGAACGTTTCTATTTCCAATGTTTGTGTATTCATTGCCTCGCAACTTTTAAACACATCTTTTAGCTCTACTCCATAAGCGCCTATGTTTTGAATGGGCGCTGTTCCCGTATTCCCAGGTATTAAGGACATATTTTCCAATCCACCATATTCATTTTGCAATGCCCAAAGCACCATGTTGTGCCAGTTTTCACCGGCCATTATATTAACAACTACGGAGGTATCATTTTCTTCAACGATTTTTTTTCCTTTAATGTTAATATGAAGCACCAACGCATTTAAGTCATTGGTCAAAAGCAAGTTGCTCCCACCGCTTAACACAAATTTGTTTGGATGATTTTCCAATTGAAATGCTTGTTTTAAATCATCAACAGAATTTATCTCCAGAAAATATGCGGCTTTGGCATTAATACCAAAAGTGTTATATGTTTTTAAGGATATATTTTGTTGTAAATTCATTAACTGTTATATGATTTTAGAGCTTCTTTTAAGATCTTTACAGCTCTTTTTAAACTTTCTTTCTCCAATACATACGCAATTCTCACTTGGTTTTTTCCTAAACCATCAGTTGCATAAAACCCTGCCGCTGGTGCGACCATTACTGTCTCTCCTTGGAATTGAAAATGCTCTAATGTCCACTGGGCGAAATCATCCGAATTATTAATTGGTAGCTCGGCAATACAATAAAAAGCACCATTGGGTTTGGCAACTTTTACCCCTTCAATTTTTCTGAGCTCAGAAATAAGTAAATCCCGCCTACTTACATACTCTTTTTTAACTTCATCAAAATAACTTTGCGGAGTGTCTAAAGCCGCTTCACTGGCAATTAAGGCATAGGTGGGGGGAGATAAACGGGCTTGAGCATACTTTAGGGCCGTTTTTATGACATCCTTATTTTTTGATACCAGACAGCCAATCCTTGCGCCACACATACTATATCTTTTGGAGACCGAGTCAATAATGATGGCGTGCTCATCCAGTCCAGGTTCTTGTAAAATGGAATGATGTTCGCTTTCATCATAGATAAATTCCCTGTAAACTTCATCGGCCACTAAAAAAATATTATGCTTTTTTACAATTGCCGCCAATTTTTGAATTTCCTCTTTACTATATAAGTAACCCGTGGGATTGTTTGGGTTGTTTATTAAAATCGCTTTTGTTTTGGAGGATATCAGTTTTTCAAACTCATCTATTGGTGGAAGGGAAAAATTATCTTCTATGTGTGAAACAATAGGCACAATTTTTACTCCATAGGCATGGGCAAAACCATAATAATTGGCATAAAATGGCTCTGGAACAATAATTTCATCATCGGCGTCAGCAATGGTACCCATAACAAAAGTTAGTGCTTCTGAACCTCCTGTAGTCACTATAATATCCTTTGGACTTACATTAATTTGTTGCTTTAAATAATAATTTGCAAGTTTTTTCCTGTAAGTTTCAGAACCTTCAGTTTGGGCATAGGCCAAGGTAGATATTGTGTTGTTTTTTACTGCATCTAAGGCAATTTTGGGAGTTTCAATATCGGGTTGCCCTATATTTAAGTGTAAAACCTTTATTCCCCTTTTCTTTGCTTCTTCTGCAAAAGGAACCAGTTTTCTTATAGGTGATTGGGGCATTAATTGCCCTTTCTTTGATATAGATGGCATGCACTATTATTTTACACAAAAGTGAGAAATCATAACGGACAAAACAACAGTATATAACTTTATTTAATATGCTAGGGGAATGTTAATTAACAAGTAATTTTATTGTAAAATCCGTATATTTATTATTAGTCCGTTGTTAAAATCTAATTTTTTGTATATAAAATCATTGTATATCGCATTTTTTCTCATTTGCCTCCCATTTTTGGGAGGGGCGCAGACGTTTAATTTGCCGGAAGGAGAGAAAGTACAAAAAATACATTTTGAATTGGTCAATAACCTTATTGTTATGCCAATTGATGTTAATGGGGCCGAACTCTCGTTTATATTGGATTCTGGTGCCAATAAGCCCATACTATTTAATATTTCCGACCAAGATTCTGTTCAAATCAATAATGTTTCAGAAATTACCATAAGGGGTCTAGGAAATGGTATGCCTATTAAGGCATTAAAATCAAAAGAAAATCAATTTAGAATAGGTAAAGTTGAAAACAAAGACCAAGAGCTTTATGTGGTTTTGGATAAGAGTATAAATTTATCACCTTCGTTGGGTATGCCAATTCATGGAATAATTGGGTATGATCTTTTTAGAGATTTTGTAGTAGAGATAAATTATATAAATAAGGTTATAAAATTGCATGACCCTAAGTTTTATAGGCACAAGGATAATAGAAAAATTAGAAGTTTGCCATTGGCCATAGAAAAAAATAAGGCTTATGTTGATGGAGGTATCTTTTTAGGTAAGGGCAAGAATGTTCCTGTTAGACTTTTGGTGGACACGGGAAGTAGCGATGCTGTATGGCTTTTTGAAAATCAGAAAAAGGGATTGGACGTTCCTCACAATAATTATGATGATTTTTTGGGAAGGGGATTAAGTGGAGATATTTATGGTAAGCGGACAAAAGTCCATAGTTTTAGTATAGGCAGCTTTATTTTGAATGATGCTAAGGCTGCTTTCCCAGATATGGAGTCTTTTGGGACAATAAATAATATGGGGAATAGAAATGGAAGTGTTGGGGGAGAGGTTCTTAAAAGATTCAATGTTGTTTTTGATTATTCCAGAAAGAAGGTGACTTTTAGAAAGAATGGAAATTTTAAAGAGCCTTTTCAATATAACTGGGCGGGAATAGAACTGCAGCATGATGGAGTTAGATATATTGCTGAAAGTATTGCAGACGCTAGAGGGGTTGTAATTGAAGATGATAGAAATTCTTTTGGTAATGTTCAAATATTGATGGAAAACAAAACAAGATTGAGCTTGGTGCCCGAAATTGTAGTTTCTTCTATACGTTTAGGAAGTCCGGCAGCGGAAGCTGGATTAAGAGAAGGTGATTTAATACTGGCTATAAATGGTAAAAGAATTCATAAATACAAGCTTCAAGAAGTTATGAAAATGCTGAATGAGAAAGAAGGAAAAAAAGTAAAGGTTCTTATTGAACGCTATAACAGTGATTTGCTTTTTACTTTTGTGCTTAAAAAATTATTTTAAACAAAAAGAGACCCGCTTTTAGCGGGTCTCTTTTCTAATATTTATTTTCTTTGTTCTACTGTGCAGGGACAGGTGCTTTAACTTCACCCTTTATTTTAAGCACTTTGGTAGGTGTGTCCGCATTGGAAATAACAGTTACTGCTTTTCTAATTGGACCAACTCTATTTGTGTCATATTTTACTTTAATAACACCATTTGCTCCCGGAGCAATAGGACCTTCTGGTTTTTCTGGGATTGTACATCCACAGCTAGAACTTACTTTGCTAATTACCAAAGGGGCATTTCCCGTATTTTTAAATTCAAAAGTTCTTACACCATCACTACCTTTATCAACTTCACCATAATCAACGGTTTCTGATACAAATTCTATTTTAGCTGAGCTTTCTTGGGCATTTAAGCTTAATCCAAGAAGTCCAACAAATAATACAAGTACTAGTTTTTTCATCATTTTTTGTTTTGGGTGAATTTCAAATTTAAATGTTTTAACATCATCGTCCAAAATTCTTTTGTTATGTTATAACGTTACTTATTTTTGTTTCGTATTTTAAAATTGGGCAAAAAACATACAGATTACAAAAATTTAACACAGTACTTTCGCAATTTATACGATTGCCCAAGCACACAAAACAAAAACCGTACCGAAAATAATGGAGATTCCATCAAAATATGAACCCCAAAGGGTAGAAGAGCAGTGGTATTCTTACTGGATGAAGCATGGATATTTTAATTCAGTGCCAGATGACAGGGAGCCTTATTCAATAGTAATTCCACCACCAAACGTTACAGGAGTGTTGCACATGGGGCATATGCTCAATAATACCATACAGGATGTATTGATTCGTAGGGCCCGCCTAATGGGGAAAAATGCGTGTTGGGTTCCTGGGACAGATCATGCCTCTATTGCAACCGAGGCCAAAGTTGTAGCCAAACTCAAGGAGCAGGGAAAGGATAAATTTAATATTTCCAGAGATGAATTTCTTGATCATGCTTGGGATTGGACACATGAGTATGGAGGGGTAATTTTGGAGCAATTAAAAAAATTAGGGTGTTCTTGTGATTGGAGCAGAACTAAGTTTACCATGGACGACGATATGTCTGCTTCAGTAATCAAGGTTTTTATTGATTTGTTTGATAAAGGTATGATTTACAGGGGTCACCGTATGGTAAATTGGGATCCTGAGGCAAAAACCACTCTGTCAGATGAAGAAGTTATCCATGAAGAAAGGCAAGGATTATTGTATTACTTATCATATCAAATTGATGGGTCAGATGAAAGCGTAACAATTGCCACTACTAGGCCAGAAACTATTTTAGGGGATACGGCTATTTGCATCAATCCAAATGATGAAAGATATAGCCATTTAAAGGGTAAGAAAGCCATTGTTCCGCTTTGTAATAGAGTTATACCCATTATCCAGGATGAGTATGTAGATATAGAATTTGGTACCGGTTGTCTTAAAGTAACTCCTGCACATGATATTAATGACAAAACTCTTGGAGAAAAGCATAATCTTGAGGTAATAGATATTTTTAATGAGGACGCCACTCTAAATAGTTTTGGACTTCATTATCAGGGAAAAGATAGATTTGTAGTTCGTAAAGAAATTTCTAAAGAGTTAGAAGAAAAAGGTTTTTTAATAAAAACGGAGCAACATCTAAACAAAGTTGGTACTTCAGAGCGAACCAAAGCGGTTATAGAACCAAGACTTTCGGATCAGTGGTTTCTTGCAATGGAACAATTGGCAAAACCTGCCATTGATGCCGTTTTAAAGAATAATGAGGTAAAATTATTCCCCAAAAAGTTTGAGAATACCTATCGTCATTGGATGGAAAACATTCGTGATTGGAATATTTCCCGTCAATTATGGTGGGGACAACAGATTCCTGCTTACTATTATGGTGATGGACAGAACGATTTTGTGGTGGCAGAAAGTAAGGAGGAAGCCTTGGTAAAAGCCCAGCAAGCTATCACTTCGGGTGGGGTCAAAAAGGTACTAACAGCTGACGATTTGCGTCAAGACGAAGATGTACTGGATACTTGGTTCTCATCTTGGTTATGGCCAATCAGTGTTTTTGGAGGAATCTTGGAGCCAAATAATAAAGAGGTTAACTATTACTATCCAACAAATGATTTGGTTACAGGACCAGATATTTTGTTCTTTTGGGTTGCACGTATGATTATTGCGGGGTATGAATACCGAAATGAGCGTCCTTTTGAAAATGTATATTTAACAGGATTGGTTAGGGACAAGCAGCGTAGAAAAATGTCCAAATCTTTGGGCAATTCTCCAGATGCTCTAAAGTTGATCGAAGAATATGGTGCTGATGGTGTTCGTGTTGGTTTATTATTGAGTTCTGCTGCGGGAAATGATTTAATGTTCGATGAGACTTTATGTCAGCAAGGAAAGAACTTTGCCAATAAAATATGGAATGCCTTTAGATTAATAAAAGGCTGGGAGGTAAGCGACTTGCCGCAGCCTGAAGCTTCAAGTTTGGGAATAAACTGGTTTGGCGCTAAATTTAATCAAACACTAGTGGAAATTGAAGACCATTTTAGCAAATATAGAATATCAGATGCCCTTATGGCAATCTATAAACTGGTTTGGGATGATTTCTGTTCTTGGCTGCTTGAAATTGTTAAGCCAGCCTATCAACAACCCATTGATAGAGAAACATATGATGCCGTAATCCATTTGTTTGAGGAAAACCTAAAGTTATTACATCCTTTTATGCCATTTTTGTCAGAAGAGGTATGGCAACATATTGCCGTTCGGACTCCAGAAGAGGCTTTGGTGGTTTCACAATGGCCGATAGATCAGAAGGTGAATATAAATTTAATAACAGAGTTTGATTTTGCCTCAGAAGTAATATCGGGAATACGTACCATTAGAAAAGAAAAGAATATTGCAATGAAAGATGCTTTGGAGCTTTCTTTATTAAATGAAGAAAATGTTTCCAAAAATTGGGATGTTGTAATACAAAAACTTACGAATGTTTCAAGTATTTCCTATGTAAATAAACCTGTGGATGGTGCTTTGTCCTTTAGGGTAAAAAGTAATGAATACTTCATTCCAATGTCTGGCGCAATTGATGTGGAGGCTGAAATAAAGAAAATTACAGAAGAGCTAGATTATACCAAAGGCTTTTTGCAATCCGTTCAGAACAAATTGAGTAATGAGCGTTTTGTGAACAATGCTCCGGAGCAAGTTGTGGCTATGGAAAAGAAAAAAGCTGCCGATGCTGAAGCTAAAATCGAGACCTTGGAAAAAAGTTTGGCCAGTTTGGGGTAAAATTTAAATTCTTGCGAATTTACCATGCTTCCCGTTGTTATTTAATAAAGCAATGAGCACGCTTACTATTATAAGGTTTTTGGCAATATATTGCCCTAATAGTGTAAGTTCAAAAGGAGTATTGTTAAACACCTGTTCTGGGAAAATAAATAATGGGGTAAAGGTTAGAAAAATATGCCCCAAGGCGAATCTAATGGCTATTGTTTTGTAAAAATTAAAGATTAACAACAATCCTATCCCGGTTTCCAAAATAGCCAATAGAATAATGGAAATGTTGGGTGGGACTAGCCCAAAAGTAAGTTCATAAATTGTAGTTTTTGCCAATTCCTCTGCAGGACTTAGATTGGGAAAGAATTTTAACAATCCAAACCACAAATACACAACACCTATTGAAATTGGAAGTATGTTTTGTTTGATTTTGGTCTGTATTTTCATTATTCTAATTTTTAAATTCATCCATTAGTGTAGGGTCAATTTTAACTTTGTTATTTGATATTCTATAAGAAATACCAAAATTTATAACATAGTCTGCGAAGGCAGCATCACCATTTCTAGGATTTCCTGTTAGTTCTTCGGTTTGTTTGTCGGTAATACTTTGTGGTCTTTCCCTTCTCACTGCAAAAGGAAGATTAAGGTTTAATGAAAAATTATTCTTCATAAAGGCGATTCCAGGATCAATGGAAAGAACATTTCCAGGTCTTCTAAACCCTTCATTTCCACCCATAATATCTTTTACAGGTACACCTTCATACCTAGAACCCAAAGATGTAGATATAGTATTGGATATGCTATAACTAAATCCTGCTCTTACCGAATATTGGTCTGGAACGGCCATAATAGCCTCATTTTCCAAAATAGGGCTTAAAGTTTCCCTAAAAGTTCTTGTGCCATTTACCTCTTTTGGGTTCAATAGGTAAAAACCACCACCATATGCAAAGAAGTTGGTGGCCACCTTCTGATAAAATTGAAAATCTGCAGTAATACCAAAACCTCCATCCCCTGGTTGTATGGATTGATCAACGGGTCTTACTTGCGGTGTTTCATCTGGTCCCACATTGTAAAATATATCTGAAGCATTGTAATTTCCAGTAGGAAGTTTTAATCCCAACCCAACCGCTACGTTTCCGTTTTCATGTTTCTCAAGGTTTAGTAACCAATAGCCGACCCCTATTCGAATATCTGCAAGTCCCCTAGAGAAGGAAGTATGCCTTTCTTCCCTTCCGTGTTCGTATAAAGAAGACCTTGTATTAATTACCGTGGGAATGGTAACACTGGTGTACAGTCGATCTGTAAGGCCATATGTTAAGAAAAAATCCCAAGAGTGGGAATTGTTTATGACCTCTGAATTATTGGATATCCTATCTGGTTCTTCCTCAGTTCCCCTAAAATGTCTAAAAGATTTAAAATATCTGTAGTTCATGCCAAATTGTACATCACCTGGTCCTAAAAGGTTGTTTTCCAATGTGTTTCCAACGCAAGAAGAAAAATGTCTTATTGCTACACAGCCTTGGGCATTTAATTGCATCATGGTGGCAAATACCCCTATCAATACTATAATTTTGTTTGGTCTCATTCGATTTAGTTTGAAAAATAGGCTGACCAATTCGCAAATGGTCAGCCTATTAAAATTGATTACTTCTTACTACTATTTTTTACATTAACTTAACTGTTGCTAAAGTAGAGTTCTATGTAGTGCCAAGGAGTTAACCGTTGGGTAAAAAAGATTAACAAAGAGTTAATTAGATAAACAAAAGTTTAAGAAAAGATAAGAGAAGGCTATTTTTAGTTATTTAGCAAAAGTTTTGAAAAAGAAAAACATATATATTATAGTTTTTATTGTATCCATATTGGGCTTGGCAATTGTCCAATATCAATATTTACGGGTAGGGCTTAACCTGGCAAAAGTACAGTTCAATATAAAAATAGGAACGGCAAGCGAAACCATAAAGGAAGAGTTAAAAGAGAACAATAGACTTACTTTTCTGATTGGAGAGGCTATAAGAGAGGACCAATCTTATTTTGAACTGGAAATAGATAGTCTTAAAGATGCATCCAGCCACTTCTTAAACGATTATTTAACAGAAAGGATGGTAAATAATGGAATAGACGCCGATTTTACCTATGGTTTGTTTGCCCGTGATTCTACCTATTATCTTAAATCTCCCGCGACTTTTAACAAGGAAAATAATATTGCGGTTTATCCTATACAGTTAGAAGGGTATTTGCCGGAGCTTTTGAATGAAAGATTAATATTGGAGTTGCAATTTGAAAGTTTGAACTCCTACTTTTTGTCTAAGTTGAACGGACTTACACTCCCTAGCCTTCTTTTTATTTTGGGAATTATTGCTACCGTGTTTTGGGTGTTAAGAACCTATTATTGGCAACGAAATGTGATTACAACAACCAATGAGTTTATAAATAACCTTACACATGAATTAAAAACTCCAGTTTTTTCCATTGGCTTGGCAAGTAAGATGCTGGAAGAGGAAATAGGGGATGAGAACAATCCAAAGATTGCTATAATCAGGCAAGAAGTGGAAAGATTAAAAAACCATATAGACAAAGTTTTGGAACTAGGTAGCCTTGAGGCTAAGAAAAGGGTTTTTACTCTTGTGAAAATGGATTTTGAGCCAAATATTAAAAAACTCTGTTCACAATTTAAAACACTCTCTTCGATTGAGAATGTTTCCTTCTCCTATGATTTAGATGAGGGTCCATATTGTATTAAAACAGAAGCTTCGCATTTGGAAAATTCTATCAATAACATATTGGACAATGCTAAAAAATATTCAAAAAATCCAATAATCAATCTAAAGGCCAAAAAGAAAAATGGAAAGCTTCAAATTATAATAAGTGATAATGGTAAAGGAATAGATGAAAAGGATAAAAACCGTATTTTTCAAAAGTATTATAGAGTTTTGAACGGAAATACATATGAAGTGAAGGGTTACGGATTGGGTCTTAGTTATGTAAAAAAGGTAGTGGAAAATCATAAAGGAAAAATTATGATAGAAAGTGAAGTGGGAATGGGAACCACAGTTTTAATAGAAATTCCTTTGAACAAAAATGGAAAGAAAGTTTAAGATAATATTGGTAGAGGACGATGAATCCCTAGGTTATCTGCTCTCAGAATACCTTAGGATGAAAGACTTTGAGGTGATTTGGGAAAAAAACCCTATGCAGGGATTGCGTACCATTGAGTCAGATTTGTTTGATTTGGCTATTTTAGATGTTATGATGCCAGAAATGGATGGCTTTACTTTGGCAAAAGAAATAGGAAAAACAAATCCTGAACTACCCTTTATTTTTCTAACGGCAAGGTCCTTAAAAATAGATGTTTTAAAAGGTTTTTCACTGGGAGCGGTAGATTATTTAAAAAAACCAATTGACGAAGAAGAATTGGTGGTAAGAATAACTACTTTGTTGTCTAGGCTGCGTACATCTAAATTGGAAGAACCACAGGAATCCAACTTTCACATAGGAGCATATTATTTAAAGAGTTCCACACAGGAACTGTTTTATAAGGATGATATAATTCACTTAACGTCAAGGGAAAATGAACTGCTTAAATTTTTGGCTTCCCATGAAAATGAACTATGCAGGCATAAAGATATTCTTAATAGGATATGGGGAAAGAACGATTATTTTAATAAGAAAAGTTTAAACGTATTTATTACCCATTTAAGAAAGTACTTGGAAAAGGATCCATCCATAAAAATAGAGAACATTCATGGTAAAGGTTTTGTTTTTAGGACAAAGTATACCCTTTAATACAAAGGGTTTTATTAAATTTAGTTTCAAGGATATTTATTATTAAGTTTTTAATTTTATGGAAGCATACGCAAATGCATTGTTGTACGCCATTCCCTTTTTTTTGGTTCTGTTAGGAGCTGAGATTTTATATGGTTCACTAGTTAAGAAACAAACCCATAATGTTATGGATTCTGTTTCAGGTATAAGTTCAGGTTTATCCAATATTATTAAAGATTCATTAGGTCTTGGCATAGTTCTGGTTACCTATCCCTTTTTCTTAAAATATTTGGCATTGGTGGATATGAAAATCACTTGGGTGGTTTGGATAGTAGCATTTGTAGCATTGGACTTTGCCAGTTATTGGAATCATAGACTTAGCCATCATATAAACTATTTTTGGAATACACATATGATTCATCACAGTAGCGAGGAATTTAATTTAGCTTGTGCTTTACGTCAACCTATATCTAATTTACTGGGTTTCTATGCTATATTCCTTATACCCGCAGCACTTTTGGGTATTCCAAATAACGTTATTGCCATTTTGGCCCCAGTGCATCTTTTTGCCCAATTTTGGTATCATACCAAGCATATTGGTAAATTGGGTTGGCTGGAATATGTGATTGTTACACCATCTCAGCATAGAGTGCATCATGCCATAAACCCAGAGTATATAGACAAAAACCTTTCTGCGATATTCTGTGTATGGGATCGTATGTTCGGTACTTTTCAAGAAGAGTTGGAAGATGCGCCACCACAATTTGGAGTGCTAAAACCTGTGAACACATGGAATCCCATTATAATTAATTTTCAACACTTGTGGAGACTTATTAAAGATGCTTGGAGAACCAAAAATTATTATGATAAGTTGCGTATTTGGTTTATGCCAACAGGCTGGAGACCAGCTGATGTAAAAATAAAGTACCCGGTTGAAATTATTACCGATGTGTATAATTTTAATAAGTATAAAACACCGACTTCAATTTCATTTCAATGGTATGTTATTTCTCAAATGCTTGCGTGTTTGGGGCTTATATTGTTTATGTTTTTCAATTATGGTCAAATAGGAGCAGATGGGTTATTATTATATGGTGCTTTTGTTTTTTTTGGAATCTATGGATATACTACCTTGATGGATGGTCATCCTTCCGGTATTTGGATAGAGGTTTTTAGAGGATTGGCAGGAATAGCTCTTATTTTATATACTGGAGATTGGTTTGGGGTGGATTCTTATATTTCTTGGGGTAGTTTGCTGGTAGGAACTTATTTCCTGAGTACAATTTTAGGAGGGATTTATTTTGGATTAAAGGAAAAGAAACTAATAGAAGCAATATAATTATAAAAATGAGTATTAGGCCCTATATTTTAGCTGAAACCAATTGGAAGCATTTAAAGGATGAAAAGTTTGATTTGGCAATTCTGCCTTGGGGCGCAACAGAGGCCCACAACTATCACTTGCCCTATGCTACCGATATTATTGAAGCTGATGCCCTGGCAGTTGAATCAGCAAGAATTGCATGGGGAAAAGGAGCAAAAGTTATTGTGTTGCCCACAATTCCTTTTGGTGTAAATACAGGGCAGTCAGATATATACTTGGATATCAATTTAAACCCTACTACCCAATTGGCCATTTTGTCCGATGTAGTTACAACATTGGATAGACATGGAATAAAAAAGTTAATGATTTTTAACAGTCATGGTGGAAATAATTTTAAGCCTTTGGTTCGGGAGTTAGGATTAAAGTTTCCGGAAATGTTCATATGTTTTTCTAACTGGTTTCAATCTTTAAATAAGTCAGAGTTTTTTGATGAAGAAGGCGATCATGCAGATGAAATGGAAACGAGTATTCTGTTGTATTTAAAACCAGATTTAGTGCTTTCAAAAGATTCATGGGGAAAAGGAGCTAGCAAGAAATATAAAATAAAAGATTTTTCTGAAGGATGGGTTTGGGCGGAGCGCAAATGGTCCCAAATAAGCGAAGATACTGGTGTTGGTAACCCTGAATTTTCTACTGCTGAAAAAGGAGAAAAATATTTTAAGGCCGTTACAAAAAAAATAGGCAATTTTATGGCAGACCTTTGTAAGTCCGATATAACTGATTTATACGAGTAAAAAGCTTAATAGGAGTATTACTTCTTTTTTCTAATTTCCTTATTTACCAATTTCACATAATTTTTCATTGCATCTTCACGGCTCAAGTTTCTTGCCTGTATTAGGGCATTGGCCTTAAAAGCATTTATCAAAGGGGTTTTACTGCCTGGAGTTCCAAAATTCTTGTTTGCAATTTTATAATAGGCATAAAGTTTTAATAGAAGGTCGGCAGGGAAAGGTTCTTCATATGAGTTTACAAATTCAACAGCCTCTTCAAATTCCTTATGTAATTTCTCATTTTTCATCCTTACTTGCCAATGTCGCAATACAAGTTTTGGCACCCACTACTTTTTGGTTTAATTTAACTGCTACTGCACAATCTAAAGGTAATAACAAATCCACGCGAGAACCAAATTTAATGAATCCCGCATCTGTTCCCTGTTGAACACTTTCACCAACTTCAGCATAATTAACAATACGTTTAGCTAAAGCTCCTGCAATTTGCCTATACAGAATGTCACCAAATTTTGGAGTATTAATGACTACAGTCGTGCGCTCATTTTCGGTACTGGATTTTGGGTGCCATGCCACTAAATATTTCCCAGGATGGTATTTGGAATATTTAATGCTTCCTGATGCTGCGTAACGGGTCACATGTACATTAATAGGTGACATAAAAATTGAAACCTGTAGACGTTTGTCCTTAAAATATTCCGTTTCTTCAACTTCTTCAATGACTACTACTTTTCCGTCCACTGGCGCTAGTATATCGTCAAAGGTTGGATTCACCGTTCTTTTAGGGTTTCTGAAAAACTGTAAAATCAAAATTAAAATCAATAATGCAACAATTTGCAATCCCAATTTTAACCATGGATGCTCTATATAAAACTGAGCCCCTAACACAATGGCCGAAACAATTAAAAAAGTAATTAGGATGATTTTTTGCCCCTCTCTATGAAACATGTGTAAAAATATTTATCGTTAAATAGGCAAAAGGAGCCGCAAAGACCAAACTATCCAAACGGTCTAACATGCCCCCATGACCTGGTAAAATAGCACCACTGTCCTTAACTCCAGCAACGCGTTTAAATTTTGATTCGACTAAATCCCCCAAACTACCCATAACCACAATTACAACAGCCAAGATAATCCATTGTTGCATGGTAAGGTTGGTGTCATATATTGAAATTAAATAGGCTGCAAAAATGGCAAAAACCAAACCACCCAGTGTACCCTCAATTGTTTTTTTTGGGGAAACCGCTGAGTACAATTTTGTGCGCCCCATACTTTTTCCAACTAAATAGGCAAAAGAGTCATTCACCCAAATGAGTATAAAAATACCCATTATTAGGAGTTGGGCAAAATTGTTGTTTTTATAAGGAATCATGGTTAAGAAAATGCAACCTCCTCCAATATAAAAAAGGCCAACTATAAATTTTTGTAAAGTGCTAAAATGTCTTTCTTTTTTTGAGAACAAATAGACTAAAAGTGAAAAGTTTACGGCAATGGTGACAATAAGCAGAATGTAAATAGGAATGTTGTCTTTAATAAGGTAAATGTAGGCCCACCATAGGCCCAAATAGGCTATAAAAATATGATATCCCTTAAGATGTACCAATCTTTTGTATTCATAAAGACAGGCAAGGCCAAAAGTCATGAACAAAAAATCAAAGGCATCGGAACTTAAAAAAACTGCGGACAACAAGAGAATAACATATACTGCCCCTGTGATTAATCGCCTAAGAATTTCTTTCATATTAAAGGTCTTCCATCAATAAAAGATATAAATTTTTGGAAGTACTACCATAGGAAAGGAAATCATTTTTGTTTTCTGGTGTTAATTGAAAGTGCTTTATGGTAGTAATATTAGCCGGAATCTGGTTTTTGTATTTCTTCTTTATAGTTTTTAGCCCTTCTCCAATTGAATCCACTAATTGACTGGTGGTGGCAAAAACAATTAGGTTGGAAGGAAGCTCGTGCAGTTTTTTTTCTTTTAATTGATGGGAACAAACCAATATAGAACCATTTTGGGCAACCAAATGCTCACAGGTGGTAAAGAATATTTCGCTTTTATGTGCTTTGTTGGTGAACGTGATATTTTCTTTTGAAAATTTTTCTTCCAATCTAGAATTCATAGAGAAGAAGGGATGATTTTCCCATTGGTTTTCAATCAATATATTCTTAAGGGCCTCAGAAACTTCGGAGAAAGATTCGCAATAAAGAAACTTTCCCCCATTTTTTTTAAAATAAATGGTGAATTTTTCATCTACGGGGATGTTGAGGTTGGGCATATGGGCACCTCTTGTTTCCACAGTCTCTTTGGGAACCTTTTTTCCTCCTCCAAATAACTTATCAAATAACCCCATTAATACTAAAAAGCTTCAAAATAATAAGATATTGACTAAAAACAACAAGTTTTTATTCACTCTTTTCCTCTTCCTTTGCTGGTTCTTTTTCAGCAATTTCTTCACCAGCACCACTGTCAAATGGTCTTTTTCCAAAGATTTTTTCTAAATCGTCCTTAAAGATAACTTCTTTTTCCAATAAACGTTCAGCAAGTTCTGTAAGTTTATCTTTGTTGTTATTTAAAAGATCAATTGCCCTCTTATATTGTTCCTCAATCATTTTTGAAATTTCTTCATCAATTTTTTGAGCTGTTTCTTCACTATAAGGTTTAGAGAAACCATAATCATTTTGGCCTGAAGAATCATAATAGGTAACGTTTCCAATTTCATCATTGAGACCATAAACGGTGACCATGGCCCTAGCTTGTTTGGTCACTTTTTCCAAGTCGCTTAAGGCTCCTGTGGAAATTTTGTTGAACATTACCTTTTCTGCGGCCCTACCTCCCATGGTGGCACACATTTCATCTAGCATCTGTTCTGGGCGTACTATAAGCCGTTCTTCTGGTAAATACCATGCAGCTCCCAAAGATTGTCCCCTTGGCACAATAGTTACTTTTACCAAAGGTGCGGCATGTTCCAACATCCAACTTACTGTTGCATGACCCGCTTCATGATAGGCAATTGTTTTTTTCTCACCTGGAGTTATGATTTTATTTTTCTTTTCAAGACCACCAACTATTCTATCCACCGCATCTAAAAAGTCTTGTTTGGTAACAGCTTTCTTTTCTTTTCTAGCGGCAATCAGAGCAGCTTCATTACATACATTGGCGATGTCCGCTCCAGAAAAACCAGGAGTCTGTCTGGAAAGAAAATCCAAATCCAATGTTTCAGCAGTCTTTATAGGTCTTAAATGAACTTCAAATATTTCCTTACGCTCTCTAATGTCTGGAAGGTCAACATATATTTGTCTGTCAAATCTACCAGCTCTCATCAATGCTTTGTCCAAAACATCTGCACGGTTGGTTGCTGCCAATACAATAACGTTGGTATTGGTCCCAAAACCGTCCATTTCAGTCAATAATTGATTTAGTGTGTTTTCTCTTTCATCATTGGAACCTGTAAAGTTATTTTTTCCTCTTGCACGTCCAATAGCATCAATTTCATCAATAAATATGATTGCTGGTGATTTATCTTTTGCTTGTTTAAATAAATCCCTAACCCTGGAAGCACCTACTCCCACAAACATTTCAACAAAATCTGAACCAGATAATGAGAAAAAAGGAACTTTGGCCTCACCGGCAACGGCCTTTGCCAATAGTGTTTTTCCTGTTCCAGGAGGACCTACCAATAAAGCGCCTTTTGGAATTTTACCTCCCAATGAAGTATATTTATCTGGGTTTCTTAGAAATTCAACAATTTCCTCAACTTCTTCCTTTGCGCCTTCTAGTCCGGCAACATCTTTAAAGGAGGTTCGGGTGTCTGTTTTCTCGTCAAAAAGCTTGGCTTTGGATTTGCCAATATTAAAAATTTGACCACCAGCTCCACCACCAGCTCCACCAGACATTCTGCGCATAAGATAAATCCAAATACCTATAATAAGGATAAAAGGAAGTATCCCCAATAGCATTTCCATAAATAAATTGGACTCAGTGTCATAGTCTACAATGGTCTCCAGATTATTCTCTTGTTTCAGTTTTTTGATATCATTCTCAAAATTCTGTAGGTCCCCATAATCAAGTACATACTGGGGAACTATACCAGTTGATGGTATCAATGGTTTTTCGGCCACATCTTTGTGCACATCCTTTTGTAATGCCTCGTCGGTAAGGAAAACTTTTGCCTGGCGTGTATTGGTAATGATCAATATTTTAGAAATATCACCATTCCTAAGGTATTCCTGTAACTCAGAGGTTGTTGTCTTCTTTGTGTTGGCAAAACTATTGCTGCCAAAAAATTGGAAGCCCAACAATAGTATTGCAATTAAACCATATATCCACCATGAGCTGAATTTAGGTTTTTTGGGACTTGTATTTTTATCTTTAGCCATTCTTTTTTTTTACTGATTAACGCTACTTTCTATTTGAGTTACTTTGGCATCTCCCCAAAGCGCCTCTATGTCGTAGAATTCGCGAATATGCTTTTGGAACACATGCACTACCACATTAACATAATCCATTAACACCCATTCGGCATTTTCAGAACCTTCTACGTGCCATGGTTTGTCTTGTATAGCTTTACTAACTGTTTTTTGTATGGAGTTTACTATTGCATTAACATGCGTATTGGAAGTTCCATTGCAAATTATAAAGTAGTCACAAACGGTGTTTTCTATTTCCCTAAGGTCCAATAAATTGATGTCGTTTCCTTTTACTTCTTCTATTCCGTGTAAGATTAAAGCAATTAATTCATCTGCGCTAGCTTTTGTTTTCTGCATTCAAAAGATTTAGTTTTCTACAAAGTTATTATTTTTTTGTTTTCTTAGCTATTGAATTTAACATAAGATTGTACCTATCTTTATTAAAACTATATGCAAATAATCAAACTTGATGCCACCGATTCCACAAGTTCTTATTTAAAGAACTTAATTAGTGACAATATATTGGATGATTTTACGGTAGTTGTTTCCAAGAAACAATTAAATGGAAGGGGGCAAATGGGCACTGTTTGGGATTCGGAAGAAGGTAAAAATTTGACATTCAGTATTTTAAAAAAAATAAACTCTCTCCCTGTGGTTGAACAGTTTGTTGTAAATATGAAAGTATCACTTGCTGTTTATGAAGTTTTGCATGGTTTAAAAGTGCCTGATTTAAAGGTGAAATGGCCAAACGACATTCTGTCAGGTAACGACAAAATATGTGGAATTTTAATTGAAAATATGCTTTCTGGAAAAAACATTCAATCTTCCATTGTGGGAATTGGGTTAAATGTTAACCAAATAGTATTCCATAAACTTCCAAATGTATCTTCCTTAAAATTAATTTTGGGGCAGACCTTTAATTTAGATGAAATATTAACACTAATCTTAAAAAATCTAAAAAAGAGTTTTTCTGCTTCAGAAGCCAAATCCATGGTACAATTAAAAAGTGAATACGAAGCTGTCCTCTTTAGAAAAGATAAGCCATCAACTTTTAAAAATCAAAAGGATGAACTTTTTATGGGTTTTATACGGGGAGTATCCGCTAATGGAAAATTAGAGGTAATCCTGGAGGATAATATTCTTCAAGAATTTGATTTAAAGGAGATTAAGTTGTTGTACTAGACTAGATATTTGTTAATTTATCCGATAAAGTTCCTATAAAGTTGGTAATTGGAGCTTTTATCATCATTGCCATCATAGCATTGAATTCTCCTTCAAAATTTAGGACAACTTCACTGGTGCTTTCATCCGTAGAAACTATATCTGCTGTTAGAGTAAAAGGTAGCTTGTCACTGGCAGCTCCTAAAATCACCTTTTCATAAGGAATAGTTTCTTTTAGTTTTAAGACTATTTCCGGCATACCTTTTAGGGCGAACAGAAATTTATCTTCACTCAATACTTCAAATTTTGCAATGTTGTCCGGCATTAAACTTTCAAAGTTTTTAATATCAATTAAAAACTCAAAAATATCTTTGCTACTTTTATTTACAGTCTTCTTGGGAGATTCTATATGCATATTTTTACGGTTGCCATTGGGATGGGTTCTTTCTCCATTCCATGAGCGTATTTAATTGTTCTTTTTTAATGTAATTTGTTTCTGATGCCCTTTGCACTAGATGTTCATAATCGGACAATGTATGTAAATCAATATTTTTATCCTCAAAATTTTTATTGGCAATATCAAAACCATAGGTGAAAATTGCGACCATTCCCTTAATTATGGCACCAGATTCTTTAAGTGCATCCACTGCATTTAGGCTACTTTTTCCAGTACTTATCAAATCTTCAATAACCACAACTGTTTGGTTCGCTTCCAAATATCCTTCTATCTGGTTTTGTCTTCCATGGGATTTGGGTTCTGGCCTGACATAGATAAAGGGCAGGCCCAAATATTCTGCAACTAACATACCGATTCCTATGGCGCCAGTGGCCACCCCGGCAATAACATCTGGTTTTCCATATAGGGACTCCACTTGTTTTCCAATTTCTTCCCTAATATAAGTACGTATTGAAGGGTAGGAGAGTAATATTCTGTTATCACAATAAATTGGGGATTTCCATCCAGATGCCCATGAAAAAGGATTTTCAGGATTCAACTTTATTGCATTAATTTGTAAAAGAAGCTCTGCTGTCTTTTTAGCGGTGTCTTTGTCCAAAACCATATCGCAAATGTATAAAGTTTTTGTTAATGAATCCCCTCTGATTTTAACAAATAAATTATCAGATACCGTAGACGGAAAATATTTTTTATTGAATGAAAAGGCAATTAATAGTGCAATAGATTTATTGGTTAAAAAGAAACTTCCCGAAGCTTACATTTATCACCCTAACCACGAGGAAATCCTAAAAAAATTCACCAAAAAGATACCTTTGGTTGTAGCAGCGGGAGGTGTTGTGACTAATAAGGAGGGTAAAGTCC
This sequence comes from Saonia flava, assembly GCF_011927795.1. Lineage (GTDB taxonomy): Bacteria > Bacteroidota > Bacteroidia > Flavobacteriales > Flavobacteriaceae > Saonia > Saonia flava. The sequence continues at coordinate 1,306,610 of NZ_JAATJJ010000001.1, read as the reverse complement.
TTTTTATTTATAGGAATGATAAATGGGATTTACCAAAAGGGAAATTGGATAAGGGAGAGACCATAGAACAATGTGCCATTCGCGAGGTTGAGGAGGAAACGGGTGTAAAGGGTCTAAAGATTGAAAACTTTCTTAAAACCACCTACCATGTATTTAAAAGAAATGGAGTCTTTAAGCTAAAAGAGGTTCATTGGTACGCCATGAAAACTTCTTATAAAGGTGAGCTGGTAGGTCAATTGAACGAGGGTATTGTTAAAGTAAAATGGAAAGACCCTAACAAAATAAAGAAGGCTTTGGAGAATTCCTATACAAATATTAAAATCCTTTTCCGGGAATAGATTTATTCTATAATTCTATACACTGGGTATTGTAAATGAGCTTGCTCGTAATATTCTGAATGTTGATAAACCCAATTTAATTGAGCATACCAATTTTCAGAAAATTCTTTTTCGTTTTCCTTTTTGAGTTCAAACTCTGTTTTTAACACCTCATTCCCATTTAAAACTTCCAATGCAAGTTCTTCAAAAACATAGGGTGAAAAACCCTCTTTCTGTTGAAGTACGGTATCAAAGAAATTCCAATTAAAAAAAGAATCTACTGCCGTGGGTTCCAAAGTCTCCATAATATACCTTAATCCCAATTGATTGGTAGGGATTAGAAAATCCCCTGCTGAAAATTGTATTTTTTTTGTGATCTTGGATACTTTGGTTTCATAATGAGGATAATGCCCTTCATAGGCATTGTTTCTAGTTTTATAATCTTTAATCCTATAGGATTCAACTGTTAATAATGTATCCTTGGCCAATCTTTCATAAGAAATATGATTTAATTCGAGAAGGTCTACTACTTTGGACCATCCTTTTTTAAATATGTAAGCTTCTGGAATTTTTAAAGTATCCTGGGGAACAAAATAATTGCTGTATGCCACTTCTTTTGTAAAGGGTCTATTTCTGTCATATTTGAGCCTTGTAAAGCCAGTTATTTCACTTGGAATAAAATCAGCTTCATAACCCTTAAATTGCAGTGTTGAAATTTTGGAAGTGTCCAACTGCCAGTTATTGTAATAGAACTCCTGTTCTGATTGTACTTCTATGGTTTCTTGTCTTAATCTTTTTATTTTTTTTACATCTTTTTCTGCTATGGAAATCATTTTGTTCATCAACTCATATGTGCCCTCAACTCTTTGTTTGTAAGGTTTTAGCATATGTGTTTCTACCATCATTCCCAACGTGTTCCATAAGGTTGTATAGCCTGTAGAATATCTTGGATGATCCATGAATTGGGAAAACCCATTTTCTGGAACCTCATTGAATACATTGACATATGGAGTAATGTCCCAATTGTCCTTTGCCAAGGAAGTTTCAAGCGCAGGCATTAATTCATTGTGAAGATAGTTCCCTAATTTTCCTCCCAATTTATTATGCTGAGTAAAAAGATGGGTCAATACATATTGATAGTCCGCACCATTGCTAACATGATTGTCAATAAAAATATCAGGTTTTATTAAATGAAAGATATTGGCAAAGGTTTTTGTATTTTTGGTGTCGGTTTTTATAAAATCCCTGTTCAGGTCATAGTTTTGTGCATTTCCCCGAAACCCGTATTCCTTAGGACCTTGTTGATTGACCCTTGTGGTCGAGTTTCTGTTTAGTGCTCCGCCAATGTTGTAAATTGGAATTGCTGCCAAAACAGTATTTTTTGGAGCTTTTATTTTTTCTACCGCTAAATCTCGGTATAAAAGCATGGTAGCATCTACACCATCACTTTCGCCAGGATGAATACCATTATTTATCATTATAATGGCTTTGTCTTCTGATATTTTTTGAAAATTAAAGTCCCCATCAGGATTGTAGGTCACTATATGTAAAGGGAACCCACTATCCGTCTCTCCAATAGTTTGAATATTTATTTCAGGGAATTTTTTGGCAAGCTCAATATAGAAATTTATTACCTCATTGTATGAAGGTGTTTCCTGACCATCGGAAATTTCAAAATAGGTTTGAAAATCCAATACCTGATTTGTTTGTTTTTCTTCACAAGATAGAAAGACAATAAATAAAAAAATATAGGCAAGCCGTTTCATTTGTTCTTTTTGCATCCATTTACCTTGCTAGGTATATACAACAAACTTAAACAAAATTATTTTTTAAAACTAAGCAGCTTTTGTAACCTCTTTCATTTCTTCAATTCTAAGTGGTTTGTTCCTAAAAGTTATAATGTGATGGGTCATAAGGGCAAAATCCTCTGCCTTTTTTTGATCCACTGGATCAATGGAAGAAGTAACAACGTTAATTTGAACTTTTTTTGTAATGGGTAACTTTATAAATTCTTCCAAAAATTGCCACCCATCCATAATCGGCATATTAATGTCCAAAAAAATAATATCTGGAGTTTTGCCATTGTTTATAAAAACCGAAGTTAGCCCATCAATAGCGGATTTTCCATCTGCATAAGAACTCATTTCATTCCATTCAACAATTTTACCCAGGATTTTTTTAACCCCAAATACTGTGATTGGATCGTCATCTATTATACATATAGAATTAATTGTTTTCATTGAAGTATATATTAAATGTTGTGCCCTTGCCCACTTCACTTTGCGTGGTCACATAACCGTTCATAGCCTCTATTTGATTTTTGGTAATGTAAAGACCAATTCCTTTTGCATCTGAATGGTTATGAAAAGTCTTATACATACCAAAAAGTTTGTCTCCGTATTTATTAAGGTCAATACCCAAACCATTGTCAGATATGCTCAATAATGTATAATTTTCTAGTTTTTTTGCTTTTAAACTTACTATAGGTTTTCTATTGGGGTCCTTATATTTAACAGAGTTTGTAATGAAATTCATTAAAATACTTTCTATATATGCAGGAACCACTTTTATATTTATATCATTCGGGACTTTATTTTCAATTATGGCATCATTGCCTTGTAGAAAGGCTATTAGATTTTTTTGGACAGAATCAATCTTCTTACTTAAATTAACAGATTTTTTATCTAAATTAATGTTGGTGTTAATTGCAACCACATCATTTAAATTGTCCAAGGTTTCCAATAAATTGTCCGAGGCATCGACAAGCATTCCAATAATGTTTTGTTTTTCTTTTTCATTTTCTTCGTTTACAAAGAAATCCAATAACATTGAAAAATTTGCGGAGTGGGATCTAAGGTTATGGGATACAATATGGGCAAAATTTATAAGTTTTTTATTTTGAAGGGAAGTAACGTTTATAAGGTTTCTTAATTCTTCCTCTTTTTGTTTCATGGGAGTGATGTCCATACTGAACCCCACAAGACCATATGCATTTCCATCCTCTCCCTTTAAAGGTATTTTAGAGGTTATAAATGTAGTTTTTTCACCATTTTTTTTAATATTGGTGGTCTCCATTCCCAATATAGGTTCTAGATTGTGCATTACCTCTAAATCCTCATTTCTCGAAATTTGTGCTATTTCTTTGTTGTATAACTGAAAATCATTCTTTCCTAAAAGCTTATTTTGTGGCATTCCTAAGTATTCACATTCAGATTTATTTACAAACACTTTTCTTGATTCTAAATCCTTAAAATATATATTTATGGGAAGATTATCCACAAGTGTTGTTAAAAGATGCTCATTTTCCTTGGCTTTCATTTCAGATTCAACTTGGGCGGTAATGTCTTGAAAAGTACCAATTATGCTTACCAGTTTTTCTCCTTCATATACTGGTTTTCCTGCGGCAATTACCCAAAGTTCCTTTCCTTTGGCGGTAATCATCTGTAGTTTTTCGTTCCAAGGAGTCCCATTGTTTATTGCATGAAACACGGCCATGGATATAGTATTTCTGCTAAAACCATTTTTATAAAAATTTATGCTTGTGTCTACATCAGGCATATAATTTTTAGGGACTTCATGAATTTTTTTTGTTATATCGCACCATGTAACCTTATTGTCTGCAATTCGCAATTCCCAACTTCCAATTTTTGCGATTTCAGATTTTTCTTTTAATAGAAGTTCTAATTTTTTAAGCTTTTGTTCGGCATGAATTTTTTCAGTTATATCCTTTGTTTGTACTATAACACCAATTACATTCTCCTGATCATCATACCAGGAAGCGTTGTTGTATTCAAACCACTTTTCTTTATTGCTTTTATCAAAAAAACTTACTATTCCGTTTTTACCACTTTTACCATCTAAACATTGCTTTAATGTTTGTTCCCATTCTGGATTCTTTGCTTTGAAAAGTATAGATATATTTTCGCCTATTACATTTTTGGGAGATAGATTAAATTCTTTATACCACTTATCCGAAGCGTAAAGAACCTCTAATTTTCTATTTAAAAAAGCGGTAGATGTAGGAAGCTGTTTTATTAGATAATCATTAACGTTAACTTGAAACTCACTCAGCATAATGGAGAAATTTCTTACTAATGTATATTTCTTGTTTAAGAATTCTAAAGGATTGTTGTGAATCCTTGAAAATATGTTGTGATGTTGTATATTCCTACACTAAACATAAGAAAGAGGAATTTGTGTATTTGGTGGAATAGGTGGAAATACTAGTATTTGCCATAAGTTTGGCGGGAATTTAGGGAATATGTCAATTTTATCTGTTAACAATCACAGTATCAGGAACTAAACCTGTATAATCCCCCCCATTTCTAATAACGTCCCTAACAATAGATGAGCTTATGTAAGATTTCCCTGAAGAAGTAAGTAAAAAAACAGTTTCTATTTCCGAAAGCTTCCTATTGGTATGGGCTATTGCTTTTTCAAATTCAAAATCCCCAGGATTTCTTAATCCCCTTAATATAAAACCTGCATTCACTTTTTTGCAAAAGTCTACTGTTAGACCTTCATAAACCTCAACTTTAATCTTGGGTTCATCTTTAAAGGCATCTACAATAAATTTTTTGCGTTCTGAAAGGGAAAACATATACTTTTTGTCTGCATTCTTGCCTATTGCAATTATAATTTCATCAAAAAGGGTAATTCCTCTATTTATGATATCATAATGTCCTAAAGTAAGTGGGTCAAAAGAACCTGGAAATATGGCACGTTTCATTAGTTGGTTGTATTGCTATTGTGTTGCTTTTATAAAGGTACTTATTTTACGGTTAATGCTTCATCAATGGCAGAACCAAATAATTCTGATAGACCGATCCCGGCTTCCTTTGCCTGTTGAGGTAAGATGCTTTCGGTTGTAAGACCTGGTGTGGTATTCATTTCCAACATAAAAGGTTCATTGCCAATAAAAATGAACTCACTTCTGGAATATCCTTTCATTTTTATTACTTCATAAGCTTTTTTAGCTATTTCGGTAACATTTTCTTTTTGCTCTTTGGAAATTCTTGCAGGAGTTATTTCATGTGATTTTCCTTCATATTTGGCCTCGTAATCAAAAAAATCATTCTCCGAAACTATTTCCGTGATGGGTAGTACTTTTGTTATTCCTTGGTAGGTGATGACTCCAACAGATACTTCTATGCCATCTAAAAAGGATTCTATAATAATCTCATCATCCTCATTAAAAGCTTTGTCAATTGCGGTGTTTAATTCCTCTTTTTTATAGACTTTGGAGATGCCAAAACTACTCCCGGCTTTATTTGCCTTGACAAAACAAGGAAGCCCCACCTTTTTAACTATTTCATTGGAATCAATTTTATCTCCAAGATTTATGTAGTAAGATTCAGCCGATTTAATACCATAAGGTTTTAGGGTGCTTAAAAGGTCCCTTTTGTTAAATGTTAAAGCGGATTGATAATGATCACATGAAGTTTGCGGAATTCCCAACAACTCAAAATAAGCTTGCATGAGCCCATTTTCCCCAGGTGTGCCATGTATTGCGTTGAAAACACAATCAAAAACCTGTTTATTTCCATTTATATCAACAGAAAAATCATGTTTATTTATAGGGAACTCAGACTCATTTGCATCAACATAAACCCATTTCTCTTTTAAAATGTGAATACGAAAGGCATTGAATTTTTCTTTGTCCAAATATTGATACACCACATTTCCACTTTTTAAGGATATTTTGTACTCGCTAGAGTAACCGCCCATTATAATGGCCACATTTTTTTTCATATTCACAGGAAATGTTTAATCTGATTGAACAAATATCACGTATTTATAATAAAGAAAAAAGCATTGGGTTTGCTATATTTGCCCATAAATACACAAAGAATGAGGAATTTTTTCAACTTTTTAAAAAGTAGGACTTTTTTGATACAATTGGGGCTGGCCCTATTGGTATCTATACTTTTGGTTTTCTTGGCGTTAAACTGGTTAAAAAGTTCTACAAACCATGGAGAATTTGTTGAGGTTCCAGACCTTTCTAAACTTTCCGTAATGGATATGCGAAAGGTAATCGAAGAGGCTAATTTGAGGTATGAGGTAGTAGATTCTGCAAACTATGATCCCAATTATCCCCGCTTTTCTATTATTGAACAAACCCCACCTGCGGGAAATAAGGTGAAGGAGAACAGAAAAATTTATGTCACTGTAAATCCTTCTGGTTATAAAAAAGTAACGGTTCCTAGAATTATTCAAGTCACGCAACGAAATGCGTCATCCATGCTAAAAGCAGTTGGCCTGGATGTGGAAAGAATTACATATATTGATGAGTTGGGGAAGGACATGGTCTATAATATTAAGTATAAGGGAAAGTATATTTCACCAGGTGAGAGGCTTCCAAAAACTTCCAAAGTTGAACTTATCTGCGGAAACGGAAAAATACCTGAAAAGGCCATTATTCAGGCTGATAATCAATAAAATGGATTCAAAAGATAATTTGGAGCCTAACGATGATGAGCTTTTTGAGCATTATAAGTTTACAGCTTCAAAAGGACAGGAGCCCCTGCGTGTGGATAAGTTTTTAATGAACTTTATTGAAAATGCCACGCGGAATAAAATTCAACAAGCGGCAAAAGACGGACATATTTGGGTTAACGATATCATCGTAAAACAGAACTATAAAGTAAAGGCTTACGATGAGGTAAAGGTCATGTTTGAGCACCCTCCCTATGAATTTCTGCTGGTTCCCGAGAATATTCCTTTGGATATTGTATATGAGGACGATGCGCTTTTAGTTGTGAATAAACCTGCTGGTATGGTAGTGCACCCTGGGCATGGAAACTACTCTGGTACTTTAATAAATGCTTTGGTCTATCACATAGAGAATTTACCGTCAAATAGCAACGAGCGTCCGGGATTAGTACATAGGATAGATAAGGATACATCTGGTCTTTTGGTCGTTGCCAAGACAGAGCAAGCAATGACCCATCTATCCAAGCAGTTTTTTGATAAAACAACAGAAAGGGAGTATGTTGCACTGGTCTGGGGAAATGTGGAGGATGATGCTGGTACTATTGAAGGAAACTTGGCTCGACATCCAAAGAACAGATTGCAAATGACAGTATTTCCGGAGGGTGATCAAGGAAAGGAGGCTGTGACTCATTATAAAGTATTGGAAAGGTTGGGATATGTCACCTTGGTTTCCTGTAAATTGGAAACGGGAAGAACACATCAAATACGTGTACATATGAAGTATATTGGGCACACTTTGTTCAATGATGAAAGATATGGTGGTGACAAAATATTGAAGGGCACTACTTTTACCAAATACAAGCAATTTGTAGATAATGCTTTTAAAGTTTTGCCGCGACAAGCATTACATGCCAAAACACTAGGCTTTATTCACCCAGTTACTAATGAAATGATGCGTTTTAGTGCGGATATTCCGGATGATATGCTACAGTGTATTGAAAAATGGAAGACCTATTCCAAGCATCAATCGATGGAATAAGCTTTGCCAATAGTTCCATTGAAAACACTTCTTAAGTATGAGGGGTATTTCAAAAAAAACCGATTATTTTTATATCAGAAAAAAGCTAAAAAATGAAAATTGTTATTTCTCCTGCAAAATCTTTGGATTTTGAAAGCGAATTGCCCACCACCAAATATTCCCAGCCACTATTTTTGGAACAAGCTGAGAAGCTGAACAAAATTTTGGCAAAGAAAAAACCAAAAGCACTATCTCAACTTATGGGTATTTCTGATAATTTGGCCCAATTGAACTGGGAACGAAATCAGCAGTTTTCAATACCATTTACAACGGAAAATTCAAGACCTGCAGTTTATGCCTTTAACGGTGATGTGTATCAAGGACTGGATGCTTATTCTATTTTCGAAAGTAAATTGAAAGCTTTACAGGATTCTCTTAGAATTCTATCTGGTCTATATGGGGTGCTAAGACCCTTTGATCTGATTCAACCATATCGTTTGGAAATGGGTACTCAATTAAAAGTAGGGAGAAAAAAGAATTTGCATGAGTTTTGGAAAAAAGAACTTACGGAACATTTGAATTCTGAATTGGAGGATGGCGAACTTTTTATCAATTTGGCAAGCAATGAATATTTTGGAGCTATTGATGTAAAAGCCCTTAAGGTTCCTGTAATTACTCCAATTTTTAAAGATTGGAAGAATGATAAGCTAAAGGTAATTAGCTTTTTTGCTAAAAAAGCAAGGGGTTCCATGGTGCGCTATATTTTGGATACCAATGCAAAAACCATGGAAGATATAAGAGGTTTTAATAGAGACGAATACACCTATAGTAAGGAACATACGCTAAGGGAAGACCAGCCAGTTTTCATAAGATAGAATAATTGTAAAAAGCAACCGTTATTGGTTTATAGCATCTTCATAAAAATTAGCACATGAAAAAAGCGGTCCTATTCTTATTGTTTATAGTAGCATTGTCAGGTATTTCTTGTACAGATAGAGATGATAATGTGGAAACTGTTGACATCAGGATAAAAAATGTTAGTTCGGTTACTTTCGACGAAGTTCAAGTCGGGGGAGAGGAAATGATACATGAAAATATTGCTCCAGATAAATTTTCGGAATACTTGGAATATGAAACAGCCTATAGATATGCATATATCCAAATAAAATCAGGAGCAGAAGTTTACACTTTGCAGCCTTTTGATTTTGTGGGAGAAACTCCTTTGGCGATAGGCGTTTATACTTATGAATTGGATATTGATGAGGAAGGAAATGTTCTTTTGAACTTTGTCATAGATTTTTAGGAATTTATATTTTTTTGTCAACTCTTATTTTTTCCTCCAATGTAGGTTTTCTTTTAATATGGCCTGGTCGTCTTACCCCATAGCTTTTATTGGCAATTTTTCCTTTTCTTGTTTTTCTATCTCCTTTTCCCATTCTCTATTATTAGTTTCTGTCTTATATAAGATAATGGTTTACTAGGGATTAATCAAGTTTTTTACAATCTACTTTATTTTATTGCATGTTTTTATCTGTTCTATATTGGATTTTAAACAATGTTATATTGTAACAAATTTCCCTTAATTTATAGCTTTCTATTATTGATAAAAAGGCCTAAATGCAGTATGTTTGTATGTTTGGGAGCCTGTCCTGCCAAGTTTAATATAAGGAAGTACATACATGAAAATAAAAACGGTTTTAGTAGCAAATAGAGGGGAAATAGCAATACGAATTTTTAGGGCTTGTGTTGAAGTTGGTATAAAAACGGTAGGTATTTATACCTATGAAGATCGTTATTCCCTTCACCGTTACAAAGCTGATGAATGTTATCAAATTGGTGAAGATAACGAGCCTCTAAAACCCTATTTGGATATGGATGCCATTATTAAAGTGGCAAAAGATAATGATGTGGATGCCATTCACCCTGGATATGGTTTTCTTTCAGAGAATGCAGAATTTGCACAGAAGTGTGAGGACAACGGAATTATTTTCGTAGGCCCGAAAGTTTCAGTATTAAAGGCTTTGGGCGATAAGATAATGGCAAAAGAAGTTGCCGTGGCCAACAATGTTCCCATAATACAAAGTAGTGATGAGGATCTTGTAGATATTAAAACGGCTCTTTCAGAGGCAAAAAAAATAGGGTACCCTATCATGTTAAAAGCTGCTTCTGGAGGAGGTGGACGTGGAATGCGTGTTATAACTTCTGACGAGGAACTTAAAAAAGCTTTTCCCGAAGCAAAAAGGGAATCTTTAAATGCATTTGGGGATGATACTGTATTTTTAGAGAAATACGTGCAAAATCCCAAACATATAGAAATTCAAATTGTTGCCGATACTCATGGCAATATTGTTCATTTATACGAGCGGGATTGCTCAGTGCAAAGGCGTTACCAAAAAGTAATTGAGTTTGCCCCTTCTATGGGACTTCCCCAAAAAACTAGGGATAGTTTGTATAAGTATGCCATAGATATTTGCAAGGCAGTTGATTACAACAATATTGGTACGGTAGAGTTTTTGGTAGATGATGATGGTAGTATTTATTTTATTGAAGTAAACCCGCGTATACAGGTTGAGCATACGGTTACTGAAATGATTACCAATATAGATTTGGTAAAAGCACAACTTTTTATTGCCGGGGGCTATAAACTGTCTGATGAACAAATAAAAATTGCCAGCCAGGAAGCCGTGACCATTACGGGTTATGCTTTGCAATGTAGAGTAACAACAGAAAACCCTGCCAATGATTTTAAACCAGATTATGGTGTGGTCACTACCTATAGGAGTGCTTCAGGTTTGGGTATTCGTTTAGATGCAGGAAGTATTTATCAAGGCGTAAACATTTCTCCTTTCTTTGACTCCATGCTGGTAAAAGTTTCTGCTTTAAGCAGGACTTTAGATGGTTCTTGTAGAAAAATGAGAAGAGCTTTGGCAGAATTCCGTATACGGGGAGTGGATACAAATATGGCTTTTTTAGATAATATTTTAAAAAGCCAAACTTTTAGAGATGGTGCTGTTACCGTTAATTGGATAAAGAACGAACCTTCTTTATTTGAGTTTGTGGAGCCTAGAAACCGTGCCAATAAATTGGTGGATTTTTTAGGTGAGACTATAGTTAACGGGAACCCAGATGTAAAAAAGAAAGACCCAAACAAAGTTTTTTCCAAACCATTAATTCCTTCGTTTCCCAAAAATGACCCATACCCAAAAGGAACAAAGGATTTGCTGACTGAACTGGGGCCAGAGAAGTTTGCAGAGTGGTTAAAGGGCGAAAAGAAAATCCATTTCACGGATACTACCATGCGTGATGCCCATCAAAGTTTATTGGCAACCCGTATGCGCACCCAGGATATGATGAAGGTGGCTGAGGGTTATGCCAAAAACCATCCAGAAATTTTCAGTATGGAAGTTTGGGGGGGTGCTACTTTTGATGTTTGTCTAAGGTTTTTAAAAGAAAACCCATGGGAGCGTTTGGCCTTGTTAAGAAAGGCCATGCCCAATGTTTTGTTACAAATGTTGATAAGGGGTTCCAATGGAGTGGGGTATACCGCCTATCCTGATAATCTTATAGAAAAATTTGTAGAACAGTCTTGGGAAACCGGAGTGGATGTTTTTAGAATCTTTGATTCCCTAAACTGGATGAAATCCATTGCACCCTGCATAGATCATGTTCGTAATAGGACACAGGGATTGGCAGAAGCCTCTATTTGCTATACAGGAGATATTCTTAATCCCGCCAAGACTAAATATGACTTAAAATATTATGTACAGCTCGCAAAGGATATAGAAAATGCAGGAGCACATATTTTAGGTGTAAAAGATATGGCTGGTCTACTAAAACCAGAAGCTGCTTTTGAACTGATTTCTGCTTTGAAATCAGAAATCAACATTCCTATCCACTTACATACGCATGATACTTCTTCTATACAAGCGGCTATGTACTTAAAAGCTATTGAAGCAGGTGTGGATGTGGTTGATGTAGCATTGGGAGGTTTATCGGGACTTACATCGCAACCTAATTTTAATTCTATTGTTGAAATGATGAGGTTCAATGAACGAGAAAATAGTTTTAATACAGATAAACTTGCTGAGTATTCAAATTATTGGGAAACCGTTCGTAACTATTATTACCCCTTTGAATCTGGTTTAAAGGCCGGTAGTGGAGAGGTATACAAGCACGAAATTCCTGGTGGTCAGTATTCTAATTTAAAAGGGCAGGCCATTGCATTGGGATTGGAAGATAAATTCCCTGCAATCACTAAAATGTATGGAGAGGTAAACCAACTTTTTGGAGATATTGTAAAAGTAACCCCAAGTTCTAAAGTGGTTGGGGATATGGCCCAATATATGATCAGTAATGACCTTACTGTTCAGGATGTCATGGAAAAGGGAGAAACAATTTCTTTTCCGGAATCGGTGAAAAGTTTTTTTAGGGGAGATTTAGGACAACCTGTTGGTGGTTTCCCTAAAAAACTTCAGAAAATCATCTTAAAGGATGAAAAGCCTTATAAAGAAAGACCCAATGCACATCTTGAGCCAATAGATTTTGATAAAGAGTTTAAATCATTCAAGAGAAAGTTTAAAGCTGGCATGGGCAGGGAATTGTTGATTACAGATTTCTTATCCTATAAACTCTATCCAAAAGTGTTTACAGATGCCTACAACCACCATGTAAAGTATGGCAATGTAATGAACATTCCCACTAAGAATTTCTTATACGGAATGGAAATTGGAGAGGAAATCATGGTGGAACTGGACCGTGGAAAAAATGTACTTATTTCCTTAATGCTTATTGGTGAGCCAGATGAAGCTGGTAATGTTAGTATTTTCTTTAAGGTGAATGGCCAATGGCGAAATGTGGTAGTAAAAGATAATTCCATTAAGGTTGAAAAGATAGAAAACAAAAAAGTTGATAGTACTAATCCAAAACATATTGGAGCACCGTTACAGGGATTATTGTCAAGTGTATTGGTAAAGAAAGGACAGGAAGTAAAGAAAAACCAACCTTTATTTGTAATTGAGGCAATGAAAATGGAAACAACGGTAACAGCCACTGAAGAAGGAGTTGTTGGTACTATCCTGCTTGCTGGTGGCACACTGGTAAATTCTGATGATTTAGTTTTAGTGTTGGAATAATTATAGGAAGTTATTTAATACTAAATGTAACATTTCAACATCAACTTTGAAACCTTTTTTGCATACCCATCCATATGAGCCTTTTCTTTTTCAAGAAGCAACAAAGCTAATTGTAGGGACTTTACCACCACCTAGGTTTACCACTGGAGATTTAAAGGAGGACGATGTTGACTTTTGCTATGGGAGTAGAAATGGCCAGTTATGGCCTATTTTGAATCAGATTTTTGACTTAAACCTTAAATATGAAACTACAAAAGAAGCGGCTCAACAACGTAAAACCTTTTTACGGAAAAGAAAAATAGGCGTCTGTGATATAGTTGCCAGTGCCGAACGTTCCAAAATTGATGCCTCGGATTTAGGAATGAAAAATATCAAACTAAGAAACTTGGTTGGGTATTTAGAGGAATATACAAATGTGGATACACTATTATTTACAGGTGGAAACAGTAAAAATGGACCAGAATATTTTTTTAGAAAACATATTAGGGAATATGGAATAAAGTTAGAAGTTGTTTCTGATGAAGTTCCCCGTATCCATCAGTTTTCGCTTCCAGTTGTCTCACACCAAGGTGAGAAGAAATCTAAAAGAATCATTAAAACTGTCTCTTTAACAGCACCCTCTGGGGCTGCGAACAGGGCAGTAGGAAGCTTGCAAGCTTACAAGATTTTAAAAGACATGGACCCAAACTTTACTACTTTAGATTTTAGGGTACAACAATATAGACCGTTTTTTTAATCAGTACTTCTTAAGGTATCTTTTAGTTCACTTATTTTTCCATCAATAGTATCTGGGATATCCAATCCTAAAATTGTGCACATTAGCGGATATAAATGAATGTTTTTAACGGAAGGAATGGTATGCCCCTTTTTAAAAGAAGGACCATTTGCATAAAAAATACCATGCATTTCTTTGTATTTAGGGTCATAACCATGGATTCCAAATGTAGTATTTAGACTTTTTTTTCTTGACTCGATAATTTTGTTTCTTAAAAAATAATAGCCAAAATCGGGTATAATTTGGATTGCTCCCCAATCCTTATTTTCAGGAACATATTCAAACCCTGGTGTGTCCTTGGTTTTGTAAACTTTAAAGTTTTTTTCTTTCTGTTTTAAATACTGGTAGACAGAGTCTATTAAAACTCCTTCTTTCGGATGAACATTTAAAATTGCACCATTATCTATCACAGAAAACATTGTATCGTTTAGCACCTCTTCTATGGGTATAAAATTAGTTGTCTTCACATTTGCCATTCCATGGTCGGAAACTATCATTATGTTTACGGGAAGTCCTGTTTTATTAACCCCTTTGATTAAATCACCTAAGTTTTTGTCCAATTTATATAGTGCCTTTTTGAGTTCCTCATCGCTATTGGGTCCCAATCGATGTCCAACGTCATCCATATCAGAAAAATAAAGAGTTATGATATGTGGTCTTGTTTTAGGAGGTAATGCCAACCAATCCAGAGCTTGGGCAACTCGGACTTCATTTTTTATACTTGCATTGTAAGTATAGTGGTAAGTTGGTTTTATGCCTTGGATATCAGCTTCTGTTCCCACAAAAAAATAGCTGGCCGATACCATACCTGCTTTGTCTGCCTGTACCCAAATAGGTATTCCTCCATAAAAGCTGCCATCTTCTACCATTTCACGATTTCTTATAGCATATGTTTGGTCTTTTTTATAGCTGTAAAAATAATTTCCCAATATACCATGGTGGTCGGGATACATGCCTGTTGCAATGGTATAATGATTGGGAAATGTTTTGGAAGGAAAGGAAGGGATTAATGATTCCGCTTTCACCCCATTTTTAATGAAATTAATTAAGTTAGGTGGGTTAAACCTTTCTACATAATCCCAACGAAACCCATCTAAGGAGACCAATATTAAATATGGTTTTTTTAGAGCTGTTTTTGAATTGGTAGTAGATGCGCCATCTACTATTTTTTCTACGGACTTACAGGAGAATAAAATAATTGTAAGGAAAATGAATATAAGTACATGTATAAAATTCCTTTTTGTCATTGCTTAAATTGATGTAGAAGTTAGATTTAGAACAATTAACTAAGTTCGGTTAATTCTACGAATACGACAATATTTTAAAGTGGTAGATTGTCTAAGAGGACTGCTTATTTTTCAGCATAGATTTCTTTTCTTCAAAATACTTTTTTTCGAATGCATTATTAACCATACTTAGAGCCATTTCTATGCAGTTAATTGCTTCTGGGATTTCATTTATATTTTTGTGGTATTCAGCTTTGCTTCCATAGTACAAATAACTTCTTTGTTCCAAATCCTTGGGATTTATTGAATTCAAAATTTTTATAGCCTTCTTATTTTCGTTCAATTGTAATAGTACAATGGCCAAATTCAATGAAGTAAAAGGTGTTTCTTGCAGCAAATTTAAATTTTGGTATAACACTAGTATTTTTTTCCAATCGGTCTCTTCAAAAGTTTTTGCATCTAAGTGTTCTTGGGCAATGGCAGCCTCAAAATAATAAGAGGATACTTCAGGATATGCTTCAGACTTGGATAGTGCATGTTTCCCCAATTGAATCAATGGCTTAAACCACAAGGTCCTATTTTGGTTTTTAAGGTCAATAATTTTTCCTTTTTCTGAGATTTTACTTTCTAGTCGCGAGGCATGAAAACATAGCAAAGCGAATAGGGCATAGCCACTTCCAGTGCGGTAGCTTTCTTTTTTTAAGATGAGTTTTGATAATCTAATGGCCTCCCCGCACAGGTCTTTTCGGATAAGAAATTCTTTTTGGTTGGAGTGGAACCCTTCATTAAAAATAAGATAGATTACTTCATGCACTCGGTGCAAGCGATCAGCAAAGGTTTTATCCTTAGGCAGCTGAAAGACAAGATTTTTTTCTTTGATTGTTTTTCTAGCTCTTGCTAGTCTTTTTTTAACTGTTGACTCTTTTAATAGTAAAGCGGAAGCTATTTCTTTTCCGCTGAATCCAGCGATAGTCTTTAAAGCGAAGGCAATTTGGTCTTGAGGTTTTAATTTTGGATGGCAAGCTGTAAATATCATCCGTAATTGGCTATCCTCAATTTCATGTTCTAGAAATAATTGGTTAAATGCAATAGAAGAAGGTCCTGTGCTTAAGTTTAAAATTCTACTGTGTTCGGTTTTGATTTTTCTCAATAAATCAATGGCCCTATTTTTTGCAGCTTTGGTAAGCCAAGCTTCAGGGTTTTCGGGAATTTCCTTACGCCATTTAAGCGATGCGTTTAAAAAAGTATCTTGGACCGCATCTTCAATGGTCTCTATATGTGACAATCCAAAAATTCGAGTTAAAATAGAAACCATCTTTCCGTACTGGTGACGAAAAAGATGGTCCAATTCCTGTTCTTTGATCATCTATCAAAAACCATTATTTCCCTTATCTCTACTGTGCCTCCTAAGTCATAATCAGGAAAATCTTGGGCAATTTCCACAACAGCGTCCATATCTTTGGCACTTACTGTATAATAGCCTCCAATAATTTCTTTACTTTCTGTATAGGGACCATCTGTAACCGTTCTATTTGGTCCAGAGACGCATTTTGCTTCTGACACTAGGGCTTCACCACCTTTTAGAATACCGGCGGCTTCCATTTTACCTCCCCATGCAAACCATTTTCCCATACGGGTTTGTAGTTCTTCTGGTGATAATCCTAGTTCTTGATAGTCGGCTCCGATAAAAATCATCATAAAGTCTTTCATTTCTTTTTTTGTTTAAATTAATAAAATGATTCATACTAATGACGAAACGTGGAAAGTAAAAGGGGACATTTTTAATTGTTTTTTTTTAAAATAAAAAATCCGAGATTCAAGGGGGAACTTAATCTCGGACTTAATATGTGAAATTTCACTTCTATTTGTTAAAATAGAATGGTCTTACTTTTTATTTTGCTGACTTTTTATTGTTGCGTTATCAAAGTCTACCTTATTGGTTGTTTGGTTAACATTTCCAGTAGGATTGGTAGGATTTGTTTGTTCAACTTTTCTTTTAAACTTTCTCTTGTCTTCTATAATTCCCATAATATTTACTTATTTTGTTCTTAAATAATATAACTATTATAAAATGGAATTAATGTTAATGACCTACTAAATCCCTGTTAGCGAATGTTAATGTATTCTACATTTCCCAACCTTCCCTATAGGTTCTTCCTACAAATTGATTGGCTTCTTCCAAATTGGTAATTCTCATATTTTCACCATCCCATAATAGTTTTTTGCGGGCGTAAAAATCCATATTTCCTTCACTGTTTTCCTTTCTTAGCATATAGCTGCGAATAGCAAGATTACCCATTAAAACAGTTTCGGTCATAGGACCGGCATAGTCAAAAGAAGAAGTTAGTCCAAGATGCTCTGGGCTATTAAAACCTGCCTTACATGCATCTACCCATTTGCGTTGGTGTCCATATTCAGGTTCATCATTTTCTTCTACTTCAGGACCAAATTCTGTTGTACCATCATTTAAATATAGTTTGGGCATGATAGGCGAACTATCATTGATATTGGTTGAAATAATTCCTTTTTCTCCATGTATCAACACCCCATTACTACTGTTTTTTCCTCCTATATCATGGTCGGCCGGAATAATATCTGGATGCGAAGGACGTATGCCCCCATCACTCCATGTCATTTTAATAGGGGATTTTGTTTTTTCGGTAGCTCCAAAATGTAATGTAATAAACGATGAAGCAGGACAACCTTCTGGATGATAGTCCGGACTCCACATTTGCGAGAAAACAGAACCTACGCTGCATTCGGCATCCGTGGGATATTTTAATCCTAAAGTTCTAAATGGAATATCTATTAGGTGGCAACCTACGTCACCAAGTGCTCCTGTTCCGTAATCCCACCAACCTCTCCAACTAAAAGGATGTAAATTTGGGGTATAGGGCTTATATTCAGCAGGGCCAAGCCACTGGTCCCAATTTAAAGCTGAAGGTTTTGAACTTTCATCGGGTTGGGGAAAAGCACCTCCTTGTGGCCATACGGGGCGGTTAGTCCATACTTCCACTTTGGATATTTTTCCCAACATACCAGAATCTACCCATTTTTGAACCATGTTTAAAAGAGGATTAGACCCTCCTTGGTTTCCCATTTGTGTCACAATTTTCTTTTCCCTGGCCATTTCAGTAAGCATTCTGGCTTCCCGAATGTTGTGGGTCATTGGTTTTTGGACATATACATGTATACCGCGCTCCATGGCATATTTGGCAGCTGGCCCATGCACGTGGTCGGGAGTGGAAATGGTTACGGCATCCAAATTTTTTACACTATCCAGCATTTTTCTATAATCATCAAACAACTTTGCCTTTGGGAAATTCTCTATAGAACCTTTTGCCGAGCCCGAGAAGTCCACATCGCAAAGTGCGACCACTCTTTCTCTACCATTGACAGAAGCATTGAGGATATCACTTCTTCCTTTTCCACCTGCTCCAATGGCCGCTAAATGCAATCTGTCACTTGGGGCGGTATAACCCACACCACCAAGAACATGTCTTGGGACAAGAAGAATGGAGGAGGCCATAGCCCCTTTTTTAATAAAGGATCGTCTAGATGTATCCATTTGTTTTGATTTACTCATGGGTTTTGTAATTTTTGTTTTTGTAATTTGTATATAGGAAATTATGACATCTTTTAAAGGTAAGGAATATCACCTGAACATGGTATTGGATTTCTTTTTGAGAGGCTAAAATTTATGAATTTTACCCTTAAAAGAGGAATTCCACTCTAACGTTTGCGTTAAAACAAGTGGGGAGAGGAATTACCGTGCAGTAAAAGGGCATGTTTATTCTTCCGAGCTTAGAATTCCATAAAACGTTTTAATTCCATAAGCAATCTGACCAATTTTAAGATTTTCATTGGGACTATGCTGGTTATTGTCAGGATTGACCATGGGCACAATAAACGCTGGAATTTTTAATTCATTGATAAAGGGTGAAATGGGTACGGTACCTCCCATAATTCTAATTTGTACCACATCATCCTCAAAAGTGTTTTTTAGAATTTCAACCAAAAATTGACCATGGGGATTGTTCAAGTCTGTTCTAAAGGCATCGGTTACACTTCCTTCAGTAATTGTTATAAGTTTGTCATGTGCCAATCGTTCAGATTTGGAAGGGTTACTATCGGTTATATGGAAACCTTGACTCACAATATGTTTTTTTACCAAGTCCTTTAGCCTAGTGCCATTAGTTTCTGGTACCAAACGAATGTCAATTTCCGCCGTGGCACTTTCGGGAACAATGGTCCGTGCTTGTTTGCCAATCCATCCAGACCCTAATCCTCTAATGTTTAAGGAAGGATATTGCAATGATTCTTGATAAAAACTCCCTACTTTTTCTGAAGTTCTTATTTGCAATGTATTTTTTATGGTACCTTCATTGTCTGGCACGCTTTTTAAAATTGATAACGTATTTTCATCCAAAGTAATGCCGTCATAATATCCGGGTATAAGTACTTTGCCATCAACATCTTTCATGGTCGCCAATACCTGTGCCAATTGAAATCCAGGGTTTGGTGCATAATTGCCATAGTGGCCACTGTGCTGGGGTTTCACTGGACCATATGTGGTAAGTGATAAAGTGGTAATTCCCCGACAACCATATACAATAGTAGGTTTTCCAGAAACATGGACTGGACCATCATTAATGACCAAAAAATCGGCTTCCAATAATTCCCTATATTCCTTTACTGCTTTTGGTAGGGGTTTGCTACTTTTTTCTTCTTCACTATCTAAAATTACTTTTATATTGAAGGGAATAGTTTTGTTATTCTTCTTTAATAAATCAATGGCATTCAAAAACATTACAATAGGTCCCTTATCATCTGATGTTGAACGACCAAAAAGGCGCCAATCGTAATTTATATCCGTATCTAAATCTGAAAAAGGCAACGTTTTCCATTCATCACCTGCTAAAGTTTTTAGTTCTACTTTATATGGATTGGATTGATCCCATTTGTTTGGGTCAACAGATTGTCCATCAAAATGCATATAAAAGAGAATGGTAGGTTTGTTATCTTCTATAGGCAGTGCTGCAAAAAAAATGGATTCTCCCTCAGTAGGAAGTACCGATGTATTGAATCCCCTTGCATTAAATTTTTGAGTCAGCCATGTAAGATTTCTATTGATGTCGGCATGTTCTAAAGCATCATTTGGGATAAGCACAAAATCCCTTAATTCATCAATAGTGTGCCGTATTTGGGATTTAAGTTGTGTAGCATCTTGAGCGAAGGAAAAAGTAGAACAAGAAATGATTAGTAGGGATAATAATTTTCTCATTTTTAAATTTAGTTTGTCTAAGATTTAAAAGTAGACAATTCTATTTTTTGGACAAGGAAATAACCTTTAAAATAAGTAAACGAAACAAAAGTATATATGGGAAACCGTGTAATATTACATCAAACCAATCCATGGGTTTCATTCCGATGGCTCCTCCCGCTATCCATCTTAGTTTTCCCCAAATGTGGGGTTCTGGAAAAAATGGAGCTAGTCCCAATGTAAGACAAAGGAGAATTACAATTTTCCAATTATTTAGAATGTCCATGGGTTAAATTCTTATTTTGTTTACAAACTCATCAATTTTTGTCGTTCCGTTTTTGGTCAAATGTTTAATAAATGCTGACCCTATAATAGCTCCTTTTGCCTTTTTTGTTGCTTGATTAAAGGTGTCTGAGTTGCTAATTCCAAAACCAACTACTTGAGGGTTTTTAAGATTCATGCTTTCAATACGGTTAAAATAGTTTGTCTGTTCCTCTCCAAAACCAGTTTTTGCCCCCGTAGTACTGGCAGAACTTACCATATAAATAAATCCATTTGAGGCATCATCAATTTGACGAATACGTTCATCATTGGTCTGTGGAGTTATAAGGAATACGTTTATAAGCCCATATTTCTCAAAAATGGCTTTGTAATCTTCTTGGTAAACATTCAAAGGAAGATCGGGAAGAATAAGTCCGTCAATACCAATTTCTGAACACTTCTTACAAAATGCTTCAACACCATATTGAAAAACAGGATTAAAATATCCCATTAAAATCAAGGGAATGGACACTGTCTTCCTTATGTCCTTTATTTGATTGAAAAGAATTTCTGTGGTCATTCCGTTTTTCAACGCAGCGGTTGAACTTTCCTGAATAGTTGGGCCATCTGCCAATGGATCGCTAAAAGGAAGGCCAATTTCAATTAAATCCACACCATTTTTTTCCAATTCTTGGATAATGGGAACCGTATCATTTAGATTTGGGTATCCTGCTGTAAAATATATGGATAGAAGTTTTCTATCTTCTTGTAGTTTTTGATGTATTCTGTTCATGAATAATAACACTTTATCATTCCCGCCTACGCACGAATGGCTAAATAAGCCTATAGTTTAAAATAATCAATATAATTCTGTAAATCTTTGTCTCCTCTTCCTGATAAGTTAATCACTACAATATCATCGGGATTAAACTTTCGCTGCTCAAAAACTGCAAAAGCATGGGATGATTCTATTGCCGGGATAATACCTTCTAACTTGGTCAATTCTAATCCTGCTGCCATAGCCTCATCATCAGTTATGGAGATGAATTCCCCTCGTCCACTCTTATACAAATGTGCATGCATGGGACCAACACCAGGATAGTCCAATCCAGCAGAAATAGAATACGGCTCAGTTATTTGTCCATCGGGTGTTTGCATCAATAGGGTTTTGCATCCATGGATAATTCCTTCTTTTCCCAAGACTGAAGTTGCAGCACTTTCTCCTGTATTTATACCTTTTCCTGCTGCTTCCACAGCTATTAACCCAACGTTTTCCTCGTGTAAATAGTGATAGAAAGCACCTGCAGCATTACTGCCGCCACCGAGACAGGCAATTACATAATCTGGATTTTCTTTACCCTCTTTCTCTTTTAATTGCCATTTTATCTCTTCCGAAATCACAGATTGAAACCTTGTGACCATATCCGGATAGGGGTGAGGACCAATAGCGGAACCAATAATGTAATGGGTGTCCACAGGATTGTTAATCCAATCACGGATAGCCTCATTAGTTGCATCTTTTAAGGTTTTACTACCTGATAGTGCAGGTCTCACCTTTGCTCCTAGCATTTTCATACGCGCAACATTGGGAGCTTGGCGGGCAATATCAATTTCACCCATATACACAATACAATCCATTCCCATAAGGGCACAAACGGTGGCAGTTGCCACACCATGCTGACCCGCTCCGGTTTCAGCAATAATACGCTTTTTGCCCAAGCGTTTAGCCATTAAAATTTGACCTATGGTGTTGTTTACCTTATGGGCACCCGTATGGTTAAGGTCTTCTCGTTTTATGTAAATTTTGGTGTTATATTTTTTGGATAATCGGTTGGCAAAATATAAGGGAGAAGGTCTGCCTACATAATCTTTTAATAATTGGTCAAACTCTTCTTTAAACGAAGGCTCTTCCATAATCGTGAGATATTGCTGTCTTAGGGTCTCTACATTTGGATAGAGCATCTCTGGAATAAAAGCTCCTCCAAACTCACCGTAATATCCTTTTTCGTTAACGTTGTATGACATGGTTGTTAATTGTTCTTTTCTTTTTGATGGTTTTGTTTTTCCATCACTATGTTTTTGAACTCTTTTAGTTTGTCTATATTCTTAAGTCCGGGTTCAATTTCAAACTTGCTATTGATGTCCAATGCGTGACAGTATTTTGACTCCTTTCCGCGTAAGAATGATAAAATTTCATCTGAATTTTCCAAACCAATTCCCCCACTTAAAAAATAGGGTTTGGTTGATGGATAATCTTTTAAAACAGACCAATTAAAAGTGTATCCATTTCCGCCTGGTAGTTTTCCCTTGGTATCGAATAAGTAATAGTCACAAACATTCTCATAAGCACCTAAAACAGAAAAATCAAAATCATCCTTTATTGAAAATACTTTAATGATTTTAATCTGGGGAATTTCCTTTTTAAGTATATTACAAAAAGTGGGACTTTCTTTTCCATGGAGTTGCACTAATAATAATCCAAACTGTTCTACTCTAGCTTTAATTTCATCTATGTAAGCATTTACAAAAACCCCTACTTTTTTAATGCTATGGGGTATAGCTGGAATGTCATTCTCCAAATAGCGTTTTGAAGGTTCCCAGAAAATAAAACCCAAATAATCGGGATGCAGTCCTGCTACTTGTGTTGTGTTCTTGTTCATACCACAAATTTTTAGCCGCAGAATACCCGTCTCCATGGTGGAAACATCATTTTTATTGTTGGTATAATAATAGTCCATTGGCTATTTCAATTTTTGAATAAACTCAAAGGCACTTTCGCCTGGATTTTCACTTTTCATAAAATTTTCACCAATTAAAAATCCTTGGTATCCATATTGTTTTAACTCTTTGATTGCCTCTATACTGCTAATGCCACTTTCCGATACTTTCACAAAGTCGTCTGGAATTAAAGAGGATAAATGTTTACTTGTATCTAAACTAACTTCAAAAGTTTTAAGGTCTCTATTATTTACACCCAACATATCTAAACTGGGCATTACGGATTTATGTAATTCTTCCTCATTATGCACTTCTAGAAGCACATTGAGACCTAGACTTTTTGCCAGCACGGATAGTGTTTTAATTTCATTCCGAGTTAATATTGCCGCAATGAGTAGAATAACATCCGCACCATGGGCTTTAGCTTCCAATATTTGGTATTCATCAATTATAAACTCCTTGCGCAATAGAGGCAAAGTTACAGATGCCCGAGCCAAAAGAAGGTCTTCTAATGAACCACCGAAGTATTTAATGTCTGTTAGGACGCTCATACCACAAACACCTCCTTTTAGGTATCCTTGAGCTACTTGTCCAACATTGGCATCTTGGTTTATACTCTTTTTAGAGGGCGATCGCCTTTTATATTCTGCAATAATACCAGTGGTACTATTTCGAAGTGCTTTGGCCAAGGAGAAAGTTTCACGTTCGAACAAAACAGAAGCTTTCAATTGAGAAATAGGGATGAGTGATTTTTTTAAATCTACTTCTTTGCGTTTGTCCCTAGTTATTTTTTCTAAAATGTCCATTATACACTTAGCTCTTGTAATTTTTTTAATGCCACCAAACCTTTTCCTCCTAAGAGGGATTCCTTAGCTTTTTCAAAACCTTCTTTCGGTGTTAAGCCTTCTACTGTGGCAATGGCAACACCGGCATTGGCACATACCACATTGTTTTGTGGTTCTGTACCTTTTCCATTTAAAATGTTGAGGAAAATTTGTGCAGAATCTGCCACATCACTACCGCCAACAATATCAGTTTGTGAAATTGCCGAAACTCCAAAATCTGATGGTTTCAACATGCTTTCGGTGTTTCTAGAAATGGTTTTGGTGTTTCCAGTCAATGAAATTTCATCATAGCCATCGAGCGCATGTAATACAGTAAAATTCTTTTCGGTGTTTTGGTACAAATATCCATACATTCTTGCTAACTCTAGATTAAAAACACCAACCATTTGGTTCTTGGGAAAAGCTGGGTTTACCATAGGTCCTAACATGTTAAAAAATGTTTTCACTCCTAATTCTTTGCGTATAGGGGCCACATTTTTCATTGCTGGATGAAACAATGGAGCATGCAACACGCAAATACTAGCTTCATCAATAGACTTTTTTAGGAAATCAGCTTCATTACTAAATCTAATACCTAAAAACTCCATAACATTACTGCTTCCACATTTGGAAGAAACGCCATAATTGCCATGCTTGGTTACTTTTACACCAGCTCCAGCTGTTACAAAAGAAGCCAAGGTAGAAATATTAAAAGTATCTTTGCCATCACCACCGGTTCCACATAAATCTATAGGATTGTAATGCGATAAGTCCACAGCCAAACATAATTCCAAAAGCGCATCACGGAAACCTTCCAATTCTTCAATGGTAATGCTACGCATCATATAAACCGTTAAGAAAGCCGCAATCTGACTGGTATTATAGTCACCCTTGGCAATATTTACCAATATTTGTTTGGCATCCTCTTTTTCAAGGATTTCATGATTGATTAACCTATTTAAAGTCTGTTTCATTTTAACCAATTTTTTAGCATCTGTTTTCCTTGAGGTGTCAAGACCGATTCTGGGTGGAATTGAACTCCTGTAACATTATATTCTCTATGTCTTAATGACATTATCTGCCCATTCTCATCTAAAGAGGTAGCTTGTAGCACTTCGGGTAAATCTGGATTTACAACCCATGAATGGTAGCGACCTACTTCTATTTCTCTTGGCATGCCTTCAAAAATTGGGTCATCAACTACAATATCTATTTTAGTGGCGGTGCCATGATAAACTTGATCAAGGTTTTCTAGGGTTCCGCCAAAAACTTCACCAATTGCTTGTTGACCTAAGCATACGCCCAAGATACGTTTGGTAGGGGCATATTTTTTTATAATATCCTTTAATAGTCCAGCTTCGTTGGGAATTCCAGGGCCAGGTGATAGTACAATATCATTAAAAGCATCAACTTCTTCCAGAGCAAGTTGATCGTTACGTTTTACTACCACTTCGCAATCTAAATCCTCTAGATAATGCACCAGGTTGTAGGTGAAACTATCATAATTGTCAATCATTAAAACTTTTCGTTTGCTCATTTCTTAGATAGTTTCAGCAATTTCTAGGGCCTTGTTTAAAGCTCCTAATTTATTATATGTTTCTTGTAATTCTGCCTCGGCATTAGATGCGGCCACTAAACCGGCACCAGCCTGAAAATGTAATTGATGGTTCTTGCTCAAAAAAGTACGAATCATTATAGCATGGTTAAAATTGCCATTAAAATCCATGAAACCTATAGCACCACCATAAAAGCCCCGACTTGTTTTTTCGTATTTTTCTATGAGTTGCATGGCCATGTGTTTTGGCGCACCACTCAATGTTCCTGCAGGAAAGGTGTCTGCAACTACTTTCATCGTAGGAATGTCTTTTTTCTTTACCCCAGTTACTTTAGAAACCAAGTGAATTACATGGGAGAAATATTGAACCTCCCTATACGTTTCCACTTTTACAGTATTCCCATTTCTACTTAAGTCATTGCGGGCCAAATCAACCAACATAACATGTTCGCTGTTTTCTTTTTTATCTTGAGCTAATTCAATAGCCAGTTTTGCATCTTGCTCATCGTTACCCGTTCTTTTGTAAGTGCCGGCGATAGGATGAATTTCTGCTTTGCCTTCTTTGACTATTAATTGAGCCTCTGGAGAACTTCCGAATATTTTAAAATCTCCATAATCAAAAAAGAATAAATAGGGAGATGGATTTATGGATCGTAAAGCTCGGTATACATTAAATTCGTCCCCTTTGAACTCTTGAGAAAAACGCCTTGATAATACAAGTTGAAAAACATCCCCACGTTGACAATGCTTTTTGGCAAGTTCTACATGTTCTTTATATTCTTCGTCTTTTAAATTGGATGTTGGTTTGCCTTCAATGGAAAAGTTATAAGAAGCAAAATCACGTACCTTAAGTAAGCGCTCAATTTCATCTATATTGTTATCATTGCCATAAGAATGGGCAAAAATATAGGCTTCGTTCTTAAAATGATTAATAGCTATTATATTTTTGTATACTGCATGATACAAATCCGGGATAACTACGCTATTTTCTTTTTTCTTTAAATTAATATCCTCATAGTAGCGAACCATATCATATGCCATATAACCAAATAACCCATTGTTTATGAACTTAAAGTCTTGACCAGAAATGGAGAATTTCTTTGAAAACGACTCTATGATTTCTGTAACGTCAACTCCAGTACTTAAACGGGTTTCTTCAATAGTTCCATCAGGAAATTGTTGTGTAACCACTTCGTTTTCAACCTTTATTGAGGCAATAGGGTTGCAGCAAATGTATGAGAAACTATTGTCATTGGCGTGGTAGTCGCTACTTTCCAATAGTATGCTATTGGGGAATGTGTCTCTAATTTTTAAATAGACACTCACTGGGGTAATGGTGTCTGCCAAAATTTTCTTGTAAAATGTGTTGAGTTTATAAGTCATATTAAAAACTATAAATTAAAAAAGGCTTGTCGTGAATGACAAGCCTCTATATATTATAATAGTATGGACTATCTCACGACGTTTGACGTAAGTTGTTCCACCACCAAATATTTACTGTAATTAGTTTCATTGCATCAAATATAGAAAGGAATTTTAAATTATCAAACTCCTAAATCCTTTAAAATAATAATCCCCATCCTGATTGTTCAGGATGGGGATTATAACAGTAGGGTTTCGGGGCGTTAAAATGCCATATCAACCACTAGGTCAAACTCATCATAGATCATTTTGTCACCAAGGTTATCAAAAAAACTGCCTGAGTTATATTTTACGTTGTATTTAGATCGATCAACTTTTAATGTAGCCGTTGCCTTGTTTTCAAATACAGAAACAACAAATGTAACCGGCTTTGTAATTCCTTTAATTGTTAAATCCCCTGTAACGGTATAGGAGTTTTTGTTGAAGGAATTTGCACTTTTAATGACCAATTTAGAAGTTGGGTGGGCTTCTACTCCAAAGAAGTCATCAGATTTAAGGTGACCATTGAGTTTTGCACTCATGTCGCCCATGTCATCGGTAGTTTCCAATGTGGTCATATCAACCACGAATTCTCCACCAATAAGCTTTTTGCCATCAAATTCTAAAAAACCTTCTTTTAAGGAAATGGTTCCCGCATGAGAACCTGTTACTTTATATCCTTTCCAAGTAACTGAACTTTCACTGGGTTTTACTACTTTTTTCTCTCCATCTATTGGAGTGTTGGCAGCTGCTGTAAATCCGAATACAACGGCCAATGCTAAACTAAATAATTGTTTTTTCATTTTTTGTTTTAATTAATGTGTTAATGATTATTGTTATGATTAAAATTTGTTTAATAGACTGTTTAATTCAATTAGTTCTTCATCCTTAAAATTGTTAAGCAGTGAATTTTGGGTTTTTATTATTACATAATCCATCTTTTCAAGAACTGTACCACCTTTTTTAGTGAGGGTAATTTCTACTTTTCTTCTATTGCTTTCACATGTTGTTCTTTCCACAAATTCCTTTAGCAACAATTTATCCACTAATCTTGTTGTATTGCTCATTTTGGTAACCATACGCTCATTGAGAGTGCTGAGGTTGGCAGGTTTCCCATTCTGTCCTCGCAATATTCTAAGTACATTAAATTGTTGTAAGGACACATCAAAAGGTTTTAATGCATTGGTTAAAGCCTCATTTATTTTATTATTGACCAAAACCAAGTGGATAATGGACTTACTTTCCAAAGACATTTCCTTATCCGTTTTAATAATCTTCTCTACATTCATGTCAATACAATAATTGTATATACAAATGTATAGATAATGACGTTGCTTTAAGTGTTAAAAAGAGATAAAATTTTGTTAAAAGGGCTATCTCCAATTTTATGATGATTAATTTTATTTATCAATGTTCTGATATGCAAAAGATTACAGCTTTATTAATTTTTGTTTTTATGGCAGCTTGTGGTTCTAAGCAAAAGAAGGAACCGCAAATGTTGTTAGCTGATCTAATAACAAAAGAAACAGTTAAGGTGGATGATATAAATCTTCCTGTTTATGATTTTGATGGGATTGAGCCCTTGTTCCATATGGAGGATAACAAAACTTATGTAATCAATTTTTGGGCAACATGGTGCCAACCCTGTGTGGAAGAACTGCCTTATTTTGAAAAACTTCACATGGAACAAAAGGATAACAATGTTGAGGTGGTTTTAGTGAGCTTGGATATGCCTAAAATGTGGAAATCCAGATTGGTGCCATTTTTAAAGAAAAACAATCTTAGATCCAAGGTCATTATTTTGGATGACCCCAAACAGAATACCTGGATTCCCAAAGTGGACAAAGAATGGTCTGGTGGAATCCCCGCAACTATAATCTATAATAAAAATAAAAGGACCTTTTATGAGCAATCCTTTACCTATGAGGAGCTCAATAGCAGTTTATATACATTTATAAAAAACTAATACCATGAAGAAAATAAAAAGCTTGGGACTTATAGTAATCTTGTTAGTGGCAAGTGCTTTTACTGTTAATCTTAATTCCGATGCCGAGGGATATGAAGTAGGGGATTATGCCACTGATTTCAGTTTAATGAACATTAATGGAAAAATGGTTTCAATGGCCGACTTTGTAGATGCCAAGGGTTTCTTGGTCATTTTTACATGCAACAGTTGCCCCTATGCTGTGGCTTATGAGGATAGAATCATTGCTTTGGATAAAAAATATAAAGAAATGGGAATTCCTGTAATAGCAATAAATCCTAATAATCCAGAGGTGCAACCAAAAGATAGTTATGAGAAAATGAAAGTTAGGGCTAAGGAAAAAGGATTCACTTTTCCTTATTTATTGGATGAAGGACAAAAGGTATTTCCGCAATATGGAGCCTCTAGGACACCTCATGTATATTTATTAAACAAGAGGGACGGCAAGTATAAAGTGGAATATATAGGAGCCATTGATGATAATTATTCTGATGAAGCATCTGTTGAAACTAAATATGTTGAAGATGCTGTGGATGCTATGTTGGCAGGTAAAAATATTGAAACAAAAACAACAAAGGCCATTGGGTGCACTATTAAAGTTTAGTTAGTAATAAAAACTATGATAAAAATCCGAAATTTTGTTTCGGATTTTTATTTTTGCATTCATTAAAACAGTTAAACATGGCAGATTTATCGCAAGAGGAATGGGAAGAACAATTGGAAAAGGACGAAAACGCCTTCATTCTTGATGTAAGGACACCCGAAGAAGTAGAGGAGGGGTATATTCCCAGAGCTACCAATATCGATATTTATTTAGGTCAAGAGTTTTTAAATGAATTGGAAAAATTAGACAAAACAAAAAACTATTATGTGTATTGCAGGTCTGGTAATAGAAGTGGGCAAGCTTGTGCACTTATGAACCAAATTGGATTTAAAAATGCCTATAATCTTGAGGGTGGATTTATGAACTGGGAAGGTGAGGTTGTTGATTAGTTAAAGAAATAATTGTAAAAAGAATCCTGCTTATTGCAGGATTTTTTATTTTAGGACAATGCGAGAAGATTTGTTGCATTTTATTTGGAAGTATAAGAGGATGCAAACATCAGATTTGTGCACAACCAATAGTGAACCAGTCTCCATTGTAGATTTTGGTACTCACAATGTATTGGAAGGACCAGACTTCTTTAACGCTAAAATTAAGATTGATGGTCAGTTATGGGCAGGTAATGTAGAGATGCACATTAAAACATCAGATTGGTACGCACATCATCATGAGGAAGACAAAAATTACGAGAACGTTATTCTTCATGTGGTTTGGGAAAATGATACTCCTATTTATAGAAAGGACAATACTGAGATTCCAACGTTGGAACTGAAAAATTATATTTCCACGAAGCTATTGGAAGCGCACCAAGTGTTATTGGATAAAAAGAATGTTGTTTTTATCAATTGTGAAAATAATATAGATGATGTTGATGAATTTTTGCTCAAAAACTGGTTGGAAAGGCTCTATTTCGAACGTCTGGAAAGAAAATCGGGATTTATATTGGATATCTTGGAGCAAACCAAAAATGATTGGGAAAAAGTTCTGTTCTGCCTTTTGCTAAAGAATTTTGGGCTTAATATCAATGGGGATTCTTTTTTTAGTATTGCGAAAGCATTAGATTTTTCTATCGTAAGAAAACTTCAAAACAATGTCCTGCAACTGGAAAGTATTATGTTTGGGATGGCTGGACTTCTAGATGATGCTGATATTGTGGACGGATATTATATTGCACTTAGAAATGAATATCAATTTTTAAAAAATAAATATTCCATAAATAATGAAGGAATTATAAGGCCAGGGTTTTTTAAACTAAGGCCTCCTAATTTTCCAACAATCAGACTGTCACAAGTGGCTAACTTATATACGACTCATAAAAATGTTTTTAGTAAACTGATTGGGGCAAACACAATTGAGGAAATTTATTCTGTTTTTGAAGTTTCTGCCAGTGATTATTGGGACAATCATTATGTTTTTGGAAAGGAATCAAATAAAAGCACCAAAAAACTCACCAAAAAATTCATTAATCTATTAATCATAAATACTATACTTCCTGTAAAATTTTGCCATGCAAAGCATAGTGGCAAGGATGTAGGTGAAGAAGTGCTTAAAATGGCAGCAAGCTTGCAAAAAGAAGAGAATAATGTTATCAATGGTTTCACAAAACTTGGTGTAAATCCTGAAAACTCATTGGAGAGCCAGGCGGTAATTCAGATGTACAATGAATATTGTTCAAAGAACAAATGCTTACAGTGTACAATTGGAGGGAGTTTATTAAATAGAATTGACTAATTTTAGGCATGAATTTTTTCTACCAAATATTGTACTATTTTCAAAAAAGAGGATTTGAAGTATGTCGGCGTATTGCGGAGCGAATTGGAATTAGAGCTAGAGTGGTAAGAACTTCCTTTATTTATTTAACATTTGTTACACTGGGTTTTGGTTTTGCTTTGTATTTGTTTTTGGCTTTTTGGTTGAAAATTAAAGATTTGGTGTATACCAAAAGAACCTCAGTTTTTGATTTATAAGTATGATAAAATTTTTCAGGTCCAAACTGTATTTAGCACTTTTTTTAATGTCTTTGGTGCTTTTTATAGGTGTAATGGGATATAAGTTTATATCTGACTATTCTTGGATAGAAGCCTTTTACATGACTATAATCACAGTGACTACTGTTGGTTTTTCGGAGGTAAAACCCTTAGGAACAGATGCAAAAATATTTACTGTTTTTTTAATTGTCACAAGTGTTTTTGTTTTTGGCTTTGCAATCTCTGTGATTACAGAATATATATTAAGTAGAAATTCTCTTGAACTTCTAAAAAAGAAAAAAGTGAAAAATATGATTAGTAATCTATCCAATCACATCATTATATGTGGTTATGGCCGCAATGGCACACAGGCTGCAGAACGTTTAAAGGCTTATAATAGGCCATTTGTAATAATTGAAAGGGATAAAGAAGTTATAGAGAAGTATGAAGACGATATTCTTTTTGTAGAAGGCGATGCCAATGAGGATGAAGTCCTTTTAGAAGCTGGGATAGAACGTGCACAATATCTAATAGCGGCCATGCCGGATGATGCGGCCAATTTGTTTGTGGTACTCTCGGCAAAACAGCTCAACAAGAAACTTATAATAATTAGTAGGGCGTCACAAGTTACTTCTCAAAAAAAATTAAGATTGGCTGGTGCGGACAAAGTCATTATGCCAGATAAAATAGGGGGGGATCACATGGCTTCTTTAGTCGTGATACCGGATTTAATAACATTTATGGACAAGCTGTCCTTGGAAGGAGAGCATACCACTAATATAGAGGAGGTGGCCATAGAAAATTTTAACAGCAAAGCGGATTGTAAATCTTTAAGGGATTTGGATTTAAGACGAAAGACAGGTTGTACAATTATAGGTTATATTGAACCAGATGGAAATTATATAATTAATCCAGAGGCTGACTTAAAGATGGAGCCAAAAAGCAAAGTGATTGTTTTGGGAAGGCCAGAACAGATTAAGAAACTAAATGAAATGTTCCACATAGAGGAGCCACATTTCAATGCCAATACTTGATTGTATTGGTATTTTTTATGATATTGCCGACCAAAGACTAATTAAACTCCAAAAACTGATAATATGAAGTACAGAATCCTCGCATTTATAGCCTTGTTTTTACCATTTTTTATATCTGCTCAAGAAATGGGCTTAGATGAAAAAATTGACCAAGGATTTAAGCCCGTATCGGATTTCTTTTCGAATGTAATCTTCTTTGAAATAGGGGGAGTGCCTTTCGTATTGATATTGTTGGTGGTGAGTGCATTGTTTTTTACGATTTATTTCGGTTTTCCAAACATTAGATATTTTGGAAAAGCTATAAACACAGTAAGGGGAAAGTATGATGAAATTGAAGGGGGGCACTCAGTTGGTGCGCCAGATATTGCTGTTGATGGTGATATAAGAGATACGATTAGGGATGAAAGCCAAGAGGGGGAAGTAAGCCACTTCCAAGCCTTGGCAACTGCGGTTTCCGGAACAGTGGGAAATGGTAATATTGCTGGTGTGGCCTTAGCAATAGCCTTAGGAGGGCCTGGTGCCACTTTTTGGATGATTATTTGCGGACTTCTAGGAATGTCAACCAAATTTGTGGAATGTACTCTTGGCGTCCAATATAGGGATGTAGATGAAAATGGAGTCGTTTATGGTGGTCCAATGTATTATATAAGTAAGGGCTTAAAAGACAAAGGATTTACAATGCTGGGTAAGATTGCGGCGGTATTGTTTGCCATTTTCTGCATTGGAGGCTCTTTCGGAGGTGGTAATGCAGCACAATCAAATCAGGCAACTATTGTTCTAAAAGAATTAATGGGACTGGAAAGTACAAGTGCGGGAGCCGTTATAGGATTGGTATTGGCAATTTTGGTAGGAATTATCATTATTGGAGGTATCAAAAGAATAGCATCAGTAACGGAGAAAGTAGTGCCTTTCATGGCAGTAATGTACCTAGTGGCATGTTTGTATATCATTTTAAGCAATTTCTCCTTAGTTGATGATGCTATTAGTCTAATTGTAAAAGAAGCTTTTAACCCTACCGCAATTGGGGTGGGTAGTATAATTGGGGTGCTATTGGTTGGTTTTAAACGTGCCGCCTTTTCAAATGAGGCTGGTGCCGGTTCCGCATCAATCGCACACTCAGCAGTTAAGACAAATTATTCTGCAAGTGAAGGATTAGTGGCCTTATTAGAACCATTTATTGATACAGTGGTAATTTGTACCATGACCGCTTTAGTCATCATTATATTTAATTTTGGTGGTTATTTTGAGTATGGAGGAGAGGGTGGTGCCGTAATGATCGATGGGGTTTCTTATGAGGGAGCGGGAATTACTTCTATGGCTTTTGCTAAATATATTCCATATTCAAATGTATTCCTGACTGTCGCGGTAGTATTGTTTGCCGTGTCTACTATGATTTCATGGTCCTATTATGGGTTGCAATCCTGGAAATATCTTTTTGGACGTGGAAAAACAGCAGATTTGGTATATAAGTTATTGTTTTTGTTATTCATAATTATTGGTGCAGCAGCAAGTATGAAATCCATATGGGATTTCTCTGATGCAATGATTTTTGCAATGGTATTTCCTAATATGATAGGTTTATATTTCTTGTTCCCAATAGTAAAAAAGCAATTGAATAGATATCTTGATGCCATTAAGGCGGCAAAATAATCATACAAATTGAAAAAAATCAAATCCCATTTTAAGTTCAATAAACAAGAACGGAATGGGATTTTCTTTTTGCTGCTCATTATAGTAGTGCTCCAAGGAGTTCATTTAGTCTATATCTCTACAGAAATAACAGGGGATAAAGATTTGTTATCGGTTGATACGGACCTCCAAGCAGAAATAGATGAATTAAAAAAGCATCAATTAGAAAGTGACACAATTCCGATATACCCATTTAACCCCAATTTTATAACGGACTATAAAGGATATGCTTTGGGTATGTCCGTTTCAGAAATTGATAGACTGCATGATTTTAGAGCCCAAAATAAATTTGTGAATTCCGATAAGGAATTTCAAGAAGTAACCCAAGTATCAGATTCATTATTAGAAATTATTTCTCCATATTTTAGATTTCCAGAGTGGACAAAACATTATAATACTCAGTCGAGTAAAAACAAAAAGGTAACCATTACTCCTAATGAAAATTTACTTGAAATCAAGGATTTAAATATAGTTACGGCTGAAGAATTACAAATGGTAAATGGTATTGGGGATATTTTATCGGCCAGGATTATAAAATTTAGAAATCGTTTGGGTGGTTTTCTTGTGGATGAACAATTGTACGACGTATATGGACTGGAGGCAGAAGTAGTTCAAAAGACACTGGAAAGATTTAAAGTGTTAAACCCTCCAATGATAAAAAAAACAAACATTAACACTGCATCGGTAAAAGAAATAGCCAAATTGGTTTATATTCAATATAATGTGGCCCAAAAGATTGTAGTGCATAGAGAGAATATAGGAGCAATAAATTCGTTTGAGGAATTAGAATATATTGAAGGTTTCCCTTCGGATAAGATTAATAGAATTCAACTATATTTGTCCCTTCGTTAACCTAAAAAGGGTATAGAATTGAGCATGGATACAAGATATTTCAGTGAAGAACATCATTTATTTAGAGAAAGCCTAAGGGATTTCTTAAAAAAGGAGGTAGTGCCGCATATTGATAAATGGGAAAAGACTGGGACCATAGAAAGATTTATATGGAAGAAATTTGGTGACATGGGTTATTTGGGACTGACGTACCCCATTCATTATGGTGGTATGGATTTGGACCTGTTCTATATGGTTATTTTGTTGGAGGAACTGCAAAGGGTTAATTCTGGTGGTTTTGCGGCTGCTATATGGGCACATATGTACTTAGCGATGACTCATTTAAATAAAGAGGGAGACCACAGAATAAAGACAGAATATTTGGCGCCAAGTATTGCTGGTGACAAAATAGGGTGTCTTTGTATAACTGAACCTTTTGGTGGATCAGATGTTGCAGGGATGCGGACGACTGCTGTTAAAAAAGGGGATACCTACGTGTTAAATGGTTCCAAGACTTTTATAACCAATGGTGTGTACAGTGATTATTTGGTGGTGACCGCAAAGACTTCTCCTGAGTTGGGGAATAAGGGAATCAGTATTTTTGTGGTGGACAGGGAGACTCTTGGAATTTCAGCAACCAAATTGGACAAATTAGGATGGAGAGCTTCAGATACTGGTGAAATTGCTTTTGACAATGTGGTTATACCAGAAGAAAATCTTTTGGGAGAAGAAGGGAAGGGTTTTCCTTATATTATGCAACATTTTTCTTTGGAAAGATTGATTATGGGAATTAACGCCCACGCTCGTGCAGAATATGCTCTGGAATATACCCTTAATTATATGTCTGAAAGAGATGCCTTTGGAAAGAAGATAAATCAATTTCAAGCATTGAGGCATACCATAGTTGAAAGAACTGCTGAGGTGGAAATGTGTAAGGAGTTTAACTACTCGGTTGCAGAAAGGTTGAATAAAAGTGAATATGTGGTAAAAGAAGCTACCATGTCCAAATTGTTATCTACTAGAATAGCGGATGGTACAGTGTACGATTGTCTACAGATGTTGGGTGGGTATGGCTACATGGAAGATTACCCATTGGCTAGACTGTTAAGGGACAGTCGATGTGGACCCATTGGAGGTGGCACTTCAGAAATCCTGAAAGAAATCCTGTCAAAAATAATTATTGATAAGAAAACGTATAAGCCCGCAACAAAGGTTTAGATAAAAAATTTAGTTTGAGTGTGATATATTGATAATAATAGTATATTTGCACTCCAAAAATCATAAAAGAGAGGAGGTTAGAGCCAATGTTAATAATACCAGTAAAAGAAGGAGAAAATATAGATAGAGCTTTAAAGCGTTTTAAGCGTAAGTTTGATAGAACGGGTACAATGAGACAGTTGAGAAGTCGTCAGCAGTTTACAAAACCTTCTGTTGAAAGAAGAGCTCAGATACAAAAAGCACAATATATCCAAGGTTTAAGAGACCAAGAGGAAATATAGTACTTTATTAATAAATTATAGGTCCCACATTTCTTTAAAGAGATGTGGGATTTTTTTTTGGACAAAGTTAGCGTAACTTTGTTTCATGGTGCTTACATCCTTTATCTCGTACCTTTCTTTGGAGAAAAATTATTCGCAACATACGGTAAGTGCGTATGAAAAGGATATTAAGACATTTGCCCATTTTGCTCTCCAAGAATATAATGTTGAAAATATAGATGCTGTGGACTATACGCTTATAAGGAGTTGGATAGTTAGTTTGGTAAATGCATCCATTTCCAATCGTTCCATAAATAGAAAGGTGGCTTCTCTTAAAGCATACTACAAGTTTTTATTGAAAATAGGTCAAATAGAGGCAAACCCTTTGATTAAGCACAGGGCATTAAAAACATCAAAAAAAGTGGAGGTTCCTTTTTCTGAAGAGGAAATGGAAAATGTACTTCAACAAATAGAATTTAAAAATGATTTTGAAGGTGTTCGGGACAAATTGATTATTGAGTTGTTGTATACTACAGGAATTAGAAGGGCAGAACTAATTAATCTTAAGTTGGTGCACGTGGATATAGAAACAAATGTTTTAAAAGTTTTGGGAAAGAGAAATAAAGAACGATTGTTACCCATATTGGGCTCCACTAAAAAGCTATTTAAAGAGTATTTTAAATACAGGAAAAATATTCAGGAAATATCAGATAAAGATTACGTTTTTTTATTAAAGACAGGCAATAAAATATATGAAACCTTTGTTTATAGAATTATAAATCATTATTTTAGTCAGGTGTCCTCTAAAGTTAAAAAGAGTCCACATATATTAAGACATACCTTTGCTACCCATTTGTTGAATAAGGGGGCAGATTTAAATTCGGTAAAGGAATTATTGGGACATTCTAGTTTGGCATCTACACAAGTGTACACGCACAATAGTATTGCAGAACTAAAGAAAGTACACTTGTCTTCTCATCCAAGAAGTAGGGAATAGTGATTTTATCTTTTTGTTTAACCTTTTAAAAACGTATTCTATGAAAGTAAATGTGCAATCCGTGAATTTTACTGCGGACGGAAAACTAATTGATTTTATTCAAAATCGAATGGACAAGTTGGATGTTTTTTATGATAGGGTCATAGATTCCAATGTTTACCTGAAGGTTGAGAACACAAGCTCTAAAGAAAATAAAATAGTGGAAATCAAGGTTCATGTTCCTAAGGATAAATACGTTGTGAAAAAACAATGTAAATCTTTTGAGGAGGCAGTTGATATCGCATGTAGTTCTTTGGAAAGAAAGCTTGTTAAAAGAAAGGAAAAACAAAGACTTTTTGCTTAATTAAAATTTTGTAAAAAATAGTTTTGTTTAAATAAAAATATAATTACATTTGCAGTCCGTTAGAAATAGCGGACTTTTTTATGCGTAAAAAGGTCGAAATTGCCGATGTAGCTCAGCTGGCTAGAGCAGCTGATTTGTAATCAGCAGGTCGTGGGTTCGAGTCCCTCTATCGGCTCTTTTTTGTTGAAAATTTAGTTTGGGGGGAGATACTCAAGCGGCCAACGAGGGCAGACTGTAAATCTGCTGACTACGTCTTCGCAGGTTCGAATCCTGCTCTCCCCACAAAAACTAAAAGATTTATACGATAATATTAGTATAGATTGTTTTGAAATATTGAAGTACTTTTGGGTTTGCCCAAAAAAATGCGGGAGTAGCTCAGTTGGTAGAGCGTCAGCCTTCCAAGCTGAATGTCGCCGGTTCGAACCCGGTCTCCCGCTCTAAAATTGACAGTAATGTCATTCCTGCGAAGGCAGGAATCTCTTTCTTTAATAATTAGTTGTTAAGGATTTGTAGGTTCAACACTTTACGCCGGTGTAGCTCAGGGGTAGAGCGTTTCCTTGGTAAGGAAGAGGTCACGAGTTCAAATCTCGTCATTGGCTCAACAGTAAATAAGAATTTGTACACTAATATAATATAAACTAAGATTAAATTCATTAAACATGGCAAAGGAAACTTTTGATCGTTCCAAACCGCACTTAAATATTGGTACTATTGGACACGTAGATCACGGTAAAACTACATTGACTGCTGCTATTACAACTGTTTTGGCTAATGCAGGTCTTTCTGAATTGAGAAGTTTCGATTCTATCGATAACGCTCCTGAGGAAAAAGAAAGAGGTATTACAATTAATACTTCTCACGTAGAGTATTCTACGGCTAACCGTCACTATGCACACGTTGATTGTCCAGGTCACGCGGATTATGTTAAGAACATGGTTACTGGTGCTGCCCAAATGGATGGAGCAATTTTGGTTGTTGCTGCTACAGATGGTCCAATGCCACAAACTCGTGAGCATATCCTTTTGGGACGTCAGGTAGGTATTCCAAGAATTGTTGTGTTTATGAACAAGGTGGATATGGTTGATGATGAGGAGCTTTTAGAGCTTGTTGAAATGGAAATTAGAGAATTACTTTCTTTCTATGAGTATGATGGTGACAATGGACCTGTTATTGCTGGTTCTGCTTTAGGAGCACTTAACGGTGAGCAAAAATGGGTAGATACTGTAATGGAGTTGATGACTGCTGTTGATGAGTGGATTGAATTGCCAAAAAGAGATGTTGATAAAGATTTCTTAATGCCTGTTGAAGATGTGTTTACTATTACAGGACGTGGTACTGTTGCTACTGGACGTATAGAGACTGGTGTTGCTAATACTGGTGATGCGGTTGATATTATTGGTATGGGAGCAGAGAAATTATCTTCTACGGTTACTGGTGTTGAAATGTTCCGTAAAATATTAGATAGAGGTGAAGCTGGTGATAATGTTGGTATCTTATTGAGAGGTATTGAAAAAGCAGACATTAAAAGAGGTATGGTTATCTGTAAACCAGGTTCTGTTAAGCCACATGCTAAGTTTGAGGCTGAGGTTTATATCCTTAAAAAAGAAGAAGGTGGTCGTCATACACCATTCCATAACAACTACCGTCCACAGTTCTATGTAAGAACTACAGACGTTACCGGTACCATCAACCTTCCTTCAGGAGTAGAAATGGTTATGCCTGGTGATAACTTAACAATTACTGTTGATTTGCTTCAGCCAATCGCATTGAGCGTAGGTCTTCGTTTTGCGATCCGTGAAGGTGGTAGAACTGTAGGTGCTGGTCAGGTTACCAAGATTATAGATTAATAATTATAGTATAAATTTTACACTGAGGGTGTCTTGTTTTTCTGCAAGATACCTTTCAGTGTAAATATAAACGGGTGTAGCTCAGTTGGTAGAGCACTGGTCTCCAAAACCAGGTGTCGGGAGTTCGAGTCTCTCCTCCCGTGCCAAAAGGAAATTATAGCATAGGTCTAGGATTTTCAGTTTCGATCTAAAAAATAAAGTTGATGTTTACATATATTAAAGAATCAATTGAGGAGCTTAGGAACAATGTTACTGTTCCGCCTAAGGAAAAATCATCTAACCTTATGATTATTGTGGCTGTTTTTTCCATTTTGTTTGCCTTGGCAACTTGGGGGGTAGATAGTTTGTTTAGTAAGTTGATAAAATTGTATTTCGATAATATTATTAATTAAATAGAGCCCTATGTCAGAAGTATTGGAAAAGAAATGGTATGTGGTAAGGGCTGTTAGTGGTCAGGAAAACAAAATCAAAGGCTATATAGAGAGCGAAGTAGCTAGACTTGGTTTTTCGGATTACTTAGAAGATGTTTTGGTACCTACGGAAAAGGTAATCCAAATTAGAAATGGAAAAAAAATAAGCAAGGAAAGAGTGTATTTTCCTGGTTATATTATGGTGAAGGCAAATTTAGGAGGGGAAATGGTCCATATTATTCGCTCTATTACCAATGTTATTGGTTTTTTAGGGGAAACAAAGGGAGGAGACCCTGTCCCTCTAAGAAAGGCCGAGGTTAATAGAATGCTAGGAAAGGTGGATGAATTGGCTGTTAACACTGATAGTGTTGCTATTCCATTTGTTTTAGGCGAAACTGTAAAGGTTATAGATGGTCCTTTTAATGGATTTAATGGTACTGTTGAGAAAATCAATGAAGAAAAGCGTAAACTAGAGGTAATGGTTAAGATTTTCGGAAGAAAGACACCATTGGAGCTTAGTTATATGCAAGTAGAAAAAGTATAATAAAATTGTTACATATATATAAGTTGTGTTGCTTCCAATTGACACACTTTAAATTTTAATTTTAAACAATGGCAAAAGAAGTAAGTAAAGTAGTTAAACTACAAGTTAGGGGAGGTGCTGCGAATCCGTCGCCACCGGTTGGACCCGCTTTAGGTGCTGCCGGCGTTAACATCATGGAGTTCTGTAAGCAGTTTAATGCTCGTACACAGGACAAACAGGGCAAGGTATTGCCTGTTGTTATCACCGTATACAAGGATAAGTCTTTTGACTTTCTTGTAAAGACACCGCCAGCGGCAGTTCAGCTATTGGAAGCAGCTAAGATTAAAAAAGGATCTGGCGAACCTAACAGAGTAAAATCAGGGAGCGTTTCTTGGGACCAGGTTAAAACTATAGCGGAGGACAAAATGGTAGATCTTAATGCATTTACTGTGGAATCGGCTATGAGCATGGTTGCTGGCACAGCAAGATCAATGGGTCTTAAAGTGGCAGGTAAACGTCCTTTTTAAAATCTTAAAAGCAATTAAAATGGCAAAATTAACTAAAAAGCAAAAAGAGGCCCACGGTAAAATAGATAAGAATAAACTTTATTCTATTGATGAGGCTTCAGCTTTGGTAAAAGAAATAACCAATACAAAATTTGATGCATCTGTGGATTTGGCTGTGCGTTTGGGTGTAGATCCAAGAAAAGCAAACCAAATGGTTCGTGGTGTGGTAACATTACCCCATGGTACAGGTAAAGATGTAAAAGTTTTGGCTTTGGTAACACCGGATAAAGAAGCGGAGGCCAATGAGGCTGGTGCCGATTTTGTTGGGTTGGACGAGTATTTGGATAAGATTAAAGGCGGTTGGACAGATGTTGATGTTATTATCACTATGCCAAGTGTTATGGGTAAATTAGGACCATTGGGACGTGTATTGGGACCAAGAGGTTTAATGCCTAATCCAAAAACAGGTACAGTTACAATGGATGTTGCAAAAGCAGTGTCTGATGTAAAAGCTGGTAAGATTGATTTTAAGGTAGATAAAACAGGAATTGTTCACGCTGCAATAGGAAAAGCTTCTTTTTCTTCAGATAAAATTGCTGGCAACGCCAAGGAATTAATTGATACTTTAATGAAGTTGAAACCTACAGCTTCTAAAGGTATTTATGTAAAAAGTATTTACATGTCCAGTACTATGAGTCCTAGTGTTCAATTGGATCCAAAAGCAGTTTAACCGGTAGTTTAAGTTTTATAATTATGACAAGAGAAGAAAAAGCAACCGTAATAGAAGATTTAACTGCGCAATTGGCAAATAGTTCTACTATATATCTTGCTGATATATCTGGATTGGATGCAGACACGACTTCTAATTTAAGAAGAGCATGTTTTAAAGCCGATATAAAATTGGCTGTAGTTAAAAATACCTTGCTTGCTAAAGCAATGCAAGCTTCTGAAAAAGAGTTTGGCGAACTTCCTGAAGTGTTGAAAGGCAATACTTCATTAATGTTTTCTGAGGTGGGAAATGGTCCTGCAAAACTCATTAAAAATTTCAGAAAAAAATCTGATAAGCCTTTATTAAAAGGAGCTTTTGTAGAAGAAGCTATTTATATTGGGGATGATCAGTTGGATACTTTGGTTAGTATTAAGTCTAAAGAAGAAATGATTGGTGAAATAATTGGATTGTTGCAATCCCCAGCCAAGAATGTTATTTCTGGACTTAAATCTGGTGGAGGTAAACTGGCAGGAATCCTTAAAACATTATCAGAAAGAGAATAACGCGCACTAAAAACAATTATATTTTAAAAATTTATTAAACGATAGAAAAATGGCAGATTTAAAAGATTTCGCAGAACAATTGGTAAACTTAACCGTAAAAGAGGTTAATGAGTTAGCTGATATATTAAAAGATGAGTATGGTATTGAGCCAGCCGCCGCAGCAGTAGCTGTAGCAGCAGGTGGTGGAGCCGCTGAAGGTGGTGAAGCAGCTGAAGAAAAATCAGAATTTGATGTAATTTTGAAAGCAGCAGGAGCATCTAAATTAGCAGTTGTAAAATTAGTTAAGGAATTAACTGGTCTTGGATTAAAAGATGCTAAGGATATTGTTGATAGCGCACCAAAAGCAGTTAAAGAAGGTGTGGCTAAAGATGAGGCTGAAGGTATCAAAAAATCATTGGAAGAAGCAGGAGCAGAAGTTGAGCTTAAATAATAGCAACAACCATATTATATTGGTTTAGGTCTTTTCACCAGTTTGGTGGTTAGACCTAAACCCTTTTATAGATAATAGTATATAAAGTTATATACCGCCCGTATATCATAGTATTCACGTTCAAAAATTTTGTCCATCGATGTTCACAAATAAGACTGAAAGAATAAGTTTCGCATCCGCTAAGAACATACCGAACTATCCGGATTTCTTGGACATTCAGATTAAATCATTTCAAGACTTTTTTCAACTTGAAACAAAATCTGACGAAAGAGGAAATGAAGGTTTGTACAATACCTTCATGGAGAACTTCCCAATTACCGACACACGAAATCAATTCGTATTAGAGTTTTTAGACTATTTTATAGATCCACCAAGATATTCAATCCAAGAATGTATAGAACGTGGTTTAACCTATAGTGTTCCACTAAAAGCAAGATTAAAATTATTTTGTACAGACCCAGAACATGAAGATTTTGAAACTATTGTTCAGGATGTATACTT
Source organism: Saonia flava (assembly GCF_011927795.1). Lineage (GTDB taxonomy): Bacteria > Bacteroidota > Bacteroidia > Flavobacteriales > Flavobacteriaceae > Saonia > Saonia flava. The sequence goes on along the minus strand of NZ_JAATJJ010000001.1, from coordinate 1,263,272 downwards.
AGGGACTATACCGTACATGACGCCAAGTGGTACATTTGTTATCAATGGTGCTGAGCGTGTTGTGGTTTCTCAATTGCACCGTTCTCCTGGTGTATTCTTTGGACAATCTTTCCATGCCAATGGGACAAAGCTATATTCAGCTAGAGTTATACCATTTAAAGGTTCTTGGATAGAATTTGCCACAGATATCAATGGCGTAATGTACGCTTATATTGATAGAAAGAAAAAATTACCGGTAACTACTCTTTTTAGAGCTATTGGTTTTGAAAGAGATAAAGATATTTTGGAGATTTTTGACCTTTCTGAAGAGGTTAAAGTTTCTAATGCAGGATTAAAAAAAGTATTGGGGCGTAAACTTGCCGCAAGAGTATTAAATACCTGGCATGAAGATTTTGTTGACGAGGATACAGGTGAAGTTGTTTCTATCGAAAGAAATGAAATTGTTCTTGACCGTGATACTGTTTTAGAGAAAGATCATATTGCTGAAATTATTGAGGCAGATGTAAAGACTATCCTTTTACATAAGGAGAACAATGCTCAAAGTGATTATGCCATTATACATAATACACTTCAAAAGGATCCAACAAACTCAGAAAAAGAGGCTGTTGAGCATATTTACCGTCAATTACGTAATGCAGAACCACCCGATGAAGAGACTGCACGTGGGATTATAGATAAATTATTCTTCTCTGACCAACGATATAACTTAGGTGAAGTGGGTCGTTATAGAATGAATAAAAAATTGCAGTTGGATATTGGAATGGACAAGCAGGTCTTGACCAAAGAAGATATTATTACCATCATAAAATACTTAATTGAACTAATCAACTCAAAAGCGGAGATTGATGATATTGACCACCTTTCTAACCGTCGTGTTAGAACGGTTGGAGAGCAGTTGTCATCTCAGTTTGGAGTTGGTTTGGCACGTATGGCAAGAACCATTCGTGAGCGTATGAATGTGCGGGATAATGAAGTATTTACACCTATTGATTTGATTAATGCAAAGACATTGTCTTCTGTAATTAATTCATTCTTTGGAACAAATCAATTGTCTCAGTTCATGGATCAGACCAATCCATTGGCAGAGATAACGCATAAAAGAAGATTGTCTGCCCTTGGACCAGGAGGTTTATCTAGAGAGAGGGCTGGTTTCGAGGTACGCGATGTTCACTATACACACTATGGTAGACTTTGTCCTATTGAAACGCCTGAAGGACCAAATATTGGTTTGATTTCGTCACTTTCAGTTTTTGCCAAAGTAAACCCAATGGGCTTCTTGGAAACACCTTACCGTAAAGTTACAAATGGTAAAGTAAATACAAAGGAGTTTATATATTTAAGTGCCGAGGAAGAAGAAGGAATGAAAATTTCCCAGGCAAATATTCCTTTAAAGGAAAATGGGGAAATAGATACGGAAAAGGTAATTGCAAGAGAAGAAGGAGATTTCCCAGTGGTAGATCCGGCAGAAGTAAATTATACAGACGTTGCTCCAAATCAAATTGCATCAATATCGGCTTCATTGATTCCTTTCTTGGAACATGATGATGCCAACCGTGCTTTGATGGGGTCAAACATGATGCGTCAGGCAGTTCCATTATTAAAACCTCAGTCACCGATAGTAGGTACTGGTTTGGAAAGACAAGTCGCATCTGACTCTAGAGTATTGATAAATGCAGAAGAGGATGGTGTTATTGAGTATGTTGATTCTCAAAAAATAACTATTAAGTACAAGCGTACTGATGAAGAAAGATTGGTTAGTTTTGAAGAAGATTCAAAAACTTATCAATTAGTAAAATTTAGAAAAACCAATCAAGGTACCAGTATTAACTTAAAGCCAATTGTTAAAAGAGGTGATAAAGTTAAAAAAGGACAAGTGCTTTGTGAAGGATATGCAACCGAAGCCGGAGAATTGGCATTGGGTAGAAACATGAAGGTAGCCTTTATGCCTTGGAAAGGGTATAATTTTGAAGATGCCATCGTGATTTCTGAGAAAGTGGTTCGTGAAGATATCTTTACTTCTATTCATATTGATGAATATTCTTTGGAAGTTAGAGATACTAAACTAGGAGCTGAGGAATTGACCAATGATATTCCAAATGTTTCAGAAGAGGCCACCAAAGATTTGGATGAGCACGGTATGATCCGTATTGGAGCAGAAGTGAAACCAGGAGACATATTAATTGGTAAGATTACTCCTAAAGGTGAATCTGATCCAACTCCAGAGGAAAAATTACTTCGTGCCATTTTTGGAGATAAAGCAGGAGATGTTAAGGATGCTTCTTTAAAGGCGTCACCATCACTTAGAGGTGTTGTAATAGACAAGAAATTATTCTCTCGTTCCATAAAGGATAAGCGTAAGCGTTCTGAAGATAAGGAGGCTATTTCTAAGTTGGAAATGGACTATGAGGTTAAATTTCAGCAGCTTAAAGATATATTGGTAGAAAAACTGTTTACCTTAATCAATGGAAAAACTTCGCAAGGCGTATTGAACGACTTGGGTGAGGAAGTACTTCCTAAAGGTAAAAAGTACACTATGAAAATGTTAAATTCAGTTGATGATTTTGCACATTTGGTTGGTGGAAGTTGGACTACAGATAAAGACACCAATGCTTTGGTAGCGGATTTGTTGCACAACTATAAAATTAAATTAAATGACCTTCAAGGTAATTTAAGGAGAGATAAGTTTACTATTTCTGTTGGTGATGAATTGCCAGCTGGTATCATGAAATTGGCTAAAGTTTATATCGCCAAAAAGCGTAAGCTTAAAGTTGGAGATAAAATGGCAGGTCGTCATGGTAACAAGGGTATTGTTGCGCGTATTGTTCGCCAAGAAGATATGCCATTCTTAGAGGATGGAACTCCAGTTGATATTGTATTGAATCCACTTGGTGTACCTTCTCGTATGAATATTGGACAGATTTACGAAACAGTTCTGGGTTGGGCAGGTCTTAAATTGGGCAGAAAATATGCTACTCCAATTTTTGATGGCGCTACGTTAGATCAAATTAATGAATACACGGATGAAGCGGGTATTCCAAGATTTGGACACACTTATTTATATGATGGTGGAACAGGACAACGTTTTGACCAAGCTGCAACAGTGGGGGTTATCTATATGTTGAAACTAGGACATATGGTGGATGATAAAATGCATGCACGTTCTATTGGTCCATATTCCTTAATAACACAACAACCATTGGGTGGTAAAGCTCAGTTTGGTGGTCAGCGTTTTGGAGAAATGGAAGTATGGGCGTTGGAAGCTTATGGTGCATCCGCAACCTTACGAGAAATATTAACGGTTAAGTCTGATGATGTTATTGGTAGAGCCAAAACATATGAGTCTATCGTTAAGGGAGAAACAATGCCAGAGCCTGGTTTGCCAGAATCTTTCAATGTGTTAATGCACGAACTTAAGGGATTAGGTTTGGATATTAGATTGGAAGAATAATAAAATAGTTTTCAAGCTATTTTACATCAAATAAATTAAAACAGTATCATCACAAGTTATGGCTAGAATAAAAGATAATAATCCAACAAAAAGGTTTGATAAAATTTCAATCGGATTAGCCTCACCAGAAGCAATTTTAGGTGAGTCAAGAGGTGAAGTTTTAAAGCCAGAAACCATAAACTATAGAACTCATAAACCAGAACGTGACGGACTTTTCTGTGAACGTATTTTTGGCCCTGTTAAGGATTATGAATGTGCGTGTGGTAAGTACAAAAGAATCCGTTACCGAGGAATTGTATGTGACCGCTGTGGAGTTGAAGTAACAGAGAAAAAAGTTCGTAGAGACAGAGTAGGACATATAAATTTGGTTGTACCGGTTGCGCATATTTGGTATTTCCGTTCATTGCCCAATAAAATTGGATACCTTTTAGGGTTGCCATCCAAGAAATTGGATATGATTATTTACTACGAGCGTTATGTAGTAATTCAACCAGGTATTGCTAAAGGTGCAGAAGGGGAGGAAATTCAGAAAATGGATTTCTTGACTGAAGAAGAGTACCTTACTATTTTGGAATCTATTCCTGCTGAAAACCAATATTTAGAAGATACAGACCCTAATAAGTTTATCGCTAAAATGGGGGCTGAATGTCTTATTGATTTGTTGGCTAGAATAGACTTAAATCAATTATCATATGATTTAAGGCACAAAGCAAATACGGAGACATCCAAGCAACGTAAGACTGAGGCCTTAAAAAGACTTCAAGTTGTGGAAGCTCTACGTGAATCACAGGAAAATAGGGAAAACAGACCAGAATGGATGATTATGAAGGTCATTCCTGTTATTCCGCCTGAATTACGTCCTTTAGTGCCGTTGGACGGTGGCCGTTTTGCAACATCAGATTTAAATGATTTGTATCGACGTGTTATCATAAGAAACAACCGATTAAAAAGGTTGGTGGAAATTAAGGCTCCAGAAGTAATTCTTAGAAATGAGAAACGTATGCTTCAAGAGTCCGTAGATTCCTTGTTTGATAACACCCGTAAGGCATCAGCAGTAAAAACAGAATCTAATAGACCTTTAAAATCGCTTTCAGATTCATTAAAAGGTAAGCAAGGGCGTTTTCGTCAAAACTTACTTGGAAAGCGTGTTGATTATTCAGCTCGTTCGGTAATTGTTGTTGGACCGGAGTTGAATCTCTATGAATGTGGTCTTCCAAAAGATATGGCTGCTGAATTGTACAAGCCTTTTGTTATCAGAAAGTTGATTGAAAGAGGTATTGTAAAGACAGTAAAATCTGCAAAGAAAATAATAGATAAAAAGGAACCTGTAGTTTGGGATATTCTTGAAAATGTATTAAAAGGGCATCCAGTTTTACTAAACCGTGCCCCTACATTGCACAGATTAGGTATTCAATCTTTTCAGCCAAAACTTATTGAAGGCAAGGCTATTAGATTACACCCTTTGGCATGTACGGCATTTAATGCGGATTTTGATGGTGACCAAATGGCGGTGCATCTTCCATTGGGTCCAGAAGCTATTTTAGAAGCCCAGTTATTAATGTTGGCTTCTCAAAACATATTAAACCCTGCTAATGGATCACCAATTACTGTACCATCACAGGATATGGTTTTGGGTCTATATTACATGACTAAAGAAAGAAAGTCTACACCTGAAGTTCCGATTAAAGGTGAAGGTCTTACATTCTATTCTTATGAAGAGGTGGAGATTGCCTTTAATGAAGGTATGGTTAATCTTAATGCTGGTATTAAAGTTAGAACCAAAGACTTTAATGATGAAGGAGAATTGGTTAACAAAATTGTTGAGACTACTGTAGGTAGAGTATTGTTCAATATGGTTGTGCCAGAACAAGCTGGGTATATTAACCAAGTATTGAACAAAAAAGCCTTGCGTGATATTATTGGCAAAATTTTAAGCGTAACCAATGTTCCTACTACAGCCGCTTTCCTTGATCAGATTAAGACTATGGGATACCAATTTGCCTTTAAGGGTGGATTGTCCTTTAGTTTAGGTGATATCATTATTCCTCAAGAGAAGCATGAAATGATTGCTGATGCAAATGGTCAAGTTGACGGTATTATGGCCAATTACAACATGGGTCTAATAACCAATAATGAACGTTATAATCAGGTTATTGATGTTTGGACATCTACCAATGCACAATTAACTGAATTGTCCATGAAGCGTATTCGTGAGGATCAACAAGGATTTAACTCGGTATATATGATGTTGGATTCTGGTGCGAGGGGCTCTAAGGAGCAAATTCGTCAGTTGACCGGTATGCGTGGATTAATGGCCAAACCTAAAAAATCTACCGCTGGTGGTGGGGAAATTATTGAGAATCCGATTCTTTCTAATTTTAAGGAAGGTTTGTCTATTTTGGAATACTTTATTTCAACTCACGGAGCACGTAAAGGTCTTGCCGATACGGCCCTTAAGACAGCGGATGCTGGATATCTAACTCGAAGGTTGGTAGACGTGTCACAAGATGTAATTATCAACATTGAGGACTGTGAGACATTAAGAGGTGTTACTGTGGAGGCCTTGAAGAAGAATGAAGAGGTTGTAGAAACATTGGGAGAAAGAATTCTAGGTAGAATTTCATTACATGATGTATACAATCCTTTGAACGAAGAATTGTTGTTAACTGCTGGACAAGAAATAATGGAAGCTGATTCCAAAAGAATTGAAGATTCTCCAATTGAAAAATTGGAAGTACGTTCAGCTCTTACTTGTGAAGCTCAAAAAGGAATTTGTGCAAAATGTTATGGTAGAAACCTTTCCACCAATAAAATGGTACAAAGAGGTGAAGCTGTTGGTGTTGTAGCTGCCCAATCAATTGGAGAGCCAGGTACTCAGTTAACATTGCGTACATTCCACGTGGGTGGTATTGCAGGAAACATATCTGAGGATAATAGACTAGAAGCTAAGTTTGACGGTATTGCTGAGATAGAGGATTTAAGAACTGTAAAGGGAGAAGGAGCTGATGGTCAATTAGCAGAAATTGTTATCTCTAGAACTTCAGAAATCAAAGTTGTTGATGCCAATACGGGTATTACATTAAGTACCAACAACATTCCTTATGGCTCCCAGTTATCGGTTAAAAATGGTGATAAAATTAAAAAAGGAGATATTATATGTCAGTGGGATCCATTTAATGGTGTAATTGTTTCAGAATTTGCAGGTAAAATTGCTTATGAAAACATTGAGCAAGGTGTTACTTACCAGGTTGAGATAGATGAGCAAACAGGTTTCCAGGAAAAGGTAATATCAGAATCAAGAAACAAGAAATTGATTCCTACTTTATTGATTCAAGATAGTAAGGGAGAAACATTACGTTCTTATAACTTACCAGTTGGGTCACATATTATGGTTGATGATGGAGACAAAATCAAAGAAGGTAAAGTATTGGTAAAAATACCACGTAAGTCTGCTAAGGCGGGTGATATTACTGGTGGTCTTCCAAGGGTTACCGAATTGTTCGAGGCTCGTAATCCATCTAATCCAGCTGTAGTTTCCGAGATTGATGGTGTTGTATCGTTTGGCAAAATAAAAAGAGGGAACAGGGAGATTATTATTGAATCCAAATTAGGGGAAATAAAAAAATATTTGGTAAAGCTTTCAAATCAAATTTTGGTTCAAGAAAATGATTATGTTAGAGCAGGTATGCCTTTATCAGATGGCTCCATAACACCGGAGGATATATTGGCAATTAAAGGGCCTTCTGCTGTACAACAGTATTTGGTGAACGAAGTTCAAGAAGTATATCGTTTACAAGGTGTGAAAATCAATGATAAGCATTTTGAAGTTGTCGTACGACAAATGATGAGAAAGGTACGTATTGAAGATCCGGGAGATACTATTTTCTTAGAGAACCAATTGGCACATAAAGATGACTTCATTCAAGAAAACGATGAGATTTTTGGTAAGAAGGTTGTTGAGGATGCAGGAGAATCTGAAAACTTAAAACCAGGACAGATTATAACAGTTCGGGAATTAAGGGATGAAAATTCTTTGTTAAGAAGATCAGATAAAACCTTGGTGTCTGCCAGAGATGCTGTTGCCGCTACCGCGACACCAATATTACAAGGTATTACTAGAGCATCGTTGCAGACTAAGTCATTTATTTCTGCCGCATCGTTCCAAGAGACTACAAAGGTTCTTAATGAGGCTGCTGTTAGCGGTAAAGTTGATACTTTGGAAGGATTGAAGGAAAATGTTATTGTAGGACATAAAATTCCTGCAGGAACAGGTATGAGGGATTATGAGAACATCATTGTTGGTTCCAAGGAAGAATATGATGAAATAATGGCTCGCAAGGAAGAGTTGAAATTTTAATAATGTTGTTATGGCTGATAAAAATCAAAACCAAAAACAAATAAATATAGAATTGGACGAAAAGACGGCCGAAGGAATTTATTCCAACTTGGCTATCATTAATCATTCCGTATCAGAGTTTGTGGTGGATTTTATCAGTATGATGCCGGGAGCACCAAAAGCTAAGGTAAAAAGCAGGATTGTTTTGACACCGCAACATGCTAAGAAGTTCTTAAAGGCGTTAAATGATAATGTTACTAGGTTTGAGGATGCCCATGGCACTATTAAGGACTATGAACAGCCTCCTATCCCATTGAATTTTGGCCCTACGGGAGAAGCATAAAAAAAGAGCGAACATTAAGTTCGCTCTTTTTTTATCTACTCATATTCAGAAGTAAAGTGAAGTTTTACCGAGGGGTACTTTTGTTGTGTCATTTGTAATGAAAACTGGGAATCTGCTAAGAAAACCAACTGACCTTTTTTATCCTTGGCCAAAAACTTTTGTTTTACCCTTTTAAACTCTTTGAACTCTTCATTGTTTATATCTTCTGGCTGTACCCAACAGGCCTTATAAACAGAAAAATTGTCATAGGTACATTTGGCACCATATTCATGCTCAAGACGATATTGTATAACTTCATATTGGAGGGCACCAACTGTCCCAATTATTTTTCTTCCATTCATTTCCAGTGTAAACAATTGAGCTACACCTTCATCCATGAGTTGATCTATACCTTTGGAGAGTTGTTTTGACTTCATGGGGTCAGCATTATTTATATAACGAAAATGCTCTGGAGAAAAACTGGGAATTCCCTTGTAATATAAAACCTCCCCTTCGGTTAGCGTATCCCCAATTTTAAAGCTTCCAGTGTCGTGAAGGCCCACAATATCACCAGGATAGGAAATATCTACAATCTCCTTCTTTTCGGCAAAAAAAGCGTTAGGGCTAGAAAATTTCATTTTTTTATTTGAACGAACATGTAAGTAAGGTTTGTTACGTTCAAAAGTTCCTGATACAATTTTTACAAAAGCCAAACGATCTCTATGTTTTGGGTCCATGTTGGCGTGAATTTTAAAAACAAATCCGGTCAAGGTTTTTTCGTTGGATTTTACCAATCGCTCTTGGGACATTTTATCTTTGGGAATTGGGGCAATTTCAATAAAACAGTCCAATAATTCCCTAACACCAAAATTGTTAAGAGCAGAACCAAAGAATACTGGTTGTTGTGTGCCATTTAAATAAGCTTCTTTGTCAAATTCTGGATAAACCCCATTGGCCAACTCAAGATTTTCTCTTAATTCTTCTGCTGCTTTTTTTCCTATTATGTTATCCAGCTCTGGATTGTTGATATCATTAAAAGCAATAGTGTCTTCTATATTTTTTTTACTATCACCACTAAATAGGTTGATATTTTTCTCAAAGATGTTATAAATACCCTTAAAATCATAACCCATTCCAATGGGGAAGCTTAATGGGGTTACAGTTAAACCAAGTTTTTGCTCTACCTCATCCAACAAATCAAATGCATCTTTACCCTCTCTATCTAACTTGTTGATAAAAACAATAATGGGAATATTTCGCATTCTACAAACTTGGACTAGTTTTTCCGTTTGCTCCTCTACCCCTTTGGCAACATCAATGACAACAATTACGCTATCTACGGCTGTTAGGGTTCTAAAAGTATCTTCAGCAAAATCTTTGTGCCCTGGGGTATCTAGAATATTGATTTTCTTATCTTTATATAGAAACGCTAAAATAGATGTGGCAACAGAAATTCCTCTTTGGCGCTCAATTTCCATGAAATCGCTGGTTGCCGATTTTTTTATTTTATTGTTTTTTACCGCACCAGCTTCTTGGATTGCGCCTCCAAAAAGAAGTAATTTCTCTGTAAGAGTTGTTTTACCAGCATCTGGATGGGAAATAATTCCAAATGTTCTCCTTTTTTTTATTTCTTGTTCAAAACCCATTCAAAAAATTTGGGCAAAAATAATGGAAATTAATAGGCTTATAAGATATTTGATAGAAAAATACCTTATATGGGTTGTTAAAATCAACAATAAATTAAAAAATTCGTAAACTTTTTTGTAGAAGGTTACGTATTTTAAATGTGCCTTAAAGTTGATTGTCATTTATTATAGATCATAATGAAAAATGTTGTTGAAAGATTTTTGTTCGTCGATAATCTATAAAACATGGTTGATCAAAAATTTAACTTTATCTTGCGCATTTAATTAAGAAGCCCCACCTTCTTACCTGTTTTTAGTCTTGCTTTAGCCATGGTGATTAGTTTATACTAAAAACTATCATTTATGGAACATTTTACTTTGTTAAAACCGAAGGGTATATTAGTTCGTGGGAAAACGCTGATTGCCTTTCTTTTTATTTTCTGTCTTAGTACTTCCTTTAATATTTCCAGTAACAATTTTGATTTAACTTCAGATGTGGATACTGATGGAGATGGAATTCTTAATATTAATGATTTGGATGATGATGGTGACGGAATTATTGACACTGTTGAAACTATAGATATAGATACTGATAATGATGGAACACCAAATTATTTGGATATAGATTCTGATAATGATGGTATTCCCGATAATATTGAAGGTCAATCCCCGGGTTCATATCAAAAACCTTCGGGAATAGATGATAATTCAAATGGTCTTGACGATGTTTATGAGGTTTTTTCAAATGGAGTAAACCCAATAGATTCGGATTTAGATTCAATATATGATTATTTGGATTTAGATTCTGATAACGATGGTATTTTGGACAGAAATGAGTCCAGTACTGTTACTACAAATTTTGATTGCAATACTGTTCCAAATTTGAACTTTTCTTCAACTCCCGAGCTGGAATCCGGGTATGAGTTTACCGAGGGTTCTGTATATAGAATAAGAAATATCACTAATGATTTGGATGCTTTGATAACAATTGATAAAGTTGTTAATGGGGAAATTGCAATTCTTGATCAAAATGAAATTGATGCTGAATTTTTTAAGCCTGAAATTTTCTTTACCACAACTGACGATGAAAAACGTCCATATGTTGATTTCAGAATAACACTGGTGAATAAGGGAACCAGTAATTCTGTTGTATTAAATGAAATAATCATGAACTTTATAGATGTTGACGGTAATAATCAATATCAGGAATATAATAGATTTGATACCCCGGCAAGTTATACTGTGGACGAGAATAATGAAATATTGGTCAATAATACCTTAGGGGGGTTGTTGGTTAATGGAGGAATGAAAGAATATGATGGTATTTCTAATCAGAACCCATCAGTTAATGTAGCTGTTGAGTTTGTAGAGCTTTCTAGTTTTGTTTTTCGATTTGGTATTCAAACCGCTACTTTAGAAAATTTCACAACAAATGTTGCTAGACAAGCTGGAATTCAGTTTTCATGTCTAAATAATTTTGTTAGCCCTCAGACTACATCTTTCAACGATGATATCGATACCGATGGGGATGGTTTACCAGATAGATTGGACATCGACAGTGACGATGACGGGATCCCGGACAATGTTGAGGGCCAGCCGACTGATGGCTATGTAGGGCCCACAGGTGAGGACGACGACAACGATG
>NZ_JAATJJ010000001.1:1241921-1251800 GCF_011927795.1 Saonia flava | reverse complement strand
CAACCCTGATTATTTGGACGATGACAGTGACAACGACCTTGTGTTCGACAACAACGAGGGGAACGACTTTGATTTTGACGGAGTTCCCGATTGGGCCTATACGGGCACGGATACGGACGGCGATGGCCTGGACGATGGCTATGAGGGCAGTGATGTTGACGATGGCTTTGATGTTAACGATGAGATAGACGACCCAGCGAACGACCTTCCCGATACGGACGGCACGGAGGATGTTAACTATAGGGATCTTGACGATGACGGTGATGGGTTGGACACCCCGGATGAGGATGTTGACAATGACGGAGACCCGACCAATGACGACAGTGACGGCGATGGCACCCCTGACTATCTGGACCCAACCGATGACACTCCACCAGAAGAAACGGAAACTGTATTAGTAAACCAAATGGTTACACCAAATGGAGATGGAAAAAATGACTTCTTATTTATTAAAGGGGTTGAGAACGCAAAGAATAACTCTATGAAAATTTTTAATAGATGGGGAGCTGCTGTATATGAAGGGGTAAACTACAACAATATTAATAATGTTTTCAATGGAAAATCAAAGGTCAGAAGAACTATAAGCGCACAAGAGGTTCTTCCTTCAGGTGTATATTTTTATATCTTTGAGTATCAAACCCCAAAGGGAAGAGTTGTAGATAGTAATTATCTGTACATTAGTGAATAACAATATTTAAAACTGTATAATGGTTAAAAAAACTGCCTTAATTTCATTTTTAATATTGGGCTTAATAGTACAAAGTGTTTCTTCACAACAAGATGCTCAGTATACACAATACATGTATAATACAATTACTGTAAACCCGGCCTATGCCGGATCTCGTGGTCAGTTAAGTATTGCGGGTTTGTATAGGTCACAATGGGTGGGTTTGGAAGGTGCTCCGGAATCATTTACATTAAATCTTCATTCCCCAATTAGAAATAGTAGATTGGGTTATGGGATATCTATTATTAATGATAATATTGGTGATGGAGTAGTACAAGAAACCTATTTTGATGCTGTGCTTTCTTATACCATTGATGTAGCACAACATGCTAAGTTATCTTTTGGACTTAAGGCGGGAGGTAATGTATTGAATTTGGATTTTAATGGCCTACGGAATTTTGATGCGGAAATTGTTGACGGAAATGATATAAATAATAGCTTTAGCCCTAATTTCGGTTTTGGGGCATATTACCATACAGATAGATTTTATGCGGGTTTATCTTCACCTAATTTATTGGAATCAGAATATTTTGACAATTCCCAAAGGGATGCAAATTCTGTTCAATTTTTGTCCAAAGAGCAAATCAATTTTTATTTTATAACAGGATATGTGCTTGATTTGAATGGGAACTTAAAATTTAAGCCAGCTCTTTTGTCTAAGGTAGTTGGCGGAGCTCCCCTTCAGTTGGATTTTTCGGGTACTTTTTTATTTAATGATAAATTTAGTTTTGGAGCGGCCTATAGATGGGATGCGGCTATTAGTGGCTTAGTAGGGTTTCAACTAACAGATCAGTTGATGTTGGGATTAGCATATGACAAGGAAACTACAGAATTAGGTGGAACTCAGTTTAATGATGGCTCATTTGAGTTTTTTATAAGATGGGAATTAGTAAAATCATTCCAGCGATTGGTATCACCCCGTTTCTTTTAATTTGAGAATAAATGACAAAAAAGATATTTATAGTAGTTGTAACCTTAATATTTTCGAGCAGTATTATTGCTCAGGAAAGATTGCTCAATAAAGCCAATGATAAGTATGAGGAATATTCTTTTAGGCCTGCTATAGATATTTATAAAAAGGTCTTGGATAAGGGGTATGCTTCTTCTGACCTTTTGAAGAAGTTGGGAAATTCATATTATTTTAATGCCAACTATAAGGACGCATCTGAAATTTACAAAAAACTGGTTGCTGAGTATAGTGAAAGCTTAGAACCGGAGTATTATTTTAGATATTCACAGTCTTTAAGATCTTTGGAGCAATACGAAGAGTCCGATGCTTTGATGGCAAAATTTGTGGAAATCACTGACAACCCAGAAAATAAGATCGAAAGGGATTATATGGAGGAAATAGAGAAAAACTCTGGTAGATATTCTATTGAACCTTTTGAATATAATTCTATATATTCTGAGTTTGCTCCAGCTTTTTATAAAAAAGGGCTTATTTTTTCTTCGGACAGGGATACAGGTAATTTAGCTAGATATAGACATACATGGAATTCAAAAGATTTTTTGGATTTATATCAAATCAATACCGATGGTGATTCAAAAGGAAGTGTATCCAAACTTAGCAATGATATTAATAGTAGGTTGCACGAGTCCACTTCTATCTCTTCAAAAGATGGTAATATCATATATTTTACTAGAAATAATATAAGCAAAGAAGGTAAATATGTAAAGGATGAAGACGGTTTCATAAGACTTAAGATTTTTCGGGCTATTATGGAGAATGGGGAATGGGCCTATATAGAGGACTTACCCTTCAATAGTGATTCTTATTCTATTGCCCATCCATCGCTTAGTCCAGATGAAAAAACACTTTATTTTGCTTCGGATATGCCGGGAACATTTGGAGAGTCCGATATCTTTAAAGTCACTATCAATAAGGATGGAACCTTTGGAACACCTGAAAACTTAGGAGATAACATTAATACAACGGCCAGGGAAACGTTTCCTTTTGTAACTTCTGATGAGATTTTATATTTTTCGTCAGATGGTCATCTAGGCTTAGGGGGATTAGATGTTTTTGCTACTAAAATTCTTAGAGAGAAGTACCATGAACCTATATTAAATGTAGGTAGGCCTGTTAATAGTAAGGAAGATGATTTCACCTTTATTATTAACGAAGAAAGTAAAGAAGGGTATTTTGCTTCCAATCGAGAAGGGGGCATGGGTGAGGATGATATCTATAAATTTGTGGAGAATACACCCCTTTCATTTGAATGTAACCAACAAGTAACAGGTACTGTAAGGGATAAAATATCTAACAATGTTCTTATTGGTGCTACAGTAATGGTAATTGATGAAAACAATGAAGTTATATCATCTACTTTTACGGATTCCTCTGGGGAATATTTCCTTACCTTGGATTGTAATAAAGGTAATTTTGTACGTGCTTCCATTGAGGGATATGTTCCATCTGAAGAGTATTTAAACCAATCCGATGGTAAAAATAGGATTATTGACTTCTATTTAGAGAGGGAAACGGTAACTGCTGGATTCGGGGATGATTTAGCTAAGCTATTGCAATTAAGCACTATTTATTTTGATTTAAATAAGTTTAATATTCGTTTGGATGCTGAAATAGAAATTCAAAAAGTAATCGCCGCCATGGATAAATATCCTAGCCTAAAAATAAAAGTTAACTCACATACAGATAGTAGAGGTAAAAACTCTTATAATTTATGGTTATCCCAAAAAAGAGCAGAAGCAACTGTGGACTATATGGTTTCTAAAGGTATTTCAGCAGATAGATTAAAAGGGGAAGGTTACGGAGAAACTAAATTAATAAATGAATGTGCTGATGGCGTAAGATGCTCTAGTGATATGCACCAATTAAACCGTAGATCGGAGTTTATTATTTTAGAATAAGTATGCAATATGGGTGTTAAGGGTCAACCTACTTACATGGTTGAAAATACTTACACAATGTAAGATTATTACTACTCAACTAATTGATTTTCAGATGTTTATCCCCTTTTCATAAAAGGATAAACAGCAGGTTACAAGGGATTCACATGCTAATTAAGCAACTACACAACAATTTTTAGAAGCTAGGATTTTACAATTCTATTTTTATACTCGTATAATTATATAGTATTTCTATGAAACCTACTTCTAGGTATAAGTTTTTAGTATTTTTTGTTTTATTGGCTTCTTTAGGATTTAGCCAAGAAACCTATAGGGATGAGTTTGGTACGGCATCTTATGGTAACAATGATGGAACATCCAGTTTTGCGGCAGATTGGAATGAAACAAATGATAATAACAATCCCGGATCTGGAAGAATACAAATCACAGGTGGTGACCTACGCTTTGAGGATATTACAAGAAATAGTCACCAGATTAGTAGAACTGCTTTTTTAACTGGGGCTATTAGTGCAATGTTGACTTTTGAATGGCAAACTTCAGGACTGGATAATGGTGGTGGTCAGTATGAACAATTAAGTGTTCAAGCTTCTTCGGATGGTGTCAGCTTTACTACTATAGGTACATTTAATAATAGTGTTACAACAGGCACTTTTAGCTATGATATTACTGCTTATATTTCAGGGTCTACCACTATTAGGTTTATTAATGATGGTACATGGCAATATGGAGATTGGGAAGGCGGGGAATTTGTATATATTGATGATTTTCAGATAGCCGTAACACTTCCCACAAATGATCCCCCGGTTTTAACGGCAACTGGAAACCAAGCTTTTTGTCCGGGTACTTCTATACCAATTGTAGAAACCATTGGTATAACCGATACAGATGATACCACAACCACCGCAGTGTATATCCAAATATCCTCAGGCTATATAAATGGAGAAGATTTATTGACACTTACAGGTACTCACCCTAATATTTCATCAAGCTGGGATGCTGTTCAAGGGGAACTTTCGCTAACGGGTTCGGCAACTTATACGGAATATGAAACGGCAATAGCGGCTGTGGAATACTCAAGTTCTGGAACACCAACAGGAACAAGACAATTCTCCATTACCGTTGGAGAAGCAAACTTTTTGCCAGATACTGGGCATTATTATGAATATGTACCAGATTTGGGAATAACATGGACAGATGCCAATGCTGCAGCTAGTGCCCGGACCCATTTTGGTTTACAAGGATATCTAGCAACATTGACTTCTCAAGAAGAAGCGGACTTTTCAGGATCTCAGGCACCAGGTGTTGGCTGGATTGGAGGTAGTGATGCAGCAGTTGAGGGTGATTGGAGATGGGTGACGGGACCTGAGGCTGGTACACCTTTTTGGACCGGTACAGCTGGTGGTAGTGTTACCGCGCCGTTTAATTATGCTTTTTGGAATACGAATGAACCCAACCAGGCTGGGAATGAAGACTATGCGCATATAACCCATCCCAATGTAAACCCGAATGGCTCATGGAACGATCTTTCAAATACAGGGGCAGGAAGTGGAGATTATCAACCCCAAGGTTATGTTGTGGAATATGGAGGCATGTCTGGTGATCCTACCCTATTCATTACGGCAACTACCACAATTTCTGTTGACAATGTGGCCCCTACGGCTAGTGATCCAGGTGCGGTTACGGTTTTTTGTACAGGAGATGTACCAACATCAGATATAACTGTTGTTACCGATGAGGCAGATAATTGTACTGTAAACCCAGTAGTTACGTTTATTGGTGATGTGAGTGACGGGGGAACAAATCCAGAAATTATTACTAGGACCTATAGGATTACAGATGATGCCGGTAATACCACGGATGTTACCCAAACCATTACAATAAGCCCGGTTACGATTACGGGACAACCTACTGATCAAAGTATAATTGCGGGTAATAATGGAGTATTTTCGGCAACGGTTGCAAATGCTGATACTTATCAATGGCAAGTAAGTACAAATGGCGGGGGTAGTTTCAGTAATTTATCGGACGGCACGGAGTATTCTAATACCCAAAGTGCATCGTTGACGGTAAATTCCGCTGATATAGATAAGAATGGTTATATTTTTAGAGTTATTGCCTCAAATACGGGAGGTGTTTCATGTACACCTATTACATCCAGTGAGGTTACTTTGACCATTTCGGTAGAAACCGTAATAACCAATAGAAAAATAACGTATAGAGTAAACAAGAACTAACTATAGAAATTTTCTTAATAAAAGTAGGAATAAATTAACAATAAATAGTAATTTTCCTACAACCAAACATCTTTTTTTATACTATTTACCCTTCAAATAAATAGCTACACAACATTTATTTTTGTCAGATTGCCCTATGATTAAGTTTGTGGTATGGAAAACCATATTGCAAGCGTATTCAAAGTTGGGTACAAAGAATTCAAGAATTCTATTTACCATTTATTCTTAACTATACATTTTAAGTCAATAGTAATATGTATTTTGTTTTTTTTCCTTTTTCCTTCCATAAATACTGCTTTTGCAAAAGAATTACCGTATACTAAAGGGCTAACTTTAGAAGAAATACCTCTTCCTCCATGTCCCGGTGAGTTAGATTATGAATTTTATGATGGTGTTCCAGCTGGAAATACTGTGAATAATATTCCCACAACTGGAGCCTTGGGAACAGGGGTCATCACAGATTTTAATGTAGGTGCTTTACAAAATACTGTGGATCCAGGTGATACAGACGCCTATGGAATACGTTATTCAGGGTTTATTGATATTGCAACAGCTGGATCCTATACATTTTATACCAATTCGGACGATGGTTCCAAATTGTATATCAATGGGGTAGAAGTTGTCAACAATGATGGTGACCATGGGTCTCAGGAAAGATTTGGTACGGTCTCATTGACCGCCGATTTTCATTCTATTACTATTTTGTTTTATGAAAATGGTGGTGGAGAAAGCCTATCTGTTCAATATGAAGGGCCCGCTATAGCAAAACAAAACATTCCTTTCTCAATTTTATACTCGGACTGTGGAGGTACCCCGGTAGATACTACCGATACAGATGGTGATGGGGTTTATGATACATCTGATATAGATGATGATAATGACGGAATTTTAGATGTAGATGAATGTGGAGGTGTATCAGGAGCTGAAGTCCAAACAGCAACTAATATTCAATACTTTACTAATGTTGCCAATGCTGAGGGTATTCCGGGTAACACATATGCGCAAAACCCAACAACATGGCCTGGAGGAACATCTTATTTGTTTTTACAGTTTGCTGGAGTTATACCAGATGGAACTACGGTAAGTGTTTTTTTAGGAGCAGATCCGGCAGTTTCTACTTCCGATATGCAAATAAGAAGGGCAGATGCAGTGGGTAATGATACCGGTTATTTGGCAGATGCTGGGGGTACTGTCCCTGGAGCAATAAGAGAAGTAACATTTACTGCTACCGGTTCCTTGCAATATATTAGAATAACAGCTTGGAATCAGGGTGCAAGGGTCTACGGGGCAAGTTATGGAGGAGGATCTACATGCTATAATATGGATACAGATGGTGATGGAGTTTACAATCATTTGGATTTAGACAGTGATGGCGATGGCATTCCAGATAATGTGGAAGCACAGTCGACCAATGGGTATACAGCTCCCACCAATACAGATTCGGATGGTGATGGTTTGGATAATGCCTATGAAACTGCAGGTATAGCCCCACCAGATACAGATAGTGATGGTACACCGGATTTTATGGATATCGATAGTGATAATGATGGGAATTCGGATACTTCAGAAACATGGTTTACCCTGGACAATTTAGATTCAGATGGGGATGGTTTGGATGATGCAACAGATGCTACGACCGGTTATGCCGATCCTGGAGGAGAGATTGATGACCCTCTAACTACCGCAGGTGGTTCCATGGTGCTTCCAGATTGGGACAATGATGCCGCTACGGGTGGGGATGTTGATTATAGGGACAGTATTGATGATTCTGCCTCTAGTATGCCCCCTGAAGTAACCGCTACAGGAAATCAATATTATTGTACTGGGGATTCTACACCAATAGTGGAGACCATTAGTATAACTGATTCAGATGATACTTCAATGGATGCGGTATACATTCAGATATCAACAGGGTATGTAAATGGAGAGGATTTACTAACTCTTACTGGGACACACCCTAATATTACCGGTTCATGGGATGCCGCAGAAGGAAAACTCTCCCTTGACGGTCCAGCATTATTGGCTGAGTTTGAGGCGGCAGTACTTGCTGTTGAATATTCAAGTAGCTCCTTGACCCCTTCTGGAACAAGACAATTTTCAATCACGGCTGGTTTGGCAAATTTTTTACCGGGTACAGGGCACTATTATGAATATATTCCTAGTTTGGGAATAACATGGACCAATGCCAATACTGCTGCAAGCGCTAGAACGTATAATGGTCTTCAGGGATATTTAGCAACACTCACATCACAAGAGGAGGCTGATTTTTCGGGAACACAAGCTCAAGGAACGGGATGGATAGGAGGTAGTGATGCTGCTACAGAAGGAGTTTGGCAGTGGGTGACTGGTCCTGAAGCAGGTACCGTTTTTTGGAACGGGGCGGCTGGAGGAAGCACCCCTAATTTTGCTTTTTGGAATGCTGGTGAACCCAATGACTCGGCTGGAGAAGATTATGCACATATTGCCCACCCCAACGTAAACCCTAACGGATCATGGAACGATTTGTCCAATACGGGAGCTGGTTCAGGTGATTATCAACCCCAAGGCTATGTAGTGGAATATGGAGGGATGTCTGGCGATCCGGTATTGAACATATCTGATTTTACGACAATAACAATAAGTAATAACCCATCGATTTCCACTCAGCCTGAAGATGAAACCAGTTTTGCTGGAAACCCTACTTCCTTTTCAGTGATTTCAGCCGATACAGATACCTATCAATGGCAACAATTTAATGGTTCTATTTGGGTTGATTTAGCTGATACCGGAACTTACAGTGGAACAAATACAGATACTTTATCGCTGAACAATGTATCACTTTCGGACAATGGAAATCAATTTAGGGTCATTGTTTCAGGGTGTACTTCGGTCGCTTCCAATGTGGCCATATTAACTGTAAAAGTTACTCGAGTAATCACTAATAGAAGAATAACCTATCGAGTTAAAAAAAGCTAGTGTTTTTTATATAAACTTCGATGTTCCACATTTAAAATGATTTTCGGTATGCGGTAATATTATTGGGTTAATCGGTAAAATACCTTCTCTTAAATTTAGGATTTCATTAGTTGAAGACCTCACTTTTCTAGAACTATACAATACTAATTATCACTTACACAACATTTATTTTAATCTGGGGTATACAAAGTTAATTTTGTAGGGTGTAGTTGAACCATTTTGAGATTTTAAAATTATTCACCTACAAGAGTTTAAAACAAAAATGATTTTATCAGCTATGATAAAGACAAGTAAAATTAAGGTCATGAACAAGAAAGTTCTATTATTATTTTCCCTATTCTTATCTGGATTTGCTTTTGGGCAAACCACGGTAACATTACAAGATCAATGTAATTGTGAGGTGCTTAGTGGTACAGATGTTTCTGCTTCTGGAGCAATTACCCCATCTGGAGCGGATACTGGTGATATTTATGTAAACACCACTACAGGAACTATTTATTTTTGGGATGGTGATTCTTGGGAATTAACATCCTCTGATAATCAACAAGTACAAGTATTTAATTTTAACTCTACCACCAATGAATTGACCTTGACATTGGAAAATGGAGGAACTCTTGTGGCTGATTTAAGTAGTTTGAGTGATGTTCTGGCAGATACAAACACAACAAATGATAGAATAGAAGTTATTGGTACAGATTTGGTTGTTACCGATTCTGATACCAATACAGTTTCTGTTCCTTTAGCCGATATAGTAGCGGGAGTAGATACCAATACCGTAATTACTTCTTATGCAATAGATGGTACAAATACAAATTTGGTTATAACAGATAGTGAAGGAACTACTTTTTCAATTGCTTTAGCTGATATTGCAGCTTTGATTGACACGGATGACCAGACACTGTCAGAAGTATTGACAGAGGGCGCCAGTGCAGGTAACAGCTCGATTACAAACTTAGCGGACCCTACCAATGCACAGGACGCGGCTACCAAGGCCTATGTGGATGCAGAGCTTGCAGCCTTGAACACGGACGATGCTGATGCGGACCCAACGAACGAACTTTCTGATGTATCCTTGACGGGTACGACCATAGAGTT
>NZ_JAATJJ010000001.1:830665-1241824 GCF_011927795.1 Saonia flava | reverse complement strand
TGACCAATGCCGCAGCTGGCGCAACGGGAGTGGACTTGAACACGACCTTTGCCACGGATGCAGAGCTTGCAGCCTTGAACACGGACGATGCTGATGCTGTAATTGGTAACGAATCGGTAACCGGATTGACCTTTGATGGTACGACCTTGACCTTGGCCCAAGATGGAGCAGCAAACGAGACTGTAAATTTAAGTTCAGTAAATACTGACGACCAGACCGCCGGAGAGGTAAATTTAGTTACAGCAGTAGATACGGATGGAGATGCGGCAAACGAAACAACGGTTGAAGGAGCTGTACAAGCTATGGCCCCAATTGTTTCTAAGGCAGCGCGAATATTCTATCCACCATCGATAGCTGTTGATGCTTCTACAACTGGGACGGGAAGAATATTGAACTTATATACGGAGTATACAACACAATTTGGAACACCTATGGTTTCTAGTAACCTAGCTCCAGCTGCAATACCAACGTATACAAATACTGAATTGTATTACTATGTAACATATTATGATAATAGCGTATTTGCCAATGTTTCAGTTAATGAATTTGGTGTAATGACCTATGATGTCATTGCTTCACCAGCGGATTATAATTCATTGATTAATGTAGTGTTTGTTGTAAAATAAGTAATTGAATAAAAATTAGATTCAAAAGATTTGAAGACAATCAAAATATATAAATTTTTATTCATAAGCTTAGTACTTACATTACTGAGTTCTCATTGGGCCAATGCACAGTTTTTATTGCAAGCACCTAATAGCACCGATGAAAATAATTATCAGTGGTTTGAAGCTTCGGACACAAGTACTGTTCTTGGAACAGATTTTTTCTATGAAGCTACAATGCCCGGAGTGTATTTTGCCACTTATGATGGCACCTTGTGCGGCTCCAATGCTACAGGATATTTCATTTTAACGGAGTGTAATGTACCCGACAATGAAGTCACCTTGGACATTTCGGCCAGTATTTCTGGTTCGGCAACAGTGAGTTGGAGTCCAGCGGTATCAGGAGACCAAGCAAGACCGGTTGTAACGGCAACCCAAAGCGTAGTACGTTATACTCCAACTATTACAAAAGCAGGTAATTCAATTGAACTTCCCAGTTTCACAGTTGTTTGTATGCAACAAGCTGCCAGCTTAGTAAATGATGTTGCTACGGTAGATGAGGATGATTCAGTGGTAATAGATATTTATGCTAATGATAGTGGGTTACCTACAGATGGTACCTTAGCAGCTTCAGGACCACTAAATGGTTCCGTATCCATTGATGACAATGGTACGCCCAATGACCCATCAGATGATATTTTGACCTATATTCCAAATCCTAATTATAACGGTTCAGATTCTTTTACATATACAGTTTGTAATGCTTTGGGTGATTGTAGTACCGCTACAGTAAATGTGGATGTATTGCCAATTGTGGATGCGTTTGATGATTCTGTTGTCACAGATGAAAACATCCCTGTTGATATCGATGTTTTGTCAAATGATAATGATGTGCCAAATACAGGTACATTGACGGCCACAATTCCTACGAATGGTGTTGTAGTAATTAATGATAATGGAACACCGAATGATCCATCAGATGATACTATAACCTATATACCCAACAATGGTTTTGTGGGTACAGATACATTCACCTATACAGTATGTGACAGCTTAGGTAATTGCAGTACGGGAACAATCACCGTTGTTGTAAATCCAATGGGTATTACCAATTTGGATGCAGATAATGATGGTATCCTTGATAGCTTTGAAGATTTAAATTTAGATGGTGACAACGACCCATCCACCAATCCAACAGATTCTGATGGTGATGGATTTGCGGATTATATGGATATTGATAGTGACAATGATGGTATTCCAGACAATGTGGAAGCACAGACTACATCAGGTTATATACCACCTAGCGGTCTGGATGCTAATAACAATGGTCTGGATGATGCCTATGAAGATAATGGAAACGTAGGATTGTTCCCCGTAGATACAGATGGGGACAGTTTACCAGATTATTTAGATGATGATAGCGACAATGATAATATTTTGGATGCTATTGAGGCACATGATCATGACCATGATGGAATAGCAGATGTTCTATTTACAGGATCTGATAAAGATAATGATGGACTGGACGATGGTTATGAAGGTGGTACAACAATAGATATAGATGTCAATGATGAAATTGATGACCCAATAAATAACTTGCCAAATACAGATTCAGATTTGGAATCGGACTATAGGGATTCTGATGATGATGATGATGGTATTGAGACCATTGACGAAGATTTGAATGGTGATGGCAATTACGTAAATGACGATTCCAATGGTGATGGTATTCCAAATTACTTAGATTCAGATTTGGGTGAAACCGAAGAAGAAATAGAAGTATTTAATGTATTGACACCAAATGGTGATGGTATACATGATGTTTTGGCAATAAGTGGATTAGAAAACTATCCTAATAATACCATTAATATCTATAATAGATGGGGTGTTCTTGTTTATATGACAAAAGCATATAATACAGAAGGAAATGTATTCGATGGAACTTCCGAAGGAAGAATAACTGTAGATCAAGACAATAAACTTCCCGTAGGAACGTATTTCTATGTACTGGACTATGAAGATTCATCAGGAAATATGCAAAGCTTGTCCGGATATATATACATAAACAGATAAAAGAAAAGATGTCGGTTTTCACCAAAAAAAATATTTTATTTAAAAAAGGGAATCTTTTCTTAGGCTTGTGTGCTTTTTTATTGACTACCATTTCTTTGTTTGCCCAACAAGACGCACAATACACTCAGTATATGTATAATACAGTAAGTGTTAATCCAGGCTATGCAGGTTCAAGGGGGCACTTAAGTATTGCTGCCCTACATAGGTCTCAATGGCTTGGTTTGGATGGTGCTCCAAAAACTCAGACTTTAAATATACATACCCCAGTGGGCTATAGGGGAATGGGAATGGGACTTTCTGTTGTTAACGATGCTATTGGGCCAACTTCTGAGACATATTTTGATTTGGACTTTTCTTATACTATACGTACCTCTAGAGAGGCTAGGTTAAGTTTTGGTTTTAAGGCAAGTGCCCATTTATTGGATATTAGATATTCGGAATTAAATCAATTTAGTCCTGACCCAACTTTACAACAAGACATACAAAATAGATTCTCCCCAAATATTGGAGCGGGGGTGTATTATCATACCAACAAATTTTATGCTGGATTATCTGTTCCAAGATTTTTGGAAACTTCGCATTTTGATGAGTCTTCCTTGTCAACCGCCAAGGAACAAATGAATTTTTATTTTATCACAGGATACGTTTTTGATTTAAATTCTTATTTGAAGTTTAAACCGACTATTTTGTCCAAAATAACCCAAGGAGCTCCATTGCAGTTGGATTTGTCTGCCAATTTTATGTTGAATGAAAAATTTGTATTGGGAGCGGCCTACCGTTGGGATGCAGCTTTTAGTGGCTTGGCAGGGTTTCATGCTACAGAACAATTGTTTATTGGAATAGCTTATGATAGGGAAGTAACAGAATTGGGACAGGCTATTTTTAATGATGGCTCTTTTGAAGTTATTTTTAGATATGATTTCATAAAAGCACTAAACAATCTTAAATCTCCACGTTTCTTTTAATAAAGAATTACAGATTTGTTTTAAACAGCACTTTCGAAAAAAGTGCTTTTTTATAGCTGGTAACCAGATAAATTGAACAAACCTCGTATTTTTGTAGAATGATAGAGGAAAACGTGATTTTGGTAGACCAAAATGATGAGCAAATAGGTGTAATGCCCAAAATGGAGGCTCACCAGAAAGCTTTGCTTCATAGAGCTTTTTCAGTTTTTATTTTGAATAAGAAAGGGGAAATAATGTTACAACAACGAGCAGCGGATAAGTACCATTCTCCTTTGCTATGGACCAATACATGTTGTAGTCATCAAAGAGAAGGGGAGACTAATATACAAGCGGGTAAACGAAGGCTACAAGAGGAAATGGGTTTTCAAGTTGAATTGGAGGAAATCTTTTCATTTACATATAAAGCTCCCTTTGAAAATGGTCTTACAGAGCATGAGTTCGATCATGTTATGATTGGAACTTATAATGATGAACCAAAAATAAATCCTGAGGAAGTAGAAGATTGGAAATGGATGCACCCTGAGAACATTAAAGAGGATATTGCTCTATTTCCAGAGAATTATACGGTTTGGTTTAAAATTATCTTTGAAAAATTTTATGCCCATTTTCATAAAGAATAGAATAGATATGAAAGCAAAAGTTAGTAGAAAAGCACATTTTAATGCGGCCCATAGGTTATATAGACCGGATTGGAGCAATGATAAAAATGAATCTATTTTTGGCAAGTGCAGTAACCCCAACTTTCATGGGCATAATTATGAGTTGATTGTGAGTGTAACTGGTGAGATTGACGTAGAAACTGGTTTTGTAATGGATATGAAGGTTTTAAAAACTTTAATACTTGAAGAAATAGAAAATGCCTTTGACCATAAAAATTTAAATGTTGAAGTTCCTGAGTTTAAAGACTTGAACCCCACCGCAGAAAATATTGCAATGGTTATATGGGAAAAGTTAAGGCCCCATATAGAAAAATCAAAGAAGCTGGAAGTTATTTTGTATGAAACCAAACGTAACTATGTAACTTATACGGGATAACACCCCTAAAAACTAGAAGTAAGAAATGAAATTATATCCATTAAAATTTAAGCCCATTCTAAAGGAAAGATTATGGGGAGGTACAAAACTTAAAGATGTATTAGGAAAACCAATTGAAACCGATATTACTGGAGAAAGCTGGGAACTTTCAACCGTAAAAGGGGATGTTTCAGTGGTTTCAAATGGAGATTTGGCAGGAACATCGCTTCAGCAGTTAATAGAAACAAATGCTGAGGAATTATTGGGGAAAAGCGTTGTGGAGCGTTTTGGAAAGGAGTTTCCAATTCTTATAAAGTTTATTGATGCCAAACAGGACTTATCCATTCAGTTACACCCAAACGATGAATTGGCCAAAGAACGCCATGATTCTTTTGGTAAAACGGAAATGTGGTATATAATGGATGCTGATAAAGGGGCTAACTTAATTGTTGGCTTTAATAAAGATGTCTCCAAAGAAGAGTATGCAAAAAGTATGGAGAACAATACTTTGTTGGATTTGTTGAACTACGAAACTGTAAAAGAGGGCGATACTTTTTTTATTAATACTGGGAAAGTACACGCTATTGGAGCTGGAGTCCTTTTGGCCGAAATTCAGCAAACTTCAGATGTTACCTACCGAGTTTTTGACTTTAATAGGCGTGACAAAAATGGTAATTTAAGGGAGCTGCATACAGAAATGGCTTTAGACGCCATTGATTACGATAAGAAAGATGATTTTGTAGTGGATTATTCCGCAGAAAAGAATAAAGTGAATTCTATGGTAGATTGTCCCTATTTTAGGACCAACTATATAAATCTTTCAGAAAATATGAAACAAGATGTGACTGATAGAGACTCTTTTACTATCTATATGTGTGTAGATGGTGCTGTTACTATTAATAATGTGGTAGGAGAAACCCACATTAAAAAAGGGGAAACCATTTTAGTTCCAGCAAATTCAACTACAATATCATTTAAGACTACAGGCACTAAATTATTAGAGGTAACTATTTAATCAATAAAGAGTATTTTTGTAAAAAAATAGAGTTATGGCAAGTATTAGAGATTTAAAAAAAGATATCAATTTTGTATTGGGAGATATTATTGAGGCAGTTTATGTGTGGGAAGCCACTTCAAAAAAGCCAGATTCAAAAGAGGGTTCAAGTATCATAGACAGTGCAATCAAAGTTTTTGATGACCTTATTGAAAAAGTAAATAAAAAAGATGTTGAAAATAGAAGCTCCCATCTTAAAAAGGTACGAGTGGAACTTGAAGAAAAAGCTACAGGCCTTATAGAAAAATTGAATAAGTTGTCGTAATAGACAATAATCAATAAATAAAAAGCACCCGAATAGGGTGCTTTTTTTATGACCAATAATGTTGTATTATTTTATACGTTCCAAATATGCAGTTAATTCCTTTCCATATTTAGAGTTGGCCACCTCTGGGGTCAGCACATTGTGTATAGAGTCCAAATACTTTTTGTTTGCATCTGGCACTTCTTTAACAGCAATATATGGAGCTATATATGAGTCTTTGTTGTTGATGGCAAAATTTATGGAATATAGATACCCTCCAAGAATATTTCGATCGCTAACTTTTTTTATGGAATCCATAACCAACGAATCTTTAGGTATTTTTGGATCATAGGCAATCTGAAGAATTTCTAAATTCTTTTTGGTGTATCTGGACATTACTTTTCTATACTCTTCCAGTTTTTCATGAGATTGGGAACCTGTTATTTTTGCATTTGTATCAAAAGTATTCCATGCTGTGTTTATAGTAATAACACCGGGCTCTCCAAAAAAAGTAATACGGTCATTAATATCATTATTGTCTTCTTTGCTTAGGTAGAGATAAAAAATTTCCGGACTTTCCAACTCCGTTTTAAAGGTGAAATTTCCATCTCCTTCTATTTGCAAAGAATCAATGGTTACAACCGTAGAATCTGGAACTTTTTGCAAATACAGAACACCTTTCTTTAATCCTTTAACGGTACCGGTAACGGTCATTGTGTTTTCTGTGTCATTTGCACAGGCAATTATAAGTGCACATATAAGTGCCATAAATAAACTCTTCTTCATCTTATATATTTAGTGCGGCAAATATCAATAAAGTTTGTGTAATACTAAACTTTTGAAGCAATTTCCATTAGATAGGCGCATAAAAGGGCGCCACCCGTTCCCACTACGTATCCCAATACCGCCAAAAGTACACCGACGGACGTCAATGATGGGTGGAACTCCGCCGCTACAACGGGTGCCGATGCAGCTCCGCCAACGTTGGCCTGGCTCCCAACTGCCAAAAAGAAATAAGGAGCTTTTATAAGTTTTGCAACCAAAATCATAAGTGCAGCATGTATGGTGATCCAAATAAACCCTATCACAATCAAACCAGGGTTTTCTAGTACTCTACCTAAATCCATCTTCATTCCAATAGTAGCTACCAAAATATAAATGAACATACCACCAATTTTACTGGCACCAGCACCTTCATAATTTTTAGCTTTGGTAAAGGACAAAACAATTCCAATGGAGGTTGCCAGAACTACCATCCAAAAGAAGCCTGATCCTAAAAATGACAAAAAGCTTTTTTTGTCATTAACAGCATCAAAAGTATTGGTTAAGAACTCACTGATGTGACCTCCAAAAAAGTGTGATATTCCCACGCCTGTAAAGGCAAAGAAAAGCATCATCATATAATCCTTAAGTGTAGGGACCCGAGTAATTCTTTCAGTAAACTCAGAGACTTTGACTTTTAGGGTTTCTATGGCAGAAGTATCCGCTTTTAGCCATTTGTCTATTCTTTTTGTTTTGCCAATCCCTAAAAGCAAAATGGCCATCCATATATTGGCCACCACAATATCAACTAAAACCATTCCTCCATATTTCTCTGGATTGTATTGAAAAATCTCCAGCATTGCGGCCTGGTTGGCACCCCCTCCAATCCAACTTCCCGCAATAGTGGCCAAGCCTCTCCATATAGCATCAAAATCATTTCCACCAACAGTTTCAGGAGAAAAGATGGACACGAGGAGAATGGCTATAGGGCCACCAATAATAATTCCAAGGGAGCCTGTTAGGAACATGATCAGTGCTTTTGAGCCCAAATTTTTAATTGCTTTTAGGTCAATACTCAGGGTCATTAGTATTAATGCTGCTGGAAGTAAGTACCTACTTGCTATAAAATACAATTTGGAAGTGTCATCAGAAATAATACCCAAACTGGCCAATATGGCTGGTAATAGGTAGCACATTAAAACTGCTGGGACAATAGAATAGAACTTTTTCCAAAAACTGTTTTTAATGGAAGAAGTGTAGAAAATAAAACCTAAACATAGGGTAAGTAATCCAAAGACTACGGTATCATCGGTAATAAAGGGTTGGTCCATTTAATAAGGAATTTGCATCCTTTTCAAATATAGTCAAATTAAAGATGTTCTTTTATAAAATGGGCTACACCGTGTTCTGTATTGGGCAAAGTAACATAATTGGCAATGGCTTTAAGTTCTTCTCTTCCATTAGCTACAGCAACACCACAACCAACATGCTTCAACATTTCCATATCATTGTAATTATCTCCAAAAGCAATTACGTCTTGCAGTTCCTCTTTTTGAGGTAACAATAATTTGATGGCTGATAATTTGGAAACGGATATAGGTGCAACTTCAATAAGGGTATCATTGGATCGATACAAATGTAAATACAGTCCTAGGTTTTTTTGAAGTAATGGAAATAGAATGTCCGAGCTTTCCTTGGTTCCCATCAACATAATTTTATGCGCTCCAATTTCTCTTTGTTTCCAATCTTTCAAAGTGTCTTTTGTTTTTCTGTAAATGGGAGAGGAATGAGTATATTTTATTTCTTTTTGTACACGCTCGGAATCTTGCTCCACATACCACTCATCTTTATAATAAAGTCCAAGTTTTACTTGGTGCTCTTCAGCTAGGGTATGTACTTTTTCAACATATTCCATATCCATAAAAGTAGAATGCAACTCTTTTTGGCCATCCAAAACCAGAGCGCCATTATAACATACAATGGGCTCTTGCTCCACTCCCAATCTTTTTTGAAGGTAGGTCATAGATTTGGGCATTCTGGCAGAAACAAGAACAATTTTTGTGGTTTCTTTTATTCTAGAAATTTCAGAAATGGTGATATCCGAAACATTATCTTTTGTAGACAGAAGGGTTCCGTCCAAATCGGAACAAAGCATTTGGAATTTCATACTAAATATTTAGCCAGTAGGTGAATTTAAGATTGATGGAACGGTACTTGGGACTAAAAGTATTTACAAAATAGTTGTCATTATAAACAATGAACAAATCGGATAAGGGAGCAAAACGCCATTGTAACCTAGAATTAAAACCTAAATTGTCACTTTGATTACTGTACTGAACCAATGTAGACCAAAAGATAGACTTGTTGAAAGTAATATTTACTCTTGGGCTTATGAGCCATAAATCTGCACTGGGGTAGGGATTGGGCAATTCTATCTTATTATAGTTAAACGCCAAGGACAAAAAAACCTTAGGCTGAAATCGAAAACTCAGTAAACCATCCATTGATAAACGATTTCCATTATAAAATTTTCCAAACTCTGGTTTTAATTCATAATAAAATGTTTTTCTACGGTCAGATATGTACTCCATTTGATAGCTGGTATAATGATATCCCTGGTCCGCAGGCAATTCTATTGCACCTTCTGCTCCTGTAGGATCAAAGGTGTCTGTTAAAAAAGTATACCTATTAAACATTTTTACTGAGAATTCCACTTGGTTCTTAAACTTGGCCTCCCATGCGGAGAACATGGTATAATCCGTATTTTTGTAATCTAGGGTAGGTCTCCATAAGAAGTTTGGACTGAAACGAAACCCATGGCTGTTTAATTTTCCTTTTTTGGGCCAGAATACATATTCTACAAAAGGTCTGGCAGCCAACATGTCCGTTCTTCTTACAAATCCAAGATCTGATCTAAAATCGTCCCCAACATAATTACCTCTGAGCCTAAAGTTTAGATTTCTGGAATTGTACATGAGCTCTGTACCAGCAGAACCGTCTTCATCCCCACTATCATGAGCAAAAGATTTATGGGCATAAAACTTGCCCACCCATGTATTATCCTCGGAAGCTAAATTATAATCCAGTCCAATGACTCTGTTATACCTATCTATTTCATCAAGAAAATCATATTCTTTAAAAGTTTCTCTGTTTACAAAAATGAAACTTAGGTTGGAACGGGAAAACATCTTTTTTTGAAGGGCAAAAACTGTATTGTTGTTACTGGGGACCTCGTTTTCCAAATCCTCTTCGGTCTGTATGTTCAAAAGACCCACTCTCCAGTCTTGGTTTAGCTTACCACTTAGCCTAATTCCACCAATAATTCCATTTTCTATGGTTTCATCATCCTTATTCTTTGTTAGACCAATTCTCCGCGAGAAAAAAGGATTGCCATCCCTATTGTTTCCAAAGGTTCCAAAAAGGTCATTGTTGTCAATAAAAAATTGCCTACGCTCCGGAAGGGAAACTTCAAACCTGGTTAGGTTGGTCACTATATTGTCTACCTCAACATTAGAGAAATCCGGATTTACGGTAAGGTCCAAGTTCATTCCATTTCCAATGGCCACTTTGGCATCACCACCAAAATTAAAATCGGTTATGTTCTCATTGGTATCAAAATCTTTGGCAGATAGGGTGTTCACATATGGAATTATGGCTAGCGGGGTTCGTGATTTTCCCAAAGGTTTTTCAAAATACATATCTCCCATAAAGGCAAGATTGATGATTATTTGGTTTTGTGGAATATGTACCCATGTACTACGTTCATTGAGGTGCATGTCAAATTTATAGCTGTTAAATCGCCACTTAGTCTCCCCTTCATTAAACTTGAAAGAGGAAAGAGGTATGGAAATTTCGGAAGTATAATAACCATCATATATTTTAGATTCTCCCCTCCATTTAACATCCCATGAAGTGGTGAATCCGCTTATGTCCGCTCCTCCATTTGATACTAGAGCCTCCCTACGGACCCCGTAGGGGTTTATACCAAACAAAAAAGCATTGGTGCCATCGTTAAAAGTGTCAAAGAGTAAACTAATATTATCGGTACCGCCTGCTCTGTAATCTCTTTGAAGGGAGGTAATGATAAAATCACTGCTTTTGGTCTGTACTGTTATCCCTATATACAATATGTCATCTGTATATAACATTTTAATGTCCGTAGGTAGAAGGGATTGTATAGAATCTGACGGGAAATATTGATGAAAATCATTGGCGCTTTCGGCGCTTTCCCAAATGGATTCATCAAGAACTCCATCTATTTCAATGTTTTCTGTAATGTATTTAACAGTAAACTTTTTGTTTTCCTGTCCCAAGGAAGAAATGGAAATAAATAGTAAGAAAAGACGACATAAAGGTCTTACCATAGTTTTTTGTTAGTTGGAGAACCAAATTTAAGTCTTTAAAGCGTTAAAAAAATCCCAAATTTGTGGGTTTGGATAAACATTTGTCAATATTTAAAAAAAAAGAAATAAAATTGCCAAATTAGCATTAAGGTGTGTTATTGGTTTTTTTATTTTTGGAAAAAACTCTATTAATATGAAAAAAGTATTCCTATTGGTCTTATTGTCCGTACAATTTTCTTTTTCCAATGATATGGTCTGGTCCAAAACAGGTCATCGGGTCATCGGGGAAGTGGCACAAGAATATATAAATGGTAAGACAAAAAGGGAATTAAAAAAATTACTGGGTACGGAGAGCTTGGCATCTGTAGCCAATTTTGCAGATGAAATAAAAGCGGACAGGAGTTTTTCCAAATTTTCTGCATGGCACTATGTTAATTTTCCTGCCGACAAAAAATATACAGATGTTGAACCCAGTGAATATGGGGATATTGTAATTGGTATTCAAAAATGTATTGAAATAGTAAAGGATGAAAGCAGTACAAAAGCTGATAAGATTTTTTACCTTAAAATGCTTATTCATTTAGTGGGAGATTTACACCAACCTATGCATGTAGGACGTTTGGAAGATAAAGGAGGGAATGACTTACAGCTGGAATGGTTTGGACGGGGGTCTAATTTGCACCGACTTTGGGATTCCAACATGATAGATGATTATGGATTAAGCTATACAGAACTTGCCAATAAACTTCCAAAACTATCCAAGCCAGAGCAAAAAGCTTTACAGCAGGGAGATATTTTTGATTGGGTGGAAGAATCCCAAGAACTTGCAAATGAAGTTTATGATTCTGTTGAAGTTGGTGAGAAAGTAGGTTATAGGTACAGTTATAAATATTGGGGAACTGTGGAAAGACAGTTGCAAATTGGAGGGGTACGTTTAGCAAAAGTATTGAACGACCTTTTTAAGTAAGTGTTTATAGGATTACCCTGAAAGTTAAGTTGATTCTTTCATTAATTTGTTTTGCTGTTTTGGGAATTTGATGCAACCAATGGTGCTGTGTAGCTCCTCTCATTAACAAAAGACTACCGTGTTCCAATACCATTTTGTACTTTAATAATGGATTGGTTTTGTGCCTAAGATGAAAATGACGTTCCTGTCCCAAACTTACGGATGCAATAATAGGATTGTAACCTAATTCTTTTTCATCATCCGAATGCCAACCGTTACTGTCTTTTCCATTTCTATATAAATTTAGCAGGCATGTGGTGAAAATTGTTTCTGTAATATCTTCAACACTTTGTTTAATTTCCAAAAGTTCACCTTTAAATTTATGTGGACGCATAACAATGTTGGAGTAGGAATAGGTTTTTTCGTTGTTTCCAAAAAGAGCTGTTAATCTGGGTTGTGGGTAGGTTTTTCCATATACGGAAATGGAATCCTGCTGCCATGGAATACTATCCTTTAGTTTGTGTAAATAATGTGTAGCCTTTTTAGTAGTTAAAAAACTTGGGAAATAAATAATGTCACTATCAGGAAGGTTTATGTTTATTTTTTCCTCAAATAATCGTTCCACTATTGTAATACTGTTTTTAACTGATTTCTATATTCAGATGGACTTTGACCAGTAAATGCCTTAAACAGTTTATTGAAATGAGAAAAATTATTGAAACCACTTTCAAAACAAACTTCCGTAATACTTATAGGTTTTTCTGCCAACAACTTGGAAGCGTGTACCAACCTATATTCATTTACAAACTGGGTAAAAGTCTTATTGGTTATTTTTTTAAAGTAACGACAAAAAGAAGGGACTGTCATGCTTACCAAATTTGCAATTTCATCTAATGTAATTTCTTCTTTGAAATTTGCTTTTACAAAATTGAAGACCACATTGATACGGTCATTGTCCTTCACTTCGGTTTCTATGGAGAACCCTTCGGCATTTAAGACTTTAAACTCTTGGGAACTCCCCAGTTCATTTAAGATGTTTAGAATGGACAGGAGCCGCTGAAAATCGGTCTGGTATTCTAATATCTCAATTTTTTCTCCAATAATAGTTTTGGTCTTACCATAGAATGCCACTCCACCCTTAGCTACTTCAAAAAGATTCTGGATTTTTTTCATTTCAGGAATGTCAAAAAATCCATTTCCTAAAAAGTTTTCCTTCATTTGTACAACACTCTCACTTTTATTGCCAGTTAATTTATCAGTGAAGCCACAATGGGGCAAGTTAGAGCCAATAAGAATTAAATCTCCTTTGGTGTAATAGGATACATGGCTGCCTATTTGGCGCTTACCTGTTCCACCGTTTACATAGACCAATTCTATCTCTGGGTGATAGTGCCATATATTGTTATTGTTCTCTTTATCCTCATCAAATTTTTGATAGGTAAAAGAATGGCCAAAGTCGGGTTCTATAGATTCAAAAGTAGGTTTTTGTTTTATCATGTATTGCTAATTGATAATATAAAATTAGTTAAGCCATTTGTAGGAATTCTTTACAAAATTAACCAAAATATATGCTCTGTTGTCACTTAACAATATATTAACGTTCATTGAGGTTAAAATAGTACATAAATAGGAAAAATCTGAGGTAGTACAGGCTGGATAAGTGAGGTATGTTTGTACCATAAATGATTTACTAATATTAAATCTTAAAATGTTATGAAAACAATTATTAAAATCACAGCAATTTTTGCCTTTATGTTTACTACAGTAGCGAGCATGGCAAACGAACCAAAACATTCTTTAACGGCTACTAAAGATGCCAAAAGTTTTGTATTTCATATGGATACCCAATCCAATGAGACAACGGTTAAGCTTATAGATACAAAAGAAGCGGTAATTTATTTTGAGAAAGTTGCCAATAAAAACTATGATAAGAAATTTAATGTAAGCCAATTAGAAAATGGATCTTATACACTAAAAGTAGAAAATTCCTTAAAAGTAATTGCGTATTCCATTAATATAGAAGA
The DNA here is from genome assembly GCF_011927795.1 of Saonia flava. GTDB lineage: Bacteria > Bacteroidota > Bacteroidia > Flavobacteriales > Flavobacteriaceae > Saonia > Saonia flava. The sequence continues at coordinate 1,227,794 of NZ_JAATJJ010000001.1, read as the reverse complement.
TGGTTTGGTAAATGTTCTTGAGGTAAAAGAAAATGTTAAGCCAATTTTTAGGTCTAAAGAGAATATGGTTTATGTAAATCTTTTAAACCTTGATAAAAAATCAGTTGAAATTAAAGTTTATGATAGTGAAAATAGACTGGTTTTTGGTGAAACATTAAATAATGAAATGCTAGTTGAAAAAGCTTTCAATTTTGAAAATGCATTGAAGGACAGCTATACAGTTGTTGTAAAAGACAGCAATGACACATACTACAAAGAAGTCATTGTTGATTAAGTTAGTTTATTTTAAGTTAATTTTCAGGTAAAAAAGGAGGTTGGGTAGCCTCCTTTTTTTATGTTATATACTTTTGTAATCGCTCTCTTTTATAGACAGGGACGGCCATATTTTCTATGGCCATTTTTAATATTTTCATATCTTTTTCCTTTTGTAGAATTACACGGTAGAGTTGTTGGATTGTTAATCTATTTTGGTTTTGTTCAATTAGCACCATGCTATCCCCAGTTTTTACCACTCCCTCCTCCAAAATTTTAACATACGTGCCGGGATGCCCATGGTCTATGAACTCTTTCAGGATTTTTTGATGTCCAAAACGAACGCCCAGTTTGTAGCAGGGCTCTCTTGGTTGCGAAATTTGCACCAATGCAGTTCCCAACTTATAAATATCCCCAACACTTATCACGGATTCATCTAACCCTTCAATAGTTAGATTTTCACCAAACATACCCCAGTTCCAATCTAAATGTGGGTATTTTCTCTTCCAGTAGGGATAAAAATTAGTTGAGAATAGATAGCATGCCTTATTTTCACCTCCATGATGCACACGATCAATGATTGTGTCATTTTTGACATCATTTTTGGTAAGGTATAAAGGCACATTGATGGGGTATTTAAAAATGCCGGTTTTTTCCTCTTTACCATTCCAAGTGAAAGTTGTAGGTTCACCAATATTTGTAGAAACAATTTTCATATCTTAAAGATATAAAAATCATAATCATGGGGGATCAATACCTTTATAGATATTTTGGAATTTCGAATGTTTTTAAGGTGGGCAAATATTCAATAAGATTAATACTTATTTCTTCCTCGCCAATATTTTCAAGGTCACATATTAACTCATTATTTTGGAACTCCCAGTAATCAACATCTTCTTTGTCGAATTTTACCAAGCAAATTTTACCATCATTAAATCGGGAAATGGCAAGGCCTCCTGTCATACAAATCCAGTTGTAATTGGTTCTTTGTATTCTAAATGGTAATCTTTCACCTGGTTCCAAATAAATATTCCAAAGTCTCATACTTTCATTTTCAAAAAGCAGGGAAGTGCCCAAGGGCTCGTTTGGGTTTAAATTTTCTAGTTCTTTCTGCTTTTCAATACTCCATGGATCAAAATTTCCCGAAGGGTTTATTTCTACTAGTTTCATGAGTTATTTTTTTTTTTTTGATCTACAATTATGTAGAGTACATACATAGTCATAGCTATTAGTATAGGTAGTATAATGAATAAATCTACCCTGAAAATAAAACTGGTTTCATAGGAAACCCATTTTATTACTTGATTTTCCCATACTATAAAGGTGAACCAGATAACTATTAAAAAAAACCATAAATACTTATTATCTCCTTTTAGCATGTTCTAAGTTCTTGAGATAAAGATTTGTGAAATTTATTTGAAAAAAAAACGAATTCTTAGTAATAACAGTATGAAATTCAGAATTTAGAACTAATTGTATGATTTTAAAGCAAGTAAGATTCTTTTTTCAGGAATCAGAACTTCACCTCGGGGTGTTTTTCAGGAATTAGAACTGGTTTTTAGAACTTAATTTTTTGTGTATTTATCCTTTTCCGGTAGGCTTACCCATATAGTTGGAAGGTGTGGTGCCGGTGTTTTTTTTAAAGGAAGAATAAAAGGCACTTTTACTATTAAAGCCAACTTCTTCGCCTATGCCCTCTATACTGTAATTTCGTAGATGAACACCATTCATTAATTCCAACGCTTTTTCAATACGAAATTTATTAATATAGGAGTTGAAATTTTGGTTGGTAACGTTATTAATGGCCGTTGAAATTCGTTTTGGATGTATTTTAAGATATTCTGCTATTTCGCTAATTGTTAAGTCCTTATTTAAATATAATTGGGAACTTTTCAAATATGTATTAAGTTCGTTAACGATATCTTTTAGACCTTGGTCAACATCATTTTTTGATAATTTATTTTTAGGCCTTGAAAAAAGTTTAGTGGAATTGACAGGATTTTCCACTGGCATTAGTGTCATTATTTGAGTCTGTCTTAAACCTTGTATGGATAGCCAGTACATAAGTAAAACAGTATAACATGAAAAAAACAATTCCATATTTACAGAGTCTTCAATAAAATTTCTTTTAATTAGAATTAGTATTGGAATGGATAGGAATATTACAAAATAGCATGCCCAATTAAGTTTTTTATGATCTGTAGAGGAATATTGATTTGTTATTTCCTTTTTATGGAGGGAAATATAATAGATGATGTATGCAGAAACTATGAGCGCATAAATTATTGATGCAAACCAAAAAGCAGGAATTACATTAGAATCTTTTAGTTGAATTTTTTTACTTACAGGAAGTAAAAAACAGAATAGTTGCAATAAAAAGGAAATAATACCTGGAATTAATAGCCAATATCCTGTTTTGTTGTTTGCAAAAATGGAAGTCCTTTGAACATATAGAAAAAACAAGGGCATTAACAACCACGAGGAATTAATTGGAATAAAAAGGAGTGCTGGATAGACTGTTGTTATACTCATAGCTTCTAAAGGGCCAACCATAAACTGCCCCCCCCATAAAACTATAAATAGGCCTAAATATGTTCTAGGCTTCTTTTTGTTTTTGTTCATGATCAGGATTGTCATTCCTATAATGATTCCTTGAACACAACCTAGGATGTCAATAAAAGATATTATGTTGTAATTGATGTCCAAAACAATTATTTGTTAAAATATATGTAATTTTTGTATAAAATTAACGCATTTGTGTTCTAAATAATAGAAAATAGTCAAAATGTGAATTGGAATGGAAATCGGATATTGTTAATGAATATCAATACTTTATGAAGCGGGCATTAGTTTTTATGCTTTCTAATGATGTATAAAATATAAATGGTTAGGATTATTGTAAGAGGAAGTATAATAATTAAATCCGCTCTAAAAAAGCTAGGGTGTTCTTTGGCCCATTTTCTTATAATAGCTTGCCATATAATAAAGGTGGACCAAATAATTACTAAAATTATTAATAAAAATTTCCTTGTCCCCTTCATAACACTAATATCTAAATACTAAAGTTGCGAAGAATTAGTTTTGGAATACTATTTTTTTGAAGTTTTAAAGTTCTGATTTCTGAATATAAAACAAATTGTTGTTCTATTGCGCTCTATTTTTGTGATAATTGGAAGGAGTTGTTCCAGTAATTTTTTTAAACGCCCCATAGAAAGCACTTTTACTTTGGAAGCCCACTTGCGAACCAACACCTTCTATTGTTAAATGGCCTACTTGGCCACTATTTAATAGCTTAATGGCCTCGTTTATTCTAAATCTATTAATATAAGAGTTAAAGTTTTCCTTGTTTATGGCATTTATAGCTGCAGAAATTGGCCTAGGGTGTAAATCTAACTCTTGAGCTACCTCTAAAATGGTAAGATCCTTATTAAGATAGGATTTTGTAGAAATAATGTGGGAATTGGTCAAATTTATGATCTCCAAGAGATTTTTACTGGATGCATTGCTTATTGATTTCTTATTAGAGTTGGATGGTCCTTCATTCTTATAGGTTTTTTCCCAGACAAGAGATTTTATAGAAGGTTGCATTACACCGTGAATAGAAATCCAATATAGTAGGAAAAGGGCATAAGATCCCAAAATTAAATGCAGGTTGTGGGAAAAATTAAAAATAAGAGAAGTAATAAGTATAAGAAGCGGTACAAGAGATAAAATGATAAATTGCCATGCCCATGCTAATCTTTTGTTCGCCAAATTAGAGTACTGGTTTTTAACTTCCTTAAAGTGTCTTCTAATATATATTAAAGTGTAGATGGCCAAAGAAAAACCATATATTAGGCCTAGCCCAGAAAAAATATTCATATATCTGGTATCTGCCAGTTTTATTTTGATGTCTATTGGCATTAAGAAAAGTATCGTTTGTGCTACAAACCAAATAATACCGGGAATCAAGAATTTATACCCATTTTCTTTAGAAGAAAAAATGGATATTCTTTGTACATAATTAAAGAACAAAGCAGCCCTTAACCATGATGAGTTTAAAGGTAAAAACAAAAGTAGGGGGTATGTGTCTGTAAAATGTAATTCTGCTAAAAGTGATTCTCCAAACTGTATTCCCAAAAATAGAATATACAGACCAAGAAATAACCTTGCCTTACTTTTTTGATTATTAGTAAACAAGAGGAAAGCCCCAATGAGCAAACCTTGGATTAAACCCAAAGCCTTTATTAGCATTGTAAAACTTAGGTCTATCGCCATATTGGTTAAATATTATTTAAAAACCCCCTATATACTTTTTTGAAAAATCAAAACTAGTTGTACTAAAATAACAGCAAGAATCGCAAGGATTAAATTCCTTACACTAAGTAAGGAAATACTTTGAAAAATTTCACCTGATATTTAATTAAGAAAGTATAAAATTTATATTGTTAATGATTTTGCTCCCTGCAATTAATAAGTCTGTAGGTCAATTTTAGTCTTTTTTTTTGAGTAAAATAGGACTTTCTTTTTTTTGACAAAGAGCGTTTACTTAATTAATAAATCACTCTATAAAGAATCACTAAATATCCTTATATTAAGATATGACTTTCTTAGTAATTAAGCAAGATTCTTCTATATTAAATATTGGTATGCCCAATACATTAGAACAAACTGAAGCGGAATTCTTAAAAATAACACCCAGTTTGGGAGTCCCAGAGAGGCTTTTTTTTCTTGTAACATATATACATGTACCAATAGAAATATCAACAACATGGTAATAATGCCATAAATTGAGAAATTTTTGGTTTTGGAATAACATAGTCCAATACCTAAAAGAAGCTCGGCAGCTCCACTAAAATAGACCAGAAGTTTATGGTGGGGTAAATATCTGGGCATAATCCTCATGTAGGCTTTGGGTTTTACAAAATGTAAAAGACCGGAACTAATATAAATTAAGACCATTAGGTAAAAGTGCCATGGATTGCTCATGATTTAAAGATAAAAACAAAAGGGCCAACAAATTAATGTTGGCCCTTTAATATTTATAGGTTACAAAACCTATTTAATCATTTCATAACTTCTGTTAATGAAGTCAGTTAGCTCCTTACCTTTAAGAAGCCCTTTGGAAAGACGAGCTAAATCAAGAGATTGATTTATTAAGCGCTCCCTTTTCTTTGCTGTCTTGGTGTTTAAAATTTCACCAACCAATTCGTGGTTAGTGTTTACAATAAGATTGTACATCTCTGGCATACCGCCCATTCCAAACATACCGCCACCGCCACCGGTTTGCTGCATTTCCTTCATTCTACGCATGAACTCGGGTTCTGTAATGATAAAAGGGGATGCAGCACTATCCATAGCCTCCATTTGTATGGTATATCCCCTATCTGTTGGAATTACCTCTTCTAAATTGGTCTTGAGCTTTTCTTTTTCCTCATCTGATAATTTGGAGATTTGGGAATCTTCTTTTTTAATAAGATTATCCAAATGGTCTGCATCTACACGGGCAAAGGAAATTTTCTCCTTAGAAGTTTCCAATTTTTGCATTAAATGCGATATAATAGGTGAATCCAGCAACAGTACTTCAAAACCTTTAGCTTTCGCAGCTTCAATATAGCTATGTTGTGCCTCTTTGTCTGAAGCATATAGAACAACCAATTTCTCATCTTTATCCGTTTGGTTATCCTTTATTTTTTCTTGAAGTTCCTCAAAAGTGAAATAGTTGCCGTCTACCGTTGGGTATAGTGCAAATTTGTCAGCTTTTTCATAGAATTTATCATCGGAAAGCATTCCGTATTCTATTACAATTTTAATATCGTTCCATTTTGCTTCAAAATCCTCACGGTTGTTTTTAAACAGGGATGATAATTTATCTGCGACCTTTCGGCTTATATAAGATGATATTTTCTTTACGGCACCATCTGCCTGTAAATAGGAACGAGAAACATTTAAAGGAATATCTGGTGAATCTATTACGCCACGCAACATAGTCAAAAACTCAGGTACTATTCCTTCAACATTATCGGTCACAAAAACCTGATTTTGATACAATTGAATTCTGTCTTTCTGAATGTTGAGGTCGTTCGTTAATTTTGGAAAATAAAGAATTCCTGTGAGGTTAAAAGGATAGTCCACATTTAGGTGAATGTTAAAAAGAGGCTCTTCAAACTGCATAGGATAGAGCTCTCTATAAAATCCTTTATAATCTTCTTCTTTAAGATCCGCTGGTTGCTTTGTCCAAGCTGGATTGGGATTGTTGATAATGTTATCCACTTCCTTAGTAGGTGCGGGCTCTTCCTCCTTTGCACCCTCAGGTTTTGGCAAAGTTTCAGTTTTGGTCCCAAACTTTATAGGAATGGGCATAAACTTGTTATACTTGCTTAATAAGCCACTTATTCTGGTTTCTTCTAGAAACTCCATGGAATCTTCGGCTATATGAAGAATAATTTCTGTTCCTCTATCTTTTTTATCAGACTTTTTTAAAGTGAAATTGGGTGAACCATCGCACGTCCAATGTGCTGCTGGTTCATCCTTATAACTTTTGGTAATTATCTCAACTTTTTCAGCCACCATAAACGCAGAATAAAAACCAAGACCAAAATGACCAATAATGCCAGAATCTTTAGCACCATCGTCATATTTGTTTAAAAACTCTTCGGCTCCAGAAAAAGCCAATTCATTAATATATTTTTTTACTTCATCAGCTGTCATTCCAATTCCTTGGTCAATAACATGTAATTTTTTGCCCTCTTTGTCTATTTTAACCTCCAGCCTAGGGTTTCCATATTCAACTTTTGCTTCGCCAATAGATGTTAGGTGCTTTAATTTTAAGGTAGCATCTGTCCCATTGGAAATTAGTTCTCTAAGGAAAATCTCATGATCACTGTAAAGGAATTTTTTTATTAAGGGAAATATGTTCTCAACGGAAACATTAATTTTACCTGTAGCCATACTTCATTAAATTTTTGTGTTAATGTTTATTCTTAGTCAAAAAAAATACCATACTGCATGGTAATGACAAACTGACACTTTTTATGTTTTTTGTATCTTAGAATATAATTCTTCTTATATTTCGCATTCAAACGTTTCAAAAAATAATAAAATCATAAAATGTACAATTCAAAAATTACTGGACTGGGTTATTACGTGCCAGAAAATGTGGTGACCAATGATGATTTATCCAAGATGATGGATACAAATGATGCATGGATACAAGAACGGACAGGCATTAAAGAACGAAGACATGTGCTAAAAGGAGGTGAGGACACTACCACATCTATGGGTGTAAAAGCAGCAAAGATTGCTATAGAACGTGCTGGGATTGACAAAAACGATATTGATTTTATTGTATTTGCTACACTTAGTCCGGACTATTACTTTCCTGGGCCAGGAGTTTTGGTACAAAGAGATTTAGGGATTAAAACAGTTGGTGCCTTGGATGTTAGGAACCAATGTTCCGGATTTGTATACGGCATTTCTGTAGCAGATCAATACATAAAAACAGGTATGTATAAAAACATCTTGGTTATTGGCTCGGAATTGCATTCCCATGGTATGGATATGACCACTCGCGGTAGAGGGGTCTCCGTAATTTTTGGCGATGGCGCAGGTGCGGCTGTTTTGAGTAGGGAAGAGGATACAACCAAAGGTATTTTGACTACACATTTACATTCTGAAGGGCAGCATGCTGAGGAACTTTCATTGATTGCTCCAGGAATGGGAAAACGCTGGGTCACGGATATTTTGGAAGATAACGATCCAAATGATGAATCTTATTACCCACATATGAACGGCCAATTTGTCTTTAAAAATGCGGTAGTGCGTTTTAGCGAGGTGATTATGGAAGGTTTACAGGCCAATAAATTGGCGGTAAGCGATATTAATATGTTGATACCCCACCAAGCCAATTTGAGAATCTCCCAATTTATACAGAAGAAATTTGGGTTACAAGATGATCAGGTTTTTAATAATATCATGAAATATGGGAACACCACTGCGGCCTCCATACCTATTGCTTTGACCGAAGCTTGGGAGCAGGGAAAGATAAAAAAAGGTGACTTAGTGGTTTTAGCAGCTTTTGGTAGTGGTTTTACCTGGGGCAGTGCCATTATTAGGTGGTAAGAGGGTATGATTTCGCTAAATGATAAAACAGCACTTGTGACCGGTGCAAATAGGGGAATAGGCAAGGAAATTGTGAATTCTTTTCTTGCTCATGGAGCGAAAAAAGTTTACCTAGCTGTAAGAAACTTAGAATCTACAATAGAGTTGGAGCAGAAGTATGGAAATAAAGTTGTCTCCGTTTATTTAGATTTATCTATTCCAGAAACGGTCGCGGAGTTGGCAAAAGAGGTGCAAGATGTTGATGTAGTAGTTAACAATGCAGGCGTATTAACTTTAACAAGCCCCCTAGATGCTAATGTGGAAACAGTTTTTAAAAAAGAACTCGAGGTGAATGTTTTTGGACTCTTGCGAATGGCAAGAGCTTTTACTCCTGCTTTAGAAAGAAATGGAGGAGGAGTATTTGTTCAAATAAATTCTATTGCTTCTATTATTGGAGGGAAAACTTTTGGTACGTATTCTGCATCAAAAGCGGCAAGCTATTCTTTCACTCAAAGTTTAAAAGAATGTATGAAACCCAAGAATATTCGGGTTATTAGTGTACACCCTGGTCCAATAGATACAGATATGGGAGCCGAGGCAGGAATGAAGGATATTGCTGAGCCGGCAACAGTAGTTTCTGAAGGTATTATAAAGGCATTAGAGAATGGAAGCTTTCATGTTTTTCCTGATAAAATGGCCAAAGAATTTGGGAAAGACTATATGCCATATGCAGAAAAGTATATTGAAATAAATTAGTTGCGCTTGTATTGGCCAATTTTTGCAAAACCAAAAACCCGGGACATTTGTCCCGGGTTTTTTTATTGATACAATACTATCTAGTTATAACCAACCAATTCCTAGATATATTATATCAAAAAAAACTATATGATTCCGCCACCGCCTTGTTTGGTATTACTATCCCTTCTTTTTCTTTGTGCAGCTCTATTCTTGCCACTACCAAACCTGTAAGATGTGCCAATATATATATTTCTGCTCTCCCAATTAAACTGCCCTTTTTGTGCATAAGGTCTTTTTGCATCAAAGGCAAAACGCATAGTGTTAAAGATGTCGTTCATGTTTATGCTAACAGTTCCTTTTCCTTCGGCAAAAGTATATCTAACACCCATATTTACAAAGTACATAGGTTCTATCTCAAATTGTAGGGTTTGGTTGGCACCTCTATAAAAACCAAAGAGCTGTAGGTTTAATTTTTTAGTTACCGTAAAACTGTTGTTCATTCTAAAGTTCCAAGAAACATTGTCAACTTCTGTTTCTTCAATAACAATATCATCTTCTGTTGCCGTATTGTTATCCGCTGTAAGCAAGCTTTCTGTAATCCCTCGTTGGGTTTGTGAAAACAAATCAAAACTTCCGTTTATATTCCACCATTTTGTAGGTCTGTAAGTAGTGGAAACCTCTAAGCCGTAGGCAGATGTATTGTCGAAATTATCAAAGGTTAAAATGGTTTTGTTAAAATCCAGACGATCAATATAAACCGCTCTGTTGATTTCATCGGTAATACTTCTATAAAAGACACCTGAAGTAACACTCCCTTTTTCAAATCTTCTGGTGTAGTTGGCCTCGAAGGAATTGGTAAACTGAGGCACCAGTGTTTCATTCCCAAAAGATGAAATTAAAGGTGTGGACCATTGTCTAATAGGGTTTACTTGTTGTAACCCCGGTCTGTCCACTCTTTTACTATAACTCAATTGAAATTGGTTTTCATCACTTGCAGCATATGTTAAAAATGCCGATGGGTACACTTGCGTATATTTGTCTGTAAAGGACCGCACTTGGTTGGTGTCTGCCTTAACTTCTACATTTTCTACCCTTATACCTGCCTGATACGATAATTTGCCCCTAGTTTGACCAAAGGTGGCGTAAGCCGAGTAAATATCCATGGCATAAACAAAATCTGTATCCGGTGTAGGTCTTAAAATTCCATTAGCGTTAAATGACAACCCTGTGGAGGCATAGTCCACATCGGTCTTAAAAACGCGGGCTTCAACTCCCAATTCCAATTTGGAAATAGAATCTATCGGGTTTACATAATCCAAATTAGCAATGGTCTGTGTTCTATCTGTATTTACAAAATCTTGATAATCTGGAAAGCGCGCCGCACCAGTAGAGCTAAAATGGGCATCCTCATCGCTGTCAAAATGATTATAATCTACTTCCAATTCAATGTTATGCCCTTCTTTTTTAAAGTCGTGCTTGTAATCAAAATTGTATTGTTCACTTAAGTTATCGTTTGTATTGTTAAAAAGCTGAGCAGTATTTCTGGCAGGGTCATTATAATAAACAACATCTGTATCTCCACTTCCTTTGCCATCATACATATTCTGATTAGTGAAAAAGGAAACAGTATTATTGTCATCTAAATAAAAATCAAAACCTACTTTATATAAATGGGATTTGTTGTTGTTGAAGAAATCAAATAACTGCTCAGAATTTTCATCCAGCCTTTTTATATAGCCAAAGTTGCTTTGCTTGCCTATGTTATTGCCATAATTACCATACAGATTAAATTTCCCGTTTCTATAATTTAAGTCAATGGAACTATTGAACCGAGCATTTTTTCCTTTGCTTAAACCTGTATTTATATTGCCGTTAAAGCCAATATTTGCATTTTTATGAAGTACAATGTTGATGATTCCACTCATACCTTCTGGATTATATTTGGCAGAAGGATTGGTTATTAATTCTATTGATTTTATGGATGTGGAAGGAATTTGTTTTAGTAATTGAGCTACAGGAACATTGGATAGTTTTCCATCTACCATAACCCTGACATTGGAATTACCTCTTAGCGTTAAATCTCCTGTTTGGGAGTCCACATTTACAGATGGAATATTGTTCATGATATCCGAGGCAGTAGCTCCAGCGGTGGTAAGGTCCTTACCTACATTGATTACCTTTCTGTCTATTTTTTGCTCAATGGTGGTACGTTCTGCAACAACTTCAACTCCTGTTAGTTCTTGGGTTTCTTCCTCTAAAATAATAGTTCCCAAATCCAATTTTTTATTGCTTTTGGTTATTGTAATGGGTTGGGAATGTGTTTTGTATCCAATAAATTGAACTTCCATAAGTAATTTTCCTTCGGGTAGGTCCTTAACCTCAAAAGAACCGTCATCTGTTGTTATGCCACCTGTAATAGTTGCAGAACCATCCTCAGATTTAATAACAATTGCGGCATAGGCTACGGGTTGTTGTTCAAGATTGTCTATTACCTTACCCACAATGGTTCCTATCTTTAAATCGGTTGGGTCTGTAAAGGGATTTGCTGTAATTGCACCATAGAAAAATAGTGCAAAAAGTAGAGTTACTTTTTTCATTCTGTTCGTTTTTGATTGAATTAATTGATGTTGAGAATAAGACGATGGGAAACCTGATATGTTACAACTATTTTTCTTTTTAACAAATAGTGAAAGGAATTCGTCTTTTAGTGAACTAATAGAAAAAATAAAACCCGAAGCAAAGCTCCGGGTTTCTATCATTGACATGCTATACTAAACACTAACCATTAACTATAAAAAAAATATAACAGTACCAATGACTTAACTTTTATTACTATGAATAGACGATTTTTTTTAATATTCGTTACAGTCATTAACATACTTTAACATATGAAAAAAACCTTAGTTTTTGGAGCCTCTTTAAAACCAAATCGTTATAGCAATCTTGCTATAAAACGACTCGTGGACAACAATGTTAGCACAGAGGCTTTTGGTGAGAAAGAAGGGGAAGCTTTCGGAGTACAAATTAAGACTAATTTACAAGAATTTCAAAACATTCATACCATAACTTTGTATATGAATCCAAAAACTCAAAAAGACTTTTATAAAACTATTGTTGAGCTTGCTCCAAAAAGGGTGATTTTTAACCCAGGTACTGAAAACATTGACTTTTACAAGGTGTTAAGAAATAATAATATTGAAGTTTTAGAGGCATGCACATTGGTTTTGTTAGCCACAAATCAATACTAAAATTTGAGAAGACATAAACATCCTTAATTACCAAAGGAAAAGGACTACTTTTTGCGTATTAAAAACATTCCAAAAAATGTTAACAGTCCATTTATTGGAAGCAATTCGTACCCAACAATGTACCCCCCCAAATAGTCAGCTGGAATTTTTGCTATGGTGTAAATTATGGCAACAGAAACCAGGGCAACTATCCACGTATATTTGTCATGGATTTTATACTTGGTTAATATGCCAAATGCAAAAAGACCTAAAAGGGGTCCATAGGTATATGTTGCCACTGTTAATAAGCCATCAATTACATTTCTATCCAATACATGTTTAAAAATAATAATGACTATGATCAAAAGCACGCTCATGGCTATATGTGTACTTTTTCTTAGTTTTTTTCTTTTTGCCTCTTCTTTCTTTTCAATTTCTAAAAAGTCTACACAAAAGGAGGTGGTAAGCGATGTCAATGCGCTATCTGCACTACTGTATGCTGCTGCTATAAGCCCTAACATAAATGTAATGGCAACTGTCATTCCCAAATCACTGTTCAATGCTATTTCTGGAAAAAGAAGGTCAGATTTTGGAGTGCCATCCATTAAAGGGGTTGCGATTTGAAATCTTTCGGCATAAATAAACAATAGGGCTCCAAGCAGTAAAAAGACAAAGTTCACTATAATAAGAACCAAGCTAAAAGAAACCATATTCTTTTGGGCATCTTTTAAGTTTTTACATGTTAGGTTTTTTTGCATCATATCTTGATCCAGCCCCGTCATGCAAATGGTAATGAATATTCCTCCTATAAAGGATTTAAGAAAATGGTTTTTGACAAAGAAATCATCTGTAAATAATATTTTGCTGTATTGCTTTAGTTCACTTGATGCTAAAAACTCTGTAAAGCTCCATTCCAGTTTTTGATTAATGAAATAAATGGACAGTCCAACGGCAATTAGCATAAACAAGGTCTGTAGCGTATCTGTCCAAACGATGGTTTTTATTCCTCCTTTAAAAGTGTAGATCCAAATCAATAAGATGGAAAGCGCCACAGTGACCTCAAAAGGAACGTTCCATGCATCAAAAACAAACTGTTGTAATACAATGGCAACAAGGAAAAGGCGAAAAGAGGCACCCAAAACTCTGGAAATAAAGAAAAAGAATGCGCCTGTCTTATAACTTACCGTGCCAAAGCGTTGTTCCAAATATTCATAAATGGAGGTGACATTTAATTTATAATAAATAGGTAAAAGAATATAGGCTATTATAAAATAGCCAAAGAGATAGCCAAAAACGACCTGCATATAACTAAATTGGGAGCTTTGCACCCATCCAGGAACAGAAATAAAGGTAACACCGGACAAAGAGGCGCCAATCATCCCAAAAGCAACTAAATACCAAGGAGATTGCTTGCCCGCTTTAAAAAAATCAAGGTTGGAATCGTTTTTTCCAGTGAAATAGGAAATCAGTAAAAGCAAAAGAAAATAGCCGCCTATCAATAACAGAATGTGCGATGCAGTCATAAAAATAAATTTCAGATGCAAAGTACAAAAACTTAAAACATAAATCTAAAATTGTAATTTTGCATTTATGGAATTTTCATCCAAATTATTAGAAAATGCAGTTTATGAAATGTCACAGTTGCCAGGTATTGGGAAAAGAACGGCTTTGCGATTGGTATTGCATTTATTGAAACAGCCAAAAGAACAGAGTGTAAGGCTGTCCAATGCCATACAGGTATTGAGGAGCGATATTAAATTCTGTACAAGCTGTCACAATATTTCCGATGTTGCTTTGTGTGAAATTTGCGGCAATAATAAAAGGGATAAGAGTTTGGTCTGTGTGGTAGAGGATATTAGGGATGTAATGGCCATTGAAAATACGGGTCAATATAGAGGACTTTACCATGTCCTTGGAGGGAAGATTTCACCAATGGAAGGAATTGGTCCGCAAGATTTGACCATTGGTTCTTTGGTGGAAAAGGCCAAAAATGGAGAAATAAAAGAACTGATTTTTGCTTTGAGTTCCACCATGGAAGGGGATACCACAAATTTTTATATTTATAAACAATTGGAAGGAATGAATATTAAGACCTCTACCATTGCAAGGGGAATTGCAGTGGGGGATGAATTGGAATATGCAGATGAAATTACATTGGGAAGAAGTATTATGAACAGGATTCCGTTTGAAAATTCCATAAAAGCATTGTAGATTAATAAGGATTAAAAAACAGTATGTCAAAGTTTGAATTAAAATTGCCACAAATGGGAGAGAGTGTTGCAGAGGCAACTCTTACTTCTTGGTTAAAGGATGTTGGGGATAAAATTGAATTGGATGAGGCTATTTTTGAAATTGCCACAGATAAGGTAGATTCAGATGTTCCCAGTGAAGTGGAAGGTGTTTTGGTGGAAAAACTTTTTAATGTTGATGATGTTATTAATGTAGGTGACACCGTTGCAATAATAGAAGTTGAAGGGGAAAGCACTTATGATGATATTGAGGATGAGGAAATAGAAATTCCTGTCCCAGAGGAAACAATAAAGGAACTGCAACAGGTTATAGTGGAGGCTAAAGAGACAGTGGTCGCTCCCGTGCGGGATTATAGTGGTACGGATAGATTTTATTCTCCTTTGGTGAAAAATATAGTTAAACAAGAAGGGGTTCCCATTGCCGAATTGGATACCATAAAAGGAACTGGAAAAGAAAGTAGGGTAACCAAGAATGATCTATTGGAATACATTGAAAAAAGAAAACTTGGAAAAATAACTCCTGAGATTTCCAATGGACAGCCCAAAAAACCAGTTGTTCAAAGTGAACCGGTTAAATTGGAAAGTGTTTCAAAACCAATCAATACATCACAGTCAACATATATAAGTAAGGAAGACGAAGTTGTTCCAATGACTCGTATGGGTAAGCTAATTGCCCAACATATGTCGGATAGTGTATCTACCTCTGCACATGTTCAAAGTTTTATAGAGGTTGATGTCACCAAAATTGTAAATTGGCGTAACAAGGTTAAAGATGTTTTTGAAAAGAGGGAAGGGGAGAAATTAACCTTTACCCCAATTTTTATGGAAGCCATTGCCAAGGCTTTGAAAATGTATCCAATGTTGAATATTTCTGTAAATGGGGATACGGTTATAAAAAAGAAGAACATCAATATTGGGATGGCCGCGGCCTTACCAGATGGTAATCTTATAGTGCCGGTCATTAAAAATGCGGACCAATTGAATTTGATGGGAATGGCCAAGGCTGTCAATGATTTGGCTTATAGAGCAAAAAACAATGAATTAAAACCAGATGAGGTTAAGAACGGTACTTATACTGTGACTAATGTTGGTTCCTTTGGAAGTGTTTTTGGCACACCCATTATCAATCAGCCACAGGTGGGGATTCTGGCCTTGGGAGCTATTAGAAAGATGCCATCGGTGATAGAGACCAATGAGGGTGATTTTATTGGAATTAGAAGCAAGATGTTTCTATCACACAGTTATGATCACAGAGTGGTAAATGGTGCCATGGGTGGAATGTTTATAAAGGCCGTGGCCGATTATTTAGAGGCTTGGGACGAAAACAGGGAAATTTAATAAACCAGAGGCTGTCAAATAAATTTTAGGAGAATTTTTAATTATGGAGTTAAAACTCACAAGACCCATTTGTTTTTTTGATTTGGAAACCACAGGGACCAATGTGGCGAAGGATAGAATAGTTGAAATTTCTATATTAAAAGTATTTCCCAATGGAAATAAGGAAAGTAGGACATGGTTGGTAAATCCAGAAATGACCATACCCGATGAGGTAATTGCCATACATGGGATTTCCAATGAAAAAGTTGCCAAAGAACCAACTTTTAAGGAACTCTCCAAGGAAATTTATACCATGATAAAAGGAAGCGATTTGGGAGGGTATAATTCAGATAGGTTTGATATACCTCTGTTAGCAGAGGAAATGCTGCGATCGGATGTGGATTTTGATATGAAAAGTACTGTTTCTGTTGATGTGCAGACCATTTTTCATAAAATGGAAAAACGAACTTTGGAAGCTGCCTACAAATTTTATTGCGATAAAAATTTAACCGATGCACATAGTGCGGAAGCGGACACCAATGCAACTTACGAGGTTCTACTTTCTCAGTTGGACCGCTATCCAGAATTGGAAAACAATATTAAGAAGTTATCCGAGTTTACTACTCGAAGACAATTTGTTGATTTTGCAGGTTTTATTGCAATGGATAAAGATGGAGAGGAAATATTTTCGTTTGGAAAACATAAGGGAAAAAAAGTTCATGATGTTCTGGAAAAGGAACCAGGTTATTTTGGATGGATATTAAATGCAGATTTTCCTTTGTACACAAAAAAAGTATTGACACAAATTAAATTGAGCAAAATGAACAATAAATTGGGTTAAATGCGAGTGTCCCTATTGTTTTTTTTATTCGTTTATATCACTAGCGCTCAGGAAGTATTGTTCGAGGGGGATATTTATGATAGTAAAAACCACAATCCAATACCTTATGTGAATTTAAGTTTTTTAAATACATTAAAAGGGACTTCAACAGACGAAAATGGACATTTCTTTTTGGATATACCCACATCTCACTTAGAAAAAAAAGTACATATATCCTCTTTAGGGTATAAAGATACCATTGTTGATGCTCGAATATTGTTTAACAGTAAAAAAATAAGATTGATTGAAGAGTCCTATAAGTTAGATGAGGTGGTCTTATCTGAAAATATGGGAGACTCTTTCGTTTTAAATCCAATTAACAGTCATTCAATTACCAGTGGTTTTTCATCTTCACATACACCATGGGTTCTAGCGCTTTATTTTCCAAATATTGGGGCGCAGAATAAAGTTGTAGAAAAGGCCACTGTTTTTTTTCAAAAAACTGATTTTAGAAGATTAACATCTAAATTTCGAATACGTGTTTATGATGTAGATCCAAGAACCCAAAAACCAAGAAGAGACCTTATCAATGAAAGTATTATTTTGGAGTGTGATTTTGCTCAGGATTTTGTAAGTGCAGATTTATCTGCCTTTAAAATTAAAATGCCAGAAGAAGGTATCTATATAGGCTTGGAATGGTTATTTATCCCTTATAATTGGTATAAAATGGTAGAGAAAAGCCCAGTAACTAATAAGCATATTGTTGAAGATAGGTTTGCGCCAACTTTTGGCGGGGTTTATGTAAATGACAAAAACCTGAAAGCAATGGTATATGGAATGGGCGAATGGATTGACTTTAAAGTAAAATCAAAAGATAAATCAAAGAATTTTATTCCCGCCATAAGTTTAAAACTGTCCAAAGAAAAAAGTAAATGAAAATTATTTGTATAGGTAGAAATTATGTGGACCACATTAAAGAGTTGGAAAATGAGAGGCCAACGGAACCAGTGGTTTTTATAAAGCCAGATTCTTCAATATTGCCAAAGGAGCAGGATTTTTATATCCCAGAATTTTCCAATGATATTCATTATGAGGTAGAAGTTTTGGTTAAAATAAAGAAAGTAGGGAAGCATATTGACAAGAAATTTGCGCACACTTATTATGATGAAGTAGGTCTTGGAATAGATTTTACAGCAAGGGATTTACAGTCAAAATTGAAGGAAAAAGGATTGCCTTGGGAAAAAGCTAAAGGTTTTGATGGTGCTGCCGTAATTGGAAAATGGTTGCCCAAGACAATTTTTAAGGATTTAAACAGTTTAAATTTTTCGTTATTAAAAAACAATGAGCTTGTCCAGAATGGAAATACGAGCCTCATGCTCTGGAAAATAGATGAGCTCATAGCCTATGTGTCCACCTATTTTATGTTAAAAAAAGGAGATGTTATTTTTACGGGAACACCTGCTGGAGTTGGTAAAATAAGTACAAATGACTACCTTTCTGGAAAGTTGGAAGATGAGGAAATGTTTACAGTTAAAATTAAGTAATGATTTATAGTTTAGATAAAATAAATGAAATGGCGGAAGGTGATACGGATTTTATCACATCTGTAATCTCCGTTTTTTTGGAAGAAGTCCCGGCTGATCTGGAGGCTTTGGAAGTTGCCATTGAGGGAAAGGATTATGAGAATATCTATAAATTGGCCCATAAGATAAAACCTAATGTGGATTTGTTGGGAATGGAACAAACCCGGGCCACTGCTTTGGAAATAGAAACTCTGGGAAAAGATCCTGAAAATGAACTGGAAATTAAAGAGAGATTCCCTCTTTTAAAGAAGGATGTTCTTCAGGTAATTTCGGAGCTTGAAAAAGATTTTGATTTTTAATGTTTGCAGAAATTATAACCATTGGGGACGAAATCCTCATCGGTCAAATTGTGGATACCAATTCTGCCTTTATTGCCAAGGAACTTAATAAAATTGGTGTTTCGGTCTATCAAATTACCTCCGTACAAGATAATAGGGAGCATATTTTAAATTCTTTAAGTGAAGCTCAATCACGGTCTAGTATTGTTATTCTAACGGGAGGATTGGGCCCAACCAAGGATGATATTACCAAACATACGTTGTGTGATTTTTTTAATGACACCTTGGTCAAAGATGAAGAAGTATTAAAACATGTAGAAGAGCTTTTTCAAAAGCATATAACCACCACCACTATATCTGACTTAAATAGAAGGCAAGCTTTGGTGCCCTCTAAGGCAAGTGTTTTGCACAATGCATATGGAACCGCTCCTGGGATTTGGATTCAAAAGGATGAAACTGTGTTTGTTTCATTGCCTGGTGTTCCTTTTGAAATGAAAAATCTTATAAAAAATGAAGTGATTCCTAAAATTCAAGAAACATTCAAACGTCCTTATATAGTCCATAAAACCATTATGACCTATGGCATGGGGGAAAGTGGAATAGCTGAAAAAATTGAACCTTGGGAAAATGGCCTGCCCAGTTTCGTAAGTTTGGCATACCTGCCCAATTTGGGGAGAGTTAGATTGCGATTAACTGCAAAGGGAAATAATAGGGAATTGCTGGTAGATGCAGTAAACGAAGAAGTTAAAAAATTATATACTCTAATTGGTGATATTATATATGGAGAAGAAGAGGATGAAACTATAGAGGCACTTGTCGCTAAACTATTGACATCTAGGAAAATGACCTTGGCTACGGCAGAAAGTTTTACTGGAGGGAAAATAGCAGAAAGAATAACGGCCATGCCAGGGGCTTCCAATTATTTTAAAGGGAGTGTGGTGAGTTACGCCACACAAACCAAAATCGAAGTTCTTGGTATTGATGAGGATTTGGTAAAAAAACATTCGGTAGTGAGCCAGGAAGTGGCGGTATCAATGGCCTCGAAAGTAAAGCAACTGCTAAAAACTGATTTTGCCATTGCCACGACTGGCAATGCGGGGCCAACCAAAGGTGACTCTGATGAAGATGTGGGAACAGTATTTATTGCCATCGCCACTCCCAAGGATGTTTTTGCCAAAAAATTTAATATGGGAAACCATAGGGAAAGGATAGTAGAAAAGTCTGTAAACAAGGCATTTGAATTGCTGCAAAAAGAAATATTAAAATTCTAAAAAAGAATTTTGTACGTCCCATAAAAAAGATATAAATTTGCACCCTGTTTAAAATCACACAAAAAGTAGTGTAATGTCAAAAGTTTGTGAAATCACCGGAAAGAAGGCTATGTTTGGTAATAACGTATCTTTCTCTATTAATAAAACCAGAAGAAGATTTGACGTAAATCTTTCTAAAAAGCGTTTTTATATTCCAGAAGAGGACCGTTGGGTTACTTTAAAAGTATCTGCAAGAGCTTTAAAAAGTATCAACAAGAAAGGGATTTCTGCAGTTTTAAAAGAAGCAAAAGGTAAAGGGTTAATTAAGTAATCCTGTTTAATTTATATAACTATGGCGAAGAAAGGCAATAGAATTCAAGTTATATTAGAATGTACAGAGCATAAGGAGTCTGGAAAGCCAGGTACTTCTAGGTACATTACTACAAAGAATAAGAAAAATACTCCAGATAGGATGGAAATCAAAAAATTCAACCCTATCTTAAAGAGAATGACAGTTCATAAAGAGATAAAATAATAAGTCATGGCAAAGAAGACCGTAGCCTCGTTGCAAACGAGTTCAAAAAGATTAACAAAAGCCGTAAAAATGGTAAAGTCACCTAAGAGTGGTGCATATACTTTTGTAGAATCAGTAATGGCGCCAGAATTGGTGAATGACTGGTTGAATAAGAAATAACAAGCTTACCAAGTATTTTGGTTGGAAAGCCACTTTCATATGAAAGTGGCTTTTTTGTTTTTAGAACTTTCTAAAAAACGCAATTTTTACATTGCTAGAATTATCATCATACTTTCCTATCTTTGATTTTCTATTTTAATGTAAATGAGCTTATTTAAAAATATATTTTCTTCAAAGAAAAAAGAAACTTTGGACAAGGGCTTGGAAAAGACCAAGACCTCATTTTTTAACAAATTAGGAAAAGCTGTAGCAGGAAAATCCAAAGTTGATGATGATGTTTTGGATAATCTTGAGGAAGTTTTGGTGACTTCCGATGTTGGTGTTAACACTACCCTTAAAATCATTGACCGAATTGAGGCTCGGGTATCCAAGGATAAATATATGGGTACTGATGAACTCCAAACAATTCTTAGGGAAGAAATAGCAGGCTTGCTTTCGGAAACTAATATTGGAGAGGAAACCGAGTTTAAAATTCCAAATACCAAAAAGCCTTATGTAATAATGGTGGTTGGGGTAAATGGAGCAGGTAAGACCACTACCATAGGTAAATTAGCACATCAATTTAAAAGCCAAGGATATAAGGTGGTATTGGGTGCTGCCGATACTTTTAGAGCTGCTGCAATTGACCAATTACAGGTTTGGGCAGACCGTGTTGATGTACCTATTATCAAACAAAAAATGGGTAGTGACCCGGCCTCCGTTGCTTTTGATACCTTGAGCTCGGCAGTAACCACTGAAGCGGACGTTGTTATAATTGATACAGCTGGCCGTTTACATAATAAGATTAACTTAATGAACGAGCTTACCAAAATAAAGCGTGTGATGGACAAGGTGGTAGATAATGCACCACATGATGTATTGTTGGTTTTGGATGGTTCTACAGGTCAAAACGCTTTTGAGCAGGCCAAACAGTTTACAAAGGCCACAGAAGTAACATCATTGGCAGTCACTAAATTGGATGGAACAGCAAAGGGTGGTGTGGTTATTGGTATTTCTGACCAATTTCAAATTCCTGTTAAGTATATTGGGGTAGGTGAAGGCATAGAAGATTTACAAGTCTTTAATAAATTTGAATTTGTAGATTCTTTTTTTAAACTTTAAATGTCCTTGGAGTATTTTAATGTGAGTGTTTTTGGAATTTATCAGGTCATAGTATGCTGGTTTATCTAGATGCAATAATTGTAATGCTGAATTCATTTATTAGTGTTTTTAGGAACAAATAATTCTTTGAAAATGAAAGCGTGCTGTTTTTTGTTTAGTTCTCTTTTATTAATTACTCTTACGGCTTGCCAAAAGCCAAAAACTTCTGATATTACTGCTATCATGGGAGCGAGGCTTATAGATGGAAATGGAGGTGCGCCTATTGAAAATGCTGTTGTTTTAATTGAAAATGGACGAATTTCTGCTACAGGGCCAGCCAATGATATAAAACTTCCCAAGAATACGATTATTATTCAAGCTGAAGGGAAAACAATGATTCCTGGCTTGATCAATACACATGCTCATGTTGGGTACAGGGATGAGGTGAACCCAGAACATTACTCAACACAGCAAATTCAAAATCAATTGGAGCTATATGCCCGTTTTGGAATAACTACGGTAGCAAGTTTAGGAGAAGATAGGGAACAGGCGAGGGCTTTTCAAGCAATTAATGATACTGTTAAGGCTATTGGCAGGGCCAGACTGTATATTGCAGGGGAAATAGTTTCGGGAAATACCGTTGAAAGTGTACAAGAAATAGTAAATAGAAACGCGAAAAACAAAACTGACTTTATAAAAATTAGGGTAGATAACAATAGGGGACGTTCTAATGCAATGCCTTCTGAAATTTATGATGCAATTATTGAACAGTCCCATAAACACAATCTTATGCTTATGGCTCATATATATGACCTTGAAATAGCTAGAGATTTGTTGGAATCAGGGGCCGATTTCTTAGCGCATAGTATTAGGGATAAAGAAGTGGATCAAGAGCTGATAGAACTTCTAAAAACAAAAAATGTTTGTTATTGCCCAACCTTAACAAGGGATTTATCTACTTATGTGTATGGTGAAACTCCTGATTTTTTTTCAGATCCTTTCTTTATTGAAAATGCAAATACTTTAGAGGTGGTTATGTTAAAAGATCCAGATAGACAAACAAATGTTAGAAATGGAGAAGATTATGAAGCAAATCAAGAGGCATTGAAAATGGCATTGGTTAACCTAAAAAAAATAGCGGATGGAGGAGCTACAATAGCTATGGGTACGGATAGTGGAATGCCAACCCGTTTTCAAGGTTATTTTGAGCATTTGGAATTACAGCTTATGGCGAAAGCAGGAATGTCCCCAATGGCAATAATAGTTGCTTCAACCAAAGATGCCGCAAATTGTTTGAAACTTACAAATGTGGGTGTTTTGGAAAAAGGAAAATTGGCAGACTTTGTTCTGTTAGAGGCTAATCCACTGGATGATATAGTAAATACCAAAAAAATAGCATCTGTTTGGATAGGAGGAAAAAAGGTGGAACGCTAAAAGGATAATTTTATTCAATTAAATCATTTAGTTTTAGCCAAAGGTTGTTATCAAACGAAGAGGGCCCCAATTGTTCCGCGTCGGCACTATCACCCATACGTACAACCACTAATCCTTTGCTGGGAACAACATATAATTTTTGGTCAAAAGCTCCTAGTCCAGCAATTAAATCATCTGGCGCGCTGGGAATTAGTTTACCAGTAAATAACTCCTCCGAACCTGGTACTTTATAACTGTTTTTGCCATTTAGCCACCATAGATAACCATAGGATGTATTTAAGTCTTGTGAGGTATTTGTCATTTGGTTGAAAATGCTTTCATCTGTTAAAATGGAAGTGCCATCCCAAATACCTTTGTTTAAATTTAAAAGCCCAAAACGGGCCATGCTTCTGGCAGTGCTAAAATATAGGTTATTGTACCCTATTTTTAACCAAGAACCTTGCATTCCAATTCTGTCTCGTACTTTTTCATAAAAATACGTTTTGTAATCTTTACCTACAGCTCCAGAAATGACTTCATCCAATAAGGTATATGGTGCATTATGATAGTACCAATAAGTCCCTGGGTCATTTTTGTAAAGCAGGCATTCTTTATCAGTGCAAAAAATATCATCTGTATAATCCAATCCACTGGTCATTGTTAAATGATGTTTGACGGTGATAAGTTGTTCTTGTTCAAGAGTAAGGCTAGACCAACCTTCTCCCATATAATCAGATGACGGGTTGTCAATAGATAGAAGACCTTCTTCTTGAGCAATTCCAATAGTAAAGGCGGTCAACGTTTTGGCCGCAGAATTCCAAGTATGACTTTTTGAGGCGTCAAAATCCCCAAAGTATTTTTCTAAAACAATTCTACCATCTTTTAAAACCACAAAAGCATCCGTATTGTGGTCTTCAAGAAAGTCATATAAGGGTTGTTCGGCATCTGGATTCCAATCTAGTTCTTCCACTGAAATAGTTTCCCAATCAGATGAATTTATTTTCGGAAAGTACATGGCCTTCACCTCGGGAGATGGTTCAGGGTCATTGTCCTTGTCTTTTGAACAGGAAATTAGTGTAATGGAAAAAAGTGAAACCAGAAAAATGATTTGGACTTTCATATCAACTTTTTATTATTGGATTTCAATTGGTTATAATGGTTTAACGTAAAAACAAGAAAAATAGTTTTTAAGCTGATTCTTCCTTGATCAAATTGTATTTTTGCACCTGCCTTACAGATACGTAGGCCTCATTTTCAGATTCATGCGGACAAAATCACTTAAAAAGAACAAAATTAATGTAGTAACTCTGGGGTGCTCCAAGAATGTATACGATTCTGAAGTACTTATGGGTCAATTAAAGGCCAATAAGAAAGAAGTAGTACATGAGGGAGAGGGTAATGTAGTAGTAATAAATACCTGTGGTTTTATTGACAATGCCAAAGAGGAAAGCGTTAACACCATTTTGGATTTTGTACAAAAGAAGGAAGCTGGCGAAGTAGATAAAGTGTTTGTTACTGGCTGTTTAAGTGAGCGGTATAAACCCGACCTACAAAAGGAAATTCCAAATGTAGATGAATATTTTGGAACAAGTGAACTTCCAAATTTGTTGAAAGCCCTGGGTGCGGACTATAAGCATGAATTGATAGGTGAAAGACTAACCACTACCCCTAAGAACTATGCCTATTTAAAAATTGCCGAGGGTTGTGATAGGCCTTGTTCTTTTTGTGCTATTCCTTTGATGAGAGGAAAACACAAAAGCACACCTATTGAAAATTTGGTAGCAGAAGCCAAAAGCTTGGCGGCCAATGGAGTCAAAGAACTAATTTTAATTGCGCAGGACCTAACTTATTATGGTTTGGACCTCTACAAAAAAAGAAATTTAGCTGAGCTGCTGCAAGAATTGGTAAAGGTGGATGGGATTGAGTGGATTCGTTTACATTATGCCTTCCCTACTGGTTTTCCAATGGATGTTTTGGAAGTAATGAAGAATGAGCCTAAAGTGTGTAATTATTTAGATATTCCATTGCAACATATCTCTGATGCTATTTTAAAAAGTATGAGAAGAGGCACAACACAGGTAAAAACCACAAAGTTGTTACAAGATTTTAGGAAGGCCGTTCCTAATATGGCCATAAGAACCACACTAATAGTTGGGTATCCGGGTGAAACAGAGGAAGACTTTAATATATTGAAGAACTGGGTACAGGAGATGCGTTTTGAACGATTAGGGTGTTTTGCCTATAGCCATGAAGAAAATACCCATGCGTACAAGTTGGAGGATGATGTTTTGGACGAAGTAAAACAACAGCGTGCCAACGAGATTATGGAGCTGCAATCCCAGATTTCTTGGGAATTGAACCAAGAGAAAATAGGGAAATCCTTTAGATGTGTAATTGACCGAAAAGAAGGAAACTATTTTGTAGGTAGAACGGAGTTCGATTCACCAGATGTGGATAACGAAGTATTGATAGATGCAGCCAAGCACTATCTTAAAACTGGAGAATTTGTTGAGATTAAAATCACTGATGCCGCTGACTTTGATCTATATGGTGAACCTATATCATCCTAAACATCACTTTTCCTTATTCTTTAGTTGCTAGGAACACTTCAAAATTGGAAAGGGCAGGAATAGCGTTGGCGTCTACTATTTTTATTTTAATCTTCCTAGTAGTTACGTTTTCTATCCTTATTAATCTTTTGTACCCTATGGTTGTTTCATTGGAGATGGATTTCCATGCTCCATTTTCTTCAATTGAAACTTCAAATTTTTCTATTCGCTGACCATACTTTATTGGTTCTTGAAGTAATAATCGATTAAAAGTAATAGGTTTTTCAGTTTCTATAATTAATTCAGCAGAAAGAACTGAATCATCTGTTGTCCAAAATGTTTCAGAATTGCTATCCAAAATATTTAGAGGAGAAAAACGTTCATTTTCCAATCTGTAATTGGATGCGGTTACCTTTGCACCTTCCACCAAATTGGTTTTAAAGGTTTCGTCTATTATTTCTTTGAAACCTTTTAAGTTCTTAACATCATTAGAATGGATTAATCCTTTTTTGTTTGGAGGAAGGTTCACTAATAAAACGCCATTTCTTCCAACAGACTTATAATAAATATCAGTCAACTGCTTGGGTGTTTTTACCAAGCTGTCCTGTGCTTCATGGTAAAACCATCCAGGACGTATGGAAACATCACATTGGCCAATAAGCCATGAATTCCCATCCGATTCGCCTATATTTAAATAATCTGCCATATCACCTCCAATGGTAAGTTCATTACCATTTATAGAAGACCAAAAGGTTTGCCCAGCATGACCATGTTCATTTCCTACCCAACGAATATCTGGCCCAGCGTCGGAAAAAATCATAATATTGGGTTGCAGATTTTTGACCAAAGAAAAAGTGTTTTCCCAGTCATAATAAGTACTTCTATCAATTTTTCGCTCTTCATTGGCCCCTCCATAAAACCCATCACCACCATTAGCACCATCGAACCAAATTTCGTTTATTTCGCCATAGTTCGTCAATAATTCCTTTAACTGATTTCGATAGTAGGTAATGTATTCTGGTTTGCCATAATCAGCATGGTTTCTATCCCATGGGGATAGATAAAGGCCAACTTTTAGCCCATGCTTTTTACAGGCATCAACAAATTCCTTGACCACATTTCCTTGTCCATCTTTATAGGGACTGTTTTTTACACTATGCTCTGTAAATTTGCTGGGCCATAGACAAAAACCGTCGTGATGTTTTGCAGTAAGTATCAATTCCTTTAATCCACCAGCCTTTGCTGCCAAGACCCATTGTTCTGCGTCTAATTCCTCTGGGTTAAAAATTATTGGATTTTCGTCACCATAACCCCATTCTTTATCAGTATATGTATTAACTGTGAAATGTATAAAACCCACCATTTCCATTTTTTGATAAGCCAATTGTTGTACTGATGGAACAACAGTTTTGGGTTGAAAATCAGCTATTTTTTCTGTTTTGCAACTTGTTATTATAAGAATAAGAGAAAATAGGGGGAAGATTGATTTTTTCATGTTATTGGATATATTGTAGATAAGTTTTGCCATAGCGCTGTCCCATAATTCTGAAACTTTCTGTGCTAAAGTGAATTTTATCGCCTTTGTCTGGCAAATCTGATAGTTTTACTACTTTAGTATTGGAATCAATTGATGGAAAGTTATTAATTATTTTAGTAATAGCTCCCCATTCTTCAGGTGTTTCAGAATACCCTCCTAATTCTCCTAAAATGATGGGTAGGGAGTCATTTTCAATTTCAGACCTAAAATTTTTAAATAGACTTGTTAATTTCTTTTTATAATGTGGGATATCTTTTTTGTGGGCATCACTTTCTCCCTGATGCCATAATATGGCCTTTATGGAACCATATTTTTTTCCTATTGCTACTTTTCTTTTAAAGTTTGAAAGTAATTGAACATCTCGATGAATGGAGTCATTGAGCCATTGAGTTACTGAGCTTCCACCAACAGCGGTAGGTAGAATTAATAAAGAAACACTATCTGGAATATGTTCTAATAATTCATGACCAAAAGAAAGGCCACAATCCAAACCAACCAAATTGGATTCGTAAAAATGAAGGGGCTCTTTAGCGTAAATTAATTCATCTTTGGAATTAATGGAAAGAATCCGAGGATGTGATAGAGTGTCCTTGTGGTCCACTATACCTCGTCCTGCCATATTGGATTGCCCAGCCATAATAAAAACCCATAAGTTTTCTTTATTGGGGGTATTCTTTACCATTTCTTCTAATCTAGGAAAATTAAGTTTGCTTTCGTCCTTTTTTGTTTCTGCACATGCAAGTACAAAAACAAAAACAAAAATAAGGATTGGGAGTGTTTTTTTAAAAATCATGGGTTTATCGAGTTAATTCATATTTATACAATTCTCTTCCCAGTTGCGCCAAAAATGGAATACCAACTTCTTCAAATTCATAGGTATTGTCGTTAAAAATCCCATTTTTATTCACTAAAAGGGTTGCGGTCAACAAAAACTCCACATTGTTTTTAGAATCCAATATATAGGCGCAGTCGGTTAGTGTTCCATACGCATACCCCACTTTATTATAAACCTTAATATAATCTGGAATGTTTTCTTTGGAATCTCCGTAAATAAAGAATTTTCCATAGCTATCATAGTAGGTTTTTGGGTTGTACCCAACATCCTTTGGTAAATTGGACATGGAGGACAACAAAAAATCTCTTTGCGAGACACTTAGGTGAAATTGTTCAGCATCCTTAAATTTTTCTGGGAAAAGAACTCGTTTTAAAACATTATGTTGTGCATCTATTGGATATTTATTTTTTAGACTCATGTTAAACGGTTCATTGATAAGGAAATCGTCTTCTATGAAACCTTTTCCTTTTAAAACACCTTTTTCTACTAATGGTACAGGGGAAGTGTTAATAATGGGAATACTTGTTGTGGTTGTGCTGTCATT
Source organism: Saonia flava (assembly GCF_011927795.1). GTDB lineage: Bacteria > Bacteroidota > Bacteroidia > Flavobacteriales > Flavobacteriaceae > Saonia > Saonia flava. The sequence continues at coordinate 1,199,349 of NZ_JAATJJ010000001.1, read as the reverse complement.
TAGATAAATAATCAAGGGTTTGGTTGTAATCTCGTAGGCATTGTCTGTTGAAAGTCTATGAGAAATTCGGACTCCTTCAATTCCCTTCTCTTTAAGCTTTTGATTGATTTCATCTTGACCCAAAAACTCTACCAATCTATTATTGGCCTCATTGTCACTTACCGCAAATATTTTGGTGATTTCTTTGGCAATTGTGGTTTCAACAGAATCACCTTCTACATAAAAAAGAGTATTCATGGTCAGCGAATCTAGCCCATTTAGTTTTTCTAAAGCCAAAGTAGCAATTGGAAATTTAACGGTACTCGCAGGATAAAAGTAGCGCTGGTTGTCCACCTGAAAATCATAATCTTTAAAAAAAACACTATCATTTTCTCGTTTAATATGGGTGTACCTTATTTGTACCTCATATTGGCCTATACTATCCATAACCTTTTTAATCTTGGAATCATTTGATGATAAAACTATTTCCAGAGGATTGTGATTCTTAGTCTGGGAACAAGAAATCCAAAGCAAGCAGCACCCTAAAATAATGAGTATTTGTTTTTTCAAGTCTGGTTGGTTTGGTCAATTTTCATACACTTCACCACGATGGGGTTTTAGTGAATCTCTCACTTTAATCATATGTTTTTCGTTAACAACCATATAGGCAATGCTATGCATATCGTTGATGGTACTATGTCCGGTAATTTTGCATTCCAATTCTTCGGCTGCTATATATTCTTTAAGGTGTTTTTCATGGTGTTCGGATGTCATACCTGCGGTTGGGCCCCTAAAATCCCAAATTAATTTTATTCTTCTATTCAAGTCGGTAGTATTTATCTTTAGGATTTAGAAACAGAAATTCCTTTCTCTGCAAAGGCCTTGAAATCTTCAGCGTATTTATAGGACTGTTTTTTAAAGGCTCCTGGCATAAGAAAACCCATTGCCTTCATCATGAAACTGGAGAATTGAAATTCACTTTTAGAAATCCATTTTGTTGTATTTGCATCAACCTCTTCAAAATAATTTTTTTGAATATTGTGCACTCCTTTGGTGTCATATGTGGCATGGAACTCTTCTGGAAAATTTCTTTTAATGATGGTTTCTATTAAGGACATTTCCCGCTTACCCATTTTATAATCCAAACTCATTCTTGCACCTTCTTGCCCAGCGCTCCCGGACAGCAGTTCATATTTTACCAAACCTCGTTGCCAATGCTTCATATTATCAGCATTGTCCAGCTTCTTGATAAATTCTTCCCTGGGCAGGTTTACAATAATTTCTGTAGTATATTTCATTTTTGCCCCGTATTTCTTACTAATTTAATAAATATAGGATTCATAGGGTGCTAAAAATGTGTTAATCCCCTATTTTATAACTTGTGCAAGATAATGTAATTGTTATTTTTGCAGGATGCAGTTTTTTAATAGAAAAGGGTGGATGTTCATAAAAGTTGCACAGCCCATTATGATGTTGATTTTTACGGTTTCATGTGACTCTTTTTTTAGAAAAGAAGCAGAAAAGGAACCTTTGGCCCGTGTTGGGGAAACCTATTTATACAAAGAAGATGTCCAATTGTTGTTGAATAGCAATATGTCCAAAGCGGATAGTGCATCGTTTGTTACCAATTATATTAATAATTGGGCTGCCAAGCAATTGTTAATGAACAAGGCGAAAATAAATTTGTCAGAAGATAAATTGGCTGAGTTTGACCGGCTCGTGAGCAATTATAGAAATGATCTTTATACTGGGGCTTATAAAGAGGCGTTGGTTCAGCAGGCCCAGGATACAGCGATAAGCCTTTCAGAATTGCAGAGTTTTTACGACATAGAGAAAGAGAATTTTAAACTAAAGGAAAAAATTGTCCAACTTAGGTTTATAGAACTTCCCCCGCAGTTTTTGGATAAAGAAGCTGTAATCCAAAAATTAAAGGATTTTGAAGCGGAGGATGTCCAGTATTTGGATTCAATAGGGGTGCAGTTCAAAAAATTGAATTTTAATGATTCCATCTGGGTAGCATCATCGAGGGTGATCGATGAAATTCCTCCACTGACCTATGAAAATGAAGAGCGATACTTAAAAAAATCACAATTTTTTGAGTTGCAGGATTCATTAGGGGTATATTTGGCGAAGGTTATTGATGTTTTGGAAGTAAATGATATTGCGCCATTACAGTATATAGAGCCAACTATAAAACAGGTTCTTTTGAATAGAAGAAAGCTGGAGTATGGTAGACAACTGGAAACTGAAATTATTGACGAAGCCATTAAAGAAAAAGAATTTGAAGTATATGAAAAAGACTAATAAGACTTTTGTACTAATATTGGGCATGTTTTTTACTGTTTTTGGGTTTTCCCAAGAGACGAATGAAATGCCAGATACTCAAGTAGAACCAGAGGATATGGTTGTGGAGGAGCGTGGAGATTTTAAAAAGGATTCCACTCAGAATTTTAAGAGGGTCAAATTGGACGGTATTGCTTCTGTTGTTGGGGACTATGTGATATTGGATTCGGACATAGAAAAAACACTGATTGATCTTAAAACCCAAGGGGTTTCCGCAGAAGATATTAGCCATTGTAGCCTCTTGGGCAAGTTAATGGAAGACCGTTTGTATGCCCACCAAGCCGTTCAGGATAGTATATTGGTCTCCGATGATGAGGTGAATGCAACTAGTGATAGACAAATACAGGGCTTGGTAGCACAAATAGGCTCTATGGAAAAAGTGCTTAAATTTTATAAAAAGGAAGATGTAGAAAGTTTTAGGGAGGAACTTTATAAAATTAATAAATTAAGAATGCTTTCTGAGAGGATGCAGTCAAAGATTGTAGGTGAAATTCAGGTTACTCCAGAAGAGATAAGACAGTTTTTCAATAAAATCCCTAAAGATGAAAGACCTATGATTGGGGCGGAATTGGAAATTTCCCAAATCGTAAAAACTCCTAAAGCCACTGACGAAGAAAAGCAAAAAGTCATAGATAGATTAAATGCCATAAGAGCAGATGTGCTGGATAATGGCTCAAGTTTTAAGGTAAAAGCTATCCTGTATACTCAGGACCCAGGATCAAAACCCAATGGAGGATTTTATAGTATTACCAAAGAAACAGGTTTTGTAAAAGAATTTAAAGATGTTGCTTTTAGTCTCGAAGAGGGAGAGATTTCTGAACCTTTTGAGACCATTTTTGGATACCACATAATATTTTGTGAAAAAATAAGAGGACAGGAAAGGGATATTCGGCATATTCTAATGGCTCCAGAAGTTCCACAGGAAGCAATTAATGAAGCTAAAGCCGAGCTGGATAGCATTCGCCAAAATATATTGGATGGTAAGTTTACTTTTGCGGAAGCGGCACTTAATTTTTCTGATGAAAAAGAAACTAAATTCGATGGAGGTGTACTGCGTAACCCCAGTGATTTTAGTGCCCGTTTTGAATTGACAAAAATGGATCCAACATTGTACAATCAAGTGAGAAACCTTAAGGATAATGAAATTTCCAGACCTATTATGGAACAAGATGAAAGAGGAGCTGGAGTTAAATATAAAATTTTAAAAATTTCCAATAGATATGATGAGCATCAGGCAGACTTTGCTCAGGATTATCTTAAAATCCAGGAATTGGCACTTAGGGAAAAGCAGTTCAATGCTATTAAAAAGTGGATGGATGAGCATATAGAGGATACTTATATAAGTGTAAACGAGGCAAATAAAGATTGTGATTTTGCCAACAACTGGGTTAAAAAATAATATATGTCAGACGTTGCCGCTATCGAAAATCTGGTTAAAAAACATAAATCCTTAAAGCAAGAGATTGCGAAGGTTATAGTCGGACAGAATGAGGTAGTGGACCAAATACTATTGTCTATTTATACTGGAGGCCACTCCCTTCTTATCGGAGTGCCCGGTTTGGCAAAGACCCTTATGGTGAATACGATTGCCCAGACTTTGGGACTGGATTTTAAGCGTATTCAGTTTACACCAGATTTAATGCCCAGTGATATTTTGGGAAGTGAGGTATTGGATCAAAACAGAAGTTTTAAATTCATTAAGGGGCCTATATTTTCTAATATTATTTTGGCTGATGAAATAAATAGGACACCCCCAAAAACCCAGGCAGCATTGTTAGAGGCTATGCAAGAAAGAGCGGTGACCATTGCGGGACAGCAATACAAATTAGAGCTTCCTTATTTTGTTTTGGCAACTCAAAACCCAATAGAGCAGGAAGGTACTTATCCTTTGCCAGAGGCACAATTAGACCGCTTTATGTTTGCCATTGAACTTAAGTATCCATCGGTAGAAGAAGAAATTGAAGTGGTTAAGAAAACTACTTCTGATAATGTTCCAGAGGTAAAATCCTTGTTCAATGCAAAAGAGATTATTGAAGTACAGCATTTGATACGTAGAATTCCTGTGCCGGACAATGTGGTTTCCTATGCTGTGAATTTAGTAAATAGTACTCGTCCCAATTTAGAATCTGCTGTAGATTATGTAAAGCAGTATATTGATTGGGGAGCTGGACCAAGGGCTTCTCAAAATTTGGTTTTGGGAGCAAAGGCCCATGCTGCAATCCATGGAAAATTCTCTCCGGATATAGAAGATGTAAAAGCAGTGGCCATGGGAATACTGAGACATCGAATTATAAAAAATTACAAGGCAGAGGCAGAAGGTGTATCAGAAGAGGATATTATCACAAAATTGCTATAAAATTCTATAGTTTTTCTTCTTAAAAATTCGCATATTACCGTAGCAAATTATTTTCTTTGCACTACGGATTTTCTTAAATTTGTAGAATTACTCAAAACTTAAAATATTAGATAATGGCATTTGACATTGATATGATTAAAAAGGTATATGCTAACATGGCTGAACGTGTTGACAAGGCACGTGAAGTGGTTGGTAAACCCTTAACTCTTTCGGAGAAGATTTTATATTCACATTTATGGGATGGAAAAGCTACTAAGGCTTTTGAAAGAGGTAAGGATTATGTGGATTTTGCGCCGGACCGTATCGCGTGTCAAGATGCAACCGCTCAGATGGCATTGTTACAGTTTATGCAGGCAGGGAAACCTAAAGTAGCTGTTCCTACCACGGTGCATTGTGATCACTTGATACAGGCTAAAATTGGTGCAGATAAGGATTTACAAAATGCGTTGAACAATAGTAGTGAGGTTTTTAATTTTTTAGCCTCTGTATCGGATAAGTACGGAATTGGTTTCTGGAAACCGGGAGCTGGAATTATACACCAGGTAGTTTTGGAAAATTATGCATTTCCAGGTGGAATGATGATTGGTACGGATTCCCATACGGTAAATGCTGGTGGATTGGGAATGGTTGCCATTGGTGTTGGAGGCGCAGATGCTGTAGATGTTATGGCAGGAATGGCATGGGAACTTAAATTCCCAAAATTAATTGGAGTTAAATTAACCGGAAAATTATCGGGTTGGTCAGCACCAAAAGATGTTATTTTAAAAGTAGCTGGTATTTTAACTGTAAAAGGTGGTACAGGAGCTATTGTTGAATATTTTGGAGAGGGTGCAAAATCTATGTCAGCAACTGGAAAAGGCACCATATGTAATATGGGAGCAGAAATAGGAGCTACTACTTCTACCTTTGGTTATGATGCTTCCATGGAACGTTATTTAAGGGCAACTGACAGAAATGATATTGCCGATGCAGCCAATAAGGTAAAAGAACATTTAACAGGGGATGATGAGGTATATGCTAACCCGGAAAAATATTTTGATCAAGTAATTGAAATTAACCTGGACGAGCTCAAGCCACATATCAATGGACCATTTACACCGGATTTGGCAACAATAGTTGGTGAAATGACGGAAAAAGCAAAAGAGAATGACTGGCCATTAAAAGTAGAATGGGGTCTAATAGGTTCTTGTACCAACTCCTCATATGAAGATTTGTCCAGAGCAGCTTCAGTAGCAAAACAAGCGGTGGACAAGGGTCTGGTTGCCAAGGCTGAATTTGGTATCAACCCTGGATCCGAACAAGTTCGCTTTACAGCTGAAAGAGATGGTTTGCTGGATATTTTTGAAGATTTAAACGCAAAAATATTTACTAACGCCTGTGGACCATGTATTGGACAATGGGCTAGAGAAGGGGCAGACAAGCAAGAAAAAAATACAATTATACATTCCTTTAACCGTAACTTTTCTAAAAGGGCGGATGGTAACCCAAATACGCACGCCTTTGTTGCGTCACCAGAAATGGTTGCAGCTGTTGCTATATCAGGACGATTGGATTTTAACCCAATGACAGATAAATTAGTCAATAATGATGGTGAGGAAGTTATGTTGGAAGAACCAACTGGTTTGGAATTGCCACCTAGAGGTTTTGATGTGGAGGATGCAGGTTTTGTAGCTCCTATGGAAGACGGTAGCGGTGTACAAGTTGTGGTTTCTCCATCTTCGGAAAGATTACAGTTGTTAGAACCTTTTGAGCCAATTGGAAGCAAAATTGAAGGGGCCAAGCTATTAATAAAAGCATTTGGAAAATGTACAACTGATCATATTTCCATGGCGGGTCCTTGGTTACGTTTTCGTGGTCATTTAGATAATATTTCCAACAACTGTTTAATTGGTGCAGTAAATGCATTTGGTAAAGCAACAAATAAAGTTAAGAATCAAATAACTGGAGAATATGCCCCAGTGCCAGATACTGCTCGTGCATATAAGGCCGCAGGAATTAAATCTATTGTAGTGGGAGACCATAACTATGGAGAAGGTTCTTCCCGTGAACATGCTGCTATGGAACCCCGTCATTTAGGTGTTGCAGCGGTAATTGTAAAATCTTTTGCACGTATTCATGAAACCAATCTTAAAAAACAGGGAATGCTTGGGTTAACATTTGTCAATGAATCGGATTATGATTTAATTCAGGAAGATGATACATTTAATTTTATTGATTTAAATGAATTTGCTCCTGGTAAACAGTTGACTTTGGAAGCGGTCCATGCAGATGGTTCTGTTGATACCATTCTGTTGAATCATACCTATAATGCGCCTCAAATAGAATGGTTTAAAGAAGGTTCTGCACTTAATGTAATCAAAAAAGAGAATGCCGCATAGTTCCTCATAGTAAAATAAGTAATTAAAACTCCTGAAAATCTTCAGGAGTTTTTTAGTTTTGGCGAAACCTAAATTGTAAATGAAACTTAAGAAGAAGACGCTTTTAAACATACTCCTCATTGCTTTTGTATTGTCTTTTTTTGTTACCCCTTTGGGTTTTTACGGAAAGGTTTTGTTACATAGATTATTTGCGCCACGTCCAACAGTAATTGTTGAAAGCAAAAGAGAAAAAATTGCGGATTACGATTGGCGACTAAAAGATGCTGATTGGAATTTCTTCAATTTTAAACAATCGGAGGGAAAGGTGGTTTTTATAAACCTTTGGGCCTCATGGAAATTACCATCTTATGCAGAATTAACAAGTATTCAAAAATTGTATGATGCCTACGGAGACAAAGTGGATTTTTATATCATTACTAATGAGTTAAGAGAGCCTGTAGAAACCTTTATGGAAAAACATGGATTCACTTTTCCGGTTACCTATCTTATCATAGGGGATAAAATGCCTATAGATTCGAAGGTAGTGCCATCGTCTTACCTAATTGACAAAGAGGGAAGTGTGGTGGTTTATGAAAAGGAGATTGCTAGTTGGAATAGAGGTAGAGTACATAAGTTGCTAGATGAGCTGATTTCTAAATAATAATGAAATTTAAAAAGGACCAAATTGTTAATGGACTACTTATTCTAGGAGTGATTCTTTTCTTATTTACACCAGTTGGTTTTAAGATGAAAGTATTAATGAATAGGTTATTGGCTGGTAGTGTGGATACTTTAAAAGAAGAATTGCAAGTCCCATTAGATACTTACCAATGGCAATTGGTCGATGTGGATGGAAACACGTTGAATTTTGAAACTGAAAAGGGTAAGGTTGTATTTGTAAATTTTTGGGCAACTTGGTGTCCTCCTTGTGTAGCAGAAATGCCAAGCATACAAGAACTTTACAATGACTATGGCGAAAAAGTTAGTTTTGTAATGGTAGCTGAAGACAAAGTACAAAAAGCAAAAAATTTTATTACCAAAAAAGAGTATAACTTTCCAGTATACTTTAGCAAAAGTAAGGCTCCGGATATATTGAAGTCAAAAGTGATACCCACTACCTATATAATTAATAAAAAAGGACACATCGTAATTGCTGAAACGGGAGCTGCCAATTGGAATAGTAACAAAACCAGATTGTTCCTAGATGATCTTTTAAAATAAGTCCCCTTTATTCATTAGGAAGAGTCATTTTATTTGGATAAATTGAAGTACAATTTATTAATGATTTGTGAATAATTTAATAGTAAACCAAACATGAAAAAACTAATAACGCTTTTTTGTTTATCGGTGTTGGCCTTTGCCTGCAAGGATGTTAAGAAGGAAAAAATTGATACTGATGTATCAGAAGAAGTAGTCGTCGAATCCAATGAATGGGTTTCTTTAATGGATGCCAAGCACTGGCGGGGGTATAATATGAGCAATTTACCTGATAATTGGAAGATTGAAAATGGCATCATTGAATGTTTTGGAAAGGCAGGGGATTCAGGTGGGGATATTATTTCAATGAAACAATATGATAATTTTGAACTTAGTTTGGAATGGAAAATAAGTGAAGGCGGAAATAGTGGAGTCTTTTACCATGCGGTAGAAGATACCATCTACCATTCACCATACCAAACAGCACCAGAATATCAAATTTTGGATGATGTAGGTTTTCCTGAACCTATTGAAGATTGGCAAAAAACAGGTGCCAATTATGCCATGCATTTAGCGAATGATAAGAAAAAGCTTAAACCTGTAGGTGAGTGGAATTCTACCAAAATTGTTTTTGACCATGGAAAAGTTCAACACTGGTTGAACGGGGAAAAAATTGTGGAGTTTGATAAGTTTACCGAAGATTGGAATACCAAAAGAAATAGTGGTAAATGGAATGATTACCCTGACTATGGTAAAACCAATTCAGGTTATTTGGCACTACAAGACCATGGAGCTGGGGTTTGGTTCCGGGATGTTAAAATAAAAGAATTATAACTAGAATTTTCTTTCTGGATTAAAACCGTCTATGTTCATAGATGGTTTTTTGTTTGTAAGAACTTCAGAAATCAATTTTCCCGTTGCCGGTCCCAAACTCCATCCCATCATGGCGTGTCCAGTGGCAATACTTAGGTTATTGTATTTGGACGTTCTGCCTATATATGGCAATCCGTCTGGTGAAACAGGCCTTAGGCCATATTGGGCTTCTAATTTTTCCTCTTGGGTTATGGTTAAATTATTGTAATAATTACTGGCTGCCTGGGCAATTGCGGCAACCCTTTCTTTTCTTATTTTGTTATTGATTCCAGATAGTTCCATAGTGCCTGCAAAGCGAGTAAAGCCCCTCATAGGCGTAACAGCACATTTGGCTTCCATTAAAACTGCAGGTAATTTCACAGGAGTTTCCCTATGCACATTGATGCGGTACCCTTTTCCAGGTTGCACTGAGATGTTCAATCCTATTTTTTGGGATAATTTCTGACTCCAAGAACCAGAGGCCAACACAATTTCATCTGCAGAGTATGTACCTTTGTCAGTAATAATTTCCTTGATTTGATTACCACTTAATTTAAAGTCCTGCACTTCTTCATTAATTTTGAAAACGACATTTTGTTTCTTTAAATAGGTTTTTAACTTTTTCATGATTTCAGTTGGTGTGGTATGGGCATCACACTCATAATGGACAGCTCCCAAAATTTCATTGCTAAGATTGGGCTGTAAAGTATTCAATTCACTTAATAAAAGTTCTTTTACTTCCAACCCAATGTCCTGGGCTCTTTTGGCAACTTCTTTTTCATGTTTTCCTTCTTTTTCAGTTTTGTAGAGCATCAACAGGCCTTTTTTTTCCAATTGAAAATCACCCAATTCACCGGAATCATATAAATCCGTATATAATTCCTTGCTTAAAAGATTAATGTCCTTAATCAAAGGAATGGCCTTTTCTACATTGGCTTTGGAAGATGATTTATTAAAGCTCCATGCCCATTTTATAAAATCCAAATCCAATCTGGGTTTCATATAAAAAGGACTGCTACTGTTGAACATCCATTTAATGCCTTTTGCCATCATCCCAGGTGAGGCCAAGGGAATAATATGGCTAGGGGTTAAATAACCAGCATTTACATAGGACGCACCACCACTTAAATCTGATTTGTCAATAATGGTAATGTTATAATCTTCTTTCAAAAGATAATAGGCACAGCTTAACCCTACGATTCCTCCTCCAACAATAATGACATTTTTCAATACTTTCTACTTTTTCATATTAAATTACCTGAAACCCTTCTGCATAAGGATCTTCCTCATCAATTAATATTTTATTGTAACCGTAAATACGGGCCCAACCTTCAATGCTGGGTACAATGGCCTTTTTGTTCCCAATGGTAGTTTCTTCCTCAATGCGACCCACAAACTGACTTCCAATAATGCTTTCATGTACAAATTCATCACCTTTTATGAGCTTACCTTTGGCATACCATTGCGCCATACGAGCAGATGTTCCAGTACCACATGGTGATCGATCTATAGCTTTATCCCCATAAAAAACCGCATTTCTTGCGGTAGCCTTGGGTGAAATGGTTTTTCCTGTCCACAAAATATGACTTAAGCCATTTATGGTAGCATCCTCTGGGTGAACAAAAGAATGTTTCTTATTTATTTCATCCCTTAATATTCTACTCCAACCAATCAATTGTTCGGCTTTATAGTGTTCCAGACCTTTAAAGTTTTCTTGAGGGTCTATAATTGCATAAAAATTGCCTCCATAGGAAACATCAATTATAAGTTTTCCTAAACTTGGGCAATGAACTTCAATATTTTCTTTTGCCAGGTAGGATTTTACGTTGGTCAATCTTACAGAGGTTACTTTCTTTCCTTCTTGGGTGTACTTTATTTTTACTAAACCCGCTGGGGCCTCCATTTTAAGCTCACCTTCTTTTTTAGGTTGAATTAATCCTTCTTCCAGGGCTATGGTTACTGTGCCAATGGTTCCATGTCCGCACATGGGAAGACAACCACTAGTTTCTATAAATATGACCCCAAAATCATTTTCTGGATTACTTGGAGGATAAAGAATGCTACCGCTCATCATATCATGTCCACGCGGTTCAAACATTAACCCTTTACGTATCCAATCATACTCTTTTAAAAAATGTTGTCGTTTTTCACTCATGTTGTTCCCAACAAGTATGGGACCGCCCATTCTTACCAATCGAACTGGATTTCCGCAGGTATGGGCATCAATACAACTAAAAGTATAACTACTCATTTATTGTTTTTGATATATAGGCATTGATTCTGTTTTCCAAAGTAGAAAGTGTTACAGTTCCCTGTTCCAAAATTACTTCGTGAAAGTCCCTAATGTCGAATTTACTTCCCAGTTCTTTTTCAGCTTTTTTTCGCAGCTCCCTTATTTTAATTTCACCCATTTTATAGGATAGGGCCTGCCCAGGCCATGAAATATATCTATCTGTTTCTGTATTTATTTCATGTAAGGACAAAGCTGTGTTAGAAGACATATAATCCACAACTTGCTCCCTTGTCCAACCTTTTGCATGAATTCCAGTATCTACCACCAACCTACATGCTCTCCACATTTCATAGGTTAATTTTCCAAAATGTTCATAAGGAGTTGTATATATACCCATTTCCTCAGCTAAAAATTCAGAATAAAGCCCCCAGCCTTCTCCATAGGCCGAGAGATATAAATTTTTTCTGAATTTTGGAATACTGTCTCCTAGCTCCGAATTTAAAGCACCTTGTAAATGATGTCCTGGGACTGCTTCATGAACGGTTAAAGAAGGCAGGGTGTAAAGTGTCCGGCTTGGGAGGTCATAGGTGTTTACCCAATAATAACCTGGTTCTGTACTGTTGGCACTGGTCCCCACATATCTGCCTCCTGTGTATTTTGGTGCTATCGCATCTGGAACTGGAGCTACCCCATATGGTTTTCTGGGAAGAGTTTTGAAGAATCTTGGTAGTTGGCCATCTACTCTTTTTGCCATGTCCCTAGCAATCATTAATAACTCCTTGGGGGTTTTTGCATAGAATTGTTTGTCCGTTCGTAAAAAACTCAGAAAATCTTGAAAGGTTCCCTGAAAATTAAGTTCTTGAATTATTTTTTCCATTTCGGCCTTAATTCTTGCCACTTCTGCTAACCCAATTTTGTGGATGTCATCTGCAGTATAATCTGTACTGGTGGTGTAAAAATTAATTTTATTCTGGTAATATGCTTCCCCGTTCGGAATTTCAGAGACTCCTAGGGTAGTTCTGGTGTTGGGTAAATAATCCTCCTCAAAAAATGATTTTATACGCCTAAACTGAGGAATTACATTGGTTTTAATGGTCAATTCTGCAACTTCAAGAACTGAGTCTTTTTGTTCTATAGTTAATGACTCTGGTAAGTTTTTAAAAGGTGAATAAAAAAAACTGTCTTCAAAATTGTCTACAATATGGGTGTTGTATGTTGACTCATATTCTTTAAAAATAACTTTGGGTTGGGAAACCCCTTTTTCCAATCCTTCTTTGATGTTTTTTAATTGTTGGTCAACACGGACGGGTATAGCGTTTAATTTTCTTAAATAATTCTTGATTTGTTCATAATTTGTAAGTGGTCTTACCATGTAGGGGAAACTTACATGAAAACCGGAATCTGAAAGTAAAGGATTTAAATATTCCCCATATTCATAATAATCTATTTGTTCTTCAAGGACAAATTTTAAAAGTTCGGCCGATATTTTATCAGTCCCATTTAAGTCATCAATTTTAACCTTGGACAATTCATCCAGTATAGTTTGTGCAAATTTGGCACTTTCATGATAATGTTCTTTAGTATAGATGCCCAAAGGATATTCTTTTTCATCGTACCCCTTATAATCTTGGTATTTTTCAATTATTTGGTTTAATGCAATTTCTGAATCCGATAGGTTAGAATGCTCTTTTTTACAACCAATACAAACAATCAAAAGTGATATCAAGATTTTTTTCATATACCAGGAAGTTTAAATGGTGCCTTGAGAGTATTCTCCATTCACGATTCTATAAATTTCCAATGGGTTTTCGTTTTTTAACTCATCAGGTAGCAGGTCGTGTGGCCAATTTTGATAACTTAAAGGTCTAACAAAACGCTTGATTGCACCAGTTCCAACTGAAGTAAACCTGCTGTCCGTGGTTGAAGGATAGGGTCCGCCGTGTTGCATGGATGGGCATACTTCTACTCCTGTAGGCATACCATTGTATATCAATCGTCCTACTTTTTCCAGTAAATGATTTACAAGTTCTGGGTATTTGGACAGTTCATTGTCATCAGCCATTAATGTGGCTGTTAACTGTCCTTCAAGGCATTTGACGACCTTTAAAAGTTCTTCTTCGTCTATGCACTGAACAATTAATGAAAAAGGACCAAATACCTCTTTATGTAGGGTAGGATTTTTTAAAAATACGCTTCCTTCAACGGTGGCCAATTGTGGTTCCACAAAATTAATTTCTGTAGTCCCTGGAGAATTGGTAAGTACGGAAATATGTTCTTGGGAGGTTATCTCATTCTGATTTTGTTCGTATGTGCGCTTTATATTTGGGTGAAGCATACAAGAAGCATCCATATCTTGTAACAGTTCAGAAAGAGTTTTAGAAAAAGAAGTAAGTTCTTTACTTTTAATACTTAAAACCAGCCCTGGATTGGTACAAAATTGTCCTGCGCCCAGCGTTATGGAACCTGCTAAATTTTTAGCTAGGCTATCCGAACTACTTTTTAAAGCTTCAGGTAGCAAAACAACAGGATTAATACTTCCCATTTCTGCAAATACGGGAATGGGCTCGGGTCTGCTGTTTGCAATATCAAATAAGGCTTTCCCACCTCGAAAACTACCTGTAAAGACAACACATTTTATATCTGGATGTTTGGTTAGTTCAACACCAACCTCAATGCCACTACTGTTGAGGTTGGAAAAAACGCCATTGGGCATTCCTGTTTTTTTAGCTGCTTTGATTATGGCAGATGACACCAATTCACCAGTACCCGCATGCATGGGATGGGATTTTACAATTACAGGGCAACCAGAAGCTAATGCCGATGCCGTGTCTCCACCTGCGGTTGAAAAAGCCAATGGGAAGTTACTGGCTCCAAAAACAACTACCGGTCCCATAGGAATCAACATTTTTCTAATATCGGCTTTTGGAAGAGGCTCTCTTTTAGGTTGGGCTGTATCAATAGATGCTTCTAACCAAGATCCTTCGGCAACTAAATTTGCGAAAAGTCGCAATTGTCCCATAGTTCTTCCTCGTTCTCCAATAGCTCTCCCTTCTGGCAACCCAGATTCTTGAGTGTAAGTGTTAATTAATTCATCCCCCAGAGCTAAAATCTCATCAGCTATGGCATTTAGAAATTCACTTTTTTTAGCACCACTTATGTTCTTGTAGGTGTAAAAAGCTTCTTTGGCAATAGCAACTGCCTTGTTGATATCTTCCGAGGAAGCCTCGTAAAATTCATAAGGATTTTCACTATTACTTTTTGGATTGAAGGTTTTAAAAGGTTTATGGGAACCTACTAATTTACTTCCGATATAATTTTTTCCTGTAATCATGTTTTAATTGTGGTTTGATGCTTTTAAAAATACTTCTTCTAGATGGATTTATAGTTGGGTAGGGTAGGTCTTGTTCGCAGACCTTCCTCAATAATGGCCAAAACACGTTCTCGTTCCTTGCCTGCCAAAGGCAATCTGGGAGCTCTTACATTTTCTGTTCCTATTCCCGTGTGAACTTCCGCTAGTTTAATGTTTTGCACTAGTTTGGTGCTTACATCCAACTCTAGTAGGGGTAAAAACCAACGATAAATTTTAAGTGCCTCTTCGATTCTATTTGCCTTTATCAATTTATAAATGGCAACAGTCTCTCTAGGGAAAGCACATACTAAACCCGCAACCCAACCGTCGGCTCCCATTAATAGGCTTTCCATTCCCAAGGTATCAACACCGGTTAAAATACTGTATCTGCTACCAAATCGGTTTCTAATTCTGGTCACATTGGAAATATCCCTTGTGGATTCCTTTACCGCTTGGATGTTGTTATGGGGGGTTAGTTCATCCAACATATCCAAAGTGATTTCAATTCCATAATCAATGGGATTGTTATAGAGCATAATGGGCAGTGATGTGTTTTTGGCTATTTCCGAGAAATAGGTAATAGTTTCTCTACTGTCTGCTTTGTATCTCATAGGAGGCAATAACATAAGACCTTGGGCGCCATCTTTCTCTGCAATGTGTGCTGTGTCAATAGCCCCTTTTGTGGTCTGCTCTGCAATATTGATTATAGTAGGTACACTCCCATTAGCTAAAATCACTGTTTCTTTTACAAGAATACTCTTTTCTTTAGGGGAAAGTGTACTTGCCTCACCCAAAGTGCCTCCTAAAATAATTCCTTCAACACCTGCATCCAACTGCGCTTTTATGTTGGTTTGGAACATGTCCAAATCCAATTCATCATTTTGGGTAAACTTAGTGGTTACAGCTGGCATAACACCTTTCCATACTAGACTCATAGTATTTATTTGATTTAAAATAGTTGAAGTCTAAAGGTAAAGATTTACCATAAAATTTATGGTACAAATGTGTTTGATTTAATCAAGAAAATCAAAAGAAGGAAAAAAATATATTATTGTGCGCACGAGAAGACTCGAACTTCCACGACCTAATGGCCACCAGCCCCTCAAGCTGGCGCGTCTACCAATTCCGCCACGTGCGCAATTATAAGAAAGTAATTTAAACAAAAAAAGTTAAGTACTGTGACTTAACTTTTGTGACCTGGCTGGGGCTCGAACCCAGGACCCTCTCCTTAAAAGGGAGATGCTCTACCAACTGAGCTACCAGGTCATAATGTTGCCTATTGCTGTTAGCGGGTGCAAATATACCATCATTAATTTATTTCGCAAGGCGATTTGTATATAAATTTATTTTTTTTTGAAATCAATTGAATTTACTCCACTTTTGCCAAAAATTTATTGAAATGCGCATTGTGCTTGTGGGTTATATGGGAAGTGGAAAGTCTACTATTGGTAAGATTTTGGCCAAGAGTTTGAAAATTAACTTTTTAGATTTGGATGACTATATTGAAAACGAGCTGGAGAATACTATTTCTGATATTTTTAAGGAGAAAGGAGAGATTTTTTTTAGAAATAAAGAACATATTTTTTTAAAAGAGGTCTTAAACAAAAAAAATAATTTTATACTCTCTACAGGAGGTGGAACACCATGTTATAGTGGCAATATGGAAACCATTTTAAAAGAAACAGAACACGTTTTTTATTTAAAGGTATCTGTTGCTGGTTTGGTGGAAAGGCTGTGTAAAGAAAAAAATGAAAGACCTTTGATTAAAAATTTGCCCGATGAGGACTTACCAGAGTTTATTGGAAAACATTTGTTTGAAAGAAACCATTTTTATTCCCAAGCAAATTATACTGTTTTATGTGATGGGAAATCGCCAGAGGAAATTTCAGAGGAAATAGAAAAACTTTTAGTTTAAGTAAACCGAGTCGTTCTTAGTCTTAAACTCTACGTGAACATGTTCTTGTAGGCTAGTTGATAGAGAGATTCCTTTAAAATCAGCTTTAACAGGATATTTTTTATGGTTTCTATTAACTAAGACAGCCGTTTTTAATTGTTTCAATGGTGTTTTTAAGAAATGATGCACACCATAGATCAAAGTGGTTCCAGAGTTCAGTACATCATCAACCAGTACAACGGATTTATTGTGATATTCCTTTTCAGGAATGCTAGTGGTAACACCACTGGATAAAGGATTTTTCTTATCCATTGTTACCTTGCACAAGGTAATTTTGGCTTCGGTGATTTTTTTAAGAATAGTTTGGATTTTTTTAGCAAAATTCAATCCCCCTCCATCAATCCCGGCAATGATTATTTCAGGCTCGTTTACATTGGTCTCGTAAATTTGATATGCAATGCGTTTTGCTTTATGCTGAATTTCTTCGTGACTTAATATTTGGTTTTCCATCAGAATGCTAATTTCAATTCAAAGATAAAGAAACCGTTGTTATTCTGATTCATCTGTATAGTCATCAATATCTCTACGATCCTTCTTGGTAGGTCTACCAGTTCCTTTTTTTCTGTAGTAGTTTTTGGAATACCTTAAAAGTTCATTATGTTCGAAAGCTTCTTTTGGAGTGGTATCTTTTCTATATATATCCACCAATTTGGCACCTACCCTGTTTTCTGGGATGTCCAAAACGGTTAGCTCATAATTTATTTGATTTTTTCTAACAATGATTTTGTCCATGGGATATACCTCTCTTGAAGGTTTGACCACTTGTCCATTTATTTTTACATGACCCTTTTTACAAGCTACCGAACCTATGTTTCGGGTTTTAAAATAACGGGTACTCCATAAGTATTTGTCTATGCGCATGTATAAATCAAAATCTTTGTTAAGGTCTTCTACAAAAATAGGGGAAAATTGTATCTTGCGCCCTTGTAAAAGAAAATGCATGAAAACGAAACAATTATTTTATTTATTAATTATACTTGGAACAGTTGTTGGGTCCTGTAAAAAGGATGATGGGTCGGACATAGAAGTTATTCCTCCAAGGTTATTAAGTGAGGTAGCTGCAGAAAATGAGGAAGAAATTCAAGATTTTTTAAAAACCCACTTTTATAATTATGAGGAGTTTAATAGTCCTCCAGCTGATTTTAATTATAAAATAAAATTGGATACTATTGCAGGTTCCAATAGTGGAAAAACGCCTTTGATTGATCAAATGGAATCTATTATTATTAATGTTTCATCGGATGCTTTTTCTGGCTTGGAAGAGGAGGATAAAGTACAGCATAAATTATACTTTCTTTCCGTTAGGGAGGGTGAGGGCACAAATCCTACTGTTGCCGATTCTACTTTGGTTAGGTACGAGGGCTCTTTGTTAAATGGGACTGTTTTTGATGGAGCCTTTAATACAGCTCTTTGGTTTGATTTAGGTGCCATTCAGGGAACAGGGGCTCGAGGTTTTTCTGAAGGGTCGGTTAATTTTAAATCAGGTGGTGAAGTCATTGTTAACAATGATGGAACATTTACGGTTGATGGTTATGGGGTTGGATTGATGATATTTCCTTCTGGTTTAGGTTATTTTAGCAATTCTCAAACTAATATTCCTGCATATAGCCCTTTGATTTTTAAAGTTGATATGTTTACCCATACCATAGATACAGATCATGATAATGATGGAATTCCCTCTATTTTGGAAGACTTGAATATGGATGGTTATTTATACAATGATAATACAGACAGGGATGAAGAGGAGGATGCTTTTTCACCGGCATTTTCAAATTTTGTGGATTCAGATGATGATAATGATGGAATCCTCACAAGAGAGGAAATTTCTGACGACAATGGAAATATCGTAATTCCTTATCCAGACTCTGATGGAGATGGAACTCCAGATTATTTGGACCCAGATAACTAACTAATACCTAGAGAAGATTAATTAAAAAAGCTGCAAATTCATTTATTTGCAGCTTTTTTAATATTGATTTTAGTATTGTTTTTTTATAATTTTAAAGATAAACCAAATATAATTTGCGAAGGTCTGGAATCTACTCTTCCAGAAATATCAGAACCTGTAATATTTTCTCCTATAAAATCCGCTTCATTTTCAGAGAAACCACGTTCATAGCGAACGTCAACGCCAATATTTCCCAAGTTTACTCCAACTCCCATATGAAGACCTACAGAAAAATCATTTTTAACGTCTTCTACCTGTAAATCCTTTAAATCATTATCTAAAGTATACTGGAAAGCTGGGCCAGCAAAGACACTTAATGGGCCAACAATTTTGTATCCTAAAAGTACAGGGACATCCAATTTAGAAATATCGTACTCACTGTTGATACCATTTGAACTGTAATCACTTTTTGTTTTGGTGTAAATAATTTCTGGTCTGAGGTATATTTTTGGAAAATCCAATTTTCCAAAAAAACCAATGTGATAGCCAATTTTACCATCTGAACCAGCAATGATGTCCTCACTTGAGGAGGATACAGCATCTCTAAAACTTAAATCTCCGTTTTGATTGTAATTGAGGCCGGCTTTAATTCCAAAACCTGAACCTGATTGTGCAAATGCAGTTATGCTTACTAAAGCATATACCGCCACTAGAAGTGTTTTTCTCATAATGAATGTGTTCTTTTTTTTGATTTAAAGTAATAGTGTACCAAAAAAATGACACCACTATTTCCTTTTTAACACACTTAAAACGGCTTCTACTATTGCTTTATTGTTTAATCCATATTTCTCCATCAATTGCTCAGGAGTACCACTCTCACCAAAGGTATCATTTGTTGCAACAAACTCTTGTGGAGTAGGATGTTGTGTTGAAAGTACTCTTGCAACACTTTCTCCCAAACCTCCTAAATAATTGTGTTCTTCAGCAGTTACAATACAACCTGTTTTTTTAACAGATTTTAGAATAGCTTCATCATCCAATGGCTTTATTGTATGAATATTGATGACTTCTGCAGAAATGCCTTGATTCTCTAAAGTTTCTGCCGCAATCAATGCTTCCCATACCAAATGTCCAGTTGCGACAATGGTAACATCTGTACCTTCATTGAGCATTAAAGCTTTTCCAATTTCAAATTTTTGGTCAACGGGCGTAAAATTTGCCACTTTTGGTCTTCCAAAACGTAAATAAACGGGACCATGATGTTCAGCAATGGCAATGGTGGCAGCTTTGGTTTGGTTATAATCACACGGATTGATAACGGTCATTCCCGGTAGCATTTTCATCAATCCTATATCCTCCAATATTTGATGCGTAGCACCATCTTCTCCAAGAGTTAATCCTGCATGTGATGCACATATTTTAACATTCTTATCAGAATATGCGATTGATTGTCTTATTTGATCATATACCCTTCCTGTGGAGAAATTGGCAAAAGTTCCAGTGAAGGGGATTTTTCCTCCAATGGTTAATCCCGCTGCAATGCCCATCATATTGGCTTCTGCGATACCTACTTGAAAGAAGCGTTCTGGATTTTCATCAATGAATGTTTGGATTTTTAGAGAACCTACCAAATCGGCACATAACGCCACAACATTGGGATTTGTTCTTCCCAACTCAGTCATTCCTGCTCCATAACCACTTCTAGTATCGTTCTTACCTTGATCTATATATTTTTTCATGTTTTGTTGTCTTAATACTGTAGTTATTGGTTTAATAATCTCCCAATGTTTCTGGGTTTTGAGAAAGGGCATCTGCTAATTGTTCATCGCTTGGGGCCTTACCGTGCCATGCATGCGTATGCATCATGAAGTCTACTCCATTGCCCATCATTGTATATAAAAGCACACATACAGGTTTTCCTTTTCCAGTTCTGCTTTTGGCCTCTTTCATTCCAGTAAGGATGGCTTCAATATCATTACCTTCTTTAATGTCCACAACATCCCAACCAAAAGCTTCGAACTTAGCTTTTAGGTCACCCATGGGAAGTACATCATCTGTAGAACCATCTATCTGCTGACCATTATAATCAATTGTAGAGATTAAGTTATCTACTTTTTTTGCGGAGGCGTACATAATAGCTTCCCAGTTTTGACCTTCCTGTAATTCACCATCCCCATGTAAGCTATATATAATATGGGAATCTTTGTTTAACTTTTTTGCCTGTGCAGCACCAATGGCAACTGACATTCCTTGTCCCAAAGACCCAGAGGCAATACGAACCCCTGGTAATCCTTCATGAGTGGTTGGGTGTCCTTGTAAACGGGAGTTTAACAATCTAAAAGTCTCTAGTTCATTTACAGGAAAATAACCTCTTCTTGCCAATACACTATAGAAAACAGGAGAGATATGCCCATTGGATAGAAAGAATAAATCCTCTCCTATTCCATCCATATCAAACCCTTCTTTTAATTCCATTATTTCATTGTACAAAGAAACAATGAACTCAGCACAACCTAATGAACCGCCTGGATGACCAGAATTCACCTTGTGTACCATTCTTAAAATATCCCTCCTAACTTGTGTGGTAATATCTTGTAACTCGCTTACGTTTGGCATTTTAGTCTTTAGTTTTATTCTGGACAAAAATAGTTGCTATCTTTTGGGTAAGCAAATATGAATTCTACTATTTTGGATAAGTTAAAGGTATTCACAGAACTTTATTTTTTTGTTAAGGAAGTTATGCGTTGGAGTTGATTATCTTTGCTCACTTAAAATAGAATTTGAAGTTTACATTACATCATACGGACCCAAAAAGTAAGGCAAGAGCAGGGGAGGTTATAACCGATCACGGTAAAATAGAAACCCCAATTTTTATGCCTGTTGGTACAGTAGCATCTGTAAAAGGTGTGCATCAAAGAGAGCTTAAGGAAGAAATTGACCCAGATATTATTCTCGGGAATACTTATCATCTTTATTTGCGCCCTCAAACTAAAATAATAGAACAGGCTGGTGGCTTGCACAAGTTTATGGGTTGGGATAGAAATATTTTAACCGATAGTGGTGGCTATCAAGTATATTCCCTATCGGCCAACAGAAAAATTAAAGAAGAAGGAGTAAAGTTTAAATCCCATATAGATGGTTCCTACCATGTTTTTACGCCAGAAAATGTAATGGAAATTCAGCGTGTGATCGGCGCCGATATAATTATGGCCTTTGATGAATGTACTCCCTATCCATGCGACTATAATTATGCAAAGCGTTCCATGCACATGACACATAGATGGTTAGATAGGTGTATTTCCCATTTAGAGAAAACGCCTTATACATATGATTACTCTCAATCCTTTTTTCCTATTGTACAGGGTTCCACATATAAAGACTTAAGAAGACAATCGGCTGAGTACATAGCAAATGCAGGGGCAGAGGGCAATGCCATAGGAGGCTTGTCAGTTGGTGAGCCCGCAGAGGAAATGTATGCCATGACAGAGGTGGTATGTGAAATTCTTCCAGAAGATAAACCCAGGTATTTAATGGGAGTTGGAACACCTATTAATATCTTGGAAAACATAGCCTTGGGCATTGATATGTTCGATTGTGTAATGCCTACCCGAAATGCCAGAAATGGTATGTTGTTCACAGCACATGGTACTATTAATATAAAGAACAAAAAATGGGAGGATGATTTTTCACCCATTGATGAAATGGGAATTACTTTTGTGGACACAGAATATTCTAAGGCCTATTTACGCCATTTATTTGCAGCTAATGAATATTTGGGAAAGCAAATAGCGACCATACATAATCTAGGTTTTTATTTATGGTTGGTTAGAGAGGCCAGAAAACATATTTTAGCAGGGGATTTTTATGAATGGAAGAATATGATGGTAAAACAAATGGATAAAAGATTATAGGTGCTCACAATCCTTGACAAATACATACTAAAGCGTTATTTACTCACTTTTGGGGTAATGTTACTCTTGTTTATCCCTATTGGAATTATGGCCAATCTTGCCGAGCAGATAGGAAAGATGATAGATAATGAAGCTCCAATGAACGAGATTATTGTTTATTATGTAAATTTTACAATTGTCATAGGAAGTTTGCTGTTTCCTATCTTTCTTTTCTTATCAATTATTTTCTTTACCTCCAAATTGGCAAGCAATACAGAGATAGTAGCAATTTTAAGTTCAGGGGTGTCTTATGGAAGATTTTTGAGACCTTATTTAATAGGAGCAACAATTATTGCTGTCATCATGTTTTTTATGGGTATGTTTTTGGTGCCAAGGGCCAGTGAGGGCTTCAATGAGTTTCAGTATAAATATTTAAAAAAGGGTAAACAAGATAGGGTTACCAGCAATATTTTTAATCAATTAAACGAAAACGATTTTATTTATGTAAGTAGTTTTGACCCGGCAAGACAAATTGGCTATAATTTTACCTTTGAACATTTTAACGAGGAGAATCAATTGGAGTATAAAATAAATGCAGCCAATATAAGGTGGATTCCCAAAGATACATTGTATCGATTGACTTCTTACAGTAAAAGAAAATTATTAAAAGAGACTGAAATAGTGCAAACCAAAAGAAGATTGGATACCCTTTTTCAGTTTAAAATAAATGACCTTACTCCTGTGTCCTATATTGCAGAAACGAAGAATCTTTTTGAACTTAATGAATTTATTAAGGATCAAAGGAGAAAAGGGGCATCCAACATTAATACTTATGTAATGGTAAAATATAAGCGTTGGGCATTGCCCATTACTGCTTTTATTCTTACTGTTATCGCAGTTGCTGTTTCATCAGTAAAGCGTAGAGGAGGAATGGGCGTAAATTTGGCTTTTGGAATAGGGGTGGCATTTATTTTTATATTTTTTGATAAGGTTTTTGGTACTTTGGCGGAACAGGCAGGTTTTCCACCTCTTTGGGCAATTATAATTCCTAATTTAATTTTTGGGGCGCTGGCTTTTTATCTTCTTAATAATGCCAAACGATAGCATAAAAAAAAAGTCTTGTCGTTGGGTTACCTATTAAAATTTTATATTTGTCGTCTCAAACTAACTAACAAATTTTACATTCATGGAGTATTTGGATTTTGAACTTCCTATAAAAGAATTGGAAGAACAATTAGATAAATGCATGGTCATTGGCGAGGAAAGCGATGTTGATGTTACAGAAACTTGCAAGCAGATAGACAAGAAATTAACTGAGACCAGAAAAGAAATTTATAAAAACCTTACCGCTTGGCAGAGGGTCCAATTATCCAGACATCCCAGCAGACCTTATACCATGGATTATATAAATGCTATTTGTGGAGACACATGGCTAGAGCTTCATGGAGATAGAAATGTAAAGGATGATAAGGCCATGGTAGGGGGGCTTGGAAAGATTGGAGATCAAAGTTTTATGTTCATCGGTCAACAAAAGGGATATAATACCAAGACAAGACAGTACAGAAATTTTGGTATGGCAAACCCAGAAGGGTATAGAAAAGCGCTTAGATTAATGAAATCTGCCGAGAAATTTGGGATACCTGTGGTGACTCTTATTGATACTCCTGGAGCTTATCCTGGGCTGGAAGCGGAAGAACGTGGACAGGGAGAGGCAATTGCCAGAAATATTTTGGAAATGACACGATTAAAAGTGCCAATAATTTGTATTGTTATAGGTGAAGGTGCATCTGGTGGTGCTTTGGGTATAGGAGTAGGTGACAAAATGTTGATGTTGGAAAATTCATGGTACTCTGTAATCTCCCCAGAAAACTGTTCTTCGATTCTGTGGAGAAGTTGGGAATTCAAAGAAAAAGCGGCCGAGGCTTTAAAGTTGACAGCTACCGATAGCAAAAAACTAAAAGTTATCGATGAAATAATTAAAGAGCCAATTGGTGGTGCGCATAGCAATAGGGAAAAGATTTTTAAGACAGTGAGCGATGCCATAGTTAAAACATATGATGAGTTTAAAAACTTATCACCAAAAGAGTTGGTTAAAAACAGAATGGAAAAATACTCACATATGGGTGTTTATAATGGTTAAGTGCTGTTTTAATCAAAGTTTTATAAAAACCGCAAAAAAAAATTTGTGGTTTTTTTATGTTATGAACACAAAATTGTAACTTATCAACACCTAATTTGTTGACCAACTGTTAACATTGAAATCTCTTGAGTTTAAGTTAACTTAAGGTTAATTCCATACATTCGTATTCATGGACAAACCCAATCCTATAATCGGTCATAAAATTGACAAATCCACCATCATCAACCTTGAAAGGGGTAAAATACCACCTCAAGCAATTGATTTAGAGGAAGTTGTGCTGGGTGCAATGATGATTGATAAGAAAGGTGTAGATGAAGTAATAGATATCCTACAACCGGACGCCTTTTATAAAGATGCGCACAGGCATATTTATGAAGCTATCTTTAAATTGTTTGAAAGTTCGGAACCGGTTGATTTATTAACCGTTTCTTCACAGTTAAGGAAAGATGGTCATCTGGAAACTATTGGAGGGGATTTTTACCTAATAAAACTCACTCAAAAAGTAGCTTCATCTGCCCATATTGAGTTTCATGCTAGAATTATTCTTCAAAAATTCATTCAAAGGAGTTTAATTAAAATTTCCAATGAAATTATTGAAGATGCATATAGTGACTCCAATGATGTTTTTGACTTATTGGATAGTGCGGAATCTAAGTTGTACGATGTTAGTCAGGGAAATTTAAAGAAATCTGCCGAAACTGCCCAGAATTTGGTGATTCAGGCAAAAAAGAGAATTGAGGAAATTGCAGGCAAGGAGGGGATGAGCGGTATTCCTTCAGGTTTTGATAAAGTGGACAAACTTACATCGGGTTGGCAGCCTAGTGATTTAATTATTGTGGCAGCACGTCCTGGTATGGGTAAAACCGCTTTGACATTGTCAATGGCTAGGAATATGGCCGTAAATTCCAATATGCCCGTAGCGTTCTTTTCCTTGGAAATGTCATCTGTACAATTGATTACCAGATTAATTTCATCCGAAACTGGACTCTCTTCAGAAAAACTACGTACTGGTAGATTGGAAAAGCATGAATGGGAGCAATTAAATGTGAAGGTGAAATCTTTGGAAAAAGCCCCTTTATTTATAGATGATACACCTTCTCTTTCCATTTTTGACCTTAGGGCAAAAGCAAGAAGGCTGGCTTCGCAGCACAATATAAAGATAATAATGATAGATTATCTTCAATTGATGACTGCTGGCGGCAATCAAAAAGGAGGGAATAGAGAGCAGGAAATTTCTACAATTTCTAGAAACTTAAAAGCCTTGGCCAAAGAGCTCAACGTTCCGGTCATAGCTTTGTCACAGTTATCCAGAGCTGTGGAAACCAGGGGAGGAAGTAAAAGGCCTATACTTTCCGATCTTAGAGAATCTGGAGCTATTGAGCAAGATGCGGATATTGTGTCATTTATTTATAGACCAGAGTACTATAAAATTGATGAGTGGGATGATGAAGAACGTACTCCAACACAAGGGCAGGCGGAGTTCATTGTAGCCAAACACAGGAATGGTGGGTTAGAGAACATTAGGTTAAAGTTTATTGGTAATCAAGGTAAATTTGATAATTTAGAGGACTTTGATTCTCCTTTTGAGTTTCAATCCAAGATGAACGCCAATGATGAGAATCCGTTTATCACCAAAAATTTACCAAATGCAGATGAGGCTTTTGGAAGCTCAATGAACGACGGTAGTGACCCAGATGATAATGATATACCTTTTTAAAATTATAAATTTTCTTCCTGTTCGAGCTAAATCGAAAGGATTTTTCATTTTTCTTCTTTTTTCTTCTATTCAAACATTTGCATCCAATATTTTAATTCCCATGGATGCCGAAAGTCAAAAAAACCATTTAAAGGCATATGGCATTACTTACTGGGTTTTGTCAAAACAGCAAAAGGTACAATGGCTTCTCAACTATAGGGGGGGGGCTTTCTTATTGCCAGATGGAGATGCCATTAGAAAGGAATGCCAAATAAGGGGTGTTTCATTCGAAGTTTTATCAGATGCCCAGTCAAATGCTATTTTAGATGCTATTAGTAGTCCAGCCAAAAACCAGGAAGCTGTAGTTTTGGAAAAGGCCCCAAAAATTGCTGTATACTCTCCAATAAGTAACCAGCCCTGGGATGATGCCGTTACAATGGTTCTTACCTATGCGGAGATTCCCTATGTCACCGTATATGATGAGGAAGTTCTTGGGGATAAACTTGCCTTATATGATTGGTTGCATTTGCACCATGAAGATTTTACAGGCCAATATGGTAAGTTTTATGGGGCTTATAGAGCTGCACCTTGGTATATAGAGGGTAAAAAGACCGCAGAAGAATTGGCAAGCAAATTGGGGTTTAGCAAGGTTTCTGATGAAAAAGGAGCCGTTGCCCTAAAAATAAGGAACTATGTAATAGGAGGCGGGTTTATGTTTGCCATGTGCTCGGCTACAGATAGTTTTGATATTGCATTGGCCGCTGATGGTGTGGATATTTGTGAACCCATGTTTGATAATGACCCCTCTGATGCTAATTATCAAAATAAACTGGATTTTACCAAAACCATGGCTTTTACAAATTTCACTTTGGAAAGAAACCCCTTAAAGTATGAGTTTTCTTCTATTGATATGACAAATAAAAGAAGACTTCCAAAGGAATCGGATTATTTTACATTAATGGATTTCTCTGCTAAATGGGATCCTGTTCCAACTATGTTATGCCAGAATCATACGACTTTGGTCAAGGGTTTTATGGGTCAGACCACATCTTTTACCAGAAATGAAATTAAACCCAATGTATTGATATTGGGGGAAAATAAAATTAATAGTGAGGCCAGATATATTCATGGCATTAAGGGAAAAGGCTTTTTTACTTTTTATGGAGGTCATGATCCAGAAGATTACCAACATAGGGTTGGTGATCCAAAAACAGAGCTAGAACTTCACCCAACTTCTCCTGGTTATCGATTGATATTGAACAATGTCTTGTTTCCTGCAGCTCGGAAGAAAAAACAAAAAACATAAAGGGGTTTTAAAAAAAATAAGCGCCAAATGAGAAAGGCGCTTATTTAATAGCTAATTCAAGTATATATTCAAGTTGAGTATACAACTAAGGCCCATACTTGGGATGGCCTATATATTATATAGGGTAAATTTCTTACTACAATGCAAAGTAAAACGTACTTGCGTTAAGGATATTATACTATTTTATCAAAAAAACGTTATTATTTATCAAAAATATTAATTATTAATGAAAATGATAATAAAAATGTAATTTTTTAACAAAAATTTACTGATTACTTTAATTTTTGGCTTTAATAAGTTTTTGAAGAATGTATTCTACCCCATTTTCATCATTGCTCAAGGTTTTGTAATTGGCGCTCTCTAAGATATTGGGATGTGCATTGGCCATGGCAAAACTATAATCGGCACAAGCCAACATTTCCAAGTCATTGTTGTAGTCGCCAAAAACCATAGTTTCATTGGGGTTTATACTAAATTTCTCTTGAACTTGCATTAAGGCGTGTCCCTTGTGGGCGTTTGTTGCCGAAATATCTACCCAGTTGGGTCCGGAAACTTTTACTTTAAGTTGGTTCTCATAATGTTTTACCTCTGGATATATATACTTTTCTGAACTCTCAAAATGATAAATGGCTATTTTAAGTACTTCTGCATCTACCTGGGATAAATCGTCTACGATTTCAAATTCTGAATAATATTGTCTGAGCATATTTATAAACTCGTCAGAATCTCCTGTTAAATATGCATTTCTTTTTCCACAAAGTACGGGGTGTATTTTTTTAACAGTATTCAAAGTCCGCAACACCTCATTTCTAATTGGCTTGTTTAAGGGAGTAGACAATAATTCCTCTTCCTTGTGCATTGCAAAACCACCGTTCTCCGCAATAACAATAATATCGTCTTTAATGGAATGTAATTTTTCCACAATACTATTGTACTGTCTACCACTTGCAGCTACAAATAGAATTTCCCTTTTTTTAAGTTCTTCAAATAATGAAAAAAATAGGGGGCTCACTTCATGATTGGAATTTAATAACGTGCCATCCATATCCGTTACCACCATTTTAATTTTAGATAAATCCATTCCTTTGTGTTGAGAGGAGGCAAAGGTATTTCTTCTATGGGAATAAAATAAAGTAATTTGGTGAAGTTTGTATTAAATTAGTATTTCTTAATATTTTATTTTGAATGAATTTTTATCAAAAAGAAATACGATTACCATCTTACGATAGAGGATTTCACTTAATTACTAATACAATAGTAGATGGGATGTCCGAAATTAAGAAGATAAAAATTGGAATGCTGAATGTTTTTATAAAACATACCTCAGCAAGTCTTACTATCAATGAAAATGCAGACCCAACGGTAAGGATGGATTTTGAAAGTCATATGAATGAGATGGTTCCTGAGCATGCTCCTTATTATATTCATACTTATGAAGGTCCAGATGATATGCCTGCACATATTAAGGCATCATTAATGGGAACTTCAATACAAATTCCTATAACAAATGGAAGATTGAATTTAGGGATTTGGCAGGGGATCTATTTATGTGAACATAGGAATGCTGCTTCTGGACGAAAATTGGTAGTAACGGTAATAGGGTCATGATTAAATAAAAAAATCCCGTTCTGCTGAACGGGATTTTATATAAGCGAGAATGTTTTTATTTATTTTACTTTGTCCACAACTGCTTTAAAAGCATCTGGATGGTTCATGGCTAAATCGGCCAATACCTTACGATTAAGGTCTATATTATTGGCTTTTACCTTACCCATGAATTGTGAGTAGGACATTCCATGCAATCTGGCACCAGCATTAATACGGGTAATCCATAAGGAACGGAAAGTTCTTTTCTTGTTTCTACGGTCTCTATAAGCATATAACATTGCTTTTTCAACCGCATTTTTGGCTACTGTCCAAACATTTTTACGTCTTCCAAAGTAACCTTTGGCTTGCTTCATCACTTTTTTTCTACGAGCTCTTGAAGCAACTGAATTTACTGATCTTGGCATTTTTTTAATTTTTTTTGTAGTAGGCGTCTTGTATTTACTATAAGAACTTTTTAAGGCCTAACTCCAGGGTTAATGATAATTACCGATAAGGACAATTATTTTAAACGTAATTGTTCCTTTATGCTGTTAACATCTGACTCGTGCACTAATGTAGAGTGTGTTAACGCTAGCTTTCGCTTTTTGCTCTTCTTTGTAAGAATGTGGCTTTTAAAAGCGTGCTTTCTTTTGATTTTACCAGACCCGGTAAGCTTAAAACGCTTTTTGGCACTGGATTTTGTTTTCATTTTAGGCATTATTTCCTATTTATATTAATCTCACTTACTATCTTAAAACTGTAACTGCAGTATTTATTTTTTAACTTTTGTTTTAGGGGCAAGGAACATGGTCATTCTTTTTCCCTCCAACTTTGGCATTTGCTCTACTTTTCCTAAATCCTCTAATTCAGAGGCCAACTTTAAAAGTAAAATTTCACCTTGATCCTTATACACTATGGAACGGCCTTTAAAGAAAACATATGCCTTTAATTTGGCGCCATCTTTAAGAAACTTTTCCGCATGTTTCTTTTTAAATTCATAATCATGGTCATCAGTTTGGGGTCCAAACCTAATTTCCTTGATTACAACTTTAGAGGCTTTGGCCTTCATGACCTTTTCCCTCTTTTTCTGTTCGTAAAGAAACTTTTTATAGTCTATTATTTTACAAACAGGTGGATCTGCTTTTGGTGATATTTCAACCAAATCCAATTCTAATTCATCAGACTTTGCTAATGCATCAGATATGGAATAAACACCTACTTCAATATTATCACCTACTAACCTCACACTGGGAGAAGTGATTTTTTCATTGATTTTGTGAGGGTTTTTATTTTCCCTCCTAGGCTGGGGCCTAAATCTTTTTCTTATTGCTATGGCTTAAATATTTTTAATTAAACATTAATTCTTAAAACGACTTTAAGGTACTATTTATTTCCTTATTGACCAAGTCAGCAAAATCGTTTACAGAAAGCGTGCCAAAATCTTCTCCTCCATGTCTACGAACAGATATGGTATTGGTTTCCTCTTCTTTTTCCCCTACAATCAGCATAAATGGTATTTTGTTCATTTCTGCCTCACGTATTTTCTTGCCTACAGTTTCGTTTCTCTTGTCAACGAGGGCGCGAATTTCGTGATTTTCTAGGGATTCTAAAACTTTTTTAGCATATTTTTCATGCTTTTCGCTAATTGGCAATACAACAGCTTGCTCTGGAATAAGCCACAAAGGGAAATTTCCACCTGTATGTTCCAATAAAAGTGCTATAAAACGCTCCATACTACCAAAGGGAGCACGGTGAATCATAACAGGTCTATGGGATTCATTATCACTGCCTTTATAGGTTAAATCGAATCGTTCTGGAAGGTTATAATCTACCTGAATGGTACCTAATTGCCAACTTCTTCCCAAGGCATCTTTAACCATAAAATCCAGCTTTGGTCCATAAAAGGCCGCTTCTCCACTTTCAATTGTGTATTTCAATCCTTTTTCCTTGGCTGCATTTATAATGGCATTTTCTGCTTTTTCCCAATTTTCTACTGAACCAATGTATTTTTCTGGTTTATCTAAATCACGGACGGATACCTGGGCCGTAAAATTTTCAAAACCTAGGGAGCCCAAAACATAAAGGGATAAATCGATTACATTTTTAAATTCATCATCCAATTGGTCCGGAGTACAAAAAATATGTGCATCATCTTGTGTAAATCCACGAACACGTGTCAATCCATGAAGTTCACCACTTTGTTCATACCTATATACTGTTCCAAACTCGGCATATCTTTTAGGTAATTCCCTGTAGCTAAATGGTTTGTGGTTATATATTTCGCAGTGATGCGGACAGTTCATAGGTTTTAGTAAAAACTCTTCATCTTCTTTTGGAGTTGTAATAGGTTGAAAACTATCTTCACCATACTTGGCATAATGTCCTGAAGTTACATAAAGCTCTTTCTGGCCAATATGTGGAGAAACTACCATTTCATAACCGGCTTTCTTCTGTGCTTTTTTAAGAAATTGTTCCAACCGCTCCCTTAAAGCAGCACCTTTAGGTAACCATAGTGGTAACCCTTGACCTACTTTTTGCGAAAAAGTAAAAAGTTCCAATTCCTTTCCCAATTTTCTATGATCACGTTTTTTGGCTTCCTCTATAAGCTCAAGGTATTCTGTAAGCTCTTTTTGTTTTGGAAAAGAAATACCATAAACGCGGGTCAATTGGGTGTTTTTCTCATCTCCCCTCCAATACGCCCCGGCAACACTTAAAATTTTTATGGCCTTTATAATGCCGGTATTGGGAATATGCCCACCACGACATAAATCCGTAAAAGTGTCATGGTCACAAAAAGAAATAGTGCCATCTTCAAGATTTTCAATAAGTTCCACTTTATACTCATTGTCTTGAGATTTGTATAGGGAAAGGGCATCTGCCTTCGAAACGGCACGCATTTTGAAATCGTGCTTTCCGCGGGCAATTTCCAAAGCTCTTTTTTCTATCTCTGGAAAATCCTTTTCAGAAATGGTTTGCTCGCCTAAATCCACATCATAATAAAAACCATTCTCTATAGCAGGCCCAATAGTCAATTTTACACCAGGATACAATTCTTCGATAGCTTGCGCCACCACATGCGAAGTAGAATGCCAAAATGCAGTTTTTCCTTCTTTGTCGTTCCAAGTAAAAAGGGTTAAAGAACCATCCGTGGTCAATGGTGTAACCGACTCTACTTTGGTCTCATTAAAACTTGCAGAGATAACATTTCTTGCCAGCCCTTCACTAATACTTTTCGCAACATCCATAGGAGTGCTTCCACTTTCAAATTCTTTTATAGAACCGTCTGGTAACGTAATTTTTATCATTGGATTTTCTACATCAATAAGTGAGCAAAGATAACATCTTGGATCGATGCTGACAATAGATTCTGAATATGTCTTATAGAAAAACGTGTATTATTCTTTCTTAGAAAAAATGGCGTCCATTATGGTTTTTATACTATAGAATCCAAAACCAATGGCCAAAATGGCCAAAACCATTCCAATAATTAAAACTGGCCAATAAAAAGGATGCTCTTGGTTTTTGAATGCCTGATAAATCACCCATGGTGCCAAAAACATAAAAGCCACCGTATATCCGAGAAATTTTAATCCTTTTACCAATATATCTTTGTCTGTTCCCATAATTCTCCAAAATTAATAAGAATGGTTATATTTATTAGATATGTGTAAAAAGCTTTGTGAAAAAGTATGAAGATATTATTGATTCCAGATAAATTTAAAGGTTCTGCCTCTGCAAAAGAAGTTGTTGCGGCTCTAATAAAAGGAATAAAAAGAGCGGTTCCACATGCCAATATTAAAAGTTTTTTGGCATCTGATGGAGGTGACGGTTTTCTAGATGCCGTTTTCAACTATATAGATGCTGAAGAAGTTAAAACCAAAACCTTTGACCCTTTGGGAAGACCTATTACGGCTTCTTATTTGTTGAACAAGGAAAATAAAAGCGCGTACATAGAAATGGCTAAAGCTTCTGGAATGGAGTTGTTGACTGCTGATGAGCGCAACCCAATGGATACAACTACATTTGGAACAGGAGTGTTAATTAAAAATGCCGTTTCCCAGGGTGCAAATAAGATATATGTTGGTTTAGGAGGTAGTGCCACGAACGATGGCGGGGTAGGAATGGCGAAAGCCTTGGGATATGGTTTTAAAGACCATAGTGGTGAAACAATTGATCCTATTGGTAAGAATTTGATTAATATCCAAAGTATAGAGAGCAAGAGCTTGGAAAGGTATCTGGGTGTATCTTTTTATGCAGTGAACGATGTGCAAAATCCCTTGTATGGAAAACAAGGGGCAGCCTATGTTTACGCCAAGCAAAAAGGCGCATCAGATGCCGATATTGAAGATTTGGATGCAGGTTTGGTCCATTTGAGTAAAATTGTAAAGGAACAGTTGAATAAAGATATTGCCCATGTTTCTGGCGCTGGAGCAGCTGGAGGTCTGGGTTACGGTTTAAAAACTTTTTTGAATGCGGAATATGTTGTTGGAATTGAATTTCTTTTAGGACTTGCAAAAATACCACAGCTACTAAAAAAACAAAAAATTGATTATATCATCACTGGAGAAGGTAAAATTGATGGTCAAACTCTAAATGGAAAGCTAATCAAAGGTGTTGTGGATATGGGAAAACAACATAAAATTCCTGTATTGGGCGTTTGCGGAAAATTAGATATTGATAAAAAGGAACTTTTCTCTTTAGGGTTACACGATGCTTTGGAAATAAGTGAAGCCTCTAAATCTTTGAACTATAATATGAGTCATGCTCCAGAATTGATAGAGAATGCCATTTATATGTATTTCCAAGATATGGCCTAATTTGATTAGTTTTTTCTATCCCATTATCTTTGCCTCTATAATATAACAATCTGTATAAATGAGAAAAGGAATATTTTTTTTGACTATGCTTTTTTTACTTGCTCCAAAAATGGGGAAAGCCCAAATAGATGAAGATAAATTAGGTGCATGGTACATGTATTTTTTTGATACTACCTTTAAAGAAAGTTCATGGGGACTACAAGGAGATATTCAATACCGTAATTGGGATTTAGGTGGAGATCTTGAGCAATTGCTCTTAAGAGGAGGATTAACATATAAGCCCAAAAGCACAAATCTTAAGTTGACCCTTGGCTATGGAAACATAAGTACTGGTGCTTTTGGATCAGAAACATCAAAAACACAAGAAAGTAGAATTTATCAAGAGGCTATTTTTCCTGTTCAATTTGGGAGTAGGATTTATACTAATCATCGTTTTAGGTACGAACAAAGATTTGTGGAAAATCAAGACTTTAGAACGCGTTATCGTTATAATTTGTTTGTGAATGTAGCTTTAAATAAAAAAACTATGGAGGCAAAAACCGTATATCTCGCTCTTTATAATGAGTTGTTTATAAATGGACAACGAGATATTGGAGACGGAAGGAGTGTAGAGGTGTATGACCGAAACAGATTATATACAGCAATAGGGTATGTAATAAAAAAAGGGCTTAAAGTTCAGTTGGGTATTATGAAGCAAACTACGGATAATTGGAGTAAAAAACAGTTGCAATTAAGTCTTCATCAAAAAATATGATGCCTTAGATTATAAAGGAGTTGGTTGAAATATACCATGAAAATGTATTGATCGGGAATGAAATGATTTCTTTAATTTTTATACTGCTTTTTTCATTTGGAGCAATAAGTGCTCTCTTAGGAATTATTGGAGCTAATAAACGAAGTAAAAGGGCTAGTGATAAATTAAAGGAATTTGAGAAAAAATACCCATCTAGTCTAGATAGTAAAAACTGAAAATATTTTTGAATAAGCATGAGTGATAAAAGTACAAATCTATTGGAGGTAGTTTCAACTCTTTTAAACCAACAAAAAGTTGATTGGCAGCAAGTTTTGTCAAAAGTCATTGAAGGATTTGATTGTGCCACGGGAACCCTACATTTCTTGGATAAAGAAACTGGATTATTGAAGTTGCGAGCAGAGCAAGGAATTCCAGAATTTTTACTGCCTAAAGTATCAGAAATCCCCATTGGAAAAGGAATGGCCGGTATTGCTGCAGAACGTATGCAACCTGTAGAAATGTGTAATCTGCAAACGGATACATCGGGTGTGGCAAGACCTGCCGCTAAGGAAACCAAGGTACAGGGTTCTATTGCCGTTCCAATGATGCTAAATAAAATATTATATGGAACATTAGGCATTGCCAAGCCTGTTCCTTATGATTTTACAGAAGAAGAAAAAGAGAATTTGATGGAAATTGGGTTGGTGATCAGTCAGGTACTTATTCAATCTCAATAGAAGCTTTATGTTCCTGTACCACTGCAAAATAACCCAAGGGAAATAGGTTGGATTGGTTTACATTATCAAAAATTTCATCGTTATCTAAATCTGTCACATCAAAAATATTGCCCCTAATTGTTGACACGGGTGTGCTAAAAACATTAAAATCACCCCTGCTTACATCTATTAATTGGCTCATGTAGTTGTAAAATGTAAGATCAGCACCCAGAATACTAATATCTATTTCTCTTCCAGTTTCCAAGTCTTCATCATAGAAATAGGAAAATTTGAATTCTTGTCCTTGATAAAAAGTATCTTCGGTTACTTCATAGTTGTTAAAGCCAAAATCAAAAAGATAAAAATCCTCTCTATCTGGAGCGTCTGTATATGAAACAATAATTTCTGTATCATCCTCATTAAAAAGAGTTCCTTCACCTTGTTCTAAATTAGTAATGGGGACAGTTGGTACATATGGGGTTCTTGCGAAATATCTACGTCCTTTATGTTCAAGGGATAAAATAAAAACTATCCCATCTTCTATCATTGGCGTTCTAATACGTTGATCAGATGAAAAATTGGGGTCGGGTACGTAAATGCCACTTCCCAGTTCCACTTCGGCCAAAGAAGAAAAATACAAATCCTCAAACAATTCGGGTGCATTGGCACGGGGTACACCATATTGAATTACTGCATTTTCCAGACCCGAAACTGGAATTTCTCCAAAGAAGTTACTGGATTCTGTAATTTTTATTTCCACAGGAACAAATTCAAGTTCTTTGTCCACTCTAATTAATCCGTCTACGATCAATCTTGGTGCTTCGGTTGGGACATCTACTTCAATAACATCTTCACAACCAATTAGGAAGAATAAAAAAAAGGAAATAAATAAACATTTCTTCATGGCCTAGAATTTAAAATTATAGGTGACCGCGGGCACAACACCAAAAATAGAGGTTCTCACTGCCTCATTTATCCCGGTATCCTGATTTCTCCTAAAATTAATCGATGAGGCATTTTTTCTATTGTACACATTGTAAATACTAAAGACCCATTCGGAATCCCACCTTCTTTTTTCATTTTTTTTGGGAGTTAAGGAAGCTGAAATATCCATTCTATGGTAATTGGGCAACCGCTCTTTATTTCGTAATCCATAGTAGGGAATGGTTAAGCCTTGGAACTGAAATTGTCCCACAGGGTAGTTGGTTGGCTGTCCTGTTTGGAAAATAAAGTTGGAGTTAAAACTCCATTTGTTGTTTAATTCATAATTTACATAAAGAGCTATATCATGTGGTTTGTCATAAGGAGTGTTGTACCATTCCCCATAATTAATCCCCGTTTCCAAATTGGATCGTCCACTGTTAAAAGTAGGTGTTCTGCCAGGTGTTCGCTGTTCAGATTTTGATAAGGTATATGCCAACCAACCAGTGAATTTACCCTCATTTTTTCGCAAAAGAATTTCTAGTCCATAAGCTCTCGCCTCGCCATTTAAAATTACCTGCTCAATGGCATCATTGGCAATAAGGTCAGCACCATCGATATAATCTATCCTATTTTCTACATCTTTAAAAAAAACTTCTGTTTCAAAGGAATAGGATCCATTTTTAATATCCCTGAAATAACCCATTGCATATTGGTTGAGCAGCTGAGGTTTTACAAAAGGGCCACTTGGTGTCCATACATCCAAAGGAGTAGGGGAAGAGGTGTTGGAGAGTAAATGTAGGTATTGGGCCATTCGTATATAACTTGCTTTTATGGAACTTTTGGAGTTAAAGGAGTAAGACATCGAAATTCTTGGTTCCAAATTTGTGAAATTTGCCAAACTGCCTTTTCTTCCGGGTTCATTCACTGAAATAGGATCTGCTCTTTGATATATAAGCAAGAATGGATCAAAAAAAACAGGATTGTTGTTTTCATAAACGTTGATTTCATCTTGCCCCAAACGATTAAAACTACTTAGACGAAGACCATATTCTAGGCTTAAATTTTCATTTATAGTATGTTCAATATCTATATACTCGGCCAACTCATTTGCATATTTTTTGGTCAATTGGTCTTCTACAATGCCAGAATCTGGGCTATTGGGCTTTATTTTACCAGGATTAAAGGTGTAATAGTTATTGTGAATCCCATAGTTGATTTGTAATTTGTCACTTAAATAGTGTTTTAAGTCATATTTTACATTAAAATTCTGGATGCCAGAATTCCATTCAAACCCTACAAAATCCAATTCCAAACCATAATAATAGTCTGAATAAATAAGTGATAAGTTTGAAAAGAGCTTATCTGAGAATAAATGGTTCCATCTAAAATTCCCTACGGAATTCCCATAAGTATTTATAAAACTATCATTTATACTAAATACATCCCTTCCAAAATAACCAGATAGGTAGATGCTGTTATTTTCATTTATTCGATGACTCAATTTAGTATTGAGGTCATAGAAATAGGCTTTGTTGTCAATATTAAAAAATGGTAAAAAAAGATGTGCATAAGAGGCTCTTCCGCCAATAAGAAAGGCCGACCTATCTTTTACTATTGGTCCTTCTGCCAATAATCGACTGGCAACAGCACCAATACCACCGCTCATTTTAAATTCTTTGCTGTTTCCTTCTTTTTGAAAAATTTCCAGTACGGATGAAACTCTTCCCCCATACCTAGAGGGAATGCCACCCTTGAATAGTTTTACATCTTTAATGGCATCTGGATTAAAAACAGAGAAAAAGCCAAAAAGGTGAGAGGTGTTAAAAATAGTGGCTTCATCCAGTAGAATTAGGTTCTGGTCTGCCGCCCCGCCTCTGACATTAAAGCCTGAAGATGCCTCACCAGCATTACTCACCCCAGGTAGGAGTATAATGGATTTTATAACATCTGCCTCCCCGAGAATTACAGGAATTTTTTTTATGGTCTTTACCTCAAGTGCATTCACACTCATTTCGGGTTTTCTGATGTTTAATTTTTCAATATTCTCTGATACAATAACCTCCTCCAATTGTTCGGCTTCTTCAGCCAAACTAAAATTAATTTTCCTATTCTCGTTCAACAAAATCTTTTGACCAATGTCCTGAAAACCCAAATAGGTTATCATAAAAGTATATTCGCCTTCCGGCAGAGTAATGGAATAAAATCCATATTCATTGGTAGTTGTGC
The DNA here is from genome assembly GCF_011927795.1 of Saonia flava. Lineage (GTDB taxonomy): Bacteria > Bacteroidota > Bacteroidia > Flavobacteriales > Flavobacteriaceae > Saonia > Saonia flava. The sequence goes on along the minus strand of NZ_JAATJJ010000001.1, from coordinate 1,160,806 downwards.
CAGTTCTTAGCTCAGGAATGGCTATGGTAACCCCAATTAGGGTTTCATTACTGGTTTTATCTGTAATGGTGCCACTGAGAGTATATTTTTGTTGAGAAATTGTTAGAAGGGGCGAGAGTGCAACCAACAAAAAAAGCAGCTTGTGCAACCATTTCATTTAAAGAATAATTTTCATAAATGTAAATAGAAAATCTAGGGCTTAAAAGTACTTAGTGGTAATTTTATAAAAAAGCCCATCACAAATACTAATGGGATGGGCTTTTTAATTTGGTTAAGACCTTTTTATAATTGTGATAGAATCTTATTAAAAGTTGGGCTTGGCCTCATTGCATGGGCAGTTTTTTCTGCATTAGGCAGATAATACCCATCAAGATTTACAGTAGTTCCCTGTGCATTATTTAATTCTTCTAAAATTGTAGATTCATTTTTGGTCAAGGCAGTTGCTATGGGAGAGAATGTCTCTTTTAATTCTTGGCTTTCATTTTGTGCAGCCAAAGCTTGCGCCCAATATAAAGTCAAATAAAAGTGACTACCTCTACTATCTAGTTCCTTTACCTTTCTTGACGGGGATTTGTCATTGTCCAAGAATTTTTCTGTGGCTTCATCCAAAGTGCTTGCTAGAACCTTCACTTGTTCTATATTATTTTTCTCGCCATAGTGTTCTAGTGATACCCCTAAGGCTAAAAATTCGCCCAAAGAATCCCATCTTAGATGACCTTCTTCTATAAATTGCTCTACGTGTTTTGGGGCGGATCCTCCTGCACCCGTTTCAAAAAGACCACCGCCATTCATTAAGGGAACAATGGAAAGCATTTTGGCACTTGTTCCCACTTCCAATATTGGGAATAAGTCTGTTAAATAATCTCTCAACACATTTCCGGATACAGAAATTGTATCTTTTCCTTCTTTAATGCGCTCTAAGGTAAAAAGAGTTGCATTCAAAGGAGATAATACTTGGATATCCAAACCAGAAATATCGTGATTGGGAAGATATGTATTTACTTTTTTAATCAGTTCCGCATCGTGTGCTCTATTTTTATCTAACCAAAATACAGCAGGAGTGTTTGTTGCTCTGGCCCTAGATACGGCCAATTTGATCCAATCTTGTATGGGTGCGTCCTTTACTTGGCACATTCTCCAAATATCACCTTCTTCCACAGCGTGTTCTATAAGCGTTTGGTTGGAGTCAATATCCACAACCTTTACATTACCTGATGCTGGGATTTCAAAAGTTTTGTCGTGTGACCCATATTCTTCTGCTTTTTGTGCCATAAGGCCAACATTGGGTACGGTGCCCATAGTGGTTGGGTCAAAGGCGCCATGTTTTTTGCAAAAGTCAATAGTTGCTTGATAAATATCAGCATAGCTACTATCCGGAATCACTGCCTTTGTATCTTGTGATTTGCCTTGTGAATTCCACATTTTCCCAGAATTTCTAATCATTGCGGGCATGGATGCATCAATAATAATATCACTGGGAACATGTAGGTTTGTAATGCCTTTGTCTGAGTTAACCATGGCTAAATCGGGACCATTTGCTATTGCATTTTCTATGTCAGTTTCTATTTCTTTTTTCTTGTCTTCTGGTAGCTCTTCCAATTTATTTAAGAGACTTTCCAGCCCATTATTAGGGCTTATGCCTAGTTCATTAAAAACAACGGCATGTTTTTTAAAGACATTGGAAAAGAAAGTTTCAACTGCATGGCCAAAAATGATAGGGTCCGATACCTTCATCATCGTTGCCTTCATGTGTAATGAGAAGAGAACTCCTTGCTTCTTGGCATCCTCGATTTGCTTATTTAAAAAGGCTAATAGAGCCTTTTTGCTAAGAACTGTTGCGTCAATAATTTCTCCTGTCAAAAGAGAAATTTTATCTTTTAAGACCACGATTTCTCCATTTTCCTTAACTAAATCAACACGAACATTAGTAGCTGCAGGAATGGTAATCGATTTTTCATTTGCTTTAAAATCCCCGTGGGACATAGTGGCCACATGGGTTTTTGAGTTGGCACTCCAAGCACCCATGGAATGAGGGTTTCTTTTGGCATAATTCTTAATGGCCTTTGGAGCTCTACGGTCAGAATTTCCCTCCCTTAATACTGGGTTTACGGCACTACCTTTAATTTTGTCGTATCTGGATTTTATTTCTTTTTCCTCATCAGTACTTGGCTCATCTGGATAACTGGGAACATTGTATCCCTTTCCTTGGAGCTCTTCAATGGCTTCTTTTAATTGAGGAATGGATGCACTAATATTTGGTAGTTTTATAATATTAGCTTCAGGAGTCTTTGCAAGTTCTCCCAACTCTTCTAAATCATTTGAGATTCTTTGGGGATTTTCCAAATAGTCTGGGAAAGTGGCAATAATTCTACCTGCAAGTGAAATATCTTTGGTTTCTATCTCAATACCAGATGATTTTGTAAAAGCTTTAATGATTGGTAAAAATGATTGTGTGGCCAAAGCTGGGGCTTCATCTGTCTTTGTATAGTATATTTTTGGCATTTTTTACGGTTTAATTTAAGCGGAGCAAATATACGATTTAAGCCAGTGAAAAAACAAGGGATCGTACTAAACTTTAGGGCTATGAAGAATTGAATGTTATTTGTGGAAAAACAAAAGCCATATCGTTGTACAAGTACAGTGATATGGCTTTTTAGAAATAGTTTTCAAATTTTTTGCTTCGCGCCTAGCACGAATCGGCAACCATTGATTGCATTCTAGTCACTATTTCAACGTTTAAAACACTTTTCGTTACCAATTATACAACTGTTTAACTACTCCATGTTTCTTTTTTTTGCGGTTATGGCTTTCATTATCTTAAATATAAAGCCTAAACTTAAATACTTAAAGTAATTCAACACTTTAGAAACCATCAAGTCAAACTTTTTAGTTTCATAGTTCTTACCTATTTTTTTAAATATAAATATCCAAAAATCTAGTTTATGAACAACTGCAAAAAAATAAAGAACGCTAACTCTATCTGGCTTTTATATTGTTCGAAATAAATCGTTCAATCTTTAAAACCATGGAATAAATGTAGAATAAAATTGAGAAGAAACAAACTTTATAACGAATTAAAAATAAACACGTTATGAACTATAGTTGTTAACAATTGTTCATAAAAAAAGCCTGTGATTAAATCACAGGCTTAATACTTAATATTTTTGCTTTATTAAGAGCGAACTTCTTTGATTCTTGCTTTTTTACCAGTAAGACCTCTAAAGTAAAAGATACGCGATCTACGAACTTTACCTTTTTTGTTCACTTCAATTTTTTGAAGAGCTGGTAAATTAATTGGGAAGATACGTTCTACCCCTATGGTTCCAGACATTTTACGAATTGTAAAAGTTTCTGTTGCACCAGTACCTCTTCTTTGTATTACAACACCTCTAAAGAACTGTGTACGTGTTTTTTCGCCTTCCTTAATCTCGTAGTATACTGTGATTGTATCACCGGCAGAGAATTTAGGAAAATCTTTTTTTGGAACAAATTCGTCTTGAACAAATTTTACTAATGATTCCATTTTTCTATTTTTTTATTGATTTTTTAAAGTCAACTTTCACGTACTTCGTCAGAGGTTGATTTTAATCGACTGCAAAAATACTCTATAAATTAAAACCTACAAGGTATTTTTATTATTTTTTGTTGGTCAGGTACTTATTCTAAAAGGTCTGGCCTTAGTTTTTCAGTTCTTTCCATTGCTTTTTCTTCTCGCCATTTTTCAATTTTGGGAAAATTACCACTTAAAAGAATATCAGGGACTTTAAGCCCTTTGTATTCCGATGGTCTTGTGTATACGGGAGGTGCCAATAAATTATCTTGAAATGTATCCGTTAAGGCGGAAGTTTCATTGTTCAACACACCAGGAATTAATCTAATAATGGTGTCACATAAAACAGCTGCTCCTAATTCGCCACCGGATAATACATAATCCCCAATGGAAATTTCTTTTGTAATCAAACTATCCCGTACCCGTTGGTCTATTCCTTTATAATGGCCACAAAGAATAATCAGATTTTTTTGCAGGGATAAACCATTTGCCATTTTCTGGTTGAGGGTTTCGCCATCTGGTGTCATATAAATGACTTCATCATACTCTCTTTCCTTTTTTAAACCAGAAATACACTTGTCTATGGGCTCTATCATAAGCACCATACCTGCACCACCACCAAATTGGTAATCATCGACTTGATTATAATTGTTGTCCGAATAATCTCTTAAGTTGTGCATGTGTACTTCCACAAGTCCTTTTTCTATGGCCCTTTTTAAAATAGAAGCTTCAAATGGACTTTTTAACAATTCTGGCAGTACAGTGATTATGTCAATGCGCATATTTAGTGTCTAAAGGGTAGATTTTGTTCTTATTTAGGGCTCCAAAAGTAGTGAAAACATTGGGAATCTTTTTTCCAGCCCAATTTTTCATAAAGTGTCTGAGCTGGATTATCTATATGGGTTTCTAAGGCCAGTCCCTTGTATTTTTTATCAATACAATATTCTTTTGCTTTATTTAATAATGCTTTTCCAGCTCCTTTTTTTCTTGAAGATTTGTCAACATATAAATCATTTAATATAAGTGAAGACTCTAAAGATACCGATGAAAAAGTTTTAAATAGTTGAGTGAAACCAATGGGCTTATTTTTCAAATAGGCCACAAAGATGATAGACTCATTACTTTCCATTCTTAAATTCAAGAAATTCTTGGCGGCCTCAATATCAGATTTTTGTCCATAAAAAATTCGATATAAATCAAATAGAGGATAAATATCTGGAAGATTGTTTATGGAGGCTTTTGTGATAATGATCATATTATAAGGGCTAAAAAAAGCTCCCTAAAAGGAGCTTTTGCTAATAATTAAGTTGTTTTCTTCTTATGTTTGTTTCGTTCATCTTGCAGCTCTCTATTAATTTTTTGTTCTCTCTCCAAGGCCCTTCTGCGGTGTTGCTCATATTCCGCTTCCAATTCGGACAAAGCGCTCTTGGATTCCTGTGTAAGGACATTACTGTTTCTAAATTTGAAAATGAACATTGCAAGGAACAATAAAAGCCCACCGATTATAGACCATAAAATTAAATTATAAAGCCCTTTGGACACTCCCATTCCTAAAAAGGACATACTGTCTTTTTCTTCCGTAACACTGGCTAATTGGGTAGAAGTTTGGTCTAGTTTATCCTTCAAAGAATTTATAGTGGTTTCGTGCGTAGTTATTAGGGACTTTAGTTCCGACTCTTTTTTGTTGGCGGCATTTAGACTATCTAATACATTGGTTTTGAGTTTATTTAAATGAATAACCCTTACTACTTCATACCGTTTGCCATCTGCTCTATAATTTCCAGATTTTGTAGTGATGAAATCAAATTGGCTATCAATGGAACCTTCATCCAAAGATAATTTATCCTGTGTTTCTTGGGTATTTTGGGCAAATTGTAGATTAAACGCCAGTAGGGTGAGTATAATGAAAAGTGTTTTGTGGGCTTTCATGTAAGTGGTTCTATGTGTTAATAATAAATTTAGGGAAAGGCTAAAATAATTTAATAATGCCAATTATTAAAAAAAAACGCCAATAAGGTGGTTTTTAGTATGGCAGAACCTTTAATTTATCATTGCATAGCTACTTAATTTTATAGCTTATATGTAAAAAAACACCCTCTGTGATGAGGGTGCTTACGCTATGAAACATTTTATTGAAATATGAGCCGCTCCCTTTCACCATCTTCCGTTAGAATAGTAATGCTGGTGCGTTCATATCTATTAATGTTCTCAAAAACTTTTTTTGCCTCTTGAATGTTATCTATTTCTTCTTCATCGACAGAAATCAAAACCTTATCAACCAAACCATATCCTCGATACTTTTGAGGTACATCCACAATTTTAACCCCTTTTTTGGTTTTGTATTTTTTCTGATCTTTTTCTGATAAATCCTTCACAACAAAACCCATAACAGGAACTTCCAAGGTTTTATTTTTGCTTAAAACCACTGGTTTGGTCAATACATCGCCATCTCTGTTAATGATAACTTTTAATTTGTCACCTGGTCTTTTAGATGAAATATACCCAGTAAGGTCAGAGAACTTGTGTACTTTGATGTCATCAATCTGTTTGATTATATCCCCTGTTTTGAGTCCAGCAATATCTGCTCCCGAATCTTCAACAACATTTCCCACATACACACCATCAATTTCATTAATACCATTTTCAACAGCGTACTGGGTATTTACATTGGGGCTTTGTATTCCTAAAATTCCTTTTTGTACCGTGCCATATTCCATAATATCTTCTACAACCTTTTTGGCAATATTGCTGGGGACGGCAAAGGAATAACCTACATAAGAACCTGTTTGCGATGTAATAGCAGTGTTTATACCAATTAGATCCCCATTGGTGTTTACCAAAGCACCACCGCTATTCCCTGGATTCACAGCGGCATCTGTTTGGATAAAGGAATGGTCTGCATTGCCCAATGCCCTGGCTTTTGCACTTACAATACCTGCAGTTACCGTAGAAGTTAAGTTAAACGGGTTTCCAACAGCTAAAACCCACTCTCCAATTTTTGCATGGTCAGAATCTCCAAAAGCTAAATAAGGGAGATTGTTCTCTGCATCTATTTTTAATAAGGCAATATCAGATTTTGAGTCTGTTCCAATTAGTTCTGCGTCATAGGTTTTATTATTGTTAAGAGTTACCTGTAATTTGTCTGCGCGATCAATAACATGGTTGTTGGTAACAATATACCCATCTGGTGAGATAATAACACCAGAGCCAGTTCCTATTTGAGGTCTTTGCGATTCTTCAAAACCATAGAAAAATTGCATAATACTGTTAGAACCTCTATTAATACTCATGTTTTTTACGTGCACTACTGCATTTACCGTGTTTTCTGCTGCAACTGTAAAGTCTACATCACTTAATCTGGATGAAGAAGGTGTAGATGTATAGCTTACAGTTTGGAAAGGTGTTTTGGCTTCATCGGAAACCAATTTATAATTCTCACTTTCAAAAAACAACTTATATGCTCCTAAGGTAATTGCTCCTGCAAATACCGAAACCAATAAAAGACTGCCTATTCTTTTCATAAACTATAAAATTTTAATGTTGATGAGTATAAAATTATTGTATTTCACTTTTTTCTTAAGTTCTTTTAACTCCTTTTTAACTGCTAAAAAAACCTTAATAAAACTATCTTTGTATTTTATGAATGGATCATGAAACTTACTTTTTATAAATATCAAGGAACTGGGAATGATTTTGTCATGGTTGATAACAGACAAGGTGTTTTCCCCAAAAATGATACCAAATTAGTCTCTTTTTTGTGTGACAGAAAGTTTGGCATTGGTGCCGATGGCCTCATTTTGTTGGAAAATGACGAAAAGTCAGATTTTAAAATGGTTTATTACAATGCAGATGGGAATGAGAGCTCAATGTGCGGTAATGGTGGTCGGTGTTTGGTCGCTTTTGCAAATTATTTGGGCATAGTTAAAGAGGAAACTTCTTTCTTGGCTGTGGACGGTCTACATCATGCAACCATATCTGAAGAAATGGTAAGCTTACAAATGCAGAATGTAGACAAAATTGATACAAAACCCAAATACTTTTTTCTTGATACGGGTTCTCCCCACCATGTTCAAATGGTAGAAAATTTGGACAATTTGAATGTATTCAAGGAAGGTGCTAAACTACGTTATGGAGTTTATGGGGAAAAAGGGAGTAATATTAATTTTGTAGAACAATTATCGGATAACTCTTTTCATGTGCGCACTTATGAACGGGGAGTGGAAAATGAAACTCTGTCATGTGGAACGGGAGTTACAGCTGTTGCTATTTCTATGTTTGATTCTGGAAAAACAATTAGCAATGAGATTGTGATCAATACACCTGGAGGAGAACTAAAAGTTAGTTTTGAAAAAAATGGATCAGGGTATAAGAATATTAGCCTAATTGGTCCTGCGAAACAGGTTTTTAAAGGAACCATTGAATGCTAATATTAAAAGGAAAACATATTAATTTACGTGCACTTGAACCCACTGATCTGGACTTTTTGTATCAGTTGGAAAATAACCCATCACTTTGGGAAATAAGCGGTACTAGTGCTCCATACTCCAAACATGTATTACAATTATACCTTGATAATGCCCACAGGGATATTTATGATGTAAAACAATTACGTTTGTGCATATGTAACGATGATAAGGTTCTGGGTTTGATTGATTTGTTTGATTTTGATCCCAAGAACCTTAGAGCAGGTATGGGTATAGTTATTTTAGAAGAAAACGATAGAGATAAAGGAGTGGGAACAGAGGCCATTTTGCTTTTATGTGATTATGCTTTTTCTGTTTTAAACCTAAAACAAGTTTATGTCAATGTGTTGGAAGAAAATTCTGTGAGCCTTAGCTTGTTCAAAAAATTAGGATTTGAGCAAGTTGGGGTAAAAAAGAACTGGATATTGTCCAATGGAATATATAAGAACGAAGTGTTGCTTCAAAAAATAAATAAGATATAATAATGTACATCAAGAAAATATTAGTCGCCATTCTGATTATTGGATTGCTCGCAGGCGGTGCTTTTGCCTATATGGTATATAATGCGGTTTTTACACCCAATACAATTTTTCAAAATAATGAAGCATATGTCTACATAAAATCGAATGATACTTTTGAAGATGTAAAGCAATCCATGGCTCCTCTTCTTAAAAATATGGAAACTTTTGAGTCGGTAGCAAGAAAAAAATCCTATATATCCAATATAAAAGGGGGGAAGTATGCCATTGCAAAGGATGCAAATAACAATGAAATTGTAAATAGATTGAGAAGTGGCAATATACCTGTGAAAGTATCTTTTAACAATCAGGAAACTTTGGAAGCTCTGGCTGGAAGAATTTCTTCACAGATTGAGGCCGATAGTATTTCTCTACTCTTGGCCTTTAATGATGCTTCTTTTTTAAATGAAAATGGTTTAGATAAAACTACTAAATTGGGGGTGTATATTCCCAATAGCTATGAGTTCTTCTGGAATACTTCCGCTGAAAGTTTTAGGGATAGAATGTTGAAGGAGTATAAAAGGTTTTGGAATAGTGAACGATTGGAAAAGGCCCAAAAGCTTAATTTAACACCTATGGAAGTTATATCCTTGGCCTCTATAGTACATAAAGAAACAGCAAAAGTGGAAGAGCGTCCCAGGGTTGCTGGATTGTATTTAAATAGAATTCGGAAAAGAATGGCTTTGCAGGCTGATCCGACCGTAATCTACGCGATTAAAGAGCATTCAGGTAATTTTGATCAGGTTATTAAAAGAGTTTTGTACAAAGATTTGGAGTTGGATTCACCCTACAATACCTACAAATATATAGGAATACCTCCTGGACCCATCACAATGCCGGACATATCTGCAATAGACGCGGTCTTATCATCTGAAAAACATGATTATTTGTATATGGTGGCCAATGTTGAGAATTTCGGATATCATATGTTTGCCAAATCTTTGGCGCAACACAACCGAAATAAAGAACAGTACATCCGATGGATAAATGCTCAGAAAATAAGCAGATAAGTTATTTGTCCCATTTATAAAGCATATTGACCAAAATATACATTTTTAAGAAAAAGTTATAAATTATTGGTTTTTATGAAACTAAAACGGTCATATATTTGCAATGTGAAATTTAAGCAAGTCTATTTTACAGATTGTAAGTCTTAAGAAAACAAATATATGAGAAAGTGGATAAGTTATTTTTGTCCCCTCATCATGATACTTATTTTGACAAGTTTTAGATTTGGACCAGCTTCTGAATTAGAAGTGCCAGCAACTTTAAAAGTAAGTAAACCTACTCCAGTTTTGTTTCCCCAAAACAAAACATATGAAGTGAAAACTGTGGTAAATCCCCCGTTTTTAGGAAATTCTTATGTTGGTTTCAAAGAGGCATTGGCTTTTAAGGAATCGCAAGGTGATTACTTTGTTATCAATACTTTGGGATATTTGGGAAAATATCAATTTGGAGTTGGAACATTGCAATTGATGGGGGTCTATAATGCTAGTAATTTTTTAAATGACCCAGAATTACAAGAAAAAGTATTTCAGGTTAATGTAGCCCGTAATAAGTGGATACTAAGGAAAGATATTCAACGATATGCGGGAAGACGTATTGGAGGAATCCATATTACCGAATCTGGAATATTGGCTGCAGCGCATTTGGCCGGAGCGGGAAACGTAAAAAAGTATCTGCGTTCATATGGTCAAATAGATTTTGAAGATGCTTATGGTACCACCGTAAGGCATTATATGAAAAAATTTTCTGGCTATGATGTGTCAGATGTTCTACCAGAGCGTAACGCCCGAATATAGTATTTGTAATTATACAATAGAAAATAGCCTTGGTAGAAATATCGAGGCTTTTTTTATTGATGTATTATAAAAATGGTGGGTCTTTTGTGTAAATTAATATTAGTGTTTTGCCAGTCACTTACTTTTTTAGTAGCAATAAATTCTGTTGGCAAGGTAATATCACAAGCTACACATATCAAACTTTCTTTAGAAAGAGTTTTAGTTAGTTCTGCCAGTAATTTATCATTTCTATAAGGTGTTTCAATGAATATTTGGGACTGATTAAAATCCTTCGATAGTTTTTCCAAGCGTTTAATAGTTTTCCTTCGTTCAGTTGAGTCTATGGGTAAGTACCCATTAAATGCAAAATTTTGTCCGTTGAGCCCACTTGCCATTAATGCTAAAAAAATAGAGGATGGTCCTACCAAAGGAACTACTTGAATGCCTTTTTTATGGGCTAATTTTACAACGTCGGCCCCAGGGTCGGCAATTCCAGGGCATCCAGCTTCGGAAATTACTCCTACATCGTACCCTTCAAGACAGGGGTCTAAAAAACTGGGGACGTCGATCGGGTCCGTAAATTTATTAAGGGAATTTAGCTGAAGGTTGGGCTGTGACTTTTTGGAATTTATTTTTTTTATGAAATGTCTAGCACTTTTTTCATTTTCTACAATGTAGTGGTCTATATTTTCAATGGCCTTTTTAATTGAAATAGGAAGTACCTCCAAAGGAGGTGTATCACCTAAAGTTGTTGGGATTAAATATAATTTTCCTATCGGCATATTACTTGTTTAATTTATTTGCCAAGACATTACAGGCTGAATCAATAAGATGAAAAACTTGTTCAAAACCATCCAAAGCATCATAATAGGGGTCTGGCACTTCTTTGGCCCCCATTCCCCCTGCATCTAACAATAGTTTTACTTTTTTAATTTCATGTTCATTTTTTGCCAAAGAAATTACATTGTCATAATTGCTTTTGTCCATAACATAAATATGGTCAAAACTGTCCAAATCTAAATAGGTGAATTTTCTACAGCGTTGCTGGGTAATATCAATGCCATGTTTATGGGCAACATCAATGGACCTATGGTCTGGTCTATTGCCAATATGATATCCTCCGGTTCCGGCCGAATCAATGAATATATTTTCTGAATTTACTTTGCTTTTGAGAATTCCCTCTGCCAATGGTGACCTACAGATGTTTCCAAGGCATACCATTAAAACTTTAGTTTTCATCAAATAGTATTAAGAAAATTTCTTGGTAAGGTCGTCTATGTACTTTCTAAATTGCTTATCTGTCTCAGCTAAATTATCAACCGTTTTGCAAGCGTGCAATACAGTGGCGTGATCCCTTTTTCCTATTTGGGAGCCAATACTTGCCAAGGAGGCCTTGGTGAATTTTTTAGCAAAGAACATGGCTAATTGTCTAGCCTGTACAATGTGTCTTTTTCTAGTTTTTGACTGAAGTGTGGCAACATCCATTTCAAAGTAATCAGATACCACTTTTTGGATGTAATCTATAGAAACTTCTCGTTTGGTGTTCTTTACAAACTTTTCAACTACATGTTGGGCAAGTTCTAAAGTCACCTCTTTTTTATTGAAGGAAGATTGTGCTATCAAAGAAATGATTGCACCTTCCAGCTCACGTATATTGGTCTTAATATGTTTTGCTACATAATCCACAATGTCCTCTGGCATTTCTACGCCATCCCTGTACAACTTATTCTTTAGAATTGATATCCTAGTCTCATAATCAGGATTCTGTAATTCTGCAGAAAGTCCCCATTTAAATCGGGAAAGCAAACGTTGCTCTACATCCTGCATATCTACCGGGGCCTTGTCAGATGTTAAAATTACTTGTTTGCCGTTTTGGTGTAGGTGGTTAAAGACATGGAAAAAGACATCTTGAGTACCAGATTTTCCTGATAAAAATTGAACATCATCAATAATCAAGACATCGATTAATTGGTAGAAATGAATAAAGTCATTTCTAGTGTTCTTTTTAACGGATTCTATATATTGTTGCGTGAATTTTTCGGCAGAAATGTATAGGACGGTTCTTTCCGGGTACTTATCTTTTATTTCAACTCCAATGGCATGTGCCAAATGCGTTTTTCCCAGACCAACTCCTCCAAATATCAATAAAGGATTAAAAGAAGTGCCTCCGGGCTTGTTGGCAACGGCCATTCCTGCAGACCTGGCCAATCTATTGGAATCACCTTCCAAGAAATTGTCAAAGTTGTAATTTGGGTTTAGTTGGGATTCAATTTTTATATTCCTAATTCCAGGAATAACAAATGGATTTTTTAACTCAGGATTTTTAGATTTAATAGGCACATCTAATTCCTGTGGGCCTACGTTAGATCTATTGGAGCTTGGTATTTTTTCTGTAAAGGGTTCTCTGTTGCCATAGGTGTTTTCCATTTTAATTACATACACCAATTTAGCACTTTCTCCCAACTCCTTTGTAAGGGCCACCTTTAATAGTTTAACATAATGCTCTTCAAGCCATTCGTAAAAGAATTTACTGGGAACTTGTATGCTAAGGGCGTTGTCAGTTAATTTTACTGGTTTAATGGGTTCAAACCATGTTTTGAATGCCTGCGACTGGATATTATCCTGAATAAAAGCCAAACAATTGTTCCATACGGAATTAGCAGTAACATTCATTTTTAAAATTAATCTTATTTAGTTGGTTAGTGACCTAAGTTTAGTTTTTTTGATTTGATCAGGGTGTTCAGCCTGATTGTCAGAGTGGGACAAATATGTGAACAAAAAAGATAAAAAAAAAATCATTTACTATTGAATTTTCTATTTTTTTTCGCCATGTTACGCAACCGATTTTCAAATCATTTAAATATATAGTTTTTCATCGAAAAAATATGGAAATAAACAAAATTTCTTTTCGGGTAAGGTATTCGGAAACAGACCAAATGGGAGTTGTATATCATGGGAATTATGCGCAGTACTTGGAAATGGGAAGAGTGGAGTGGTTGAGGAACCTTGGGCATTCCTATAAAGAAATGGAATTGAATGGAGTTATACTTCCTGTAATTTCCTTACAAATAAAGTACAAAAAATCTGCTTTATATGATGACCTTATTACCGTTGAAACCAAACTAAAAAAAAGACCCTCGGTCAAAATAGAATTTGACTTTGTTATTTATAATGAAAATAAAGAAATATTGGCCGAAGCGACCACGGTTTTGGTATTTATGGATGCAAAAACTAAAAAACCTATTAAATGCCCTGATTATCTTCTAGAGAAAATAAACGTTTAGGTTTTCTTGTTTAATAGAATATTAGGCATTGTTGTAAACAAAGATGTAATGAATGTTACTTCTTGTTCCCGAACAGCTAGAGTATATGTACAATTAATTTCCGTTTTTTTGGATACAATTTCTAAATGATGTTGCTTTATAATACGCATCACCTTATCCATTTCTGGGTAATCAAATGAGATTGAAAATTCATATTTTATTATTTTTTCAATTATAGTGGATTCTTCCAAAGCTATTTGCGCAGCGGACCTGTAGGCTGTAATTAACCCGCCAACACCCAGTTTGGTTCCTCCAAAAACTCTGGCTATAGCTACTAAGATATTGGTTACATTATAAGATTTTATTTGCCCAAGGATAGGCATCCCCGCAGAGTTATTGGGTTCACCATCATCATTGGTTCTATAAGTAGGGCTTTTAACTCCCAATTGCCATGCATAGCATACATGATTCACCTTAGGATGTTTTTTTTTTAATTCCTCAATAATAGGTTTAACCTCATCTTCACTAAGAATGGGAAATGCATACCCATAAAATTTACTTTTTTTGTCTTTATAAAGAATTTCTTCTGAAGGTTTTAAAATAGTTTTATATATGTCACAACCATTTTCCATTAAAATAAAGCTACCAATAAAATACTAACAACTGCTAAAGTAATACCACCCCAGTTTTTTAAGCTGATTTTTTCTTTAAATAATATTATACCCAAAAGTGTTGAGAACAATACAATGGCAACATTATTTAGGGTGAAAATGGAAGCGCTGTTTAAGGAATCATTCTGTAGCGCTTTCAATAAAAAGAAAATGGAAAAATAATTGGGTACCCCCAAAGCAATTCCCCCTAAAATATTTTTGAAATTAATTTTTAATGGTTCTTTTGGAGCTTTTATGAGAATGAATATAATGCCCACAATGGCAGCAGAGCCAAATACAGTTGCAGAAAAAATGGGCAATTCATTGTTCTCTAATTGGGTCTCTTGAGCATATTTTATACTGGTGTCTATTGCACCAGAACCTAAAAACAAAAGTAGGGGCAGTATAATTACTTCTTTGTTGAACTGAATAGTTCTTTCTTTTACTGACACAAAATAAACCGCTGCCAAGGCCAATAGAATGCCTACGCCTTTTAATACACTTAGTTTTTCATTATAAAGTAATAAACCAAAAAGAACGGGAATTACCAATGACATTTTTGTGGCGACAGATGCTACGGAAACCCCAATTTTTTGCGATGTTTTTGCCATGATATTAAAAACGAAAATGAACAAAAAACCTAATGCTAGTGTTCCCCAAAACCAGCTTTTGCTTGGAATTTCATTAATGCGAGCATCTCCATCGTATAAAAGAAACCCGGTAATGCTCGCCACAACATAGTTGGTGATAATAGCATACAGGGTCTGTATTTTGTAAACAGAGAACAACTTAAAAATGACAAAAATTAGACTGGAAAAAAGAATGCTTAATGCTAATGAAACCATGTTATAGTTTGGATTTTATATCTGTAATATCTTCTATTCCCACTCGTAGATTCCATACTTTAATCCCTAATTTAGAAGCGGAATCTGTATTTTCTTTGGTGTCATCAACAAAAAAAGTTTCTGCGGGATCAAGGTTGCTTTCATCCAAGACAAATTGATAAATTTCTGCCTCTGGTTTTCTCATGTTCATTTCATAAGAGAGATGAAAAACCTCAAAACACTCTTTAAACCGATTGTATTTCTCCTTTCCCATATATTCTTTTACAAATTCTATATGAATGTCATTTGTGTTGCTCAATAAGAACATGCGATAGTCATTTTCTTGTACCAGGCTTTCTAAGAATTCCAATCTGTAATCTGGAAAATCCAAAAGGATGGCATTCCAGGCATTAATTAATTCTTGTTTGGTAGCTTTTGGAAAAATGGTGTTGGTTAGATTTAAGAATTCATTTGAAGTCAACAACCCTTTCTCATAACTATCAAAAATAGAAGTTAGTTCAGGGGTGGTTTCCAAATAACCAAATTTTTCCATTTCCCTAGCGGTGGCTGGTTTATCCAGATTTATGAATATATCCCCAAAGTCAAAAATAATGTTCTTAATCATTAGAATAAATATTTAAAGTGTCTTCCAATATGGCAATTGATTTTACTTGTTTTTTAACTACTGATGGAGCTTTAATCCCAGAGTCAAAAGAAACATCTCCTACAAAAACTCGTGCTTCATCCCAGAGGTCACTTTCAATAAAAGCTTGTATGGTTTTTGCCCCTCCTTCAATAAGAATACTTGTAAATTGATGTTTGGATAGGATATCACAAATTTGCTGTGGTACCTTATCAATAAAATTTATTGTTTCATAAATTAAATTATCAGAACTGGTTTTCTCTTTGGAGGTTATAAAAATGGTTTTTGTGCTTTTGTCAAGAACATGGTACTTGCCATTAATTTTTAGATTCCTATCAAGAACCACCCTTATTGGATTTTTACCTGTCCAGCTTCTAATATTCAGTTTTGGATTGTCTTCCAAAACTGTTGTTGTGCCCACTAAAATTGACTGTTCTTCACTTCTCCATTTATGAACCAATTGTCTAGAATGTTTGTTGGTAATCCAATAGGGCTCAGGTTTGTTTTTTCTTTTGTCTTGTTTTGGTGCAATATAGCCGTCCGATGTTTCTGCCCATTTTAATATAATATAGGGACGTTTTTTCTTCTGAAAAGTCAAAAATCGCTTGTGATGTTCCCGGCATTCTTTTTCTAAAACCCCAATGGTAACTTTGCATCCTGAACCTTTTAATCTTTCAATTCCTTTTCCCGCGACTTTTTTATGGGGGTCCGTAATGCCAATAACAACCCTTGGGATTTTATTTTTTACGATTAAATCTGCGCAGGGAGGTGTTTTACCATGATGGGAACAGGGTTCTAATGTTACGTAAAGGGTAGATTCTTTTAAAAGCTCTTTGCTGGCAACAGAGTTTATGGCGTTAACTTCGGCATGATTTCCTCCATATGGACTTGTATAACCCTCTCCAATAATTTTGTTGTTGTATACTATTACAGACCCGACCATTGGGTTGGGTGCAGTGTTTCCCAAGCCATTTTTACCCAACTGGATGCATCTGGAAATATATTTTTCATCTGTAGTTTGCATATTGTTTTTTATGATCAGATTTAATTCACATTATATATTTTTGTGGCAAAATGGATTTCTTGATAATGCTCATTTCATGTATCTTCACCCAACAAAAATAGAACTTTCAGAAAGATATTGACTGATAAATATGGACACTGCTACTATCAGGGAAATTCAACAAAGAGATAATGCCGAAGTTGCAAAAGTTGTTAGGGAGGTTTTGGTTGAAATGGGTGTTCCAAAAGTAGGTACTGCCTATGCGGACAAAGCTTTGGACATAATGTATGAGACCTATGATGTTCCTAAAGCAGCTTATTTTGTAGTGGAAGACAAAGGCGAAATTATAGGATGCTGCGGGGTGGCTCAGTTAGAGAATTATGATGGAAATATATGCGAATTGCAAAAAATGTATTTCTTAAAAGAAGCTAGGGGAAGAGGCTTGGGAGCTAAAATGATAAATATATGTTTGCAACGTGCTATGGAGTATGGTTATGAAAAATGCTATTTGGAGACCATGCCCTATATGAAGGAAGCCCAAAAATTGTATCAAAAATCCGGTTTTGAATATATTGATGCTCCCATGGGAGACACAGGTCATTTTTCTTGTCCTGTTTGGATGTTAAAAACGCTGAGTTGATGCAATTAAAAGAGATCAAAAATATTTTTCATGCTGAATTGGACACTTTATATCCAATTGAAGAGGTAGATAGTTTTTTTTATTGGATGATTTCTCATTATTTAGGTTTAGAACGTTTCGTGCTGGCTATAGAACCTAACTTAACAATTACAAAAGAGGAAGAACAACCTTTGTTTGAAGGTTTGTCCCAGTTGAAATTGGAAATACCCATACAATATATTATTGGGGAGACTGAATTTTTGGGTTTGAAATTTTCTGTGAATGAAAATGTATTGATTCCTAGGCCAGAAACAGAGGAATTGGTCAGGTGGATGATCCAAGAAATTAGTAAGCAGAAATCCAAGTGTAGAATTTTGGATGTAGGAACTGGCAGTGGCTGTATTGCCGTATCATTGGCCAAAAACTTGCCAGAAGCTCAAGTGTATGCATTGGATGTTTCTAAAAATGCCTTGGAAGTCGCAATAGTGAACGCTGAAATAAATGAAGTTAATATCAATTTCATTGAAGCTAACATTATGGAATTGGAAAGTTTGGGTGATAAGTTTGATGTTATTGTTTCCAATCCCCCATATGTAAGGGAATTGGAAAAGGAAGAAATGAAAACCAATGTACTCAACAATGAACCAGAGCTGGCACTTTTTGTTTCCAATGAAAACCCATTGCAGTTTTACAAAGCAATCGTTCAATTTGCCAAGATAAATTTGAATGAAAGTGGAGTGCTTTATTTCGAAATAAATCAATATTTGGGAGAAGAGACAAAGCAACTTTTATTGGAGGAGAATTTTTCAGAAATTGAACTCAGAAAGGATATATATGGAAATGATAGGATGTTGAAAGGAACTAAAATGGAACATAATTAATGGACATAAAACAAAAAATAGAATCTCTCCGCAATGAACTTAGAGAGCATAATTATAATTATTATGTGTTGGACAATGCAACCATTTCTGACTACGAGTTTGATGTTAAATTGAAAGAACTTCAGTTTCTTGAACAAAAACATCCTGAGTTTTATGATGCTACTTCTCCAAGCTTAAGAGTGGGTGGGACAGTGACCAAGAATTTTAATACTGTGGTTCATGAACACAGAATGTATTCGTTGGACAATTCCTATTCCAAGGAAGATTTGGAAGATTGGGAAAAGCGAATCCAGAAAAACTTGGGAGATGTAGCAGTAGAGTATACCTGTGAACTAAAATATGATGGGGCCTCCATAAGCCTAACCTATGAAGAAGGTAAGTTAATAAAAGCCGTGACCCGTGGCGATGGTTTTCAAGGAGATGAAGTTACTACCAACATAAAAACGATTAAGTCGGTTCCTTTAAAGTTAAAAGGAGACTATCCCCCTAAATTTGATATTCGCGGGGAAATTATCCTTCCTTTGGACGGGTTTGCCCAGATGAACAAGGAACGGATGGAAAATGGGGAAGACCCTTATATGAACCCCAGAAATACAGCTTCGGGTAGTTTAAAGTTACAGGATAGTGCCTTGGTGGCACAGCGTCCCTTGGATTGTCTCTTGTACAGTATTGCTGGCCCCTCCAGTCTTTCATCTCAATGGGAGGTATTGGAAAAAACTAGAGAATGGGGTTTTAAAGTCCCTACTGCTGCCAAATTATGTAGGACGACTGATGAGGTTATGCAATTCATTGAGCATTGGGATGTCCATCGCCATAATTTACCATATGAAACCGATGGTGTTGTTATAAAGGTGAACAGCTTGCAGCATCAAGAGGAATTGGGTTATACCTCAAAATCACCCCGTTGGGCAATGGCCTATAAGTTTAAGGCAGAGCAAGTTTCAACTGTATTAAATGAAATCACTTATCAGGTAGGGCGTACAGGAGCTATTACCCCAGTGGCTAATTTGGAACCTGTTTTATTGGCTGGGACGACTGTAAAGAGAGCTTCATTGCACAATGCCGACCAGATAGAGAAGTTGGATGTACGGGAAGGTGATACTGTTTTTGTGGAAAAAGGCGGAGAGATTATTCCTAAAATAATTGCGGTGGATTTTAATAAACGCCCAGCAAACCTAAAACCCACTCAATATATTACCCATTGTCCAGAATGTGGAACAGAACTAGTTAGAAGCGAAGGTGATGCCAAACATTTCTGCACTAATTTTTATGGATGCCCACCACAAATTACAGGTAGAATACAGCATTATATTTCCCGAAAGGCCATGGATATTGAAGGTTTGGGTGGGGAAACAGTGGAATTACTCTTTAAGGAAGGGTTGATTGAAAATTATGCCGATTTATATATTTTGACCAAAGAACAGATAATGCCTTTGCAACGTATGGCTGAAAAGTCGGCAGAGAATTTGGTCGCTGGTGTTCAAGCATCAAAAAATATTCCTTTTGAGCGTGTATTGTTTGCTTTGGGCATTAGATATGTTGGGGAAACTGTTGCAAAAAAATTGGCAAAAGCCTTTAAGAATATTGATGCGTTAATGGCTTCATCACAAGAGGAATTGATTGCTGTGGATGAGATTGGGGAGCGCATAGCAGAAAGTGTTGTTGAATTTTTTCAAAATGAAAAAAATGTGGAGAGTGTAAACCGACTCAAGTCTTATGGTGTACAGTTTTCCTTATCCGATGAACAATTGGAAAATCAAACGGATAAATTAAAGGGGCTGTCTATTGTTGTTTCTGGAGTATTTGAAAAAGTAAGCAGAATGGAACTTAAAAAACTTATTGAGGACAATGGGGGGAAAGTTAGCTCTTCAATTTCTTCCAAAACTTCCTATTTGGTGGCAGGAGATAAAATGGGTCCTAGCAAGCGGACCAAGGCAGAAACTTTGGGTGTGTCCATTATTTCTGAGGATGATTTTTTGGAAATGATTTGAATTAATTAATACAATTTTCGCAATACGTGTCACGTAAATAATCATTTTCTAACAACTGAAAAGTTACCCCGCCATCGTCAAATGCATTGAAAAGTCGACAAAAACGTTTTTTGTTCATGTTGATGGCATTGAGCATTATGGTCCGGTATTCAGGGTCTTGGGTAAGCTCTTCATTTATAAGGGTAAGATTAAGGTAATAAAATAACAAGTTTTCATTAACATTAATATTTTTGACCTTGTCTTGGAGGACTTTCTCTGCTTTTTGAATATTGGAATAATAGGATAAATATTGAGATAGACTTAAGTAATCATAATCATTCAGGGGGACGTTTTTGTAATTGGAAAATATGTAATCTACAGATTTGTCCTTGTTGGTATAGTCGTTCTTTCTCATAAATAGTTCACTATTTATTATATGATAATTAACCATCATTCTATTAATCAATTTTTGATTGATTCCGTAATTTTTTAATGATTGTATTTCTTTTTTAAAACTCTCTTGCTGCACAGGTTCTACATTGTATCTCCAAATACGCATTTTAAGGGCAACAATATTATATTTTACTTTTTTGTCATTTGGCGCTATTTTTTCTAGACGTAATAATTGATTGTAAGCAATTAGCAAATTACGTTCATCCATTAAGTACCTAAACGCAGAATTTTTGTTAAAAAAGGGAGTGTATTTTAATTGCTCGGGAATGTCCATACGATCTAGAAAGGTTGGTTCTATTTCTTTCCTTTTAAGTCTTTCAAAAATTGAATTTTGTAATTCATGTGCAGTTTCAAGGTTATCTGACCCTAGGGCTTCATTAAACAGTCCAAGTATAACATCGGCCGTCATATCCCCATATTTGTCTTTCCTTTCCAACTCCATGGTTATTACTGCCTTTCTATGGTTCTTTAAGTATTTTTCTAAGTCCTCGCTTACGGCACCAACAACTTTGGCTTTTATTTCATTTTTTGTCAAACTTTTATAATTGGCGTATTGGGTTCCTGATATATCATTTAAGAATTCTACCCAGTTTTCGGATGAAGAGACCTCTGTGGTAATTGTTGGTTTTTGAAATGTTTGCAAGGCATTTACAATACTCTTCGCCCTTTGTTGTTGCAATTCCATATTGCGTTCCAAGTTTCCCTCAATTGAAGAATATGCCTTAATGTTTATTTTTTTAATATTAAAATCTGTTAGTCTAAGGGAGTCATATACAGGTTTTATGTCTTCTTGTGAGTATTCGGATTTATTTTTTTTAAATGGAATAGTAAAACTCATCTCTTTATACTTCAATGTGTATTTGTCATTGTCCAGCGTAGCACTTAATTTGGTTTTGTATGTAAGAGAATCTAGATACATACCCATATCCAATAAATCCCATTGATAGGCTTCTAAATCGAAAATAGTATAGTATCTGCATAGGTTTTTGTTGCTTAGAAATAGAATATTAAACTCTAGGTCTTTATTTGTGTAAGCTTCGGACAATTTCCCGACTCGCGTTCTAAAGATATTTCCATTGTATGGCTTTAATGTTTTTTTAAGGGCAGCTGAGTAAACCGGTTTTAGGAGTTCTCCTCTAATCTGGGATTCCGGAATAATGATTTCTTCACAATCATATCTCTCTTTGGAAACAACATCAATAGCAATACCGTCTCCTGGGTTTTTAAATAAAAGATTAAACCATTGCTTATTATTAACCTCAAAATACAAATTGTTGGCTTGGTCTTTTTTAATCGAAAAGCCTACCTCTTTAGGTTTTTGATTAAAAATATTTAAGCACTGCTGGCATTTTTGGTCTCTATCTGCACCAGGAATAATTATGTCATAATAGTTTTGTGCAAGAACATTTTGGAAAAAAATAAACGAGACTATTACTAGAGGATAGAACTTATTTTTCATAAATATCTTGAGCTAATTTATGGGAAGCTAAGAATTATTAAGAGTTCTTAAAAATATAATTTTGAGTTTTACAAAAAAGGTTCTAATTATCTTATTTATTGGTTACTTATTTAGGTTTTCTAGATATTCATCCGCATAGTCTATTTGGAACTCAACCCATAGGGGCTGATGATCAGATAATTGATGTGTACGCCAGTTGTTATATTGTTTAGCGGGCTCCCCATTTTTTTTCTTCATTAAGGGTTTGTAAGTAGCTTCATCCGCATCTGTAAATAGAATATCAAACATTGGAATGGTGCCTCCTTGTAGAATTTTAATTCCATCCTTTCTTTCCCGAATAAAAATACGGTCATACTGTGATTTTTTCACACCAACAGTAGTGGTGATGTTTTTATGGCTCACAGGGTAGGTATAATCAGCTTCTTTAAGCATTTTATAGGAATCACTATTAGTATCAGAAATATTAAAATCTCCCAAAAGAATTAGTTTTCTTGCCCATGCTTTTTCGTCTTCTGTTCTAGATTTTATAAAATTTGCAATATGGTCTATTTCTTTTTTTCTACTTAGTTCACTTTCACCCCATTGAATATGTACGTTACACAGCATAAATTTTGCCCAACCCGCCGTGAATCCACATATTAGAGGTGTACGCCATAGTTGTGACATGGGTTTATAAATTGTTTTTTTCTCACCTGGGTTTTCTGGGTCATCTATTTTTTCTTTGGCATTTGGAAGAACTACTTCCCCTGCCAATCCTCCGAATTGGACTTTACGGTTATTGTATACATAGGCAATACGTTCATCATTCCCTTGGTCACCTTCTGTTGTGTCAGAAATTACATAGTTCCAATTTGGACCTAGAAGCTTCATGACGCGTTCAAGGGCAACCATACTTCTGTTTACTTCTTGTATGGCTACTAAATCAAAAGATGCAATTATCTCAGAAATATAGAAGAAAGATTCATTAAGTCTTGTTCCAAAAGTGGTTGAGTCAAATTCCCTTATATTCCATGTTGCCAAGATTAAATTAAAATCTAACTTACTTACTGGTATATTGTTTTTTAGATAGTCCCTTAATTTTTTTAGGTTGTTAATAATTCTATTCTTTTCGTTTTTTGAATCAGTAGAATCGTTGTCCCTATGTTTCAATGTGTAATAATATGGCATAATTTATTAATTTTAATATTCTCTATTTCAATTCGTTAGAAACAATATATTAAATATAAGCTGTTTGCTTGGTTAAGCTATAAACTCCATGTTAAGGAATTATTTTTTTGTATAAATGGCTTAAATTTTGGTATAACTGGTATTTATTTTTAAGTGAAAAGTGTAAATCTTAAGTCAATTATTGCATTTTTGTAAAAGCAGAAAATTACAGTTTATGGATTATTTTTTTATCACGGCTCTTTTGGTATCCATTTCGGCCGCTTTTGGCTATATAAATGTTCGTTTTTTTAAATTGCCAAATACTATTGGCTTAATGCTTATAACCATACTTTTTACCTTGGGTGTATTTGTTTTAAGCTATTATGATGATACACTGCTGAATGCTGAAAAATATATTATTTCACAAATAGATTTTAAAACTGTTCTTTTAGATGTAATGCTGAGTTTTCTATTGTTTGCTGGAGCTTTGCATACTAATTTTGAACAACTTAAAGTACAAAGATGGCCTATTTTGGCCTTTTCCACTCTTGGAGTTTTGATGTCCACCTTTTTGGTGGGAACCGGTGTATATTATTTACTACAATTTTTTGGAATACATGTTGAGTATATCCATAGTTTGTTATTTGGAGCACTAATATCCCCTACAGATCCGATAGCCGTTCTAGGTATTTTAAAGAAAGCAGGTGTGCCCAAAAAGCTAGAAACCAAAATTGTTGGAGAATCCCTTTTCAACGATGGAGTAGGTGTGGTGATTTTTTTAACTATTTTTCATATCGCAGAATCTGGTAGCAGTGAATTTAAACCTATGGATGTGCTGCATCTTTTTGGAGTTGAGGTTATTGGAGGTGTTCTTTTAGGAGGTCTAGTGGGATGGATTACATACCGACTGATGAAGTCTATTGATGATTATGATATAGAAGTAATTATTACCCTTGCAGCCGTTATGCTTGGGACGGTAATTGCGCAACAATTTCATCTATCGGCACCATTGGCAATGGTTACTGCGGGTTTAGTTGTTGGAAATGATACATTGAGGGATAGTTCTATGTCTGAAGTTACGGAGGTTTACGTGGACAAATTTTGGGAGCTCATAGATATTCTTTTGAATACGATACTTTTTGTTCTTATTGGAATGGAAATGTTGGTTTTGGCTTTTGATTTTGATTATTTCTTGGCAGGAGTAATGGCAATACCCCTTGTTTTAGGGTGTAGGTATCTATCTCTTTTACTTCCTATAAATTTCTTTAAAAAGAAACTTGATTTTGTTCCAAATACCAATACCATAATGACATGGGGTGGTCTTAGGGGTGGAATTTCCATAGCATTGGCATTGGGATTAACCCAAGAAATGCATAGAGACTTGTTTTTGGTAATCACCTATGTTGTTGTTGTGTTTTCCATAATTGTTCAAGGACTTACCGTGGGTAAATTGGTTAAAAAACTGGCAGAATGAAACCATGCGCCTATATAGAGTTTAAAAAAACCTTAACTGAAAATGAGCCCCCATCTTCTTGGTCCAACGCCCTAAAATGCTGCTGGTATGATGCTAATGGAAACTGGGAAGCGGCACATAATATTGCACAGGACATGCACAACTCTTTAGGAAGTTGGTTACATGCTTATTTGCATAGGAAAGAAGGGGATGAATGGAATGCGGGTTATTGGTATAGGCAAGCGGGAAAACCCTTTCCACAGCTTTCTTTGGAGGAAGAACTAAAGGAAATAGTACTTTTTGAAATTAAAAAGGCTTAATTTACCATAAAAAGAGCATTGGCGAAGAACAACTTTCCATTTTCCCAGAACCCCCTGAACAAAGGATTGTCCACCATATAAACTACATGGCCACGACCATGATTTTCAACACCAAAAACTAGGGTGTTTTCAATTTTTTTCTGTGCTTTACTTCCCGCAAAACCGGAAACTGGAATTGTGTTTTCTTCTATATGTGCCACCGTTCCCGCTTTAAGAAAGTCATAGGCGGTATTCCCCAATTTTAGGGTGTAATAGCTATTTCCGTATCCATAAGCCATTGGATGGGTATTGTCCACTTTGGTTTTAAAAATGGCTCCGGTAATGGCGTCCTTGATTCGTTCTCGTTGTATATTTTCATGGGAGTATAAGGTAGAGTCTTTCTCCTTATCTTCTTTTTTCTTTTTAATAGAAAAACCCTTCTCGCCAGATATTCCTGAAATGGAACCTCCTATGGCTATAAGTTTGCCACCATTACTTACCCAATCCTTCAATTTTTTCAGCGTATTTTCATCCATGAAACTAGTATACCTTCCCCCTGGGAGAATGAGAACATCATAAGTGTCCAGATCTACTCTTTTTATGTAATCCGCATCAAGAACGGATAAGGGATAATGCAATTGTTGCTCAAAAAAATGCCATATTTCACCAAATCTAAGGGTAGAGGTTGGACCTCCTGAAAGCATTGCCACCTTTATATTTGGGACCATTTGCACATAGCTAGATCCAAAATCTTTGCCGGAATCAACAAAGCCTGTTTTTGTAGCATTTAAACTTCTGCCATGTTTTTCTTTTAATTTCTTTAGTGTACCAATAAAATCCTTATGGTTTTTGTTATCCGATTTAGTGATGATTAAAGTGCCATGCTTATATTGTCTGCCATCAAGGGAAAAAGGTTTTTGCGCAAATCGTACCCGGATATTTTTTTGTAACAAATCAGCAAGAAAAGCAGCATCTTTCATAGTATGCCAAGGCATAATATAGGCATAGTTGTCTTCGTTGATTTCTCCCAATGTTGGAGCCCCTGCATAATCATGTTGAACATCTCCATTTTGTGTAGGGATAGTACTTTCTGAAGCAACTGCATCCAAGCCATAAGCATAGGGTAAGGACCAAGCTGTAATATCATAGGTAAGGGAATCACTCAATTTTGCATCGGGTTCAAACAAAACCTTTACCAAAGTACTTTTGGGTTGGTTTGCAGAAACCACCAGAGAACCAGGAAACGTCTTTAGGGAACCTGTTTCTCCTTTTTTGTAATTAAAGCCCTTTATAGTTTGGGTGGTGGAACTCCAACCATATTCAATCTTATGTTTATCCAAAAGTTGGGTAAGAGAATTAATTTTGTCCATGTTTCCACCCAAAACATAATTCTTGTACTTATAATTTTTGTTTTCATAGAATTTTTGAAATTCTTTATTCAATTTATCAACGTTGTTGGCAGATACTTCAACCGTGGACATACCAGTTGTGTAGTGGTGTGCAATACGGTCTTTTAAGGTCAATGTATCGCCTATATTTGTTTTGATACCCAATCCTGCACCAATTCCTGCCTGCTCATAGGTCATGCCGATAGCCCCATTATAAGTAGGGTATGTATCACCATAGCTGGGATAAAATAGGTCAAAGACTTCTTTGGTAAAGTAAAACCAACCATTGGCATCAAAATACTTTGCATGGTTTTTTCCAATGGTCACCTGAAAATCTCTTTGAAAATCCGTAATTACTTCATGAAAAGGTTCCGCCGCCGGAGCAAAATAGTAGGGGCTATTTACTCCTTGTTCATGGAAATCCACATGTACATGTGGCAACCATTTATTGTACATTATTAAACGTTGCTGGCTCTCTACTTGCGTTAACCAAGCCCAATCACGGTTAAGGTCAAACATATAATGGTTGCTACGCCCGTTCCACCAACCTTCTACATGTTCCTTACTGTAAGGATCTACGTTGTTAGGTGTATTTTTATATTGGTTGTACCAGTTTACATAACGGTCGCGCCCATCAGGATTAATACAAGGGTCTATTATAACAACCGTGTTTTCCAAATAATTGGATTTATTGGTGAGTAATTCATAAATGGTCTTCATGGATGCCTCTGTACTAACACTTTCATTGCCATGTACATTGTAGCTCAACCAGACAATGGCTTTGGAAGCATTGCTCTCTCCTGTCGTACTTTTTAAATGTTCCTCACGGATGGTCTCCAAATTTTTCATATTGGTTGCAGATGAGACGTAGGCCAACAATAAAGGTCTGCGCTCATTGGTTTTGCCATATTCTACTAATTGAACCCTTTCCGGTGCTTTTTTCGCCAGATACTCATAGTAATCTACAACCTCATGGTGTCGGGTAAATTGGCTTCCCAGTTCATATCCCAAAAATTCTGATGGAGATTTAATATCTTGTGAAGTGGCTAAGTTTGTAAACAAAAAAACAATAGGGAGTAAAAAATGCTTCATACGGTTCCAAATGGTTTGTAAGCTACCAAAATAGTGATAATTTATTGAAATTTTGAGCTAAAATAGGCCAAGGAATGATATTCCTTGTTAAGAAGTAATTAACGTATTTTTAGGAATTGAAAATCTTAAGTATTTTATCTTTACTCGGATTTTTAAAATTTTCTATGGAAGTTGACTGTATCCCGTTTAAAACTACTGGCTATTTTTCAGAATTAATATGTGACTATATAAACAAAGACGAAAGGTTAAAACCGTTTTATAACCGATTCCCATCTTTGGAGAATTTTAAAGGACAGATTAAGGAAAAGGAAAGTAGTTTTTCCACTACCAGCAGAAAAATCCTTTATAAATCTCTTACTGTTCAATATCAGGGAGTAAAAACTTCAGAAAGTACCGCAACCCACATTTCGCTTCTTAAGGAGAATAATACATTTACTGTGGTCACTGGGCATCAGTTAAACCTTTTTACTGGGCCTTTGTATTTTTTGTTTAAGATTATTTCTACCATTAATTTAACTAAAGAGCTCCAAGAGGCATATCCCAAATATAATTTTGTGCCCATTTATTGGATGGCCACCGAGGATCATGATTATGATGAAATAAACTACTTTAACTTTAAAGGCAAGAAATTACAATGGAACAAGAAAGTTTCTGGAGCAGTGGGAAAAATAGATACCAAAGGTCTAGAGGAGGTTCTTGATGCTTTTTCAAATGAATTGGGAACCAGTAAAAATGCAGCCACCTTAAAAGAATTATTTACAAAGGCCTATCTAAAACACAACAGTTTAACAGATGCCACCAAATATTTGGCGAACGAACTGTTTGGACAATATGGACTGGTCATTGTAGATGGGGATGACAAAGAGTTAAAGAGCCAACTTATTCCATACATAAATAAGGATATTTTTGAAAAAGTGTCTTTTGATACCGTTACTAAAAGTATTTCCAAATTGAAAGAAGTATCCAAAGACTATGGAATACAGGTAAATCCTAGGGAAATAAATTATTTTTATCTTATAGATGGGACCCGGGAGCGTATAATTGAGGAAAATGGTAATTATGCTGTTAATGAAACTGATATAAAATTCACCAAAAATGAATTGAAAAAGGAAATTGAGAATTTTCCAGAGCGTTTTTCTCCCAATGTAATTGCAAGACCTTTGTACCAAGAAGTGATATTGCCCAATCTATGTTATATTGGTGGAGGTGGAGAAATTGCTTATTGGTTGGAACTAAAGGAGGCTTTTAAAAATATGGGAGTTACTTTTCCAATATTGTTGTTGCGTAATTCCGTTTTGGTGGTAACAAAAAAACAGGGAAGCAAGCTTAAAAATTTAAATCTTTCTCTTGAAGATATTTTTCTAAAGCAAAGTAGTTTTATCAATAAAAAAATCAGGGAAGTTTCCAATATAGATATTGATTTTTCTTCGCAAAAAGACTTCTTAAAACAACAGTTTGTACGCATGTACCAAATAGCGGAAGAAACCGACAAATCTTTTTTGGGAGCTGTAAAAGCACAAGAAAAGAAGCAACTTAAGGGATTGGATGCTTTGGAAAAACGTTTATTAAAAGCTCAAAAAAGAAAATTAAAGGATCATGTAATTAGAATGACTGAAATACAGAATGAACTTTTTCCGAACCAATCTTTACAAGAAAGACAACTTAATTTTTCCGAAATGTATTTGGAAATGGGAGAAGATTTGATACCAAACCTGATAAATACATTAAAACCTTTGGGACAGGGATTTATGGTATTAAGGTACTAAAAACTCACTTTCCCAATCGGTATCCATTCTGGAAAAACGAATTCTGGTATGATGGGGTTCGCTCAATTTTAAATATTCAATTTTAAAGGGTTCAACCTCTACCCAACAAAAAAAATCCTCTTTTTTTAAATATTCAATCTCATTGAAGTTGGTGATTGAGCTACCAGGCGCCATGGAAGAGGTATATGCTTTTTTTGATTTGGCATTAAGGTTTTGCCATACTTTCTTTTTTTTGTCATCAGAAGTAAAAATTGAAGCTATTCCTTCAATTTTTAATTGCAATAATTTTTCGGGATGATAGAAAAGTAAACTCACTCTATTATTTTCTTTGATGTGCAGTATTTTTTTTGACCTTCTGTCCGTATAAAAGATTAATTGTAATTCTGGGGTAAGTTCCCGTAAGACCACGGTTCTTAACCTGGCCATACGTTCCAGGCCTACTGTTCCTAAAGTAAAAAACCTAAAAGGATGCCCCTTAACTGAAACGCCAGCTTTTAATTCTTCTTTCAATTCAGTAAAAAAAGGTGTAGCCATGACATTAGTATTGGGTCATATAAAGATAAAAAATAAAAAGGTAGGTAGGGTTTTTTAAATCATAGTTGTTATATATATGAAAGTTGCTATGAAATGAGAATTAATAAACTTCATTCCAATGTTGTTTATTCAATAGGAATGAAGTTTTTAATTTGAAAGCAAAGCGGTTCTTGAGATAATATTATCTTTTGTTTACAGGTAAAAAGCAAAAGATTTTGAAACAAAAAAAAATTAAACTTTCAAAAAAAAGAATTACAGTGTCATAATAAGTATAATGTGTTTAGGTTGGTTTTTGATTTTAATGTTAAAGCCTCGGGGTGGTTCCCGAGGCTTTTTTAATTAACTAACTCAAACTAAACTTAATTGATGACCCACGGTGTGGAAAATTCATTTTCTGAATCTTGAGCATTTGGATTCCAGATTGTAAATTCTGTTCCATCCTCATTAAAGAATAGTTGCTTAATATTGTCATTTCCTCCAATAGATATTCGACATGCCGCCCCTATTCTTTCGAAATACGTTTGGGTCTTATCTCCCCACAAATTGACATCATTTTTAAGCGCCCAAGTTCCGTCACCATAGTACCCGGCATATTCATTTCCAGGTTTCCCAAAGAAATGAACGATGTTAGCACCATCTGAAGATCTGGTTTTAAAATATCTTGACGCAGCCTCAAAGCCCTCCCCAGCGAAAGGAAATGATGAATCACCAAAAAGGGAATTTACAGGATATTTGATATTTTCACCATCGGAATTTGTATTGTAGTCTCCAATGGGTAAGACAGTAGGTATATCGGTACCATTGCAGTTGCAACTATCATAGCTAAATATCTCACCTAAAAGCCCAGTTTCATCATAAATATGTATTTTACCATCAGCAATATTGACCGCGGCGCCAACGGAATCGAAGGAAGAAGCCCCTAACGGACCATCGGGGTCTTTTATGTTAAATACACCTAGTGCCTTTCCTAAATCTACATTGTACCAAGCATATTGGGTGCCTGCTTTGTTGTAGAATACTGCATTGGCACCTTCAATTTGAGCTGCTGCACCTATACCATCTTCAAAAAGATCTACCAAATCTAGATAGCTTGCTGGCGGCAAAGTACCTCTTAATTCGCACTCCACAACATCATATTCCGTAGCCAATTTAACACCTACAATTTTATCGGGCCTTTTTACACTTCTTACCACATAAGATAGAGGTAACCCTGCTCTTACATCGGTACTTTCTGCCAATTTGTTGGCAATTTCAGAAATATTGTTTTCCCCGGTCAATTGGAAAGTACCTGCCGCATCTCCACCATATGCAATAACCTTAATTTTAAGTTCATTCAATTCTTCCATAGCACTTACACCAAGTTCTCCCTCTACCTTGTTTTTAAATGCACCATACGCTATATTCAATTTAGAATCCATTTCTTGTCTGCTGGAAGTGGATTCTATCAGCATATAAAAAATGCGGCCATAGGTAACTGAAGATATAAAGGTGGCAGGGTTATCGGCTTGCACATAGGTAGCTAAATTTTCTGGTGTTACGCTTTCATCAAAGATTTCTTCTAAACTAGTTGGCAAGTCAAAACTCATGGTGTAATAGGACTGGGTAAGCTTTACCAATGTCCTATTGATGTTTTCTCCGGTACTAAAAGACATGTTTGCCGATACTTTTGTGGTAAACGTTTTTGCATCGATACCCATTTCTAAAGCCATCTGGCTTTCTGATTCTATCTGAATTATATCCAATTGAAAGTTTGCGGGCACTACATCTCCAGAATTGGCAATAATAGTGTTCATGCCATCCTGAATGCTACTTTTTCTAACTTCATCAACAGAAAAGCTTGAAGTTAAATTACCATTGTTAAGGTTGTAGGAAATGGTTCCACCTGCACGTTTTACTACAATTGGAGAGGGGGTTGCATTCCCTAAAGTTTTGCCCTGTAACAATGCGCCCGGATAAATAACATCTGCGTTCGTGTCAAAAAGAGGAAATTGACCGTTTCCATCTTCTACACTCAATGTTTTTCTTGTGCAGATAAACCGCTCGGTAACAGTTTCTCCATCTATTTCACGGTCAGCCTCGTCTTCTTCGGGTTCGTATTCAGCAAGAACTTCTTCTGTACGTGACTCTGGAAAATCCTCTGGGTCTGCACCCAGTTTAATTACATCCTCAAAGGTTTCGGCGGTTGGGTTTGGACCTGGGTCAGGGTTATCATCGTCACTACCTCCACCTGTACTGTCTTTACTACATGCTATTATAAGAAAGGCCATAGCTAAAAATAATAGCTTACTTAAATTTTTGTTTTTTGTTTTCATGATACTTATTGTTTTGTGGTTAAACTTTTACGTTTTGTTTTGTGTGACCTGCTCGGTTGTAGCTGCAGCACTTAGCCGAGCAAGACCACAAAACTGGTTGTTGTCAAACTAATGACACCACAAACTTAGATGACGATTAATGGGAGTGAAAATTTAATGGGGGGACAAAGGGTGGACATCCCAAAAACCACTTTGGGACAAAGGGTGGACAGTTTGTTAAGACTTATTTTTAAAGGGCTAGAACTAAATCCTGCAAAGAGTCTTCAGAGGTAATATCCAATTTTTTGCGTAGCCTGTACCGTGCTTTTTTAATGCCTTCTTGTGAAATATTAAGGATGTTTGCAATTTCTTTAGAGGAAAGGTTCATTTTTAGCAGCGCCATTAAACGTA
The DNA here is from genome assembly GCF_011927795.1 of Saonia flava. Classification (GTDB taxonomy): domain Bacteria; phylum Bacteroidota; class Bacteroidia; order Flavobacteriales; family Flavobacteriaceae; genus Saonia; species Saonia flava. The sequence goes on along the minus strand of NZ_JAATJJ010000001.1, from coordinate 1,128,349 downwards.
ATTCGTTAGAAGTAACTTCGGGATATTTTATTTTTACATTACTGTTAAAATCTTTGTGTACTTCTTCAAAATATTTGGAAAAATTTTCCCAGTTATTGTCATCTTGTAAATCAAAATTAATGGTGCTAATGAGTTGGGTATAGCCCTTTTTGCTATCGGTATTCAATTTTAATTCTTCAGCCTTTTGTTTTAGACTTTCAAGGGTTTCGTTCTTTTTTGCCAAGTGTAGGGCATGGGTGGTCAATTCTTTCTTTTTAAATTCAAGTTCGGCATCTACCTTCTCCTTTTCTAATTTATTACGCTTCATTTTCTGGCGAAGGGCGTAAAACCCAAGGAGAGATAATAAAAGACCGATACCCATAAGAAGTTTCTGCAAGTTGCTTATTGATGCTTTTTGTTGCAGAACAGTGATTTCCTGTTCCTGAAGTACTATTTGTTGCTCTTTTTTTTCGGTTTCGTATTGTGTTTTTAGCTTTTCAATTTGCTTGGACTTATTCTCATTAAAAATAGAATCTTTCAGTTTTTGAGATGCTTTCAAGTCAGCGATTGATTTTTGAAAGGCACCCATTTTTTCGTAAGTGTTAGCCCGTTCTGAAAGCGCATCCGAAAGATTATCAATTGATTGAATTGAATCTGCCAATTGAACCGCATGATTATAGTTTTCCAGAGCTTTATAGAAATTACCCATTAAATAATAGGTTGATGCAATATCATTATAATTGATTATTTGGTTATTTATAGAACCACGTACAATTGAAATTTCATTTCCTCTGAAAAAGTACTGAAGTGCTCTCTTATAATCTTTTTGTTCCATGTAGACCGCGCCTATGTTCCCTAAGTTGGCGGCTTCAAAATCTTGCCACTTTTGTTCTTTGCTTATTTCAAGACTGCGATTATAGTTTTCAAGGGACTTTTCATAATCTTCTAGGTGGTAATAGGCTGAACCAAGTTCCATATAAGTTATAGCCTGCCATCTAGCATCCTTATGCTCTTTGAACGTTTCTAAACCTTCTTGAAGGTGTGATAAAGAGGCACTATAATTCTCTCCCAATACTTCGGTCCTGCCGATTCCTACAACCACAATAGCCTTTTTCAAGGGCTTTTTCTCTTTTAAAGTATCCAAGACCCGTGACGCTGTAATCAATGCTTCGGTTGCCAACTTATACTCTCCCTTGTCTAGATGGATGGTTGATTTTCGCTGAAAAGCATCACTTATCATTTCGCCGTTTTCGAGCTCTTGAGCCAAAGCAATACATTGTTTGGAAAACCTCAAGGCCTTATCGAAATTTCCTTCAAGATTCTCCAATCGGGTCCATTCAAGAAGAGACTTGAATTTCTCTTTCTTATTTTTAATTTTTTCAAAAAGGCTGATTGCTTTTTCAAAATAGAAAGGTACCGAATCTGACTCTCGATAATTTGAATAGTAGAAACCTAAATTTTTTAGAGCCATAGCTTCTCCTTCTAAATAAGAAATTTTCCTTGAAATAGACAGACCTTTATGAAGGTAGCTGAGTGCCAAATCCTTATGGGTTCTTCGGGTTTCAACAAATATTCGTTCTGCCGTTTCAACCTTTTCTTTGCTATTGGCAAGCATATTATACTGATTTGAAAGACTATCCAATTTTTTATTATCCTGAGCACTAAGATTAATTATTAAGAAGAGTGAGAAAAAACTACTTGTTTTTGGGATAGATTTCATAACAGCTTGGTTTGGACTTTAAAAATAGGAATTTATTCCCAAGTTAATGTGAAACAAATACTTACAGTTGAATTACTGTTTTTCTTTCACACATTTTCCAAAACTGTACCTTTGCAAAAACAATTTTTTAAATGCACAACATAGATATAGATTTGGTGGAAATGACCTTGGATGTCATGAAGTATGCCATCCATAGAATAACGGCTACCTCTCTGGAGTTAGGCCAACCAAAGAAAGAAGAAGAATTAAGGAAATTGGTGGGTGAAACCGTTACTTCTGAGGGTATTGGAGGTGAAAAGGCATTTCAATTGTTTAAAGATGTTTTGGTAAAGGCAACGGTACCCATAGACCACCCAAGGCATTTGGCATTTGTGTCAGCTGCGCCAACGAGGGCGTCCATAATGTTTGATTTGGTGACTTCAGCCTCCAGTATTCATGGAGCTTATTGGATGGAGGGTGCTGGTGGAATTTTTTGTGAGAATGAGGCTATGAAGTGGTTGGTGTCTCTTACTGGTTTGCCAAAAGGTGCTTTTGGGGTTTTCACCAGTGGGGGTACTGCTGCCAATTTATCTGCAATGGTAACCGCACGGGAAAACTGGAGAAAGAATAAAGATAATGTTGGTGTGCGTGGTTTGGTCATTACTTCTGTGGGGGCGCATTCTTCAATAAAAGCGATGGCAAAAGTCATAGATGCCGATATTCTGCTTGTGGAAACCGAGAATAGATTGTCTAAAGAAGACTTGCAGAGAACAATAAATTCACTTCAAAAAGAAGATAGAAAAAGATTATTTGCTGTTGTTGGTACAGGAGGTACCACCAATGCTGGGATTATTGATGATTTAGAGGGGGTAGCCAGTATTTGTGAAAAAGAAAATCTTTGGTTCCACATTGATGCTGCTTATGGTGGTGGAGCTTTGGCTGCGGATTCTGTAAGACACCTTTTTAGAGGAATAGAGAAAGCAGACAGCATTACGATTGATCCGCACAAATGGTTGTTTTCTCCCTATGATTGTGGAGCAGTAATTTACAAAAACCCGGAAAGGGCCAAAGATGCCCATGCCCAGGAAGGTTCCTACTTGGATATCTTTAAAGATGAAGGAGCAGTTGGTTTTAATCCATCCGATTATCAAATACAGTTGACAAGAAGGGTTAGGGGGCTTCCTTTATGGTTTTCATTGGCTATGCATGGTACCGATAAATATAAGTGGGCAGTGGAACAAGGGATACAATTGGCCCAAATTGCGGGAGAGATTATCAATGAAGAACCCCATGTGGAATTGGTTAGGGAGCCCAGTCTGTCCTGTGTTTTATATAGAAGAAAGGGATGGTCCCCACAGGAATATAAGGATTGGACCTATAAAAACCACAAAGCAGGATTTGCATTGGTAACGCCCACCAAATGGAAAAAAGGCACGGAATACGAAACCGTGGCCCGTTTTTGTTTTATTAATCCAGATACCACAAAAGAAGATATAAAAGCAATTTTGGATTCCATGAATTAATTGGCATTATATTCCAAGCGCATGGTTATGGATGCTGTTTTGTTTTTTGAAACTGTATTGTAAGCACCTCCCCATGAATAATCTTCGCCAGAATTTTGTCCTGTAATTTGGAAAACACCCATTTTGGCTGAAATTAAATTTCCCAAGCTGCCTCCTGCATTTTCAGCAATTTTTTCGGCTCGGATACGAGCATCTTCTGTGGCTTTGGATATCATTTCTATTTTTAGGTCGGCCAATTTGGTGTAGTAATATCTTGGTGGGGATGAGTTAAATTGGACTCCTTTGTTCAAAAGCTCTGTAATTTCCCTAGATACCTCTTCGATCATCGCAACATCTGTTGACTCTATTTGTATGGATTGTGTAAGTTGGTACCCCCTAAAAATGCTACCCACATAATTACCATTGTCATATTTATTGTCTCTTTGCTCTATGGTCTGGACGGAATTGAATATGATGTTTTTTTCATCAATTCCTTTTGAAACCAAATACTCTTTTACAATTTCCTTTTCTTCGTTCAACCTTTCAAAAGCCAGATTTAATACTTGGTTGTTGGCAGAAAACCTTCCTTCCCAAACAATTAGATCCGAAGTGAAATTTTCGTTACCGAGACCTGTTACTGAAATTACCCTTGGTGGTTGGGCTCTTTTAACATAGGCATTACCCAGAAAGTATGCAGCAAGTATTATGGCAATACCAAAAATGATGGCTGAAAGATGTTTCATTTTATTGATTTATTACTTGTTATCAAGTAGTGAATAATATCCTATAAATATACCTAAAAGATGCTTTCTAAAATAGTTCAAATTGCTATTTTTGCGCATGCAAAACAAGGTTTTAATTCTAGACTTCGGTTCTCAGTTTACACAATTGATTGGCCGTAGAGTAAGGGAACTCAATATTTATTCGGAAATTCATCCTTATAACAAACCACCAAAAAACATATTGGATTTCAAGGCAATAATCTTATCTGGTAGTCCATTATCGGTCAGAGGAGATGATGTTGCCCATCCCGAGCTGGATGAAATCAAGGGCAAAAAACCCATTTTGGCCATTTGTTATGGAGCACAGTATTTGGCACATTTTGGTGGTGGTAGTGTATCTCCTTCCAATACAAGGGAATATGGAAGAGCTAATTTGAGTTATATCAAAGAAAATGAACTTTTTGACCATATTTCCGAAGGCTCCCAAGTTTGGATGAGTCATAGCGATACCATTAAGGAATTACCAACTGGTGCCACTATGCTTGCCAGTACACCCGATGTTGAAAATGCTGCTTTTAAGATAGAGGGAGAGCAAACGTATGCTATTCAGTTTCACCCAGAAGTATATCATTCTAAAGATGGGAAACAATTATTGGAGAATTTTTTGGTGCATATTTCAGGTTTGGAGCAGACATGGACACCAGATTCTTTTGTGGAAACCACAGTTTTGGCCCTAAAAGAAAAGTTAGGAGATGATCGTGTAATTTTGGGGCTTTCCGGTGGTGTGGATTCCAGTGTGGCCGCCATGCTCTTGCACAAGGCCATTGGCAAAAACCTACATTGTATTTTTGTGAACAACGGTCTATTGAGAAAAAATGAGTTCCATGATGTGCTGGAACAGTACGAAGGAATGGGGCTCAATGTAAAGGGAGTAGATGCTTCGGCACGCTTTTTGGACGAATTGGCAGGAGAGAGCGATCCAGAGAAGAAACGCAAGATTATTGGTCGTGTATTTATAGAGGTTTTTGATGACGAGGCGCATTTGGTAGAAAATGCAAAATGGTTGGCACAAGGAACAATATATCCTGATGTAATTGAGTCGGTTTCTGTTACAGGGGGCCCTTCTGCAACCATAAAAAGCCACCATAATGTGGGAGGATTGCCAGATTTTATGAAATTAAAAGTGGTAGAGCCATTAAAAATGTTGTTTAAAGATGAGGTGCGAAGAGTGGGTGCCAGTATGGACATGGAAAAATCCATTTTAGGCCGCCATCCCTTTCCAGGACCTGGATTGGCAATAAGAATTCTTGGGGATATTACCGCCGAAAAAGTGCGTATTTTGCAAGAAGTGGACGCCGTTTTTATTAACGGATTAAAAGAATGGGGACTTTATGATAAAGTTTGGCAGGCCGGAGCTATGCTTTTACCCGTAAATAGTGTGGGGGTTATGGGAGACGAGCGTACTTATGAAAAATGCGTAGCTTTAAGAGCTGTGGAAAGTACGGATGGCATGACAGCCGATTGGGTTAATTTACCCTATGAGTTTTTACAGAAAACCTCGAATGAAATAATAAATAAAGTAAGGGGCGTTAATAGAGTAGTATACGATATTAGCTCTAAACCGCCTGCCACAATAGAATGGGAATAATAACTATGAGAAAAATGCCTTATAAATTAGTATGGATAGTAACGTTGCTTTTGCTTTTTAGCATTCATGTTTCGGCACAACAGAACCCTATACATAAAGTAAAGGAAGGGGAAACATTGGAGAATATAGCTAAGAAATACAAGGTAACACCCTATAATATTCTTTCCTTTAATAAAGAAATTAAGCAGGGACAGACCCTCTTGCCCAATACTATTTTGGTCATTCCGTTGAACCCCAATGCAACCAATGAAGAAGTTTCGGGAGATGCCAAAACGGAGGAAGTGGTTGTAGTACAACAGGAACCTATTGGTTTTACCACTCATAAAGTTCGAAAAAGAGAAACACTTTTTGGTATTGCACAGCGGTATGATGTTACCCAAGAAGATATTAAAAAGTACAATAAAGAGCTCTATTCTATTCAACTTAAAAAAGGAATGCGTTTGCAGATTCCAAAATTTCCGGAAGTTGTTCTAACAGAAGAAGAGTTATTAAATCAACAGGGTTTTGAGGTTTATACGGTGCAACCCAAGGAAACTAGATGGAGTATTGCCCACCGATATGGTATTACCATAGATAGTATGTTGGTATTAAACCCTCAATTGTCCAAGGCAAATGATAATTTGGCGGAAGGGCAGCAATTAAAGCTCCCCAGACCCGAAGGGGTGCCAGAACAAGTGGTGCAACTTTATCAATCTTATACCGTGCCGGCCAAGCAAACATTTTACAGTCTGGAAAAAGAGTTTGGAGTAACTTCGGCAGAATTAATGAAATTAAACCCTGAAATAGGGGAGAGAGGTGGACTTAAAGAAGGGATGGTTCTACGTATTCCGCAAAAAAAGGTGTCTACTGCAGTAGTTAATACGGACAACTATATTTTTTATGAAGTAAAACCAAAACAGACCGAATATTCATTAACGCGGAATTTGGATGTAACTTATAGGGATCTTTTGGACCTGAACCCAGAATTGATCAATGGTCTTAAAGCAGGAATGATATTAAAACTTCCCAAAGACAAAACAGGGGATTTGGAGGTAAAGAACTCTTTGATTTTGGATAAAATAAATCTGTTGGACAGTATTAATACAATGAACAGGCCAAAATTGCTGGTTTTGCTACCTTTTAGATTGGACCGGATTGATATTAATGACAAGGATAAGGCTACAAAGATTTTATCAAAGGACAGGATTTCCAAATCCGTTTTGGGATTGTATTCCGGGACATTGGTCGCTTTGGACTCTATTAAAAAATTGGGAATATCAGTTGATGTAAAAGTTTTTGATACAGAATTGAGCTTGAACAAATCGAAAGAAATTTTGTTAAAAGAGAATTTAATGGGTGTAAGTGCTATAATTGGTCCATTAAACCCACACTCATTAAAGGAAGTAGCCGTACAGGCATCAAATTATCAAATACCTGTTATCTCTCCTATTGCATCCGAAAGTGATATCAGCCTTAGCAATGTATTCTTTTCCAAACCAGCGGATAGTATTTTACGCGACCGTATGATTTCTTATGTGGAGAATAAAAGGACAGATGAGAACATTATTGTAATATACGGGGTGTCCCATGAAGCTTCTAAAAATAAAATTTTACAGCACTTTCCCTTGGCCAGTTCTATTGAGATAAGTGAATCTGAAAAGAATATCTCCTTGGATATAGATAAGTTTAAAACGTTTTTGTCAGAGGAAAAGGAGAATTGGGTCTTTGTTGAAACCGATAATTTTAAAGTAGTGTCCAGTGTTATTTCGATTTTGAATTCAACAAATACAGAGGAGTCCAAGATAAGGGTATTCACAACAGATTATAACAGTGCCTTTGAGAACAATGTGATTTCCAATACACATCTTTCCAATCTTAATTTTTGCTACCCTTCTGTATATAGAAATGCTCCAAACGATTCTTTTGTAAAAATGTATAGAAAGAGGTTTGGTTCCACTCCGGATCAATATGCTACTAGAGGTTTTGACCTTGCCTATGACTTATTGTTAAAACTTGCCTATAAGAACAACTTATTTGAAGTATCCAGCGTTATTGGAGAAACTGAGTATACAGGAAATAAATTTAATTATAGCAAGGATTTGGCTTCGGGATATTTTAATACCTCGTCTTATATTATGAAATATGAGGATATGTGGGTAAAGGAAGTGAAACCTGAATAAATCTGTAGAGTTTCTGTATTGCAAAATATGGGTATTTTGAAGAAAATAGTACTACTTGTCTTATTAAGTACATCATTAAGTTCTTATTGCCAAATATTGGATACCATCCCTTGGGCCAAGGGAAGGGGATTAACATGGAAGGATTTTAGGGCCAAGCCCAAAGTAGGTTCAAATGCCGCAGCAGTTACTGCTAGTGGAATTACCTATAGTTTTTCAAGTTTGGCAAGGGGAAGCGAAGTTGAGGTTGAATTTAAAGTGAACACTTTTTTCTATCCAGATAAATCATGGTACAAAAAAGAAGTTTGTGATGATATTATTTTAAGTCATGAGCAGTTACATTTTGATATATCGGAACTCTTTGCCAGAAAGTTTAAAAAGCGTTTAAACGAGCTTACGTTTACGCTAAAGATAAAGGAAGAAGTACGAACGATTTATAAGGACATTCTAAAGGAACTAAGCGACTTTCAGGAACTGTATGATTGGGAAACCAATTTCTCCAGAGATACTGAAAAGCAGTTGGAATGGAATAAGAAAGTGGCTGAGCTTTTGGAGTAAATAACTGTTTTAAGAAGTTGGTCTAGGATGCTTTTTTACCTTAATCTGCAGTTATTAAATGGGATTTCCACATGGGTGATCAAACACATCTCTTGCTGTTTGCTTTTATTCTGTTTTATATAGTTTAGGTTCCATGACCCCTTTTTTAGAGTAATGTTCTTTATTCATTTCAAAATTCATTTTGGCCATATCGTTTAAATAGTTTTCCAACGGTTCAAGACCAATTTCTTTTCTCCTTTTATTGACATTTATACTATCACCAAGATTTTTTGGAAAAGCTTGACAAACTTCCATATTGTAGCTAACTTGAGTTCCATAAACTTGGGCTTGACCGGTATTCAATTTTACTCGATCAACCAAAAGCCCATAGTTTCGGGAATCAGTATTTCCTTTATCAACCTCTACTTTCATTTTCTTTAATACTTCTTTCTGAAATTCTGGGTTATGATCCGAATGTTGAACCATTACCCAGAAATTTGAAGATCCTTCTTTCCCAACCACATCATAACCAACAAATCCAAATTCATTAAAAACTTCTTCAATCCTTTTTTGATGAGTGGTAAAAACACTATCCTTAAATGATTGCCATTCAGATTCAGTCATTTCTTTATACTCACCTTGAGGTATGTAAGCGGCAATTTGATCTACTTCTGCCATTCTTTTGAGTTCATCAGCTAAATCTTGATTGAATTCTTTTTTTTCACCTCTCATTTTTTGGCCAGATGTATTCTCTCGGCAGCTGACGATTAAAAGCCCAATAATCAATATTTTGACGATTGTTTGCATTTGATATTCTTCAAATTACGGGTAAATGGGGTTTTTAAGAAGTAGTGTGTTTATATGGGCATTTTAAAGGTGCTATTACACATCACAAATAGTGATCCCTTGTTTTAGGGCAGCAATCTTATCTTCCCATGTGGGGATAAATTCTTGTGCCACGTGTCCTTTAAAACCAGTCTCTATTATAGCTTTCATTATCGCAGGGTAGTACAATTCTTGGGTTTCATCAATCTCATGTCTCCCAGGATTGCCACCGGTATGATAGTGACCATAATATTGGTGATATTCTTGTATGTTTCTAATAACATCCCCTTCCATAATTTGCATATGGTAAATATCATATAATAGTTTAAAATTGTCGGAACCCAACCTTCTACAGAGTTCTATGCCCCATAAACTATTGTCGCACATATAGTCTTTATGGTCTACTTTGGAATTCAATAATTCCATTTGTAGCACCACACCGTGCTCTTCTGCAAGTGGAACTATTTGTTTTAGACCTTCGACACAGTTATGTAGGCCAACAAGGTCGTTCATGCCATTTCGGTTTCCACTAAAACAAATAAGGTTGGTGTATCCAGCTTCTGCAACCCTAGGAATCATTTGTTTGTAATCTGCAATCAGCTCTTCATGTAATTTTGGGTCGTTCCAGCCCTCTAAAATGCCTTTTCCAGCCCCCCAGCACATGGAGGCATGAATATTGTACTTCTTCATTAAAGGCCATTCTTCTGGCCCAACTAGGTCAATTGCTTTTATTCCCAGCGTATTAAAATGTTGAAGTAATTCTTCAAAAGGAATATCGTTGTAACACCAACGACATGCACTGTGATTGATATTATTTTTTAATTCGGTTTCATTTATTGTGGTAATTTCGGCCCCTGAGGCAGTTTTGCAAGCCATAACCCCAACAGATGCAGCGGCAGCGGATGTGATAAAATTTCTACGTTTCATTAGATGGTAAAATTGATTTCACTAAAGATATCTTTTTAAATTTAAAAATGGAAATACAACCAGATAAACAAAAACTAATTGAGTTGGCACATTACAAAATGCCCTTTGGAAAATTTAAGGGGCGTTATTTGGTAGATTTGCCAGAACCTTACTTGGTTTGGTTTAAACAAGAAGGATTCCCAGCAGGCAAATTAGGTAACTTACTGGAAGCCATGCTGGAAATTAAAATTAATGGATTAGAGCCTTTAATTAGAAAAATTCGGAAAGATTTCCCTGTAGATTCCCCTTAATTTATTCTGGCAATGTGTATCTTTACACCCCGTAACAGGATAACTAAATATGTCACAAACAAAGTACATTTTCGTTACGGGAGGCGTAACATCCTCTTTGGGAAAAGGAATTATTGCCGCATCCTTGGCTAAATTACTACAAGCCAGGGGATATAAAACTACCATTCAAAAATTAGATCCATATATAAATGTAGACCCTGGAACATTGAACCCTTACGAGCATGGTGAATGTTATGTTACGGATGATGGTGCGGAAACAGATTTGGATTTAGGTCATTATGAGCGTTTTTTAAACGTAAGAACTTCACAGGCCAATAATGTAACAACAGGAAGAATTTACCAAAGTGTAATCGAAAAGGAGCGAAGAGGAGAATTTTTGGGCAAAACAGTTCAGGTTGTACCCCATATCACCAATGAGATTAAGGAACGGGTTCAGATTTTGGGGAAAAGTGGAGAATATGATATTGTTATCACCGAAATTGGCGGAACTGTTGGGGATATAGAATCCTTACCTTATATAGAAGCGGTAAGACAATTGCTTTGGGAATTAGGAGATAACAATGGTATTGTCATTCATCTTACCTTGGTTCCATATTTATCCGCTGCTGGCGAACTAAAAACAAAACCCACACAACACTCTGTTAAAACATTGATGGAAAGTGGTATAAAGGCAGACATTCTTGTTTGTAGAACAGAACATGAGATTTCAGATGATATTAAGGAAAAGCTAGCTTTGTTCTGTAATGTTAAAAAGGAAGCGGTTATACAATCCATAGATGCTTCTACCATTTATGATGTGCCTATTTTAATGCAGGAAGAAGGTTTAGATACCGTAGCTCTTGAAAAACTAAAACTTTCTGATGATATGGTTCCAGATTTGACCAATTGGAATCAATTTTTGGATAGACATAAAAATCCAAAGAACGAAGTTACCATTGGGCTTATTGGAAAATATGTAGAATTACAAGATTCCTATAAGTCTATTTTGGAATCCTTTATACATGCGGGAGCCACTAATGAGGTGAAAGTGAATGTAAAGTCTATTCACTCTGAATATATCACTAGAGGTTTTGAAAATAAAATGAAAGGTCTAGATGGTATTCTTGTTGCTCCGGGATTTGGTGAGCGAGGTATAGAGGGAAAAATAAAAGCGGTACAATATGCTAGGGAAAACAAAATCCCTTTTTTAGGAATCTGTTTGGGCATGCAAATGGCCGTGATAGAAAGCGCAAGAAATGTATTGGGTCTTGCCAAAGCAAATTCTACTGAGATGGACGAGAACAGTCCACATCCTGTTATTAATTTAATGGAAGAGCAGAAGACGGTTGTCAATAAAGGGGGTACTATGCGATTGGGGGCATGGGATTGTGAATTGGCAAAAGGAAGCTTGGCACAAGAGGTTTACCATGGAGCGACTGATATATCAGAAAGACATCGCCATCGTTATGAATTTAACAATGCTTATAAGGACCAACTAGAGTCATCCGGGCTTATTGCTTCTGGTATAAACAAAGAAACAGGCTTGGTAGAAATAGTAGAATTGCCTTCACACCCTTGGTTCATTGGAGTGCAATATCACCCAGAATATAAGAGTACAGTTGCCAATCCACACCCTCTTTTTGTGGGGTTTGTACAAGCTGCTTTAAAACACAAAAAGCAACAAACTAATGCCAGTTTGGCATAAAATGCACAATTGGGCATATATTTGCAAACTGAAAGGCAGAAATTTACCACAAGTAAAATAAACTAGAGCTTATTTAAATGGAAGAAAAGAAACTGGATATAAATTCTATAATTGGATTTGTATTGATTTTTGGGATACTCATCTTTATGTTTTACCAAAATCAACCAACACCAGAGGAAATAGAGGCTAAGAAAGCCGAAATTGAGCAAGTTGAGGCAGAAGCTAAAGCTTTAGAAACCAATAAGAATGCCACTACAACAACTGCTCCAGTTGTAAACCTACAAGATTCAACTACAGTTGCAAACTATAAGAGTTCATTGGGCGCTTTTGGATTCACAAATCCCGTCGAAGGCACCACTATATTGGAGAATGATTTGGTGTATTTGGAAATTAGCAATAAAGGAGGGCAGATAGTTGAGGCTAAGATGAAGAATTTTGTCACCTATGACTCAGTTCCCGTGTATCTTATCAAAGACGGTAATGCTACTTTTGGGCTTAATTTTTCCACATCTGATAATAGGGTGCTACATACCAAGGACATGTTTTTTGAGCCTTCTATGGCGAAAAATGGGGATAACCAAGTGCTGTCAATGAAAGCCAAGGTTTCTGAAAATCAATTTTTGGAATACAGGTATGAAATGAAACCCGATGATTACTTGGTGGATTTTACTATACGTTCCCAAGGATTGAACGGGGTCATCAATGCAGGCCAGCCTGTGAATTTGGAATGGGATGTTAAAGGTATTCGCCACAATAAAAGTGTACAGTATGAAAATAGATATACTCGTTTAACCTATAACCATGATGATGGTAAAATAAGCAAACTCTCTGAGGGTAGCGATGATGAGGAAACCGAGACGGATGTTAAATGGCTATCCTATAGACAACACTTTTTTAGTTCTATTTTGGCTACCAAAACTCTTTTTGCATCTGCTGATTTAAGCTCTATAAACCTTGTAGAGCAAGAAGATAAAACCTTAGGGTTCACAAAAGAATATAGCTCTAAAGTACAATTGGACATGGATGGTGGTGAACTTTCACAAAATATGAATTGGTATTATGGACCAACAGATGTAAAAGTACTGTCACAATACAAGGAATTAGGTCTTGTGGATTCCATTCCATTTGGATGGGGCATCTTTGGTTGGATCAATAGATATCTGTTTACACCTTTATACACTTTCTTAAGTTCATTCCTGCCTTATGGTATTGCAATTGTTGTGATGACCATTTTGATAAGGTTGCTCATGTCTCCATTGACCTATAAGTCTTATTTGTCTCAGGCAAAAATGAAAGTATTAAAGCCAGAGATTTCAGAAATCAATGAAAAGTACAAGGACAATGCCATGAAGAGGCAACAGGAAACTATGAAATTGAACCGCAAAGCGGGGGTGAACCCTATGAGCGGGTGTATGCCCGCATTGTTACAAATGCCCGTTTTCTATGCCTTGTTTATGTTCTTCCCCACATCATTTGCTTTAAGGCAAAAATCATTTTTATGGGCAGAAGACCTTTCATCCTATGATGTTGTTGCACAATTGCCTTTCAATATTCCATTTTATGGGGACCATGTGAGTTTGTTTCCTATTTTGGCGTCAATAGCGATTTTCTTTTATATGATGATGACCACAGGCCAGAATATGCCACAACAGCCAGGTATGCCGAACATGAAATTCATTATGTACCTATCGCCACTCTTTATGCTGATTTTCTTTAACAACTATGCAAGTGGATTAAGTTTGTACTATTTTGTATCTAATTTGATTACCATTGGAATAATGTTGGTTATCAAGAAGTTTATTCTTGACGATGATAAAATCCATGCCCAAATACAAGAGAATAAAAAGAAACCTAAAAAAGAAAATAAGTTTCAAGCAAAAATGCGAGAGATGATGGAGCAGGCGGAAGCTCAAAAGAAAACAGGAAAGAAATAATCTCTTTTAAACACCATAGATTATTTAGGTAATAAAAAACCCCGGCCATATGGTTCGGGGTTTTTATCACCAACTAGGTTTAGTTTGGAAAGATTTGGGATTTCAAAGATGTGACACCCATTCGGATAAATAAAATAAGAGTTGTATAAATAAGAAAACTATCTATAAAACCATCTTAAATTGATGTTTGAAAAAAATGTGTGTTGTCTTTGTAGGAAAAAAAATAAACCAACTTAAATTTATACTCCTTTGTTTTTTATAATGGGGATATTGTGAACTGTTTTTTGGAAAGTGGAAATAGCCAAATTTGGCAATAAAATTTTGTCTATTATATAGACTACACCACTTATAATCTAAAAACCAAAAAGCCGTTTTGTGCCTAAACTCTCTTAATTAAGTTTTAAGGATAGCCCTATTGTGTTGATTAAATGTGTTTTAATGCAACAACATTAATAATATAGTATGAAAAGGTCATAAAATGATAGAGGTTTAATTTGATTTTTTTTGCAAGGGGTACTAAAGTAAGTTTATTGATATATAAATTTAGGTGAGCTTTTTTAGGTGAGCTTTGGGGCATCAACTATACTTTAGAATGAAAATAATAGAGTGAGATTGATTCTAAAAAGAAAATCCTCCTAAAAAAGCTAGAAGGATTCCCAATTATTAACCAACCAAAATAAAACCAACCAAATTACCTTTTCATAGCTTTTTCCCATTTAATTAATTTTTTATACCCAGTTGATTAAGAATTCTTAATTTTCTGTATCTGGTATCATTACCTTGTTGATGACATGGATAACTCCATTCCCGGCTTGTACGTCAACAGCTATGATTCCAATATCCGAAGCCCCACTTCCATCTGTAACATCGGCAATATTATCGCCTGTTCCTGGTAGGTTAATGGTAATATTGTCCCCTTCCAGTGTTGCGGGTGAAATACCGTCTGTTAAGTCACCAGAACGAACATTTCCATTGACAACATGATGTTGCAGAACAGAGGATAATAAAGCCTCATCAATATCACTTACGGTATTCCAATCCATATTGCTATCCAAAAGGGCTTGAAAAGCCATTTCTGTTGGGGCAAAGACCGTGAAAGGACCTTCACCACCTAACACAGCGGCAAAATCCGTTGCGGGTGTAGCAGTTGTCAATGCTTCAACAAGAGGTGCAAAAGTAGGATTTGCTATGGCAAAAGTCACTACTGTTGGTATATCTATTACTTCATCAACGGCATGTATAATACCATTGGTCGCAACAATGTCTGCTAATCCTACATTACTAGTTCCATTCAAACTAACACCACTATCCGTATTAACATAAATACTCAAATAATCTCCATCCACGTTTGTGGCTACCGTATTGGCGTATGTATTACTTAAGCTTGTTGATAAAAGAGCGGCCCCCGAAATGACATGATTTGATAAGATATCCGAAAGATCGTTGCCATTGGGATTGGTAAAGGCGCTAAAGGCCGTATTTAAGGGGGCAAAAACGGTAAAATCTGTATCATCAGAAGAAAGCAAGGTGGTAAATGTTGTATTTCCATCAGCCGTTAAAGCTCCAACTAATTCTGAAAGATTTTCATTTGCCACTGCATGGTCAACGATATTGGGTAAACCTATGACTCCATCAACAACATGAACCACACCATTGGTGGCAGCTACGTCTGCAGTAGTAACATTTGCAACTCCATTGATATTTACACCACTGGAGGTATTTATGTACAAACTAAGATTGTTTCCATCCACTCCAGCTGTAGATAAAGAACTTATATATCCATTAGAAAGGCTATTGGACAAATTTTCGCCAGAAACTACATGATTTAAAAGTACCTGTGTTAAAACCTCTACTGGGACATCTTCTAAAGAGGCAAAATTGTTATCACTCAAGAATGCGGTAAAAGCTTCATTTGTTGGAGCAAATACCGTAAAGGGACCATCACCTTGCAGTGTGTTAACAAGATCAGCGCTCTGCAGGGCCGCAACAAGACTACTTAAATCAGAAGTGGCTACTGCTAATTCTACTATATCTGGTTCTTCCTGAATTGGTTCTGGATCAGGCGCATTGTCATCATTGGAACATGAAACGAACAAGACAGTCATTGCTAAAACAGCAATGACTGTCTTCAAATTAAGTAACTTTTTCATTTTTGTTTTTTTAGGTTATTAAATATTATGTTTAATAATTATGAAATAAAGTTAAACAAAAATAATATTGTTTAATGTTTTTTAAATAAAGTTTAACAAAATAGTATTGATTTTAAGGCCAATAGCTCAACTTTTGATAGTAAGGGTATTAGTTAAGAAGACAAATCCTTTATATTTTAAGCTTATTAAATTGTATTTTTGTTCCACTTTTTATAATAAAATGAAAAAAGTTGTTGTTGGTTTGTCCGGAGGGGTAGATTCTAGCGTAGCGGCCTATCTTTTAAAAGAGCAGGGGTACGATGTCATTGGGCTTTTTATGAAAAATTGGCACGATGATTCGGTTACCATTTCTGATGAATGCCCTTGGCTGGAGGATAGTAATGATGCCTTGATTGTAGCTGATAAATTAGGAATTCCTTTCCAAACAGTTGATTTAAGTGAACAATATAAGGAGCGTATTGTGGATTATATGTTCAATGAGTATGAAAAGGGAAGAACACCCAACCCAGATGTGTTGTGCAATAGAGAGATCAAGTTTGATGTTTTTATGAAAATTGCCCTCCAATTAGGTGCCGATTATGTGGCTACGGGACATTATTGTAGAAGGGGCATCATAAAGAATGAAGATGGAACCGAAACTTATCAATTATTGGCAGGAGCAGATGGCAATAAAGACCAGTCCTATTTTTTATGTCAGCTTTCACAAGAGCAGTTGGCAAAAACACTTTTTCCAATTGGCGAGTTACAAAAACCTGAAGTGCGCAGAATTGCAGCAGAAAATAATTTAATTACAGCTGATAAAAAAGATTCGCAAGGTCTTTGTTTTATTGGTAAAGTTCGCTTACCAGATTTTTTACAACAAAAACTTAGGCCAAAGAATGGAGTGATAGTAGAAGTGCCTTCAGACTTTGAACTTTATCAAAAACCCATACCTGAATTTGATTCTAAAGATTTGGAGCTAGCTTATTTTGCCGAGAAACCTGAGTACCATATTGAGGATGGTAAAGTGGTAGGAGAACACCAAGGGGCACATTATTTTACAAAGGGACAACGTAAAGGTTTAGCTGTTGGCGGTACTAAAGAACCTTTATTTGTTATTGATACAGATGTGGAGAAAAATGTAATTTATACTGGACAAGGTAAGGAACATCCAGGATTGTACCGGAGAACTTTATTTGTCAACAATGAAGAATTGCACTGGGTACGTCCCGATTTGGCATTAAAGGTGGATGAGTCTATGGAAGTTTTAGCCCGAATTAGGTATAGACAAGCTTTGAGCAAAGCAACTATTTATAAAGTTGATTCTGGCCTTTATGTAGATTTTCAGGAGAAACAATCTGCAATTACAGAAGGTCAGTTTGTAGCATGGTATTTAGAGGATGAATTAATTGGTTCTGGAGTTATATCTTAGGATAAATAGCTATTTTCATATTAATGGGAACTACAGAGTATATGGAGAATAGAATCACCAAGCTTTTCGGAATAAAATATCCCATCATTCAAGCAGGAATGGTTTGGAACAGTGGTTGGCGGTTGGCCTCCGCAGTTTCCAATGCAGGGGGACTGGGTGTTTTGGGAGCAGGAAGTATGTATCCAGGGGTGTTACAAGAACATATTCATAAGTGTAGACAAGCTACAGATAAACCCTTTGGTGTAAATATCCCTATGCTTTATCCAGAAATTGAAAAATTGATGGATATTATTGTGAAGGAGGGTGTTAAAATTGTTTTTACTGCTGCGGGGAACCCAAAAACATGGACCTCTTTTCTAAAGAAAAATAGAATAACCGTGGTACATGTGGTAAGTAGCGTGAAATTTGCCCTAAAAGCACAGGATGCTGGAGTGGATGCGATTGTTGCGGAAGGTTTTGAAGCTGGCGGACACAACGGTAGGGATGAGACAACCACTTTGGTTTTAATTCCATCGGTAAAAGAAAAAATAAGTGTCCCAATAATTGCGGCCGGAGGAATCGGTTCTGGAAAATCAATGTTGGCAGCTATGATATTGGGTGCAGATGGTGTTCAGGTAGGTAGCCGTTTTGTGGCAAGTGTAGAGGCTTCATCCCATGCATTGTTTAAGAAAAGAGTTGTGGAAGCCCAGGAAGGGGACACTGAGCTGACACTTAAGGAATTGACACCAGTTCGTTTGTTGAAAAATGAATTTTATAAAGAAGTACAACAAGCTTATGTAAATGGAGCTTCTATGGAAGAGTTGAAGGCGCTTTTAGGAAGAGGTCGTGCCAAAAAAGGTATGTTTGAAGGTGATATGAAGGAAGGTGAACTGGAAATAGGTCAGGTTTCTGCCCTTATACATGATATTAAACCTGCCGTCCAAATTGTTGCAGATATGATGAAGGAGTTTGAAGAAGCTAAAGCCAATATAAAAACCCTTTGATTTTATTTTTGTATTCTAAATATAAAGTTGGCACCTTTTCCTAGGGATGATTCTACTTTTATGGAACCACCCATTTTTTCCACTATTTTTTTTACGGTAGCCAGTCCCAATCCATTTCCGGCATTTCCGTATTTGTCCTTTTCGGTGGAGGTGATAAAAATTTCAAATATTTTTTCGTGTTGATCAGAGGGTATTCCCGGACCATTGTCCTTAACGTAACATTCATAGTTATTGTCAATATCAAAAATGCCCAATTCAATTTTCACATGTTCTTTGTCGCTGTATTTTATGGCATTACTAATAAGGTTCATTAGTATTTGATTTATGGCGGCCCTATTTGTTTTAACTTCCTTTACGTTGGATTTTAAATCGATGCTTATTTCATTGTCATAGGAATATAGGCCCAAAATATCTGACTTTAACGATTCTAAATTGATAAGGGAATCACCTTCCTTGAAAACACTATCACTTCTACTATATTGCAAAAGGCCATCAACAAGTCCTTTTAATTTGTCTGAAGCGTTTTTAATAAAACTTAGCATCATTTTACCCTCTTCATCCATATCTGGGCCATAACTCTCAGAAAACAGTTCGGAAATACTGGAAATATTGTTTAATGGTGATTTTAAATCATGGGCAGCGATGTAAGCAAATTGCTCCAGTTCTTCATTTTTCTCTTTTAAACTTGCCATGGATGTTTCCAATAAAGCATTGCTTTTTCTTAGCTCCAATAGATTCATGACTTGTTTTGCCAATGCCTTTAAAGAACCTATTTGGCTTTTGCTTAGCAATTTGGGCGTATGGTCAATTACACAAAGTGTGCCTAAAGGAAGTCCTTGCTCGGTTACAAGGGGGACTCCAGCATAAAAGATTACCTTGGGCTCACCTGTTACAAGTGGATTGTCATGAAAACGATTATCCGTTCTTGAATCTTGAATAATAAAAATTTCATCCTCATGGATAGCATGGGCGCAAAAGGCATATTCCTTAGGAGTACTTTCTGCATTGAGGCCATGATGAGATTTGAACCATTGTCTTTTGTCATCCAATAAACTTACTAGGGAAATTGGCGTACCACATATTTCAGCTGCTATTTCAGTTAAGTTGTCATAATCTTCTTCAGGAAGGGTATCCAGGATTGAATACGAATTCAATTCTTCCAACCTTCCTGTTTCGTTTGGATGTTCTAAGGGTGGGATCATATTTTTCAGGGTAACTTTATGTAAACCAAATCATTGACTTAACTATTGTAAGAAAAAGATTATTACAAATAACGATAATTTTTATTAAATAGTACATAAATACTACAAAATAGTTTCTAAGTGTTCATATGTTGATCTTTAAAAACCTTAAAAACCACCGAATTAAATTTACTTTTGGTACGAAGTATAATAGTAGGACTATGAGAATTGAATATGAAATAAAGCTTGGTTTTAAAGATGTAATGATTCGGCCTAAGCGATCTACCCTAAAAAGTAGGTCCAATGTTAATTTGGTGCGAGAATTTAAATTTTTGCACAGCAAAACCAATTGGACAGGTGTTCCTATTATGGCCGCCAATATGGACACGGTCGGAACATTTAATATGGCATTGTCCATTTATAAATACCAATTGTTCACAGCTATTCATAAACATTATACTGTTGAGGAGTGGAACGACTTTTTAAAAAACACTCCAGAGGATATAGTGGACCATATAGCCATAAGTATGGGTACAGGTGTTGAGGATGCTAAAAAAGTGGCGACCGTTCTCAGATCCAACCCCCAATTAAAGTTTATTTGTATAGATGTGGCCAACGGATACTCCGAACATTTTGTAAATTTTGTAAAGAAGATTCGTAACCAGTACCCAGATAAAGTAATAATTGCTGGCAATGTGGTAACTGGTGAAATGGTAGAAGAATTACTATTGGCTGGTGCAGATATTATAAAGGTGGGTATTGGTCCTGGTTCAGTTTGTACGACCAGGGTAAAAACAGGTGTCGGGTATCCACAATTATCTGCCATAGTTGAGTGTGCAGATGCGGCCCATGGTTTGGGAGGGCAAATTATAAGCGATGGTGGTTGTACAACACCGGGTGATGTGGCAAAGGCATTTGGTGCAGGGGCAGATTTTGTTATGTTGGGGGGTATGTTGGCCGGTCATAGTGAAAGTGGAGGGGAAGAGATAGAGAGAAATGGCAAAACCTATAAACGGTTTTATGGAATGAGTTCGGCCACCGCTATGGACAAACACGTTGGTGGGGTAGCAGAATATCGTGCCAGCGAGGGTAAAACTGTTGAGGTGCCTTTTAGAGGTAATGTAGCGGATACGCTTAGGGACATTTTGGGTGGTTTGCGCAGCACCTGTACCTATGTAGGGGCAGCAAGACTTAAAGAACTAACTAAACGGACTACGTTTATACGGGTTGCAGAGCAGGAAAATAAGGTTTACACGGATTAATTTTATATCTTGATACCCAACTAAACTCAACAATTAATAACTAGAATGGCATACTTAAATATTGAAGCTCAAAAACAAAATACCTTTGACGCAATTGTAATAGGCTCTGGTATTAGTGGGGGATGGGCCGCTAAAGAATTATGTGAGGGCGGACTAAAAACCTTGGTGTTGGAACGTGGTAGAGATGTAAAACATCTACAGGATTACCCAACAATGCACAATGAAACCTGGGATTATAAACTGCGTGGAGCACTTACCTATGAAGAACAAAAAAAACACAAAGTATTTTCGGAAGTAGGTTGGGCGGGAGCCGATAGCAAGCATTTTATTGCAAATGATGTAGATAATCCTTATACGGAGGTAAAACCTTTTGTATGGATGCGTGGGCATCAAGTTGGAGGTCGTTCCATGCTTTGGGGCAGACAGACCTATAGATGGAGTGACTTAGATTTTGAAGCTAATGCAAAGGATGGTCATGGAGTGGATTGGCCCATTAGATATAAAGATATTGAACCTTGGTATACCTATGTAGAAAAATTTGCAGGTATAAGTGGAGAGGCTTTGGGATTGCCACATTTGCCAGATAGCCATTTCTTGCCTCCCATGGAGCTAAATTGTGTAGAAGAGCACGCCAAACAAAGTATTGAAGAGAATTATGACAGACATTTAATTATTGGTCGTGTTGCACATTTAACTCAACCTCTTAATGGTCGCGGACAATGCCAATTTAGAAATAGATGTTCTCGCGGTTGTCCTTATGGAGCTTATTTTAGTAGTATGTCTGTGACAATACCTGCTGCAGAAAAGACAGGGAATTTAACATTACGACCGCATTCCATAGTCTCGTCCATTATTTATGACGAGAAAAAAGGCAAAGCTACAGGAGTGCGTATTGTAGATGCCGAAACCAATGAGGAAATTGAATTCTATGCCAAAATTATTTTTAGCAATGCCTCTACTTTGAGCACTACATCCATATTTCTTAATTCAACTTCCAATCGTTTTCCCAATGGTTTTGGGAACGATAGTGGAGAATTGGGCCATAACCTTATGGATCATACGTATAAAGTTGGTGCAATGGGTGGTATAGATGGTTTTCTGGATAAATACTATTCTGGGCGTAGACCTAATGGAATTTATATTCCCCGTTATGTGAATTTGGATGAAAAGACAAAGTCCAATGATTTTGTACGTGGTTTTGGATTTCAAGGAGGAGCGGGTCGTTCTGGCTGGGGTTCTGGAGTAAACAATAATGAATTTGGGGCCGACTTTAAAGACGGACTCATGAAACCAGGAGGATGGGGTATGTTTCTTACTGGTTTTGCCGAGTGTTTGCCCAACCATGAAAATAAAGTTACTTTAAATCACGAATTAAAGAACAAATGGGGATTGTCTACCTTGTCCATAGATGCTGAATTTAAGGATAATGAACTGGCAATGAACAGACAAATTAAAACTGATGCTGTGGAAATGTTGGAAAAGGCCGGTTTTAAGGATATAATGCCTTTTGATGCAAAAAGTCCACCGGGACATGGAGTACATGAAATGGGAACGGCTAGAATGGGACGCGACCCTAAAACATCTGTACTTAATGGTACAAATCAAGTACATGCGGCTAAAAATGTCTTTGTAACGGATGGTGCCTGTATGACATCCAGCTCCTGTGTTAACCCGTCATTGACCTATATGGCAATTACGGCAAGAGCGGCAAACCATGCAGTGGAGGAATTAAAAAAGCAAAATTTATAGGCCATGGATAGAAGAAAAGCATTGAAAAATACGGCTATGTTGGTTGGCGCTACCTTATCTAGTGGCACATTGTCTACCATGTTACAATCCTGTCAAAGTCAAAACCGATTGGATTGGACACCTCAGTTTTTTACGGAAGAACAAGCGCAAGTAGTTTCAGAGATTACTGATATGATTTTGCCGCGAACGGAAACCCCGGGTGCAAAAGATTTAAAAGTTGATATTTTTGTGGACCTCATGTTCAAAGAAACCCTATCCCCCGAAGACCAAAAGCACGTGTTGGAAGGATATGAAAAGTTTATGGCTGCGTGCGAAGAACTACATGGAAAATCTTTCTTAAAAATGAACAGCGATGAACGTGCTGAGGTCCTTAAAAAAGTAGGGGAGGAGACCAATACATTTGTGCCTACTGTTTGGGGAAGTAAACTTATACCGCAACCTCCTTTGGATTTTTACCGAAGAGTGAAGCAATTTACCCTTACAGGCTATTTTACATCGGAGGAAATTGGAAAAAACGTATTGCGTTTTGACCCAATTCCAGGAAGTTATAAGGGGTGCCTTCCATATAATGGGGAGAATATCTGGACCATTTAATAGTGGTTAGCTTACCGGTGAAAGAGTTAGGCTATTTGTGGTTTTAAAAGGAGTGAAATGATTTCTTGACCTCTAGTTCTAGAGAGTAATGAATGAATGACGAGAAATCTTGTTGTTTTGAGATTCCTCTTCGTACCTCATTCGGAATGACAAACTATTTTTAATGTCAAACAAATAAACTGTAATATCTTGTTTTTGGCAGATTTACAAAGCCTTGTACTTTGTCATTTCGAAATGAAGTATGATTGAGAAATCTTATAAAAAGTTTTTCGTCCCTCTTTAAGGCTCTGTTGAAAAGACAAAATAAGTTCCATAGTGATTAAAGGAATGAAGTAATTTCTATTTTGCCTTAATCCCACTTTAAATAGTTGCGCCAGTTGTGTTGTTCTTTAAAACCTAAAACTTCACGAATTTTTTGATTGGAAAACAACGCCTCATGCTCCTCTAATTCACGACTAATAGGCACATTGGGGAAAAACTTCTTAATTAATTCTTTATTGGTTAGAACAGCACCATTGTGGTCGTTCCCAGCATTGAAAACTTGATAGCCTAGACCATCTTTTTTTAGGCATAGATCTACAATCTGCCCTAGGTCACGTGCATCTATGTAACAGAAGGCGTTTCTGCGCCGTACCTCAGGGTTTTTAAAATAATGTGGAAACAGTTCAGTGTATTCGTGGGGTTCTATCACATTTCCGATTCGGAGGGCATAAATATCAAAGCCAGACCGTCGTTGAAAACCCTGTGCCGTTTTTTCATTTACAACCTTGGATATTCCGTAGCTATCCATAGGGTCCACGTCATAATCTTCCTCTAGCGGCAATACTTTGGGGTCGGTTTCCCCATCTGAAAAACAAATACCATATGTAGTTTCTGATGAAGCAATAATTATTTTTTTAATACCGAGCTTAACAGCTGCTTCAATTACATTGTAGGTGCCTACTGTGTTAACACGAAAAGTTTCATTATCAGGCTTGATCAATATTCTGGGTACGGCAGCAAAATGTACAACGGCATCAAATTTTGGAACGCCATTTCCGGGTTCCAATTCATGCAAGCCCGTGTACGAACTCATGGCATTGAACATTTGTCCGGAATCTGTAATGTCAGCTATTAAATTATCCAACCCTGGGCAGTCCAAAGGCGTTAGGTCTACATTCAATATGCTATGACCTTGGTCCAGAAGATAGGGAATTACATGCTTTCCTGCTTTTCCTGATCCTCCTGTAAATAGTATACGTTTTTTAGTTTGCATTCTATTGTTTTTAATAAATTGTTAGCTACCCCTCCTTTTTCAAACTCCGAATTGTTTTAGATGATGATTCAAATGATAATTTGCAAGTTCAATCCAGCGTTCTCTGCTTATAATACCAAAATATGGATGTTCAGCAAATTTCTTGTCCTTACCAAATTGTGAAAATTGAAGAATATGCTTTTTAAGAATTTTTTTGTCATTTTCTAAATTGGTTGGCAAAGTTCCATTTCCTTCAATCTGTCCAAACCCCCTTGGGGCAGGTGTTGTTTTTCCAGAGCGTGCAAGGAGGATGATTTCTTTTGGATCTATAGCTCTATATTCTAGAGCTTTTTTGGTTCCACCAGTCATGCGAAAAAAGTCTGAACAATGACAAACCATTTGGTTGACATTCATCTTTCCAAACTTTGGTTTTAATTCAGAGTCCAATTTTTCAATTCTTTTGAAAAATTCTTGTGTTTGTTTCTCCGTGAAGTTCACTTTTTTCAAACTTGCAAGTAACATTTCGGGCAACTAGCTCAGCATATCCGTCCGAAATGTTACTTGTATAACTTCTTTGTTACTATATTTTTAATGAGACGCTGCCTCCCGTTCATTCTCCACTTTTAACGTAGTTAGGTATTCAATTAAATTACGTAAATCCCTTCTTTCTATTAACCTACCCATGGCTGGCATACCAGAAGGTAGATTTGTCCTTTTTTCAATTCTAGAGGTAGCTACTACAAAGGGCTCGGCATCACTGGTTTTTAATGTAATCTGGTCTTGGGTCTCTTCCATTAAAACACCGGTCACCACTTGCCCATCCTTTAAGGTAAGGGTTACACTGCCATAGCCTGGTGCCAAACGTTTTCCTGGTTCTATTAAAGCTTCCAGAAGTTGTTCTCGACTCAAAATATTACCAATATTATCCAATGCAGGGCCTACTTTTCCACCGGCACCACCTACGGCATGGCAACGTACACATTGTGCTGTAGGATTGCTGTTGAACACCTGCATTCCTGGCCATCTTTGTCCGCCTTCCAGCGTTTCTTTATAGGCATCAACCGTTTGACCACTTTTCTTAATTTTGTCCAATTGTGCAATTAATGAAGGTGATTTTGTTGCTTCTACTGCTTCAATTAAATCTAAGATTACTCCTTGCTTTAGCTGGTTTTTATCCGCCTGAGTAATTAATCCACTTAATACATCGCTGGTTTTTTCTATAGGCATTTCTCCCAACACACTCATTAAGCGTTGTTGTTCACCAACAGAGCCATTTCTAAAAACGGGTCCAACAATAGCAGGTAGTTTTTCTTTTGGGATGTCCAATTTGCTAATAAGCCCAACTGCAGAAGCCCGCACTTGCCAGTTTTTGTCTTGCATACCCAATTTCATGGAAGATTCCATATTGGCATAGTTTAATCCACCCAAAGCTTCTAACATAGCACCACGTACTTGGGGTGCACTGTGGCTTGTCATTATTTTATGCAATTGATCGTTATAGGTTTCAATTTGTAAAGCACCTAACACCTTGGAGGTGCCTATCAATATTTCTTGGTCTTTATCCGCAAGGAAAGCAGGAATATCACCTTCAATTTTTTGTTTTACCGTATTGGCATCCCTAGTAATTTCACCTCTAAAGCGGCCATCTACCCTGTCCAAAGTGGAAGGGGATGCCCATGTACCTATGGTTGCCAACGCTTCCCCTCTTAAAATACTGGGAACATTTGTTCTTTTGGCAAAGGCGATAAGGTCATTCAATTCTTTTTCCCCACCCACACGCAATGCCGCATTAATGGCCCTGCGAAGCAAAGGTTCGGAAGTGAATTGTGTCTGATTTAACATCGCTGCCAAAGCGGGCAAGGCTTGTTCAATGGACCAATCGTCGTTAATGGCCCTTGCAGCTTCTGTAACAATATATTCGTCTTTATCATTTAGAAATTGCGCCACCAACGGACTTTGCAATCTTCGTAATACTAAAACGGCTGCAATTCTAAGGCTTCTATTTTCATTGTCAACAAGCGCGGCTACTTGCTCTTCTGCCCCAATACGGCTCAAAGCCAATACGGCAGCATGTCTTAAATACACATCTTTGTCTGCATTGGCCACAATCATGTCCAATAATCCCTGTACGCCATCTTTATGTTCCAATCTACCCAAAGCTTGAGCAGCGAAGAATTTTACGCGGTCGTTGGAATGTTGTAAAAGTGGAAGTAAAGGTTCAGCGGCTTCCATATATTTTACATCGCCTAAAATTTTAGCAGCTTGAGCCACAATTTCCGCATCTTGATCTTGCAATAAAGCTACCAGAGGTTCTGCTTTACTTGCATTTTCACCTGCAATCTGCCCAATGCCCCAAATGGCATGTATTCTTGCCAGTTGGTCTGTTTCTTCGGTAAGTACATTTTTTAGGGCTCTATATCCCCAAAAGGTACTTTTTGCCAACTGAAACTGAGCTTTTTGGCGAATACGCATATCTGGGTAGCGTAATAGTGCCACCAATTCATCATTGGATTGGTCACTATAATTCAAAGTCATAAGACGTTTGGTTTCTTCTCTCTCTGCTTCTAGATCGTTCTTATCTTCCACCACATCTATTTTCCAGACACGACCTGCATTGTTGGTTCCCCATCCATTGATCCAATCTGCAGCGTACAAAGCACCATCTGGGCCAAACTCCAAACCTGTGGGTAGAATTCCACTGATCATGTCATTATCACTGTTCAATTCAAAACCAGCACCACTTGGTTTTAAATCAAAAGACCATATGTGAGATAGACTTGGATCGCCCACAAATTCTACCAAAAAGAACTTGTTTAACCAATCCTTGCCCAAAGCTGTTCCCGGATTGTATACCATCCCAGTTGGGCCATTATGAAAGTTTTTAATTGGTGGAATTATATAGGCTGCCTGTCCTTCCCATCTTGGGGTATACAGTTTTTCATCCATCCAAACTTTGTAACCGTTGTTTTTTGGGTCTACATATTTTCCATACTGCCAATTGCTTCTCCAACCTGCATCTGAACCTTCAACAATATAGACCAAACGTTCACTTTCGCCCCGATGATCCCCATCATTGTCTGAAGAAATTATATTTCCATATTCATCAAAAACAAACTCATGTGTATTTCGTAGTCCCCTTGCAAAAATTTCAAAGTCAGAACCATCAGGATTACAACGTACTATTATTCCTTGATTTGGGTATTTATGGTTTACACCATCTACTGTGGTAAGGTTGGCACCAATATCACCAATGCCCCAATAAATTTTTCCGTCTGGTCCTTCAATGGCGCCAGACATTCCATGACCACTAAAACCAATATGAACGGCAAAACCATTGGCCAGTGAGGTTTTTGTATCTAAAACTTTATCTCCATTGGTATCTGTAAGTCGCCACATATCTGGAGCGGCACCAACAAAGACATCGTTGTCACGAACCAAAAGAGCACCGGCAGGGTCCGTAATTTCAGTGTTAAAATCCTCTAATATTCTAGTGGAAATATCGGCAACACCATCGTTGTTTCTGTCTTCCAGCATCCAAACTTCTTCTTTCTCAACGGCCAAATCTCTCCAATCGTGGATGGAGTCTTTATTTAAATCCTTTAGCCATGAATTTTCTTCACTCTTTTCTGGTGCAAAGGTTTCATGTAAAAAAGCACGACGATCTTCTATAGACTGAAAACCAATGGAAGGAATCATCCAATGTTGATAAGGCCTAATATCGAATTCCGAATTTTTTTGACGATTGGTTCGGGTAATGTAAACCCGTCCTTCATTATCAATATCCATAGCAATAGGGTCTGGAGCCAAGGAATCTGATGCCCATAATGAAAGTGTTATACCATCTGCGACAAATGGTGAAATATTGGCCCTCGCTTCTTTGGCAGCAAGGACACCATTAACAGAATCTTCTACTTTGGCAAGCGGAATCTCTGTAGGAATCTTTGGGGTGTTGTCACAAGAAAAAAGAATTGATAATAAAACAAGAAAAGATAGGGGGTAACGCATTAAAGATGCTACTTTCATTTGGTGGTATAATTAGTTATTTATTAAGCTCGTTAAAAATAAGGAATTGGACTGTAAAGAGAAAGAGGTTTATGATTGGTTTAACGGAACAAGTGTAAATTAAATAGCAGCATAGAAATCACATGGAGACCTGTCGACTCCGCTTGAGGAGACACAAGAAAGCTAATGGCAAGATTTTAAAGTAACAATCGTAAGTTCGTGCCTATTTCATGTGCGAACCGACAGTTTTGCCGAGATATTATTTTTCTTCAGGAGTATTCTTCTTTTTTGAACTACCAATGGCAATCCCTAGGGCTATGCCAATAGCTATTCCAATAGCCAAATTGCCCATTGCTACTCCAATAGCGGCACCGACACCAGTACCTATTGCAATACCCGCTCCCATATGATTTTTTGCTTTCATATATGTATTAAAAACCTTTTCCTTTGGTTTTTGTTTGTATTCGGGCCAAATACATATCTGCAGTGATATAAAGTACAGAGCCATCATTGCCCCAATTTAAATTAGCAGTGGCCTCACCTGTATCTATTCTGCCCAATAAGTTGCCTTCTGGCGTTAAGATCAATATACCTCCAGGCCCTGTAGTGAAAATGTTTCCGTTTTTGTCGGTTTTAAGGCCATCTGGCAAGCCTTTTAATCCTGCTTTTACCATAGAAGTGGCATCAAAAAGTAGTTTCCCTTTATCCAATTCTCCGTTTGGCAAAATGTTATATGACATTATATATGCCGCATCTGGATCGGATTGAGCCACATATAATATACTTTCATCAGGAGAGAGGGCAACGCCATTGGGCCGGGTTAGATTCTGAATGGCAATATCTACATTTCCAGAAGTATCCACTTTGTAAACCCCAAACAGGTCAATTTCTCTTGTAGAGGCATTTTCCCTATCTGGCAATCCATAAGGTGGATCCGTAAAATAATAGATGCCGTTTGTCGCTTGCACCACATCATTGGGACTATTAAAGCGCTTTCCTTGCCATGTATCTGCAACCGGAAATTTACCTCCCCCGCCATTAATTGGCATACGGGTGACCCTACGGTCCCCATGCTCGCAAGCGACTAATTCCCCATCAATGTTTATAGTAAGCCCGTTACTTCCCGGTTCTGAACTATAAGGCAAGATGCCTGTATAACCTGATGGTTTTAAGAAAGTGGTCAACCCTTCGTCTTTTTTCCATTTAAAAATGGTGTTTTCGGGGACATCTGAAAAAAGAAGAAATTCCCCTTCTTTACTCCAAATGGGACCTTCTGACCAAGTAAAGCCTTCCGCCAAAACTTCAATTTTGGCATTTTTATCAATAAGTTCATAGAATTTGGAGTCTTCTGCTACAAGTTTTCCAATTGTTTTTTGTTGGGCGGGGAGGGCAAAAGGTATTGCCATAAGTACAAGTATTAGTTTGGTTTTCATTTTTTAGGCTTGCTTTATTCCAATTTTTGCAGTTGCAACTAAGGCACTATTATCATTTAAAGGACCTTTTGTAGTTAATACTAGTCCGTTAGCTTCATCATACATATCTAAGGCAATATCATCTTTAAACTTTGTAGACGCTTTTCCATACTTAATGTATGGCTCGTGTGTAGTATAGATGGTATCACAAGTTTCGTTTTCAAAATAAAATTGAGTGGTTAATTGTTCAACTTCATCAATATATATTTTTGCATGAATGTGTGGTACTCTACCATCATACCAACCAGGAAAAATGGTGTTGAATGAAACCCATCCATCTTCATTTGTTTTTTGCCTTCCACGAAGAAAACTAGCGTCATTGATTGGGTCTACATGAAATCTTCCATTCACTATTTTTCCATGTCTTTCTTCAAACAAATAACCTTTCCATACATCGTGGGTAATTTCTTCTGGATACCCACTATAAACACCTTCGGCATCACAATGCCAAATATCTACTACAGCATTAGCCAATGGAGTGCAATCCGGTTGTCTTATTATCTGAAGACGTAAATTAAAAGGTTTGCCTTGTTTGTCTTCGGTAATATCACTACGCTCGGGCGAAGGATAAAAAAAAGGACCTTCAGTTTGTTCAGAGGTTAAAATACAGGCAGCGTCCATATCCGATGGCGCATGAGAAAGCAAATTAGAGTCAAAATCTGCAGCATACAGTGTTTTCATAATAATAGGTCTTCTAAAAATCCATGCTACTAATGCAAGAATTCCTACACCGCTTAAAATGGCGTAGATAAATTTTCTTCTTGATTGTTTTGTCATTATGAGTGTTTTTTAGTTTGGTTATAATTTCAGTAAGTAGAAATATATAGGCATTGTTAAAATATTGGAGTATAACAAGATAGAGAATAATTTAATACTCTAAGCATTGTTAATTATATCTTTTATATGTTGGGACAATCGTAAGGACAGTGCCACTAGGGTGAGTGTTGGATTTGGAGCTCCGGAGGTGGTGAAGCAGGCCGAGCCTGCAACAAATAAATTGCCTATCCCATGTACTTTGCAGTTGGAGTCTACTACTCCTTCCTTTGGATTATTGCTCATTCTGGTGGTACCCATATGGTGCCATCCTGCGTTGGTGCTATCTGAAAAAGTATCATCTTCTGGGTCTCTTAAAAATTCATGTAATTTAATGCGACCAATCCCAGCTATACCCACCTGTTGCCCTAAAATCTGGTAGATTGTTCTAATACTTCTTTTATCCAATGCCGTTAATTCCCAATGTAATTGGGTTTTGGGCATCCCAAGTGCATCTTTTTCCTTTCCAAGTGTAACACGGGAATTAGGGTTTGGAGCTTGTTCAATACGAGTATTGAGTTGAAAGGCTTTTCTAATGTTTCCTGTTTCATTTTTTGAAGCTTCACCTGCGTCATCGTAGCTCTCATTGAGTTTTT
Source organism: Saonia flava (assembly GCF_011927795.1). Lineage (GTDB taxonomy): Bacteria > Bacteroidota > Bacteroidia > Flavobacteriales > Flavobacteriaceae > Saonia > Saonia flava. The sequence goes on along the minus strand of NZ_JAATJJ010000001.1, from coordinate 1,096,999 downwards.
CCCTACTTTTTCTTGGGTCATCATCTTGCCATGTTTCAATTTTAGGTTTAAGGTTTTTGGCAAGAGATAAACGACTTAGGGAAACAGTTCCGTTCAAAATTCTTTTTTCTTTTTGAATTTCTTCGGTCAAGGCCAATTCTGCACTGGACTTTGTTTTGCCATAGTGCCATCTATATAAATCTGTAGGAAATCGTTTAAATAACCATAATTCCGCTGAAGCTATTTCCAAATGCTCCATAAAATAACGACCTACTAAATCATGGTCATTGCCCAATCCTTTTGGTGCTTGTGAGTTTGAAGCGAGTAAAAGTCGGGCATTTTGAGTAGCGCCACAGGCCATTATAAAATGGGTGGCCCTGACCTTATGCGTTTTTCCTTGATGGTTTTTTATGGTAACTTCATTAACCTGCGTTCCGCTTTCATTGGTCAATATATCCATTACATTGGCATAGGTATATAGATGGACGTTTTTGGAGTTGATAATTGTTTTGTTGTATAATTTACCAAAACGAGCCTGACTATATTGCCACATTTTGTTCCATACCACCTGTTCATCCAATGGAAAGGGATTTAGGTTGGGAAGCTCTTTGTTCCAATACTCATACTCGTAGTTATAGGGACCCAGTTGTAAGGGTTTATGGGCCTTAGCATAAAAAGGATCTAAATCTTTTTTTGTAATGGGCCAACCACTATCTCCCACCCAATCCCTTTTTTTGAAATCCACATCATCAAAAGGAGAGCACATTCCTGCCCAATGGCCTGTTGTTCCCCCAAAATAATGTAGCCGACTGGATTTAAGAGGGTAATATTTTTGCCCCGTGGTTTTACCCGCATAAAGCTCTTGGACTTTATCATCATATTCAAATCCGCCACCTTCTAGAAGAATAACCTTATATGGTGTATCCATCCAATCCAAAGCAATACTTATTCCTGCCGCTCCAGCCCCAATAATACATATATCACCTTCAATTAGGGAATTATTATTAAGTTGTCTGGCATCAATATGCATAACTAGGATTTAGTTTGTTTTAAATAATACAGAGCACATTGACAGGCTTCGGTAACCGATATAAACCAACCATCTACTATGATGATTCTTCCCGATTTATAATCTTCTTGAATGACTTCATTTAAGTTAGGTTTAAATGAAGAGATGTTTTTAGATAGGGTTTTTAATAGTTTTTTTTCGCTGCGTTCTTCTGGATTTTCCTCATAGTATTTTTTGCCAATATTTAGAAGGGTTTCTTCATCCCATATTTGGGCAAGCATATCTGGGTTGGATAATAACGTATTGTCCCGGTTTTTTTTTTTATGAAAATAATACCAACTTGGGATTGCTATTATGGCAGCTCCTGTAGCAGTTAAAAGAAAGAATTTTCTTCTTTTCATCTTACTATAAGTGTGTGGTTTTTAATGGACGGACAATAAGAAATTCAGCAACCAAAAGATTGGGAACCCAACACAGCCAGGCTATAATTCTGTAGGCAAATATAAATTCCATTTTAAAACCTGCCAGAAATATGGGTAAATATACGCGAAGTGTTACGGCAGCAAAACAGAGTGCATAACTTTTAATCATCCAACGTTGATGGGCATCTATATTCTTTTGTTTAATAGTTAAATAAGCCATTGCAGTAGTATAAAGCCACAAAATTGCAAGGGCACCAAAACCGAACGCTGAAATGATACCTCCAGAGGCAAAAAAGGCAATGACCAATCCAGAGACACCACTTAAAAGTACTGCATAAACATAGATTTTCCCTAACAGTTTGTGTAATCCAAGACGTTTTTTTCTTAGTTTCTTAAAGAATTGAGAAAAACCTACCAAGAGTGATAATCCCCCCAAAAAGATATGTGTATAAAATGCAATTAAATACCAATTTTCCTGAAGTAGATATTCTGGTTTTGAAGACAAAAGAGATTGGTCTTCGGGGATAAACATAAAAGCTATAGGGTATAGGCCAATAAAAATGGCAAATACACTCATAAAAAAATAACCTATAGAGGTTTTAGCTTTTTTAAAATTCATAAAGCAGACATGTTTTTAATGTGTTGATCCAAGTTTTTTAGAGTTCCAGACAATAACATAATTTGTTCTTGGGCTTCTTCCCAGTTTTCTTGCTCAATAGCCTCTCTCACACCAGGTAATGTTTTAACACCATAACCTGTATAAAAACCTGGAGCATATATTTGGTGTTTGTACCATGACCTTCTTGGAAGTCCAGTTTCGTTGGTCAAAATATGTTCTGACTTCATGAGCATTTTGTTCAATTCTACCAATTGATTTTTAGAAAGTTTGGTAAAGTCTTTGGATGAAAATTCTTCAACTGTCATTTTTAATACATCCAAAGTGTTCATTAGGGGAGTAAAATTCAGATGTGGAATTCTTGCCTTTCTTTGGGGCTGTACAAAAGGCTTGGATGGGTCAGCAGCCAATTCAAAAGCATTTTTATCCAGTAGTTTATTATGTTTTTCTACATCTGCCCTCATGGTCTCACAGCTTTTGATTACCTGATCTAGGTACATGGCAATAGTAGAATGCCATTGTTTAAACTCAAAGGGCAGAACATCTGCATTGGCCATACGAAGGACAATACGTCCTGCGGTTTTTGCCAGTGTAACACCATATGCAAACTCTGGGTCTTTGAAACGCTTATAGTGACTATATGTATCATAAATGGTGTGGTATTCACCACCTGCATTTTCTCCCCCAAATCCCAAATTAAGGGCGGCTATTCCTGCATGTTGAATAAATGGTGTATAATCAGATCCAGAACCAAGAGCATATAATTCAAACTTGTCTGTGCCGCCCCTGATTAGATTAACGGCCATTCTTCTATCATGTACAGATACTCCTTTTTGTGGGTCTGTTACGGATTGTGCCACTTCACCTACCATGGCTTGCAAGGAGTGGGAACCTCCGGCCCCTAAAAAACCTCTGCCGTTGCCATCCGTATTTATATAGGCCACAACCTTCTTTTGCAATTCTTGTTTATGATCTTCTACCCACTCAGTAGAACCAATAAGTCCTGGTTCTTCTGCATCCCATGCGCAATAGACCAAAGTTCTTTTAGGTTTATTTCCTGCTTTGGCCAATTCTCCAACGGCTCGGGCCTCTTCCATTAGGGCAACCATTCCACTTACTGGATCAGCGGCGCCGTGTACCCATGCGTCATGATGGTTGCCACGCATTATCCACTGGTCTGGAAACTCTATTCCCTTCATAGTTGCAATTACATTATGGGCAGGTTTTAACTGCCAGTCAAATTCCAGTTTTAAGTGCACTTTTGCAGGTCCGGGACCAATATGATATGTAATGGGAAGTCCCCCTTTCCATGAAGTTGGTGCCACAGCACCATCCAAGGCGGCCAATAGGGGCTGTGCATCTTCATAAGAGATTGGTAAAACTGGAATTTTGGTAATGGTGGGAGCGTCTTCTATTTCTAGTCTTTTGGCATTTTTAGTTGCACCATAACCTGGAGTGAGCACATCTCCGGGATAGGTTGGCATATCCATGACCGAACCTCTTTGTACACCTGTTTTATTTTTAAAAGCTCCTTTTGGATATACATCCCCACGAACATAACCATCATCTTTTGGATCGGAATAAATAATACAACCAATGGCTCCTTTTTCAGCTGCTAATTTAGGTTTTATTCCTCGCCATGATCCAGCGTACTTGGCAATTACTATTTTTCCTTTTACATCAATACCCAATTTTTCTAGTTCCTCATAATCCTTTGGAATACCATAGTTGACAAAAACTAACTCCGCTTCTACGTCGCCATCAATGGAAAAAGCATTGTAACTAGGTAAAAGCTCATCACCTTGCCCGGTATAGGGGTCTCCTTCAACGGGAACGGCAGTTAATTTTGTGGTGTATTGTGTGGGGGAAGTGAGCTCCAAAGATCGTATTTTGGGATAGGGAAAAAGCACATGGTAGGTGTCGATTCGGGTATCGTATCCCCACGATTTAAATTGATTGGCTATCCACTTTGCATTTTCTTCCCCAAATTCTGTTCCAACATAGTGGGGTCTGGCAGACATAAGTTTCATCCATTCTTCCAAATTATCGGCTGAAAGTTGGGCATCGAATTTAGTTTCTAAGGTTATTTGTTTTTGGGTATTTTCAGGGGTGAAACCTATAAGTGTTTCTTGTGCGTTAATCTGGTAAATAAATAGGAGTGCTATGAGGAAAATTAAGTGGCTTTTCATATGTGTTGGTTTTATAAATGAAAGTTACCAAAATTTTTTAAAGTGTTTTGTCTTTTACTTACCTAATCTTATATCAATAGAGGTAATCATAACTTATTATATATTAAGGTATTTAACTGAAAAGTGATTGCTAAAATCCAAATATTAAATATGAAAAAATTTTTAAATGGCAAGGATGGTTACCTATCTCTTGCTCCCATTATCAAAAGCCATAAACAAGTTCCAATTTCCCCTATGCTGGCCGGTATAAGTATGTAAGATGAAATAGTTAAATCATTATAGTTTGGTAGCATGGTTTTTAAAACAAAATCCAAGAAGTACATTATACTGCCAATCATTAAAAAAACACCCAAAACTTTGGGTATTAGACCAGATTTAAAAATTAAGTAACCCAATGGGAATAACCAAAGTCCCCAAAATACCTGGGCTATTAAATAACCATTGCTATGGGAATTTAGTTTTAGTAGTATTTGGTTTTGAATTTGTGTCTTACCAAAAATTTCAAGATATTCTGGATTACCTATTAGGGATACTATTTCATAATAATTGGCCATATTAAGAAAAGCAATGGGAACACCAGAAACGGCCAAAGCAACCATTAATGTTGCCATTGTTTTATTTACCGGTGCAAATAGTCTGTAAAGTGCCAGGGGCACAAAAAGGAAGAATAGGTAGCAAACTAAACTCACTACAATACCAAGTCTAAAAAGGCTTTCATGTACCAATAGATTTGAATAGGTTGTAGTTGGATTGTCCCATACAATGATTTTGGAAGGAACATAAAGTAGGGCAAAAATTCCTGTGATGACTACTATGAAATAAAGAAGCCCCGCAAGTCTTCCAGTTTTTTTGATTGATTTCATTTTGATTGATTGTTACTAGTTTAAGACGACCTTATGGTTGGTTTGTTACATGTCCCAACCATTATCTGTAAATAGAGTGGTGTCTTTATGATACAAACTTAATAAGATTTGGATAATAAGAATCTCTTCCTTTGTACGCAGCAATACTCAATGCTATGGGGAATAAAAAGTTGATCAGTATCATAAGTCCCAATAAGAAAAGGACAAATGGATTTTGGGTAAGGATAACCATTACGAAAAAGATGAAGACTATGGAAGTCCATAGTATTTGAAAATTTAGAATATTGGCTCCCAAGGAATTTACTTCAATTATTTTTTCTTTTTTAGAAACCCAAAGAGCCAAGGGAATTAAAATATTTCCCAAGGGAATAAAGCCATACGAAAGTACTGACAGGTGTAATAATAGATGATATCCCTTATCTTCTACTTTACCATAGTCATAAATATCATCTGGAAGAATATCCAAGGCTTCACAAATTAAATTTAGAGTTGTGCCCCTTGGTTCACTTTCATTATTTTCTATGCGTTGAATTGTCCTAAGATTTACTTTTGCATTGTCGGCAAGCTCTTCTTGGGAAAACCCTTTACGTCTGCGTATTTCTTTTAATTTTTGTCCTATTCCCCCCATAAAGCATTATTTTAAGTATAAATGTACATAGGGCGAAGGCTTTTTGATAGCGGTTTGTCTACGGCATTTATATGACATTTATGTCTGAGCCTATATTTTATGGTCTATCTCACCCCCTTAACATTCATTTCCAAAGTGTACAAAGAATTCAAGGCCGTAATGAAAAGGGTTTTTTGATTTTTGCCACCAAAAGTCACATTGGCCGTCCAACCTTGGTCGATGGGAATATGGGCAATTTGCACCCCACTTTTATTAAAGACTGTTACTCCCTTTCCTGTGAGATATAAATTGCCTTGATTGTCTAGAGTAATTCCATCCGAACCCATTTCAGTAAAAAGTGTTTTATTGGATAGGATGCCTTCTTCGTTGATAGTGTATGAATATGTTTTTTTGTCTCCTATATCGGCCACATATAGTGTTTTACCATCTTTGCTGCCTATAATTCCATTGGGCTGTACCAAATCATTTACAACCACAATGAGTTCACTTTTTCCAGGAGCTAGGTAGTACACTTGTTGTTTTTCAAGTTCTGGCTTGGTTCTAGACCAATAATCTCTTTGGTAGTAAGGGTCTGTAAAATATATTCCACCCTTTGGGTCCACCCAAAGATCATTTGGGCCATTCAATTTTTTTCCCTCAAAATCATCAACCAGAACCGTTATACTTTTATCTGAATTAATTTGCCATAGCTCATTTTTTTCATCTGCACACGCCAAAAGATTTCCTTTATGATCAAAATAGAGCCCATTTGCCCTACCTGCATTCTCCATATAGACAGAAATGTTTCCATCTAAAGACCATTTTAGGATTCTATTATTGGGTTGGTCGGTAAAAAATACATTTCCCTCTTTATCAACCGCCGGTCCTTCAGTAAATTTATAATCCGAGGCAACCAGAGTTAATTCTGCACCTTCGGCGATGATAGATTTGTCTTGTGCTTTGCACGAGTAGAAAAATGTTAGGGCACAAATTGAGGATGTTAAACACAATAGTCTTGTTGGTAAAGTCATGGAAGGTTTTTTAGTTGTTTGTTTAAGAACCTTTTAAAAATACGCAAAACCTTCTTTTCTAAGAAGAAACTAACAGCAATTAGCACTATTTTTAGATTAAACTTTGTTCTTCTCTTGTAAAAGAGTTTCCTTTTTATACTTTTACAGCGAAGTGAAAAAGGTAACCGTTTTATTGATTTTGTTATCCCTTGCAGCTAATGTACAAGCCCAAGTGGAAAGGGATAAAGCACTCCACTTTGTAGGTGGAACATTGTATGGATTGGCGGGTGCCGGAATAGCCAAACAAATTTCTGATGGAGATAGGTATTGGACATTTGCTGGGGCTATTGGCGGTAGTTTGTTAATTGGTGTGGCAAAGGAAAGTATTGATAATAGCCAATATGGAGGTTGGAGTAATGAGGATTTACTGGCTACTGTTTTGGGCGGAACAACAGTAGGTTTTACCATTGATATTTTTACAAATAAAAAACGGAAGAAAAAGCTGTCCGACTATACTGGTAATGACGACTTTGATTTTACAATAAATCAAAAAGACTCAAAAGTTTTGGTATTGCAATTTAATGAAGTACCAACCCTTAATATGCTTTCATTGCCATTTTCCTTAAAAAAAATTCATCCATAAAAAAGGGCCGAGTGTTTTAACTCCCGACCCTACTAGTTTGCCACTAAAAGTTTATGCTACTGTTTTATAAACTGAGCCTCCACTATTAATTTTACTTTATCAGATACAACTACGTTACCAGCCTCAGTGACTGCGCTCCAACTTAACCCATAGTCTTTTCTGTTGATTTCACCAGTCACCTCCATGCCAGCTTTTGTTTGACCATATGGATCCGTAGCAATACCATTGAAATCTACATTTAGGGTTATTTCCTTGGTTACATCCCTAATTGTTAAATCACCAACGAGTTTACTTCCATTAAAACTTTTGGATGAAAAGGAAATAGTTGGAAATGATTCTGCATTGAAAAAATCATCAGATTTTAGATGGTTGTCCCTATCCTCATTTTTTGTGCTTATGGAATCTACATCAATTTCAACTTTTATTGTAGAATCTTTAAAGTCGGACCCATTAGTTTCTACACTGCCATTGTACTTTGTAAAATGGCCACTTACTGAAGAAATCATCATGTGTTTAACCTTAAATGTTACTTCTGAATGTGTTGGGTCTATTACCCATTTTGTTTTGCTCATTTTCTTTATTTTAAATTATTAGTTAAAAATTCATTGGTACTTCCATTAAAAGTACCTTACTGTTAGTAATTGACTTAAAGTTAAATTGCTCAGTATCCCAAATACCATAGCCATCTCTTTTATCCAGTTTTTGACCATTTATTTCTACTGTACCCTCTAATACAAAAACATAAATCCCATTTTGGTTTTTCTTGAGTGTGTAGGTGTCTTCTGTTCCCATATCAAAAGATCCTAAATGGAACCAAGCGTCCTGGTGTATCCATACACCTTGGTCATCTTTATTTGGAGATAGGATTTGATAAAAGCTATTCCTTTTTTCTACTTCCCTTAATGAAATTTGATCATATCTAGGGGTAACATCTCTTTGATTGGGGAATACCCATATCTGAAGAAACTTTACAGGTTTATCTTTGTTCTTATTGTACTCACTGTGTTGAATTCCTGTTCCAGCACTCATTACCTGGACATCACCTTCTTTAATTACAGTGGAGTTGCCCATACTGTCCATATGCTGTAAGTCGCCCACTAGGGGAATGGAAATAATTTCCATATTGTCATGTGGGTGGGTCCCAAATCCCTTTCCTTCGGATACTTCATCATCATTAAGTACCCTTAATGCGCCAAAATGTATTCTTTCAGGATTTTGGTAGCCACCAAAACTGAATGTATGGTGGGAATTCAACCAACCGTGGTTGGCGTGCCCTCTGGTTTCTGATTTGTGAAATACTGTTTTCATATCTTTCCTTTAGATAGAACAAAGGTCCGGATACAATTACAGGAAGAGAATATGAAAAAACGGGAAGAACTTATGAAAAGGCGATATTACTTGTTTTTTTAAAATCGGATGGGGAGACTCCGGTACAATTCTTAAAAAATGCACTAAAATTGGCAGGTTCCGAAAACCCCAATTGATACCCAATTTCTTTAGAAGAGAGATCGGTAAAATAAATGAGTCTTTTGGCTGCAATAATAATTCGAGATTGTATCATTTCCTTTGCCGTATTGCCCACTAGAGATTTAATTGTGCGGTTTAAATGATCAGATGTAATGTTCAATGCATTTGCATACTGTGCTGTGCCATGCCATTCTTGGTGCTTATCATTTAGTAAATTCTTGAACTTCTTAAGAATGGTATGGGCAGGAGAATTATGTTTAATTTCATTAGAACTTAAGGAACATAGATTATTACAATGTATAAAAAACAATTTAAGATAAGAGCCAATTGCTTGAGTACTGAATTTTACGTTAGATGATTTATACAATTGAATCATTTCTTCAGAGAAATGGGTTAGTTTCTCCAATTCTTCCTTGGAAAGAGATAGGGGAGGGTAATTTCCATAGAAGTTAAATAGGTTTAAATCCTCAATAAATTGAATAGAAATGTTGTTTTCTATTAAAAATTGCATTGAAAAAACAATGGAAAAACCATAAGATTTATTCTTTTCAATTACCTGATGTACCTGTCCTGGAGCTATAAAAAATACCTGATTTTGTTTTAGGGGATGTTCTTTAAAATCAATAATATGCTTGCCGTCAGCCCTTTTCACTAAAAGAACGGTATAATAGTCATGTCTATGGGGATCATCTGCTTTTCCCTTATGTTTTTCATGGATATCTTCCATTCGGGAAATGCCAAAGTAGATGGATTGGTCCAACTTTTCAGATTGTTTATAGAGCTTAATGTTTTGGGTATTTTCCATAGGAACAGATTAAAGATATCTATTCGTTTGGAAACTATCAATCTTTTGGAGATTTGAATATGAAATAAAATTGAATACTGATTAGATTAGCCCTCTTGCCTTAATTTCCAAATATTTATTGATTGTGTTTACTGTAAGGTCTTTTGGCTTTGTTAAAATAGTTTGTATGCCATGTTTTCTGAGTTCGTTCACTACCAATTTCTTCTCATAGACAAACTTCTCCGCAATGGTCTGTTCAAAAATTTGATGGGTAGTTTCTGCTTTTGTGTCCACAAATTCTGATAACTCTGTATTTTCAAAGAAAATGACTACCAATAAATGATGCTTGGCTATGGCTTGTAAATAGGGGAGTTGTCTATGGAGAGCATCTAAAGTTTCAAAGTTGGTGTAGAGCAATAATAAACTCCTGTGTGAGATATTTCTTTTTACATCAATATAAAGCCTGCTAAAATCACTTTCTACAAAATTAGTTTCTAGATTGTAGAGTGTTTCCAAGATAAGGTTCATTTGGGAGCTCCGCCTTTCTGCCACCACTCGGTTTTCTATTTTGTTACTAAAGGCAAACATGCCTGCTTTATCATGTTTTTTAATAGCAATATTGCTAATGACCAATGTTGCATTTATGGCATAATCCAAAAGACTCAACTCTTCAAATGGCATTTTCATGACCCTGCCCTTATCAATCACCGAATATATGGGCTGAGATTTTTCATCTTGAAATTGGTTGACCATCACTTGATTTTTCTTTGCAGTGGCCTTCCAATTTATATTCCTTATGTCATCTCCTTGCACATATTCTTTTATTTGCTCAAACTCCATAGTATGCCCAATACGCCGAATTTTCTTTAAGCCATACTCAAACAAGCGATTGGTAAAAGCCATTAAGTCATACTTACGAAGTTGCAAGAAAGATGGATAGACAGGAACTTCCTGTTCGTTGTTGAACGTATATCTGCGAGCTACCATTTCTATTGGTGAACTGGTAAATACATTTAGATTGCCAAAAAAGTATACTCCTCTTTCCACAGGGCGTAAGGTATAGGTGAATTGTTTGCTTTCACCTTTTGCCAAGTTCGTGCTAATACTAAAATCCCTTTTTTGAAATTGATGGGGGATTTCATCCAACATTCTAATTTTAGTTGGAAAAAGATAGGAGTTTGTCAACAGAATACCAATATCATTGTCATCACCATTGGATAATTTCTCTGGAACCATTCGTTTTCCATGGATATATCCCTTGGAAGCAAAGAGCAATAGTATATCTACCAAAAATATAATTAGAAAAATGTAAAATAGCAGTTTTACAGCTCCAAATAAATCCGGAAAAATGTAGGAGAATAGAAAGCCTATGATAAGGCTTGCCAACACGATAAAAAATCGTTTCTGTAAATAGATATTTTTAAAAATGCGTTTCATTTTAATTACCTGGGAATCTCAATCGTTTCCATAATTTGCTGCACCACTTTTTCAGCAGTGAACCCTTCCATTTCTCTTTCTGGAGTTAAAATAATTCTATGGGAAAGAATAGGGCTGGCTACTTTTTTAATGTCATCTGGCGTTACAAAATCACGACCATTTATGGCCGCCAAAGCTTTGGAGGCATCCATTATGGCAATAGAAGCTCTTGGAGAAGCACCCAAATATAAATTGGCATTGGTACGGGTGTTGTTTACAATAGAGGCAATGTATTTTAGCAGGTTATCTTCTACAATAATTTCTTTAATGGTCTCTTGGTACGTCGCAATTTGCTTAGCCGTAAGTACGGAAGTAATCATACTTTCCACATCTTTATTTTTTTGTGCGTGCTTGCTTTCCAAAATCTGTATTTCCTCTTCTAAAGATGGATAGTCAACATTTATTTTAAAAAGAAATCGGTCCAGTTGGGCCTCGGGCAAACGGTATGTGCCTTCTTGTTCAACAGGGTTTTGCGTAGCAAATACCAAAAAAGGGGGTTGCATATCATACTCCATGCTGTCAATGGTTATTTGTCTTTCCGCCATGGCCTCAAACAAAGCGGCCTGTGTTTTTGCGGGAGCACGATTTATTTCATCAATTAATATGATATTTGAAAATAATGGACCTTTTTTAAATTCAAATTCAGAGGTTTTTACATTAAAAATGGAGGTTCCCAAAATATCGCTGGGCATTAGGTCCGGTGTAAATTGTATACGGCTAAAATCTACGTTCATAGTTTTTGCCAATAATTTGGCGGTAACTGTTTTGGCAACTCCAGGAACACCTTCTATTAGAGAATGACCATTAGCCAAAATGGAAATGATAAGAAGCTCTACCATATCCTGTTGCCCAATAATTACTTTACCGAGTTCCGACTTAATCTGTTCTACCGATTCTTGTAGTTTGGTTAAATCTACCCTACTGTTAAATTCCAATGGCTTGTTTTCCTGTTCTTGGTTATGTTCGTCCATATTTTATTTCTTAAATGAATCTATTTTTTTATTCAATGCTATGACATCCTGTTCAGAATGCTGTGTTTTGTTTTTTAGATGGATGATAAAATCTATCAATTCTTTTGTTTCTTTTAAAGCTTTTCCAGATTTGGCCGCTAAATCTTTAGCGGTTTTGTCGTCTATGGTAGAAGTATCCATATAGTAATGACTACGAATGTATTCTAGGAAATAGTTCAGTTTTTTAGAAATTAAGTCCGTGTAGTCTTTGTGCTGATAATATAAACTGCCCACGGTACGGGCAAACTCCACCGATGAATTTTTCAAAGGCTCAATAACGGGAATAATACGTTGCTCTCTTTTCGCCCTAAAAATAACAAATACCAAAAGACCTAGCATGGTAAGGTAATAGGCCCATTTTAAGGAAATTTGGTTAAGTACAAAGCGCATGGGAGAGTCGACAATTCTTCTCCCTGATTTTTTATAATTATCCCAATAAGTTGTTTTGTCCCCTATATAAGAAAGCGCATGTGCCACATAATCCTGATTGCCCCTTAGTATGTAATAATTGGAAAAAGCTTGGGGTGTAGTATTTAAATAGAAATTACCTGCACCAAATTCAACTTTTATAAAGTTCACTTTTGGACTACTATTATCAACAGTTTCCTGTAAAACATTTTGTTGAGGCTCGTATGCCAAATGTCCCAATATAGTTGTATTTACAGTATCAACACTTGTAAAATGGGTTTTGTTGAGTCCACGAGCGTATAAGAAATTCTTTTTTGGAAAGCTGGTGTTGGTAAGGTTTATGGTCAAAGTGTCTTCCTTAATTGTATAATCTGAAGCGACTTGTAGATTTAACGTATCCGCAACTTTGCCACCAAAGTCGGTGGCAGCAATGAAAACCGAATTGCCATCACTTACGTAATCCAAAAGCTCCCTACTTTCCTCTTCATCAAAATATATATAGTTGTTAATAAAGATGTAGTTGGATTTTTGACTTTGGTCTCTATATGCTAACGTTTCATATGGACTTTCTTCAATAGATTGTATGGTGTCTTCAGGAAACAAAGTGGTCAGTTCATTAAAAAGAACATGGCAACCGAAAGGAATTTTATCCGAAGCATAGTAAGAGGGTCTCCAATTTATGGGTTTAGGACGTACTATTTCCGTTACAATGATCGTGATGAGCACTGCGGCAAAAACCCCTAGAATTATTTTTGCACGTCTATCCAAATTATCGAGGTAAAAGGTTTTTTAAAGCGGCAAATCTGGATTGAGCCGCTTCATATTTAATTTTATCAATAGGTTGTTCCCCATACCAGATATAATCGTATAAGTAAGATACCTCCTTAAAGATTGATTTTATGTTGGGTGTCTCTATTTCTTTTTGATAGTCAGAATTTGTCTTTTCGTATTCCCATTCTATGATGCCCTTTTGGGAAAGGTTTTTTAATGCCTTTAAATAATGATAGCGAATGGCAAGCCTATAATCCTTTTGCTCTAAAGCCGCTCTTATTAAACTTTCCAAATCTATATTTTCTATGTGCTCTTCTGATAAATTAATGTCTATTATAGAATTTGCTTTTTTAGAGAATACCGACGATAAATTTTCGCCCACAATAAACTTTATCAGCAGGTAGAGAGCCAAACCACCCATTAGTATATAAATGAAGTACTCAATAATTTTAAGCATATTTGGAGGGATATTAATTCCAAAAGTATTTCTTAGCCCCTTAAATATCCAATTTAGAAAACGGGCCAAAAGATTTTGAGACTCACCGGTAGCAACATCATAATTAAATTCCTCACTAGAATATTTATTTTTTAATTCTTTATTAAAAGAACGGGAGCTGACAACTTGATTTGTATCCTTGGGTATGGTAATAGAGTCTTTTTCCTGTTGAGAAAACCCAAAGGATGAAATGCTAAAAATCAATATTGAAAAGTAATATTTTATCACTCGCCCAAGTTCCCTATTTGTTCTATTTTGCTCCGTGTGTTGGTATTGTATGTTTTTTCATGCAAAGAATAGTACAGGATTCCATTTACAAACTGTGAAAGACATTGACCAAAAACCCCAACAATTAAAAACATACATGTACCTATTGTATAAATTATTGTAGGAACAATGGAAGCTGAAACGTCTACATTATTCTCTACTACATGAAAAGTATAGATGCCAACTATGACACCGGGGATAATCATTATTATAAAAACCAATATCCCATTTAAAAGACCCAAAATAAAATTTACGCCAACTGTCTTCCAAAAGTTTTTAGTGGTCAAGGACCAGCCCTCTCCATAGCTATCAGTTACTCCTTTATTGTCTTTTAACATACTAAAGAAAGAAACTCCAAACCATCCCAAAACAAAGAAAATTAAGATGTAATAGGCAAAAACGCCTATTAGGGGAATAATTGCCAATATAAAGCCAATAATGGAACAGCCAATGTAGATGAGTACTAGAAGTACTACAAATAGAACAATGTTTCCTAAACGATCTTTTACAAAATCCCAAACCTCTTTTTTATCAAAATTGGCACCTTCATGCTTTTCATAATTTATCATATAGGCCCCAGCCAGGCTATAGTTTAGGACAGCTACAGCAATGAAAATGATGAAATATAAAATTCCACCAATAACTAAATATGTTAAGTAGGATTCATCCATATCATTGGCGTTTCCATACGAATAGTTTTGTTGATAGGTAAATAGGCCAATAAAGCCAGATACCAGCAGGTAACTAACAACGAGTAGCCCAATTAAAAAAATACCATTATAATTTAAAAAAATGTTGGTAAATTTTTTAAGATTTTGTTTTAGAAAATCAAAGTATGTAGATATAATCTCACCAAAATCACGATTTATTTTTAGCTCAATATGTTTATTCTGGATATTATTTTGCATGTATTCTATTTAAAATTATGGGGTAAACAACATAATAAAATATAATGAGTGCCAATGAGCAGCCAATAATAAGAAACGCTAACCAGGACGGCATATTGGAGTAACGGGTAATAAATCCTTCAATAAAACCGGCAATTATAAAAAATGGAATGGTACTAACCACCACTTTTAGTCCATCTTTTGCTCCCCTCATAAAAGAAACCCTTCTAGAAAAAGTTTTGGGAAATAAAATGCTATTGCCCATAATAAGACCTGCACAACCTGCAATGATAATCACAGAAATTTCTATGGTACCATGAAGCCATATTTGTTTATTGGCTTCAAAAAAGACCCCTTTTGTGTAAAAAAAAGTGATAAACGCACCTAACATTACTCCGTTACTAAAAAGAATATAGGCAGTTCCAATACTTGTTATTACACCAAAGGCAAAAGCTAAAAATGCTACCCTTATATTATTGATGGTTATACCCAAAAAGCTACCAATCTCGCTCCCTCCTTTGTAGATGGCCGTTGGGTCGCCTTCAGCAATATTGTTAAGTGTCGTATTTACATAGGCATCACCTAGTATCAACCGTACAAAAGAGGAGTCGTTGATGGCGGAAATACTTCCTATTGTCGTGGCTACTGCAAAAATTAAGAAGGCAACTCCCAATGTTTTATGATACTGTCTAAAGAATAGAGGAAACTCCTTTAGCCAAAAATCTAAAATACGGTTTCTACTTTCTTTTTTATTCTTATATATTTTTTGGTGGGCTTGGGAAGCCAAGGAATTTAAATACAATAAAGTCTTGCTTTCTGCGTAATAGGTCTGTGCGTATGCCAAATCATTGGTCAAGTGTATATAACCATTGGCAAGTTCATCTGGGTTTATATTGGAGTTAAGGGCAATGGCTTTTTCGAATGCAATCCATTTTTCCTTATTTTGTTTCACAAAAGCGGCTTCGCGCATACAGGGATTTTCTTATAGAGTTAAAAATAGCATTAATATGTCCAACCTTCAAATCAATACAACGCAAAATGTCAACTTAGATTATAAAATTGTAAGTGTTGGTGAGCGAATTGTCGCTTTTTTTATTGATGCCTTTATTTTGTACCTCTATTCTGTTTTGGTAAACCTTATTGGTGATGCCATAGGATATGTATATGATGATTCATGGACGCAACGTGGACTCGTAGCCTTAATTTTCTTACCAGCCATGTTCTATAGTTTATTAATGCATACATTGTTCAATGGACGTACAGTGGGAAAAATGCTATTAAAAATGCGCGTGGTAAAGGTGGACGGCTCACCAGTTGAGTTTTCCAATTACTTGGTAAGATGGATGCTGCGTTTGGTTGATATATGGATTTTTGTTGGCTCAATAGGATTGTTGACCATTCTTTTTTCTGAAAGAAAACAAAGACTGGGAGATGCTGCGGCTGGCACAGTGGTCATTAGCACTAAAAATAAAATCAAGGTATCCCATACTATTCTTGAGGAAGTAGAGGAGAAATATGTTCCCAAGTTTACCAATGTTACTTTGTTGACAGACAAGGACGTGCGTCTCATTAAAGAAACGTACCATATAGCCAGAAGAAGCAGTGACTACAAAACTATGAAAGCATTGAGGGATAAAGTGGAAAGTATTCTAAATACAAATTCCGAACTGTATGATGTGCAATATTTGGATACCATCCTTAAGGATTACAACTACTTTACGCAAAAACTTTAATTTAATTATTTAATTACTTCTGCTTTAGTAATATAAATATTGGGAGCAGGCCAATCACCATCATCCACGGGTTGTTGGTTTATTAAATCTACAACATCCATTCCTTGAATTACTTTGCCAAAAGGGGTGTAGTCGCCATCTAAATGGTAAGAACCAGGTTTTGTAACAACTATAAAAAACTCGTAGGGAGATGCCAGCATATGTGGATTATCTATTTCGCTACTCGGCATGGAAATGGTCCCGCGATGGTGTTTATGGCCTTTTCGCGTATCTGGCGGTAAAAGATATTTTCCAATCTTTCTTCTTTTTTTTGCGGCTTCAATATTATCAGAATTTCCACCTTGGATGATAAAATTCTTTACTACCCTGTGAAACATGGTATTGTTAAAGTACCCTTTTTTGGTAAGGTATATAAAATTTGCTTTGTGATAGGGAACATTATCATATAGCTCCACAGTAAAACTGCCCAAATTGGTAGTTATTTTTACCTTGTCCTCTATCAGTGTTTTTTGATAATTAAAAAAGAAATCAATAGCATTTTCTTCAGTCAAAACAAACTCCTCCTCTTCCTCTTCTTCGTGGGTATTAGGGGGAATAGAATCAATGGCCATATTTTTAGTTGCTTTATTAGGGGTTGATTTTTCCTTGGGAGCTTCTTTACAAGCTCCTAAAAAAAGCAGTATTATTGTAATGTATGCTAATCTATTGGCCATTATGAATTTCACTGATTTTTCCCGTAAGATTTCAAAAATAGAAAATCTACCGCTTCCTGGAGTGGATTCCCACTATAAAATGGCTCCATTGGCTACAGTTTTGGAATTAAAAACAGAGGAAATAAAAAAAAGAAACCCTAGGAAAGCTGGGGTAATGGCTTTGTTTTACCCTGATAATGTCTTGAATACCCACCTACTTCTTATATTAAGAAAAACCTACCAAGGTGTACACTCTAACCAAATAAGTTTTCCTGGGGGTAAAATGGAGCAAGAAGACATGAACTTGTTAACTACCGCACTTAGGGAAACGCATGAGGAAGTAGGGGTAAAACCAAGAGATATTAAAGTAATTAAACAATTATCTCAAATATATATACCTCCAAGTAATTTTGAGGTGTTTCCCTATCTTGGTCTATATAATATGAATGAACCTTTTAAGCTCCAAGATGAAGAAGTGGAGACTTTGGTGGAGGTTTCTTTAGCGGATTTTATGGACGAAAAGAGAATTGTCAAAGAAAAAATCACAACTTCTTATGCCAAAGAATGGGAGGTACCTGCTTTTAAATTAAATGGTTATACGGTCTGGGGGGCAACTGCTATGATGCTGAGCGAGGTAAAGGAACTGTTTAAACAAGTGTTATAAGTCCATATTTTGTAGTTTTGCAATTATGGGCATATTTAAAGAAAATCCTTTTGGACATATTTTGTTCTTGAAGAAATGGCTGATTCGCATTTTGGGAATTATGTCACACCAACGTTATAAAGGGTTTAATAAACTGGAAGTAGAGGGCTCGGAAATTATCAGGGCCTTGCCCGACACAAATGTACTTTTTGTAAGCAACCATCAGACATATTTCGCAGATGTTGTAGCGATGTTCCATGTTTTTAATGCCAGCCTTAGTGGTAGAGATGACAATATTAAAAATATTGGCTACATATGGCATCCCAAATTGAATATGTACTATGTTGCCGCAGCAGAAACCATGAAAAAGAGTTTATTGACCAAAATTTTGGCATATGCGGGCTCTATTAGTATTCAACGTACATGGCGTTCAGAAGGTAAAGATGTGAACAGACAGGTGAAGATGAGCGATATTTCCAATATTGGTACTGCTTTAAATGATGGCTGGGTGGTTACTTTTCCACAAGGAACCACAACACCATGGAAACCTTTAAGAAAGGGGACGGCCCATATAATAAAGAGGTATAAGCCTGTTGTTGTGCCTGTGGTAATAGATGGGTTTAGACGTTCTTTTGACAAAAAAGGACTTAGGGTCAAGAAAAAGGGAATTCTACAATCTATGGTCATTAAAGAGCCTTTGGAGATTGACTATGAAAACGAATCTGTAGAATCCATTATTGAAAAATTGGAATATGCAATTGAGCAACACCCATCCTTTTTAAAGGTGATTTCAGAAAAAGAACTGCTGGCCTATGAAGAAGAGAACAAAAAACGTGAATGGAGGTCTTAAACCTCAAGCTGTTTTAGTTCCTTATAATTTCTTTTAAGCTTTCTCAAAAGTAGCCCATATAGGAGGAAGTATATTCCACCCATTACAAACACTATTACAATACTGAAAATACTCATAGACCATAGTAATATGCGTTTAAATTTTTCTGGTGAAACATTTTTGCTTTCCGGGATAGGGAATATATCAGAAATGTTGTCAGTTAAATAAATTCCAATGACCAATATTACACATGTAATAAACAGGGATACTAAACAGAAAATAACATAGTGCTTTACCGTTCTTCTGGTCTTTATTATTTTGGACATTAAACTTTTGGCATCATCCAGCACGGAAATTTCCTTATATCGGGTGTAAAATTGATAAATGAAATAAAACACAACAAGATATTGGATAATGGATAATGCCACTAAAATATTGTTTAAACCAAGATTATGGTATACCTCGAAATTTTTCTTTGTAGAAGGGAGCAGATAGAGTAAATGGGGTAATGCCAATTCCAGTATACTAATAATTAGTATCCATCTAACAATGGATGATGATTTTTTCCATAACATTTTATGGATTTGATCAAAGGACAATTTTGGAAGACTTTCTTCCTTTTTTTCCCAATCTTTTTTTAATAATTCCAGTTCATCCATCATATCCTTAAGGATTAAGTATGGTTCTTAATTTATTTTTTATACGGTTCATTTTAACACGAGTATTTACTTCTGTAATACCCAATGTTTCCGCTATTTCTGTATAACTTTTATTCTCAAGATATAGAAATACCAATGCTTTGTCAATATCCCCCAATTGTTTTACGGCATTGTACATCAGTTTTAATTGTTCTTCTTGAGTATTGTCATATTCATTGGATTTTATTTTAAAAATAACCGAGTCATAGTCCTGTGTTTTTATTCTTCTTTTGGACTTTCTGTATAATGTAATAGCTGTATTTAATGCTACACGATACATCCAAGTACTAAATTTTGATTCACCTCTAAATTTTGGATATGCCTTCCATAATTGTATGGTAATTTCTTGAAACAAATCATTATGTGAATCTTTATCGTTCGTGTACAGACTACACACCTTGTGAACAATGTTTTGATTGTTCTCAAGTTCTGTTACAAACTTATGTTCCAGTTCCTTGTTCAAGTGTTTTTTTAGTGTTGGTTATCTATAGGTAGCAAAGTAAGTACTATTGTTACACCAATAAAGTAAAAAACCGATAACATTCTCACTATCGATCTTTTTATTAAGAGTTTTTAGGGTCTATTTTCTATAGTCCAATGCGGGTGGACGCTCTCCTAAAAGGGGAATATATATAAAATCGGCACCTCTTCTTTCAACAAGCTCCTCTTTGGCCTTAACTATAAGGCTCGGGTCTTTGAGAATGTCAATAGCTGTAAGAGTCAATGTTTTGGCCGCTACCATCATACCTTTCTTGCCAATGGATGTTCCTCCTGCGGCAACAGCTTGCCAACTATGTGCAGGTGTTCCCGGTATCCATGTGGCAGTGCCCATTCCTGCAGTTGGCACGGTGAAACTAACATCGCCTACATCTGTGGAACCGTAAGCTCTGGCCTCTGTTTTATAGGGTTGAACATTACTTGCCGTTTCTAAATCCGTTGACATATATCCCAAAGTTTTGGAAATTTTATCGGCAAATTCTTTTTCTTCAGTAGTATAAGAAATACCACCTATCTTGGACAAATTGTTGTGCATCACTTTTTGGATAGTAAGATTAGGTAATAATTCATGTACTCCTCCAATCATTTCATAGTCCATTGTAGTTCCAGTACCTAAAGCAGCACCTTCGGCTGCTTTTATTATTCTGTCAAAAACGTCGATTACAACATCCCTTTTGTTGTGTCGGGCATAATAATATACTTCAGCAAAATTTGGAACCACATTGGGTGCTTTACCGCCGTCTGTTATTACATAATGAACTCTAGCTTCCTGCGGAATATGTTCTCGCATCATATTTACCATATTGTTCATGGCCTCAACCCCATCTAATGCAGATCTACCTTTTTCGGGGGCTCCAGCAGCATGCGCGGAAACTCCATAAAATCTAAATTTGGCAGATTTATTTGCCAAGGCCGCCCCGGCACTAGCATAGTTTTGAGCACTTGGATGCCAGTGCAAGGCTACATCTACATCATCAAAAAGACCTTCACGCACCATATATACCTTTCCAGAACCACCTTCTTCTGCAGGGCAACCATAAAAACGGATGGTTCCTTTAATTTTATTGGTTTTTATCCAATCTTTAACTGCTATTGCGGCAGCGGCGGATGCCGTTCCAAATAAGTGGTGTCCGCATGCATGTCCAGCAGCTTTTTCCGCCGATTTTTTTTCTGGTATTGCTTGTTGTGATAACCCGGGCAAGGCATCATACTCCCCAAGAATAGCTATTACTGGTAAACCTGATCCGTATTCAGCAATAAATGCTGTTGGAATACCGGCAACTCCTTTTTTTACAGAAAACCCTTCATCTGTCAATGTTTGTTGCAACAAGCTGGAACTCTTTTCTTCTAAATATCCCATTTCTGCAAAATCCCAAATGTTTTGGGCAATTGCACCGTAGGTATCACTTTTGCTATCTAATTTTTTAAGTACATCATTTACATTTTTTTGACCAAAGCCAAAAGCAGTGAATAAGCAAAGAGATAGGGATAAGAATATTTTTTTCATAATTGGAGGAATAAATTAGCTATAAGATAAATATACCAAAAACAATACATTCTTTTATGTTGACAGTATGCTAATGCTTAATTTTGCCCCTTATTTATCAACTATGAATATTCCGCAGTCCAGTTTTCCAAGAATCGTAATTATAGGCGGTGGTTTTGGAGGAATTTCTTTAGCTAAAAAGTTAAGCAAAAAAGAAGTGCAAGTAGTGTTATTGGATAAACATAACTATCACAATTTTCAACCCTTATTATATCAAGTTTCTACTGGGGGACTAGAGCCCGATTCCATAGCATATCCTATTCGAAAGGTTTTGCAAAACTATCCTAACTTCTTTTTTAGACTTGCAGAGGTCAATGAGGTTATAACCAAGGAAAAGTTGATCAAAACCAATATTGGTGATTTAAAATATGACTATTTAGTACTCGCTACTGGTTCGGAGACCAATTTTTTTGGTAATTCTGAAATTGAAAAAAATAGTATGGCCATGAAGACCATACCACAGGCATTGAATCTAAGAAGTTTGATTCTTGAAAATTT
Source organism: Saonia flava (assembly GCF_011927795.1). Taxonomy (GTDB): domain Bacteria; phylum Bacteroidota; class Bacteroidia; order Flavobacteriales; family Flavobacteriaceae; genus Saonia; species Saonia flava. Next base: position 1,074,958 of record NZ_JAATJJ010000001.1, on the reverse strand, counting down.
TGAACAAGCCCTATTGACTGACGATTTACATGAAAGGGATGCTTTAATGAACTTTGTTATTGTGGGGGGAGGACCTACAGGAGTTGAGTTAGCAGGTGCTTTGGCCGAAATTAAAAAGGGCATTTTGCCAAAGGACTACCCAGATTTGGATACTAGAAGGGCCCAGATAAATATAATTCAGGCCGGTGATTGTCTTTTAAAGGGTATGAGTTCAAAAGCATCAAAAAAGGCAGAGGATTTTCTAGAAAAATTGGGGGTGCAGGTATGGAAAAATACTCGAGTGACCAGTTATGATGGTAAATTGGTGACGACAAAAACAGATCTTACTTTTGAATCCGCCACGTTGGTTTGGGCGGCCGGAGTGCAAGCAGTTAGTTTAAAAGGATTGAATGCCAAGGAATTTTTAACATATAGCAACCGATTGAAAGTGAATGAATTTAATTTGGTTGAAGGCTTTGACACTATTTTTGCCATTGGAGATGTTGCTTTAATGGAAACAGAAGATTGTCCATATGGACATCCCATGATGGCTCAACCTGCCATTCAACAGGGAAAATGTTTGGGAGATAATTTGGTTCGACTTTTGGAAGAAAAACCAATGAAACCTTTTGAGTATAAGGATAAAGGAAGCATGGCAACTATTGGGAGGAACAAAGCTGTTGTAGATTTACCCAACTTCAAGTTTCAAGGTGTGTTTGCATGGTTTGTATGGATGTTTGTTCACCTTTTCTTTTTGATTGGTTTTCGTAACAGGATGGTGGTCTTTATAAACTGGGTTTATAACTACATTCGTTTTGATAGGGAGGCAAGGTTAATTATTAGACCTTATAGGAAAAACTATTCCCAATTTAAGGATTAAATGACTCAAGTTCTTAATTAACAAGTAGTTAAATTTGTTATAATCTACGCTGAATATTGGACCCCATCATAATATATGTGTAATTTATCATGTAATTATTCGGCATCCATGATTAAATATACCTTTTTACTTCTGTGCATTGGATTGACTTACAATGTTATGGCCCAAGAAATTAAGAAACCCAAAGAGAGATTTCCATATGAAGGACATGCATATTTTGGTATGGACAGGAACAGTGTGCATAAAGATTTTTCTATTGGATATAACCTTAATACTAACTGGGGAGTTCGTTTGGATGGCGCGTATGATAAAGAAATGTTATATGAACGATTTAGAATAGGAATGTTCGTTAAAAAGTATTTAAATAAGAAAATGTTCTTGTTTGGTGGTATGCAATTGGAATTGGACCTATTAGATACAGAGATTAGGGACATAAATTCGTACCACATACCAAAAGGAGACAAATATCGAACAAGTTATACAATAGGTTTGGGTTATGATATTAATGAGTCTATACTTATCGAAGCTTCTTATGATAATCAACTTAATAATTCTAGAATTGGTCCAGTCCAATTAAATTCTCCTACTGATATTCTATTGGTTAAGTCTAAAATAAAGTTTTAATCCGTTTCAGTAATACCAGCGTATAAAATTAAGATTTGTGCAAGACCATAAGTCAACATTATTAAAGCTGCTGACATAAAGAAATGTGAGTGGAATTTGTTAAATGCCAGTAGTGTGTCAGAAAAAATAAAGGAAATCGCACCAATTAAAAAAAGTTGATAGCTGTTTGGTTTTGATATAGGTCTCCTAAGCAGAGCAACAAGTCCTAACAGTAAAATTACAAACATATAGGCAAGAACATAGGGTAACAATGCTCCTAGTTTAGGCCCTATAAAATAGAGAACCCCTCCAGCGTAAATGGCCAGTGCAATAATAAAGAATGTGATCGATTTGTTTTGGAAAATCCTTTTTTTGTAAAAAGCAGATATATACATTATATGGGCTATTAGGAAAGAAAATAATCCTAACATAAAATAAAGTTGAGATTTGTCCGTAAACATTAACAATATATCTCCTAATAAGGAAAAGAATAACCCTAAAGCAAGAAATTTTTTTATCCTAGGATTCATGTTCTGTTGCATGAATAAATAGGAGAGTAGTGAAATGGTGATTGCTGGTTTGGTGATGTAACGAATACTTTGATACTCCGAAAAAATACATCCTATCAATTCCAAAAATAAAACAACACTGAAAAAAATGGTAAACTGTCTTCGTCTCATAATTTTTAACTATTCTGTCTAGGGTGAAATTTATTCAATACCTCCGCTAAATGACTACGGTCTACATGCATATACACTTCGGTAGTAGTAATACTTTCATGCCCCAGCATTTGTTGTATTGCCCTTAGGTCCGCTCCGTTTTCCAATAAATGGGTTGCAAAAGAGTGCCTAAACGTGTGTGGACTTATACTTTTGTGCAGTCCAATTTTTTCAGCTAACTTTTTAATAATAGTGAAAACCATGGCCCTTGTAAGTTGTTTCCCCCTTCTATTTAGAAACAAAGTGTCCTCATATCCCTTCTGGATGGTTTGGTGCACTCTAATTTCTTTCTGGTAAATGGTAATGTACTTTTTATTGACTTGGCTAATGGGTACAAAACGTTGTTTGTCACCTTTACCTGTCACCTTAATAAAATCCTCATCAAAGAACAAGTCGGAAATTCTTAATCCAATTAACTCAGAAACCCTTAACCCACATCCATAAAGAGTTTCCAACATAGCTCTGTTACGTTCACCTTCCGGCTTGGAAAGGTCTATAGCATCGATTAAAGTATTTATTTCTGTTTCTGATAGTGTATCGGGAAGTTTTCTTCCAATTTTTGGGGATTCTATTAAATCCATTGGGTTGTCTTTCCTGTAATCTTCAAAGACTAAATAATTAAAAAAACTTTTTAAACCAGATATAATTCTAGCCTGTGATCTTGGATTTACGGTTTTTGCTACCTCATGAACAAAGTGTTGCACAGTTTCCTTGCCAATGGAAATAGGTGTTTCGGCTACTTCCTTGGATTCTAGGAAGTGTTTTAATTTTTCAACATCATGTACATAATTTTTAATGGAATTGGAAGATAATCCTCGCTCTATACTTAAATAGTGTTGATAATCTTGTGCGGCCTGTTTCCATTTCATTTTTTAAATATAGAAAACATTAACTAGTTAGTTGTTAAAATTATTATGACTCTTAATAATGAACGGATTACAACATTCTTAACCCAGTATACAACTAAGATTATGTGTCAATTTACTGAATGCCTATGTTTACTTCAATTAAAAAATCAATATAAATTATGAAGAAAGTATTTATTATCACTTTTGTTGCCCTAGGGTTTGGATTAAATTCTTATGCTCAGGAAAATGTAATTAAAATCAACCCACTAGGTTTGGCATTAGGTTCTGCTGAACTTGGTTATGAAAGAGCATTGAATGAGAAATCAGCTTTGGAGGTATCCTTGGCGTATTTTTCTAGCGACGCTACTTTTAATAGTGGAGAAGAAGTAAAAGCTAATGGGTTTGGGGCAGAAGGAAAGTATAAATTGTACTTTTCATCAACAAATAACGCCCCAAGAGGCTGGTACGCAGCGCCAGTAGCAACTTATGCAAGTGCAAGTGCAGACTCCTCTTCTGGAGAAGATGGTAAGTTCTCATATTTCGGGGCAGGAGCTGTTGCAGGATATCAATGGATATTTGGGGGCGGGAACTCTGGTTTTGCATTAGATCTTAATTTGGGCTTTCAATATATTTCGGCATCGACTCAAGGGTCTATATCTGGAGTAAGTATAGATGGAATTTTGCCCAGATTAGGTTTGTCTTTGGGATATGCATGGTAAAACAAATTTTAAAAACATATAACGGAAGCAATATTGCTTCCGTTTTTTTTTTATGTATTACATTTTGTTACTTTTAACACATGAAGTTAATTATTATAAATGGCCCCAATTTAAACCTTCTAGGTAAGCGTGAACCAGAAGTGTATGGCAATACTACTTTTGAGGAATATTTTAAAACTTTACAAAGTAGATTTCCTGATGCCGAATTGGAATATTATCAGTCTAATATTGAAGGAGAACTAATAGATAAGTTACACCAAGTGGGTTTTTCGTATGATGGTGTAATACTAAATGCTGGGGCATATACCCACACTTCAATTGGTATTGGAGATGCCATAAAGGGAATAGAAACCCCTGTAATTGAGGTTCATATTTCCAATACCTATAATAGAGAGGATTTTAGGCATGTTTCCTACATTTCTCCTTCAGCTAAAGGTGTTATTCTTGGTTTTGGTCTGCAGAGTTATGATTTAGCTATCCAAAGCTTTTTGAGCTGAAGGTTTTAAATATTTTTTGTCAATATAAAACGTTCCAAAAGGTAAGAGGGAAGCAACAAAAAACTTCAAGAATTTTTTTATCCCCCATTTTTTTTCAAAAGTTAATAGGACAAGAAGAACCCCATACCCAATGAACAATATGCCATGGGCGTAGCCAATCCATTTATTTGGCTGGGGAATATTAGCCCAATACTTTAAGGGCATACTTAATCCAAAGAGTAGAAGATAGGATACCCCTTCTAAAATTGCCGTGCCTCGAAATATTTTCAACATTATAAGTGTATTACCTCATCATAAGCGGCGGCAACAGCTTCCATAACTGCCTCACTCATAGTTGGATGGGGATGAACTGCTTTTAATATTTCATGACCGGTAGTTTCCAATTTACGAGCAACCACAGCTTCAGCAATCATATCTGTAACGCCCACACCAATCATATGGCATCCTAACCACTCACCATATTTTGCATCGAAAATTACTTTTACAAAGCCATCTGGGTTGCCTGCAGCTTTTGCTTTTCCACTTGCTGAGAAAGGAAATTTGCCAACTTTAATATCCAGTCCTTTTTCTTTTGCTTGTTTTTCCGTGAGCCCAACAGAAGCAATTTCTGGCATACAATAGGTGCAACCAGGAATATTGCCATAATCCAAGGGTTCAGCATGCATTCCTGCAATTTTTTCTACACATATAATTCCTTCTGCCGATGCAACATGAGCCAATGCTGGACCAGGTGTAATGTCTCCGATGGCGTAGTATCCTGGAATATTGGTCTGATAAAAATCATTTACCAAAATTTTATCCCTGTCGGTTATAATACCAACATCTTCTAATCCTATATTTTCTATATTGGTTTTAATTCCAACAGCGGAAAGTACTATATCTGCTTCTAGTATTTCCTCTCCTTTACTTGTTTTAACTGTCACTTTTACCCCATCACCAGAAGTATCAACTTTGGTAACTTCAGATGAGGTCATAATTTTTACCCCGGCTTTTTTAAAACTACGTTCTAATTGTTTGGATACATCTTCATCTTCAACTGGAACAATGTTAGGAAGGTATTCTACAACAATTACTTCAGTTCCCATTGCATTGTAGAAATAAGCGAATTCTATTCCTATGGCACCACTGCCAACTACAACCAGTTTTTTTGGCTGTTTCTTTAAGCTCAATGCTTCTCGGTATCCTATGATTTTTTTGCCATCTTGTGGTAAACTCGGCAATTCCTTGCTACGCGCGCCTGTAGCGATTATAATATGGTTTGCGGAGTATTCTGTATCTTTTCCTTCTTCTGTTGTAACTACAACTTTCTTGCCTGTTTTAACTTTCCCATATCCGTTAATGACATCTATTTTGTTCTTTTTCATTAGGAATTGAACTCCTTTGCTCATCCCATCGGCAACCCCTCGGCTTCTTTTTACTACAGCATCAAAATCTTTATCAACTCCCTCAGCCTTAAGGCCATAATCTTCGGCATGTTGTAGGTATTCAAAAACTTGCGCCGATTTCAACAACGCTTTGGTAGGAATACACCCCCAATTTAGGCAAATGCCACCTAGGCTTTCTTTTTCTATTATGGCTACTTTTAAACCTAATTGAGAAGCCCTTATGGCTGCTACATAACCTCCAGGACCACTACCTAAAACAATAACATCGAAATTGCTCATGTATCTATTTTTTGATGTGCTTTTTTGCAGGTGCAAAGTTACAAAACCAAAATGAAAACTACACGATTATTGTAATTGTTGTGGCAGGGGAGATACCCTCCAGCTGGTTTTTATAAGTATGATCATTAAATACCTCATTTTTCAAGTTTGGAGGAATGCCAACAAAGTATTGTGAGAATGCAAATTTCTTGGTAAATAAAGTAGAGATTCTAAAAATATATGTGTAATAAAAATTTAATTTTTGGCAACAAACTTTAGAGCTGCCCCATTTATACAATGTCTTTTTCCAGTTGTATTGCTTGGCCCATCATTAAAGACATGCCCTAAATGCCCACCACAGGTAGCACAGTGTTCTTCTGTTCGTGCATATCCTATTTTATAATCGGTATCAAAACTCACATTTCCCTCAATTTCCCTATCAAAACTGGGCCAACCTGTTCCAGATTTAAATTTATGCTCACTTTTAAAAAGCTCTGTATTACATCCGGCACATACATAAATTCCTTTTTCTTTATTATCTAACAAATCACTTGTAAATGCATTTTCAGTCCCAGCTTTTCGAAGGATATAATACTGTATATCTGTCAATTGACTTCTCCATTCGGCATCAGTTTTAGAAACAGTAAAAACTTCTTGTTTCTCAGATTGAACCATTTTATTCTCTTGGGAGTTTCCCTTACATCCCATCAAGGTCAAGATTAGGATAAAGTATATTTTTTTGAACATGATTTTGTTTTTTAATTAGGACGTTTTAATTCTTATTTCTTTCAAATGTACAAGAAGTGTATCACATAATTATCACAGGAGTATATAAAGAAAGCCCTATTTCTAAGAAAGAAATAGGGCTCTGCCAAACTTTATTGGGGATTAATCTAGCATAATTTTTTGTACCTGGCTTTCTTCTACACCAATTGTTTTCATTACTGATGAAATATTGGTTTTATCCATTTTGCCAGATGTGAAATCTGCGGGAATAATGGCAATTCTGAATATTTGATTGTCCGTATCCCCCGCTTGAAGTGTTCCCAAATCAAAGTCCGATTCCAAGAAAATGCTTACATCCAAAAATGTATGGTCATAATTATATTGCAATAACCCTTGATCCAGAATTCGGGTCTGTGGCAATAACCTCCAGATATCAATAGGTTCACCATTAGTATCCTCGGTTTGGTCCCATAATAGATATACCAATACCACGTCTGATTCAAAAACCTCTGTTGTTTGTGGGAACTCAAAGAATATGGAATAATTATCTTCTGGAGTAAAGCTTCCTTCAATATCAATAACTTGTCCTAAAATGTTTATACCATCTTGCCCATTCAATCCATCTTGTCCATCAAAACCATCAAAGCCTGGAGGTCCTTGGGGGCCTTCACAAGAAATAATGAATAGAGTTAAAAATACGCCGAGTACTAATGTTAATTTGTTCATGATGTTTAATTTTAATTGTTTGTGTTTGGTTGCCTTAAAACCAGAAAAAACGGTTTTGGACACTTTTTTATTGATTAAAAACAAAAAGCATTCCAAAAAATGTTTTTAATCAAAAAACTTATTTTTATTAAAATTGATCTGAGTTTATTCCAACGCACTTTTCGTCAGAAAAACGTTACTTTTGATTCCTGATAACAATATCACTTATACATATGGCCAAAGTAGTTGCGCATAGTTTATTTACGGAGTTTGATATCAATCTTTTTAAATCGGGAAAACACTACAGACTATATGATAAGTTGGGTTCTCATACTTTAGAGGTAGATGGTGTAAAGGGAACTTATTTTGCGGTCTGGGCCCCAACGGCAAAAACTGTTTCGGTAGTTGGGGATTTTAACTATTGGACAGCTGGAGAGCATAATTTATACGTAAGATGGGATGAAAGTGGTATTTGGGAGGGATTTATACCGGGTGTAGGACATGGAAGCAAGTACAAGTATAAAATAGAATCGCATAATTATGGATTGATTACAGAAAAGGCCGATCCTTTTGGTCGGTTTTGTGAGCATCCTCCTAACACGGCATCCATTGTATGGAATGCAGATTACAAGTGGAATGATGAAGCGTGGATGGGTTATAGAAAAGATAAAAATGGGCTAGACAAGCCCTATGCTGTCTACGAAGTGCACTTAGGTTCTTGGAAAAGGAAAGAAGGCAATGAATATTTGTCCTATGCGAATATGGCGGATGAATTAGTGAATTATGTAAAAGAAATGAACTTTACCCATGTTGAGTTTATGCCAATTATGGAGTATCCTTACGACCCTTCATGGGGCTATCAGCTTACGGGATATTTTGCGCCCACATCTAGGTTTGGAAAACCTGAAGAGTTTAAAATGTTGGTGGATAAATTGCATCAAAACGATATAGGTGTTATTTTGGACTGGGTGCCATCCCATTTTCCTGAGGATGCACACGGACTTGGTTTTTTTGACGGTTCTCACCTTTATGAACACCCTGACCGTAGAAAAGGATATCATCCCGATTGGAAAAGTCTAATTTTTAACTACGGAAGAAATGAGGTAAGGGCTTTTTTAATAAGCAATGCTTTGTTTTGGCTAGATCAATTTCACGCAGATGCACTTCGAGTAGATGCCGTTGCCTCTATGCTTTATTTGGATTATTCAAGAGAGGAAGGCGAGTGGGAACCCAATATGTACGGCAATAATGAAAATTTGGAAGCCATGTCCTTTATTCGGGAGCTCAATGAAACCATTTACACAACTTTTGATGGAGTCCAGACCATAGCTGAGGAATCAACTGCTTTTACAGGGGTTTCCAGACCTGTGGAATATGGTGGACTGGGCTTTGGGATGAAGTGGATGATGGGGTGGATGCATGACACTTTGGAATATTTTAAAAAAGAACCTATTTATAGAAAGCACCATCAAAATGATTTAACGTTTAGTATGACCTATGCCTTCACTGAAAACTTTATGTTGCCTTTTTCGCATGATGAGGTGGTGTATGGCAAACAATCTCTATTGTATAGAATGCCAGGTGATGAATGGCAGCAATTTGCCAATTTAAGATTGTTGTTTGGGTATATGTATACCCATCCAGGTACCAACCTTGTTTTTATGGGGGGAGAGTTTGGCCAGTCTTCTGAATGGAATTTCCAGCAGAGCCTGGATTGGCATTTGTTGCAGTATGATTTTCATGCTGGTGTTCAACAAATGGTGAAGGACTTAAATACAGTATACAAAACCTTTCCTGCCCTTTATGAAAAACAATTTAGCCCAGAAGGTTTTCAATGGATAGATTATGGGGACCATGAAAATTCGGTATTGACCTATATAAGAAAAGGGCACGATAAAAAAAACGATATAGTAGTTGCTTGTAATTTCACTCCGGTTCCAAGGGAGAATTATAGAATGGGAGTGCCAAGAAAGGGTAAGTTAAAAGAGGTTTTCAATAGTGATAATACTAAGTATGGAGGAAGTGGTATTCATAATACAAATGTGGAAATAGAAAGTAAACCATGGCATGGATATAATAACTCTGTTGAAATTAGTATTCCACCACTAAGTGTTGTCATTTTTCAATAAAAAAAACCGCTAAAAAATCACATTATGCAAATACTTCAAGAATGTGTATTGTATAGTTTTAATATTATCATCCAAAGTATTTCTTTTGTTAGGGAATAAAACAACTAATTTATGATTACCAATACTGACGTTGCAAAGAGAGGGAACCAGTTTCCAGATTTTATCACTTCATTTGAGCAGGAAAAGGATAAACTTTATTTTACAACAAAAAATGGGGTTATACTAGAAATAACCGTGTTAAGGGATAGTGGCATTCGTTTTAGATATGCTACAGAGCATGATTTTGAACCTGATTTTTCCTATGCCATAAGTGAAGATGCTAGCACAGGATATAATCATTTAGAAGTAACTAATGAAATCCCGGAATATGTTATTAAAACTGCCAAAATCATAATTTATGTAAAAAAAGATGATTTAAAAGTACAGATAGCAGATTTGGATGGTAACATCATAAATGAAGATGAGCTGGGCTTTCATTGGGAAGAAAATTTCGACTATGGAGGCAATATTGTAAAAATGAGCAAGGTAACCCAATCTGGAGAAAGCTATTATGGAATGGGTGACAAAGCCTCGCACTCTAACTTAAAAGGAAAGCGAGTTAACAATTGGGTGACCGATCAATATGCATATGGCAAGGATCAAGAGCCTTTATATAAATCCATCCCCTTCTATATTGGGTTGCACAATGAAGCGGCTTATGGAATTTTCTTTGACAATTCTTTTAGTACCTATTTTGATTTTGCACATGAGAAAAGACATGTAACCAGTTTTTGGGCAGATGGAGGGGAAATGAATTATTATTTTTTCTATGGCCCCAAAATGTCACAAGTTGTCGAAGCTTATACAGATTTAACGGGGGTCCCAGAATTACCACCTATGTGGGCAATGGGATTCCACCAATCTAAATGGAGTTATTTTCCTGAAAGAAATGTAAAAAAAATAGCTTCAACTTTTAGAGATAAAAAAATACCATGTGATGCCATCTATTTGGATATTGATTATATGGAAGGTTTTCGTTGTTTTACTTGGGACAACAAGCGTTTTCCAAACCCGAAAAAAATGGTTGATGATTTAATGGAAATCGGATTTAAGACCGTTACCATGATCGATCCCGGGATTAAGATAGACAATGACTATTGGGTATATAAACAAGCGATGGACAATGGTTTCTTTTGTCGCAGAGCAGACGGACCGCATTTCAAAGGGAAAGTATGGCCTGGAGAATGTAAGTTTCCAGATTTTACCAATCCAGAGGTTCGGGAATGGTGGGCAGGTCTTTATAAAGAAATGATGGTGGATGTGGGCGTTCATGGGGTTTGGAACGATATGAATGAACCTGCAATTATGGAAGTACCTACAAAAACTGCCAACTTGGATGTAAGACACGATTATGATGGGCACCCTTGTAGTCACCGTAAGGCACATAATATTTATGGTATGCAAATGGTACGTGCAACTTATGATGGATTAAAGAAATTTACATATCCCAAGAGACCTTTTGTACTTACCCGGGCTGCCTATTCTGGTACTCAGAGATATTGTGCCACTTGGACAGGGGACAATGTAGCGACATGGGAACATTTATGGATTGCAAATGTACAGGTACAACGAATGTGTATCAGTGGTTATTCTTTTGTGGGGACAGACATAGGTGGTTTTGCTGAACAACCAAATGGTGAGTTATTTGCCAGATGGATTCAGTTGGGTATTTTTCACCCCTTTTGCCGTGTACATTCCAGTGGTGATCATGGCGATCAGGAACCCTGGTCTTTTGGAAAAGAAATTACTGATATTGTTCGAAAATTCATAGAACTTAGATACCAATTGTTACCCTACTTATATACCATGTTTTATAAATATATAAAAGATGGTTTGCCAATGATACAGTCTCTGGTCTTCTATGACCAAAGTGATTCACAGACCCATTTTAGAACAGATGAATTTATCTTTGGGGAACAAATTTTGGTTTGCCCTGTCCAAGAACCAAACGCTCAGGGACGTCGAATGTATATACCATTGGGAGAATGGTACAATTATTGGACAGATGAAATGGTTAACGGTGGCTTGGAAAAATGGGTGTCTGCTGATTTGGGTAAAATCCCAATGTTTATAAAAGCAGGAGCTATGATTCCTAAATATCCCGTACAACAATATGTTGGCGAAAAAGAAATAAATGAATTGGTTTTGGATGTTTATTATAAAGATGGTATCGAGAATTCTGAAGTTTATGAGGACCAACAAGACGGTTACGACTATAAAAAGGGAAGGTATAGTTTGAGAAAATTTAGATTAAGGGGAAAACAAGACGAGCTTATTATTCAGCAATTCAAAGATGGTAGTTTTATTACGCCATATAAAACATTTAAACTACAGTTTCATGGATTGCCCTTTTCTATTAAAACAATAGAGGTGGATAATGAGCAAGTTGAACCTAGTTCTGTGAAGCTGAACCAGAATAATAGCATAGAAATAAGTAAGGACTTTACGGAACTACATATAACAGGGAATTAATTTTTTTGTAAATTACCTTTGTTAAAATAAACACTAACATTAACATTAGCAAGATGAAAAAAGTAGTATTGGTAATTGCCATTTTTTTGGCAGTTGCTTCATGTAAAGTAAACCCTTTTACGGGAAAGAAAGTATTAAATTTTTACCCAAATAGCCAGATTTTTCCAATGGCTTTTGCACAGTATGATCAATTTTTGGGAGAGAACGAAACAATAACTGGTACGTCAGAAGCCAATATGATAAGAAAAGTTGGCCAACGAATTTCCGCTGCTGCAGAAAGATGGTTGGCAGCAAATGGATACCCGGGTTATCTTAAGGACTATCAATGGGAATACAATCTTGTAAAAGATGAAACGGTGAATGCTTGGTGTATGCCAGGAGGTAAGATTGTATTCTATACAGGTATACTTCCTATAGCGCAACAAGAAACAGGTGTAGCTGTAATAATGGGTCATGAGGTGGCCCATGCCCTGGCCGATCATGGTGCTCAAAGAATGAGTGCAGGTACATTACAACAGTTAGGAGCTGTTGCAGGTAATGTAGCCATTCAAGATCCACAAAAACGTAATATGTTCAATCAAGCATATGGTTTGGGTTCTCAATTAGGTGTAATGCTTCCATTTAGTAGAAGCCATGAAACAGAAGCAGATAGGATAGGTTTGCAAATTATGGCAATTGCTGGTTATAATCCAGATGAAGCTGCCGAACTATGGAAAAGAATGAAAGCAAATAGCGGGGGGGAAGCTCCACCTGAGTTTATGAGTACGCATCCATCAAACGATACTAGAATAGCTAATCTTACGGCTTGGGCACCCTTGGCAAAAGAAGAGGCTGCTAAATATGGCGTAGTATCATATTATTAATGCAAAGAAATTATTAATTGTATATTCGAAGCTGTTCTTTTTGGAGCAGCTTTTTTATTTTTAGTATATGACAAGAGCATTGGCAATCAAGGGAAGTAAGAAACTTTTAAACGCGTGGGCATTTTACGATTGGGCAAATTCTGTATACAGTTTGGTCATAGCATCGGCCATATTCCCGATTTTTTATGGCGCTCTTTTTAGGACAGCGGAAATAGAAAAGGTTACAGTTTTTGGTGGTGAAATTGCCCGTGCTCCACTTATAAGCTATGTTACGTCTTTGGCCTTTATATTTATAGCACTTATAATTCCTCTACTATCAGGTATTGCAGATTATTTGGGTAATAAGAAGGTCTTTATGAAGTTCTTTTGCTATTTGGGCGGAGTTTCTTGCATAGGGCTTTATTGGTTCTCTTTGGAGAATATATATATTAGCTTGGCCTGCTATTTTTTTGGTCTTGTGGGGTTTTGGGTAAGTTTTGCCATTAATAACTCTTATTTGCCGGATATTGCCTTTCCTGATCAACATGATCGTATAAGCGCCAAGGGTTTCTCTTTGGGATATGTAGGCAGCGTTATTTTGTTATTGGTAAATTTGGCTATGGTAATGAGGCCGGAGTTATTTGGTTTCGATGTGGGTATCTCAGAATATATCAAGGAAAATGGCACAGAAGAGGAACTTAGTACAGCTATTACGAATTCAAAAAATATAGCCTCACTGGAGGCAATGAAGGTTTCTTTTGTTACTGTTGGATTTTGGTGGATTTTATTTAGTCAGTATACTTTTAGGCATTTACCAAAAGGAAACAAAAGGGAAGGGGAACGAAAAAATATAATTCTCAATGGCTTTAGGGAGTTGAAAGGGGTATGGAATCAATTGGGCAAAGAAACCAAATTAAAAAGGTATTTGGGAGCTTTTTTTGTGTACAGTATGGCAGTACAGACCATTATGTTGATTGCGGCTTATTTTGGGGAGGAAGAAATAGCATGGGGAACGGATGATAACCGTACTACTGGTCTAATTGTAAGTATTTTGGTTATTCAAGTAGTGGCCATTTTGGGAGCTACTTTGACGGCTATGGCTTCCAAGGCTTTTGGAAACATAAGAACCCTAATTTTTGTAAATATACTTTGGGTGCTTATCTGCATCTATGCCTATTTTATGGTGACACCAATGGATTTTTACATAGCGGCAGGGTGTGTGGGTATGGTAATGGGGGGAATACAGGCTTTATCAAGATCTACTTATTCTAAATTTTTGCCCGAAACTACTGATACCACTTCATTTTTCTGTTTTTATGATGTATCCGAAAAAATAGGAATTATCATAGGTACTTTTCTTTATGGTTTTGTGGCCCAAGTAAGCAGTATGAGGAATGCTACTATATTCCTGGGATTGTTTTTTGTAGCGGGAGCTATTTTATTGACCAGGGTAAAAAAAAGGGATTAAAGAGTCCATGAAATAAGATTTTTTTTGTTCAATCAGTTTTAGAACTATGAAATTCTTCCATACTTTAGTGAGCATATCGTTTAGGTATTTCCTTGGGGTAAATATAGCGTTGCTCAAAAAATCAAAAAAAGGGAAGAATCAAAAGAATTAAAGAAAACAAAACTTAAATTATTCTAAAGTGAGACAGATACCATTATTGGTAGCCATATTCGTTTGCTTTTCATGTAAGCATGGAATGAATGAAAAATTAACTTCATATATAGATGTAACTGAGGACATAGTGGTACCTAAACACTACATAGTTTCAAAAAACGAGGGAGATATAGTAATTGACGGGATTTCAAATGAATCTAGTTGGAAAATGGCCAAATTTTCGGATTCCTTTATTGATATAGAGGGAATTGACACTCCAAAGTATGATACTAAGATTAAAATGCTATGGGATGAAGAATATCTATATGTTTACTCTGAAATGGAGGAGCCCCATATTTGGGCAGATATTAAAAACAGGGATGAAGTCATTTTTTATAATAATGATTTCGAAGTATTTATAGACCCGTCTGGGACTACAAAAAATTATGCAGAAATTGAAATAAATGCATTGGGAACTGTTTGGGATTTATTGTTGGATAAACCCTATAGAAGTAGTGGAAAACCAAATAATCATTGGAATCTTAACAAATTAAAATCTGCAGTGCACATTAATGGTACAATAAACGATTCCTCTGATATAGATTCCATGTGGAGTGTTGAGATGGCTATTCCTATGAAAGCGCTTATGGAGTTAGGGTTAAAACCCTATCCAAAAATTGATAATGGAGATCAATGGCGAATTAATTTTTCTAGAGTAGAATGGAATTATGATATTGTAGATTCGAAATATCAAAGAAAAAAAGTCAATGACAAATTTCTAAAAGAATATAATTGGGTGTGGAGCAACCAAAAAGTTATAAATATGCACGAACCAGAGAAGTGGGGGGTACTGCAGTTTACGAATGAAGTCTCGTCATTAGGGGTTGTATACAAAGAAAATGAGGAGATGGAAATACAGCAGGTAGCCTATGCATTGTTTAGACAAACAAAATTTGGTTCATTAAAGGAATTTATGAATCTGAAAGTTGGAAAAATAAAGAATGTTTCTGTTAAATTTTCTGAAAAAGAACCAATTATAGCTACATTTTATAAGACCAATTTCGGTTTTGAATTCAAGATAAGAATAAAAGAATCAGACAAAATTTTCATTATTAATGAGGAAGGGGTTTTAAAGAAAGTATAATCTTTTTATCATTAGTAATTTCCCTGACGGTTTTGTGGCCCAGGTGAGCAACATGAGAACTGCTACTATATTCCTGGGATTGTTTTTTGTTGCGGGAGCTATTTTATTGACAAGGGTGAACAATAGGGGAGTTGAATTAAGTTTTTTAAACAGAAAAATTTGTGTTTTCTTCTTTTTTATCTGAATTTTAATAGGTTGGAAATAAATAAGTTGAATTTACTTAAAGTCAATTTTTAAACTGTATGATATGAAAAAACTCACAAAGGAAGACATAAATCAGGAGGTATACGATCTCTATGATGACTATGCCCACAATAAAATAGATAGGAAACAATTTCTTAAAAAGTTATCCCTGTATGCTGTTGGAGGCGTTACTGTTTCATCACTTCTTAGTTTTATAATGCCCAATTATATAGACTCTATTTTGGTACAGCCTGGTGACCCTAGGTTAAAATCGGAATTTATTAATTATGACTCCCCGAAAGGTGGTGGTAATATTAAAGCACTTTTTTCCAAACCGTTAGAGGCGAAGGGTGAATTGGGTGGAATTGTTGTTGTACATGAGAATAGGGGGTTAAACCCTTATATAGAAGATGTAGGTAGAAGAGCTGCTTTGGAAGGCTTTATGACCTTGGCGCCAGATGCCCTTTCTCCCCTTGGAGGATATCCAGGCAATGACGATGAAGGAAGAACCATGCAAAGGAAACGGGACCGCAACGAAATGTTGGAAGATTTTGTAGCTGCTTATGAATATCTAATGAACCATGAGGATTGCAATGGAAAAGTTGGTGTAGTAGGATTTTGTTTTGGAGGTTGGATTTCTAATATGATGGCCGTTAAAATTCCTTCTTTAGCTGCTGCCGTTCCTTTTTATGGGGGACAGCCATCAGATGAAGAAGCTGCATTGATAAAAGCTCCATTAATGCTTCAATTTGCAGGATTGGATGAACGGGTAAATGCAGGATGGCCTGCTTATGAAAAAGTGCTTAAAGAAAACAAAATTGAGTACAAGGCTCATTTTTACCCAGACGTAAACCATGGTTTTCATAACAATACTACACCTAGATATGATGACGCCGCTGCCAATCTTGCTTGGAAACGCAGCCTTGATTTTTTCAAAGAAAAACTTAAATCATAAATGTATGATATAAAATAAAAAAAGCCCCAATTTGGGGCTTTTTTATTTGATGAATAAACTCAACTTTTATTTCAATCTATCCTTTAGAAATATCGCCAGAACCTGAAGATTTAGAATCTATTTTTTTGGGATTTCCTCTGTAATGAATATCTCCAGAACCAGCTACCCGGGCTT
Organism: Saonia flava; assembly: GCF_011927795.1. Classification (GTDB taxonomy): domain Bacteria; phylum Bacteroidota; class Bacteroidia; order Flavobacteriales; family Flavobacteriaceae; genus Saonia; species Saonia flava. The sequence continues at coordinate 1,058,101 of NZ_JAATJJ010000001.1, read as the reverse complement.
TTAATGTTTCATTGACAGTTACTTTAATATCTGCCGATCCAGATACTCTTGCATCCACATTATCAGCCTCTAAATCATAGGCCTTAATATCCCCAGACCCAGAAATACTTACTTCAAAATCTGTTGTTTTTCCACTTAATTTAATATCACCGGAGCCAGACATATTGGCACTTACCGTATCTGCTTCTACATCCAAGGAAATATCCCCAGACCCAGAAATAGAAGTTTTAAAATGGCGTGTTTTGATAGTAGTTTCTCCAACAATGTCACCAGATCCGGATAAGGTTGCCGAATCGATACTTTCAATAGGAACTGTTACATGAATACCTTCGTTCCAATTAGATGGCCTAAGGTTCACACCCTTTTCTACTTTTATAACTAATTTCCCATCTTTAACCTCGGTTTTAATGTATTCCAATAAATTTTCTTCTCCTTTAAGGGTGAGTTCTCCCTCCGTTCCGGCAACCAAGTCAACATCGAAAAAGCCTGAAAGGGCTACTGCGTCATAATCTCCTACAGAGCGTTCAATGGTCACAATGTTACCGTTCCCCTTAATTTTTCTGCCCCATTGTGCGGTTACGGTGGCAACCATTAATAGTGCAAGTCCTAGTGTCATTAATTTTTTCATGATTGATTTCTTGTTTTAGATTGATTAATTTTTATTGAATGATACGCTTCCATATTCACTGTCCACAGAAACATGGTTGCCGCTATTTTCTTTTCCACGATACCCTTTGTAATGTTTTTCTTGGGATTTTTCTATACTAATGCTGATTTCAAAATCGTCCTTGCCACTTACTCCTGCATATTCCGTTGTAATATCAAAATCAAAATAATATCCCGAATCATATCCAATTTTGATTCCTGTATAATCGGTTCTAATATTTATGTTCCCTGCATCTGCCTCCATATTGGCAATTTTCACAGAGCCATAATCGGCAGAAATATCTACACTGCCGTGTACATTTCCAACTCTAACATTAATATAGTCTCCTGTGCCATGTACATTATTGGCCTCACCAATCTCCATTGAACCATAGTCACTGGAATATTCAAGGTTCCCCATTTTTTCAACATCAGCATTGGTATAATCAGCCTTTATAATTAAATCTCCGGCCTTTTTAATTGAGAAACCTGAGTAATCCGCTATTATTTCACCACTGTTTATGTAATCAATTGAAGACCGGGATGTGTAATCAAAATTTAATTGATTGTTACGCCCTCTAAGCTCTCCTATATCCAATCTACCGTAGTCACAATTTATTTTGGCATGGCCATCCACTCTATCTAAAATAATACTTCCATAATCATTGCTTAGGTTTACACTATTCTTTATAGGAAGCTTTATAGTGTAATTTATTTGCATGTTTACATTGTTGTTTCCCCAGTTCCATCCCCAACTGCTCTTATTTTTGTTGAATATGGTCCTTGCGGAGACCATACTGTTGTTTGCATCAAAATCAACAGAGATTTGATCTAATTTTCTCTGTACTTTTTCCTCATTGTTACCGTTGGTTTTAATGTGGACCTCAATGACCACTCTATTCTCGTTCCATGAGGTAATGTTGAGATTACCATAGCTGTTATTTACTTTTAACAAAGCATCGGGATTTACATTGTATTCTTTTTTAATTGTTTTTTCTTTAGTGTACCTGCCCGTAAGATCTCCATTATTTGCCAAAAGCACAGTAGGCAGGAAAAATAGAATTACTGCGGTATATTTATATAGTAAAGTTTTCATCATCGTAATTTTTTAAATTTTTAATTCTTTCTACTTGGTTTAATACCTCTTGTAAAAGGTCAATTCTTGTTTGGAAGTTGGTAATCATCGCACTTAAGATGAGCTTGCTGTTACCACCTTTTAAAAGGTCTTGCTCCAAAACCTCATAATTGGTTTCCAATTTTTTAAGTTGGAATAAAGTATCATCTATTATTTTTTGTGTTTCTGGAGTGCTTTCGCTTTCCAGCTGCTTTATTTGTTCATTGATTAAATTCACAAAGTAAAATTCAGTTTGGGATGCTTCAGGCGAAATTTCAGCCACTTGTTCATCAATACTTGGTGTGCTCTTAAAAAAAAGACCGGTACCAACCGAGATAAGCAATACAATGGAAGCAGCTATTGACAATGGCTTCCACCATGTTTTCCTTTTATGCAAACTAACAGTTTGCTGGTTGTTGTTCAGCCTTTCCAAAAAACGTTCCTCATGGCCAACCTTTGGTTCTTCCATATCAAAAGAGCCTTCAAGGTTTTTAAATAAGGTTTCTAAATTTTCTTTTTTCATTATTAAGCTGTTATCATTTTTTGCCTTAGGCTTTCTTTAGCTCTGGATATGGTTGTTCTGCAATTTGCATAGCTCATATCCATTATATTGCTAATTTCTTCATAGTCATACCCTTCTATTAAATGTAAGGTCAAAGAAATTCTGTAATTGTCCTTTAATTTTTTCATGGTCTCCATCACTTTTTGAGCCTTCAGTTCTGTTGCGCCATGATCAGAGGCAACCACATCATTATCTTCGACCTTATACAGAATATCATCCAGACCAACTTCCTTGCTTTTTTGTTGTTTTCTGTAATGATAGATACTGTTGTTGATTACAATTCGTTTTAACCAGGATCCAAAAGTTACATCGCCTTTAAATGTTTGCAGTTTGGTGAACGCGTTCAAAAATGATTCTTGCATAACATCCTCGGCCTCAGCACTATTTTTCACAATCCTCAAAGCTGTGTTGTACATTGCCTTATAGTAGCGGTTGTAAACTTCCAATTGTGCTGTTTGTTTTCCATTTAAACACAATTGCAATAAAACATCAATATCAGTATGTCCTTTAGTTTGGCTCAAAAAGTTCAAGGTTTGTTATAGAGATGATTCAATTTAAGGATTGTTACAGTTTTTTTTAAGATTTTTCTTCTTTGTTGGCATGAGAATTGAATTATTATGATGAGAAAGAAAGCTGAATGCTTGCATTTGCTTAGTGTTTAGTATTTTATAGTAATTATTTTAACAAAAAAGAATTTGGATTTCTGTCTTATTATGACAGAATGACGCAGATATATAGATATGGGAGATTCTAAGTTTTCAAATTTTGACAATATGTCGTTACAGGGAATCGATGAGGATTCGGAACTGATTCCACTTTTAACAGTGGAGGATGAAGAGGAAATGACAAAAGAGGGATTGCCAGAAACCTTACCGATTTTACCTTTAAGAAATACGGTATTGTTCCCTGGGGTGGTAATACCTATAACGGCTGGCAGGGATTCATCAATAAATTTAATAAAAGATGCCAACAACGGTTCCAAAGTCATTGGTGTTGTTTCCCAAAAGGATGAAAGTGTTGAGAATCCAGGAATTAAGGATATTAATACTTTAGGTACAGTTGCTAGGATTCTTAGGGTTCTTAAGATGCCCGATGGAAATACGACAGTTATTATACAGGGTAAAAAACGTTTTGAAGTTGCCGAGGTATTGACCGAAAAGCCATACATGACTGCAACAATACGCGAAACAGTTGAAGAAAGACCTAGTTTGACCGATGAGAAATTTTTGGCAATCATAGAGTCCATCAAGGAACTTTCTTTGCAGATTATTAAGGATAATCCAAATATTCCAAGCGAAGCTTCTTTTGCCATTAAGAACATACAGAGTAATTCTTTTCTAATCAATTTTGTCTCCTCTAACCTAAATCTACATGTTAAGGAAAAGCAGGAGTTGTTAGAAATACCAAATTTACAAGATCGTGCTTTGGCAACACTTAAATATATGAATGTGGAGCTTCAGAAATTGGAGCTAAAAAATGATATTCAGTCCAAAGTCCGTAGTGATTTAGATCAACAACAACGTGAGTACTTTCTTCATCAGCAAATGAAAACCATTCAAGAAGAATTGGGTGGTATTTCTTATGAAGAGGAAGTAGATGAAATGATGGTGAAAGCCAAAACAAAAAAATGGAGCAAGAAAGTTGGAGAACATTTTGAGAAAGAACTTGCTAAAATGCGGCGAATGAATCCACAGGTTGCTGAGTATTCTATTCAAAGAAATTATTTGGATTTGTTTTTAGACTTGCCTTGGGAAGAGTTTTCAAGTGATAAGTTTGATCTAAAACGTGCACAGAAAATATTGGATAGGGATCATTATGGTCTAGAAGATGTAAAAAAAAGAATCATAGAATATTTAGCGGTGCTTAAATTGAGAAATGATATGAAATCGCCTATTCTATGTTTATATGGTCCTCCAGGGACAGGGAAAACATCTCTTGGAAAATCTGTAGCAGAAGCATTGGGAAGAGAATATGTTAGAATTTCTTTGGGTGGTTTGCGAGATGAAGCAGAGATTAGAGGGCATAGGAAAACTTACATTGGCGCTATGCCAGGAAGAATTATCCAAAGCCTAAAAAAGGCTGGTACATCTAACCCTGTTTTTATTTTGGATGAAATAGATAAGCTTTCCAGCAGTCATCAAGGGGATCCATCATCGGCCATGTTAGAAGTTTTGGATCCTGAGCAAAATAGTGAGTTCTATGATAATTTCTTGGAAATGGGGTACGACCTTTCCAAGGTTATGTTCATTGCAACTGCAAATAATTTATCTACCATTCAACCTGCTTTAAGGGACAGAATGGAAATTATAAATGTTACAGGGTATACCATTGAAGAAAAAGTAGAAATAGCTAAAAGACATTTATTGCCCAAGCAGTTAAAGGAGCATGGATTACTGCCTAAACATTTAAAAATTGGAAAGCCTCAATTGGAGAAAATTGTAGAGGGTTATACCAGAGAATCAGGGGTAAGGTCATTAGAAAAGCAAATTGCAAAAATGGTGCGTTATGCAGCGAAATCTATTGCTATAGAGGAAGAGTATAATGTAAAAATATCCAATGAGGATGTTGAGAAAATATTGGGTCCTGCAAGATTGGAACGCGACAAGTATGAGAATAACGACGTAGCAGGAGTTGTTACTGGTCTCGCATGGACAAGTGTTGGTGGGGATATTCTTTTTATAGAATCCATTTTATCTAAAGGAAAAGGAACCCTTAATATTACAGGGAATCTTGGTAAGGTGATGAAGGAATCTGCTACCATCGCTATGGAATACATAAAATCCAATGCTGACTTGTATGGGGTAAATTCTGAAGTTTTTGACAAATACAATGTGCATATCCATGTTCCAGAGGGAGCTACTCCAAAAGATGGACCTAGTGCTGGTATTACTATGTTAACGTCTTTGGTATCCTTATTCACCCAGAAAAAGGTAAAGAAAAGCTTGGCTATGACAGGTGAAATTACACTCAGGGGTAAAGTGTTGCCCGTAGGAGGAATAAAAGAGAAAATTTTGGCTGCCAAAAGAGCTAGAATCAAGGAGCTTATTCTTTGTGAGGACAATAGAAAGGATATTTTGGAAATAAAAGAAGATTATTTAAAAGGACTTACATTCCATTATGTTTCTGATATGAGCGAGGTAATAGATATTGCAATCACTAATCAAAAGGTAAAGGGAGCCAAAAAGTTATAGCAATACATTTATTACTATTTTTAAGCCATGCAAAATATTACTATAGCCATAGACGGCTATTCTTCCACAGGAAAAAGCACTATTGCGAAACAGTTGGCAAAAGCATTGGGGTATGTTTATGTGGATACTGGCGCCATGTATAGGGCGGTTACACTTTTCGCTATCAAAAACGGTTTTATTGGTGGAAAAAGGGACAATATCAATGCTTTGGTAAAGCTTTTGCCCAAAATAAGCCTAAAATTTGTCTTCAATGAAAAATTGGGGTTTGCAGAAATGTATCTCAATGATGAGAATGTGGAAAAAGAAATACGCGGCATGGATGTTTCTAGACAAGTAAGTAAAATTGCGGCTGTTGAGGAGGTAAGATATAAGCTGGTGGACATGCAGAAAAAAATGGGGGAGGAAAAGGGAATTGTCATGGATGGCAGAGATATAGGGACTGTAGTTTTTCCCAATGCTGAACTCAAAATATTTATGACAGCTTCACCAGAGGCAAGGGCAACAAGACGGTATAAGGAATTATTGGATAGACAGGAGAAGGTTAGTTATGCCGAGGTATTACAAAATGTGGAGGATCGGGATTATAGAGATTCCCATAGAGAAATATCCCCTCTTAGAAAAGCTAATGATGCTATTGAGTTTGATAATAGTGATATGGGACTAAAAGAACAGTTCGAGCGTATTCATAATTATGCGCTAAGGGTAATAAAAAAGCAGGCATAAAAAAATAGGGACTTTAGAAAACGTCCCTATTTAATCTAATAATATTTACTGTTTATTAAAGATTTGGTATTACCAAAACTTGATCAGGATGTATTACATCAGGATTCTTTAATATACCTTTATTGGCGGCAAAAATTTCTTTGTACTTCATTAAATCACCATAATAATGCTTGGCAATTAAACTTAAAGATTCACCACTTTTTACAGTGTGTCTGGCATAAACAGACTCATCTTCAACAGTGATGTTTGCTTTTATATCAGAAAGGTCACCATTGGATATTTCCTTTATTTTATCCCAAAGGAGGTTCTTTTCATATTGAGTACCTGCCATGCCTTTAACTTTAAGGACACCCTCTTCAACGGTTACTTTACCATCCTTGATACCTAGTTCTTCCCCCAAATCCAAAACTGGCTGGTATTTTTCTTTAACACTCATTTTTAACTTTATTTTAATGGTTAATATTAAGGGTTTCAAGATAGCAATTATTGGGCTATTTTGCTAAAAAAAGAGAATTTTTGTAGAAAGCAATCTAACCTTCTAAAAATAAGGTTTGTAAAACAATTATTTAATTGTATTTTTGCACTCCTTTTTAGCGAATAGTCAAGAGGAAAAGGGAAAAATTAAAATAATTAATCCTTCTATAAGCATTGTTAACTCTTGTGGAGCTTATAGAATACAAATTTTAATCAGCAAATGGCTGAAGAAAAAACTCCAGCAGTTGAAGAAACTGCAGCAGTAGTTGAGGAAACTACAGAAACAGTACAGGAAGAAAAAGCTAAAGTTCCAGTACAAGATCCAAAAGAATTTTTAGAAAACTTTAACTGGGACAAATACGAGCAAGGAATAGAGCGAGTAGAAGATTCCAAGCTTGAAGAGTTTGAGAAATTGGTAACAGAAAATTTCGTTGATACTGCAGATGAAGAAGTAGTAGAGGGAAAAGTTGTTTACCTAACGGATCGTGAAGCAATAATCGACATTAACGCTAAATCTGAAGGTGTTATCTCTTTGAATGAATTTCGTTACAACCCCGACTTAAAGGTGGGCGACAAAGTAGAAGTTCTTATAGACATACGCGAAGATAAAAGTGGACAATTGGTATTGTCCCATAGAAAAGCGAGAACTATTAAGGCTTGGGAAAGAGTAAATACTGCTCATGACAAAGAAGAAATAGTTCAAGGTTTTGTTAAATGCAGAACTAAAGGTGGTATGATTGTAGATGTTTTCGGAATCGAAGCGTTCTTGCCAGGCTCTCAAATAGATGTTAAACCTATTCGTGATTACGACCAGTATGTAAATAAAACTATGGAATTCAAGGTGGTGAAAATCAACCATGAATTTAAGAACGTAGTTGTTTCCCATAAGGCACTGATTGAGGCCGATATTGAGGAACAGAAAAAAGAAATCATTGGTCAATTAGAAAAAGGACAAGTATTAGAAGGTGTTGTTAAGAATATTACATCTTACGGTGTATTTATTGATCTTGGTGGCGTTGACGGACTTGTACATATCACTGACCTTTCTTGGAGCAGAATCAACCATCCAAACGAGGTGGTAGAATTAGACCAGAAATTAAATGTTGTTATCCTTGATTTTGATGATAATAAATCTAGAATTCAATTAGGTCTTAAACAATTAGAGAAGCATCCTTGGGAAGCTCTAAGCGATGAAATTAAGATTGGAGATAAAGTTAAAGGTAAGGTTGTTGTTATTGCTGATTACGGTGCATTTATTGAGGTTGTTGAAGGTGTGGAAGGATTAATTCACGTTTCTGAAATGTCATGGTCTACACACTTGCGTTCCGCTCAGGATTTTGTAAAAGTAGGAGACGAGGTGGAAGCAGTAGTTTTGACCTTGGATAGGGAGGATCGTAAAATGTCTTTGGGCATTAAGCAAATGACTCCAGACCCATGGACTGATATTACTACTAAATATCCAGTAGGTTCTAGACATAAAGGTATTGTAAGAAACTTTACCAACTTTGGTGTGTTTGTGGAATTGGAAGAAGGTATAGACGGTCTTATTTACATCTCTGACCTTTCTTGGACTAAGAAAATTAAGCATCCATCAGAATTTGTTACCGTTGGTGATACATTGGAAGTTGAGGTGCTGGAATTGGATGTTGAAGGACGTAAACTTAGTTTAGGCCACAAACAGACTACTGAGAATCCTTGGGATAAATATGAGACTGAGTTTGCTTTGGGAACTGTACACAAAGCTTCTATTGGTGAAATAGTTGACAAAGGAGCCACTATCGATTTTAATGAAGATATTGTAGCTTTTGTTCCTTCTCGTCATTTAGAGAAAGAAGATGGTAAGAAATTAGCCAAAGGTGAGGAGGCAGAATTTAAAATTATTGAGTTCAATAAAGAATTCAAAAGAGTTGTTGCCAGCCACACTGCTATTTTTAGAGAAGAAGAGCAACGTAATGTAAAGCAAGCGGTTAAGAAAGCTGCTGCAGCTGCGGATGAAGCCAAGCCTACTTTGGGTGATGCCAATGAAGCACTACAAGCGTTGAAGGATAAAATGGAAGGAAAAACTACTAAGGCTAAAGCCAAGAAATAGTAGTATTTAATTTCTAATAACCTTAAAGACCCAGGCATTATGCTTGGGTCTTTTTTTTTATTTTTTTTTGTGAGAATAGAACCAATTCTTAATAATGCAATTGCAAACAACTATTTGGTTAGAAATTCCTATTTTTGTAATTCAAAAGTGTTGGTCAATTAGCCCATGAGTCAAAAAGTACTGCTTTCCTCAAAAGAAATACACATCATATTACATCGTTTGGCTTGCCAACTTTTAGAAACCCACTTAGATTTTAAGAATACAGTTTTAATAGGAATACAGCCTAGGGGAACCTTTTTGGCCCAACGCTTGGCCAAGATTCTTACAGAGGATTATAAAGTTAAGGATATTTGCTTAGGTTTTTTGGACATTACTTTCTATCGTGACGATTTTAGAAGGGGAGATAAGACCTTGGAAGCCAATAAAACAAAAATAGATTTTCTAATAGAAGATAAAAATGTTGTTCTAATTGATGATGTATTGTACACAGGGCGTAGTATAAATGCCGCATTAACTGCTCTTCAGTCTTTTGGACGACCCAAGGATGTTGAGCTGTTAACGTTAATAGACAGGAGGTTTAGTAGGCACTTGCCTATTCAACCAAATTACAGGGGTAGACAAGTAGATGCAATAAATAATGAAAAGGTAAAAGTAATGTGGGAGGAAAATGATGGGGAGGATATAATATATTTGGTAAATAATTAAATATGAGCGAATTAAGTGTAAAACACTTGTTAGGAATTAAATATCTAAATGAAAAGGATATTCAGCTTATTTTTGAAACTGCCGACCATTTTAAAGAAGTAATCAATCGTTCCATTAAAAAAGTTCCTTCACTCCGGGATATAACTATAGCTAACATCTTTTTCGAAAACAGTACCCGCACAAAACTTTCTTTTGAACTGGCCGAAAAAAGATTGTCAGCAGATGTTTTAAATTTTTCAGCATCCCAATCCTCGGTTAAGAAAGGGGAAACTCTTATTGATACAGTAAACAATATTCTGTCCATGAAAGTGGACATGGTGGTAATGAGACACCCAAATCCAGGTGCAGGTATATTTTTATCCAAACATGTGAATGCATCTATAGTAAATGCAGGTGATGGTGCTCATGAACACCCCACACAGGCACTACTAGATTCGTATTCTATACGGGAAAAATTGGGAGATGTATCAGGGAAAAATGTGGTTATCGTGGGAGATATTCTCCACTCTAGAGTGGCGTTATCCAATATATTCGCTCTTAAATTACAAGGGGCAAATGTAAAAGTATGTGGCCCCAAAACATTAATCCCTAAGTACATAAAGTCTTTGGGCGTAGATGTGGAAACAAACTTGGAAAAAGCCTTGCAATGGTGCGATGTAGCCAATATGCTCCGTATTCAAAATGAGCGCATGGATATAAGTTATTTCCCTACAACAAGGGAATACACCCAACAGTTTGGTGTCAATAAGGCTACACTTGACAAATTGGACAAAGAAATTGTGATTATGCACCCTGGACCTATAAATAGGGGTGTGGAAATAACCAGCGATGTGGCAGATTCCAAGCAATCCATTATTCTCCATCAAGTGGAAAATGGCGTTGCCATTCGTATGGCGGTGATATATTTATTGGCATCAAAAATAAAATAGGATTATGATTTTTGATAAAGAAGGGTCTACGACCACGGTTTTTCAAGAGAATATTTCTCTACCTCAGTTTTTACAAAATATAAATGAGGCGTATCAAAGAATTAAGAATGATCACCTCATTATTAATCTGTTCTCTTTTTCAGCTTTGACAGCTAACGATGTGCTGGAATTTTTAGAACTTTCCAATACCCATAGGGCATCAAAAAAATCTTTTGTTTTAGTGACCAATAAGGTTTCTTATGAAGAGGTTCCAGAAGAAATACTTGTGGTTCCAACAATTCAAGAGGCTAAGGATATTATTGAAATGGAAGAAATAGAAAGGGACTTGGATTTATGAAAAACCATCATTTAGCTCAGGTTAACATTGCAAAAATGTTGGTGCCCTTGGATAGCCCAATTATGGCCGATTTTGTAAATAACCTAGATAGAATTAATGCCATTGCAGATCAAAGTGAGGGTTTTGTTTGGAGAATGACAGGAGAGGAAGATAATGCAACGGCTATCTCAGTTTTTGAGGACAAGTTTCTTATTATTAATCTATCGGTATGGGAATCTCTTGATACTTTGTTTAAGTATGTATATAAATCTGACCATATAGAGATTTTTAAAAGAAAAAAAGAATGGTTTAGTAAAATAAGCGAAATGCACATGGCATTTTGGTATATTGAAGAGGGTGTTGTTCCTACTTCCAAGGACGCAAAGGAACGTCTGCTATATTTAAATCAACATGGGGAAACCCCTTATGCATTTACCTTTAAAAATAAATTTACAGTGGAGGAATTGCTAAGATATAACCCAAAATAAGAACTCGGAACATTTGATGAAATTACACATTCTAGGTTGTTATGCGGCTACTCCAAGAACTTTGACCAATCCTACTTCACAGGTGCTGGAAATTAAAAATCATTTGTTTCTTATTGATTGTGCAGAAGGAACCCAAGTTCAACTTAGAAAAAACAAAATAAAATTTTCTAGAATAACCCACATTTTTATTTCCCATTTGCATGGGGACCATTTTTTTGGATTGCCTGGTCTAATCTCTACATTTAGGTTACTGGGGAGAGAAAAAGAAATGCATATTTATGGTCCAAAGGGAATTAAAGAGGCTATAACCTTATTATTGAAACTTGGAGATTCATGGACTAATTACCACTTGTATTTTCATGAACTATCGTCCAAAGAATCGGAATTGGTATTTGAGGACGATAAAGTCAGCGTTCACACAATTCCCTTAAATCATAGGGTGTATACAAATGGTTTCCTATTTAGGGAGAAGTTGGATGAGAGAAAATTAAATGTAGATGCTTTGGACAAATATAACATTGATAAAAGTCAATTTAGAAATATAAAAAAAGGGCAAAACATTATTTTGGAAAACGGTGAGCTTGTTCCAAACTCTGAACTTACTTTTGACCCAAAAAAACCCAAAAGCTATGCTTACTGTAGTGATACTGCTTATATGCCCGAAATAGTCCAGCAGATTGCAGAGGTGGATGTATTGTATCATGAATCTACTTTTTTGGAATCTGAATCACATTTGGCGAACAAAACAAAACACGCAACCGCAAAAGAAGCAGCTGCAGTTGCTGGGGAAGCAAAAGTGGGCCAATTAATATTGGGGCACTATTCCACTCGTTATAAGTCTATTGATCTCTTTAAAGAGGAAGCTCAGCAAATCTTTCCAAATGTTGAGTTAGCGGATGATGGTAAGGTATTTGAGTTTTAATACCCCTATCTATAATATTCCTTGCTTTGTTTGATAACTAAAATTTAACCCTATCTTTAAATAAATGCGCAAAGTCTTTTCGTCTTTTCTTATCTTTTGTGCAACTTTGTTAATATGGCATATCTTAACCGTATAAAATGCAAAAAGACCTTGGGAAATATAGAAAAGTGTATGAGAAAAGCTCCTTGATTGAAGGGGCTATATCTAGTAACCCTATGGAGCTTTTTCAAAAATGGTTTTATGAGGTTGAGGAAGCAGATGGAGTTAGTGAAACTAATGCAATGACCTTGTCTACACTTGGGTTGGATGGTTATCCTAAAAGCAGGGTGGTATTACTAAAGAAGTATACATACGAGGGCTTTATTTTTTATACCAATTACAAAAGTGAAAAAGGAAGGGCCATTGCAGAAAACCCTAATGTTTGCCTATCTTTTTTTTGGCCAAATATGGAAAGGCAGATAATTATTAAAGGAAAGGCGGATAAGATAGCTGAGAACCTTTCTGACGGTTATTTTGAATCCCGACCAGAAGGAAGCAAATTGGGAGCAATAGTTTCCAATCAAAGTGAGGTTATACCCTCTCGGGAGGTTTTGGAAAAGAAGTTAAAAGAAATGGAGGCAGAGTACGCCAATAAAGAAATTGTAAGACCTAAATATTGGGGTGGATATATTGTAAAACCAATATCGGTAGAATTTTGGCAAGGTAGACCTAATAGATTGCACGATCGTATTCGCTATTCTTTAGGAGAAGATTATAATTGGAAAGTGGAGAGGTTGGCACCTTAAAATGAAATAAAATGAAAAACCTGATTCTTGTACGCCATGGTAAATCTTCATGGGATTATAATGTTGGTGATAGAGATCGACCTTTATTGGAGAAAGGGATAAATGACGTCCATTTGGTCGCATCAAAATTTTCCAATCAAGATATTGTAATCGAAAGAGTTTTTTCGAGTCCGGCAAATAGGGCGTTGCATACCTGTATGATTTTTTTGAGAACTTTAAAGTTTCCTTTTTCAAAGTTTCAAGTGGAGAATACACTGTATGATTTTTCGGGGGATGGAGTTTCTTCGTTTGTGAAAAACTTGCCCCAAGACATTAATAATGTTATGATTTTTGGGCATAATAATGCCTTTACTAATTTGGTCAATACGTGGGGAGACCAATACATAGAGAATGTAACAACATCTGGGTTGGTGCATTTAAGTTTTAAGGTTGACAGCTGGAGTGATATTTCTAAAGGAAGTATAAGACAGGTACTGTTTCCAAAGCAATTAAGATGAAAAATGGTTAAGAAAGAGAAAAATCAATATATAAATAGGGAAATTAGCTGGTTACGTTTTAATGAAAGGGTACTTCAAGAGAGTATGGACAAGAAGGTGCCATTAATAGAAAGACTAAGGTTTTTGGGTATTTTTTCCAATAATTTGGATGAGTTTTTTAAGGTACGGTATGCCACTGTTAAGAGAATCGTAGAGGCTGGTAAAAAAGGAAAAAGTGCATTAGGAGGTGAAAAAGCTAAAGATCTACTTGAGGAAATAACCAATATTGTAATCACTCAACAATCTAAAAGTGAAAAAATATTGAGGGAAATAGAGAGTGAGCTGGAGGCGCAGAATATTTTCCTAATTACCGAAACTGAGGTTAAAGAGAGTCAAGTCGGTTTTATAAAGAGCTACTTTGTTAATAAGGTCAGTCCTCAATTGATGACCATAATTTTAAATGATTTGGCAGAATTCCCTACACTTAAGGATACTGCCGCATATTTGGCGGTTAAGCTTGTGCTTATCAAAGAAAATGAAGAGAATGAAGAAGAAATTAGGTATGCCCTAATAGAGATTCCAAAAGGAATAGACCGTTTTGTGGTATTGCCAAAAGAAGGGGATAAGAATTATATTATTATTCTGGATGATTTAATACGATATTGTTTAAGAAGTATATTCACAATGTTTGAGTATGAATCCATATCAGCGCATATGATAAAAATTACCAGGGATGCCGAGCTGGATATGGATAATGATCTTAGTAAAAGTTTTATAGAGAAGATATCTTCTAGTGTTGAGCATAGAAAAATAAGTGACCCTGTACGTTTTGTCTATGATAAAAATATAGAAAAGGACACACTTCTTTTTTTAAAGGAAAAAATGGGAATAGAGGATACGGATAGTGTTATTCCTGGTGGGCGTTATCACAATAGAAGAGATTATATGGGATTCCCAAGTTTGGGAAGGACAGATTTGATGTATGATAAAATAAATCCTTTGCCCATTAAAGGTTTTAGCTTGGAAGGAAGCTTATTTGAGCAAATAGCAAGAAAGGATTACTTAATGTACACTCCCTATCATACCTATTCTTATGTGATTAAATTTCTTAGGGAGGCGGCGTTGGATCCAAAAGTCAGAAGTATAAAGATTACTGTATATCGTTTAGCCAATAACTCCCAAGTGGCCGCATCACTTATAAATGCTGCGAAAAATGGAAAGCAGGTTACTGTGCAAATTGAGTTGCAGGCGCGTTTTGATGAGACAGCGAATATTGAATATGCCGAACAATTACAGGAAGAAGGTATTAAGCTTATTTTTGGGGTGCCAGGATTAAAAGTACATAGTAAAATATGTGTTATAGAAAGAGAGGAAGGTAATGAAATGAAACGGTACGGGTTTGTCAGTACTGGTAATTTTAATGAATCCACTGCAAAAATTTATACAGATTACACTTTGTTTACAGCCCATGTAGCCATCTTAAAAGAGTTGAATAAAGTTTTTAATTTCTTTGAGACTACTTATAAAATAAATAAGTACAAGCATTTAATTGTTTCTCCGCACTATACCCAATCTGCGTTTGAAAAATTAATTGATAATGAAATAGCCAATGCCATAGTAGGTAAAGAGGCTTACATTAAAATTAAAATGAACAGCTTTACCTCTTACAAAATGGTGGACAAGCTTTATGAGGCCAGTAGGGCTGGAGTAAAAATCCAGTTGATAATAAGGGGGATTTGCTGTTTGGTACCCGGTGTGAAGGGTATGAGTGAAAATATTGAGGCCATAAGTATTGTTGACAAATTTTTGGAACACCCACGGGTTTTCATTTTTGGAAATGAAGGGGAACCTAAAATATATATATCATCTGCGGATTGGATGACAAGAAATATTGATTTTAGGGTGGAAGTAGGTTGTCCGATTTACGATGAGGAAATTAAACAAGAATTGTTGGATACATTTGATTTATCATGGAAAGATAATTTAAAGGCGAGAATTTTTAATGAAAAACAAGATAACAGATATAGGAAAACCACTAAACCTGAACTTAGATCCCAATTTGAGTTGTATTCCTACTATCAAGAAAAATTAAAATCTTAACCATGGACAGTTTCCTTTTTTCCTAGTTTTTTCATGATGCTGGCTTCATAATCCAATAAATCCTGCCATTTTTTATCCACTTCTTCACGGTTACCATATTTTCTGGCAAATTGAAGGAACATAGTGTAATGTCCGGCTTCGCTAACCATTAATTTATGGTAGAATTTGGCGAGTTCCTTATCTTTTAACTCTTCCGATAACAGTCTAAAGCGTTCACAGCTTCTAGCTTCTATCAGGGCAGCGTACAAAAGCCTATGTACCAATTGTGTAGTTCTACTTCCCCCTTTTGGGAAAAATTTCAATAAGTCCAACACATATTCGTCTTTTCGGTCTCGTCCTAATGAATTTCCACGTTCAATAATGCGGTCATGAACCATTTTAAAATGGGCCATTTCTTCACGGACCAGCGCCGTCATTTCCCCCACCAATTCGGTATATTCAGGAAAACTAACAATAAGGGACATTGCTGTGGCGGCAGCCTTTTGTTCACAAAATGCATGGTCGGTAAGAATTTCATCGATATTCTTTTCTACAATATTGACCCATCTTGGATCCGTTGGTAGTTTTAATCCCAGCATATTTTTTAGTTTGTACAAAACTAAAAAAGATATTATAAGGCCGATAATTATTTCAGATAATTCTAGTTATCATATGGTCTTTATAACTATTATAATTAGCTTTGTTAGAGGTAGGCAAATGAAGTGGTTAATTTATGGGTATAAAATTAAATTTTAATGCAGTTTAAAGAAGTCGGAAAACAATTAAAGGAGGTTTTAAAAAATAATCTTGATACTGAAACTTGGAAGTGGATTTCTGATAAAATTAGCTTGATTGTTGAAAATAAATCAACAAAGGATTTATATCTCACATATAGTTTAGTGCCATCTAAAACCTCATTGGTTGCTTTGGATTTTTCGTTGGTCAAGGACAGCCTAAAAGGGTATTTTGAGCAACACCATGTAAATACTATTGAACTTGTTAGAATTTATCTTTTGATAAAGGTTTTGGAAGCTGATAACAATTTTTTTGAAGAAAAAGTTGGCAATCTTATTCAAGTAGCGGATAAAACAGAGTTAGAAACCTTTCTAAAGTATTTAATTCTTCTTCCAAAACCAGAAGTTTTTAAAAACGTTGCTGTTGATGCTTTGCGGACTAATATTGGTTCGGTATTCAATGCCATTGCTCTGAACAACCCTTATCCAGCTCTATATTTTAGTGAGAAACAATGGAACCAAATGTATCTTAAGACCATTTTTATTGAAAGTGATTTGGAAGGGATTATGAATGTTGATGAAAGGGCAAATGCCGATTTAGCAAGGATTATCTCGGATTATGCACATGAGCGTTGGGCAGCTGGAAGAAAAATTGATCCTTTATTTTGGAGACCAGTGGGAAAATATCTTAATGGAAATTTATTAAAAGATATGGAACGCTTATTAAATAGTAGTGATAATCGGGAGAATGCAGCGGCCGTACTGTCCTGTTCTATTTCAGATATACCTGAAGCAAGAGAATTAATTAAAGGGCATCCAGAGTTATTGGATAAAGTAGAAAATAAAAAAATAAATTGGGACACACTCAATGCATAATTTATGGAGAAAAAATTAAAATTTATAGACCCGCATATTCATATGACATCCCGAACAACGGATGATTATCAGGCTATGTCAGAGGCTGGTATTGTTGCCATTGTTGAGCCAGCTTTTTGGTTGGGCCAACCTAGGACACAAGTAGGTTCTTTTCAAGATTATTATAGTAGTTTGGTAGGTTGGGAGACTTTTAGGGCGAGTCAGTTTGGAATAAAACACTATTGCACTATAGGTTTAAATTCAAAAGAAGCCAATAACGAAGCTCTTGCGGAGCAAGTAGTGGAATTACTTCCTTTATATCTTCACAAAGAAAATGTAGTGGGTATTGGGGAAATAGGGTATGATGATATTACAGAGGCGGAAGATAAATATTTTAGGATGCAATTGGACCTTGCCAAGGAAATGGATATGTTGGTGCAGGTACATACGCCACATAGGGATAAAAAAGCGGGCACCATACGTAGTATGGAGGTGTGTTTGGAACATGGTATAGAACCATCTAAAGTTATTATAGATCATAATAATGAGGAAACAGTAAAAGAAGTATTAGATCGTGGCTTTTGGGCGGCTTTTACAATATATCCCAAAACAAAAATGGGAAATGAGCGTATGGCAGCTGTTGTAGAGCAATATGGTAGTAAAAATATTATTGTCAACAGTTCTGCCGATTGGGGAGTAAGTGACCCACTTTCAGTACCCAAAACAGCTTCATTAATGTTGAAAAAAGGAATTGCAAGAGAAGATGTTGTAAAAACATGTTATCAAAATGCTTTGGATGCCTTTGGACAAACTGGAGTAATGAAAGAGTCGGATTGGTCCAATGCCAGTGGTGTTGATCAAAGAGAATTATTTCACGATAACAGTGTTTTAAGAGGTCAACAACCAAAAGTTGATGGGGATAAAATAGTCTAATGAATGCTACGCTCAAGGGATATTTACAATTAACCAGACCCGCCAACCTACCAACTTCAGCGGCGGATGTTATGGCAGGAATGGTAATTGCGGGAATATTTGGGGCTATTGGTAGCCCTTACTTTTGGGGTGAAGGTAATCTCATGCCATCTATCTTTTTAATGTCTTCATCGGTATTTTTATATGCTGGAGGTGTAGTCCTAAATGATGTTTTTGATTTTCCATTGGATATGATAGAACGACCAGAAAGACCAATCCCGAGTGGAGTGGTTTCTCTTAAGTCGGCATATTTATTTGGAGGGGCTCTTTTACTTCTGGGGGTAGCTTTTGCATTTTATGTAAACATTTTTAGTGGCTCCATAGCTTTTGTTCTGGCTTTGGCTATTTTGTTGTATGATATTGTTGCAAAAAAATATTCCTTTTTTGGTCCTTTGAATATGGGTGTTTGCAGAGGTTTAAACCTGCTTTTGGGAATGTCGGTATTTGGCACTTTGTTACATTGGGAATATTGTCTTGTTCCAATAGTATATATTGCGGCTATTACATTAATAAGTAGAGGAGAAGTTCATGGGAACAATAAAAATCATCTTATTTTAACAGGAATACTCTATGCTTTTGTTATTGGGGCTGTTTTGGGTCTGCATTATCTTAATGGTAACAATACATTGCAAGTAATTCCGTTTATTTTATTGTTTGGAATTTTGATATACAGACCTTTGGTTAAAGCATATATGGATAATACTCCGGTGAACATAAAGAAGGCTGTTATTGGCGGTGTCCTTTCAATAATTGTTTTGGATGCAATTTTTGCAGTTGGCTTTTCCAATTGGCGGGTAGGAATAGGTATGTTATTATTGTTGCCTTTGTCAATTTTCCTCTCAAAACTCTTTGCAGTGACTTAAATTTGTACTTAATGAAGCGGAAGAATAGTATAGAACAATCTTTTAAAGTAGCTTATGATTATAAGTTATTCTTTACAGAGCATTTGTTTTCATTGGAAAACATAATGTTCCATGATGTTTTGTTCTCTTATGGTAATGGAAATAAAACAAAAATTTTATTTGTGGTCGATGAGGGAGTTCACAAATGTCACCCTAATCTTTTAAAGGAGATAGAGGTCTATTGTAATGCTCACCAGAATATCATTGGTTTAAGGGACATATTGGTTGTAAAAGGTGGCGAGGAATGTAAAAATGACCATGGTAATGTAACCGCAATTTTAAAAGGTATAAATGAACAGGGTATTTGTAGACATTCTTTTGTGGTGGTCATTGGGGGTGGCGCTGTAATTGATATGGCCGGTTACGCAGCTGCAATTGCCCATAGGGGAGTTAAACTCATTAGAATACCAACGACTGTCCTTTCACAAAATGATTCAGCTGTGGGTGTGAAAAATAGCATTAATGAATTTGGGAAAAAGAATTTCTTGGGAACTTTTGCTCCGCCCTATGCTATTATTAATGATTCTCATTTTTTGACCACTTTAGAACAACGTGATTGGATTTCTGGTATTGCGGAGGCTATTAAAGTGGCACTCATAAAAGATGAGGTGTTTTTCAATTTCATTTCTAAAAACGCCACAAAATTGGCTAACAGGGATATGGAAACGATGGATTTTCTTATTTATAAGTGTGCAGAAATGCATATGCACCATATAGCACAAGGTGGAGATCCTTTTGAAAGTGGTTCATCCAGACCATTGGATTTTGGACACTGGGCAGCTCATAAATTGGAACATATGACCAATTATAGTTTGCGACACGGGGAGGCTGTTGCCATTGGTATAGCTCTTGATGTTACTTATGCCCATTTAATTAATTTAATCGATGGGAAAACCTTGAATAACATCCTTGATGTTATGGAAGAAATTGGATTTGATCTACAGATACCATTGAAAAGCGAGGAAGAAGTAGATGTGCTTTTAAATGGAATAGAGGAATTTAGAGAGCATTTAGGAGGGGAATTAACCATCACACTTATTTCTGGTATTGGAAAGAAGCATGATGTTCATATGATAGACCTAAAAAAAATGCGAGAAGCGATAACTATGCGGAAAGAAATTAGTCAACAAAAGTTATCTTGCTAAGATGTTATTCAACAAGTACTTTCATTTAACCTATTGCACCAATATCCACCCTGGTGAAAATTGGAAAGTCACTTTTAAAAATATTGAAAAGTTTGTTCCAATCATTAAAAAGAAAGTTTCTAAGGAAAAACCTTTTGGATTGGGGCTTAGATTGTCCAATACAGCAAGTGAGGAATTAGGGGTTGGAGAGAATCTGACCAATTTTAAAAATTGGTTGGATAAAAATGATATTTATGTTTTTACCATGAACGGATTTCCATATGGAAATTTCCATAATGAAAAGGTAAAAGACATGGTACATGCCCCCGACTGGACTACCAAAGAACGGGTTGATTATACTAAAAGATTGTTCCAACAATTGTCCTATTTAATGCCAGATGGAATTGAAGGTGGTATTTCCACAAACCCTATCAGCTATAAATATTGGCATAATTCAAAAGAAAAGACCGAAGAGGCTTTTTCAATTGGGGCCAGATATATGGCCGAAATTGTGTTGCAGTTGTTTAATATTGAAAACACAACTGGAAAATATTTGCATTTGGATATTGAGCCAGAACCAGATGGAATGATGGAGAACAGTGATGAGGTTCTTATGTATTATCAAAAATATTTAATTCCAATTGCCTCAAAAACGTTAATGAATGCCCTAGGATGTAATAAGGAAAAAGCTAGAGAGCTAATTTTAAAATATATTACTGTCTGCTATGATGTTTGTCATTTTGCACTGGCTTTTGAGGAGCCAGAATATACCTTTAATAAGCTAGAATCTGCCGGAATTAAAATAGGGAAAATACAAGTAAGTGCTGCTTTAAAAATTATTTTTAATGGCAAAAATGATGAAGAAGTATGGAATTCCTTGTCTAGGTTTAACGAACCTACATATTTACACCAAGTAACGCAAAAAGTTGAAGATAAGGTAAAAACCTACTGGGATTTACCTGAACTATTGGAGAATAAAAAGCAATTCACGGAACTTAGAGCTCATTTTCATGTGCCTATTTTTTTGGATACATTTGATGAGTTGTATTCTACCCAAGACCATATTTTAAAAGTGTTGCAATATTTGAAAAAGGATGTAGTTTCCAATCATTTGGAAATAGAAACCTATACATGGGATGTACTTCCAAAATCTTTAAAATTAGAACTTTCCGATTCTATAGTCCGAGAAATGGATTGGTTAAAGGAAAACCTTTAAATCTATGAAAAAAACGGTTGTGCTTAATGTCGTGGGTCTAACCCAAAGGTTAATTGGGGAGCATACACCATTTATTAAATCTTTTTTAGAGAAAGGAAAAGCTGCGAATATTACCCCGGTGGTTCCTGCGGTAACCTGTAGTGCACAATCTACCTATTTAACAGGAAAATGGCCTTCTGAACATGGAATTGTTGCTAATGGTTGGTATTTTAAAGAGGAGCACGAGGTGAAATTTTGGAGGCAGTCCAATACCTTGGTGCAAAGTGAAAAAATTTGGGACAAACTCAAAAGGATGGACCCCAATTTCACATGTGCCAATATGTTTTGGTGGTACAACATGTATTCAACGGCAGATTTTAGTGTTACTCCCAGACCTAATTATTTGGCGGACGGAAGAAAAATCCCAGATATATATTCATATCCTCCCGAACTTAGGGATACGCTTCAAAATGAGTTGGGTAAATTTCCTTTATTTCACTTTTGGGGTCCCAAAACTTCTATTAGGTCTACCCAGTGGATAGCGGATTCTGCCATAAAAACAGATACGTTGTATAACCCAACATTGACACTGGTATATCTACCACATTTGGATTACAATATTCAACGATACGGAATAAATTTCAATAAAATAGCCAAAGACTTACATGAGGTTGACAAAGAAGTAAAAAAATTGGTGACTTACTATGAAAATCAAGACGCCAATATTATTCTGTTGTCAGAATATGGCATCACAGATGTAAATAATCCTATTCATTTAAACCGAATATTCCGTTCCAAAGGTTATTTGGGAATAAGGCTTGAACGTGGTTTGGAACTTTTGGATGCTGGTAACAGTAGGGCATTTGCTGTGGCCGACCACCAAATCGCCCATGTTTACTTAAATGATAAGTCCTTAAAGGAAGAAGTGAAAAAGCTTTTACTAGCTGTTAATGGAGTAGAAAAAGTATTGTCCGATGATGAAATTATCAAAGCCAAATTAAACCACGAACGCTGTGGAGATATAGTTGTTATAGCGGACAAGGATTCTTGGTTTACCTATTACTTTTGGTTTGATGACAAAAAAGCACCGGACTATGCTAGAATGGTGGATATTCACAAAAAACCTGGGTATGACCCTGTTGAAATGCTGACTGATCCAAAGGATATGTTTGTTGTTCCCAAGATCATTTGGAAACTCTTAAAGAAAAAATTGGGCTTTAGAACTTTAATGAATGTAATTCCATTACAAGCGGAATTAATAAAGGGTTCGCATGGGCGTATACCGGAAAATATGGATGACTACCCTATTCTAATTAGTAATCACCAAAAATTACTGGAGAAGTCTACTGTTGATGCTATTGAAGTATTTTCAATTATTGAAAGGCATGTGCTTGGCAAGTAAAAAAATATAACTAAAACCATAAGATTATGAAAGTATTTTTTAAGATTTTAGGATTTGTCTTTACAGCATTGTTCGTTTATGCGATAGCTGTACAATATAATGATCCTGATGCCGTAAAATGGTATGTTATTTACGGATTAGCAGCTTTGGCATCGTTACTTTTTGCGCTAGATAAGTTGAAATTTTTATGGGCGGCGTTTCTTTTTGGATTTTATATTGGCTTTGCCATTTTTGTCTGGCCAGAAAAGTTTGAAGGTGTAACTATTGGAGAGGGTGACATTGTAAATATTGAAAGAGGGAGGGAAGCTTTGGGATTGTTGATTGCCTCAGGACTAATGTTGGTATATGCCCTTAGAATTAGATATTCCAGTAAATCATCATAGGTCCAAATCGAACTCTTTTCTTAGAATGTCTATTGCTGGATTTTTCTCCCTTAATTTTTGATACTTCTCTTCTGGTGTAAATGCAAATTTTTTGGCAGTAGCTTCATTTACAGTAATATGAAGTTCGATGAAGTAGTTGTTCAGCTTTTGTTTTAAATACTCCATAAGGTCATATTGCTCTCGCTCAATTTCCTTTTTCATGGTGCTGTTGGGCAATTCAATCCAAATAGATGTGTTGTTACTTTTTAGTTTAGGGGTGTCTGCCGCTAAGTTGGATGCTAATATTTTTTGTCCTTTTTTATCTATTATTTCGACAAAGTCATGCCAATGTTTTTGCATGTCTTCCTGAGTAAAGATTTCTTTGGGTAACTGAGTCTTATCTATAACTTCACCTTTCTTTTGGAGCTCGTGCTCTTTTTTTGCCTTAAGACTGGATATAGAAAGTCCTGAAACTCTTTTTGAATCTAGATTAATGTTTATTTTTTTAGGTGTAGAAGGTACAATTTCTTCAATTTCAGGTTCTTCAACAATAGCAACTTTGGGTTCTTCTATGGCAACTGCTACATCAGAATTCTTATGTTGTACAATGGCAGGGCTTTCAATGGTGGTAATTTTAGAAGGTTGAACACCAATTTTTTCTTCGACAGCTACTTTTTGTTTAGGCTTCTTTGGGATTGGATGTTTTGACCTGTAGAAAGAGGCAGGAATAATGAAATCAATTGTTTTGCCGTCAAGAGCTACGGATTCAGGATTTTTTTTTTCTCCATCATAAGTGATAGAGGCCAATTTCATTAAGGCAAGTTCAACTAACAATCTTTGGTTTCGACTGGTTTTATATTTTAAATCGGTATCGTTGGCAACATCAATGGCCTTTAGCAAAAAATCACTGGTAGCTTTTTTTGCTTGTTCTCCATAACTTTTTTTGGCATCGTCCCCAACCTCTAAAAGAGCTATGGTAGATTCATGTTTGCAGACCATTAAATCCCTAAAGTGGGATGCGAGTCCAGAAATAAAATGATGTCCATCAAAACCCTTGGTCAATGTGTCATTGAACAAGACCAACAGATTGGGTATATCATTTTGCAATATTAAATCTGTAGCTGTAAAATATGTGTCATAATCCAACACATTTAGATTCTCTGTGACCGATTTCCGAGTTAATTGCTTTCCTGAGAAACTTACTACTCGGTCAAAGATAGAAAGTGCATCACGCATGGCACCATCGGCTTTCTGGGCAATAATATGCAGTGCGCTATCCTCAGCTACAACCCCTTGTTGTTCGGCAATATACTTTAAATAATTTGCTGCATCTTTAACTGTAATTCTTTTAAAATCAAATATCTGACAGCGGGAAAGAATAGTTGGAATTATTTTGTGCTTCTCAGTAGTGGCCAGTATAAAAATGACATGTTTTGGTGGCTCCTCCAAGGTCTTTAAAAAAGCATTAAAGGCTGATTGGGACAGCATATGAACTTCATCTATAATGTACACCTTATACTTTCCTATCTGCGGAGGGATACGAACCTGATCGGTTAAACTCCTAATGTCATCAACGGAATTGTTTGAAGCAGCATCCAGTTCAAAAATGTTGAACGCAAAATCCTCATCGGTATGTTCCGCACCGTCTTCATTTATTTTTTTGGCCAAGATACGGGCACACGTGGTTTTGCCAACCCCTCTGGGTCCTGTAAATAAAAGCGCCTGCGCCAAATGATTGTTTTCAATTGCGTTTAGCAAAGTGTTGGTAATAGCCTCTTGTCCCACAACATCCTTAAATGTCTGGGGTCTGTATTTTCGTGCCGATACTACAAAAGGTTCCAAAAATTATGCTAATTGAACGGTTTTTTTAGGTGCCGTTGAGTTTATTACAAATATAAAGATAGCAATGTATTATAGGCTTCATTTGAACGAGTTTAACCTACTTTTTATTAACAATTCTATTACCTTTGCCACCAGCAGGTCACCTTATCGCTCCAAGTAATTGGGGAGGAAAGTCCGGACACCATAGTGCAGCATAGCGGGTAACGCCCGTCCACCGAAAGGTGAGGACAAGTGCAACAGAAAGTATGTACAGGTAAGGCTGTAGTGAAATCAGGTAAACTCTATGCGGTGCAACGCCATGTAAATCAGTGTTTAAGGGTGCACGCCCGAGCTGAAGGGTAGGCGGTTTGAACTTTTGGGTAACCAAAAGTCTAGATAAATGATAGGGCTAGACAGAATCCGGCTTATGACCTGCTTTTTTATTCAAAAAAACTAAAAACACTACTACCATACTTTCTTTGTTTTGTGAAATGGGGTTGTCCAGTGAGGTCAGTATGCTTAAAATGTTCTATAATCAATACGCCATCTTCCAAAAGCATATCATTGGCAAATACTAATTGAGGAATTTTACAAAAATCCTCAAAAGGCATATCATATGGTGGATCTGCAAAAATAATATCAAATTTTCCTTTTTGTCTTTCCAGGAATTTAAAGACATCACTTTTAATAGCGGTTATGCCCAATTCCAATTCATTGGAAGTTTTTCCTATAAAATTAACACAGCCATAGTCTGCATCTACAGCAACCTGTTCTTTGGTTCCCCTTGAACTAAATTCATAGCTTATGTTACCGGTACCTGCAAAAAGGTCCAAAACAGCCAAATCTTCAAAGTAATAAGTATTGTTGAGGATATTGAAAAGCCCTTCTTTGGCCATATCCGTTGTTGGCCGTACCGGTAATTTTTTGGGAGCGCTAATCCGTTTGCTTTTATGCTTGCCAGAAATTATCCGCATTAGAGTGCATTTAAAACGGTAAAATCAATGGTTTCCTTGTCTACTTCCGTTGTTAAGTAAGGAATGTTCTCTGGAACATAAATGGAAACATTTTTTATATAATGATGACAAAGGGAATGGAGGTCATCTCCTTCATCTATAGAACCAAACATTCTTAAAAGTGTTGTTTCTGTATCTAATTTTAACTGTTCTAGAGTAAACAGTAGATAGTAAATAAAATCTTCCTTGGAGTGATAGACAAAACTATTGTAGAACACTAATTTTTTTTGGGAAATAATGGTGACTTCCATTTGTTGTTTGGATACATGTACATAGCACATAGGGTCTTTTCCATTACTGTGGTTGTTCAAAAGAGTTTGTATAAGAACTGTAGCATTATGCTTAAATTCAAACTCGCCAAAGAGCTCGTAGATGTAATTGTTGATATTCACAAAAGGCACATAGACATTCACAATATCATAAGGTTCAATTTCATCATGGGCAAAATGATCGCTCTCTAAAATCTTGGCATTGAACTTTAGATAATTTGCCAACTCATTTTCATTAAAGAGTGATTTGGGCACTAAACTGAAAAGATTGTTTTTGTGTATAACCACTACTTCGGAAAAATTGGCATTATGAATGTTCTGTTTTTCCAGAAAAGTTTTCAGTTCTTTTTGAAGTTCATAAGGGTTGCGTTCTTTCTCAAAAACAACACTTTTAGACAATAATAAGGAATTGTCAATAGTGTCCATCACACAAAAAGAAAGTCCATTCAAGCTTGCTTGAATGGACAATTTTTTATAATCCGATGACGAGCTGTCTACTTTATTATTGGTCGTCTTTTCTGTCATATATTGGTGGCCAGTTACCATTGGTACTTACATCTACCAATGAACCAACTTTAATTTCACTTCCATTTATTTCTTCAACACTGTTGTGTGTATTCTCTCTGGCCAATAAATCTTTAGGTTGGTCAAACAATATTACATCCTTTTTGATTTTTGCTTCAAAAACAGATGCTCTATAACCACTTTTGTCGATCATAGCGGTTTTCATTTCAAATTTTTCACCATTTTGAGCGCCTGGAACATTCATCATCGTTTTAAAACGATCGTCTCCTTTAAATAATGAATCTTTAACTGAGACAAAACCTAAAGTATCTATAATAATAGTATCTTTTTGCATGTCAATTTGATAAGTTTTATCATAACGCATAAAAGAAGAATCTCTTTGTTGGGTAATGGTATATTTTCCTGTATCAACAAATGCAACCAAAGAATTGAAATCTTTGGCAAATTTACCATTTACTGTCTTATAGGCTTCTTGTGAATCTCTAATGTCTTTTAATGAGGATACTACTTTGGCAAATCTTTCTTGCTTTATTTTTTTGAATTCAATTGGACCGCTCACCGATCTATAAATCAAGTATCCCAATAAGATACATACTATCCAAAGTGCTATTTGTATTATGGTCTTCATTTTACTAAGTGTTAATTTAGATTTAGTGGTTGACACAAATTTACATTTTTATTTTAAACACAAAAGTATTTGTCCTTAAAAATCATGATTATATTTGAAGCATATGAAAGAGCTTTCCGCCGATGCATTTTATAAGATTTTAAAGGAAAAATATCCCCACGACCCAACGCTTAAACAAGCAATAAGTCTTGAAAGGATTTCCAGTTTCATCCTGTCCAAGGAAAAGGAAAAGTTATTCTTGTTAAAGGGATATGCCGGTACAGGAAAAACATCTATTATTGGAACTATTGTAAGTAATTTGTGGAGGACAACCATGAAGGCAGTATTGATGGCGCCTACAGGAAGGGCAGCCAAGGTAATGTCGAATTACTCTAAGACACAAGCATTTACCATCCATAAAAAAATATATTTCCCAAAAAAGGAGAGTGGTGGAGGTGTGAAATTTGTACTTGCACCCAATAAGCATCGGAATACCATATTTATTGTTGATGAGGCCTCTATGATACCAGATTCACCTGCTGATTCCAAACTTTTTGAGAATGGCTCTCTTTTAGATGATCTCCTTATGTATGTGTATTCTGGACATAATTGCAAACTCATTTTAATAGGAGATACGGCGCAGTTGCCACCAGTACATTTGGAGTTAAGTCCGGCTTTGGACGAAAACAAACTTTCCTTAAATTATAACAAAGAAGTTACAAAAATGGAATTGGATGAAGTTGTAAGACAGGCCGAGGACTCTGGAATCTTATTAAACGCCACCAATCTTAGAGAACAATTGCACTCCCAGTTTTTTGATGAATTTAAGTTTGATGTAGAAGGATATGCCGATATTGTCCGTTTGATTGATGGCCATGATATACAAGAAGCCATAGACGAGTCGTACAGTGAAAACGGAAAGGAAGAAACTGCGATAATTGTTCGCTCCAATAAAAGAGCGAATTTGTATAATGAAAATATTAGGAGTAGGATTCTCTATTTGGAAAATGAATTGGCAGTAGGTGATTATATGATGGTCGTAAAGAATAATTATTTTTGGCTAAAGCCCAATTCTGAGGCGGGTTTCATTGCTAATGGAGACATAATTGAGGTGTTGGAGATTTTTGCCATTAAAGAGTTGTATGGATTTACTTTTGCTGAAGTAAAGGTAAAAATGGTAGATTATCCCAATCAAAAACCTTTGGAAACAGTACTGCTTTTGGATACCATAAAGGCGGAAACTCCATCGTTGCCCTATGAGGATGGGAATAGACTATATCAAGAGGTGCAAAAGGACTATGCCCACGAAAAATCCAAATACAAGAAATTTTTGGCAGTAAAGAACAACAAATATTTTAATGCATTGCAAGTTAAATTTTCTTATGCCATTACATGCCATAAATCCCAGGGTGGGCAATGGAATACGGTATTTGTGGAGCAGCCTTATTTGCCCAATGGAGTGGATAAGGAATATTTAAGATGGTTGTATACGGCAGTGACCAGAGCACAAAATAAATTATATCTTATAGGATTCAAGAACGATTTTTTTGTTGAATAGGAATACCATATTTTAGTAGGAAAGTTTATTATGACAGCAGAAACTATTATAAGCATATTTTTAGGAATTGGACTTGCGGCCTCTGTTGGGTTTAGAGTGTTCCTGCCTCTTTTTGCATTGAGTTTGGCATCTTATTTTAATGTGTGGGATCTAAATGAGAGCTGGCAATGGATAGGAAGCCTTGCTGCCGTTGTGGCTTTAGGGGTAGCAACCGTGATAGAAATTTTTGCTTATTTTATTCCCTGGGTGGATAATCTTTTGGATACTATAGCAATACCTTTGGCAGCAATTGCTGGGACGGCCGTAATGGTTTCAACTGTGGCAAATTTGGATCCTGTGGTTACTTGGTCATTGGCTATTATAGCGGGTGGCGGTACCGCCACTGCTATTAAAGGAGCAGGGGCAAGCAGTAGGGTTGTTTCTACCGCTACAACTGGAGGATTGGCAAATCCTGTGGTTTCTACAGTGGAAACGGGAACTGCTGTCGTAGTGTCCACTGCTTCAATTTTTGCACCTGTTCTGGCAATTATTATGGTGATTATTATATTAATATTCATTTTTGCAGTGTATAGAAAACTTAGGCCCAAAAGAAAAAAATCATAAACCTTCAAAACTCAATGAAAATTATTGCGATGATTCCGGCACGCTATGCGGCATCTAGATTCCCTGCAAAATTGATGCAGGATTTGGCAGGAAAACCAGTTATTTTAAGAACGTACGAAGCTGCTGTGAATACTAAACTTTTTGATGAGGTATATGTGGTGACGGACAGTGATATTATTTATGATACCATTACTAATGCTGGCGGAAAAGCCATGATGAGCAAAAAAGAGCACGAGTGTGGAAGCGATCGTATTGCAGAGGCTGTTACAGATATGGACGTGGACATTGTTGTAAATGTACAAGGAGATGAGCCCTTTACAGATAAGGAAAGCCTAAAAAGTGTTTTGGAAGTTTTTAACGATGACCCAAATGAGGAGATAGATTTGGCTTCTTTAATGACCGAAATAACTGATTGGGATGAAATAAATAACCCAAATGTGGTAAAAGTTGTAGTTGATAATAGAGATTTTGCTCTCTATTTTTCTAGAGCTCCCATCCCATTCCCACGTGATAAAAATGCAGGGGCAACTTATTATAAGCACAAGGGTATTTACGCTTTTAGAAAAAGGGCCTTGATGGATTTTCAAAGGCTTTCTATGAGATCACTGGAAGGAACAGAAAAACAGGAAGCCTTGCGGTACCTGGAATATGGCAGAAAAATTAAAATGGTTGAAACCAACGCAACAGGAATAGAAATAGATACACCTGAGGACTTGGAAAGAGCAAAAGCGGCATGGAAGTAGATTTTAGCAACATAAAAGTAATTGGTTTTGATGCCGATGATACCCTTTGGGTGAACGAGACATATTTTAGAGAGGCAGAAGAAAAATTTGCCTCACTTTTGGATGGATATGAGACCAAGAATACCATAGACCAAGAACTTTTTAAAATGGAAATGAAAAACTTGGGGATTTATGGATATGGAATTAAAGGGTTTGTTCTTTCCATGATAGAATCTGCCTTGGAATTGTCCAATAATAAAGTTCCCCAAGAAACCATGACGGAAATATTGGATTTGGGAAAAAATATGATTTCCCACCCTGTAGAGTTACTGGAAGATGTTAAGGAAGTTCTGGAGAGATTATCAAAGGAATATCGTTTAATTGTTCTTACAAAAGGGGATTTATTGGATCAAGAACGTAAGTTGGAGAAGTCAGGATTGTCCCAGTATTTTCATCATGTAGAAGTTTTGAGCGATAAAAAAGAGATTAATTATAAAAACCTTTTAGATCACTTGGAAATAGAGGTAACTGAATTTTTAATGATAGGTAATTCTTTAAAGTCAGATGTTTTGCCTATTATGAACATAGGAGCGCAAGCGGTGCATGTGCCTTTTCATACTACTTGGCAGCACGAGGAAGTATCTAATGATGAATATGACGATAATCACCTTACTTTGAATAAGTTATCAGATGTTTTAAAGTATTTTAATTAAAGTGAATGCAGACAAAGAAGCAAGATAGAATTGCAGATAATTCCCCAAAGCTTATGAATACATACAGGAATTTTCCTATGGTGCCGAGAGTGGTTTTTGGTAATGGTAGTTTTAACCAATTAGGTGAAATATTGTTGCCAAAAAGGAAGCATTTCGATGCGCCGGTTATTTTTTTGATAGATGATGTTTTTGAAGGAAAGGAACTTGTAGGAAGAGTACCTCTTTTATTTAATGATAAAATTATTTTTATTTCGGCAGATGAAGAACCCAAGACCCAACAGGTTGATGCTTTGGTAGAAAAAATTAAATTTGACTTTCGAGAATTACCCTCTGGAATTGTTGGCATTGGTGGAGGCACCGTGCTGGACTTGGCAAAAGCAGTTTCTATTTTGCTTACCAATGAGGGTAGTTCAGAAAAATACCAGGGATGGGATTTGGTTAATAAACCAGCTATATATCATGTAGGAATTCCGACAATTAGTGGAACTGGGGCGGAAGTCTCGAGAACGGCAGTGCTTTTGGGTCCTGATAAAAAATTGGGAATTAATTCTGATTATACTACGTTTGACCAAGTTGTTTTAGACCCTGAATTATGCATTGGAGTAGATAAAAAACAATGGTTTTATACAGGAATGGACTGTTTTATCCATTGTGTTGAATCTCTTAGTGGTACATATTTAAATGCCTTTAGTCAAAGTTATGGCGAAAAGGCTTTGGAACTTTGTAAGGAAGTGTATTTAGAAGACCTTTCTGATAACGAATCCAGAGAAAAACTAATGATGGCCTCTTGGCATGGAGGTATGAGCATTGCCTACTCCCAAGTTGGTGTGGCGCATGCTTTGAGTTATGGTTTGTCATATCTTTTGGGAGTAAAACATGGTATTGGTAATTGTTTGGTATTTCAGTATTTAAAGGAATTTTATCCAGAAGGTGTTGCTCTTTTTAACAAAATGAAAGAAAAACATAATATAGAATTGCCAAGCGGTATTTGCTCTAATTTGAGTGATAATGATTTTGACACTATGATTTCTGTGGCACTTAGTTTAGAGCCTTTATGGGAAAATGCAATTGGGATAGACTGGAAGTGCGTTATCACTCCAGAGAAATTAAGAGTTATCTACCAGAAAATATAATTTTTATTAATTTATTTGTTTATGAATGCATAGGCTGGCAAAGTTTATCTATTTTAAAGTTCTCGGATGGAAACTTATTGGTGGTTTTCCGAAAGTGGACAAGTGCGTAGTCATTGTAGCCCCACATACCCACTGGTACGATTTTTTTCTTGGGGTACTTGTTAGAAAGGTTATAAATGAAGAAATAAATTTTATAGGGAAAAAGAGTTTGTTTGCGCCGCCTTTTGGCTGGTATTTTAGATGGGTGGGAGGTACACCCATCGATAGGAGTAAGAATAATGATATGGTCAAAACCATAGCATCTATTTTTAATGAAAAAGAAAAATTTAGATTGGGCCTATCACCGGAAGGAACTCGGAAAAAGGTAAAAGAATGGCGAACAGGCTTTTATTATATAGCGCAGGAAGCGAAAGTTCCAATAGTAATGGTTGCTTTTGACTATGAAAACAAGCAAGTAAAAATTTCTGACTTACAATACCTAACTGATAATAAGGAGGAAGACTTTAAAAAATACAAAAACTTTTTCAAGGGTATAAAAGGAAAAATACCTGAGTATAGTTATTAAATTTTGTAATTTTTTGCAGTGTTTTTTCTTAGGATTAGTCTTACATCTTTTTTTTTAACGTTATAACGATGTAAATAATTCTCAACAGGTTTGTGCTTGTATATTGTATAGTTTTTAACAAATTACTTCTAAAAACTTACCCATGAGAAGAATTTTACTATTTATCAGTCTTTTGTTTATTGTTATAAATTCCTATGGCCAGTCGATAGTTGGTTTTACATTGATCAATTCGGATACAAACGAAGATCTTATGGAAATTACGGAGGGAGCGGAAATTAACCTTTTGGAATTGCCTTCAGAGTCTTTCAATATAAGAGCAAATGTTACGGGAGTGGTTAATAGTGTTCGTTTACAACTTTCTGGATCTTTTTCTAATGCTAGAACAGAGAATGTTGCTCCATATGCCCTTTTTGGAGATAATGATGGAAACTATAATGGACAGGATTTGGGTATTGGCACTTATATTATATCTGGAACGCCATATTCGGACAGTAATTTGGGGGGTGACCAAGGAGAACCGTTTTTAATTGCTTTTTCGCTTTCTGAAAGTATTTCTTTATCAAATATTATATGTAAGGATATTACAGTACAATTAAACCCAAATGGTAAAACCAATATTGATGCCGAAGATGTTTTTGATGGCTTTGTAGAAACTTCAGAGGTTCAAAATATGACAGTTGTTCCCAATACTTTTTCAATTGACAATGTGGGTGAAAACATAGTGACATTATCTGTTTTAGACACAAACGGAAAAAACTCTATGTGTACCGCAAGAGTTATTGTTGAAGATAATGTTGCACCAACAGTTGTATGTAAAAGTAGTGTGATAATCGGATTAGACGAAAACGGTGAGGCCTATATTACTCCTTTGGATATTGATGATGGATCAAATGATGCTGCAGGAATATCCAGTATGTCTGTAAGCCCTAGTTTTTTTAATAATTACGGGGATGGGTTGGTTACCCTTAAAGTAGTTGACAATAATGGAAATGAAAGTACATGTAATTCTCAAGTGATTTTGGATGATATAATTGCGCCCGTTATATCTTGTCCTTCAGATATTAATGTTAGTAGTTTAAATGACAATTCTGTATTCATTGATATTGAAATGGCCACAGCTACAGATAACTATTGGCCAACAACCAATGTTTCTGCCTCAAGAAGTGATGGATTATCTTTAGAAAATCCATTTCCTATGGGAACAACAATTATAACTTGGACTGCAAGTGATCAAGTTTCCAATGTTTCCGAGTGTACCCAAACAATAGTTGTTGAAGAAACTCCCTCTGTACTTTCTCTAGTAAGTTTTACATTGGTCAATGCAGA
Source organism: Saonia flava (assembly GCF_011927795.1). Classification (GTDB taxonomy): domain Bacteria; phylum Bacteroidota; class Bacteroidia; order Flavobacteriales; family Flavobacteriaceae; genus Saonia; species Saonia flava. The sequence continues at coordinate 1,024,202 of NZ_JAATJJ010000001.1, read as the reverse complement.
TACCAATGAAGATATAATGCCGATAAGTGATAGCATGATTTTTAATATTCTAGAGTTGCCAACTACAAACTTGAATATCAGGGGAAATACATCTGAGGATGTTGGTAGTGTACGATTGGAACTAAAGGGTGCATTATCCAATACAAGGACAGAGAATGTTGCTCCATATGCTCTTTTTGGTGATAATAACGGAAATTATAATGGACAGGATTTTGGTCCTGGCGAATATGAAATAATGGGCACCCCATATTCTGGAAGCAGTTTGGGCGGTGTTCAAGGAATACCATTAACTGTTAATTTTTCAATTTCAGAAGAAGAACTCTTCAGACCTTTTGTGACTACATGGAAAACGGATAACCAAGGACTCTCAGAGGATAACCAAATAACCATACCTACCTATCCAGGAGAAACCTATAATTATACAGTGGATTGGGGAGATGGTATTGTTGAGAATAATTATACCGGAGATGCTACTCATACATATTTGGCTCCGGGAATTTATACGGTTTCAATTGTGGGTCAATTTCCAAGAATTTATTTTTACGATGATAATGGTTTGGATACATTAGAACCGGACAAGGGTAAACTGCTGACAGTTGAAAATTGGGGTAGTATTCAATGGGCATCCATGGATGGTGCTTTCACAGGTTGTTACAATTTAGATGTAATTGCGTCTGACTTTCCAGATTTATTACAAGTAACAAGCATGGCTAACATGTTTGCTGGTTGTAGTAATTTAATTGGGAATAACGCTATTGGGAATTGGGATGTAAGCAATGTGAATATTCTTGGAGCAATGTTCGCGGCAGCCTATAATTTTAACATTGATATTGGCAATTGGAATGTAGGCCAGGTAACTGAAATGGGAGGGATGTTTACAGGGGCAACTGCTTTTAACCAAAACATTGAGTCATGGGATATGAAAAATGTAGTTAACATGCCATTTATGTTTCTAGGAGCTGCAAATTTTAATCAGGATATAAGTAGCTGGAATTTGCAAAATGCAATTGAGTTTACAGCAATGTTTGAAGCTGCTACTGCATTTAACCAACCCATTGGAAATTGGAATATGACATCTGCATCTTCGTTCTCAAGAATGTTCGCTAACGCAACAGCTTTTGATCAAGATTTGGGTAGTTGGGATATTTCAAATGTTTTGAACATGTCTGAAATGTTTTTAAATACAGGACTTTCTATCACTAATTATGACGCCACTTTAAACGGATGGTCAAATCAACCTTTGCAGAGTAATATACTATTTGATGGTGGAAATAGCCAATATTGTTTGGGTGAAGCTGCACGACAAAAAATGATGGACGATAATGGATGGATAATTACTGATGGAGGAATAAGTGACAATTGCCCTGATTTAGGACGCCCTTTTATTACAACTTGGAAAACAGATAATGAAGGATATTCTGAGGACAGTCAAATTAGAATTCCCACTTATCCAAGAGAAACATATAATTATACAGTGGATTGGGGAGACGGTAATTTTGACACAGGAGTCACTGGAGATATTACTCATACATATTCTGTGGTAGGTATATATGAAGTCTCTATAACAGGTGAGTTCCCTGGAATTTTTGTTACCACAGATGAAAATAACAAACTATTGAATGTAAAACAATGGGGTGACATTTTGTGGAAATCTTTTGAAAAAGCATTTTATCAATGTCACAATTTAGATGTAATTGCTACAGATGTTCCTAATTTATCCCAGGTTTCTTCAATGAAAGAAATGTTTGGTTCTTGTACTTCACTGATTGGTAATTCAAGTTTTGAAAATTGGGATTTGCAATCAGTGGAAAATATGGAGTATACTTTTCGCAATACATCCAATTTTAATCAAAATATCAATAATTGGAATGTAGGTTCGGTTAAATTAATGACAGGAATGTTTTCCGAATCAAGCTTTAATCAACCTCTAGATAATTGGAATGTTGCGAATGTTACAAACTTTGCAGGAATGTTTTTTGGAGCATCAAATTTTAATCAAAATATTGGTAACTGGGATATGTCTAATGCAACATCTATTAATGCTATGTTTTATGATGCTATTTCTTTTAATCAAGATATTTCTGCATGGGATGTTGGTAAAGTTGAGGCCATGGCAAATACTTTTGTTAATGCAATTTCCTTTAATCAAGATTTAGCTAATTGGGACATATCAAAAGTCAATATAATGGCCGATATGTTTATAGGAGCAGGTCTTTCTGTTGAAAACTATGACAATACCTTAATTGGATGGAGTGCTCTTGAATCTATTCAAAACGGAGTGGTATTTCACGGAGGTAATAGCCAATATTGCTTAGCCGAGAATGCCAAGCAAAAACTGATAGACGATTATGGATGGATAATTACTGATGGGGGAAAAAGTGACAATTGTGCTAATGTAGAAGTACCGTTTGTAACCACATGGAAAACAGATAACGAGGGGGCTTCTGCTGATAATCAAATAACCATACCTACTTATCCAGGAGAAACCTATAATTATTCTGTGGACTGGGGAGATGGAACTTTTGATACCGGAGTTAGCGGTGATATTACACATTCCTACGATGTTATTGGTACTTACCAAGTTTCCATTTCCGGAAATTTCCCTAGAATTTATTTTAATGGGGTAAATTATATGACTGATGGTAATAAAGAGAAAATTCTAACGATAGATCAGTGGGGTGGTAATGAATGGACATCAATGGATTCAGCTTTTAGAGGTTGTTCTAATTTGGATATTGTGGCAAATGACATGCCTAATTTAACATATGTTTTATCTACATCAAGTATGTTTACAGACTGTAGTTCTCTTGTTGGTAATCAAAAGTTTAATGATTGGGATGTTAGTGAAATTGTGGATTTGAGCAATATGTTTAGTGGGGCTTCAATCTTTAATCAAAATATTGGCAGTTGGAATGTTAGTAAGGCAACAAGTTTGTTGGGGATGTTTAATTCTGCCAAGCTTTTTAACCAAGATATTGGAGGATGGAATTTGGGAGAGGTTATAGATACATCATTTATGTTTTCATATGCAGAATCATTTAATCAAGATATTGGTGTATGGAATGTGTCTAAAGTTAAAGGAATGATTCACATGTTTTCAGGAGCTGTTTCTTTCAATCAAGATATTGGAAATTGGAATGTAGGCACCGTAATTAATATGGGCAGTATGTTCTCAGGGGCAACATCCTTTGATCGAAAAATTGGCAATTGGGATGTTGGCAATGTAATTGATATGAACGGAATGTTTAATGGAGCAGAATCGTTTAATCAAGACATTGGTAATTGGAATGTAAGCAATGTTAGAAATATGCTTGGAATGTTCAATTTTGCATACTCTTTTAATCAACCTTTAAATAATTGGGATGTATCTAATGTTGAAAATATGATGGGGATGTTCAGTATGGCACGTAGCTTTAACCAACCCTTGGACAACTGGGATGTTAGTAACGTAACCAACATGTCAATGATGTTTAATGAAACTAAACTAAATTACCCACTCAATAATTGGAACGTAAGTAATGTAACAACCATGAGTGCTATGTTCAGTCAAATAAAAGAGTTTAACCAACCTTTGGATGATTGGGACGTTAGTACCGTAACAGATATGTCATATATGTTTATAGGAGCTGAAAATTTTGATCAAAATTTAGGAACTTGGGATGTGGGAAATGTAACAGATATGAGTTGGATGTTTAATGGAGCAAGTTTATTCAATCAAGATATTGGTAGTTGGGATGTTGGTAAAGTTACTAATATGGCGAGTATGTTCGAAAATGCCTTTGTTTTTAATCAAGATATAGGTAATTGGAATGTTGGTAATGTGGAATACATGCAAAATATGTTTGAGGAAGGTATTAGTTTTGATCAGGATTTGGGAAATTGGAATATTGGCAATGTACTTGATTTAGACTCTATGTTTCATCAAACAGAATTATCCACAGAAAACTATGATGCAATTTTAAATGGATGGAGTAGTCTACCTTCTTTGCGGAGCGATATGATATTTGATGCAGGAAACAGCCAATATTGTTTGGGTGAAACAGGAAGAAACATTCTGATAAATAATTATGGCTGGGAAATAATAGATGCAGATAAAAATTGTGAGAATATGGTTCTGTCCATTATCGGTTTTGTTTTGGTAAATGCAGATTCAAACGAAGACATTATGGTTATTGAAAATGGAACGCAAATAGACTTGTTGTCATTGCCAACCAATTCTATAAATATTAGAGCAACCACCACAGACGATGTTAATAGTGTAAGGCTGAGCCTAACAGGTACTATCTCTAATACACGAACTGAAAACGTGGCTCCATTTGCTCTTTTTGGCGACAATAGTGGAGATTATTTTGGCCAAGATTTTGTTTTGGGGAACTATAGTCTAGAGGCAACCCCATATTCAGAAGTGGGAAGTGGAGGAACTATGGGTACTACAGTTACTACCTCATTTAGTTTTGTAGGCAGTGGTGTTGTTTCCAATAAACCACAGAATATGTTGAATGTAATGAGTATTTATCCTAATCCAGCGGTATCCCAGGTAACGGCAACTTTTGATGAGCCTTCAAATGTCAAAACAATAATGGTGTTTGATGTGTTGGGTAGATTGGTACAGACATATGAAGCCAAGGAAATTAAAAATGGAGAGGGTTATGAAATGGATATTAACTTTTTACAGCCTGGGACATATATTATTAAGACCTTAGATGAGAGTGGCAATAACTTTCAAAAACAAATGGTTATCGAAAAATAAAGTTTAATATATCGTCAGTTACCATAATGAACGAGGCCCTTTTAAGGGGCCTCGTTCATTATCAATCTATAATGTATATTACGACTTATTCCTGCATGGTATGATATACGTTCTGTACATCATCATCCTCTTCAATTTTCTCCAATAGTTTTTCTACATCTGCAACTTGTTCCTCATTCAGCTCCTTAGTTACTTGTGGAATACGCTCAAAACCAGAAGAAAGTATTTCGATCCCTCTTTCTTCCAATTCTTTTTGTATGGAACCAAAGCTCTCAAATGGAGCATAGATTAAAATTCCGTCATCATCAACAAATACTTCTTCCGCTCCAAAATCAATCATTTCCAATTCCAATTCTTCAGGATCAATTCCCTCTGCATCGATTCGGAAATTACAGGTATGGTCAAACATAAATTCAACAGAACCTTGAGTGCCCAGACTACCATTGCATTTGTTGAAATAGCTCCGAACATTGGCAACGGTTCTTGTATTATTATCTGTAGCTGTTTCAATTAAAACGGCAATGCCATGGGGAGCATACCCTTCAAATAATACTTCTTTATAGTCACCTAAACTTTTATCACTTGCTCTTTTAATTGCCCGCTCTACATTGTCCTTGGGCATGTTAACAGACTTGGCATTTTGTATTACAGCCCTAAGCCTTGAGTTGGAATCTGGGTCTGGGCCACCCTCTTTTACCGCCATAACGATATCTTTTCCAATTCTTGTAAACGCTTTGGACATTGCAGACCACCGTTTCATTTTACGCGCCTTTCTAAACTCAAAAGCTCTTCCCATTTTTTATTTTGTTTTTTGTAACGTGAGCAAATTTAATAATTTTTAATAGGGGTGCAAGGTAAAGATTATGCCTTGCTAATAATAGCATCAATACTTTTTGCAAGTATAAAATCTTTTTCTGTAACCCCTTGTGCGGTGTGGGTATTTAATCGGATGTGTAAGGAGTTGTAAATGTTTGTCCAATCAGGATGATGGTTTTGTGCCTCGCACTCAAATGCAATTCTGGTCATGATAGCAAAAGCTTCTTTGAAATTCTTGAACTCATAGTAGCTTTCAATTACATTATTTCTATATTCCCAACCAACTAATTTATCCACTCTCTTATAAATCTCTTCTTCGGTTAATTTTTCCATAAATTGGTTTTTAAGTGAGAAAATTACAATTAAAAGGTATGGTAATCAATAATTTCTTGATAGGTAACCTGAAGATTTTTGGGTAATTTATTTGCCTTGGGCAGCACCGCCAAGTATCTATCTTCATTGGTTGTAAACACCCTTTTATATAATGGCTGGTGGGATAGACCACTAATTTTTTTTACTATTTCGTGTATGAACTCTTCATGATGAACCAAGTCTTTACTACCCAAATGAAAAATCCCATTTTTATTTCTATTTATTAAATAATGGAGCTGCTGGGTTAGTTTGTTGTCATGTGTGACGTTAATAATTAGGTTTGGAAAAACTTCAATAGGTTCTTTGTTTTCCAGCAAGGTCTTAATCTCTTTGATTCTTGGGGATAACTTACCAAAAACCATGGGTATTCTAATGATGCCCATCTTCTCTTTTGGAAGTCTTAATAACATATTTTCGATTTTAATTTTTAGTCTACCATAAATACTAAGAGATAAGGTTTTGTCATATTCATAGGAGGGGTATTGACTATAGGCATCGAATACATTGGCAGAGGAAATAAAATAAAGCTTGCAATTAGATTGGGACATTAAATATTCTATGATATGTTGATGCGCTTGTATCTGTGCATTAAAATCTCCTCTAAGCGATGATATTATTAGTTGAGGTTGTACAGTTTCTAGTATTTTAAAAATGTCATCTTCCTGTAAATTATAGCTAAAAAACTGTTTGTTTTGCCCAAAGGATTTATTGGAGAAGTAGGTTCCATACGTGTCAAAATAGGAGCAGAGCTCCTTATATATAGCATTACCTATAAAGCCACTGGCCCCGAGTATTAGAATCTTCTCTTTATCCAAATTTTAAAAAATTGACAATCCTGTTTTGGTAGTTAACTGCTCCAATGCCAACATTCCTAGTTTGGAATTTCCTTTTTGGTTTAAACCAGGAGACCATGTTGTGACACAAAATTTATTTGGCAATAGTGCTACAATACCACCGCCAACACCACTCTTTCCCGGTAGTCCAACCTCAAAAGCAAATTCCCCTGCTTCATCATAAAAACCACAGGTCAACATTATGGCGTTGATACGTTTGGTCTGTTTAACCGTTAAATAACTCTTATTTAGTTGGCACATACCTTTGTTCATAAATATATAAAAGGCATTTACCAATTGTTTGCAAGACATTTGAAGTGAACATTGGTGAAAATAAAAATCCAACACGTCATCTACCTTATTCTTAATATTCCCGTAGGACTTTAACAGGTTGGCCGCAGCGTAATTTTTAAAACCTGTTTCTTTTTCTGAATAAGCAATTTTCTTGTCAAAATTGATGGTTTGGTCATTTGCAATGTTTCTAACGTAGTTTAAAAAATCTTCTTTAGGATTTTCTAAGTTAGATACTAAAATGTCCGCAATCACTAATGCTCCTGCATTTATTAAAGGATTTCTTGGAATTCCATTTTCCAACTCCAGTAATGACAAATGATTAAACGGGTCTCCTGAAGGTTCTACGTCTACCCGTTTCCATAGGTTATCCCCCATTATTGGAAACGCCATTGCCAAGCTTAATACTTTGGAAATACTTTGGATGGAAAATGCTTCCTTGGAATCTCCAGTAAAGTAATTATTACCTTCTTGGTCTATAAGATGAATGCCAAGCTTTTTTTTATCTATAAAAGCCAATTCGGGTATATAAGAGGCAATTTTTCCTCTTACTTCTATATTGGACATAGAAGCATGGATATCCTGAATGATTTTTTGAAAATCTATCATGAAGATTTATAAAATGGAAGTTTAATTACAGTGGCCGGTACTGCATTTTTCCTAATTTGTACATGAATGGTACTTCCTATTTCGGAAAAAACTTTGGGGACGTAGCCTAACCCAATGCCAACCCCTAAAGAAGGTGACATGGTTCCGGAGGTAACTATTCCAATTTTTTTACCCTGTCCATCCACTATGTCGTAATCGTGCCTAGGAATGCCTCTCTCTGTTAATTTAAAGGCGATAAGCTTTCTTTCTGGGGTTCTGTTTTTTTCATTCTCCAAAGCCTCACAGTTCACAAAATCCTTATTGAACTTGGTTACCCAGCCCAAACCTGCTTCAAAAGGCGAGGTTTCATCATTTATATCATTTCCATATAGACAATACCCCATTTCCAACCTTAAAGTATCGCGGGCTGCTAGGCCTATTGGTTTTATACCAAAATCTGCCCCAGCTTCAAAAACCTTATTCCAAATCTGTTCAACTTCAGAGTTTTTACAATAAATTTCAAAACCACCGGAACCCGTATATCCCGTGGCAGAAATAACAACATGTTCTATATCGGCAAAGTCCGCCACTTCAAAATGATAAAATTTTATAGCTGATAAGTCGATTGAAGTAAGAGATTGCATGGCTTCAACAGCTTTTGGACCCTGTATGGCCAACAATGAAAAGTTTTCAGACAAATCGCGCATGTCTGCCCCAATTTCCTCATTGTATTTGGAAATGTGTCTCCAATCTTTATCAATATTTGATGCATTGACCACCATAAGGTAAGTTTCTTCTTTTATACGATATACAATTAAATCGTCTACTATGCCACCTGTTTCATTGGGCATGTATCCATATTGTGCTTTTCCTATTGTTAATTTGGATGCATCATTTGAGGTTACTCTTTGAATCAAATCCAATGCCTTTGTTCCTTCAATTAAAAATTCGCCCATATGGGACACATCAAACACACCAACACCATTTCTAACCGTTTCATGTTCTATGTTGACCCCTTCGTAAGAAACAGGCATGTTATAACCGGCAAAAGGAACCATTTTGGCTCCAAGTGCCTTATGGATTTCAGTGAGTGCAGTATCTTTCATTTAATCGTTTTTTCTGGAACAAATTTATTGAAATAAAATCTGCTTAAAGAAACAGAACGATTAACTTTTAAACTAAAAACGTTAATAAAAAGTAGAGAAATCAGCTATCTATAAGATAATTTTTCAATTCTTCATAGCTAGAAATGAACTTGGATTCTTTTTCTCTACCCATTACCTTTTGAATTTGCTGTGGAATTTCTAGACTGAGATTTAAAGTATCTTCTACAACATCCAAAAACTTTACTGGATGAGCCGTTTCAAGGAAAATTCCATATGTGTCAGGATTAGTTTCCTGATATTTTTTTAAACCTAAATATCCGACAGCTCCATGAGGGTCGGCAACATAACCCGAAATTTTTTGGATGTGTCTCATTGCATTTTTGGTTTCCATGTCTGTAAAAGATAAAGAGGAAAGGTTTTTGGACAATTCTACTAAATCATCTTTATATAGATGCCGAATCCGGATAAAGTTACTGGGATCCCCTACATCCATGGCATTTGAGATAGTTGCAATTGAAGGTTTTGGTTTGTAATCTCCATTTTTCATGAAATTGGGAACAACATCATTAACATTGGTAGAGGCTATAAAATGTTTAACGGGCATGCCCAATTTCTGGGCAACCATTCCAGCGCAAATATTACCAAAATTTCCACTGGGAACAGAAAATACTATTTCTTTTCCCTTAGATTTTAATTGCTTATAAGCAAATAGGAAATAAAACAATTGTGGCAACCACCGGGCAACGTTGATGGAGTTGGCCGATGTTAGTTGCATGGAATCAGTGATTTGTGAATCCAAAAAAGCAGTTTTAACCATTTTTTGGCAGTCATCAAATGTACCATCCACTTCCATAGCAGTAATATTTTGTCCAAGAGCGGTCAACTGTTTTTCTTGAATGTCACTTACTTTTCCACTGGGATATAGAATAACGACCTTAACGCCATCAACACACAGAAAACCATTGGCAACAGCTCCCCCTGTATCACCAGATGTTGCCACCAAAACGGTCACTTCATTTTTTTTGTCTTGGGAAAAATAGCCCATGCAGCGTGCCATAAACCGAGCACCTACATCCTTAAATGCCATTGTGGGTCCATGAAAAAGCTCTAAAGTGCCTACATTTTTTTCAATTTCCACTATTGGAAAATCAAAATCCAATACTTCAGCTAAAATTTCTTTAAGGACTTCATCTGGAATTTCATCACCCACAAATTGATGAATTGCCGTAAAAGCTATTTCTTGGTGAGAAAGAGTTTCGATTTCTTTAAAAAAAGATGTTGGTAAAGCTTCAATATTTTCAGGAAAATATAACCCTCTGTCTGGTGCAATTCCCCTTATAACGGCTTCCTTAAAGGAAACTTTTGGTGCATTGTGATTTAAACTGTAAAAGTGCATTTAATCAATTGTTTTTATTCCCTGAGGGTTTATTTTGGACACATGGACATCAAAATTAATCCCTATGTTTTTATATACATTTCTCATTGCCTCGGCAACATCATTTGCAGTATTTTCTCCTTTGCTCAATGCAAAAATAGAAGGTCCAGAACCAGATATGCCACCCCCTAGTGCACCTGCCTTTATAGATTCTGACTTTACTTTGTTAAATTCCGGAATCAATATGGAACGGATGGGTTCTATAATGTGGTCTTCTAAAGAACGACCAATAAGTTCATAGTCTTCAATGAAAAGTCCGGCAACCAAACCACCAACATTTCCCCATTGTTTAATACCATCTTTTAGAGTAATACTGGTTTTTAATATTTTTCTGGAATCGGATGTTTTTATCTCAATCTGTGGATGAATTACGGTAGCGTATAGTTTGTCTGGGGTATTAATTTTAATAACATCCAAAGGCTCGTAACTTCTAACCAAAGTAAATCCGCCATATAGTGCAGGGGCTACATTGTCCGCATGGTGGACGCCACTGGCCAAATACTCGCCTTCCATTGCAAATTTCACCAAGTCTAATGATGAAAATGGTTTCCCCAGAAGTTCATTTATGGCCCAAACAGCTCCTGTGGAACTAGCTGCACTGCTCCCGATTCCGCTACCAGCTTTAATTTTTTTATAGATTTCTATTTCAAACCCCTCTCTATAACCAATTGCATCCAATAAAGCTACAGCTGCTACGCCTGCTACATTTTTGTTAGTTTCCAAGGGTAATTCTTGTCCTATAAGTTTCGTGATTTTAATACCCTTTTCTTTTGTTTTTCTTACGACCATTTCATCACCTACAGAATCTAGGGCAACCCCAAGAACATCAAATCCACAGGAGATGTTGGCTATAGTAGCAGGGCAAAAGACTTTTAGTTCATCCATTAGTTAGAAATTACCAATTCGTATAATATCCGCAAAAATACCCGATGCAGTAACATCTGCTCCGGCTCCGGCACCTTTAATAATCATGGGCTGATTAGGGTATCTCTCTGTATAGAACAAAACAATGTTGTCACTTCCTTCCAAGTTATAAAAATCGTGCCCTTTAGGAATTTGTTGCAAACCAACACTGGCTTTTCCATTTTCAAATTGAGCAACATATTTTAATTTGCTATCATTTTTAACAGCATCTGAATACATTTTTTGAAAATCATCTTCATATTTTTTTAGGGAGGCGAAGAAGTCCTTATTGTTTTTAGTGTCCAGACTTTCTTGCGGAAGAAAGGGTTGATTTTCAATATCATCTATATCCAATTGATTGCCGCTTTCCCTTGCTAAAATCAATATTTTTCGCATCACATCAATCCCGCTTAAATCAATTTTTGGGTCTGGTTCGGTATATCCCTCTTCTTGAGCTTGTTTTACTACATCATGAAAAGTGGTCTCGTCATTAAAATTATTGAAAACAAAATTCAGGCTTCCAGATAATACCGCCTGGATTTTAAGGATTCTATCTCCAGAAGCTATTAAATGCTTGAGGGTGTCTATAATTGGCAATCCTGCACCCACGTTGGTTTCAAAAAGAAAAGGAGCATTGTACTGTCTAGCCAATTCTTTTAAGTTTTTATAGTTTTTGTACTCCGAGGAACAAGCAATTTTATTACACGTAACAACTGAGATACTGTTTTTTAAATACTTATTGTAAGTTTCTGAAACTTCATGACTAGCTGTGTTGTCCACAAAAATGCTATTACGATAATTTAGGGTATTAATGGTATCAAAAAACTTAGCTTTATCTGCTTTTTCCCCTGTTGGTAATAAATTCTCCCATGAGTTCAATGAAATTCCATTTTCATCAAAATACATGGTGCGGGAATTGGAAATACCTATGACCCTAAGGTTTAGTTTTAGGTTGTCTTTTAAGTATTTCTTTTGCTGTTTTATTTGATTCAGAAATTTAGAGCCTACATTGCCAACTCCCATTACAAAAAGGTTCAGCTGTTTTATGTTTTCTTCAAAAAACTCTTCATGCAAGGCATTCAATGCTTTTTTTACATCATTTGTGTTAATGACAGCAGAGATATTTCTTTCTGAAGCCCCTTGGGCAATGGCACGAATGTTCACATTGTTTTTTCCAAGAGTACTAAACATTTTGCCGCTCAATCCTTGATGGTTTTTCATATTATCGCCAACAAGAGCAATTATGGAAAGGTCTTCTTCAACAATAATGGGTTTTATCTTGCCTTGCGAAATTTCATATTCAAAAGATGTATTGAGTGCTTTTACCGCTCTATCGGCATCTAAAATGGAAACGCCCACACATATAGAATGTTCAGAGGATGCTTGGGTAATTAAAACCACACTGATTTCAGCAAGGGAAAGCACTTCAAAAAATCGTTTGGAGATTCCATATATGCCAACCATTCCCGGGCCTTCTATGGACAAAAGGCTAATATGTTCCACATGGCTAATTCCACGAACAGATTCTTCCTTGCTACTTGGATTTTTTGTAATAAATGTTCCAGGATGTTGAGGATCAAAGGTGTTTTTAATGTTAATGGAAATTCCTTTTGAGAATACAGGCTGAATCGATGGTGGATATAATACTTTTGCCCCAAAATGAGAAAGTTCCATTGCTTCCTCATATGAAATAAGGGGAATAGGTTTAGCCTGCTTTACAATTTTTGGGTTGGCCGTGTACATACCACTTACATCGGTCCAAATTTCTAATATTTCTGCATCTATCGCACCTGCAATGATGGCTGCCGTATAGTCGGAACCTCCTCTTCCTAATGTGGTTGGATTTCCCTTTTTAGAAGAAGAAATAAACCCGCCCAGGATAATAATTTCATTTGAAGAATTTGAAAAGAAATCTCTACAATTGGAGTTTGTTAGCTCAAAATCAACCATCGCCTTTCCGTGGGATTCATCAGTTTTTATTAGTTCTCTACTGTCTTTATGGATTGCATTTAAACCATCGGTAATAAAGTATTCACTAATGATATATGAAGAAAGTGATTCGCCGTAACTAACAATTTTATCCAACAATTGGGGTGTTGTTTCTTCAATTAAATAGGCTCCTTCCAGTAAGGTTTCCAAAGAGTTCAATTCACTTTTAACTATGCTGAGCACCTTGCTTTGTGAATGAATAGGGATAAGCTCCTTAATGGTGGTTAAATGTCTTTCCTCTATTTCATTGAGAATAGTTCTATAACTTTTATCATTCGAAGCTGCCAGTTTAGCTGTTTGTAATAATTGGTCTGTGACACCGCCAAATGCAGATACTACGACTATAGTTTTATTACCATTGGCAGTAACAACTATATTTTTTACTAAGTTAATATTATGGGCGTTGGCTACAGAAGTACCACCGAATTTTAGAACTTTCATTGTATAAAAGGGTTAAAAAAATTGATGTAATGCAAAAAATGATAGGACGGATGAATATAGCTGTTTACCCCATAGGGGTAGCCGTACTAATGGTGAAAGAATTGAAACAACCATTGTTTGCTGAAGAAAAAATAACGTTTATGTCTAATCTATGAGAATACATACTTCCTACAAAGAATCAAATGTACTACTTTTGAAGGCCTAATCAAATAATTGTAATGAATATTACAAAAACAGGAATGTTTCTTAAATAATTTTACCGAATGAAAATTTTTAGCGCAAGTCAAATTTATGAAGCTGATAAATATACCGTTGAAAAACAGGGTATAAGCAGTGATGAATTGATGGAAAGGGCAGCTGTACAAATTTTTAATTGGATGCATCTTAGAATGCAGGGAGCACCTGTTAAAATTCATTTATTCTGTGGTATTGGTAATAATGGAGGAGACGGAATAGCCTTGGCAAGGCATTTACAAGAACATGGTTATAATTTTGAAGTGTTTGTAGTGAATTACAGTGATAAGCGGTCTAAAGACTTTTTATTGAACTTGGAAAGGCTCAAGGACAGAAAGGTTTGGCCAACTTTTTTGAATTCGGACAGCGAATTCCCAGAAATAGGGAAAGATGACATAATAGTAGATGCCATTTTTGGAATAGGCCTTAATAGAACTCCGGATACTTGGGTGGTTAATTTAATGCAGTACTTAAATAATACAGGAACCTTTATTTTATCTGTTGATATTCCATCTGGTCTCTATGTAAATACCATTCCAGAAAATCCAGAGGGAGTGGTAGAAGCAGATTATGTTTTAAGTTTTCAGGCACCTAAACTAGTTTTTTTTCTGCCACAAACTGGTAATTATGTAAAACAATGGGAAATATTGGATATTGGCCTTGATGCTGAATACCTTACAAACACTAAAACAGATTATGAATTTATTGGCAAGAATGAAGTTTTACCTATTTATATCCCTAGAGAGAAGTTTTCCCATAAGGGTACTTATGGCCATTCTCTTATAATTGGGGGGAGTTATGGTAAGGTAGGAGCGGTGATATTGGCGTCAAAATCCTGTTTGTATTCTGGAAGCGGTTTGGTTACTGCATATGTGCCAAAATGTGGTTGTCTGCCTTTACAGACAAGTTTACCAGAGGCTATGGTTTTAACTGATGAAAATGAAGATATTCTCTCTGGTATTAGTTATGATATGGTGCCGACTGTCGTTGGTATTGGTATGGGAATGGAAAAAAAAGAGGCTACATCCAAAGCTTTTTCCGATTTTTTAAATAAGTATAAGGGAAATTTGGTTGTGGATGCCGATGCCCTTAATTTACTTTCAGAAAATAAAAAACTTCTAAAAAAGCTTCCGGCAAGATCCATTCTTACACCTCATCCAAAAGAGTTGGAACGCTTAATTGGGCCATGGAAGGATGATTTTGAAAAATTAGAAAAAACTAAGAAATTCTCTGAACAATATGATTGTGTGCTGGTCATTAAAGGAGCACACACAATTGTTGTTTATGATGGGGTGGGCTATGTAAATTCTACAGGAAATCCGGGAATGGCTACGGCAGGTAGCGGGGATGTGCTTGCAGGTATGATTACGGGGTTGGTTGCCCAAGGTTATGAACCTTTACAGGCTTCAGTTTTTGGTGTGTACCTGCACGGTAAAGCTGCTGATATTGCAATCGAGAAATGCGGGTATCAATCGTTGGTTGCCACCAAAATTGTGGAGCACTTTGGAGAGGCGTTCATGAGTCTTTTAGAAGTTCCTGAAATGCCCCAGCCAGAAAGTGTTGAAGAGAATTAACTGTTTTTGACCCTTCTTTTAACCCATTGTAAAGCATTTTCATATTTTATGAAGAACTTCATTTGCTTTTTATAGAATAGCTTTTCAATGTTGAAATTGTGCATATCAATTTCTTTGACCGACACTATTGCAAAAGCTTTTAGGTTTTCTATTTCCCTAATGTAGTTGTATATGGTTGGGTCAATCGCATACGAATTTTGACGAAGACTTATATATCCAAAATTTTTGTCCCTAAAATGTATTTCTGCGATTCCAATTATTTGATAGGCTCTTTCCAATGAAAGTGTTGCACCTTCATTAATAGTGGAAACCATGTAATTATCATATACCTGAACAATTCCAATGTCCAGATGATATTCTCTTACGATGACTGTTCTCTTCGTATTTCCAATTTTCATTCCATCTGTATTATAGTGTCTCGTGACGAAAATAGATTTATGGAACAGGTTATTAAAAAAAAATAGATTAAAGGCTTAAATATCGTTTATATGGATTTGTTGCAATATGAATCATAACTATTTTTCAATGCGGGGTTTTAGCGCAAAAAAAAGAGTCAGACAAAGCTGACTCTTATATAGTTGCATTCTTAAAAAAAACTTATTCTGTTTTCGAAGATTTGGTCTCCTTTTTAATTTTGATGGTCAATTCTTCTTTTTTCTTGTCCAAATCCATAAATATACTATCGCCTTCCTCTAATTTGGAATTTACTATTTCCTCGGCCAAAGCATCTTCAATATATTTTTGAATGGCCCTCTTTAATGGTCTCGCACCATATTGTTTGTCAAAGCCTTTGTCTGCAATATAGTCTTTGGCAGCGTCACTTAGACTTAAGTGGTATCCAATATCTTTAATTCTTGAGAAGAGTTTACTTAATTCAATATCTATAATTTTATGGATATGCTCTCTTTCCAATGGGTTAAAGACAATTACATCATCAATTCTATTTAAGAATTCAGGTGCAAATGCTTTTTTTAGGGCATTTTCAATCACACTTTTTTGATGGGTATCTGCCTGTGATTTCATAGCGGCAGTTCCAAAACCGACACCTTGGCCAAAATCTTTTAATTGTCTCGCTCCAATGTTAGATGTCATTATAATAATGGTATTTCTAAAATCTATCTTTCTTCCGAGACTATCTGTTAAGAAACCATCATCCAAAACTTGCAATAACATATTAAATACATCTGGATGCGCTTTTTCAACTTCATCCAAAAGAATTACTGAATAGGGTTTGCGACGAACCTTTTCTGTTAATTGCCCACCTTCTTCATAACCAACATATCCTGGAGGTGCCCCAACTAATCTAGATATTGCAAACTTTTCCATATACTCACTCATATCTATTCTAATGAGAGCTTCCTCAGAGTCAAATAGTTCTTTGGCGAGTACTTTGGCTAGCTGTGTCTTACCAACTCCAGTTTGTCCCAAGAATATGAATGAACCAATTGGTTTATTAGGGTCTTTAAGTCCTGCTCTATTTCTTTGAATAGCTTTAGAAACTTTGGCAACAGCCTCATCTTGACCAATAACATTACCTTTTATTAATGCGGGTAATTCTGCAAGCTTATTGCTCTCTGTCTGTGCAATTCTATTAACAGGAATGCCACTCATCATGGAAACTACATCTGCCACGTTGTCCTCACTGACTGTTTCTCGATGTAATTTACTTTCCTCTTCCCATCTTTCCTGCGCTAGAGCCAATTCTTTTTCCAGTCTTTTTTCATCATCCCTAAGCTTGGCGGCTTCCTCGTATTTCTGTTTTTTTACTACCGTATTTTTTAGTTCCCTTACATCATCCAATTGTTTTTCCAATTCCAAGATTTGCTTTGGAACATCCATATTAATGATGTGTACTCTGGAACCAGCTTCATCCATGGCATCAATTGCCTTGTCTGGAAGAAACCTGTCGGTCATATATCTATTGGTAAGTTTTACACAGGCAATAATGGCATCCTCTGTATAATTCACATTGTGGTGATCTTCATACTTACCTTTAATGTTTTGAAGAATTTCAATTGTTTCTTCGACAGTAGTGGGCTCTACCATCACTTTCTGGAAACGACGTTCTAAAGCACCATCTTTTTCTATATATTGACGATATTCGTCCAAAGTCGTGGCACCAATACATTGGATTTCTCCTCTTGCCAATGCTGGTTTGAACATGTTTGATGCATCCAAACTTCCTGTGGCACCACCAGCACCTACAATTGTATGGATTTCATCAATAAAAAGAATGATGTCATCATTCTTTTCCAACTCGTTCATTACGGCTTTCATACGCTCCTCAAACTGACCACGGTATTTTGTGCCCGCAACCAATGAAGCCAAGTCCAATGTAACAACTCTCTTGTTATATAAAATACGAGAAACCTTTTTATTGATTATTCTAAGGGCAAGACCCTCAGCAATGGCACTTTTGCCAACACCGGGCTCACCAATCAATAAAGGGTTGTTCTTTTTTCGCCTACTTAGAATCTGTGAAACTCGTTCTATTTCTTTTTCTCTACCTACAACTGGATCTAGCTTATCATCTTCGGCAAGCCTTGTTAGATCCCTCCCAAAATTGTCTAAAACAGGCGTTTTGGATTTCTTATTTCCTTTTTGGCCCGTGGTTGCGCCAAAAGTACCTTCTTTACCTTCATTGCTTTCATCGGAATCACTAGGAAAAGATTCAGAGGTTGGAGTATCCAAATAATCATCATCACTGGTAATCATGGATTTGAATTGCTCTTTAACCCCATCGTAGTCCACTTTTAATTTGTGGAGCAATTTAGTAGTGGGGTCATTCTCATTTCTTAAAATACACAATAATAAATGAGCTGTATTAATAGATGAACTTTGAAATAATTTTGCCTCTAAAAAAGTTGTTTTAAGGGCACGTTCGGCTTGTCTTGTTAGGTGAAGGTTCTTCTTGTCCTTCTGTACGTTGTCCGAATTTGGATTTGCGGGACTTAATATTTCAACCTTTCTTCTTAAATGGTCCAAATCTACATCCAAAGCATCCAGAATGCTTATTGCCTTACCATTGCCATCTCTAAGGAGCCCAAGCATAAGATGTTCTGTGCCAATAAAGTCGTGCCCAAGTCTAAGAGCTTCTTCCTTACTATAAGCTATTACATCCTTTACTCTAGGGGAGAAATTATCATCCATAAAATTCTTTTTCATTATAAAAATAGTAAATCTAACTTTATTTATGGCAAATACTATACCCATATTCGTTAAACATGTCAGAAATGACGAAAAAAACAGGAAAATGTAAAAATGATAGGATTTGGTTGCTGAATTGGCAGTAGCGATTAAGTGTTGATAAATTGTTTAATAAACTCTTTTTATAATGCCTTAAAAGGTGGCATTTTCCGTATATTGGCATGATTTTTTAACCTGTAAAATTTTTTAAATTTAGTATGGCAGAAGGAGAGAAGTTAATTCCTATAAATATAGAAGATGAAATGAAGTCAGCCTACATTGATTATTCAATGTCGGTCATTGTGTCACGTGCTTTACCTGATGTTCGTGATGGTTTTAAACCTGTTCATAGAAGAGTTTTATATGGTATGCACGAATTGGGTGTTAGGTCGGGTAGTGCCCATAAAAAATCTGCTCGTATTGTGGGTGAGGTTTTAGGTAAATACCACCCTCATGGAGATACTTCCGTTTATGATTCTATGGTGCGTATGGCACAGGAGTGGAGTCTTCGTTATATGCTGGTGGATGGACAAGGAAATTTTGGATCTGTGGATGGTGACAGCCCTGCTGCAATGCGTTATACAGAGGCACGAATGCAAAAAATTGCCGATGAAATGTTGGCAGATATTGATAAAGATACAGTTGATCATCAATTAAACTTTGATGACTCCTTGCAGGAACCAACCGTATTGCCTACAAGAATCCCAAACCTATTAATAAATGGTGCGTCTGGTATTGCTGTTGGTATGGCTACCAATATGCCTCCCCATAATTTATCTGAGGTTATAGATGGTACCGTGGCTTTTATTGAAAACAATGATATTGAAATCGATGAATTGATAACCCATATTAAAGCTCCGGACTTTCCTACTGGTGGAATAATTTATGGATATGATGGTGTAAAAGAAGCCTTTCATACAGGTAGAGGTAGAGTAGTAATGAGGGCCAAAGCCACCATTGAAGAGGTTCAGGGAAAGGAATGTATCATTGTTTCGGAAATACCTTATCAAGTTAATAAGGCGGATATGATCAAAAAAACCGCAGATTTAATCAATGATAAGAAAATAGAAGGAATTTCCAGTATACGAGATGAGTCTGATAGGAAAGGAATGCGTATTGTTTATATTCTTAAGCGTGATGCTATTCCCAATATAGTACTTAATACATTGTATAAGTACACTGCCCTACAATCTTCTTTTAGTGTAAACAATATTGCTCTAGTGAATGGGCGACCAGAATTGTTGAATCTTAAACAGATGATACATTACTTCGTTGAGCATAGGCATGATGTAGTGGTACGAAGAAGCAAGTATGAACTTAAAAAAGCAGAGGACAGAGCTCATATCCTTGAGGGGCTTATTATAGCCTCTGATAATATAGATGAGGTAATTTCTATTATCAGGGCATCTTCCAATGCAGATGAGGCTCGTGAGAACTTGCAGGAGAGATTTAAGCTTTCTGAAATTCAGGCTAAGGCAATTGTTGAAATGCGCCTTAGACAGCTTACAGGTCTAGAGCAAGATAAGTTAAGGTCAGAATACGAAGAAATACTTAAAACAATTGAAGATTTAAAGGATATTTTGGCCAATAAAGACCGAAGAATGCAAATCATTAAAGATGAGCTATTAGAGGTTAAAGGTAAATATGGAGACGAAAGAAGATCCGAAATTAATTTTGCTGGAGGTGACCTTAGTATAGAAGATATGATTCCAGATGAGCAAGTGGTAATTACCATTTCTCATGCAGGCTATATAAAAAGAACGCCTTTAACCGAATATAAAACCCAAAATAGGGGCGGAGTTGGTCAAAAGGCATCTTCAACAAGAAATGAAGATTTCCTAGAACACTTGTTTGTAGGCACCAACCATCAATACATGTTGTTCTTTACTCAAAAAGGAAAATGTTTCTGGATGCGTGTTTATGAAATTCCAGAGGGAAGCAAAACATCTAAGGGAAGAGCTATCCAAAATCTTATAAATATAGAGCAAGATGATAAGGTAAAAGCATTCATCTGCACCCAAGATTTAAAAGATGAAGAGTATGTAAATAGCCATTATGTTATTATGGCCACAAAAAAAGGAACCGTTAAGAAAACATCTTTGGAGCAATATTCCAGACCAAGACAAAATGGTATTAATGCCATTGGTATTAGGGAAGGGGATGAATTGTTAGAAGCTAAATTGACTACAGGTACAAGTCAAATATTTTTGGGACTTAAATCTGGTAAGGCAATTAGATTTGAGGAAAGCAAAACAAGACCAATGGGTAGAAATGCCTCAGGTGTGAGAGGTGTTACCTTGGCAAACGATAATGATGAGGTAATAGGAATGGTTTCAGTTCATGATTTTGACGAAGAAATCCTAGTGGTATCTGAAAATGGATTTGGAAAACGCTCCAGTATAGATGACTATAGAATTACCAATAGAGGTGGAAAAGGTGTAAAAACAATTTCTATAACCGACAAAACTGGTGGTCTTGTTGCCATTAAGAACGTTACGGATTCTGATGATCTTATGATTATTAATAAATCTGGTATTGCAATACGTATGAGTGTTGAGGATTTAAGAGTTATGGGGAGAGCTACCCAGGGGGTTAAACTTATCAATATTAAAGGGGATGATTCCATTGCTGCTGTAGCAAAAGTCATGAAGGATGAGGAAGATATTAATGAAACTGATATCCTGGATATGGAGGTGAACGAAGAAGATGGCACGGCTCTTGATAATGACAAGGCAGAAACTGAAGAATAAATATTAAACACTAATACAAATAAATTGATTTTAAATATGAAAACTAAAATTTTACTATTGGCGGCTATGACATTCACACTAGCCGGATTTTCGCAAAAGGCAGAAATAAAAGCTGCCGATAAAGCTCTTAAAGGGGGGGATGCCATGGCTGCAAAATCTTCTTTGGAAAGTGCAGCTTCTTTGATAGAAGCAGCTGATGATAAGACAAAAGGGTTATACTATTTTTTAAGAGGTAAAACATATGCAGATTTAGCTAAAAAAGGAGATGCCACTGCCTTTAGTGATGCTGCCACTTCTTTTAACAAACTTATTGATTTGGAAGCTACCACTGGAAAAGCTAAATATACAGATGAAGCTAACCAACATGTTGCATCTTTAGTGGCCGACTTGGTAAATGCTGCAGTAGAAGATAACAACAATAATAAATACAAAGAAGCAGGTGAGAAATTGTATATGGGATATAAATTAAGCCCTAAAGACACATCTTATTTATACTATGCTTCTAGTAGTGCAGTAAATGGGGGACATTATGAAGATGCTCTAAAATATTATGATGAGCTTAAAGAAATAGGCTACGATGGAGGTGGTGTAAAATATACAGCTTTGAATGTTGCATCTGGTGAAAGAGAAGAAATGGATCAAAACCAGAGAGACTTATATGTAAAAGCAGGAACACACTCTGATCCTTTGGACGAAAAAATTCCTTCAAAAAAAGCGGAAATAGTTAAGAATATGGCCCTTATTTACTCGCAATTAGGTCAGGATGATAAGGCAATGGAAGCTTATAAAATTGCTAGAGCCGATAATCCTGGTGATGTTAACCTGATTTTAAATGAGGCTAACTTACATTATAAGCTTGGAGATAAGGATAAATTTAAGGTCTTAATGGCAGAAGCAGCAGATCTTGCCCCAGAGAATGCAGATTTACATTATAATATAGGTGTAATCAATATGGAACAGGGGCTTATAGAGGAAGCAAGAGCTTCTTACAAAAAAGCCTTAGAAATTAAGCCAGATTATGTAAACGCACAATTAAACCTTTCAACTACCTATGTGAATGAGGGAAATGGTCTAATTGATGAAATGAATGAACTTTCTACATCTAGAAAACGAGCAGATTTAGATAAGTACGATGAGCTTAAACAAAAGAAAGATGATTTGTTTTTAGTGGCTGCTTCAGTATTGGAAGATGCTCTAAAAGTAAGTGCAGATAACCAAGCCATATTAAATCAATTAAAAAATATCTATGGAGCTTTAGGTGACAATGATAATTTTATGAGAATAAAAGGTTTGTTAGAAGAGTAAAAAAGCAAGACCATTAAAGGAAAAAGCCTCTGTTTTAACAGAGGCTTTTTTTATATAATCTTTTTTATGACCCTTAATTTATGTGTGTAGGTTTTAATCTCGTTGTTAAAAACACCTGTGTGGTCAATCCTGTCAATCCTTACTTTTCCATAGGAATGAATAATATAATTGTTTTTCATAATTATTCCTACATGGTCTATAATGCCCTCCTTGTTGTCAAAAAAAGCCAAATCTCCTTCCTCACTTTCTTCAATAAAGCTTAGAGCATCTCCTTGGGTTGCCTGTTGATTGGCACTTCTCAACAATTTATACCCGTTCATTTTATATACCATTTGGGTAAGTCCTGCAGAGTCAATTCCAAAAGGAGTTTTCCCGCCCCATAAATAAGGTGTGTTTAAATAAAGTAATGCGGTGTTTACAAGATTGGATTTTGGCATTATAGTGTTAATACAACCACCTTCAAATTGATCTGACAATATATCCGTGTGTAGTACGGATGATCCCAAAAGAATGGGTACAAGCACTTTATTTTTTGTTTGAATAAAAGAAACCAAATCCGATGAATTTTTGATTGCTTTAGATGTTTCAAACTCTAGGTAACTTTCTTCAGAAATAAATGTAAACTGTCTATTGGATATCCATCCTTCAAAACCATCAAAAGATATTCTTATTTTGCTCCAATTTTTACGATGTTCCAAAACCTTAAAACAATCCCCATAAAGCAGTTGGGTGGTCATTTCTCCAGAATCTTCGGCACTACATCTTACAGGAATAGCACTAAGGTGGCAAATACCGTATTGCATATTTAGTCTTTAATTCTTAATGCTTTTCCAAAACTATTGCGGAAGCACCACCACCACCATTGCAAATGGCCGCTGCACCAATTTTTCCATTGTTTTGTTCCAAAACGTTTAGTAGGGTAACCAATATTCTTGCACCGGAGCACCCTAAGGGGTGTCCTAAAGAAACAGCGCCACCATTTACATTTACATTCTTGTCCGTGAGGCCCAGAAGTTTCATATTGGCAAGACCCACTACAGAGAAAGCTTCATTAAATTCAAAGTAATCTACGGTGTCCATGGAAATTCCGGCCTTGTCTACGGCTTTTGGAAGTGCTTTTGCTGGAGCTATAGTAAACCATTCTGGTTCCTGAGCTGCATCGGCATAAGATAAAATAGTTGCTATGGGTTTTAAATTTAATTCTATTGCCTTTTCCTCACTCATTAGAACCAATGCAGCTGCACCATCATTGATTGTGGAGGCATTTGCGGCGGTCACAGTGCCTTCCTTACTAAACGCAGGTCTAAGAGTAGGTATTTTTTCCAATTTTACATTTTTATATTCCTCATCTTCATTTACCAAAATTGGCTCACCTCTTCTTTGTGGAACTTCAACCGGGACCACTTCATTATTAAATTTTCCCTCTTTCCATGCCTTGGCAGAGCGTTCGTAAGATTGCACGGCATATGCATCTTGGTCTTCCCTGCTAAAACCATATTTATTGGCGCATGCATCTGCACAAACACCCATGGCATTTTGATCATAAACATCTACTAATCCATCTTTTTGTAAACCATCTATTAAAGATGCTGGCCCAAACTTTACTCCATTTCTCATATGTACATAATGGGGGATTAAGCTCATGTTTTCCATTCCTCCTGCAACAACAATGGAGTTGTCACCCAAAGCAATAGATTGAGCTGCCTGCATTACGGTTTTCATTCCAGATGCACATACTTTGTTAATGGTTGTACAAGGGACGGTACTGGGAATTCCAGCAAAAATTGCGGCTTGTCTGGCTGGGGCCTGCCCCGTACCCGCCTGTACCACATTGCCCATTAAAACTTCATCAACAAGATTCGGTTTTAGATTAATTTTATCTAGTGCGCCTTTTATAGCAATAGCGCCCAGTCTGGGTGCTGGAATTGTGGACAAGGAGCCCAAAAAACTCCCTATAGGTGTGCGTACAGCAGAAACAATGACTACTTTTTTCATTTTTTCTAAAAATTATGTTGCGAAATTAATAAATAAAAAGCGCAATGGATTAACGAACTACAAATTATCAATATTGCCGCTTTTAATGTGTAAACCTGTATTCAACTAATATTTTCTATTTTTGAAATAGATATTTTATGCATGGGGCAATCATTAGATAATTTATATAAGAACCAGTCTAACATATATAAGTACTTACTTTATTTAGTATCTATATTTTTTATTGTTTTCTTTTTTCCAAAAGGAGGAAAATTTAAGTATGAGTTCCAAAAGGGTAAACCGTGGCAATACGAGAATCTGTATGCTCCTTTTGATTTTTCTATCAAAAAAAACACTGAAGAAATTGAGGAGGAGAGACTGGCCATTATCGATAGTCGGATTGACTACTATACTTTCGATAGGCAAGTTGTTGAAAAGGTGAAAAGTATCTATGAAAGTGAATTTAGATCTTTGTTTAGTGAATTAAGGTTAAATGAATCTCAGCGACAAGTTTTAAAGAGTGTAGGAATGGACATTCTTGACGAATTGTACAAGAATGGGGTATTGGATAGAGATGAAATAAAAGGAGAAGGCAACCTTTTTATTGTTAAGGACCGTGAGGCAATAAGGACTACGTTTGATAATATCTATCAGTATAAAAATGTTGATGAAGTAGTAAGTCGTATGGTACAAGAAAAAGGATTGAAAGAATATCAATCTCAGTTTGTCAAATTGTTTTCTAGCCTGGTTGAACCTAACCTCACGTACGATGAAAACTTATCCCAAAAGTTCCATGAAGAGGAGCTTTCCAAAATATCCCATACTCGAGGAAATGTTGATGAGGGAAAACTGATTATTGCAAAAGGAGAAGTTGTAGAGGCAGACAATTTCAAGGTTTTGAACTCCTTGAAAGGAGAATATGAATCTGAATTATGGAATTCCAAGAACTATTATTTTATTCTTTTTGGATATACCATTTTGGTAGCCTTGGTGCTTATAATGCTGTTTCTTTTTTTAAAAAAATATAGAAATGAAATTTTTAGAAACAATACCAAGGTCACTTTCATTTTTTTTAATATTCTACTTATGGTTTTTATTACCACATTAGTGGTAAAGTATAAAGAATCCTATGTTTTTCTAGTTCCACTTTGTATTCTCCCTATTATTTTAAAAACGTTTTTTGATGCTAGATTGGGGCTTTTTGCCCATGTGCTAACGGTACTTATTTTAGGCTTTGTTGTCCCAAACAGTTTTGAGTATATTTTTTTACAGACCATTGCAGGAATTGTGACCATATTAACTGTATCAGAAATGCACAAAAGAACCAATCTCTTTATTTCTGTAGGGCAGATAACATTAATATACATACTGGGATATTTGGCATTTCATATTATTCATGAAGGTACTTTGGACAACATTGAGTGGCTTACTATGGTAGTTTTTTTATTGAACGGAGTCATAACTTTGGCATTTGCACAGCCCCTTATATATATCTATGAAAAACTTTTTGGCTTGGTTTCCGATGTGTCTCTTTTGGAACTTTCGGATACCAATTCAAGGTTGTTAAAGGAACTTTCGAACAAGGCACCGGGTACGTTCCATCATTCTTTACAAGTAGCTAATTTAGCAGAAGCTGCTGCCAATGAAATTGGAGCAAATGCTATGATGGTAAGGGTAGGAGCTTTGTACCATGATATTGGCAAAATGAATAACCCCACTTATTTCACGGAAAACCAAATTACAAATGTTAACCCCCATAATGAACTTGAGCCCTTAAATAGTGCAAAAATTATTATAAATCATGTTATAGAAGGAATTGAAATTGCTAGAAAAAATAATCTTCCAGATAGAATTATTGATTTTATTAGAACCCATCATGGTACCAATGTGGTCTATTATTTTTTTAAGAAACAACAAGAGAAGGAAGAAGGTGTTAATATAGTTGATTTTAGTTATCCAGGACCTATTCCCTTTTCTAAGGAAACAGCAATATTGATGATGGCAGATTCAGTAGAGGCAGCATCCAAAAGTTTAAAGAATCCTACCTATCAAATTATTAATGAGTTCGTGGATAAGATCATTGGAGGACAAATGCAGGCCAATCAGTTTTTAAATGCCAATATTACCTTCAAAGAAATAGAACAGGTAAAGAAAGTGTTAAAACAAAAACTTACAAATATTTACCACCTCAGAGTAGAATATCCGGAGTAATATTCTCCATTTCTTTTTTTATATAAAAAACTAAAAAAAATTTTGTGTTCTAAGATTTGAAGAGGTACATTTGCATCCGCATTTTGTATGCGTGTTCTATAGAAAATATTGGAGAGGTGCCGGAGTGGTAACGGAGCAGATTGCTAATCTGTCGACGGGTAACTGTCGCATGGGTTCGAGTCCCATTCTCTCCGCAATTTTCTTTTAATATTGATAACCTTCGGGGTGTAGCGTAGCCCGGTTATCGCGCCGCGTTTGGGACGCGGAGGTCGCAGGTTCGAATCCTGCCACCCCGACGATTCACTGTGAAGTGATTATTAAAACACTGTTAGCTAATTTGCTAACAGTGTTTTTTGTTTTTAAAAAGTCTTCTACTTTTTTTATTGATGGATTTTGCTAGAAAAAACATTGATAAAATAGGGATTATGGGTCCTACTTTACCCTAAGTTAGTAGTAATGCAAAGACTCTAATAATAGATGCTTGATATCTATTTCTAAAAGCATATCCCAATGCATAGGTACGGTGTATTTGTTATAAGTTGTTATTTCTTATAGCCATATATATCCTTTAATTCCAATTCCTCCCCATTTATGTCTTTTATTTTCAAATCATAACGTATTTGTATTGGGGTGCCGAGTGGACTATAATAGTATATAATCCATGCATCCCCTTCTTTTGTGCCAATACATCCATTGGAATATGCCTTTTCCAATGTTTCTGGATTGGTGGTAGGATGAATCATTTGCCCATTTCTAACACCATTTATTTCAGTTTCAATCCAAGGTATTTGGGGCATATACGTTGTTTTTTCATCGTCTCTTTTTGTGAAAAAAAACTGTTTGCCATCAACAGGATTATAGAAGTCAGGATTTTTATGATGCTCTATGATTTGACCATAACCCTGTATAGTTCTTAAATCCGTAATTCGATTGCCCATTTCCAAGTACTTTTCTGTATTTCTTCCAACCCTTATTGGAAAAGTATGTAACAACAAATTATCTTGATAAATACGAAGTTTAAATTCTGGAACATTAACATCAATCAAAGTGTTTTTCATGGATTTTATAATCTTGGTAGCAGTAATAGAATCGGGAACAATAAGTGAATCACTATTTCGTAGTACTACCATTTTCTTTTGATTGTACACAAAAGAATCCTGTTCCATCATATTATAATAATCTGTATTTGCCAAAGTATCCATAATCCATGGATTTGCTCTTACCAAGAGATGTTCCGATAAAGGATATGGTACTAAAGAATCATATTCAACTACCAATGAATCCATATAGTTGAAATACTTTTCTATCGTAATATTATTCTTTACAAAGATTTTTTTGGATATAGATTCCGCTACATGAACCTTAATGTTGTTAGTATTTTTCACCGAATTGTATACATCTCTTGGCCAAGTCCAAAAAAGTATTGCGGAAAATAGAACCCCAGAAATAAGAAATGTATAAATAAGTTTGTTAGTGGTCATGGTTTATTTTAGCTTTTCACTACATATATTTGGAAAGAAATTGAAAGAATTTTTTCTTTAGTTCATTATATATATGCCGCTGTGTTTCCATTTTCTCCCTAAATCTAACATGGTTTGCATAATGCTCCCGATCAATCACAATTTCATTGGCTTTATAATGTTTTGCAATGTTTGATTCATGGGCTTCTATTTCTTCTTTTAGTTCATCTATTATGTTGTTGTGGATATGAAATTGATTTTGGTATTGGTCCAGTTCCCCCAAAACTTTTGAATCTGTCCATCTATTGACCAATTCATTTAATCTATTTTGAAAAGAAAGTAGCTCATCTTCCCAAAATAGTAATTCCTTTTCCCATTGTTTGTGTTCAAAATGTAAATCCGAATTGTATACAACTGTATCTTTCATAATTAAAGGTTTTATCTACTATATAAACGTAAAACTATTGGCTCTTGACAAAAAGAACAATGACCAAAGTCATATGCCGAAGACTGATATTGGTCATTATTTAAAGAACTGGGGTACTATATCTTTGGTGACAGTTCAACTAAACCAATATAATGTCACTATCCTTAGTAGATAAGACCAAAAACTTTTTTATAGAAATTGGGGACCTATCCTATTTTGCGGGTAGATTTTTCAAAGAAGTACTTAAACCTCCTTTTGAGTTCAAAGAACTGCTTAGGCAGTGTTACCATATGGGAAACCGTTCCCTTGTGTTGGTAAGTGTTACAGGTTTTATTATTGGTTTGGTACTTACGCTACAATCTAGGCCTACACTTATTGAGTTTGGAGCTGTTTCCTGGATGCCCAACATGGTTGGTATTTCCATTGTGAGGGAGCTTGGTCCAGTTATAACCGCCTTGATTTGTGCAGGACGTATAGCATCTGGAATTGGAGCTGAGTTGGGCTCTATGCGTGTGACCGAGCAGATAGACGCTATGGAAGTCTCTGGGACCAATCCATTTAAATATTTAGTGGTTACCCGCATTCTTGCAACTACCTTAATGTTACCCTTGTTGGTGATTATTGGTGATGCAATTGCCTTATATGGTTCTGCCCTTGTTGAAAATTTAAAGGGTGATGTGTCTTTTCAACTCTATTTCAATAAAGTTTTTGATGCTTTGGAATATGGCGATTTAATACCTGCTACCACAAAATCTTTCTTTTTTGGATTTACCATTGGCCTTGTAGGTTGTTACAAAGGTTATTATTGTAAAAAAGGTACTGCTGGAGTAGGGGTAGCCGCAAATACGGCCGTGGTTTTTGCATCCATGCTTTTGTTCTTTGTAGACTTTGTTGCGGTTTTTGTGTCAGATATATTTTATGAACTCTAACGAAATGAATGATAACCATATATTGCAAATGAAGCAATCAACGGGTTTTCAGGATTCAATGCCACAGGAGAACGTGGTCATATATATTAAGGATTTGCATAAAAGCTTTGGCGATAACCATGTGCTCAGTGGTTTTAACATGAAACTAACCAGAGGGGAGAACTTGGTGGTCATGGGTAAATCTGGCTCAGGCAAATCAGTTATGATTAAATGTCTGGTAGGACTTATGGAGGCAGATAGCGGTTATATAGAAGTTATGGGGAAAGAGGTATCCACTTTGAGCCAAGAAACTTTGGATATATTGAGGGCAGACATAGGATTTCTCTTTCAGGGAAGCGCACTATATGATTCCATGACCGTACGTGAGAATTTGGAATTTCCCTTGCGAAGACACAAAAATAAATTGGGAAATATAGTGGATACCACACCCATGGTTATGGAAGCTTTGGAAAATGTTGGATTGGCCCATGCCATTGATTTAATGCCTTCAGAACTATCGGGCGGAATGAAAAGGCGGGTGGCCTTGGCACGTACACTTATCTTAAAGCCAAAAGTAATATTATATGATGAACCAACCAGTGGGTTGGATCCCATCACCGCGAAAGAAATTATTGGTTTGATGCGAAGTATACAGAAAAAATATAATACATCTTCTTTGATCATAACCCATGATGTAGATTGTGCTAGGGTAATCTCAGAACGAATGATATTACTAGTGGATGGAATAAATTATGCAGAAGGCACTTACGAAGAATTATTAAAATCCCAAGACCCAAAAGTGGAGGCATTTTTTAAAAAATAGTAGTATGGCAAAAACAACTTTAGAAAATTTAAGATTAGGCGTCTTTGTGATCATTGGCACCACATTGATTGTACTTGCAGCATATCTCATTGGAAATAGGCAAAATATGTTTGGCAATACCTTTTCCATTAGTGCTGTCTTTAATAATGTAAATGGCCTACAGAGTGGAAACAATGTCCGTTTTTCGGGCATAAACGTGGGTACCGTTGAAAATATTGAGATGATCAACGATAGTACCATTAGGGTAAACATGATTATTGAAGAAAAAATGTTGAAACATATTAGAAGGGACGCTATAGCAACCATTGGTTCTGATGGCCTTGTTGGTAGTATGCTAATTAGTATTACCCCTGGTCTTGGAAGTGAATCCCTAGTGGTCCCTGGAGATGAACTTAAAACCCAAAGCAGATTGGTGACACAGGACATGTTGAGCACCCTTAATATAACCAATGAGAATGCCGCATTGCTTACGGCCGATTTGTTAAAGGTCACCCAATCTTTGGCTCAGGGCAAAGGTATATTGGGAAAATTGCTAAATGATACTGTTATGGCCACTAGTTTGGAACAAACCATATCCAACCTTGAACATGCGAGTAAAAGAACTAATAGTATGATGACCAAGCTAAATAAAGAAATGGGAAGAGTAAATTTTGAAGAAAGTGCAATGGGAATATTATTGGCCGATACCATATCTGGAAATAACATTAAGAGCATCCTTAGTAATTTTGAAACCGCGAGCAAAGAAATTGAGGAAGTTACCAAAGATATTAATTCAGTAATGAAGGAAATAAAGAATGGCAAAGGGGCGGTAAACTATTTAACCACTGATAGCACTTTTGTAAATAATCTTGATACTACCATAAGGAACATTGAGCAAGGGGCACAGAGTTTTAATGAAAACATGGAGGCCTTAAAGCACAATTTTTTGACTAGGGGATATTTTAGAAAGCTGGAAAGACGGCAGAAAAAAGAAGCTGAAAAAAATCAGAATTAACCATTTAGAAGCCTTGGAAAAGATGCCTTTTCTACTTGGGTCATAGACCTTTAGTTTCTTATTGACCCATTGCCCATCTGGTGTGTTTCCACATGATGCTCCAGTAATTGCTTTAGGCTTTCCAAGTAGTCTTTCATGGCATTCTTATCTATTTCCGGATGGTTTTTGGAAGGGATGGTAATTGGTGTTTCATCCAAAAACTTATAGAGTTCTGGGTAATCTGTTTCAATAGTATTGGTGAGAAGAATTATTTCGCTCAGTATGGATTGCAACCCGTTCATGGCACATTATTTTTAGTACTCACACCATGTTTTAGCAAGTATGATTTCTTTATTCTATGACACAAATGTATTTGATGTGGGCACAAAAAAAAATGACCTGAATCAGTTTTGGTATTAATTGGTATAATGACCTGAGTCATTGTACGGTTCATTGTACATCTTTTACTTTGGTAATAAACCAATCCATAAAGAAGTCATGAAAAGAACAATTCTATTTTTTATTTTATTATGTCCCATGTTGATGTTGTCACAATTTGAAGCTAATGAAGAAATAACAGTTTCAGAAGAGCAGAAAGATGATATTTATCGAGCTGCAGAGACCATAAACATAAATGCCAAGGTAAGAGGAGATGCTGTCCTTGCAGGGGGGACAATTATCATAAACGACTCCATAGGCCAAGATCTGGTGGTTGCCGGAGGGGAAATCACTGTTAATGGGCATGTTGCCGATGATATTAGAGCGGCAGGAGGTAAACTCATCATAGATTCTGATGTTGGGGATGATGTTATCGTGGCAGGAGGTGAAGTGGTCATCACAGAGAATTCTGTTGTTTATGGTAACCTGATCAATTTTTCTGGTGACATAGATGTTAAAGGAGAGATTAAGGGAAACATTAAATCTTATGCCGGTGATATTGAAGTTAATGGAAAGGTGGGCCAAGATATTAAACTATACGCTGCAGATGTAAAGATTAATGGAACAATTGAGGGGAAATCGGAAATAGTTGCGGAATCCATTTATATTGGCGATAATGCCAAGTTCTATGATGATGTTGAGTATTGGTCAGAGTCTAAGGAGGTAGATTTTAAAAATTCACTAATAGCATCAAAAGCATTATTTAATGAAGATTTACAAAGAGATGGTGAAGGTTTTTTCATGAAAGGCTTTGGTATTGCCGCAATAGGTTTTTGGATTTTTTATCTGTTCTCTGCCTTTCTGATCATTGTAATACTAAATTATTTCTTCAAAGGCTTTTTTTCAAAATCAGTGGATTATTTGGATAACAATGTGTGGCGCAGCTTGGGTTACGGAGCATTATACCTTGTGGGACTTCCTATTCTTATTGTTATATGTGTCTTGGTTGTCATAGGCATCCCTCTTGGGCTATTTTTATTCTTCTTTTATTTATTTAGTCTATTGTTTGGACATTTAATAACGGCATTGCTGACAAGCCATTATTTGAACAAGTCTAAAAACAAATCTTGGGATTTTTGGACCATAGTTTTTGTGGCTATTGGAATAGCGGCAGTTATTAGGTTGTTGACTTTTATTCCTTTTATTGGAGCTCTAGTATCAATGGTAACCATAATTATAGGTTATGGGCTTCTTTTACTTTTCATATTTAAGAAAAGAAAGAGTTTAAAAATGGCCGTATGACTATGTCATTAAAAGAAGTATATAACAGTAATGTAGAAATTAGATTGGATGGTATTGTCCTAAAAGGAAACCTTTGCATACCTCAAAATACAAAGGGAATTGTAATTTTTTCACATGGTAGCGGGAGTAGTAGATTTAGCCCCAGAAACAAATTTGTTGCAGAAATACTGCAAAAGAATGGATTGGCCACTTTATTGTTTGATTTGCTAACGGAAAACGAAGATAGAATCTATGACAATAGGTTTGATATAGATTTACTAACAATGAGGTTGATAGATGTAACGCAATGGATACAACATAATGATATTACCTCAGATCTGTTAATTGGATATTTTGGGGCAAGTACAGGAGCAGCCTCTGCTTTGAGGGCAGCCGCTTTTTTTGATAAGGATATAGATGCGGTGGTCTCAAGGGGAGGTAGGCCGGACCTTGCTTTGGGGCATTTAAAAAAAGTTACGGCCCCGACACTTTTAATTGTAGGTGGCAGGGATGATGTAGTAATACAATTGAATGAAAAGGCATACCAAAATTTGAATTGCACAAAGAAACTTGAAATTGTTCCAAGGGCAACCCACTTGTTTGAGGAAGAGGGAAAGTTAGAGATTGTTGCTAATATTTCTGCAGAATGGTTCACAAAATGGTTAAATAAATAGAAAGCTATGTTTAGAAACCGACTGGATGCCGCTATAAAATTGGGTAAGAAATTGCAGCAATTTAAAAATAAAAATACGGTTGTTATGGCAATTCCAAGAGGTGGGTTGCCCTTAGGGGAAATTATAGCAAGGGAGTTGGAGGCCCCTTTGGACGTTGTTCTTTCCAAAAAAATAGGCCACCCCTCCAACAAAGAATATGCGATAGGGGCTGTAAGTTTAGAGAATGTGCTAATAAGTGATTCCACCAGTGTTTCAGAAAAGTATATAGAAGAAGAAACGGCCAGAATAAGGGAGAAGTTAAAAAGTCGCCAGGACGAGTATTATAGGACGAAATCCCCCCAAAATTTAAACGGTAAAATTGTAATCATTGTTGATGACGGAATTGCAACGGGGAATACCATAATGGTCACAGCAGAATTAATACGGAATCAAAACCCCAAGAAAGTTATAGTAGCTGTTCCCGTAGCGCCTAAATCGGCAATCAAGAAATTAAACAAATCTTCTCATATAGATCAGGTAATATGCTTACTAATACCACCTAATTTTAGGGCGGTTGGACAGTTTTATGAGGAGTTTGATCAAGTTACAGATAAAGAAGCAATACAAATCCTAAGGCAAAGTGTTGTAGATTAATTTTTTAAATGTGTAATTGCTTTTAAATATTGTATTCCACTAAGTTTAGTTGTCAACCTTTTATTACGGCCACAGGAATGAGTTTTGCAATCTTTTTTGCAATCCCAGAGTTACTTACCGTCTCCACTACCATATTAACATCTTTATAAGCTATTGGAGCTTCCTCTGCAATTCCCTTAAAGGAACCAGCTTCCACATAAATACCTTTCTCCCTTAGTTGTTCTTTTAACGCTGGTGCATTTACTTTCTTCTTGGCCGCTCGTCTGGACAAGCGTCTTCCAGCACCGTGACAGCATGAACCAAAAGCTGTTTCATGGCTTTTGGATGTTCCAGCAAGTACATAAGAGCAAGTTCCCATGCTTCCCGGTATTATTATTGGTTGGCCAACCTCATTGTATTTTTTAGGTAATTCTTTTGATTTAGGGCCAAAAGCCCTAGTTGCTCCCTTTCTATGTACAATGACCATTTGGTCTGTATTTTCAATAGTATGGGTTTCAATTTTTGCGATGTTGTGGGCTACATCATACAAGACATTCAATGCCCCTCCTTTATTGCCAAAAATATTTTCCCAGGCGTTTCTTACTTCCCATGAAATTACTTCCCTATTGCACCAAGCATAATTTGCGGCTGCGCACATAGCTTTAAAATAATTTTGCCCCTCTCGGGAGTCAAAAGGTACACAGGCCAATTCTCTGTCGGGAACCTTTATATTATATTTGGACATGGCAGACATTATAATTCGGATGTGGTCTGTGGCAACCTGATGACCCAAACCACGGGAGCCCGTATGAATCAAAACAACTACCTGATTTTTTTTTAGGCCATATACTTCTGCTATATGTTTATCATAAATCTCTTCTACAAAGTCTACTTCTACAAAATGATTGCCGGACCCAATGGTCCCCAATTGATTGGCCCCTCTTTTCTTTGCCATATCAGACACAAGAGATGGGTCCGCACTATCCAATTTTCCATTACTTTCTATATTGTATAAATCTTCTTTTATTCCATAACCATTCTCGATGGCCCACTCAGCGCCCTTGACCAGAACCTCTTCCATGTCAGATGGTGTAAGCCTTATTTGCCCTCCCTTTCCCATTCCAGAAGGGATTTGTTTATATAGTTCTTTGGAAAGATTTTCTAGTTGAGGTTTAATGTCTTCAATTTGTATTTGGGATACGAGCAGGCGAACGCCGCAATTAATATCATAACCAATCCCTCCTGGTGAAATTGCTCCGTGTGGATATGACGTAGCTGCCACACCTCCAATAGGAAAACCATATCCTTCATGAACGTCTGGCATAACAAAAGAAGCCTTTTTAATGCCCGGCAAAGTGGCCACATTGACAAGTTGATTGAGTGATCTATCTTCGATGATGTCGTCAAGAAGTGTTTCAAACGCCAAGATTCTGGCAGGCACCTTCATATCTTGTCTAAAGGATTGCGGAATTTCCCATAAGTAGTCTGTAATCTTATTTATATGTTCTTTTTGAACTTTTCGCATATTTATATATCAAACACAATACATGTTTCCCATTTTTTTCTTTTGTTTTTTAGAATATTGGCTTCATGGTGGGTAACGGCTTTTATCTCTTCATCAAATTGATCAACATGGAAACCAAAGGCTTTGGCAACAATTGTTTTTTTTGAAAGCTTCTCAATTTCAAGTTTGCAATAGACGGAATTTTCTATATATCCTAGTGATAGTACATCAGATAGAAAGTCAATCAATAAACTTGTATAATCTAGTGAATGGGTAGTTATACGTATACTCTTAGAGAAAACATTTCTTTGATCGCAGTAACCTTCTTTGAGAATATTGCCCATACCTTTGACTGCCGTGGCAAATAATCCTTTTATGGTTTTGCTTTCTATTGCCATCCTAATATCAGCCGTATGGGGCAAATATTTGATAATCATTTTTTGGTTGCCTTGACAACTACAAAAGAGCCTTCTCCGTAACCTTGTTTTGGTATTTGGACTTCTTTGATTTCATCTAAACCTCCAAAGAGGGTTTGGTTAAATTCCAAATCTTTGAACCCTACTTCCGTTAGCAATTTTTGAATGTTATCAACAGAATAAAAATGTGCATTTTTAAAGAAGGTACTTCGATTGCGCTTTTCTTCATATTGTTTTGCTATAGCTCTATCCTTGTCCAAAAAACCTATGATAATTGCCCCTTTAGGTTTTAAGACCCTAAAAGCTTCATCGAATGCTGCCTTGATGTCATTTAAATGACAAATAGTAACATAGAGGACAAAGTGGAATTGTAAATCTGCATATGGTAGCCTCTCAGCAAAACCTTTCATGATTTCAATACCTCGCTCTCTTGCTTTTATGGCCATTTCTTCCGAAGGTTCAATACCTTCCTTAATTCCCAAGGGCACAGAAAACCGTCCAGTGCCCAAACCTACCTCAATACCTTGGATATTTTCTGGTAATTTTTGAAACTGTTCTTTTAAAGCGGTTATTTCTGACATATAGACTTCATGGTAATCTTGGTACCAAGCTTCATATTCTTCTACATTTTGGTTGAATATTTCTGACTGTATCATAACAATTTTTACTTAATGTTTATAAACTTGAGTCCGTTCACTTCATTTAAGAAATGTAGAATGGTGTTTGTTTTCGTGCGGTTTTTGTAACCAAATGAATAAGGCATTCCAAAATGGGCAAAGAGCAATGTAATGGCAATCTTTACATTTTTTTGGAATGCCTTAAGGCCCTATTGTACTACTTCATCCAAAATTCCAAAGCAGACTTGTGCATTCACACGGTATTCAGCAATTTGATTGTTGTCCACCGTAACTTGCATAT
This sequence comes from Saonia flava, assembly GCF_011927795.1. GTDB lineage: Bacteria > Bacteroidota > Bacteroidia > Flavobacteriales > Flavobacteriaceae > Saonia > Saonia flava. Next base: position 987,070 of record NZ_JAATJJ010000001.1, on the reverse strand, counting down.
CCTTAACATAAACTGATTTAATATTCTTAACAGTTTTAGAGGCTTCATTAATGATATTTTGTATCGCATCTTCAAAACTTTGGGAAGAATTCCCTAAGATTTCTACTACTTTTAATACTGACATAATTTTATGTTTTTAAGAATTAAAGAAAATTCCCATCCTCATCTGTTTTTACCCTAAGTGTTTTATCACCATTTACCAATTTAAGCTTATACCTTCTATTAGCTCCTTTCTCTTGGTGGTAATTCACTAGATACACATCCTTGGAAATCATCCACCCGGGAAACCTTTTGTAGACAGAGTTTCTTACAACTTCAGGAACATTAATGTCCTTGAACTTTTCTACAGTTCTCAAAACCTTGCCATCTTTATCATATGCAGCAAGGATTTTTCCGTCAGGAATAAAGAAAGTAACATTATAGAGGTCGTATTCGTCTTGGTAGAATTCTGAGTCTTTAACATCAAAAGAAGCCACCATTCGTTCCAATAATTTTGCGTCGACCGGAGCTTCTTTGGAATCCACGTCGCTAAGGTATTTGTAGTTTGTGGCCATAACTACAACTTCAGAAAGCTCTTCAGTTTTAATAACCTGTGAAAATGCTTGGGTGGTAAGTCCAACAACTAATAAACCAAATAGAATTTTTTTCATGATTTTATTATTTAATTAATATTTCGGTGAATAAATGAACTTTTAATATCTGTTCATTGCTTCAAAATTATTTCCCTTTCAACTTTTGGACAATGACTTAAATCATTTATCAAACAAAAACTTAGATATACATTTAATCATATAATAATCAACACTTAAAATGATATGGATATTTCCTTTTTTTTGGCAAAGTTTTGGGGGTTTTACCTCATTATTTTTTTCTTGGTACTTAGTTTTAACCCGCAACGTATTCGTGATATTTTTGAATATTTAAAAGACCCTAAGTTTTTACTAATAACAGCATTTATTGCAATCATTGTTGGACTTCTCAATATTTTATTCCATAATGTATGGACGGGCGAATGGCCCATTATTATTACCTTTCTAGGGTGGATTTCGATAATTATTGGGATTGTACTCTTCATGTTTCCTATTCGATCTTCTGCAGCTTTACAAGTTGTTAATGTTAAGCTGATACAGGTCCTTTATTTAGTGTTGTTTCTTGTTGGAGTATTTCTTTTAAATATGGGATATGGAATTCTACCTTATTAATGAAAGCATATAGAATAAAATGGAAAAGGGGATAATAAAATTTAGTGAAATAGGAATAAACGATATTGCCCTTGTGGGAGGTAAAAATGCTTCTCTGGGTGAAATGCATAATCAATTAACATCAAAGGGAATACAAATTCCGAATGGGTTTGCGACTACTTCTAAGGCATTTTGGAATTTTTTGAATGAAAATTCAATTAGAGGGCCATTGCAACAAGTATTACTGGAATTGGATACGGATAATTATTCCAATTTGAATATAATAGGTAAAAAGGCCCGCAAACTAATATTGGAAGCAAAGTTGTCTGTTAAAATATCAAACGAAATTATAGAAGCCTATCTAAGTTTATGTAACAATAATGATAGCTGTGCAGTGGCTGTAAGGAGTAGTGCCACTGCTGAAGACCTTCCTGATGCCAGTTTTGCAGGACAACACGATACTTTTTTAAATATAAAAGGTAAAGATGAGGTCTTGGATGCCGTTAAAAAATGTTTTGCATCTTTATATACCGATCGGGCTATTAAGTATCGTGATGATAAGGGATTTAAACATGGAGATGTTGCTCTTTCCGTTGGGGTTCAGAAAATGGTACGTGCAGATAAAGGATGTTCTGGGGTAGGTTTTACCATTGAACCAGAATCTGGATTTGAAAATGCCATATTGTTATCTGGAGTTTGGGGCCTTGGGGAGAACATTGTACAGGGGACAATAAACCCGGATGAATTTTATGTTTTTAAGCCAAGCTTAAAACTTGGAAAGTATCCTATTCTTCAAAAAAAACTTGGGGATAAAAAACTGACTATGGTCTATGGTACGGATACGGATAGTAGCCCAATTCTAAATATTAGTACTCCATCCCACCTACAAGAACGATATGTGCTTTCGGATGATGAAATCATAGCATTGGCACAATGGGCAATGCTTATTGAAGAACATTATAAGCAACCAATGGATATAGAATGGGCCAAAGATGGAATTACAAATGAATTATTTATAATTCAGGCCCGTCCAGAAACTGTGCATCAGACTAGAAATAAAAATGTTCATATAGAGTATAGGCTATTGGAAAAAGGAAAAAAAATGGTTAATGGCAATGCCGTTGGTTCCAAAATAAAAGTGGGAAAGGCAATTTTGCTAAAGTCCCCTAAGGATGTAAAAGAATTAACAATGGATTCCATTATTGTAACGGACACCATTACTCCGGATTGGGACCCCTTGCTTAAACAGGTGGGAGGAATAGTTACCAATAAAGGCGGAAGGACAAGCCATGCAGCAATTGTTGCCAGAGAACTTGGAGTTCCCGCTATTGTGGGATGTGGAAATGCTACTTCAATGATAAACAATGGAGATGTTATTACAATGTCTTGTGCAGAAGGCAAAACAGGGTATGTGTATGAAGGTCAACTTTCCTATGAAGAACAGGAAATAGATTTTTCCAACATAAAAATGCCAAAAGTAGAAGCAAAAATGATTTTAGCAGATCCCGAAAAAGCTTTTCAACTTTCATTTTACCCTAATAATGGAGTGGGTCTATTGAGAATGGAATTTATAATAACACATATGGCGCAAATACACCCTATGGCACTTGTTGAGTATCACAAAATTAAAGAGGCATCTGTCCAAAAGGAAATAGAACTGCTTACAAAAAACTATAAGGATAAGACAGCCTATTTTGTTGATAAGCTGGCAGAGGGGATAGCTATAATTGCTGCAGCATTTTATCCTAAGGAGGTAATAGTAAGGTTAAGTGATTTTAAGACCAATGAATATGCAAATTTATTGGGAGGAAAGGAATTTGAACCAGCAGAGGAAAATCCTATGTTGGGATTTAGGGGAGCATCAAGATATTATAGTGATTTATATAAGGGCGGATTTGCATTGGAATGTGCTGCAATTAAAAAGGTTAGAGATGTTATTGGACTCACAAATCTTAAAGTAATGGTTCCTTTTTGTAGGACACTTGGAGAAGGTAAAAAAGTCATTGATATCATGGAAAGTAATGGGTTAAAACGAGGGGCAAATGGTCTTGAAGTATATACAATGGTGGAGATTCCAAGCAATGTAATTTTGGCAAAAGAATTTGCCGAAATTTTTGATGGTTTTTCTATTGGATCCAATGACCTTACCCAACTTACTTTGGGAATTGATAGGGACTCTGAGATTATGGGCCAACTTTTTGATGAAAATGATGCTGCTGCAAAACGTATGATATCAATGGCCATAAGGTCAGCAAAGAAAACGGGCACAAAAATAGGCCTATGCGGCCAGGCACCAAGCGATTTTCCCGAGTTTGCCAAGTTTTTGGTAAAAGAAGGGATAGATAGTATTTCTTTTAATCCAGATGCATTACTACAGGGAATAGAAAACATTAATAAAGCAGAGAAAAGTTTTGTAACTTTTGGAATGGCTTCTAGCAGTAATTAATCTCCCCAAGATTACTATTAAAAATGAGCAATATAATTACCCTAACTGTAAATCCTGTTGTGGATAAAAATACAGTTGTAAATGATCTAATACCCAATGTTAAGCTACAATGTACATCACCAATTTATTTTGCGGGTGGAGGCGGTATTAATGTTTCCAGGGCCATTGGGAATCTTGGAGGTACTTCTCTCGCCATTTATTTGGCAGGAGGACCAACAGGCACCCATTTAGAAAGCTTACTAAAGAATGAGGGTGTGCCGCAAGAAGTTATAGGTATTCAAGGCTGTACACGAGAAAATTTAGCGGTTAGGAATTCTATCACAGATTTGGAGTATCGTTTTGGAGTGCCAGGACCTTACGTATTGGAAAAAGAATGGCAAGAGAGTTTAATACGTTTGGAAAATTTTTTACAAGAAGGGGATTATTTGGTGGCGAGCGGAAAATTATCTCCTGGAATACCAGAGGATTTTTTTGTAAAAGTGGCAACTATTGTAAAGAAAAAAAAAGCAAAACTAATTCTAGATACAAAGGGAGAGGCATTAAAACAGGCCGTGACGTCCAATATATTTCTTTTTAAACCGAATTTAGCCGAATTAAGTGCTTTGTGCGGTATTCCTTTTATTTCTTTTGCAGAATTGGAAACGTTGGCCAAAGGATTTTTAGAGAAGCATCCTTGTACAGTCATGGTGGTTTCCCTTGGGGAGAAGGGGGCTTTATTGGTCACCAAAGATTTATTGGAATACATTCCAGCGCCAATTGTTCAACAAAAAAGCATGATAGGAGCTGGGGATAGTATGGTCGCGGGCATGGTTCTTAGTGTATTGGAGGGCAAGTCATTTAAGGAAATGGTGGAATATGGAGTAGCTTGTGGCACAGCTGCCACTATGCACCCTGGAACCCAATTATGTAAAAAGGAAGATGTGGATATGTTAATAGAGCAATTAAATTAAATATGGAACAACAGAAAAAAAAATCAATAAACTGACCTAGGTCATTTTCTCTAAGACAAAGACCATGTAAATTAGCTGTATAATTAAAAATAAAACAGTTCTTTGAAAAAATAAAAATATAGGTGTTGGAGAGTAGAGATATAATTCAGCCCTTATGAAGGTATCAGAAATACTTCTTAAACCCTTTAATTTTACATGGATTTAGAAATAAATTAGTGCATAAGTTAATGTAAGTGGTCATCCAGTAAATTTAATACCTTCATTGAAACCAGAGTGCCTGCGTACTCTGGTTTCTTTAAAACATCAAGACATGGTTCTTGCTTCTGTAAAGAATTGGAATCATAGTGAAGGGATAGATGTAGTTTTTATGAAAAAATTAATCTTTATGTCGTTTTAGAAATAAAATGGTCTAAAGGCTAAATTGGAAGTATTGACAAATTTTATCTTTTCATAGAAAACAGGAGGCCTAGGTCTCCTGTTTTTGTTTTTACTAAAGTCAAATGTTAAACTTGAATTTTCGGGTTAAACTTCGTTTACATCTGAATTAAAAAATCTGGGCAAAAAATAGGAAGAATAAAGAATACAAACAAAAAGAATAGAAACGCCCAAAGAGCACCCATTAACAAAGGATAAAGAAGAATACTTCCTTCTTTAGTTTTGGGATTTAGAGAATGTGCTATTAATCCATGGATACCCATACTCAAAAATGTGAATATGATTCCGGATAGTACTATGAGGAATATTTTTGAATGTGTTTCTCTAATAGAATATAAATAATATCCCAATCCCAAGGAAATTACAATCAATATAGTGTACAATCTTCTAGCCATTTCAATAAATTTATAGTGCTGTTTTAAAATAAAATAGTTGATGGTTTGCTCCCCTAAAGCTTAAAAGTGGTACCCGGCCATAAGATTCAATTTTTTTGACCAAATCTCGATGGAACCATTTTCGAAGAAAGCCTTTTTTCTCCCTTTCTAGCATAACCACTATATCTGCGTTGGTATCCCCTAAATAAGTTCTAAGAGTATCATAAATATCATCTGAGAACAATAGCTTAAATTCTATACGGTCGTAGGTGACTTTTTCATTAAGCATGTCTTTGAACCATTCCATTTGTGTTTCTCCTGCATATTCTTTATCGGTACTAATATGGACAACCTTTATTTCAGAATCAAATTGTTCGGCAATTTCAGCAAGCTTTCGAATTGCATAGACATCCTCTTCTTCAAAATCCGTTGCATAGACAATAGTCTTAAGTGGCATGTAGCTTGTATCAGCAGGAATTGCCATAATGGGGCAGGGGGCTATTTCAATAAGGCGTTTTGTAGTACTTCCCATAATTACTTCTTTCAAAACACTTCCTCCTTTTATTCCAGTAACAATGAGATACGCATGCCAATCAACCGCTTTTGAGATAATGCCCTGAGTGACCGAATTATTTTCTACGGCCTCCAACTGTATGTTGGGTGTATCCCATTTGCTGCCTAAATGTTCTGCACAAAATTCCTCCAATTTAGAACGATGCATTTTAAAAGCATTTTTTTCCAAATGGAGAAAAGGTTCATTAAGTCCTTCTGTATTCAATATAGTAGGATACTCAAAAACATGGGTAATGACCAAACGGGTCCCCAGTTGTAAACTCATTTCATGAGCATATTTTAAGGCAGCAACCGAATTCTCGGAGTAATCTGTGGCATATAGTATTGTTTTCACTTTAATAATTTATCTAGGTTAGAAGTCAAATTTATTGATCTTAATCCGCTAGGCACATGACCAATATCATGATTAAGGCTTTTTGTTAGGTATAATTTTGCAACGACTTAATTTGTATTAATGGATCTAGAACAAAAAGGAATCCATTAAATTTGAAATTATAGAAGCATCGTAAGAATGAGCAAAGCAATTTATATTGCCACTACAGAATCTAATAGTGGAAAATCCATTATCTCTTTGGGCCTTATGGAAACACTCTTGGGCAAAACTGCCAAAGTGGGTTATTTTAGACCGATTATTGATGATAAAGAGGGCGGTTTGGATAACCACATCAATACCATGATTTCTTATTTTGATTTGAATTTAAAGTATGAAGATGCTTACGCATATACCCGTAGTGAGATTATACAAAAAAAGAATCAAGATAAAGATGATGAAATTATAAGTACCATTATTGGAAAATATAAGGCTATCGAAGACCGATTTGATTTTATCTTGGTAGAGGGTACCGATTTTTCTGGTGAAGGGGCCATCATAGAATGGGACATTAATGTGTTGATAGCTAAAAACCTAGGTATACCAACAATTATTCTGGCCAGTGGTATTGGCAAGACCTTGGAAGAGCTTGTCGGTAATTTATATATGGCTTGTGACTCTTTTAAAGAAAAGGGAGTAGAAGTTTTAATGGCGGTGGCCAATAAAGTACAGGCAAAGAATGTATCCCTGGTAATAACCGAATTGCAAAAGAAACTTCCCAAAAATGTGCTGGCGGGAGTTATACCTATAAATCCTGTTTTAGCTAAACCCACGGTAAAGGAAATTGTGGAAAACCTTGATGGGAAAGTTCTATTTGGGGAATCATATATAAATAATCAAGCTGGGGCTTATAGTGTAGGGGCCATGCAATTGCGTAATTATCTCACCCACTTAAAAAAAGAAAGTTTAGTAATTACCCCTGGTGATAGGGCGGATATAATTCTAGGGGCATTACAAGCCAATATTTCCAGTAATTATCCCACTATTTCGGGTATTGTTCTTACTGGGGGATTGATACCCGAAGATTCCATTATAAAACTAATAGAAGGTTTAACGGATGTGGTTCCCATAGTTTCTGTAAAAGGAGGAACTTTTTCGATTACCAATAGGATTGGTGCCATTAAATCAAAAATATATGCAGAGAATTCACAGAAAATAGCTACTTCCATTCAAGATTTTGAAAAATATGTACCTGTTGATGATTTGGCAGAGCGCCTAATAACATTTGAACCTGAGGGAATAACACCGAGAATGTTCCAGTACAACCTATTGAAGAGGGCAAAATCAAAAAAGAAACATATAGTGCTTCCAGAAGGAACAGATGAACGTATTCTTATTGCAACAAAACAGTTGGTAGATTCCAATGCGGTGAAAATTACGTTATTGGGAGACCCTAAGGAAATTGAAGCCAAAATCTTGCAACTGGATATTTCTCTTAATTTGAATGAAATCGCAATCATAAATCCAACTGAATCCACAAATTTTGAAGATTATGCCAATACTCTATATGAATTACGGAAGCACAAAAACATGAACTTGGCAATGGCCCGTGACCTTATGGGAGATGTATCCTATTTTGGAACCATGATGGTCTATAAAGGTCATGCAGATGGTATGGTTTCTGGAGCCGTACATACTACACAGCATACCATACGCCCTGCTCTTCAGTTTGTAAAAACAGTACCAGGTGTTTCTGTGGTCTCCTCGGTATTCTTTATGTGTTTGGACAATAGAGTGACCATTTTTGGTGATTGCGCCATTAATCCAAACCCGACTGCGGAGCAATTGGCTGAAATTGCAATTTCTTCAGCAACCACTAGTTTGGCATTTGGAATAGAACCTCGTATAGCCATGTTGTCTTATTCCTCCGGAAGCTCTGGTACAGGGGAAGATGTGGATAGAGTTCGCAAAGCCACAGAATTGGTAAAGAAAATGCGGCCTGATTTAAAGGTAGAGGGGCCCATACAGTATGATGCCGCCGTAGATATAGGAGTAGCCAAAAACAAAATGCCAGATTCCAAAGTTGCTGGCAGGGCAAGTGTATTTATTTTTCCCGATTTAAATACAGGGAACAATACCTACAAAGCGGTCCAAAGAGAAACAGGAGCTTTGGCCATAGGGCCAATGTTACAAGGACTAAAGAAGCCAGTGAACGATTTAAGTCGTGGCTGTACAGTGGAGGACATTTTCAATACAGTTATAATCACCGCAATTCAAGCACAAGGAATTTAAAAAATAGTTATTGCTATGAAAGTATTGGTTATTAATTCGGGAAGTTCCTCTATAAAATATCAGTTGATGGAAATGCCCTCTGAAAAAGTAATTTGTGAAGGTATTATTGAAAGAATTGGATCCAAGAAAGCTGTTTTAAAGTATAAGAGAGGGAACATTTCCATTGAGGAAGAGGAAGAAATATTGACCCACACAATTGGACTAAAAAAAATAGCGGCCTTTTTATTGGATTCGAAAAAAGGTGTTATTACTGATGTAAAAGAAATTGATGCCGTGGGCCATAGAGTTGTTCATGGGGGAAATGTCTATTCTAAAACAACAATAGTAAATCAAGGAGTAAAGGAGAAAATAAATGAATATTCCATATTGGCTCCTTTGCACAATCCTCACAATTTAGAAGGAATTGTCCTAGCTGAGCAAATTTTTAATACTGCTCATCAAGTAGCGGTTTTTGATACCGCTTTTCACCAAACAATACCAACTAAAGCTAAAAAGTATGCCATTCCCAATGAACTGTATACAAACCATGGAATTCAAGTATATGGTTTTCATGGAACAAGTCATAAATATGTTTCCGAAAAAGCTATTGATTATTTACAAAACCCAGAGGCAAAAATAATTTCAATTCATTTAGGAAATGGATGTAGTATAACAGCGGTGAAAAATGGAAAAAGTGTGGATCATAGCTTGGGATTTACCCCTTCCAACGGGCTCATTATGGGGTCCAGAAGTGGAGATATAGACCATTCCATTATTTTTCATTTTGTTAAGACCCTAGGTTATGATTTAGACAAAGTTGAAAAAATATTGCTTAAGAAAAGCGGTATGCTGGGTCTTACCGGATATAGTGATTTAAGAGATGTACAAAGCGGTGCAGAACAAGGAAATACAGATTGTATATTAGCTTTGGAAATGAATGCATATCGTATTAAAAAGTATATTGGGGCTTATGCGGCCATTATGAATGGTTTGGATGCAATACTATTTACAGCAGGAATTGGAGAAAATTCCAGTGTGTTAAGAGAGCTGGTATGTTCAGATATGGATTATTTGGGGATAAATCTGGATCAAGAAAAAAATAAACTTAAATCAAATTCTTTGAGGGATATCAGTATCTCTTCTTCCAAGGTTAAAATCTTTGTCATCCCGACCAATGAAGAATTGGAGATAGCAAAACAGGTATTCCAATTGGTACGTTAAATGAACATCCGTTTTTAAAATATAGGTAATACTTTGTTTTAAAAACGGATGTCACTAATTGCCTTAATTGTTTTCTTTGGATTCCAATAATCCAGGGTGATATTTCTTTAAAAAAGCGTTTCGGGTAGAATCCATTTTCTTCATCATTTCTTGTAATTCTGAATGTTGTTTTTCCCAATTTTTAAAAAAATAGTCCTCAGTAAAGAAATCTTTCATAAAAAGGGAATCAGTTTCGGGAAAGTAAGAGAATCTATCTTTCCAAGAAAAAGGAACCCTTTCATCAAAAAAATCTCTAAAGGAATCCATAATACTATCCAGATTTACTTTTAGTGAGTCACCTTCGATATTGGAATAAGAATAGGAGTAGATAGAATCATATTTAATAAGATTTCCAAACTCATCATACTCTTTTTTTACTTCCCACTGTCCTTTGGGTTTTTCGGCGGTTTCTTTCTTTTCCTCTTTTTTGATTTCTGGTTTTTCTTTTTCTTGTCCGTTGCATCCGGCAACGAGTAATAGTAATAAGAACGCTATTGCCTTTTTCATTTTAAAAAAATTAAGATTTTGAATTATTTTTTCATTAATTAATTCTTCTTTGAGTATTTCTATTGCTTCTACCTCTATTTAAATTATTCTCATCATGGTAGCGTTTTATATTGTCCCCATTATATGCTCTCACCCTTTCATATCTAGATCTTCTTAAATCAATACCATTATATCTTGGAGGCAATGTATTGACCCGTATCCAAGTACCCCTATCCAAATAGAGATAATTTCTTAATGTTAAATCAAAATAGAAATTGTATTCGGGAAAATAGACATACCGTACTACTTCCAATCTATTTGGATAGAACCATGGTGGGGGAGGATGGCTTGGTCTCGAAGAAATAACAACAGGGCCACAACTTTCAAAAGTTAGAAGGCCCATGATGGAAATGATTATAATATAAAATTTAGTCTTTTTCATATTCCATGAATTTAATACCATAAAGTAAAGGGTTTACCAAGGATTGAAAAATGACTTAAATCATTGAATTAGTTTTAGTATGTGTCTTCTTAAATAACGGAATACAGGAAAATACAATGAGATTGGCCTTAGATATCGGAGAAAATGATATCTTGATATAGTATTAATTATAGCTATGAAGGATACTACTAGTGACAATACCAATTCTTTTTATTTAAGTGAGGAAAAATCTTTTTTAAGTGGGCCTAGAAGCCGATTTAAAGAGTTGAAGTTTGCTATTAAGGTACAGTACCATTTTATCCGCGCCTTTAGAAAATTTCACTTTATAGGACCTTGTGTCACTGTTTTTGGTTCGGCCCGTTTTGGACCGGAAAATCAGTATTACAAAGACGCCGAGGCAATTGGAAAGGCTATGGCTGGCATGGGATTTACAGTAATGACGGGCGGTGGCCCTGGAATTATGGAAGCTGCCAATAAGGGAGCTTATGAAAATGGGGGGCATTCGGTGGGGTGCAATATTATTTTGCCCTTTGAACAGGAACCAAATCCGTATTTGGATAAATGGATAGATATTCCCTATTTTTTTCTTAGAAAGTTTATGCTCATGAAATACTCCTTTGCCTTTATTGTAATGCCTGGGGGGATAGGTACCTTGGATGAATTGTTTGAATCGCTAACTTTGATTCAAACAAAAATGATAAGCAATTTCCCGGTAATATTGTTTGGCAAGGAATATCACAAGGAGCTGTACCACCATATTAAGGTGATGGCAGAAAATGAAAGTATAGCCGCCGAGGATATGGACCTATTTTTCTTAACGGATTCAGTTGAAGAAATGATGGCACATCTTAAAGTACATTCTGTTAAAAGGTTCGGTCTTATTAAAAGGGAATATAAGCCCAAGTGGTGGTTTGGAGAACGAAGATTACGTTGAACCCCTTATTACCCACTTGTTTGTCTCCAAAACAGTTTTAGAAGAAGCTTTTATTGAATTTAATACTGTGGCATGATATAAGTCATTCCATAGGTTACCCATATAAAATAATTTTGAAATATAACGCCAATTGCGCTTATGATATAAAGTTATTTTAAAATACAAAAACATTAAAAAAATGAGCAAAGACTATTCAAAAAACTATAACGACCTATCGAAGAATATGCAAAAGTTGGGAGAAAGAATTCCCACAGTAATGAGTGGTTTCTCTGAACTTCATGAAGCAGGTATTGCCCAAGGAGCACTAACCTCCAAAACTAAGGAGCTTATAGCATTGGGAATTGCCATTACCGTTAGGTGTGATGGCTGTATTGCTTTTCATGTAAATGATGCATTGCAATCTGGGGCATCTTCAGAGGAGATTATGGAAACTATTGGGGTAGCTATTTTAATGGGTGGTGGTCCATCTGTGGTATATGGTTGTGAGGCAATGGAAGCGCTGGATCAATTTATAGTTTTGGAAAAAAATGAATAGGATTAGATTCCTTCAATAAAAACTGTGCGCAATTAACCTTTTTTTGATTTTAGGTAAAACGAAAAAATTAATAGTTGCTTTAGGAATATTATTCTCTCTATGTATTGGGGGAGGAATCCTTTTTTATATTTCGCAGGGATATTTTCCATAATTTGACTATGGTTATACAGAACACGGAGGTAATTAAATTGTTACTTGGATAGAAGCTCCCAAGAAGCCAGAAACCTACACATTGACCAAAATATTAAAACTACCGGATAGTATTCCTATGAATAGAAAGTATCCTGACAAAATGGTTGCCGAGGTTAGCGTAATTGTAGAGGAAGTCCCCAATGAGAATTCAAAATACCTTAAACAGGGAACGGTTTCCATTACTGTTCCAGGTACAGTTCGTGGGAAGTATTGGAGCAGGGGACCAAGCACCCTGTCCCTTGGATTATCTAACATTGGGAACAGCATTTTGTTTAACAAGCCATTTAAGACTTGTTGTAGAAGCAATGAAGTTGGACCCTGGAAATATGAAGGTTGAAATACGTAGATATTTTGGACAATATGGTGATTTTGGAAAAGAAGGAACCTTTAAAAACAGCAAATTTATTAAACGGAAAAAAGCTCAAATGATAGACTTTAACATAGTGGTTTTTGTTAGATCCTAAGAGGCCTCCACTACTACCACTACTACCACTACTACTACTACTACTACTACTACTACTACTACTACTACTACTACTACTACATAATTACATAAAATATACTGGTTAATTGGAAGAAAATCCTTACTTTAGGTAATTCCCCTAGGTATTCTTTAATTCTTAATGTTTCTATAAATGGCAATCATTTTAATCATTGAAGATAATAAAGTTGTTAGAGAGAATACGGCAGAGCTATTGGAATTGGAGGGATATGAAATAATTGTCGCCAAAAATGGGAAAGATGGCTTGGAGAAAATGGAAAATTCCCTTCCGGATCTTGTGGTGTGTGATATGCTAATGCCAGAAATGGATGGTTTACAATTGCTTGCCCATATGGGCAATAGCCCTCATCTTAAAACAATACCATTAATATTTTTTAGTGCTAAAAGCGAAAAAAAAGAAATTAAAAATGCCCTTGATAATGGGGCCTATGACTATATAGTAAAGCCTTCGGATTTGGAGGATCTTATATCATCCATTCAACGATGTCTGCTAAGTAGAAAGGAATTTTAATAGGAAATTTTATAAAATTCAATACTGTGAATGGGCAGTCCATAGTATTGAAAAAATCTTACATATTTTTAATATACCTATTATAAAAACTACTTTCAAGGCTTTTTCGGGCTTCTTCCAATAAGGCTTCAACTTCTTGAACAGTATGGTTTCTTATTGTGGCAATTTCTTTCAAATCAAAATGCTGTTCTGTAAATAAGTCGAAAACTGCACGAGTGGAAGGAGATAAATGATGTAGTACCATTTCCGTATGCTTTAGGATATTTTCTTTACCCAAATCCTTGTCCAATTTAGCCATTAGATTTTTATTGGCATCATCCAAAAAAATGTTTTTGGAGATATAATCATGTTTTCTATAGGAAATATCATCCAATTCATCCACCATTATTAAATCTCCATCGCCATCCATGGTATATTTTTCGGCCATATCATCCCACTCGGCTTTGGAATAGTCATCAATGTTTTCAAAAAAAAGCGAATCAAATTCCTCTTCTACCATACGCTCTTCCAACAATTCATCTGCTTTTTTAAACAGCCAAGAATGAAAGTCTTTTTTATTTTCAACCTCTTCCAAATGTTCATAAACTTCAATAAAAAGCTGGTCAACAAAATCATCCGTTTTATATTTACCTCTTGGAATATTGCCTTTGGATATTGCAGTATTAAGCCTTTTGGTTACATACCGCTTAACTTCTGGAAGGACTTTAATCAATAATTCATTGAAGGAAGTTTTATCTTTCTCTTCTCTGAACTTCACTAGATTAGGAAATATGTTGGCTACAAAGACATGAAACTCTTTTTTATTGTAATTTAATGTGCTTTCCATAACGTTTTAATTTATCATTTTTATACACCATAAAAATGCAAACTTGTATCAGGTATTGTAATGATATTTATCATGTATGTTGTTTTATTTAATAATCATTGATGTATTTATCCAAAATTTGCAATCTGGTTTAGGGCATCCCTGTTCAAGACAATAATTTTTCGGCCATGATCTGTGGTAATTAAACCTTCATCTTTAAAATCAGACAGCGTTCGTATAGCTGTTTCAGTAGCCGTTCCTATCATGCCGGCAAAATCTTCTCTTGGAATCCCAATACCACTATGGGCACTATCATTTACAATACCCTTATCAAATAATTTTAATAGTGTTTTAGCAGCGCGCTGTCTCACAGAAACAAATGCCATATCCACCAATTGTTCTTGAAGGTGAATTAAATTGTTGGAAATCATTTCAATAAATTTTTGGGAAACCATATGATTCTCATACAATAATTTGGTGAAATCGTTTTTTGGAATTTCAAATATTTCAGCATCTTCCAAAATGGTTGCTGTTTCACAATAGGCCCCTTTATTGTTTACCAGGGACAATTGCCCTAAAAAATCTCCTGCATTATGAATGCCGGTCACAAATTCTTTTCCAGCTTCTGTGCTCTTGAAGGTTTTTACAGTGCCACTTTCAATGAAATAGAGCGAATGTGCGCCATCACCTTCCCAAAATACAATATCCTTTTTTTTAAAACTTTTTAAGCTCTGATCTTTGGATAAACTTTCCAAATCCATGTATTGGGAAGCCTCCTTTAAAAGGACATTGATGCCCTCCATGCTTTTGGCAATTTCTTTTTTTAGGAAATCATGTTTCTTTAATCGACTTGAAATGGCATCCAATAATTCCTTCTCTTCATAGGGTTTGGTCAAGTAGTCATCTGCACCCATATTCATACCCATTCGCATATCTGTCTTTCCTGTCTTTGCAGTTAAAAAAATAAAGGGAATACTAGCGGTTTTACTGTTTTTGCCCAAACTTGTTATAACTTCATAGCCATCCATCTCTGGCATCATAATATCACATATGATTAGATCTGGGACCATTTTTATGGCCTTTTCCACTCCAATTTTACCGTTTTCTGCAGTGGCTACCTCATAGTTTGCCAATTCAATGATATCGGCAGTATTTTCACGGACATCTTCATTATCCTCAATCAGTAGTATTTTTTTCATTTTGTTCTAGGTTTAAGGGTAATTGTATTGTAAAGGAGGATCCTTTTCCGACTTCACTTGTAAATTGCACAGTCCCTCCCATAAGTTCTGTATATTGTTTTACAATATGTAATCCAAGTCCAGTGCCTTGAATATTGGTAACATTATTAGCTCTAAAAAAACGTTCGAAAAGTCTTTTTTGTTCATTTTCGGGGATTCCAATACCTTGATCCGTAATTTTCAATGTTAAATATTTTTCTTCATGTTCTATTTTGAAAATTATTTTTTTAAGTTCATCCGAATATTTAATGGCATTGGATAAAATATTGATAAGAATATGACTCAATAATTTTGGGTCCAAGTACACATTTATTGCCTTATCCACATGTTTTAGAATAAGGAGCTGCCCCTCCTTTTTGGTTGGTTCTACTTCCTCTATTAAAATTTTTGAAAACTGTATCAATTCAAAATATTGCGGTTGTACACTCACTTTCCCTTCTTCCAACTTGCTCAATGAGAGAAAATCATTTAATATGACCACAAGATTCTTTATGTTCGTTCTTATTCTGTTAACATGTCTTTCTCTTTTTTCCTCCATGCCCGGGGCGTTCTGCTTTCCTATAAGAATGGCAGAGGATAAAATAGCACTTAGGGGAGTTCTAAATTCATGTGAGGCCATGGATATAAAACGGGATTTTAGTTCATTTACCTCTTGTTCCAATTTAAGGGCCTTCGTCAATTCTAGTTGTACCCTCTTTTGATCGGATATATTAGTGTATACAAATAGTGCTCTTACATTGTCAGTGTTACTTATATATAATGGTGAAGAATTTACAGAGTAACTGTTCTTATTGTATTCCATTTCAAAAGCAAGATTTTTGCCCTGTAATGTTTTTTCAATATGATTTTTTATCTGCTTTATTTCATTTTTTGAAAAAATTGGAATATCAGAAACATTCAAGCCTATAAAGTCTGTTTTTTTAAGGGCCATGAGGTGTAATTCCTCTCCTTCCAGGTAGATAAGGTCAAAATTGGAATTAAAAACCATTATAATACCTCTAGGGAAGTTTTGGGCTATGGTAGAAAACATGGTATAGTTTGTTTGTGCCTTGCTCTCTGATATTTTTGTTTTTGAAATTTGGTTTTCTAGGCTTAAGTTGGTTTCTTCTACTTCCAATAAAGTAGCTTTTAACTGTTTCGTGCGGACATTCACCTTTTCTTCTAATAATTCTGAGTATTTTTCTAATTGGAATCTACTCTCTTTAAGATCTAACACAAATCTGTATCGTTCCAGTGCCAAATAAACTAGGTTTATGAAATCTTTCACATTGTCTTTCCTTATTCTTTTTGACTTGCCGCTATAGAGGGAAAGAATACCTAACACTTCGTTATTGTTAGAAATAATAGGGTAGCAATGACAAGATTGTATTCCATGGGATATAGCTAGGTCTATATACCCTTTTTCTAAATCACTATTGGCAATATCTTTTACGACCACCTTCTTTTTAGAAAATGCAGATATGCAGCATGCAATATTACTATCAATAGCTTCTAGTTCTATATTTTTTGTAAATGACTTGGGAAGGCTTGGAGCAGATAAATTTTCCAAGGAACCTTTTTCTTTATTAACAAGAAAAATTGACCCCAGAACATCTTCCATTTCCTTTTCCATTGTTAATACTATTTTATCACATATTTCTTTTAATGGCATTTGCAAGGCTATCATCTCCAGAAGACTTCTTACTTCTTCTTTCAATAAATTCTCCTTAACACGTTTTGTAGCGTCGTTATGCACACCAATAAAGTGGGTAAGTTCTCCTTTTTGGTTATGTAGTGGGGTTATGTAAACATCGTTCCAAAAAAGTGTACCATCCTTACGGTAATTACGAATTGTTACCCTTGATGGCTTTCCTTTTTGAATGGCCTTTGCCATAATTGCAATTTCTTTTTGATCACGATCATTTTTTTGTAAAATGCGGCAGTTGAGGCCAATTAATTCTTCTCTGCTATAACCGGTTATAGCAACAAAGGCCTTGTTGCAATAGGTTATTGGTAGGTTGGTGTCTTGGGCATCCACAAGAATAATCCCGTTCCCTGCCGCCTCCAGGGCCCTGTTTCTAAGATGTAATATGTTTTGTAATGTTTTGTTTTGTGTGATATTCCTGGAAATTGTTAATATTTTGTCTTGCATTAAAGGAACTAACCTGCATTCATAGTCTACCATTCTGTCCGATATGGGAGCAGATACTTCCAAGAGTTTCATTTTTTGGCTGTCCACTACTTCGGAAAATGCTTTTACCATTGCCTCCCCCATAACTACGGGTAAATCTTTAATGTTTTTCCCTATTAGCTGTTCTTTGGGCACAATTAAATAGGAAGGGTCGGGTACGTGTATTTCTAGTATTGTTCCATTTTTATCATGAATTGTTAGTACATCTGGTAAGGCCTCCAAAATGGCTTTGTTTTTTTGTTCACTTGCCTTAAGTTTTTTCTCCAGCAATTTCTGGTTTGTAACATCCTGCATAGTTCCAATCATAACAATTGGTTTTCCTTTGGGGCTGTATTCTACCGTACCATTGGCCGCTACATATCTTATGGTACCATCTTCTCTTACAATTCTTTTTTGATAGGAATAGGGGATATGATTTTCAATGGCATTATTTACTGCTTGGATGGCTGCCTCACGGTCATCTGGATGTATAAATTCTACAGCACTCTCAGCATTTAGTTTTGGACTACCAGGAGATAACCCTAGTATTCTATAGAACTCATCTGACCAATGGCGTTCATCTGTCTTTAAATTCCAGGACCAGCTTCCCAAATTTGCAATCCTTTGTGCTTCATTCATTTTTTGTTTGTCGGTTTCCAATACCAATTGTGCTGGCATGTGAACAATGTGGTCTGTTATAAAAACTAGTGTCGCTTTTTCATTTTGAATTTTTATAGAACTTTTTTTAATTTTTATTGGAACTTGGGAGCCATTTTTTTTAAATCCAAGTAGTTTGGAATTGTTATTTTTTGATTCAGGATCAATGTTAGGAACCAAGGTTTCCATTTTTTTATTTATTAGCTCTTCTGGACCATACCCGAACAATTTATCGCATGACGGATTTGTCATAAGAATAGTACTATGGTCATCCATTATAAGCACCCCTTCAAAGGAAAGTTCAAAAATGTTTTGATAAAAAGTAATATCCATTGACTTATTTTCTATTATTCAAATGATGATAATTTAATATATTGCATTTCTTTGATTTTTAGATGATTATGCCTTTTTGAATTTCTCTATTTAAAAAAAGTCCTGCAGAGGCAATCACTAGTTATGTCAAAGCTATTGATGCTATTTTTTCTAAGAAATGATATTGGTCATTATGATTTTTGAAATCAAAAGGGGATTTATGATGCATATCATGTTATGGTTGTTGGGTACAAAATACTTTTGTTAATCTTTTAAATATCAATAAAATGAATACTGGATTGGTGCTTTCTGGAGGAGGAGTAAGGGGTGTTGCCCACATTGGGGCAATAAAGGCCTTGGAAGAATATGGTATTCATCCCACACATATTGCAGGTACAAGTGCAGGTGCCGTGGTAGGAGCCCTATATGCAGGGGGGTGTAATTGGGAAGAAATGATGGATTTTTTTAGGAGAGTGCAACTATTTACAATTAAGAAATATGCTAGAAAAAAACCAGGTTTTTTGGATACATTAAAGTTTTATGACCTTTTGAAAGAGTATTTACCTGAAGACAGTTTTGAAACGCTTAAAAAGCCTTTATACATAACGGCAACCAATCTACTTGATGGTACGCTGAAGGTGTTTAATAAAGGAGAGTTGATAAAGCCTATTTTGGCCTCTGCAGCTATTCCTGGAATATTTGCTCCAGTGAAAATTGAAGCTGGTTACTATGTGGATGGGGGAACATTAAATGTGTTTCCTGTAGATTTAATTAAAATGTACTGTGAGCATATTGTTGGTATTTATGTAAACCCACTCGAGAAAGTAAAGATAGAGGACCTTAAGCATTCTTATAATATCATGGAGCGTGCATATCAAATAAAAATTGCCAGTGAATCAATGTCAAAATTTAATGACTGTAATTTGTTGATTCGCCCCAAGAATATGAGTGATTATAGTACATTATCCTTAAAAAACATAGACCCCATATTCCGTTTAGGGTACGAAGCGGCATTGGAAGCTATAAATGGATTACCAGTTCACAAGAGTTCACAAAGTTCTATGCCAATATAGAAATAGAGTAGGGTGAAACATTGTTTTTATTTTAGAAAAATTGAAACAAAACGTTTTATAAATTGTGCTAAAATAAGAGAGCCGAAGGCAAATAAAATAACCAGAACAAGCTGTTCATTTGAGATAGGTACTATTGAAAGTGCTTTTGCTACTGGAGGAATGGAAATTGCTGCAATGGTAAGTACAACACATAAAATTAGAGCCATCCACACCCAGAAATTAGTGGTCACTTCATTTTTTAAAAAAGAAATTTTTTCACTTGGAATGTTAAAAACGTTGAGCAGTTGGGCAAGAATTAAAGTAAAGAATGCCATATTGTTTATCGTTACAGGAGGCAATGCAAGAATAGAATGAGAGTAAATTGTTATTCCCAGCACTGCTGTACTAATAGATAACCCATATAGCAAAGTTGCCTTCCAAAGCTTAGTAGTCATAATAGGTTCGTTAAATTTCCTGGGAGGTAATTGCATAATATTCTCCTCTCCTTTTCCAAGACCCAAGGCCAATGCGGGAAAAATATCGGTAATAAGATTTAAGAATAAAATTTGCAATGGCAATAATGGCGAAGGTAGATTAAGGAGTGCAGCAAGTCCTACAGAAATTATTTCAGCTAGATTACTGGATAACAGATATACCACAAATTGACGAATATTTTGGTAGATAACCCTACCTTGACGGATTGCCAGTTCTATAGCTGTGAATTTATCATTGCTCAAAATCATGTCCGCGGCTTCCCTTGCCGCTTCTGTTCCACGAATTCCCATTGTAATACCGATATCTGCTTTTATTAATGCAGGAATATCGTTAATACCATCACCTATCATTCCTACAATATTTTTATTTTTTTGGTAAAACCCCACTAAGTTTAATTTCTGTTCGGGAATCACTCTGGCAAAAACAGAGACATTGAGTATCTGTTTTACTTTTTCATCATCTATATTATTTAAATTTTCTAGATTTTTACCATGCTGAACTTTTTCAATAGGTGCATTCAAAGGCAGTAAGCCCACTTCTTCCGCTATTTTCTTTGCTGTGCCCAAATGATCCCCCGTCATCATAACCACCCTAATACCTGCTTTTTTATATATGTCAATGGTAGCTTTTACATCTTCACGAGCGGGATCTAAAAAGCCTATGACGCCAATGAAAGTAAGTTGTTGTAACAATAGTTTTGTTTCGGGTTCTTTTAGGGTCGTTTTATATGCAAAAGCTAATGTTCTTAATCCTTTTAATGCCAACTCATCTACCAACAAGGACCATTTTTTTTTATCATTGAAGAGAATAGGTTTATTGCCTTTAAGAATAGTATCGCAATGCGCTACGACACTTTCAAAGGCACCTTTAACATATATATGGAAGCCCTTATCACTTTTATTGACGGTAGCCATTAATTTATGCTTGTTGTCGAAGGGAAGTTGATTTATTTCTGGATAATGATTTCGGATGGTTGTTGCGTTGTATCCAACATATTTTGCAAAATCCTTTAGGGATATATCCAAGGGGTCCCCATATAAAGTTTTGCCCAAGAATTGTGCATCGTTACAAAGAATACATACCATCATCATTTTTTGAAATGCCTTTTCTTCTTTTAGTTTTTCAAAAACACTATTCTTTTTATTGTAAACATTTGTAACAGAATTAGTTTCAAAGAGTAGGGTGTGAACTTTTAATGAATCTTCGGTAAGTGTTCCGGTCTTATCTGTACAAATAATGTTGGTAGCTCCCAATGTTTCTACAGCTTCCAGATTCTTGATGATTACATTTTTTTTTGACAAGCGAAGCATACCCCTTGCAAGGGCAATGGTAGCAACAATTGGTAGTCCTTCGGGTATGGTGGCTACAGCAAGGGCCACTCCAGTTTCTAGCATTAAAAACCAATCTTTACCTTTTAATATGCCTACAATAATAATAAGAACGGTAAAAATTAGGGTTAGTTTAATAAGCCATTTGCTTAAATGACTCAATTTTTTCTCAAGAGGAGTTTTTTCTTCTTTTACTCCCATACCCATTTGTTGAATTTTCCCCAATTGGGTATGGACACCGGTTGCTGTTATAATTGCCTTGCCCGAACCCCCATCTACCAGTGTTCCCTTAAAAACCATATTATACTGTTCGGTTAACGGTGTTTTATCAGGCAAGATTGCTGTGTTTTTTTCTATGGAAATACTTTCTCCGGTTAGACTACTTTCTCTTACCATTAGGTTGTCATGTCTAATTAAGCGTGCATCTGCGGGAACAATATCTCCTACATTCAATAATATAATATCACCGGGAACCAAAAGAGAGGCTTTTATTTTGGATATTTTTCCAGAACGCAAAACTAGGGTTGCAGTTTGACCCAGTTTACGAAGCGATTCCAATGAACGAACTGCTTGTAATTCCATGAAATAACCAATACCAATTGTAATTAAAATCACAATTAGTATGGCTACGCCCTCGGGTATATCATTAAAAAAAAATGCTATCAAAGTAGCGAAAACTAAAATATAGATTATAGGATCTGTAAATTGATTAGTGAGAATTTTCCATTTCTTTTTTGGCCCTTTTTGAGGTATTTCGTTTTTATTGAAAGTAGTTATACGTTTTGATGCCTCTTGTTTGGAAAGACCATAATCCAAATCACTATTTAGGTTTAGTAGAAGATCCTTGATAGCAAGTGCATATGGATTTGGAATCATATTAAGAATGGATTCTTATAACAAAAAAATAAATTTAGATGTATTTTTATTATGTTTAATGCCCTCTTAGCTAACATTTTATAGATGGATGTGGAAAGTTAGGCTTATTGAGAGGGCATTAAATGGATAGCTTTTAAAAGTTAGGGATCGAAAAATATACCTAAGCTATTTCTATAACTTTTGGTGGCCGTTTTTTGGCTTCTTCTTTTTTTGCAAGGTTAAAGCTTAGAATCCCATCATTGTATCTTGCTTTAATTTCTTCTTCCTTTACACTGTCTGGTAGCTGCAAAGACCTTTCAAAGGAATTATAACTAAATTCTCTTCGAGTGTAGTTCTCATCTTTTTCCTCTTCCGAGCTAGATTTTTCTGCCGAAATATTTAGACACCCATCATCAATGGTGACATTAAAATCCTTCTTGGAAAAACCTGGCGCTGCTAATTCAATTTCAAACTTGTCGTCTGTTTCCTTAATATTTAGTGCAGGCTCTGCAGTTTTACCATTCCAAAAGCGATCAGGTAATAAATCCCTGCTCCAAGATCTGTTATCAAAAAAATCATCCATATCGAAAAAATCTTGAGAAATAAGTTTTCCAAATGGTCTTCTTCTAAATTTTACTAGTGACATAATTTTTATATTTAAGGGTTAAACAATTTTATATCACTAAAGTAGAATCAATGCAAAGCCCATGAAATGACCTAGGTCAGGATTATGAAAAAACTATTGGAATGGATAAAAAATAGCATTTATAATTTCATCCCAAATGATAAATCCCCTGCATCCCCAAGTCCAGGTATTATATAACCTTTACTTGTTAGCTCATCATCAATTGCGGCAATCCATAAATGGGTATTTTCTGGGAAGACTTTTTTTACATATTCTATACCATCTTGTGAGCCAATTACAGAAATAATATGTATTTGTTTTGGTTTACCATGTGATTGTAGTGTCCTAAAAACATTTTCCAAAGTTTTTCCAGTGGCAAGCATAGGGTCTGTTAAAACCAACGTTTTACCACCCAATGAAGGAGCAGCAAAATATTTTACAATGACCTCAAAATTATCATCGCCTTTGGGATGATGTCTATATGCCGAAATAAATGCATTTTCGGCACGGTCAAAATAATTTAAAAGCCCTTGGTGTAGAGGGAGTCCCGCCCTTAAAACGGAGCATAGTACAAGTTCATCTTTGGGCAATGACATTTCTTTAGTTCCAAATGGGGTTTGTACCGTTATATTCTGATAATTTAGGGTTTTACTCATCTCATAACTTAATATTTCCCCTATGCGTTCGATGTTTCTTCTAAAACGCATAGGATCTTTCTGTACTTTAATATTTCTTATTTCAGAGACAAATTGATTAAGGAGTGAATTTTCTTGGCCAAAATAATGAATGGTCATAGTTTGTTGTGTTTATATTAAAAGTACATTTTTTCCTATGATTTAAAACGAAAGTATTTATGAATGCATTTTTGGACAATGATATTTGTCATATGAGTCTATAAGAGAGAAAATTATATTTGAACAATTGGAAGAAAAATGAAAAAAATAATTACTCTTACTGTAAACCCGGCAATAGATAAAAGCACTACAGTTGCAGGAATTGAACCCAATAAGAAGTTGCGTTGTGCCGAACCTGTTTTTGAAGCGGGCGGGGGTGGAGTAAATATTTCAAAAGTAATAAAGGAACTTGGTGGCGTATCACTATGTATGTATTTAGCAGGAGGTCCTACCGGGGAGCATTTAAAACAAATGCTTACAAATGCCAATATATTACAGCAAATAGTCCCCATTATAAATTGGACCAGGGAAAATCTGGCAGTTACAGATACAAATACCAATTTACAATATAGGTTTGGAATGCCTGGGCCAGAAATAAAAGAACAGGAATGGAAGCAAGCATTAGCACATTTAGAAAATATTTTGAGGGAAGGGGACTACTTGGTTGCAAGTGGAAGCTTATCACCGGGAATGCCCCAAAATTTTTATGCTAATGTGGCATCCATAGCCAAAGGGAAAAAAGTAAGGTTTATTTTGGATACATCTGGAAAAGCTTTAAGTAATGGTGTTGGTGAAGGTGTATTTCTATTGAAACCCAATTTAGGGGAGTTGAGTGTACTTTGTGGTGTTGATGTTATTACTTCTAACAATCTTGAATCCTTGGCTAAGAAATTTATAAAAGAAAATTCGTGTGAAATTATGGTCGTCTCTTTGGGTGCAAAGGGAGCATTGTTGGTAACCAAGGATACTACTGAATATATTTCTGCACCTACTGTATTGCCTATAAGCACAATAGGTGCAGGTGATAGTATGTTGGCAGGCATGGTACGTGCTCTAGCGGAAGGAAAATCTTATAGTGAAATGGTAAAGTATGGAGTGGCATGCGGTACTGCGGCCACAATGACCCCAGGCTCGGAACTTTGTAAAAAGGAAGATGTAGATGAACTCTATGAATGGATAAGTTCCAATTCTAATAATCTTGAAAAAATCCAAGTATCTTAAAAATGGGAACGCACCAAGTAAATAAAATAGATAGGGAGACAAGGGCAGAATTTGTGAGACATTTGTTGAGCGATATAAGGGCATTGGAAATAATGTTGGAAAAAGTGCTAGTAGAAACGGGTATAACATCCAAAACTTCAAATTTAATGGATGCTATCACTACTAATGAATTTAAACAATTGTTATTTTCTAATAAGGGTTTTCACTATAATTGATATATGTTGACGGATAATGCTCTTCAGATTCTCAACGATCGCTATCTCTTAAACAGGAACCCAAAAGAAACTCCTGATGAACTTTTTAGAAGGGTCGCCAAGTATGTGGCCAACGCAGAAGAAACCAATAAAGATATTTGGGAGCAGAAATTCTATGAAATAATGTCCAACTTAGCATTTCTTCCCAATTCTCCTACTTTAATGAATGCGGGTCTAGAAAATGGACAGTTGAGCGCTTGTTTTGTATTGCCTGTCGAAGATAGTCTTGAAGCTATTTTTACAACACTTAAAAATGCCGCACTGATTCATCAAAGTGGAGGGGGAACAGGATATAATTTTTCCAAACTCCGACCAAAAGATGATTTGGTAAGCTCCTCTGGAGGTACTTCCTCAGGGCCAATAGCCTTTATGAAAATATATGATTCTGCAACTGAATATGTAAAGCAAGGGGGTAAACGAAGAGGGGCCAATATGGGCATATTAAATATAAGTCATCCAGACATAGAAGAATTTATAGTTTCAAAGTCTGATGGGACCAGTTTGCAAAATTTCAATATTTCCATAGGCATAACAGATAGCTTTATGAAGGCTGTATCCAAAGATAAAGATTGGAAATTGGTTAACCCTAGAACACAAAAAATTCAGAAAGTAGTTAGGGCATCCAAGCTATGGAATTCAATTACTCGAGAAGCATGGAAAACGGGAGACCCCGGACTCATTTTTTTGGATACTATAAATAAAAACAATCCAATACCCGAACAGGGAAGAATAGGAAGTACAAATCCTTGTGGAGAGGTACCTCTTCTGGATTATGAAAGCTGTAACCTTGGCTCTTTGAACCTAACAAAAATAGTGAAACAGGAAGAAGGAAAAGTATACATTGACTGGGCAAAGCTAGATACCCATATTAATGTTGCTATACGATTTTTGGACAATGTAATTTCGGTAAATCACTACTTAATACCAGAAGTGGAAAGAATTAGCAAGGCCAATCGAAAAATTGGGTTGGGCGTTATGGGCTGGGCGGAGCTGTTGATTATTTTGGGAATTCCATATGCTTCCCAAGAAGCGGTGGAATTGGGTGAAAAGTTAATGGGTTTTATTAAAACCAAGAGTTACGATGCTTCTATAACACTGGGCAAAGAACGAGGAACATTCTTAACTTGGAAAGAAAGTTTGCATGAACCTGCTGAACCATTGCGAAATGCCACTTGTAATAGTATTGCGCCTACGGGCAGTATTTCTGTAATCGCCAATACTTCTTATTCCATTGAACCTTTGTATGCTCTACACTATAAACGTGTAGGGATTTTGGAAAATAAAACCCAAATAGAAGTAAATATCTTTTTTATTGAAAAAATGAAACAATTGGGACTTTGGAATAAGCAAGTAGAAATAGAAGTGATGCATACAGGAAGTATAAAAGGTTTAAAATCTATTCCAAAGGAAATTAAGAAATTATTTGAGACTAGTATGGAAATCTCATGGGAGTACCATTTGCTTCATCAACAGGCTTTTCAAAAATATACGGACAATGCTGTATCCAAAACTATAAACTTGCCAGAAACAACTATGGTTAAAGATGTAGCCGATATTTATTGGGCGGCATGGGAAAGACAGTTAAAGGGTATTACAATATATCGCAATAATAGTAGAGCCCATCAAATATTACAACATTGTGGTTTAAACAGCGGCAATTATTGTTGATTTTCTCATTATAGCAGTGAACCGGAATCAACATTTAAAAGACTATATATGAAAGTTAAACTCCTTCCAAATAACATGGATAAACTTTTTATTCTTACACCAATTTCCGGTATTCTGTTATTTGTGTTTTTGTATATAATTGCGGCAGTTAACTATCCTAATGTATTTAATGAATCCCAAACATCTTTAAAATTTAGTTTATGGAATAATTATTTGTGTGATTTATTGGACATTTATACCATAAATGGCCAACATAATTCTTCTCGTAGTATAGCCATATTGGCTCTAATAATTTTGTGTTCCAGTATTATATTGTTGTGGTCTTTTTTGCCGATTATTTTTTCAACAAAAAGTATAAATAGGCAGATTATGTCAGTTACCGGTATAGTATCATTGACAACTACTTTATTTTTGCCCTATGGGCATCATGATTTTTTTGTCCATGTTGCAGGGTTATTTGCAGTGCCGGCGTTGATTTCTTGTTTTTTGGAGCTTTATAAAATTGGCCATTATAGACTTTTGTCTTTTGGTGTGCTTTGTTTTTTGGTTTTTTTAATAAATTATTATGTCTATGAGACAGAAATATTTATTGGGATACTTCCCGTTATTCAAAAAATCACATTTCTATTATTTATTGGTTGGTTCGTACTTTTAAACCTTTTACTTTATAAAAAAATATAAGAAAGCTTCTATGAGCTTATTAACATGATAGGTTGTTAAGATGCTGCCATACCACCATCTATTACATATGTGCTACCAGTAATATATTTGCTTTCATCTGAAGCTAGGAATAAAGTCAATTCGGCAATTTCATTTGCCTCTGCATATCTTCCCAGTGGTACAGAATTCTCAAAACCTTTTTGAACTTCTTTGGCATTGTCAGGAGAAATGTCCGTTTCTATCCTTCTCATCATTTGTGTGTTTACCGGACCTGGATGAATGGTATTTACACGAATGTTTCTATCGGCAGATTCTAGAGCAGCAACTCTCATAATGCCTATAACACCATGTTTACTGGCTGCATAAGCAACCATGCCCGTAAAACCCTTTAAACCAGCAATAGAGGAGGTAATAATTACACTTCCCCCATCGGACATTTTCGGAAGTACATATTTACAACCCAACCATACTCCTTTAAGATTTATAGCGATTACTTTATCAAAAATTTCCTCTGGGTATTCAGAAATTGGTTTTGTTATGCCTTCAACACCCGCATTATTAAAGAAAATATCTATTTTCCCAAAAACTTCTAGAGTTTTTTCTACATATTTTTGCGTATCATTTTTTTTGGAAACATCGGCAATACAATAAGATACGTTGGGACTTTTCAATTCTTTAACTGCTTTTTTTAAAGATTCCTCTCTGTGCCCTACCAACATTACACGTCCTCCTTGTTGAATAAATAATTTGGCAGTAGTCTTACCTATGCCACCCCCGCCTCCAGTAATAATAGCTACTTTGTTTTCTAATCGTTCCATTTTGTTTGTTTTCCAATGTTAGCTTTCGTTTTTAACGAAATTCAACTTTCATAAAGATATTTTGTTGGGATGGACTACAAAATGACAAAAATCATGGTAGCATTTAATAAAAATGAACTACAGGCCTAGAATGATATAAATCATAGTTTGCATTTCTCCTCTTTTATAGTTTTATGTTTTAATTAATAGTTACACTATGAAAAAAATAGTATGGTTCACAGTAATCCTATTTATGATGTCTTGCTCTTCCACTCGTTTTGTGGAAAGCTGGAAAAATCCGGAAATAAGAACATTTAATCCTAATAAGTTGTTGGTAGTAGGGATGACAAACAATCTAACTGCCAAGAAAATTTTTGAAGAAAATTTAAAAAATGCCCTTGTTCAACGAAGTTTGAACAGTGTTGAAAGTAGTGAGGTCCTTGGGGTAGCCTTTACGGAGTCCAAAAAAAGTGAAGAAGAAATTCAACAGATGATCGATCAACTTGGAATGGAAGGTTTTGATGCGGTCATGATAACTGCTGTAAAGGGAATAGATGAAAATAGGGCATATAATAGAGGATACTATAGTTATGGAAACCATTATGTTAGGTTTGGACGTTATTACTATAGATACCAGGATATATACTACAACCCTGGATATTATGATGATTATAAAATTTATCATGTAGAAACATCAATTTATGGTTTCGATGTAGATGAAAATAAATCTTTGATTTGGGTTGGTTCTTTTGATATTACCAACCCCCAAGCAATGGGTACTACCATTGATGATTATGTAAAGAAAATAGTTCTACAATTGGAAATCGAAGGGCTTATTAAGTCATTGTAGATGACTTATTTGTCATTTTTAATGATTAAAAAATTAGGAAAATCTCTTTGATAAAAAGTCTCACTGAATTTTCAGTGAGACTTTTTATTTTTAATACAATATGTATATAAGTTTTCAACAGCCAGAAGCAATATTTTAAAAGAATTTTAGGTATGCACATAGGACAATAATTTGTCCGCCTTTGAAGAATGTTCATTAAACTTTCCCAATGATTTTTATTCTAATTTCTTAAGCATGGAACTTAGTATTGATCAATATCTTAAATGTATATTTATGCTCTAATAAATATGTATAAAAAACAGGTTTTTTAATTAAATTGGACACTATGCCAATTCTCATATCTTTTGAGCAAAATTGTTTTTAACTAAATAAAACCTTAATTTATCTAAATTAATTTAAGAGCTAAGTTTTTTACCTGTGCATGAGCAATACCAATCTAACATTACTTCAAGAATTAAAATTTAAGCTTGGGTTTTCAGATGTTTTTATGGAATCCATTGAGGATGGTTTGCTCATTACCAATACCGAAGGAAAAATAGTACTGGTTAATTCCGCTTTTGGCTCACTAACCGGTTATGATAAACATGAATTATTAGGCACCACAACGCCTTTTCCTTTTTGGCCACCAGAATTGCATGAAGAGTTTGAAACTGGTTTTAAGACCATGTTAAGTGAAGAATTAAAAGGAGAATTTGAGTCTATTCATTTACATAAAGGCGGTACTCGTTTTCCTGTATTAATATTTGTGGCACCTATTAAAAGTATAGAGGGAAAAGTTATTGCTCATTTGGCTCTATTTCAAAATGTTAGTGAAGTAGAGAATAATGTTGCCAAGAAGGAATCAAAGAATCAAGATATTTTTTCGGTGTTGAACTACAAGAAAAAATATGGGGGTCTTTTAGCCGAAAAAGAGCTAATAGCACAATTGGATTTCACTTTAAACAATATTACTGACGGTATTATCTCACTGGATGAGAATTGGAACTATACGTATGCAAACAAAAATGCAGCGGCAATTTTAGGAAGAACACCGAGTAGTTTAATAGGAAAACATATTTGGACAGAGTTCCCTGATGTTATGCGACTGTCTTTTTATGATAAGTGTCTTAAGGCTGTTGAAACCCAACAAAAACAGGAATCTACAGAATTTTATGAACCTTATGGAAAATGGTTTGAAAACAGGTTTTATCCATCCATGAAAGGATTGACCATTTATTTTTCTGATATAAGTGAGCGTAAAGAAAAGGAAAAGGAGATTAAGGAAATTCAACATAAGTTGGAATCTGCCATACGTATTGGAAAAATTGGATATTGGAGCTGGGAAATTGAAAATGACAGGGTGTTTTGGTCGGAACGGATGTATGAAATCTATAATGTAGAGAAGAACATTGAATTAAGTTACAATTCGGTACTAAAAAAAATACACCCAGATGACAGGGATTTCCATAATAAACTTGTTGAAGAAAGAATTAAGAATAAAAAGAATGAGCCTTTTGAATACCGAGTTTTATGGGATGATGAAACAATAAAATACGTTTTGGTCCAAATGGAAATTATTGAGGATGCTTCCGGAAAAACAATAAAAATGCAAGGAACAGTAATTGATATTACTGAGCGTAAAAAAGCAGAATTGGATTTAAGATTGACAAAAGAGTTTACAGATAAGCTAGTTATGTCCATGCAAGAAGGATTGATAATTGTTAATCTGGAAGGTGAAATTATTATGGTAAATGAATCTACATGTAACATTCTTGGTTATACAAACAAAGAGCTTGTTGGGCTTAACCTACCATATCCTTTTGCTAAACCAGATGATTATTTTGAAATGGGGAAAACTATGCAAAAAGTTGCAGTAGGTGAGGCGCCATCATTTCAGTTTGAATTTATTAGAAAAAATGGCGAGAAGTTTCTAGCTTCATTTTTAACTGGAAATATTAAAAATGACAAAAATGAAGTTATTGCTTTGTTTGGGACTATGAAAGACATTTCTAAGGAGATCAAGGTGAAAAATACACTTGAAGAAAGTGCCTTAAAATCTTCAAAAAAGAAGGAAGTTATATTGAAATTGGCTAGTCTTGTTGGTGAGGATTTTAAGCTCTCTCTAAACCATATTACAAAACTTGCATCTGAAACTTTGAATGTGGAAAGAGTCAGTGTGTGGAGTTTTGATTCTGAAAAAAGCGAAATTTTTTGCGAAAAGTTATATACTCTAAGTGATAGCCAATTTTCCAATGGGGTAGTTCTCAAAAAAACAGATAATCCAAAATACTTTAATGCTTTAGAAAGGAAACAAACAATTCTTATAAAAGATGCCCAAAAAAACAGTCTTACGGAACAGTTCGCCAAAGATTATTTAATACCTAATAATATAAAATCCTTAATGGATGTGTTTATTCATAGCACAAAAGGCTATTATGGTATTATTTGCTTTGAGCATATAGGGGAAACCCTTAGGAATTGGTCTGCCGATGAACAAGAATTTGCCACTTCAATTGCTAGTATAGTGTCGCTAATGGTTGAAAGTAAAGAACGGAAAATAGCCGAGCAGAAAATGAATCTGGCAAACCAAGAACTTTCAAAAGCTAATTCCGAATTGAATGTTTTACGGAATAAGCTGGAACAGGAAAACATTTATCTTAGAAATGAGCTGGAGTTGGTGTTTAATTTTGAAGAAATGGTATATGGAAGCTCGGAGTTTAGCAATGTACTTTCGGAAGTTGAAAAAGTGGCGGCAACGAATGCAACTGTATTGTTGTTGGGAGAATCTGGTACTGGAAAAGAACTGTTGGCAAGGGCGGTTCATAACATTAGCATAAGAAATGCAAAACCTTTAATTAAGGTTAATTGCTCTGCAATACCAAGGGAGCTAATTGAGAGTGAATTGTTTGGACATAAAAAGGGCTCGTTTACAGGTGCATTTAGGGATAAAATCGGGAAATTTGAGTTAGCGGATGGTGGCACTTTGTTTTTGGACGAAATAGGGGAATTACCTTTGGATATGCAGCCAAAAATATTAAGGTTCTTGCAAGAAGGTGAAATTGAAGTAGTGGGCGGGACTGGAATAAAAAAGTTGGATGTTAGGGTTATTGCCGCAACAAATAGAGATTTAAAAGAGGAGATTGAGAAAAAACTGTTTAGGGAAGATTTATTTTTTAGATTAAATGTTTTCCCAATTAAAGTACCACCGTTAAGAAAAAGGAGGGATGATATACCTTTATTGGTAGAGCACTTTGTAGATAAATTTAATAAAGCCTATTCTAAAAATATTAAATACATATCCGATGCAGCCATGGAAAAGCTTAAGTCTTACGACTGGCCCGGAAACATTAGGGAATTGGAAAATTTAATTGAAAGAGCTTCTATTTTGTCCAATGAGGAAACTTTAATTATCCCAGGGTTTGAGTCTGATGTACAACAACCAAAAGTATCAATTAAAGGGCAATATTTGTCCCTGGAAACTATTCAACGTAACCATATAATAAGTGTGTTAGAGCAATGCAATTGGAAAATATCAGGCTCCAATAGCGCTTCTTCCTTACTCGAAGTTAAACCAAGTACCCTTCGCGATAAAATGCTGAAATTGGGCATTAAAAAACAAAATCAATAATCCACGGTATTCCGCGGAATCTATTCTGTCTCCCATAACAAAAACGGTATACCGTTGTTTCTGAAAGAGTAATTTCCTGCTCTGCATTATAGTTTTATAACTTAAATAGTTGATAAAAAGATAGTTATGTGGCTTAGGGTGATTTAATATTTTTTTTGGCATATCAATTGAATCTTGTTTTTTAAATAATATAGTTTGGAAAACATAATTCAATTTGAAGGTGCAGCATTTTGGGTAGACCAAAATATTATTTACTGCACAATAAAGAGGGGATTTGTTTTTCAATCTTTTAATGGGAAGGATATAGAAACTATTGCCAATATAATTAAACGTCTTTCCAACGGAAAATTTCTCCCCATGCTCATTAACTTAAAAGGACTGGACAATTTAGAAGCACTAAAATCATTTAATTTATTTTCTCCTTGTTCCCTAATCGGTATTACTGTTCTTTCCAGGTCGTTTGTAGTTAAGTCCTTTATTATAAAGATGTTTCTTGTTCTATCCAGTATTGTAGATGGCAATGCATTTTGGAATCATATATATGTGCGTGTCGAGGAGGCAACGGGTTTTTGTAATGAAAAAATCAAGGAACTTAATATGATAAATGAAATTTAGGATCATGGAAGAGAAAATTAATCTAAACCACACGACTTTTTGGACTAAAAATAATGGGATTCTATTCTGTAAAATAACCAAAAATATTTATCATAAACTGGATTATAAAATGGCCGGACTATACTTACGGACAATAGCCACATTGTCTCATGGAGTTCCCATTCCCCTTCTTATAGACTTAAGGGATGTTAAAGGCACTTTTTCAATTGAAGCCGCACAATTATTATCCAAAAAATTTAACGACAGTCCCTTAATAATATCAGAAGCATACGTTGTAAACTCATTGGCTATAAAGTTATTAATACGGTCATATAAAAGAATATATAATACAAGTATACCCTATGAAATTTTTAGTAGTATGTCCATGGCAAAGGAGTATTCTTTAAAAAATAAAATTAAAGAATGAGAGCTTTTAAAAATTTTTGGTCAGAGAGTACCAATAGTGTTGAAGATGGTATTAAGAATGTTTTTAAAGCAAACTCTATATATACTATTATGGATTCTTCGGGCAGAATAGAATATGCCAATGAGAATTTTTGCAAAATTTACAGGAGCAGTACTGGTCCAATAGTGGGAGAGCCCAATCATTTGTTAAAAACAGAATTTTTCTCCTTAGAAAAACATAATGATTTATGGAGGACCATTATGCAAGGAGAAAAATGGGAAGGAGTCCTAAAAGATGTATTGAGCAATGGGAGTCCAATTTGGTTAGATACTAAAATTTTACCTATAAAAGTTGGGGCTTTACCGGATTGCAAATTCATTTGTATCCATGAGGATATAACCAAAATAAAGTTGGAGTGTGAAGTACTAAAAAATGATGAGTCCATATACCAATTAATATATAAGTCGATAAAAATTGGGATAGTTGTTGTCACAGACTATAAAGGTTCTATTATTAAATGGAATAAAGGAGCAGAAAATGCTTTTGGTTATTCTGAGCATGAGATAATGGGAAAACAACACTCTGTTTTAATGGCAAAAAAATATAAAAAATCGAATATTTCTGATTTTTTAGAATTGACCAACAGGTACAGAACCATTAAAAATCAAGAAGGGCTGGAATTTTATTGTTTGAATAAAGAAGGCTCGGAATTTCCTGTTGAACTTGTTGTAAGCAAATGGACTATTAATAACGAGGATTATTATGCCTTTAAAATGTTGGACATTACCAAGCGTATTGCCTTTCAAAATATGCTAAAACGTAAAACAAAAGAATTGGAATTGTTTTTATATCGTTCCGCACATGATTTAAACGCACCATTTTCATCGGCACAAGGTTTAATTAACCTAATAAAGGAGGAGCAATCTATTGATAAGATGCAAATTCTAATAAACATGCTAGAAAAGACTATTAATAATGCCAAGGCATTATCTAATAGCCTTACCAGTGCTTCCTTAATTTCCTCAAAAGTCCATGAAATAACGGTTGTTGATTTTTCTCAAATAGTAGACAATGTTTTAAAAATATTGAAAGGCTATAATAATTTTGAAAATTTAAAATTCAACATTGACATTGAAAACCCCAATGATTTTATTTCTAGCCCGGATTTGATTTTTGCAATATTTCAGAATTTAATAAAAAATGGGATAAAATTTTCCTTACCACTAACAAAGAACCATCAGCCTTGGATTGACATTAAAGTAAAATCATTAAGGGACGGAATCCTAATAATAATATGTGACAATGGTAAAGGCATAAATAAAAAAGACCTGAATAAAATATTCGAATTATACTATAGAGCGGAAGCGGACCAAAACCCAGAATCTAACGGTTTAGGTTTATATATAGTTAAAAGTATAGTGGAAAGCTTAAAAGGAGAAATAAGAGTTGAAAGCAAGATCCAAAACAGTACTTGTTTTACAATTCATTTGCCAAAAACCAATTAAAATATAGGCCAGATGAAAATAAATTTTATGTTGATTGACGATAGTGAAATAGATTTGTTTGTTAATCAAAAGAACATAGAGAAACTAGAAATAGACTCATGTATTAAATCTTATACAAGGGCAAAAATGGCTGTTGAATACTTAGGTTCACTGGAGGACCAATTAAGCTTGGAGCCAATGTTTGTGCCGGACATAATTTTATTGGATATAAATATGCCGGAAATGAATGGTTTTGAATTTTTAAACAAATTCAGTGAGCTTGCAAATGAAAAATTAGAGAGAACAAAAATTTATATGTTATCATCAACAACTAATTTGAGTGATATGAGAGATGCTGATGAGCATACCACCTGTAATGGCTTTATTAACAAACCAATAACAAAAGTAAAATTAGAGAAAATAGTGAATGAACTAATGCAATAAATCTAATATATTTTACTCCCCAAGGTGCCAAAATAGCTTAAAAGGTCTCCTTGTTTTTTGTTATCCATTCCCCTTTTTTTAAATACGTCTTGCAACTTGGTCCTAAATTTTGGACCAGTTCAATTTTGACCATAGGTCTTGGTATTCTCTGCTAGGTATACTTTTAAAAGAATGTAAAACCTTACTCGAATATGGTCGAAAAGGTAGTGTAGGAATGTCCTTCGTCTAAATCTTTTTTTTTTTGAAATCTAAAAAGATAGTTTTCAGAAAGTTTTTTTAACTGCTTAAAAAGGATTAACCAATTAATTTTCGAATTATCAAACAGAAAAAAACCTTTGCGTGTTTGTGCCATTCGGTCTATTAGTAATATGAAAAAAAGAATACAATTTGTTTCTAAAAGCTATAATTTAAAATTATCTCTATTTGTATTAATGGTTTCAATCTCACTCGTTCAATGTGGGAATGAGGTTAATTTGCCAATTGCCGATTCGGATAATGGAGGGCTTTATCTACCAAATGATTTTGAGGCTCTTGTAGTAGTAGATAGTATAAAAGGCAAGGCACGTCACATAGCTGTTACTAATAATGGTACAATTTATGCCAAATTAAAAAGGTCTAAAGACAATATGTCCATTGCAGCTTTAAAAGATACTAATGGTGATGGTAGAGTTGATTTTATTGAAAGGTTTGGAAACCAGCCAGGAGGCAATTACGCCACTGAAATGAGAGTGTATAATGGGTATATTTATTTTAGTACAGAGTTAGTTGTTTATAGATATAAACTAAACCCCAACACCCTTGTTCCAGAGGGTGAGGCCGAAATTGTTTTAACTGATGACCATCCTCATGGAGGTCATGAACATATTGGTAAACCTTTGGCTTTTGATAATGATGGACATATGTATGTTCCTTTTGGTGCGCCATCCAATGCATGCCAAGACCCAAAGAGAACCCCTGGGGCACCAGGATTGGATCCGTGCCCTCAATTGGAAGATCATGGGGGTATATGGAGATTTGATGCCAACAAAATTGGACAAACTCAGAAAGACGGTTATAAGTATGCCTCTGGTATAAGAAGCGTGGTGGCAATGTCATGGAACTCGCAGGATAATAATCTATATGTTGTAATGCATGGAAGAGATGATTTATTGAGACTCTTTCCTAATAAATATACGCCTTTGGAAAGTGCTTTGCTTCCATCAGAAGAGTTTATGAGGGTTAAAGAAGGTTCAAATTTTGGATGGCCATACTGCTACTATAATCAGATAATGGAAAAAAAGGTTTTGGCCCCAGAGTATGGTGGAGACGGGACTATAATTGGAAGGTGTGATCAATATGATGACCCTGTTATGGGATTTCCGGGTCATTGGGCTCCAAATGATTTGGTCTTCTATGATGGAGAGCAATTTCCTGACAGATATAAAAATGGTGCTTTTATTGCATTTCATGGATCAACTAATCGTGCACCATATCCACAATCTGGATACATTGTTGCATTTGTCCCTTTTAAAGATGGAGTCCCTTCTGGTGAATGGGAAGTATTTGCAGATGGTTTTGCATCTGTAGATCCAATAGTAAGTGTAGGTGATGCAATTTATAGGCCTATGGGCATCTCTGTTGGACCAGATGGTTCTTTGTACTTGGGTGATACCGAAAAAGGTAAAATATGGAGGGTTATGTATAAAGGGGACAAAGATAGTTTTGGAGAAGAACAATTGGCTATGATGGAGGAGAGGAAGCAAGCTTCAAACATAAGGACCCCAGATGAGATCAAGGACAACCTTAAGCCCATGGAACAATGGGAGGGTGGAAAAAAAACCTACTACACCTATTGCAGTGTGTGCCACCAGGACAATGGCCGTGGGGCTGGAACCAGGTTCCCACCTTTGGCCGGAACAGACTGGGTCCTTGGAAACAAGGAAAGGCTCATAGAGGTTTTGCTAAAGGGCCTGGACGGTCCCGTGGAAGTAAATGGCAACACCTATAATAGTATGATGCCCCAGCACAGTTTCTTGAGCGACCAGGAAATTGCTGAGGTTTTAACGTATATCCGATCCAATTTTGGGAACAGCGCTGGTCCCATAGAGGCCAAAGAGGTTGGGAGGGTAAGAAAAAGTATCTAGTTGAAAAGAAATAACCAAAACCAAATTGAAATGAAAACAATGAGAACAAAATGGTACCACAGCCTAATAATAGGACTGCTGTTTTCAGGTTCTGCCATGGCACAAGATTATGACCTGTTGATAAAGGGAGGGGCACTCACGGATATTAAAAACGGAGTGGACCAGGTTGTGATGGACATAGCGATTATGGACGGAAAGATCGCCAAGATCAAGAAGAACATTTCTGAAAGAAAGGCCAAAAAGGTAATAAACGCAGAGGGGTTGATCGTGACCCCTGGGCTTATTGACATACATGGACATATTTTTTCAGGCACCGACAGGCATGGAGCCTATAGTAACGGAATGCTCAGTGTCCCGCCGGATGGTTTTACTTTTCGGAGCGGGGTGACCACTATTGTAGATGCGGGCAGTTCCGGATGGAGAAATTTTTTGGAATTCAAGGAGCAAACCATCGATCGTTCAAAAACCCGGGTATTGGCCTTTTTAAACATTGTTGGCTCTGGCATGAAAGGTGGCGTTGTGGAGCAGAACGTAAACGATATGGATTCCAAGCTTACCGCAATGATGGCAAGACAGCATTCGGACTATATTGTTGGCATAAAATTGGCCCATTTTTCAGGATATGAATGGGTGCCTGTTGGAAGGGCAGTTGCTGCCGGTAAACAAGCCGATATGCCTGTTATGATCGATTTTGGTGGCAGTGACCCGATACTTTCCTTGGAGACCCTTTTCATGGAAAAATTAAGGCCTGGGGATATATTCACGCATGCGTATGCTTCATTGGGAAGTAGGGGACGTGTTGTAAATAACCTGGGAAAGGTGGAGCCCTTTGTGTTCAAGGCACAAGAAAAGGGCATAGTGTTCGATGTGGGCCATGGCGGTGGAAGCTTTGCATTTGAGCAGGCCATTCCCGCAATGAAGCAGGGGTTTAAGCCAAATTCCATAAGCACCGACCTGCATATTGGAAGTATGAATGGGGGGATGAAGGACATGTTGAACATCATGTCCAAGTTTCTTAACATGGACATGCCCATGGACGAGGTCATCGGCAGTGCCACATGGAGCCCGGCCAAGTACATAAAGCGAACGGATCTTGGGCATTTATCGGAAGGCGCCGTTGCAGATATTGCAATACTAAAGCTTAGAACGGGTGATTTTGGCTTCATTGACACCAAGGGAAAAAAAATGATGGGCAACCAAAAACTGGAATGTGAAGTAACCATTAGAGAGGGCAACGTTGTCTATGATCTCAATGGCCTTTCCAGTGAAAAATGGAATGAATAGCGCATTATGGCAAATAAATTATTGAATCAAAATACAGTTATTAAAAATTTAAAAAAATCAATTATCTGGATTTCATTGGGGCTATCCCTTTTTGTCCATTTAGGGGCAAATGCCCAGATGATGTCCAAAAAGGACATCCTTTTCCTTAC
Source organism: Saonia flava (assembly GCF_011927795.1). Lineage (GTDB taxonomy): Bacteria > Bacteroidota > Bacteroidia > Flavobacteriales > Flavobacteriaceae > Saonia > Saonia flava. The sequence continues at coordinate 947,937 of NZ_JAATJJ010000001.1, read as the reverse complement.
CTCGGAATGGAAAGGGGAAAGGTTTGCCGATGGCAGGCCAAAGGTCTCTGACGATATTTTAGAACGTTTTAAATCCGTGACAATAGAAGAGGCATGGGGTGTTTTAAGGAATGAGGGCTATCACAATCAATTTGAAGGGGGATGGAAGCCCCTGCATGATGATGTGCCGATCGTGGGACGGGCCCTTACCGCATTGTACACCCCCAATCGTCCGGATGTTTCCGACAATATCAAAAAGGAAGGGGAAAACAATGGGCGTATAGGAAATACCAATTCCTGGCCGATAGACATGTTACAGGAAGGGGATGTGTACGTAGCTGATGCGTTCGGAAAGATTGTAAATGGTACTTTAATTGGGGACAACCTTGGAAATGCCATTTATTCCAAGTCCAAAACCGGGGTGGTCTTTAATTCTTCAAGTAGGGATATGGAGGGCTTGTCCGAAATAGAGGGGTTCAATGCGTTTGTTAGGGATTGGCACCCTTCTTTTCTTAATGAGGTTATGCTGTTGAGCATAAACTCCCCTGTTAGAATGGGAGCGGTAACGGTACTGCCGGGAGATATTGTTTTGGCCAAGAAAGAGGGGGTTGTCTTTGTCCCGGCACATCTGGCGGAAAAGGTGGTCGTAACATCAGAGGTAGTAAGGTTAAGGGATCTTTTTGGGATTACCAGGTTGAAACAGGGCCGCTATACCCCGGGGCAAATAGACAATAAATGGTCCGATGGGATTGAAAAGGACTTTTCAAAATGGCTTAAGGACCATATGGATGAACTACCGGTGCCAAAGGAACAGATACAAGAATTGCTCAAAAATAGGATGTGGTGACAGCGTTTTATACAAGGTATCCAATTCATTGAAAATAAATTAAAGCAAACATTAACATAAATATCTAAAACATGGAAAACAAAACGACAACAAGAAGAAACTCATTTAAAAAAATAGGAATGGGCCTTGCCGCCATTTTGGGTGTTGGTACGGTAAAGGTAATGGGAGCCACCACTAAAGAGGAAAAAGAAGTGGTTGGAGAAATAGTCAAAGACCAAGATATCCCATTGTTCTCTGGAGCGGTAAAGCACGGGAACACATTATATATTGCAGGTAAAGGAGCACATGTTGCCCCCTTTGAAATAAAGGCGCATACAGAAATAGTCCTACAAGAAATAGAGAAGGAACTAAAGCGCAACGGTTCTTCAATGAAAAAAGTGCTCAAGGTAAATGTTTACCTATCGGACTTAGCGGATTATAAGGGGATGAACGAGGTGTTTAGAGGGCGTTTCGGAAAAAATCCACCGGTAAGGACTACAGTGGCCACCTACGGAGGGGTACCAGGAGATTCTCTGGTAGAAATGGATTGTATCGCTGCATTAGATTAAAACATAGAGGATAATATATGGTCACAAGAAGAAAGTTATTGAAGGATTTATCCGCACTTCCCGTAGTGGGCGGTTTAATGGGAACTGGCATTTTATATGCCTGTGAAATGGACAAGACCACAGAAAAGCCCGTGGCACGAAACCTTTTTGAGGAGCTTGGTGTCACACCTGTTATCAATGCAGGGGTCACTATGACCTTTCTGTCCGGTTCCCTTATGCTGCCAGAGGTATTGGAGGCAATCAATTCAACTGCGCACGATTTTGCCAATATGCACGAACTACAGGATAGGATCGGAGAAAAAATTGCTGAAATGTTGCATTGTGAGGCAGCTATGGTGACCTCGGGAGCTGCTTGTGCAATGGTACTGGGAACGGCGGCCACCATCACTGGGACTGATGAAAAGAAAAGAAGGGAGCTGCCCTATCTACCCGGTGCCCGTCCAGAGGTAATTATGCAAAAAAGCCATCGCTATGTGTTCGATCAGGCCATTACAACAACCGGCGCCAAAATAGTGGAAGTGGACGGCCCGGCAGAAATGCAGCAGGCCATAAATGACAATACCGTAATGACCCTTTTCTTTAATGCAGCGGGAAAGTCCAGTATTTCACATGAAGAATTTGTGGCCATTTCAAAGCGAAACAATGTTCCTTCTTTCATTGATGCCGCTGCCGATGTTCCACCAGTCGAGAATCTTTTCAAATTCCAAAAAATAGGGTTTGACCTGATTACCTTTTCCGGAGGCAAGATGATCAGGGGGCCACAAAGTGCCGGACTTTTGTTTGGAAGAAAAGACTTGATAGAAGCTGCAAAATTGAATCACAGCCCCCATGAAGCTCCTATTGGAAGGCCCATGAAAGTCAACAAAGAGGAAATGTTCGGGATGTATGCCGCACTGAAATCATATTTGGAGAAAGATCACGATAAGGAGTGGCAGAGCTGGTTGGACCGTATAGAACGCATCAAAGCACAGGTGGAAACTGTTTCAAGTGTAAAAGGGGAAACACATATTAGCCCTGGGCCGGCAAATGCTTTTCCAAGCATGCACGTTCGATGGGACCAAGATAAGATAAAAGTGAGACCGCGGGATGTTTATAATGAGCTTAAAAGTGGCACACCCAGTATTGTGTCCAATGTGAGACGAGATGGAGAAGAAGAGATGTTGAGTGTCGGTGTTGTACTGTTGAGACCAGACCAGGTGGATATTGTGGCCGGAAGATTGAAGGAAATTTTATTGAAGGCCATGTAACTGGACTTATTTAAATGTACAAGTCTCTGAGGGTCTAGACAACGGAGTTATATAATTAACAAATCAAATTTTATGGTTACTAGAAGAAAATTATTGAAAAGTCTATCTACCCTTCCAGTGGTGGGAGGTTTAATGGGAACTGGATTAATATCAGCACAAGGATTAAGTGAAACTATATCACCGTATGCGGGTCGAAATTTTTTTAAAGAACTAGGGATAAGAACATTTATAAATGCAGCGGGAACTTATACTTCGATGACTGGGTCATTAATGCACAAAGAAGTTACCGAAGCTATTTCCTTTGGGGCAACTGAATTTGTGGATTTGGATGACTTGCATGATAAGGTTGGGGAAAGAATAGCAGAATTATTGGAGTGCGAGTACGCTACAGTATCTTCTGGGGCATTTGGCGCTATTACACTTGGTCTTGCTGGGGTTATTTCTGGTATGGATACCAAAAAGGTGGAGCAGCTTCCGGATACTACAGGATTAAAAAACGAAGTTATTCTGCAAGAAGGACATAATATTGCATATACACATGCCCTTAAAAATGTGGGTGCAAAAATAGTTACAGTAAAAACTAGGAAGGAGTTGGAGAATGCAATAAACAAAAAAACCGCTATGATGTGGTTTTTAAATGCAAATACCGACAATGCGGAAATAAAACATGAGGAATTCATTGCAATAGGTAAGAAGCACAATATTCCAACTTTTATTGATTGTGCGGCTGATGTTCCCCCAAAAGAAAATTTATTTAAGTTTACGAAAATGGGATTTGATTTGGTTGCATTTTCAGGAGGCAAAGGACTAAGAGGTCCCCAAAGTTCAGGATTGTTATTGGGCAAAAAGGAACTGATTAAAGCTGCCAGACTACATACTCCTCCAAGAGGCTCTAATATTGGCCGGGGCATGAAGGTTAATAAAGAAGAAGTTTTAGGACTTTTAGTTGCCTTGGAATTATACCTGAAAAAAAATCATGACGCAGAATGGAAATTATGGGAAAATCAAATTAAGTTAATAAGTGACAGTGCCCTGTCTGTTGAAGGTGTCGAAACGGTTATACATGTTCCTAAGTATGCCAATCATGTACCATCCTTAATTATTAAATGGAATCAGGACATGGTTAAAATAACCCCAGAGGAAGTAAGAAAAAAGCTTGCAGAAGGGCATCCTTCAATTTCTACTGTAGGTAACAAGAATGAAGTTGGGATTACAACATGGATGATGGCTCCAGGGCAAGAAAGAATTGTTGCGAAACGCGTCAACGAAATACTTGCAAATGCTTAGTTTTATTTATTAAAATAGGGTAGTACCCCAAAAAAAGGTTGTTTGCGTTAGAGCAAACAACCTTTTTTACTTTTAGGATAATATTTTTATGGTTCCTTAGCTTTATATGTTTGTATACTTTGGTCGTTTTTTGCAAATATGATAATCTGTTCTTCATGGGACGTAGACAACATATTGATATCTCTAACTTCTCCTGTTATATTAAGACCGCTTTCTAAATTATTGACAGGTATAAAATTTCCTTTGCCATCCCCTAGTAAAAACACACCTCTATTTGCATCATAACGACCATATTTTACTCTGGTACCAAAGAAATTTCCTCCTAGGATAATATCTAAATTCCCATCTTTATTATAGTCCGCAACAAATATTCCATAAGTGGGAGAAAATTGGGCAACTACGGGCAGTGGCGATATCTTAAACTTATTCTGTCCCAAGTTTTCAATATAACTAGTGGCAAAATTCTTGGCATGTAGAATTGTTGCCTCCTTTAAATCTTCTTCGCTAAAAACATCTGTTATTTTTTGGTCGGCATAATCAGAATAATTTACATATCTATTCTTAAGCCCGCTTAATTGTCCTAAAAGATCATCTTTTGAAAATACGGGATAACTTTCTCCCATATTAAAAGAGCACATTACGGGATCGATGGATCCATTATTGTCAAAATCTTTGGCATAAAGAGTTACGGGCTCATCCAGTGTGGCTTTTAATTGAGAGTTCAACCCAAAGTTTCCAACTAGATAATCCATATCTCCATCAGAGTCAAAATCACCAAAAGAAATTTTATTCCACCAACCTTCTGAGTTTTCCAGTCCTGAACCACTTTCCAGTTCTATTAATTTACCATTTTTATTTTCATAAAACCGAATACCCATCCATTCTCCTGTAACTATTAAATCTTCAACATGGTCCCCGTTAAAATCGTTCCATATGGCATCGGTTACCATTCCTGGAAATTCTAGTGAAGAATTGACTTCGATAGTTACATCAATGAAATTTCCATTTCCATTATTTTTTAATATATAACTTCTTGGTATTTTAGGGTACTGGCCAGGTACAACCCGTCCACCGATAAATAAGTCCAAGTCACCATCAGAATCATAATCTCCAGATGTTACAGTAGAACCACTTGTAAGCATTTGTGGAATGGCATTGTCACTTTTATGAAATTCCCCATACCCATTATTTAAATATAATCTGTCCTGCAGTTCAGGAGAATTTACCTCCCATTCATTGCCTCCGCTTACTACATATAAGTCCATATCCTTATCGTTGTCTGCATCAAAAAACAGAACACCAATGTCTTCATATATTTTTTCATTGTCCAATAAAGTATTGTTAGTGGACACAAAGTTTCCTGAAGGAGTCTGCATCATTAATTTTCCAGCATATCCTTTGGCACCTCCAATAAAAATATCTTCTAAACCATCGTTATTTAAATCTGCCTTTGCCATTTTGGGACCTTGAGTAGATAGTTTGTGAGGTAATAATTGTTCTCTTTTAAAATCTATATACTTGTTTTCTTTATGTGTGTAGGAGATTAGACTATCTGTTGAAATCTGGGTGAAGTAATTTGGGACAGCTTTTTTAATATGTTCTTTTATTTGAGCTTCTTTTTGATACAAGGTTATGGTTTGGTCAGATTTTAAATTATTGATTATTTGTTCTTTTCCATTAGGCCAGATAACTTTTAGCTCATCTACCATGTCATTTTTTCCTAAGCCATAGATTAAATTAAAATCTACAGATGATTGAAACCCTCGGGTGGGCATCATTTCCTGTGACAACAGTTCGTTTTTCACCTTTAGCATTACTTTGGAACCAAAACCAAATGTATTTTTACCCTCACCTAATAGTTTAATCTTTAAGTAATGATTATCAGGCTTTAGGACATTGCTGTTGTTTTTGTATATAAATGGATGCTCATCTATATTGTTTATTACAAGATCTAGGTCCCCGTCATCATCTAAATCGGCATAGGCAGCACCATTTGAAAGGGATTTTTGATTTAATCCCCATTCCTTATTTACTTTTGTAAAAGTTAAATTTCCATTATTATGGTACATGTAGTTTTCTTCGATAGTAGGGGGGATATTTTCCAATAAATCGGTTATGGCCATTTCTACACCGGTCTTGTTCTCATTCATTTTTTGTTGTACGGCATAGTTTAGAAAATCCATATTGGTATAGTCTCTTTTGACCCCATTTGTAATGAAGAGATCTTTGTAACCATCATTGTCTAAATCCGTAAAAAGGGATGCCCAGCTCCAATCTGTACTGGATACGCCTGAGAACTGTCCAATTTCAGAAAAGGATTTCCCTTGATTGTTGAGATGCATCATATTACGCATGTATTGATGGTAAAAACCCGATTTGACCAAGAGGTCGTTTTTATCATAATTATCTGGACCTGATACCATTTTAATTCTGCGGTTGCTTTCGGGGAGCATATCTAAGGTCATTATCTCTGGAAAACCATCGTTATTGATATCGGCTATGTCCGAGCCCATGGAGAAATGGGATGTATGGCCTATATATTTTTCCAGGCTTTCAGTAAAAGTTCCATTCTGATTGTTGATATATAAATAATCTTGCTCGTTGAAATCATTGGAAATATAAACATCTGGCCAGCTATCATTATTAATATCTGAGATGGCAATACCCAATCCAAAACCCAAAACATTTGATGTTAGTCCAGCTTCATCGCTAACATCTACAAATTTCCCATTTACATTTTTGTATAATCTATCAGTAAAATCCGGGTCTCTTCTATTTTTTAGATTATTGGTTACTTGCCTAAAACTTGCATATTCTTGAATGGAGTGATTGACCACGTAGAGATCTAAATCCCCATCCTTATCATAATCAAAAAAAGCTCCTTGTGAGGAATATCCAGAATCATCGATGCCATATTCTTCTGCTTTTTCTGTAAACGTGGAATCACCATTATTAATGAACAATAAATTTTTCCTCTTACTACGGTCTCTTGCCGCAGATCTACATACATAGATGTCTATATAACCATCAGCATTGACATCTGCCATAGTTGTTCCTGTATTCCAAAGTCCTGCTGCGAACACACCTGCCTTTTCAGCAATATCTTCAAATTTCCAATTTCCTTTATTTATATATAACCTGCTACCCACCATGCCTCCAGTAAAATAGAGATCCGGAAGACCATCATTATTAATATCCCCAACCGAAACACCGCCTCCATTGTAGATATAACCATATGTTAAAATGTTAAATTCTTTTGTTTCTTTTAGGACATTATTGAATTTAATATTGGTTTGATTACTTGGGAGTAGGGTAAAGAGCTTGTCATCATTTGTTCTTTGGCAGGATAGAAATAAGAAAATGATATAAAGATAACAGGTCTTTTTTATGAAATCATGCATAATAGTTGGTTTTATATGGGATATTATAATAAGCTATATCATACTATTTCATTAGCTTGATTAGAATTTGTCATAAGATATATAATAGTATTTCGTAATATTTTATTCTATAGAAAAAACCTGTGGACATTGATTCCACAGGTTTTTTAATTGCATTTTTGTACTAAAAAAATTAGAAATTAGGGCCTCCAGTGTCCCACCATAATCTAGTGCCAATCTCATCTGGCCCTCCCAGTTTGGCTGTTGCATCAGCAACACCAGAAGGATTCCCCTCTCTTTCGGCATTTACAAAAGGAAATCTTCTAAGAATATCCCCATCTGGAATAACGCCCCAATCCGCATTGCTATCATTTTGATAAACAAAGGGTAATTTGGGATACCCTGTCCTTCTATGGTCCACCCAAGGTTCCATTGAATCCTCAAAGGCAGCTATCCATTTCTGGGTTATTATTTTCTCTAACTTAGTTTCATTGTCATCTGTTTCATCCCAAGCAACGGTTGTAGTGATTCTACTTACAAAATCATTGATATCTCCTTCTGCTTTGGGGTCATTGTAATCAATTGGTAGACTTGTGTCATCCGCCAAGTAAGCATCTACACCACCAGCTCCAAAGAGCTCAAATGAAGCCCTAACACCTGTTTCGTAATTGGCCTGTGCTTCCCCAGCTCCAGTCCAACCTCTAAGGGCTGCTTCCGCTTTTAGAAATGAAACTTCACTTGCTGTAAAAAATTTGTTGGACGTAACTTTTGCAGGGTCATTATAGCTTATGTCAATCGTTGAAAAATCCAAACGATCATCTTTAGCAACCAACTCAGCCCCATTACGAATACCTTTGTATGGCCAATCTGGATGATCCGCTACCAATGACATATCAGATACAGGATCAAAGAATTTTTCAATTCGGTTGTCTTTGTAGCCAATTAAAATGGATTCCATGGCGGCACTCATTCTTGTATCTCCCCATTCAAAACATATTTGGGCTGCATGGAATTTATTTCCATATAGAGAAACATTGAAATTATCAGAATTAGCCTCAATTAATCCAACAGGATCGGCCAAAGCTTTTTCTCCTTGGGCTTTTGCCATTGCTGGTGCTACCTTTGAAATACGAATCGCCAATCTTAGACGCATGGAATTTGCTAATTTTGCCCACTTACTAACATCTCCTCCATAGCTAGCGTCAAATTTATTGAAACCAACATAGTCCGTATTGGCACTAAACTCAGCAATTATTCTATCCAAATCTGCAAAAAAGGCAGTATATAGTTCCTCTTCACTATCATAAGTGACTTCTCCTGTAGTCCCAAAATTAGAGTAAATTATAGGGCCTTGATAAACCGTCACCCTGGACATGGACAAAATCTTAATGAGGTTTGCCCATTCAACGAACATTGTATATCCATCAGCTTCTGCAACTTCTATTACCTGTTTAGCAGGTGCCATAATGTTGTCATATTCTCTGGCCCAATAACTGTTCCATCTTATATAATAGGTAGTGTTGTTAACACCACCCACAAAAGGGGTTGGAGTAGCCAAATGTTGAGCATAGGTATCATTTATTAAATTATGGTCTATTTGATTTCCAAAAAGCTGACCCAACATTGATGGGTAAAAAGACCCTACATGATTAAAATCCTGTTGTAATGACTCACCGGTTATTTCATACGGATTTGTATTGGTCTCTTCAAATTTATCGGTACAAGCACCTAGTGCAAGTATAACTGTAATTAGATATATTAACTTTTTCATCTTGTTTCTGTTTCTAGATTAAAATGTTACTTTAAGATTTAGCCCATAAGTTCTTGTAGACGGCAAATTGAAATTGTCCAAACCTTGAGAGTTTTGATTGGTACTCATTGCCAATTCCGGGTCGAACGGCGCATCCTTATAGAACATTACTAAATTGTTTCCGATACATGAAATAGTTGCCGATGTGATGGGTAAATTTAGCTTGTCCAAATCAAAGTTATAGGATAAGGACAATTGACTTAGTCTTACACTTGTGCGATCATAGATGTAAGCCTCGCCAATACCATTACGATCACCTATAGCTCTAAACCATGTTTCGGCATCAACAGTTGTAATAGCTGCTCCACTGGTTTGATCTATTCCATCTACAATTACCCCTCCATTATCTCTAGCATCTGCCGTTCTTTGTGAAACACCTGCACCGTCTAACATAGATTCTGTTTGGCTAAAAACTTTTCCGCCAAATTTCCCACTTATTAACATACCTAAGGAGAATCTTTTGTAGCTAACATTGTTGTTCCAACCTAAACTCCAGTCTTGATTTAAGTTTCCAACGAGCTCAGTTGTTGCTGTTCTAAGAGGCTTGCCTCCATCAAACAAAATACGTCCTTGGTCATCTCGAAGAAATTTTAAAACATAAAGATCATTAAAAGAACCCCCTTCGGCAAGTTTGGTTTCATATCCTTCTGAAGACCCAAGGCTAATGGTTTTTTCATCATCTGGTCCTATATCAACAATTTCATTGTCATTTTTAGAATAGTTAAAACTGGTGTTCCATTCTAGGTTTTCTGATCTAATAGGAGTTGCACTAACAGTAAGCTCTATACCCTTGTTTACAACTTTACCGGCATTTATGAACTCTGTGGTATAACCACCCTCACCTGAAACGGTTGGTAATTCAATAAATTGATCTGTACTTACAATGTTGTAGTATGTTAAATCAAACCCAAAGCGATTATTAAAAAACCGCCAATCAGCACCAAGTTCTTTACTTGTTATAATCTCTGGTTTTGCATCGTAAAATGGAGCTACAGTATTTCTTACTACACCGCCACTTGCATTAATTGTGTTGGAAGGAAAAATTCTATTAAAAGGAACCTCATTACCTACCTGTGTATACGAAGCCCTTAACTTTCCAAAACTTATTGCTTCAGGCATATCAAACATCTCTGTAACAATAGCAGTTAACCCAACAGAAGGGTAGAAGTAGGAGTCATTTCCTGTTAAGGCTAAAGTTGATGCCCAGTCATTTCTGCCTGAAAGATCTAAAAATAACATTTCATCATATCCAATCTGCAGGTTTGCAAAAGCTCCTTGTTTTATTACCTCCCCATTATAAATGGATTCTACTTGTACATTAGTAGGTAAGTTTTGAAAATAAAACTCATTGGCATATAACAACCCAGTTGTTCCAGTACTTACATTAACACCATCTCCATAAATAGTTTTTTGATAACTGGCACCTAGTACTGCATTTAAACTAAATTTCTCACTAATGTCCGTATTGTAGGATAAAATGGCATCCGTATAAACTAACTCATCGTCATACTTTCTATAATCCCAAGCCCCATTTGGATGTACATTGGTTGAGTTTGACCCTGCCGCATGTTGTTGCTCAAACTCCTTTACAGCATAGTCATAGTTGCCTCTAACAGAGAATTTAAGGTTGTCCAATATATCGTAATCTAAGTTTACACTTCCAATAATTCTTCTACTATTGCTAGTTCTTGGTTGTTTGTTAACAATCCAATATGGGTTGGATTGATGATGATCCGATACAAACCAATTTTGTAAATTCATGTTTCTATCTGTATCAAAGACTTCGTAATTGTTTTTAAACTCGCTAAAATCCCTATTTCTTGGAAACATATACAAGCCGGTAAGGGGATTTAAGTAATATCCAGCAGGAAGTCTGTTTTCCGAATTCTCCAAAGTCATAATAACATTGGAAGTAATGGTTACCTTATCATTAAACATTTTTGTAGACTGTTTAAAGGAAAGGTTGTTTTTTTCATAGTTGTTTTTTGGTGTAATACCTCCAGCAGATGTATTTGCATATGAGAAATATGTAGTGGTTTTATCATTACCGCCACTTACAGTAACAGAATTGATAAGATTGTAACCTGTTTCAAAAAAATCATCAACATAATTACTGTCATAATCACCCGGGGTAGTATCCCAACTTTCTTTTGCAGTTCCTATGGCTCCATATTTAAATTGTAAATCTGGTGTCTCTAAGATACTCTCCAATGTTACACCTGTGTTAAAGGTAACAGTTGTTTTACCTGACTTACCTTGTTTTGTGGTAATTAATACCACACCGTTAGCTCCTTGACTACCATATAAAACAGCAGCATTAGATCCTTTAAGAATACTAATACTTTCTATATCATCTGGATTTATCGCAGATAATCCGTCACCAGTATCGACCCCACCCCACATACCGGGTTGGTCACCTCTGTTGTTCGCCATTGGAATACCATCTATAACAAATAAAGGAGAACTGTCACCACTTAAGGATTTGCTTCCTCTAAGTACAATTTTGGTTGAACCCCCTGCTCCAGAGCTACTTTTTTTGATTTCAACACCCGCAGCCTTTCCAGATATGCTATTGATGAAATTGACATCTCTGGTCTTAGTCAGCTCATCTGACCCGACTGTTTGTTGAGCATAAGTAAGTGTTTTTTCACTTCGTTTAATACCCAAGGCTGTAACCACTACCTCGTCTAATTGACTAGCATCTTCTTCCATTGATACATTAATCTCATTTGAGGCGCCTACAGTAATACTTTGGTTTTTGGTTCCTATATAGGAAAAGACCAAAACATCTCCAGTTGAAACTTCAATGCTGTAGATACCATCAAAATCCGTCTGTGCTCCTCTAGCGGTTCCTTGAACGACTATACTAACACCTGGAAGTGGAGACTGGTCTGTGGCTAAAGTTACCGTCCCAGTTACAGTCTTACCCTGGGCAAAAATACTTTGTACCAAGAGTATTGCCGCAAAGGCAAAAAAGTAATTGATTCTTTTTTTCATATAAATGAGTTTAGTTAGTAATGAACTTCTAAAGTTTGATATTAACATGTTATTGTGAAAAAATTTCGACTAATGACGGTCCTAGAAAGATGGATGGCATTAAATAGTGCCTTATAGATTTTAAGCTTGCAAGGCTTTGCAAGTCTAGGGCCGTTTTTATTATAGCTAAAAATCCTTCGAAAACCCTAAAATCATAGGGATTTACCTACATTTTATGAAGTTCGTAAAAAGCTATTTAGGTGTATGGTTTTTTAAAAGCGTTTTGTTTTAAATAAGTAGAACATTAATTATAGTTAGAAACACTTTCTTTCTACCGATAAAAAATTGTATAATAACAATATGTAATCTCGATATGTTGGCCATTTTCTATTGGCGATACTATTTTGTAAGAAATGCTTCTTACAAAATAGTATTGTTGAAAATTCGGCTCTTTACATCGTTGACATAGCTCCGCCCAATAGTGTATCTAATTTTATCAATTTCAACACTATTGCCCTCTACCACTTCTATTTTATTTATGGATATGGTATACGACCTATGTATTCTTATAAACGTATCATTTGGAAGGTCATTTGTAAAACTGCTTAAAGTTCTATGGACAACATGTCTTCCAGAAGTTGTTTTAATTTGGATATAATCTTTAAGACTTTCTATTACCAATATTTCATCGATGTATATTTTTTGTAGTTTTTTCTTATCCACTTTTACAAAAATGCTGGGTCTGTCGTTTGCTGCGAAATAGTCTTTTTTACCAAAGCCGTTACGCAGCTGTATGATTCTGTTTACAGATTTTAAGAAGCGAGGAAAAGAAATGGGTTTTATTAAATAATCAATTGCCTCCAGTTCAAACCCCTCCAAAGCATATTCTGCATGAGCTGTAGTGAGAACAATCATAGGTGGGTTTTTTAGACTTTTTATAAATTCCATACCATTTATTACGGGCATATTAATGTCTAAAAAAATAATATCCACCTCATTTTCACATAAGTATAAGGAAGCGGCAACTGCATTTGGGAAAGTTTTTTCAAGAGTAAGTTCTTTTATTTGATCAACGTAATTTTTAATTACATTAACGGCAAGTGGTTCATCATCAATAATTATTACTTTTAATAACATCAGACTTTAAGTTTAAGGTTAACGTGAAAAATATTTTTTTCTTCAAAAATTGAAAGCTCATAATCTTCTTTATTATAGCCGAGTTCCAGTCTTTTTTTTACATTGGAGAGACCAATGCCACTATTCTTTCGGGGCTTTTTTTCTTTAACCACGTTTTGTGGAATTGTATTAGAGGCCATAAAGTTTAAAATGCCGTTTTCTACTTTTATATCTATTGTAATATGTATTTTGCCAAGGTTGTTATTTGCGCCATGTTTAAAACAATTTTCAATTAGTGGAACCATGAGCATAGGAGCAATTTCGCAACGATCCATGTCTCCTGTTATGTTTATATCCACTTCTAGTGAGTCGCTAAAACGCATTCGTTCCAAATCCACGTAATTTATAATGCAATCAACCTCATTTTTAAGACTTTGTCTCTTTTTCTTTGTGGCATATAGTAAATACCTCATTAAATCAGAAAGTTTTAAAATAACCTGGGGGGTTTTGTCCGATTTTTCAAGAGAAAGGGAATAAATATTATTAAGTGTATTAAAAAAAAAATGGGGTGAAATTTGTGACCGTAAAAACCTTAGTTCTGTTGTTAATTGTCTTTTTTCCAGTTCGTGGAACTTACTATTGTCCCTTAGCCAATCTATAGTAATTTTAATAGCGGTAACAAATGAAATTACATAAAGTTCTCCTACCATATTAATAATCGCAGAATTTACGGTAAGTTCAAGGTCGGTAGTTTCATTTAAAGGTCCAACCAAGTAGCTAATTAGGTTAACTTTTGCTAGAAGCATTATAGAAAGACATGCTAGTAACAGTACGGAATATGTAAAATATTTTCGGGTGAAAATAAACTTGGGCATTAAATAATATATATTGAAATAGGTCAATATTATATGAATGGGAAAACCAATAAGATTGGTTTTAAACGAGTATAACAGGTTGTCATGTATGCTTCCCCATCTTAGGACATTAAATCCAAAATAAATAGACCAAAATACTATGTGATGCTTATAGCTAATAATATATTTCTTATAAATTCTTCTATCCATCAAGAAGTCATTCATGGAATCATTTTTTTCCATAATTTTTCTCATGGTATTTTCATTTTCATCTTTCCTTATCATATAAAAATAGATTTTTTAGAATATTGAAATCACTTTTAGATGTAATAACTTTAATTTTTACTAACTAGATAAAAAACAATATAAACTACTACGAATACCCCGATATTCACTTGTCATATATGTTATTTTATGAAAATGAAATAATAGCAATTTTAGTTGTTTGAATTCAGTTGAAAAATTTCCTAAAGGAGGAATATGATACTCTTAAAAGTATTGAAATGTATAAATAAAATTTGAGTTCTTGGCTTTGGGAAGATTATGAGACATTTTAAATCATTAAAAATAATAGCATTGAATGGCTTCTAAAAAAACACTTTTAGAAAACTAATTCGTTAATCCTTTTTTTTATTTCTCATTTTACGGATGATGGTTTTTATTATAATGTCCTTTAGCTTTCCAGCATTGTCATTAGTCGAATTTTCTTTAATGCCACTTGTTGGTTTTCTAGATTTATTTGCGTGTTTGATTTAAGGCATGGTTGAAGTTCTAGATGATCTTTATTGCGAAGAACAAGAGTGCACAACAGATAAAGTATTATTTATATACGAACGGTAATAAATATTTTTTTGAGTTAGTTTTCATTGTGTTTTAGATTTTTTATAAAGGAGGGGGCGCTCTCCTTTATTTTTGATTGCAAATGGTATTTGTTTAATGTTATTAATTCTTGAAAAGAATGAATTTATACAGGGTCTTGGCAATTTTGCTTACTATGATAAGCTGTAAGGAAAAAGAAAATGCCTTAGAGAAGCAGATGAGTGAAGAGAATTATTTTTTTGTTGGAACTTACACCAATAAAACTAGCGAGGGGATATATAAATATCTTTTACATGATAGCGGTTCTATGGAGTTAATTGGATTGGTGGCTAAATCAAAGAATCCCTCCTTTTTGGCCAGGAGCAGTGATAGAAAATATATCATAGCAGCAAACGAAATAAAAAATGAAAGTGGAGTTGGTACTATTGAGTCTTTTTTAGTTACCAAAGACAGCCTAAAATTTATAGGGAGGAGTTCTTCAGGTGGTGCTAATCCATGCTTTGTTAATGTTGATAAATCTGGGTATGTTTTAACTGCTAACTATTCCAGTGGAACAATTGGATTGTTGTATCAAAATGAAAAAGGAAAGCTTAGTCCCCTCTTAAATACCTTACAGCATGATGAAAATAATGAATTGGAAAGCACAAGTAAGGCACATGCACATTCGGCCTGGTTTGAAAAGGAAAGCAATACTATTATATCTATTGATTTGGGAATCAATGAACTTTGGTTTACTAACTTGGATAGTATTGAGCATAAACTAGTGCCATATAAGCAGCAGTCCTTGAAAATGGATGTTGGTGCAGGGCCGCGACATTTGACTTTTCATCCTAATCGTAAATGGCTATATGTAGTAAATGAATTAAACAATAGCATCACTTTAGTTAAGAAAGATAATAAAGGTTTGTATGAAAAAAAACAAACCATTTCAACCTTGCCTCAGGATTATACTGAAAAAAGTTACTGTGCAGACATTCATATCTCTTCTGATGGTAAATATTTATATGCTTCAAATAGGGGGCATAATAGTATTGCTATATTGGGAGTAGATGCAAATACAGGATTTCTTAAACTTATAGCCACTGAATCAACAAAAGGTGATTGGCCCCGTAATTTTTCACTTTCACCAGATGAAAATTATTTGTTGGTGGCCAATCAATATACTGATAACATAGTTTCTTATAGTAGAAACAAATCAACAGGTCTTTTAACATATATTGATCAAGTAGAGGCATCAACTCCAACATGTATTTTATTCTAAAAGATAATGTGTTGTAGTTGTAACCATAAATTTTAATTTAAAAAAATATGAGGGCTTCATTATGCCATAGAGTTTTGCATTTCTCCTTTATTTTGTTTTTAGGCTTTTTTTTAAGTGCCCAAAAAGAGAAAGATGGCTTTAAAGTTCTATCCTTTTATACCGCTAAGAATGACCTAGCACATATAAGCTTTGTGAAAGAAGCAAATAAATGGTTTTCCAAAATGGGGAATGCTAATGGGTTTGGGTATACTTCGACAAGTGATTGGGGCAATCTTAATGAAGAATTTCTTTCAGAGTACCAGGTAGTTGTTTTCTTGGATACAAGGCCAGAATCCCTTGATCAACAAATAGCATTTGAACAATACATGAAAAATGGTGGTTCATGGCTGGGATTTCATTTTTCGGCCTTTGCTTTGACCCCTTCTGCATATCCCCAAAACTGGGATTGGTACCATAACGAACTATTGGGCTCGGGACAGTATAAAAGTAATACATGGAGACCTACTTCCGCCATTCTTAGGGTAGAGGACAGAGAGCACCCTGTAACAAAAAAAACTCCGAAAAAAATAAAGTCCGCCCCTAATGAGTGGTACAGATGGGAACATGATTTGAGGAATAATTCTAACATTAAAATACTGTTATCTATAGACCCTTCAAGTTTTCCTTTGGGTACTGGACCTAAGCCTAGTGAAATATGGCACAGTGGATATTATCCTGTGGTATGGACCAATATCAATTATAATATGGTTTATTTTAATATGGGACATAATGATATGGACTACGAGAATGGAACCAATGAAGAATTGTCATCAACATTTAGCAGTAAAAACCAAAATAAATTAATTATCCAAGCACTATTGTGGTTGGCGAAAAAAAATAGTCACTAAAATAATTTTGATTCAATAAATTAAATTGTTTCAAATCTGATTGATAATCAAAAAATATTTAGTCAATAACCAACCAAACATTGAATACTTTGAAGAGATCAAAAATAGCATTAATGACCTTAGGAATTCTTGGAGTTCTATTCTTGGTCATCATAACCTTGGCTTTTACTGGGAGGGTTCCAGAAATGGGGCCGTTTTTGGTCACTTTTTTTGTAGCCCTCGCCATTTTTTTTAACGGATATGAAAGTTTAAAGAGCTATGTGTTCACCTCCATGATATTTGCAGGGGTTTCCATTGCGATGTACTATCCGAATTATTTTACGGTCATTGGAGGGTTCAAGCTCACAGGGCTCATCATACCCCTTATCCAGGTCATCATGTTCGGGATGGGGACATCCATGAGCATCAAGGATTTTGGAAGTGTCATAAAGACTCCCAAAGGGGTCCTTATTGGTGTGGTAGCCCAATTGGCCATTATGCCCATGATGGGTTTTGTGCTTGCCAAGATGAGCAATTTCCCCCCGGAGATAGCAGCGGGAATAGTACTTATAGGGTGCTCCCCAAGTGGGGTGGCCTCCAACGTCATGGCCTATCTGGCGAAGGCCAATCTGGCACTGTCCATTACCATTACCTCCATAGCTACCCTTATAGCTCCTTTTGCCACCCCATTGCTGATGAAGTTATTGGCCGGGGAGTTTGTGGAGATTGAGGTACTTGCTATGATGTGGAGCATTGTAAAGATGATCATCCTGCCCATAGGGGCCGGGCTTCTTTTTAACCAATTGAGAGGTGACAGGGCAAAATGGCTGGACAGGGCCATGCCCATTGTCTCCATGCTGGGCATAGGCCTGATCATAGTCGTGATCACCGCGGCGGGAAGGGATAGTCTTTTGGATATTGGAGGTGTATTGATGTTGGTCGTGCTGGTGCACAATCTATTTGGTTATACCCTTGGATACTGGTTCGCCCGTTTGGCCAAGATGTCGGAGCGCGATGCCCGTACCATTGCCATAGAAGTGGGAATGCAGAACGGTGGGCTGGCCTCTGGGATTGCAAATTCCTTGGGTAAGATAGCGACCATGGGCCTTGCACCCGCAGTGTTCGGTCCGTTGATGAACATCACGGGATCCATGCTGGCCTCTTATTGGCATAAAAAACCAGTGGAATAATGGTTGTACACTATAAATAGAACTAAAAATAATAATAAGAGAATGTTTTGTTGATTGTTTTAATAGAAAAGAGTTAGTGGCTGCAACCGCATGTACTCTTAATGTTTTTGAGTTAGTTTTTTTGAGAGGGGTGCAACTTGAATCATGCACCCCTTTTTTAGAACTCAAGGAGAAATGAAATAAATAGGTCTTAACAAAACAGAACACTATTATTAGTATGAAAAAAATGCACCTTTTACTTATAATTTTGTCCATTAATGCTTGTAAAACAACTAATGGAGTAAAAAAAATCTCAACTTTTAATGGAGATAAAACAATGAAAGTACCTGTTTTAAAAATCAACAAAAAAGAGTATACAAAAATTAAAGACCTCCATTTTAAGCATTCTGTTGGAGGGGAGCCAGTTGAGGAAGAAACATTGGTGATGATGAAGTATAGTGATAAATATTTAGAAGTAAAGTTTGAATGCAGGGACAATCCCAGAATTGAGCAAAATTATTTCACTAAGGACAATACTAAAATGTATACCCAGGAGGTTTTTGAAATTTTCATTAGTAATGGAGAACTATCAAATGAAAAATATATAGAAATCCAAATAAATCCAAACAATGCCTTGTTCTTGAGTAAAATTAAAAATACATATAAAACGGACAAAAAATTTAGTAGTGATTTTATAGATACAACCACCTCAGATGTTTCACATTATGTTGAAAAAAAAATAGAGGAAAATATATGGAAGGGATATCTAAGAATACCTATGGAAATGTTGAAATATCCCAATGCTATTTCCAAGGATACTTATAGAATTAATTTATATAGGATTATTTCAAATGCAGATCATGCAAATAAAAATTGGATGAATAACTCTGATAATTCTACTTTTGCTTGTTGGAGCAGCACGTTTTCAAAAAATCCCCAATTCCATTCCCCAGACCATTTCGGTTTTCTAATATTAGAATAATTAAAATATTAGAAATGGATTACAATTCTCTCTATACCATATATAAGGTCGATTATAAAATGGCAATGTCAAATATTGCAACTATTTGGAATCATCTACCATTATAACAAAATGCAAGGTTGTGTAATTAGCATTCCCTTTATACGACGAATTGCATTGACATACAAAAATACAGTAGAAAAATTAATGCTTATTCTATATGATTTGTAATTTAGATGTCCACTAATATCAATTTTAATAAAGAGATAAAAATAAGTTATGTTGAACTGGAAAGACGTTATACATTTTGCAGTCAAGGGAAATCCAACACCAGACAATCGAATAGAAAAGACCGGGGAGGAGTGGAAAGAAGTTTTAACACCATCCCAATATAGGATTACAAGGAAGAAAGGTACCGAAGTCCCAAACACTGGTGAGCTTTGCAGTGTTTATGATGATGGATTATACAATTGTGTTTGCTGTAACACCCCTTTGTTCGATTCTACTATTAAGTTTAATTCTGGCACTGGTTGGCCAAGTTTTACTCAACCTATAAAAGAAAATGCCATTAAATACAAAAAGGACAATACTTTTGGTATGGTAAGAGTAGAGGTCATGTGCAATGCATGTGATGCGCATTTGGGACATGTATTTCCAGATGGGCCAGAGCCAAGTGGTTTAAGATATTGTATAAATTCAGAATCCATGAAATTAGATAAGGAAATAGATAATGGATAATAGTAAATTAGAATTAGCCACAGTTGGCGGAGGATGTTTTTGGTGTGTTGAAGCTGTATTTAATCAATTAAAAGGCGTAGAAAAAGTGGTTTCTGGGTATACAGGAGGAACAGTTCCCGGCATTCCCACCTATAAAGAAGTGTGTTCTGGTTTAACGGGCCATGCTGAAGTTGTTCAAATAACTTTTGACCCTTCAATATTGTCTTATAATGATTTGCTAGAGGTTTTTATGACAACTCACGATCCAACAACCTTAAATCGTCAAGGAGGGGATGTGGGAACTCAGTACCGGTCGGTCATTTACTATCATGATAAAGGGCAAGAAAAAATAGCAGAAAATGTTTTGTTACAAGTTGCCGATTATTATGATAACCCCATAGTTACAGAAGTAAGCGAATTGGAAAAGTTTCACATAGCGGAAGATTATCATCAGGATTATTATGCCAACAATAAAGAGCAAGGATTCTGTAGTGCGGTAATCACCCCTAAGTTGACCAAGCTTAGGCAAAAACATTCAGATAAACTTAAAATATGAAGTTAAACATTAATGATACCTTCAATATAGATTTACCTGCGGATCCCATTCTTGAAAATACGAGAAGACAGGTGAAAGAGGCATGCTTTTCCTTTGTTTCTCCAAAGAAAACGGAAAAACCTGAAATACTGCATATATCCCCTGAAATGCTTGGTAATTTGGGATTGACTTTGGAAGATGCCAAATCTGAAGATTTTTTAAATGTTTTTACGGGAAATACAGTATTGTCTAATACAAACCCATACGCCATGTGTTATGGAGGGCACCAATTTGGAAATTGGGCAGGACAACTTGGTGATGGAAGAGCAATAAATTTGTTCGAGGTAAACCAGAATAATAAACAATGGGCAGTTCAATTAAAAGGGGCAGGGGAGACGCCTTATTCAAGAACTGCAGATGGTTTGGCCGTTCTTCGTTCATCCATTAGGGAATATTTGTGCAGTGAGGCAATGCATCATTTAGGTGTGCCCACAACGAGGGCATTGTCATTGGCATTGACAGGTGACAAAGTGTTAAGAGATGTTCTATACGATGGACATCCCGCTTATGAAAAAGGGGCAGTGGTGTGCCGAGTGGCACCCACATTTATACGGTTTGGAAATTTTGAAATTTTGGCTTCCCGAGGAGATAAAAATACTTTGGAAGCGTTGATGGAGTATACTATAAAACATTTCTTTTCACATTTGGGAAAGCCTTCGAAAGAAACTTATTTGAAGTTTTTTGAAGAAGTGGTAAATCGTAGTTTAGAAATGGTTGTACACTGGCAAAGAGTGGGTTTTGTTCATGGGGTTATGAATACTGATAATATGTCGGTTTTAGGATTAACAATTGATTATGGTCCTTATGGATGGTTGGAAGGGTATGACCGTGGCTGGACACCTAATACAACTGATAGACAACACAAAAGATACAGATATGGTAGTCAGCCAGAAATAGTGTTGTGGAACCTGTATCAACTTGCAAATGTTATCTATTATTTAATTGAGGAAGCTGAAGAATTGGAATCTATTTTAGAAGCCTATAAAAAAGATTTTGCAATTGCCTACCATGGAATGATGAAATCCAAATTGGGATTATATACCAATGATAATAAGGATGAGATCCTCATTAGGGATTTGGAAGAAATTTTGGAGTTAACGGAAACAGACATGACATTATTTTTTAGAAATCTAAACAAGTTTAACAGTGAAAGGCCAATGGATGGGTTAGATGTATTAAAACAGGCTCTGTATGTGCCAACAGAAGTTAAAGGTGAAATAGAGAAACGTTGGACAGAATGGTTTAATAGATATTCCGAAAGATTAGACAAGGAGATTATACCAGAAAAAGAGCGAAAAAAGCAAATGAACAAGGTAAATCCCAAATATGTATTACGTAATTATATGGCACAATTGGCTATAGATGCCGCTGACAATGGAGATTATTCTTTAATACAGGAATTGTTCAACTTACTAAAAAAACCTTATGAAGAGCAACCCAAAAATGAAAAATGGTTTGCTAAAAGACCAGAATGGGCGAGGCATAAAGTTGGGTGTTCCATGTTATCGTGTAGTTCTTAAAATAATTTTGGGAACTCAATTGTTAGTATCATATAGCAAAGGAAAAAACTTGCCTTCCATTCTCTTTCCTTTCTCAATAATAGGAACTCCTTGTAAAAGTTCATCATTGGTATTGCTAATTGTGCCGTCTGCAAAAACATTTAAAACACAGGCTCTTCTTCTTTTTTCGGAATGATTTTCATGTGAACCATGAACCATAAGGGGGTGATGAAATGTGGCATACCCTTTCTTTAATTCAATGGGAATAGGCTTAAATTCTGTTTTTTGCTTATTGTTCAAAGAGCTCAGTAACCCATTCATCTCACCGGCTAATTTTGGTTTGTCCAGTAGCCCCCATTTATGACTTTTGGGAATGTAATGTAGACATCCATTTTCTGTGGATGAATCATCCAAACCTATCCAACAGGTTAAATGCTGCATGGCAGTGGTCCTTGTCCAGTATGAATAGTCTTGATGCCAAGCTACAACACCTCCATGGAGTGCTGGTTTGCAAAATAATTGGTCATGCCAAAACAGTACGGATTTACTTCCCAAGAGCTGACTTGCAGCCATGAGAAATGCTGGATTCCATAATAAATCATGAAACCCTTCACTTATTCTCCAATGACCTAAGGAATGAAAAAGTACTGAATTTTCATTTGTAGATTCGTTAGAATGGAATTCATAGAATAGGTGATTGGAAGGATGATTTGGGTTTTGTATCTCAGATAATTCTTTGTTTAACGCGTCCACTTGCCATTCTTCCAGTAGTTTTATTCCAGATAAATGACCATTTTCATTATAAAACCCTACTTGTTCCTTGGTTAGTCTATATTGTTCCCAATCCTCTTTTGATTTGGGTTGGGTAAAAATGCTGGAAATGGGTGAGTGATAGTCAGCTAAATCCTTTACCATAATTTGTAATTGAAAAATGTAATGTACTCAATTTAATAATTTCTAATCAATCTATTCTTAATTATCAAGATTTCTTAAACATGGATTTTACGATAGGATACTATTTTTATGTATATTAATGAGGTTGTGGAATGTGTTTATTTGACTGTGATCATAGCCAAAACAAGAAGATTATTTCACCTTTTTTTATGTATTGACGAAAAAGTAAATAAAATTAGAGTATTTATAACCTCTAATCTGAAAGGTTTTTTTACTTTTGCGCAGGATTTAAAAAATCCTATCTTTTCTAACATAGAAAATGGTCGCGTAGCTCAGCTGGATAGAGCATCTGCCTTCTAAGCAGACGGTCATAGGTTCGAATCCTATCGCGATCACTTAACAAAAACAGCTCCTAAATGTAGGGGCTGTTTTTGTTTATATTAAACTGAATAATGGGAAAATCTACTTTCAATTTTCTATTTTTAAGGTGGAAGAATATAAATTATTTAAAATGACGAAATATATTGGGTATTTATTTTTGCTCATTATTCTGTTAATGCAAGGTTGTAGTGCGCAATCTCAATTAGTGGAAGACGAGCTGGAGACAATAACTATAGAAAACCTAAAGTATTATCTCTACTATCCCAAAGACTATGATGTTTCCAGACAAGAAAAATTTCCACTGCTTTTGTTTTTACATGGAGGGGGTGAAGCAGGTGGAACATTATCGGACTTAAATACAGGTGGTCCTCCAAAACTTATAGAAGAAGGAATGGAGTTTCCTTTTTTAGTTCTTGCACCTCAAAACCCACACAGGAAACAATGGTGGAACACGAGAGCTATTATTCAGTTGTTAGATAGGGTCATAGCAACCAATAATGTTGATATGGACAGAATTTATTTAACGGGATTAAGCAGGGGAGGTGCTGCCGCCTGGGAGTTGGCAGTACAACACCCTAAAAAGTTTGCAGCCATGGCAGTTGTATGTGGTATGGCACCCTTACCTTATGCTTCTTGGATAGATAAAGAACTTGCCATTTGGGTTTTTCATGGCGAAGAAGATAAGTCCATTCCTATTTCAGAATCAGAAACCATGGTAGAAAAACTACTTCTAATGGGATATGATGTAAAATTTACCAGATATGGGAATGTTGGTCATAATGCATGGGACAAAGCCTATACAACACCGGAGTTGTATGATTGGTTTATTAAGCAAAAAAGAAAGCCTTAATTACCATAGACATTTATAGAATTTTCCTTATTTTTCAGTCTAACTAACATAATAATCAATCATGCAAAAAAATATTTTTTATGCATCTATTGTTCTTGTTTTCTTGGCAATGTCATGCAAGGAGCCTGCTCCACCTATGACCGATGAATTCAGTGAAGAAATTAGATTGAACCAAATAGGATATTATCCAAATGCCCATAAAATAGCGACCATTGTAAATGCAGAAGAGGGTATTTTTCTTGTTGTAAAAGATTCTATTGATGTTGTTTTTACTGGTGCTCTTTCTGAAAACAAAAACTGGGAATTGGCTGGTGAGCATTTGAGAACAGCTGATTTTAGTGAAATCATGAAAGAAGGTAATTACAATATTTATGTTCCTGGAAAAGGATACTCCTATCCTTTTGAAATAAAACCAAATATTTACAAGGAAGCCTTTTTGGGTTCAATCAAAGGATTGTATTACCAAAGGGCAGGAATGGCTTTAGAGGAAAAATATGCAGGTAAGTGGCACAGACCAGCAGGTCATCCAGATGACAGTGTTTTGTATCACCGATCTAGTAAAATTTCAAGAGAGATTGTGAATTCTCCAAAGGGATGGTATGATGCTGGCGATTATAATAAGTATATTGTAAATGCCACTTTTCCCTTAGGGCAATTCTTTTTATTGCATCAGCAATATCCAGATATTGTAAAGGATGGCGCATTGAATA
The DNA here is from genome assembly GCF_011927795.1 of Saonia flava. Lineage (GTDB taxonomy): Bacteria > Bacteroidota > Bacteroidia > Flavobacteriales > Flavobacteriaceae > Saonia > Saonia flava. The sequence continues at coordinate 923,171 of NZ_JAATJJ010000001.1, read as the reverse complement.
TCCCTGAAAGTAATAATGGTGTTAGTGATTATTTGGATGAGTTAAAGTACGAAATGGATTGGGCACTTACAATGCAGGATGATGATGGAGGCTTGTACCACAAATTAACAACCTTGAATTTTGAGGGCATGGTAATGCCGCATTTAGCAACCGCCCAAAGGTATATTGTTGGTAAGGGTACGGCTGCAACTTTGGATTTTGCAGGTTGTGCGGCACAAGCTTACAGGGTTTTTGATGCTATAGACAAAGCTTATGCCCATAAATGTTTAGAAGCCGCTAAAATGGCCTATGCATGGGCTCAGGACAATCCAAATGTTGCATTTGTAAATCCCCCAGACGTAAGTACTGGACAGTATGGGGATAGAGATTTTAAGGATGAATTTTTCTGGGCAAATGCTGAACTTTTTATTTCTACCCAAGATCAAAAGTATCTAAACAATTTGGATGATGCTACCAGTTTTAAGTTTAGGCCCGGTGATAATTGGACTGCTTTTATGCGCTATACCGGTGTTTTTTCGCTTTTGGACAACAAGGAAATAATTCCTGAAAGTTTATACAACAACCTTAGGACAGGAGTACTAAGATTGGCAGATGAATTGGTGGCTAGAGGTAATAATACCGATTATTTCCAACCTATTGATGACTTTCAATGGGGTTCCAATAGCGATGTCCTTAATGCGGCGCTTATTATGGCCCAAGGCTATCGTTTAGAACCAAAACCTGAATATTTAAAAGGAGTCCAACAGGCAACAGATTATATTTTTGGGAACAATGCAAATGGATATAGCTACCTAACAGGGTTTGGGGACAAAACCCCTATGTTCATACACCACAGGCAAAGCGCGGGCGATGATGTGGAAGAACCTGTCCCAGGCCTACTTTCTGGTGGTCCAAATAGTAGATTACAAGATGCTTCCAGTGGTACAATATATCCAGAGAACCCTTCCCCAATGAAGAGTTGGGTGGACCAAGAGCCTAGTTATGCCAGTAATGAAATTTGCTTAAATTGGAACTCCCCATTGACATATGTTCTTGGGTTTTTAGAACGAGAATCAAATTAAAAATTAATTATGAAGGCTCAAATAAGTCTATTGTTTTGTCTGCTCTTAATGGGTTTTGCTTATGGTTTTGGCAATAACCCGAATCCTTATAAAACGAAAAAACAACGAAATGTCATTTTTATATTGACTGATGATCATAGGTATGATTATATGGGCTTTACAGGTAAAGTACCATGGTTGGAAACACCAAATATGGATAAACTTGCCAATGAAGGAGCTTATTTGCCAAATACCTTTGTTACTACATCATTGTGCTCACCAAGTAGGGCTTCCATATTAACAGGCAGGTTTTCACATAGTCATACCATTGTGGATAACCAAGCACCAGATCCTGGTAATCTTACTTATTTTCCACAATATTTACAAAAGGCAGGGTACCAGACCGGTTTTTTTGGAAAATGGCATATGGGTGATCATGGTGATGACCCACAACCTGGGTTTACTCATTGGGAAAGTTTCCCAGGACAAGGAGTTTACTATAACCCAACTCTTAACATTAATGGAAATAGGGTTGCTTATAAGGATTCAACCTACATTACAGATTTGCTTACAGAACATGCGTTGGATTGGTTGGATAAAAGGGACAAGAAAAAACCCTTTTTTATGTATTTGTCCCATAAGGCAGTACATGCTGGTTTTCAGCCCGCTAGAAGACATAAAGGAAAATACAAGGGTAAGCGCATAGATTTACCATCCACGTATGATCAAACAAAGACCGGGGAATATAGGAATTTAAAATGGCCACAATGGGTAGCGGACCAGAGAACCAGTTGGCATGGTGTGGATTATATGTATCATGAAAATAGGGACTTGCATGAAATGGTGGTCGATTATTGTGAAACACTTCTTGGGGTAGACGAAAGTGTCGGTTCCGTTATGAAATATCTTAAAGAAGAGGGATTGGAAGAATCTACCTTGGTTATCTATATGGGAGATAATGGATTTAGTTGGGGAGAACATGGCTTAATAGATAAAAGGCATTTCTATGAAGAATCAGTTAAAGTGCCTTTGTTGGTAAAATGCCCAGAGCTTTTTGAAGGAGGTAAAAAACCATTGCAAATGGTACAGAATATAGATATTGCACCTACCATTTTGGCAGAAGCTGGAGTAAAACAACCAGAAAATATGCCAGGAGTTTCTTTTATTCCAATCTTAACAGGAGATGAAAAAACCAAGGCCAGGGAGGAGGTTTTCTATGAATATTACTGGGAATATGATTTTCCTATGACACCAACCGTTTTTGGAATGCGAACAGATAATTACAAGTACATAAAATACCATGGAATATGGGATAGGAATGAGTTGTATGATCTAAAAAATGACCCTGAAGAAATGTATAATTTAATCGCCGACCCTGATAAACAGGAAATTGCTAAATCCATGTCAGAAGCTATTTATACATGGTTAGAGGAAACCAATGGAATGAACATTCCATTAAAACGAACAGTAAAATACCGTTTTGGAGATTACAAGCACAAGAATGAATATTAAAATAAAATTTTACATAGCCACAATTTTTCTAGTGATATTGTCTTCATGCAAGATTAAGGAAACACAACATTTGTTTACAGCCGATACTACTACTTTTCATTACTCAGGTAGAGTGAATTTGCTGGATAGTAAAGAAGCCCTCTTGATTGGAGCGGCATCTTCCATTAAAACGGAAGTGGTAGGTGATTCTTTGGAAGTATATGTTCGTGGGGATTATGCCCATAATTTTGTGACCCTAGTAGCTGATGGGGAGCATTTAGGTCGATTTAAAATAGATACAACCGCAAATTTTTCGCTTCCTGTAAAGTTTAAAAATCAGGATACTGTTCATGAAATAGAAATAGTTAAAGCTACTGAAGCATCCAGCGGGCCTATTATTTTTAGTGGTATAAAGGCAGAACGTGTACAAGATGTATCCCAAACCAATAACAAGAAAATTGAATTTATTGGAGATTCCATTACTTGCGGCGCTGCTATGGATGACGAATTCAGTCCTTGTAATGAGGGGGATTACCATGACCACCATAATGCTTATTTAAGTTATGGGCCAACCATTGCCAGAAACTTGAACACAGATTATATGTTGAGCAGTATTTCTGGTTGGGGCATTTATAGAGGTTGGAATTCCGAAGAGGAGGCCAATCATACCATTCCATCAGTATACGAAAATACATATCTCAATGGGGAAGGCTCAAAACCTTGGGATTTTAGTTCCTATGTGCCCGATGTGGTTACTATTTGCTTGGGCACCAATGACCTTTCCCATGGAGATGGTGTACATAAAAGAACTCCTTTTGATAGTGATTTGTTTGTTGAACGATATATTAAATTTATTGAAACTGTTTATGGTCATTACCCTAGGACCCAAATAGGATTATTATCTAGTCCAATGGTTTCTGGAGAGGATAATATCATGTTCTTGGAATGTTTGGATAGAGTAGTAGCCCATTTTAACAACCAAAATATTGAGAAGCCTATTCAGCTTTTCAAGTATGATAAATTATATGTAAACGGGTGTTCTTATCACCCTGGAATTAATGATCATAAAGAAATGGCTGAAGTCTTAGCACCTTTCTATCAAAACTTACTGGAATCATCTGACTAACATCAAAATTATTAACATGAAATTTAAATATGCATTCTTTTTATTGGCCTGTATACTATCTATTAATGTTGTATCAGCTAGGGTTGTGCTTCCAAGAATATTTTCGAATGATATGGTGCTTCAGAGAAACTCTGATGTTTTGCTATGGGGATGGGGAAATGTTTCTGAAGAAATTACAATTGTTACAAGTTGGGACGGAAAAGAATACAAAGCTAAAGGTACCACGGATGCCAAATGGAAGGTTGAGGTTACAACACCTGAAGCAGGTGGTCCATATACCATTAGTTTTAAAGGATGGGGAAATGAAATTGTATTAAATAATGTATTAATTGGAGAGGTATGGCTGGCTTCTGGACAATCAAATATGGAATGGAGCGCCAATAGTGGTATTGTTCATATGGACGAGGTTGACAAAGCTGATTATCCAAATATTCGTCTGTTTACGGTGGATAGAAGAACAGCAGCCTATCCACAAGATGACCTATCTGGTTCTTGGAAAATTTGTACTCCTGAAAGTATGAAGCATTTTAGTGCTGTTGCTTATTTTTTTGCAAAGAGGTTATACGGGGAATTAGATATCCCTATTGGGGTAATAAATTCTTCATGGGGAGCCTCCTCTGCTGAGGTCTGGACTCCAAAATCGGTATTTGATATAAATGAAACCCTAAAAGAATCGGCTAAAAAGATTGAGGCGAATCAGTGGGTTTCTAATAAAACATCAGAATTGTTCAATGCCATGATTTCCCCTATTACTTCATATAAAATTGCAGGGGCATTATGGTATCAAGGTGAAAGCAATACTGCAAATCACGAAATTTATACAGAGTTGTTTACATCTATGATAACTTCTTGGAGGGAACAATGGGGGTATAGTTTTCCATTCTATTTTGTTCAAATTGCACCTTTTAATTATGGTGAACCAGAACAAGGTGTAAAAGTGAGAGATGCACAACGTAGAACATTGGCCCTAAAAAATACCGGAATGGTGGTAGTTAGTGATATTTGTACGGTTGATGATATTCACCCAAGAAACAAATTGGATGTTGGGAATAGGCTGGCCAATATAGCTTTAAAAGACCATTATGAAACATTGGAAGTTGAAGTACATAGTCCACTTTTTAAAGAATTAATTATTGAAGGTAAAAAGGCAACTGTTATTTTTGACCACTCCAAGGGTTTATATGCCAAAGGTAAAAAAGTCACTCATTTTGAAATTGCTGGTGATAAGGACCAATTTTATCCTGCAAAAGCAATTATAAAAAACGATAGGGTGATTGTTTCATCTAAAGAAGTAAAAGAACCAAAAAAGGTTCGTTTTGCATGGAACAATAGAGCTTTGCCCAATCTTTTTAACGAAGCAAATTTACCTGCATCCAGTTTTATTAGCGATTAAGCTTCAAATTTTATATAACACTTTTTGTAGCTAATTGTGGTATTTTAGCTATCTGTTTTATTTACACTATGATTAAGGATATTTATATAAAAGTGTTTGTGCTTGTTCTTTTGGTTTTTACTGCATGCAAAGAAAAAGCACAAAATATTGAGGAAGAAAAGCATAAATTCACCAATGAGCTTATCAGTGAAACTAGCCCATATTTATTACAACATGCTCATAACCCTGTAAACTGGAGGGCATGGAGTCAAGAGGCATTGGATCAAGCGGAGAAGGAAAACAAACTTGTACTTATTAGTGTTGGTTATTCTTCATGTCACTGGTGCCATGTAATGGAGGAAGAGACTTTTGAAGATGAGGAAGTTGCCAAGATGATGAATGAAAATTTCATCAATATTAAGGTGGATAGAGAGGAGCGTCCAGATGTGGACAATGTGTATATGACAGCTGTGCAGCTTATGACCGGTGGCGGGGGATGGCCCTTAAATGTAATTGCCCTACCAAATGGAAAACCAATTTATGGTAACACCTATCATACTAAACAACAGTGGACAGATGTTCTTACTAGAATAAGTGATCTGTATAAAACGGATCCAGATAAAGCCCATAAAGTTGCCAATAGCATTGCGGAGGGGGTTCAGAATGTAAATATAGTGGATCCATCTTCTGACCATGAAGGCCTTACTGAGAATGTTGTTACAGAAAGTATTAGAAAATGGAAGCCAAAGTGGGATCACGAGTGGGGAGGAAACTTAGGGTCTCAGAAGTTTCCAAAACCTGTTAGTTTAAGTTTTTTATTGGATTATAGTATTTTAACAGGAGATGAATCTGCCAAGAAGCACGTGAAAAACACTTTAGATAAAATTGCCATTGGAGGGATGTATGATCATTTAGCAGGTGGTTTTTATAGATACAGCGTGGACAATGAATGGAGGGTGCCTCATTTTGAAAAAATGTTGTACGACAATGCCCAATTATTGAGCTTGTACTCAAAAGCTTACATGGTTTATAAAGAGCCGGAGTATAAATATGTTGTTGAAGAAACAATAGCCTTTTTGAATAGGGAAATGAAAAATGCCGATGGTGCCTATTATGCTACTTTGGATGCAGATAGCGATGGGGAAGAGGGTAAATTTTATGTTTGGAAAGAAGATGAGCTTAAAACTATTCTAAAAGACGATTTTGAGTTGTTTGCTAACTATTTTGGGGTAGAAGGGCAAAATGTATGGGAGAATGGAAATTTTGTACTTAGAAAGGATATTTTGGATAGTGTTTTTTGTGAAAAGCAGAATATAGAATTAGCTGCTTTTGAAACAAAGAAAAAAAAATGGAAAAATTTATTGCTTGCCAAAAGAGCAAATAGAGTACGCCCTGGAGTGGATGACAAAATCATTACTTCATGGAATGCACTTTTAATCAATGGATTTGTGGATGCTTATAAGGCTTTTGGGAAAGATATTTATTTAGAAAATGCTGTTTCCACTTTCAATTATATAAAAAAGAATAGTTATAACGATAATCAATTGCAGCACTCTTACAAAGAGGGAGGGAAACGAACTATAGGCTTTTTGGAGGACTATACTTTTTTAGCAAATGCCGCTTTAAACTTGTACGGGACTACCTTGGATAATAACTATCTTAAATTTGCACAAAAACTTACAAGTATTGTAGAAGCAGATTTTAAAGATGAAACTTCTGGTATGTATAGATACAATAAGGAGAAAAGTCTAATTGCAACACTTATTAGAACAGATGATGGCGATATACCCTCTGCAAACGCCATGATGGCGCATAATTTGTTCAATCTTGGTCATATAAATTATGATGTTAGATTTTTGGATAAGGCAAAAAACATGCTTAGTTCAATGAAACCGTTATTGATTGAGTATGCAGATAGTTATGCTAAATGGGATGCCCTGTTATTAAATATTGGATATCCTTTCTATGAGATTGCGGTGGTAGGAGAAAACGCAAATACATTGATGACCGAACTGAATGGAAGATTTATTCCAAATACGTTAACCGTCGGAAGCACAACTAAGAGTGATTTGCCACTATTTAAGAATAGATATGAAGAAAATGAAACATATATATACGTTTGTAGAAACAATGCCTGTAAACTCCCCGTTACCAATGTGGAGACAGCAATAGAGCAAATCAATAACTTCTAGCTAAAATTGCATTTTTCTCGTTTCCTTACCCAATCCATCATAAAAGCTGATTTCTTTTATATTATCTGTTATTGTTACAAAACGGCTTGATTGGGATTGAAAAGTATTTCCCCAATAGTATTCCTGAATACTTTGGGCGTCATTTTTAAACAAAATTTTACATATTATTTCATTCCTTTCTAGGGGAACTATGGTCTTTTCTGATGTTTCTCTTTCAAAGACTTTTAGTGCATCATTGTTTTGTGATGCCACCAAAAGGGACTTTTCATTGTTAATATTTATTGAAACAAGGCTTTTAGCATCTCCAGGAACATAAAAATGTGTTTCTTTAAGAGGAACTGAAGTAAAATCTCCATTTCCTTTGTTTTTTAGAACTAACCCTACAAATGAATCCGCCCTTCCTTGTTGTACTTCAATTCCAAAATCATTACCAATAAGAACAATATCCATTAGGCTATCATTATCATAATCCATGGTTTGTATTCCATATACAGGAGCTATTTGAGCTTCAATGGGCAATTCATGGATGTCAAATTTTCCATTTCCCAAGTTTTCTATCCAAGAAGATTTCATCCAATTGGTTGTAAACTCCATAGCATCGTCCATAATACCGTCAGAAAATAGTTCTTGTGTGGTTGCCTCACCAAATGCACCAAAAGAATTGTAGTTTTTTCTTATACCAACAAACTGTTTTACCACATCTTGCCATGGGTGATACAAATATTCCTTTTTTACGCCAACACTATCTCGTAGATAATATGAAATAAAGGGGTCAATCATACCATTCTGATCTACGTCTTTTGCATAAAGTTTTAAAGGTTCTTCTTTTGTTCCATTAAAATAAAGGTTTTCCCCATAATTTCCAGCAATATAGTCCATGTCACCATCATTGTCCATATCTGCTGAGGCAAGGCTGGTCCACCACCCTAGATTATCCGAGAGACCTGTTTCGTCTGTGATTTCTACAAGTTTTCCTTTTTTGTTTTCAAAAACACGTATCGGCATCCATTCTCCAGCTAAAATCAGATCAGGCCACATATCATTATTAAAATCGGTCCAAATCGCATCACTTATCATGCCTGGATTAGATAATTCTGATGAAACTTCATGGGTTGCATCAATGAACTTGATAGAATTTGCAGTACTTTCATTTCTTAGTATATAAGAGCGATCTGCAACTGGATAGGACATAGGTTTAACCCTACTCCCAATAAATAAATCCAAATCTCCATCTTTGTCATAATCTGCCGCTTTAACGCAAGAACCGTTGGAACGGATTTGTGGAATACCCATGCTTTTGGAAAATACTCCTTTTCCATCATTAATCATTAAAACATCTTCATAAAACTCATGACCCTCCTTATATTGGGCAGAACCACGTACAATATATAAATCCAAATCCCCATCATTGTCCGCATCAAATAATAAAGTACCGGCATCTTCTTCCTCTAAACCAGGGCTTGTTTTGTAAACTACTTCATTTTGATCAAATAAGCCATTGGGTTGCTGTATGAACCATCTTTCCTTAAATCCTCTGCTAGCTCCTGCTAACATGTCATCTAGACCATCATTGTTTACATCACCTACCGATATGGATGGACCATATTGCGAGAATTTATGCGGGAGAGTACGTTGAAAATTAAAATCTATAAAATCTGCATCACAATCATTGTATGCCAAATTATAGGCATTGGAGTTTTCCTTAAAAATGGGTGCTCTTTTTGTTTTTATTCCTTTGTCATTAATTAACATATTTGGATTGTACTCTATTCCAACAACTTGATTAACAACGGTGTTTCCAATTTTTTGAATTTTTCCACCTGGCCATATTATTTTTATGGAATCAACGGAAGAGTTTGTTCCCAATCCAAAATGTAATGTGCTCTCTGGTTTGGATAAATAACCTCGACCTGATATTAGGGAATGCTTCAATTTTATGCTGTCTACATAAACTTCCACAACAGCCCCAAAAGCATCGGGGTTTTTAGAATCTCCTTTTAGTTTAATTCTTAGATAATTATTTTCTTTTGATAAATTTGACGCCCTATTTTCCATTAAGGTAGATGGGTCATTGATATTGTTAAAAATCAAATCAAGATCACCATCATTGTCTAAATCCCCATAAGCCGCACCATTTGAAAAAGTTGCGAAATTAAGGCCCCATTTTGTGGTCATATCCTCAAAAGTGAGGTTGCTATTGTTTTTAAAAACAAAGTTTGGTGATTTTACGGCTGGTATGGCAGCCAATAACTTTTCTTTGCTTACTAACCTGCTTGCAGTAGACCTAAAATCACCAAAATCCCTGTCTGTCACGTCTTTGGGAAAACCATTTACTACCAAAAGATCTCGCCATGAATCATTGTTGAAATCGGCAAATAGGGGAGCCCAGCTCCAATCTGTTTCTTGAACGCCAGAGTACATACCTAAATCAGCATAAATTGGTAATCCAGATTCCGGATTGTATCCTAAATTTATTTGTAAAGTGTTTCTGGTGTATTGATATTCATAGTCATACCTCCGTGTCAACACTTCTCGTTGATAGCTACTTGGGCCTTGGAAAAGTTTTTTTCTTTTATTGTAATAGGGCTGCATTTCTGATGTGAAAAGATCAAACGCGCCATCGTTGTTTATATCTGCAATGTCACTTCCCATGGAAGATAAGCTAAAGTGCTTAAATATTTCACCAGCCTTGTTGGTGAATGTCCCATTCTTGTTATTCATATATACCAAATCACTTGTTAAGTAATCATTGGCAACATAAATATCTAAAAAGCCATCTTCATTAAAATCATTTATCAAGGTACTATGGCTAAACCCATTGTATCTTATTCCCGCATCTAGAGTTACATCTTTAAATACCGGATGTCCTAAACTTTCGTCCCAAGTGTTTTGTAGCAATATATCTCTACTCATTGCCATTTTGGCATCACTTAAGGGCCTAAATTGACTTGGATTGATTCCTTCAATTCTATTTACACCGATAAATAGGTCTAAATCACCATCGTTGTCATAATCAAAGAATTGTGCATGTGATGAATGGCTATTATTGTCGACACCATAAGCTTTCGACATCTCTTTAAATATGGGAATGTTATTTTCGTTGTTTCCTAGGTTTATGTACAACAAATTTCTACGGTTTGCTGGACTTTTGTGTAAGGTATTGCATACATAAACATCCAGTTTCCCATCTAAATTTATGTCTACAATAGAGACTCCGGAAGACCAATATAAAGGGTTTGTTTTTCCTATTTTGGAGACAGAAGAAACATCTTTAAATTTTAAACCTCCCTTATTAATAAATAGTTTATTGTCCACTTGGTTTCCCGTGAAGAAAACATCATCCAACCCATCATTGTTTAAGTCACCCAGCGCAACGCCCGCACCATTGTATACAAACTCATTGTCCAATATGTTCAAGGTGTCATTTTCCTTTAATTGGTTAGTAAAAGCAAGTCCAGACTCTGATGTATCAATTTTTTTAAATAAGGTTTTTTCATTTTTACAACTTAAAACAATAAGTGAAAATAGAATACTATAAAAAAAAGTTTTGAAATACTTCATTAGATGTTTAATTGGTAGGGTATATACAAATATGGTAGTTGGTACATAAACAGACAAGTAAAAAGGCCACTTTTACAAGTGGCCTTTTGTTAAAAAGATTAAGAAAAACTTAATTTCTTAGTATCCAGCATTCTGTGGTAATATATCTGGTCCTTGAATGTCTATTTGTGCTTGTGGAATAGGATATAACTCACTTTTGCCCGCAGTAAAACTGGCGCCTGCAAACTTAGTTTGCAAGAATTGAGCTTCATACTGTAAGTATGCATTTAATTCCGTGGCAGCAACACCCCATCTTACTAAATCAAAGAAACGGTGACCTTCACCAGATAACTCTAATTTTCTTTCCATACGTACTGCTGTTCTTGCAGATGCTTGATCAGCAAATTGGGAAGCAGGGTATTCAGAAATAACATAGTTCGCCGCATCTGGAGCAGCAGGGTTTCCAAATTCAGTTTTTACCCAGTAATCAGAATTTGCAGCTCTTGCTCTTACTCTATTTACATATCCCATAGCAGTTGGTAATGAACCAGCTTCAATTTCTGCTTCGGCAGCCATTAAAAGGACATCAGCAAACCTTATGATAGTATAGTTCATAGTTGCATAACCACGCGTCCATGAGCTACCATCTGTAAAGCTATTTTCCTGAGATTTGTAATAAATGTACTTCTTAGGAGAATAAGGACCAGCGTAAGGCTGACTTCTTATCCAAGCTTTACCTGGGTGAGGAATCCAATCCAAGTAAGGAATACCTCTTCTACCTACAGAATGATCAATACGTGGATCTAAATTACCAGCATCTGGAGTAAAAGCATCTGCACTTTCAAGACCAAAATCATTTTCCAATGCATTGGCAGGATCATTATATGAACCATCTAACAATGGTAGGCCAGTTGCATCTGTTCTAAAAGAATTTGCCATTGAAAAACTTGGTTGAAAAAATCCGCAGCAGTTACCTGGACCATCTGCCCCAGTATTATAGGGGTAGTTCAAATCATCAAACCAGTTTGCATTTTGTGTACTACCAGAATTGTTGGCAGACTCCACATCCATCACGGCTTCTGCATGATTGTCATTTTCAGCATTATAGATTTGTGCGTAATCATCCAATAAGTCATATGCCAATCCGTTGGTGGTAACTCCATTGTTAATTACATCAGTAAAGATTGGAATAGCGGCTCCAAATTTACCTTGAAACAATAATGCTTTAGCTAAATAAGCTTTTGCCGCCCAACTGTTAACACGGCCAGCGTCGCTCATGGTCGCTGGAAGGTTGTCAGCTGCAAATTGGAAATCAGCCTCAATTTGTGCCCAAGCACTAGATCTTGGAACTTCAACTATTTCTACAGCAGAAAGAGTTTCGTCAAAAACAGGAACATCTCCAAAATGTTTGGTCAAATCAAAATAGAAATGCCCTCTCAACATTCTAGCTTGTCCAGCTAATATGGCTGCATCGCTGGTTGAAAGTTCCTCAGAAGCAGCTATTGCGGCTAAAACGGCATTTGCTCTTGATACTCCTTCGAAACGGGCTTGCCATAATTGATTCAAATCACCTGAAGTTGCTGATGTTTCGTAACGTTGGATGGGGTTGATATCCCCATAATCACCAGCATCTGTTCCTTTGTTCGCATCGCCACCCATTATAGAACCAGTAACCCAGTGGTTAGGGCCTTCAAAACGATTTCCATCTGTTCCATTGAGAGCAGCATACGTACCAATCAAAAGTCCTTCTATACCGTCTTTGGTACCCACTTGGGCATCAGCCAATGAACCAGTAGGAAGAACTTCCAAAAACTCATCGCTACATGAAACACCTACCATTAAGGTAGCCATTAAAGCGACTGTCATTTTTTTGAATTTAAACAATGTTTTCATAGTTTATTTTTATATTAAAGATATCATTTTTATTTTTAAAATCATGATCAAAGTCCTAATTCTAAGTTGATTAAATAACTTGGAGTAACAGGGAAGTTACCTAAGTCTACACCAAAATTGGTATCAGGACCTGCAACACCTGGATCTAATCCACTATATTTGGTAGCAGTCCAAATGTTGTTAGCCGCTATTCCTAACTTAAAAGTAGAAAGTCCCCATTTATCCAACAAATTATTGTCAAAGCTATAGGAGAAAGCCAAACGTTGCAACCTAAGGTAATCACCGCTTTCTACATACCATGAGTTTGCAGCACCACTAGTACTTAAGTTTGCAGCACTTTCCCAAATTGGAGCAGCTGCATTATTCCCCAATTCTGGGGTCCATGACCTTTTTGCTACTTCCGATTTTGCAGAACCTTCAAAGGTGCCAAAGAAATCTGTGTACCATTTGGATTGGTTAAATACTTCGTTACCAATGGAAGCATACCATAAAGTTTCCATTTCTATATTTTTGTAACGAAGATTAAATGTTGCACCACCTGTAAAATCAGGAACTGCACTACCGATAAAGGTACGGTCATCTGGTGTAATGGCACCATCGCCATTTACATCCTCATATCTAAAACGACCTACACCCATACCTTCTTGGGCAGGTGCACTGTCCACTTCAGCCTGTGAGTTAAAGTATCCTATTACATTATATCCAAAGAATGATGAAATAGATTGTCCTACCGCATTTCTTACTGGGTTAATACCTCTTTGCCCTTGAATATCAAAGAATTCTATTCCTTCTGCCAAGGCAGTGATTTCATTCTTTAAAAAAGAACTGTTTAAGGTAAGTGTATACGTTAAATCTTCAGCAAGAGTACCTCTATTTGTGATTTGAAAATCCAAACCACTATTGCTCATACTGGCTATATTAACTGACGGTGCAGAAGCATAGTTGCCTGTTACGGCAGCAAGAGGTACTTGGTATAAAAGATCCTCTGTATCTTTTTTCCACCAATCCAATTGGACTTCCAATTTATCGCTTAGGAAAGAGGCATCAAAACCAATGTTTGTGGTTGTAGAAGTTTCCCATTTTGCATCAGGATTCCCAATACGGCTTTGGGCAAATCCTTCATTTACGCCACTGTTTTGACCAGCTACAGGATAAAATGTATTTCCCCTATCCGATGCGAACAAAGAATATTGGTTGTTGGGATCCACGTTTTCTGAGTTACCCATTTGCCCCCAACCAGCACGGAACTTAAGATCCGTTAACCAGTCAACATCTTGTAAGAAGTCCTCTTCAATGGCTCTCCATGATGCTGAAACCGCAGGGAACACACCATATCTGTTGTTGCCACCAAAACGAGAAGAACCATCTCTACGGATAACACCTCTTACATAATACTTCTCATCAAAATTGTAATCCACTTGCCCAAACAATGAGAAGAAGTTAACCCCTTTAAATTGGAAACTACTTACATTGGGACTTTGTACATTGGATAGGTTTTGAAAATCAAGATCAGTAGAGAATGGGTTTATACCATTACCTTGCATTTGTCTTCCAGCACCTGTATTTAATGATTCAACACCACCTAACAGCTTAATTTTGTGCTGCCCAAACAATTTTTCATAAGTGGCTGTATTGGTCCAAGTCCATTGGAAAGCATATCCGCTCCCTTCTTGAAAGTTATCACTTGCTTGAGGTTCAGAATCACCAAAATACTTAAACCCATAGTTCACAAAATGGTAATTACTATAACCAGCACCAATACTGGTTTTCAAGGTTAAGCCTTCAACAGGCTTTACCAAAGCATATAAATTTCCAAATCCTCCTATTGAATAACTCTGGTCTTCACCTTGGTCTTGCAATAATCTCCTTACTGGGTTACGACCATTGTTGAAACCAGCAGCTTTAGTACTGGCAAAACTACCAAATTCGTCGTACACCGGTATAATTGTAGGCATTCTAAAAGCAGATAACACTTCTGATTCATCATCAGCGGATTCAACACCACCACCATCGCCAAAAATAGCTCTTGTGGAACGATATGTGCTTTGGAAGTTCTCACCAATGCTCAACCATGGTGTAACATCCCATTCAGAATTTACCCTGGCAGTATATCTCTGAAATTTTTGAGTAAGTACAATACCATCTTCTTCTTGGCCACTAAGACCTACATAGAAACGACCATCTTCTGTTCCTCCTTTAATACCTAAACTAACCCTTGTTATAGGCGCTATTTGAGTTATTTCTTTGTACCAATTGGTACCAGCTAAATTAGGTCTTATCAAGAAAGTATTGCCAGGATCAGCTGCATAAGCGGCTTGGACCCTTGCCAAATCTATATTGCCAACAACACCGTTTAAGTTTGTGCCATCTGCTGCTGCAGATGATGCATGGAGATAATCAGGTAATCTTGGTGTGGCATTAGATCCATATTGTGGATGCGTATACGCAACCGCGGTACCATTGGCAGCAGCATTGTTTTCATATCCAATATGTGTCCAAGTTGCCATATCTTGTGGATTTAACATATCTGTTGCCCCATTAACATTAGGATCTCTAACACCACTGGTTACATTTAATGTAAATTGTGTTTTTTGAGCATTTCTAGAACCTTGTTTTGTGCTATAAACTATAACACCGTTCGCGGCTCTTGCACCATAGATGGATGCTGCTGCTGCATCTTTTAAAACAACTGCAGATTCAATATCATCTGGACTAAGAAAGTCAATATTGGTAACAGGAACACCATCTACAATATATAAAGGTGCATTACCTCCAAAGGCATTAAAACCACGAACCCTAATTTGGGAAGTGGTACCTGGCTGTCCATTTGTTAAAACGGTAACCCCAGCAACACGTCCTTGTAATTGTTGTTCTACGTTACCAGACGGAATTGCAGCCAATTCCTCAGCTTTTACAATAGAAACGGCAGCAGTAGTTTCACGCTTTGTTTCTGTTGTATAACCCGTTACAATAACTTCTTCTAACGCAAGACCTTCTTGCAAAGTCACATTGATTACACTGTCCACCCCAACAGTCATCTCGCCAGCGGTGTAACCTGTATAGCTAAAGACAAGTACATCACCTACATTTGCTTCAATGGAATAATTTCCATCAAAATCGGCTACTGCACCAGTTGCGGTTCCTTTAATAACCACGTTAGCTCCTGGTAGAGGGACACCATCTGAGTCCGTTATTGTACCAGTAATCGTTGATTGAAGTTCGTCAACTTCAAATTTCACCAAATTTGTTTCGGAGCTTGCCAAAGCAAACTGTGTACCAAAACAAAATAACATCGACAAAAGTCCTATGCTCCAAGATGATAACATCTTGCTATAAGACTTTAACGAATAACAATCGCATTTTTGAATCATAATAAATTGGTATTAGTTAGTTTAAATAAAAAGTTAGTAATTAATTTTCAAGCTTAAATAATGTATAATAATGGGTAATTATTCAATCGTTATAGTTCGTTCTAACGTCTAAATCATATTAGTTATGAAAACAATAATTAAAGGTCATTAAATTGAACAAGTTGCTAATTTATAATATAATTTATTAATAACATATAATTTTTTTAACTTATTTTTTAGAATTCCGTATTGGTTTTTATAAATAAACAAAGTGATTAACAAGATTTATTGGTTATTTAATTTTCGCCCTAAATCATCTGATTTTCCCTTAAATTATTCATGTAGAAGGTCTCATAAATTACTTATCACTTGACTAAGAATTGGTCATTGTTTTTTAGAGGAAACTATCACTTTTGTTTTGAATTTAACTTTTTTAAGTTTTATGGTTTGTTTTTACCAGAATGACTTTTATCTAAATTTATTTTGTCAAATAATAATACTATATTCACATTTAACTGATAAATTAATAAGGTTTGAGTTTAAAATAATGTAAATAGAACGTTTTATCTTATTTAAGTTACTGTTATTCAGTTTATAAATATGTTATAGTGAATTCATTTAACATACTTTTAGTGTATACTATTTTATCATTTTTTAATCAAAAATGCTCATAACTAAAATATTCATATGGATATACTTAAGAAGATTCATAGAGAGATAACTCCGCTATCTGCCCAGGATAGTTTTCTAGTGTTCGATAGGGTCAAGGATTTTTTTGATTTTCCGGTACATTTTCATCCTGAAATTGAACTAAACTTTATTTCCAACGGAAAAGGGGTCAGAAGAATCGTAGGGGATAGTCTAGAAGAAATTGATGATTTGGAATTGGTTTTGGTGGGGCCAAGTCTTTATCATGGATGGGAGCAGCATAATTGTGTTAGCGATAAAATACATGAAATCACCGTTCAATTTCATCAGGATCTCTTTGACCAGGCTTTTTTAAGAAGAAGTATTATGAGGCCTTTGAAGGATATGTTTGCTCGGTCTTCACATGGAATATTATTTTCTAGGGCTACGATTAAAAATTTAATGCCAAGAATTATTATGGTGTCCAAACTGGATGGTATTGATTATTTCATGGAATTGCTCTCAATACTATATGATTTGTCTATTTCTAGAAACCAACGGTTATTGTCCACATCCACTATACATTTAGAGAATTTTGAAAATAGTGACAAATTAAAACTCCTATATGAATATGTTCAAAATAACTATTCTTCAAAAATTACTTTATCTGAAGTTTCTGAGTTGGTAAATATGAGCAATGTGTCCTTTAACCGGTTTATTAAAAAAAGAACAGGAAAAACATTTGTTGAATATTTAAATGATGTTAGAATTGGTTATGCCTCTAGATGGTTGATAGAAAAGGATTATAGCGTATCAGAGATTGCATTTATGTGCGGTTTTAATAGCATTGCCAATTTTAATAGGGTTTTTAGGAAGAGCAAAGGCAGAACGCCTACTAACTACAGACAGGATTTTTCAGGAATTAAAAGAGTGCTTTAGAAGTGATGAGTTATCTATTCAATAGCTCTTTAAATTGATAGAAAAAACGCTCTAATAATCGTAAATCTTCAGTAATAATATCTGCAGTTCCTCTCATCTCTTGCTTAAATTCTATCTCTTTTTTATAACTGGTAATCAATTTTTTTTGTAAGGTTACATCGACCAAGTAAAAATCATCTTTATCAAGTGTTTGAGATATATTTTCTACTTTCCCACTCAACATTCCAAATTCAGTTTCTGGATAGTTATGGAGTTTTACATTTACAGATTGACCTATTTCAATTTTTCCAGAGTTCTGTAATGGAGCTTTTATCTTTGCAAGATAATTTGAATTATTGGAAGGGATAACAGTAAAAACCAAATCACCTTGAGAAACAGTTTGATTTTCATTCCAATAATTTAGAAAAGATACCTTTCCATCAATTTCAGATTTCAAAACATAAGTATTTTCCCAATCCTTAATAGCTTTTTTTAGCTGATTAAATGATTGTATAGCAGTCTTTAGTAATTGCGTTTCTTCTCTCGTTCTGGAAATCTCTGTGCTTTTTGAAGTCTTTCTGGCACTTCCTATAGCTTCGCGTATTTGAGAAATTGAAACCCCAAGGTTTTTAAAGTTCCGTTCAGCTGATAATACTTCCAATTGTTTGTTTTCAAATTCTTGTTTGGAAATTACACCTTTTTCATAAAGTGCCTTATTACGATTTAAATCATTTTTTTTAAAGTTGAACTCAGATTCATGAAGCGCATATTGAGCATTTAGGCTTGTTAATCTACTTTGTAATTCTGATAAAGAAATTTTGTTTGCAATTTCTTCATTGGAAAAAGGATCTAGGTTTTTGTTTAGCTTATATTGAAAGTAGCTATTCTCAAATGCTGCAAAACTTTGATCCACATCTCCTAGAAAAAGTATAGGAAGACTATCTAATGGAAATTCAAAAATATTTTTTTTAACATCAATTGTATCCAATATAGATTGCAGGTAAAAAATATCTTCTGCATTGGCAGTATTATCTAAAACGGCCAAAACCTTATTTTTGGTTACAATTTCTGAATCTTGTACATATATAGAGTCAAATTTTGCGGATACCATGGCAAACTCTTTTTGTGGTGGTATTTCTGTAGTAATAACTGCTACTGTTTCAATCACATCTGGATATTTAATAAACCAAGATAGTCCCAGTACCATTATAAAAAGTGAAAGAAACAAAGAACTGCCCCAACGTATCATCCAATTAGGTATACGAGTGAGTATTTCCTGAACTTCTTCACTTCGTAATTCTATGTTATCCAATGAATCTGACATTTTAATTTCCTAGTTCTAATTGGTTCTTAACAAGATTAAAATAACTTCCTTTCTTTTTCACCAATTCTTTGTGATTACCTACTTCTACAATTTGACCCTTATCCAACACAACTATCTGATGAGCATTTTTAACTGTGCTTAACCTATGGGCAATTACTATGACAGTCTTGTTATCAAAAAACTCATCGAGTTTTTCCATGATTACTTTTTCATTATTGGCATCCAAAGCTGATGTAGCTTCATCAAAAAATAAATAATCAGGGTTTTTGTATACCGCTCTGGCTATTAATAGTCTTTGTTTTTGCCCAGTACTGAGGCCAACCCCTTCCATACCAATTTTTGTATTGTATGACAGTGGTAGTTCTTCTATAGATTCTTTAATATTAGCGACATCTACAGCATATTCTAATCTGTCTTTATTTATATAGTCTACTCCCACAGCTATATTATTGGCTATGGAATCATTAAATATATAATCCTCTTGCATGACTACACCACATTTATTTCTCCAAGTTATTTGAGATATTGTTTCCATATCATGTGTGCCTAGCCGTATTTTTCCTTTACTGGGTGTGTAGAATCGCAATAACAACTTCATCAAAGTAGTCTTGCCACTGCCACTTACGCCTACAATCGCTGTAATTTTCTGAGCTGGAATATGTAGATTCAGTTGGTCCAAGACATATTGATCCGAACCTCGATAACGGAAGGATAGGTTTTTCACATTAAAGTCTAAGTTATTGGGAATATTATAAATTTTATTTTCATTATTGTCTTCTTCGTCTTCTTTGTTATGAATCTCGCTCAGGCGTTCCAACGATATTTTCGCATCTTGTACTTCCTTTATGAATTCAATGAGTTGTGATACTGGTGAGTTCAATTGACCAACGATGTACGAAATGGCCAACATCATACCCAAGGTAATTTCCCCATCAATAACCAATTTGGCAGAAAGTACCGTAATTAAAATATTTTTCAATTCGTTGATGAAACCCGAACCGACACTTTGATATTGTTCCAAAGCAAGACTTTCAATAGAAATTTTAAACAGTCGCGCCTGCAAAAATTCCCATCCCCATCGTTTTTTCTTTTCTGCATTATGTAATTTTATAGTCTGCATGCCATTGATGAGTTCTATTACCTTACTCTGTTCTTGGCTTATTTGTGAGAATCGTTTATAGTCTAAATCCCTTCTTTTTTTTAGAAAAATTATAATCCAAGCAAAATATAGAAAACTTCCAATAAGAAAAATACCAAATATATAAAGGTTATAGTAGGCCAAGACCAATCCAAAAACAAATAAATTAATTGTTGAAAACAAAACATTTAATGAAGATGTAGTAAGTATACGCTCAATACGGCTATGATCATTGATACGTTGTAGAATATCACCAGTCATTCTAGAATCAAAAAAGGCTATGGGAAGCTTCATGAGTTTGATAAAAAAATCTGACACTAATGAAATATTCATTCTTGTACTTAAATGTAAAAGAATCCAGCTGCGAATAATTTCTATGGCTGTACGACCAATAAACAAAGCCAATTGTGCAAACAATATAAGGTAAATAAAGTTTATGTCCTGATTTTTAATCCCTACGTCAACAATACTTTGAGTTAAAAAGGGGAATATAAGTTGTAACAGGCTTCCAGCAAAAAGGCCAATAATCAATTGCCATATGAATTTTTTATATTTAAAAAGATATTTTGACAGGAATTTAAAACTTAAAGAACTCCCTTTTTCATTGAAATTATCTTCATAAAATTTAGGAGTGGAGTCAAGAAGTAGTCCAATACCTTCTATTGTATTTTCATCAGCATTATTTCCAATCCAGAATTTTAAAAACTCTTTTTCATTATACTCCAATAATCCATGTGCTGGGTCAGAAATTCTAAATATACTTTT
The DNA here is from genome assembly GCF_011927795.1 of Saonia flava. Classification (GTDB taxonomy): domain Bacteria; phylum Bacteroidota; class Bacteroidia; order Flavobacteriales; family Flavobacteriaceae; genus Saonia; species Saonia flava. Next base: position 902,395 of record NZ_JAATJJ010000001.1, on the reverse strand, counting down.
TGTCCCTTTATTGCTAACCTCATATAGAACTACAAAATGCAAATTGTTCCAATGTAATATACATGGTAGAGGAGCTTCTAAAAGATTCTTAAGAGAAAGTTTTACACCTAGACTTCTAAAGCCCATTTTTTCTGCTGCATCACTTAAATCTAAGAGACTGCTTCCAGCTCGTGTGGTCTCACTTAGTTCTCTTATGTAAGGCAGTGATACTATTTTACCATAATATTTGGCAATAATTTTTAAGCATGTGGGGCCACAGTCTTTGCCATCAACTTGTATATAATTTGGAAATTTTTTAGGCATGGTTTGCTTTAGTAATTGGCACAAGCTTTATAATATTACTTTAATATGGAGTTCTTGTTTTTATTGGATAAAAGTGTAGTTATTTTAGAAATCAATTCTTCCATTGAATAGTTATCAATGTCAATTCGATCTCCATATCCATTGGCTTTGATTCGTGCTGCATTGCCATTTTGGTCTATAAATTTGTTAATTGGAGCAACAAGCATTGGCACTTCATGGTAAAAAGCTTCTTTCACAGAGCCTAGACCTCCATGTGTAATGAACAAATCTGTATATAATAATACATCTTGTTGTGGCAAATAGTTAAAAATGAACACGTTTTTAGGGTTTAACAAATTCATGGGATAGTTTCCTCTTGAAATGATAAGTATAGTTTTTGGAAGTTTCTCAATTGTTGAAATAGTATTATTAAAGAAATCAACAACTTTTGGACCTTGGGCAAGTGTTCCAAAAGCCATATAAACTATATTAAATTTTTTTTCTATGAAATATTTTCTTTTTAGTTCCTTGTATGATTTTGAAAGGTCTGAGCTTTCATTTTTTATAGAAATTTTGTCATAGAATTGAACATTTTTAGGTTTTTTAAATGCAAAAAATTCTAATTTCTTGGGTGCAAACACAAGATTTTCTACATTTTTAACTCCTCTATTTAAAGAATGTTTTAAATCAATTTCTTTCTTCCAATTCATCCCATTCTTCTTACAATGCTTTTTCCAAAAATATATTTCGTCCTTTCCTAGAAAGGCAATTTTTAGAACTAGTTCACGTAATCTTTGTTTTAGAAGATGGTTTAACCATAGACCGTCAATTTTTAATTGTGAAAATAAATTTCCTTTAGGAACATAAATTGAATTCATTGGTGGTATGCCATTGGTTTTTCGAGAGTAGATTTTGGTGTGTACAATGGTTATATTGGGAACATAAGGTTTAAAGTAAAAAAAATATTCGGCCAAGCTTTGATCAATATAAACATGACTTGGTTTGTATTTGGATATTAATTCTTTGACATTATTAAATGCGTTTTCAAATTCATTTTTTCGTTGAAGCAAATAATCTTTTGAGGTCAAATTTTTCAGAAACAACCCAAAGAAAACTTTGGAATTTCTAACTATATATTCAGATAAGTATTGAAATTCATAATTTTCAAACCCTTCATTTTGGATTATTTTATTAAGATTTGGAGTGGTTGTAAAAATGACTTTTTCACCATTTTTCATAAGTTCATGTGCTAGCCCAAAAGTTGGATAGTAATGACTGGGATATGGTTGGAGTATAAAAAGTATCATAATTTTATTTGAATTTGACCCTGCTATTGCAGGGTCAAAAACATTATTACTAATTATGGACAACCTGGACTATTTGGCGGCAATGGACTTCCTCCCGTTTCACCAGGAGGGCAATTTACAGGTGACCCGTAGCAAAAGCAATATGGTGTGCTACCACCTTTTACAGTTTTTAACTGTTGGTTGGACAACAATTTGTCTGAAAATTTTGAAATCATTTTTTTCATTTTTGAAAATTTTTAGATTAATAATTAATTTATATTAAGTGATTTGCAAATCCATGGTTGACATTGGGGGAAGTAATATGTACTAATAATAAAGACAGGTCTTCAACTTTTATTATTTCTGGTAACAATCTTTCATTAATAAATACGGTGGGTGTGCCTTTTACCTTAGCAATATTGGCCCAAGAATTATGTTGTATTTGAATTTCGATAAGGTTTTTCAATTCAGGATATTCCATATATTTTTTGCCCCATATTTTAAAATTCTTATCATTTCTATAAAACCATTCATCCATTGCCTGTGATTGAAGTTCTTTGGGCAAACTGAAAACTTTATGCACAAACTGTCCACCAGCATCATTTTTATCTGGGTTAGATCTAAAAACTACTTGACAGTTAATATTTTTATTGGTTAGTAAAAGTTGCTCTATTCTTTGATGCATATTTGCGCAGGGAGTACATAAAGGGTTGCTAACAAGAGTAAGGGTGTGCTGGGCATTCGGATTCCCCAGTACAACAACAGGCATATCTTGGGGCATTTCAGGCATTTGTCTTTGTCCAGCCATTAATGAATTGAATATTTGAGGGTTGGTTTTTAGTTTGGTTAACTTCTTGTTTAATTTCTTGCTTTCCTGTGCTTTTATAGCTGTATTTTTAAATAACAATAAAAAGACGATAGGAATAATGAAACCCATTACAATATAAAGTAATGATGAAATATTCAATGAAAAAGTATAATTTGAAAAGAACATAAAAGCAATTGCTGCTTCTAAAATAAAGATAGAAACTACCCCTAGACAAAGTGTACACCACATTTTGGCTTTTATGCCTTGGTAATACAAGGAATAAATTGAGAAGAAAATTGCTATTGAACTAAACAGTAATTGAACATTTAAAAATGTATTTAGGAATAGTTTGGACTCTAAAGAAATTAGCAAACTAAAAAAAGAACCAAAGAAATAAATAAAGCCTGCATCTGACCATGAGAACCAGGAAGTAATCTTAGCAGTCGGACTGTCCAAAATACTTTGACAATTTATCTTTGAACCCACATTGCAGAGTTTATTCACCAGTTCATTGGAGCTGTCTATGTTTTTAACAAACAATAAACTTGTTAGTGTCATCCCAATCATTTTTAAAAATAAAATTAGATATAAACTAGGAGCCTCTATATTGGCTCTAAATATCATCCCGATTATAAAAAAAACAATTAGGGAAATAGCCAATGGTATTCTAATACGTTTTAAAAGCTCTGATTTTCGTTTAACAGTGTAATTTTTTTCTCCAGATTTTTTACTTGCCTCCGCCATTAGTATTATCCCTGACCAATTTTCAAAAAATTCTTCCTGTCTGCTTTGCATCCACCCTTTTTGGATGTCCAACCACTTAACGGAATCATTTTTTATTGATTTTATTAAAGTAAATGTGCCTCCATTTCTTTGAAAAAAAGTAATGAAAGGAGTAGGTACATTTCCCAAGTCATCTACTGTGATTTTAGCTGCAACGTTCTCAATTTTAAAATGATTCAAGGCATCCGCATAAGCTAGCATTGAACCTTCCTCAGGATGGTTTTCTAAAAATTGTTCGGCACTAGTTTTAGTAACTTTAACTTTCAGTTCTGTAACGAATTGACTGAAAGTATAAACAAAATTGTCTTTCAAAACTTAAAGTAATTTAACTTTATATAATATAAAAAAGAGGGGGAGGATGTAAGAAAAAATGAATAATACTTACTTTATGAAGGTAATGGTTATTTTGTTTGTAGGCGTTAAATTATTGTTAATAAATGAAAAATCTTACAAAATTAATTTTAATGCTTAAGTTTGTTTCATTTATTTTTAAACCAAAAAATAACTATCAAAATTTTTTTAAAATGATTTGGTTGCAGGAGAAAGCCCATTGTTCGATGCCATCATTATATGGAAAAAGCCTAAAGATTCCGTATGGAATATTTACGACAAACCTTTGAGGAAAAATATACCTTTTGAAGCAAAAGCTGTAAGAATAGGTTATGAAGAAAGTGAGGTTTTAGTGCATTAATAGTTTATTCTACCCTGGTAAGAATTAATAGCCTAAAATCCATAACTTCTTTACTGGGAATTTCTGTTGCGGAAAGGCTCAATTTTCCAATTCCTTTTTCTAATTGAATTCTCCCAATTTTCAAAGGTTTAAAATCTTTTACATAGGATTCTATTCTTGGGCTTTTATCTTTTTCCATGCCATATAATACGGGGTCGTGAGCCTCAGTAATTAAGGTTTTTAAAGTGTTGTTTCCAAAACTGAGTTGAAATGATGACCCTATGTTTTCTTTCGCACAGCTGTAATATATTTCAGCTTCATAAACCCCATCGTTTAGGACTTCAACAGTCCAATTTATTTTATCAAACAAATTGGTCCAATTATAGAAATAGGAATCATTTGGGTACCTATTGCTTCGTAAAATTTCACCTTCAGAAACTGCATCTCTAGCAGGTAAATGTGTAGGCTGATTACTAAATCCAACAGTAAAGGGTCTTGGGTTATTTTTTGGAAATGTGATTTCTTTCAGCCACTTGTATTTTATTTTTTTTAGTGAATCCAAAAGTTTAGGAAATTTATCAGCTATATTAATGGTCTGTCCCAAATCGGTATCCATGTCGTAAAGCCTACCATCATCATCTAACCTGTATTTTTGAGTTCGGACACTTGTTTTTCCTCTCCAGTGGTTTACAATAGTTCTGTCTGTCCACTTTATGGAAGTGCTGTCAATAATTAAAGGGTGTAAATTTCTCCCATCTAAACCATGATTGGTTTTTGCATCAATACCAGCTAAACCGCTTAATGTTGGCAAAAGATCTATACTACTTGCTATTTGGGCGATACTTTTTCCTTTGGGAAGCTTATTTTTCCACTGTATAAAAAGTGGCGATTTTACACCACCTTCGTCTGTAGAACCTTTCTTGCCTCGCATACCACCATTCCATCGCCATCCGTTAGGGCCGTTATCGGTCATATAAACGATAATAGTATTTTCTTCAAGGTTTAGGTCTTTTAATCTTTGCTTTAACCTTCCAACATTCCAGTCTATATTTTCGGTCATTGCCAATGCTGCTTTGGTAAAGATTATATCTTCCTGTTCGGCTCCATGATATTTGTCTATTAAATCCTTGTTTTTCATTTTGTTCCAAAACTCTTCTGGAACCTGCATAGGACTATGGGGAGTATTTAGTGGTAAGTAAAGAAAGAAAGGTTGATGTGCATTTTCGGTGATAAAATCCATTCCTTTATTTACAAAATCATCTACTAAAAAGCCATCGCCTTTTACAATTTCACCATTATGTTCTAGCATTGGACTAAAATAGTGGCCCCAATGACCAGACGCAAAACCATAATAATCATCAAAACCCCTTGAATTGGGATGATATGGCGGTTGTGTACCGTTATGCCATTTTCCGTAGGCTGCAGTGGTATAGCCAGCATTTTTAAAGATTTCTGCAATGGTTGTTTCTCCAAGATTAATTCTTTCACCTCCTGCTGATGTGGAATAAACACCCAATCTAGTGGCATATCTGCCTGTTAAAATTTCTGCTCTTGTTGGAGAGCAAACGGGACTTACATAAAAATTTTTAAAATGAACACCATTATGCGCAATGGAGTCAATGTTTGGTGTTTGTACATTCTTGTTGCCATTGAAACTTAAATCGCCCCAGCCTTGATCATCTGCTAGGATAAAAACAATATTTGGTTTCCTAGTTACTTTTTCTTGACTGTTTTTGCAATGAACAAAAACAATTAATAAAAATAAATAGAAAACACTTTTCATGATTAATTTTCTTTGATAGCTAAGCCAACCATAGAATCTGCGGTTCCATAATACAAGAACCATTTGTCTTTGAAAAAAACTAAACCTTCTATAAAAGTCGTTCCAGCCTTGTATTGTCCAGAAGTTTCATGCGGCAAGCTTGGACAAATAAAAGGGGTTTGTAATCTATCTATAAGTTTTGTCGGGTCATTTTTATCAAACAAAACTTGCCCTCCGCAATAGGTGCCTTCGGCGACTTTATCTGTAGAGCCTTCTCCACTTAAATTTTTGCCATTGTAGAGCAGTAGAATACCTTCTTTAGTATATAAAGCTGGTGGTCCTGGTTCTGTTAAATGGCTATCGAATTCTCCCAATGTAGGTGTAAAAACATGCAGGAGCTTCCCTTTTTTGTCTAGTATGGGTTCCCAATCAAGACCATCATTAGACTGAGCTAAATTGACAAAGAGTTCACCCCAGTACATAAGATATTCTCCATTAACTTTTTTGGCAATTAGGCGCCCATCAACTAATTCAGTAACTATAGAGCCAGATTTACTCCATATATTTAAAAACTCACCATTTTTTGCTTTTTGAAATACGGGGCCATTCTTTTTCCATGTTTTTAAATCCTTGGAAACAGCGCTGGAAAGTCGAGCAACATCTTTATTCCAGCTGGTGTAGAGCATAATGTATTCTCCATTTGGAGTTTCTACAACTCTAGGATCTTCAATCCCTCCTGGATAATCCCATTTTTGAAACTCATCATTGGTTGGAAACAAAACTGGTGCAGGATATTTTGTAAAATTAATTCCGTCCAAACTATAGGCTAGGCCTATTCTGGAAGTTCTTCCTCCTAGAATCGCTGCAGGATTATCCTCTGCCCGGAATAACATAAAAACAGTATCATTCCTTACAATTGCTCCAGGATTAAATACATCTGCCTTTTGCCATTGAACCGACTCATTTTTAATTGGGTCCATGAAGGTGTAGCTGGAATCGGCCATCATTATGGGATTCTGTTTTGGTTTCTTAAATCCTAACAGCCATTTTTCTTGCCCTTGAAGATGGGTTAAAAACAATAGGCTTGCAGCTGCCAATACATATTTGTTCATACTTATATAAATTTTAAATATCATTCTCATTAAGGGTGAACTCAAAACCATTGTTTTTAATAACTTCTTTAAACCACAGTGCTGAATTTTTAGGAGTGCGTTCCAAAGTTTTATAATCTACATAGTGAATCCCAAAACGTTTGGAATATCCCAAAGCCCATTCAAAATTATCCATAAAAGACCAAACAAAATATCCTTGCAAATTAACACCTTGGTCAATGGCTTTTTTACAAGCGGCTAAATAACCTTCCACAAATTCTTTCCTTACCGTATCCTTTACTTCCCCATTTTCTAATTTGTCATCTAACGAACAGCCATTTTCAGTAATGTATAAGGGGGGATTATTATATCTATCCCTAATCCATTCCAGCAACTTTCTACAGCCCCAAGGAACTATGGCCCAGTTCATTGTTGTCATTTTCCATTTTGGGTCAGCAGTTAAATCCACATACTGGTCTTCAAAAATCCCTCCGTTTCCATATACTGCATTACCTGCATTTGCATTAGGGTCTACGTCTGCGGCATAAAGTGCAGTATAATGATTTAATCCAAAAAAGTCTGAGGACCCTTTTATATTTTCAATATCCTCATCTGAGAATTTGGGTAATCTGTCCCCAACACGCTCGCGCATGACTTTTGGATAGTCTCCGAAGTAAATTGGGTCAGCAAACCACCCTAAAAAAAATAGTAGTGAACGTTCCGCAGCCTCAATATCTTCTGATTTGCTGGTTAAAGGTTCTCTCCAATCACAATTGTTGGTGATTCCGATTTTTCCGCCTTGTTCCACTTGATAGTTTTTTCTGTATAGTTTTACCGCCTTACCGTGAGAACGCAATAGCTGATGGGCAGCTAAATATGGTTCATTTTTGGATTTTCTTCCTGGCGCAAATACGCCTTCGCCATATCCTAAAATTGCAACCACCCAGGGTTCGTTAAGGGTAATCCAATTTTTTATACGATCACCAAAACTTCGAAAGCAGATATCCGCATATTTTTCAAAGAAATCTGCAATTTCAGGATTTAACCATCCATCTTTTTCTGTTTGTAATGCTAAGGGTAGATCCCAATGATATAAGGTGACCCAGGGGGTGATGTTGTACTTAAGTAATTCGTCGATTAAGTTGGAGTAAAAATCAATTCCCTCTTGATTCACCTCGCCCTGCCCATCTGGCTGAATTCTACTCCAGGAAATGGAAAAACGATACGCTTTCAACCCTAAATCCGCCATTAATTTTACATCCTCTTTATACCGATGATAATGGTCACATGCAATATTGCCATTTTCATTGTTATTGGTCCTTCCGGGAATATGGGCATGTGCATCCCATATGCTCCATGCGCGCCCTCCTTCTGTTGCAGCGCCTTCTATTTGGTAACTTGAGGTTGCTGACCCCCATATAAAATCTTTGGGAAATTGAATCATTTTAATGCGTAGTTAATTTTCAGTTTGGGAAGATACTGCCTTAATTTAAAATCCACTTCCTCTTTTTTGTCATAATTTTATGGTTATCTTTCATTTTAAATCCAGCCAATGAACATGCTTTTAAGGTTATTATTGTTTTTTTTGATTTTGGGATGCAAGGAGCAAGGTCGAAAATTGGAATCGGACAATTCCGTTTCAATTCCCGTAAAAGATACAACTTCTGTAGTCGAAATTAAGACAAAGTCTTCTGTGACCATGAAGTCACTGGATGCTTTTTCGGATACTACATTTGTGAGGTTGGCTGATTTTAGTTCTCATTTTGCATACGATTTACGATATGCTACGAAGAATAATTTCCTTAAGGCCAAGGTGTATGACTGCGCGGAATGTTATACCCGTGTAAAAACTGCGAAAGCCTTATTATTGGCTAATGCTAAGTTTATAAAAAATGGGGTTAGGATTAAATTTTTTGATTGTTACCGCCCTAATTCTGTACAGTATAAAATGTGGGAAATAGTTCCTAACCCTCAATATGTTGCAAACCCTGTAAAAGGCTCTATTCATAATAAGGGGGGTGCGGTAGATATTACCCTGGAAACTCTTGAGGGAAAAGAGCTTGATATGGGTACCGATTTTGATTTCTTTGGAAAAAGAGCCCATCATGATAATAAAGATTTGCCTCAAAATATTCTTGATAATCGTAAGCTGCTAAAAGACACTATGGAGAAGCATGGTTTTTGGAGTATTAGGACTGAATGGTGGCATTATAACTTTTCTGCAGCATCCAATGATAAGGTTGCCAATTTTAAATGGGCGTGTAAATAATTTATGAAAAAATGAATAGAAAAATAGTGGCTTTTCTAGCTTTTCTGGCAACAATAAATTCAATAATGGCACAAGATACAATAATGCCCTTGTGGGAAAACAAGATTCCAAATCAAGTGAAATCCAACGAAGTGGAACACCATGAGAAAAATGATATTTTATGGATAACAAATGTGCAAAACCCTACCCTTGAGGTGTATTTGCCTGCAAAAAAAAATGCCAATGGGAAAGCTGTATTGATTTTCCCTGGAGGTGGCTATCATGGATTGGCTTATGACTGGGAAGGGACAGACATAGCTAAATTGTTGAATACAAAAGGAATTGCTGGTATTGTTGTAAAGTATAGGTTGCCTATTTCAAAATCACTTTTCGATAGTAAAAATGTTCCATTGCAAGATGCCCAAAGGTCCATAAGGCTGGTAAGATACAATGCGGATAAGTGGAATATTGACCCGGGTAAAATTGGAATAATTGGTTTTTCGGCTGGTGGACATCTTGCCTCCACATTGGGTACGCATTATGATGAAAATGTGTATGCCAAGAATGGCGAGGAAGATGTGTTAAGTGCGAGACCAGATTTTATGGCCTTGATATATCCTGTTATAACTTTTGATGGGAAAGTTACTCATGGTGGATCAAAAAGCGCACTTATTGGTGAGCAGCCATCACAAGAGGACGTGGATTATTTCTCTAATGAATTAAGGGTAGGGCCAAATACACCTCCTACATTTTTAGTGCACGCCGTGGATGATGATGCTGTTCCGGTAGAGAACAGCCTTTTGTTTTTTAAGGCATTAAAAGAGCATAAAGTGTCTACAACTCTTCATGTGTATCCCAATGGGGGACATGGATTTTCTCTTGCATTGGATGATAACCATCTTAAAGGCTGGGTTGATAGGCTTTTGGATTGGATAGCGAGCTTGGATTAGTCTATGTCTTAATACAGCACAACACGATGTAATTATCGTTTAAATCGGTTGTAAAGAACAAATAGTCCTCTCCACCATCTTTTATCTTAAACTTCTTTCGGATTGAAGTAACGCTTTCTGGGAAGTTCCTGGTTGTAATATTTGCTTTCGTCAACTTTAAACTGCGTACTTCTTTTTTGCTGTATGGCAAAACCATTTCTATTTTAAATCGCCGTCCGGGAAAATCAATAACATTTTCTGATGTGTATAAATGAGAATGTTCCTGAAGTTTATTTAGGAGAAATTGCTTTCCAACTAATTTAAATGCCCCTGATTTTAGAATAGCGGCATTGGGTTCATATAAATAATTTGATGGAGGACCATAATTTGGGATGACGTCTTTTTCTTCACTGAGAGAAAATCCAAAAACTTCCTCGCCAGTTTTTTTTAGATTGATCGTTTTTATAGCGACTTCCTTTAAATAATTTTTCTCTAAAACCCACAACAATTCTTTTACTTCGTTATTAACTGCAACTACATGAATCTCTTTTACAAATTTCAATTCTTTAATGCCAATTGAAAAATCCAAAAGGGGAGAAGTCTTAATTAAAATGTTATCAGATTTTCCAAAAAATAAGTCCAAGTGCTGGGGAACATTCGGCAAACAATCTGCTAAAAAAAACACTTTTCCTTTGCTTTCATTTCGACGAGAAGGGTCAACGAAAACCCAATTGAATTTTTCATTTGTTTCGGTTAAAAATTCAATGCCATTTTGGATAATATTTTGAATGTTTTTTAAGCCTAAAATTTGGAAATTATAGGTGGCGATTTCAGATAAGTTTTCATTGATTTCACAATGGTAAACATGGCTGATTTTTTTTGCAAAATAATAACTATCAACTCCAAAGCCTCCGGTGATATCTATTAGCGTTTTTCCACTCACTATTCTCGATTTATATTGAGCAGTTATTTCAGATGATGTTTGTTCAATATTTAGTTTGTTCGCATAATAAATAAGTGGAGTGGAGTACCATGTTGGCAGTTTGTCTTGGCACTTTTTCTTTGCTTCTAGCTGTTCCCCAAGTTCTTTTGAGGATATTCCTTTAAAATTACTTTTTTTAAGTAATACTGACACGATGTCAGTATTTATATTTTTTTGTATAAATTCTTGTACACCAGTATTTAATATTAACTTATTCAAAGTAATACTATAAATTTTTAGTCAAGGATTTAACAATCTTGTTTTCAGCTAAAAACTCTTTTAAAATTACCTTAATTGCCGTATATCCAGGTACGGCAATAATCATTCCCGTAACTCCGAAGAGTAGTCCACCAATAATGATGACCAGAAAAATTTCTAAAGGGTGAGACTTAACACTGCTCGAAAAAATGAAAGGCTGCGAGAAGAAATTATCGACTAATTGACCAATTACAAAACCAATCATTACATAGATGGTTTTAGGTAAGATTACAGAGCTAAAATCTGCTCCTAAATTACTGGTCATTGTTAAGACCAACATCAAGATTCCGCCAATGATTGGACCCACGTAGGGAATCAAATTTAGAAGGGCGCAAAGGAAGGCGATTACCACGGCATTTTCTATACCAAAAATAAGTAGAACAATGGTGTAAATAATAAACAAAATAAGTATCTGGAAAACCAATCCAACAAAATATCTGGACAGCAAATCTTTGATTGTTACAATAGACTTTTTTAATCTACCTTCTTTGTTGTCCGGAACAAAAACTAAAAGACCATCTTCAAATAATTTGCTGTCTTTTAAAAAGAAAAACATAATGAAGAGCACCGAAAAAAGTCCAATGCTAAGACTACCCAAAACGCCAATAAATGAGTTTAAAAAATTGGGAATAAATCCAAAATCCAAGTTGGCAAAAACTTTTGAATCTTTAATGCTTTGTTCTATATCTATAGTGGTTATTCCAAAATAATCTATTACTTCCCTGTACAGATCTTCCACATTTCCCTGTAGCTTATCTATATCTAAAAGAGATAAATTTTGTCCTTGTTGTACCAAAAGGGGAATAAAAAGTGAAATTAATCCGACTAAGATTCCAACTAAAAGAAGCATGGTGACAATTACCGCCAAGGCGTTATGGAATTTTAATTTTCTTCTTAGGAATAGAACAATGGGCCTACCGATTAATGATACTACGGCGGCAATGGCTATATAGACCAAAACAGCTTGGATTTTGTACAAGAAGTATAGTAAAAGAGCTAATCCCAATAGAATGCCTATGGCCTTTACAATACCCTCCGCTATGGTCTTTGATTTCATGTTTTAGTTGTTAAATGTGTATTGAACAATATTTGCTCCCATTTGCAATGCTTTGTTTCTAACTTCCTGAGGGTCATTGTGTACGGCGGGGTCTTCCCAACCATCGCCCAAGTCTGACTCGAATGTAAACAAAAGGACCAATCTACCTTCATGGATTATTCCCATCGCTTGCGGTCGTTTGCCATCATGTTCATGAATTTTTGGCAAACCTTCTGGAAACTTAAATTTTTGATTAAATATTGGATGGTCACTACCCAATTCTTCCAAGACTTTATTTGGAAAAACTTTTACAAGCTCTTTTTTAAGATAGGGTTCCATGCCATAGTTGTCATCAATGTGCAAGAAACCCCCAGAAAGGAGATAGGTTCTTAAATTATCGGCATCCTCTTGGGAAAAAAACACATTTCCATGTCCCGTCATATGTATATAAGGGTACTGAAAAATGCTACTGCTGCTCACTTCAACGGTTTCTGGCTTAGAAGCCAATTGTGTGCCAATGTTCTGGTTGCAAAATTGAATTAAGTTAGGCAACGCTGTTGGGTTGGCATACCAATCTCCTCCACCGTTGTATTTTAAAATGGCAATTTCTTGAGCATAAAAAGTTGAATGCATACAGAAGAAAACAACCAGTAAAGCAATGTACTTGTTCATAATTAAAAAAATGAGCAGAACTCAAATTTAATGATTAAAGCGGTTTAATATAAATATTACCCATTATTAATCATTACTACTGTAGTGCAGGCTACAATTGCCGCTGTTTCTGTCCGTAAACGGTATTGTCCAAGAGAAACAGGTATAAAACCTTTCTCATAAGCTGTATTTATTTCTGAAGAAGAAAAATCACCCTCTGGCCCAATTAGAATGGTCACATCTTTGTCTGCGGCCACACGTCTTTTAAGCTCAAGCTTCTCCTCATTTTCACAATGTGCAATAAATAGCAGCCCTTTTTTTTCCTGTGACATGAATTCTGAGTAAGGTATCGCATCATTTAATTTTGGCAAAAAGGAACGTTGGGATTGCTTCATTGCAGCTTGTATCACTTTTTCCATGCGTTCTTTTTTAATGACCTTTCTTTCGGAATGGTCACAAATTATTGGGGTTATTTCATTGACCCCAATTTCGGTTGCCTTTTCTAGAAACCATTCGTAACGATCATTCATTTTAGTGGGGGCGACGGCCATATGTAACCAATACATTTTCGGATGCTCTTTCTCGGTATCTACAATTGAAACCTTGCATTTTTTGGGATTGGCCAATAGAATTTCCACAGTGTACAAAAATCCTTTTCCATTGGTGACATGCAATTTATCGCCCTCTACTTTACGCAATACTTTTACAATATGTTTACTTTCCTCGACAGGAAATACAAATTGGTTGGCACTATTGTCTATATCTGGGTTGTAGAAGAGTTGCATGTATAAATTACTTTTTATTGGTTAGAAAAGTATTAAATTTTCTGAAGCTTAAACCTAAATGTATAGGCTGGTTTTAGGTAATATCTTATGAGTTTGTTCCAAGGTTTTTTAATATTTTTTCAAAACAAACACTATTTTCAATCTCAGCATATTGTCCATAATTTGGAATTACAACATACCCTTTTTTTATATATAATGCAATAGCTTCAGGTTGCTTTTTTCCGGTTTCCAAGATACATTTTTGATATCCCAATTCACTTGCCCAATTTTCTAACTCCCTTAAAAGAAGAGATGCAATTCCTTTTCCTCGGCTTTCTGGTAAAACAAACATACGTTTAACTTCCATTGCTTTGGAATCATAATCTTTGATGGCTCCACATCCCACTGCAATATCATTTTCATAAGCAGTTACAGCATATTTAATTTGATCAATACTGTTGAATTGATGGTAAAAGTCGTGGTCTTCTCCATCCCTGATAGCTAAATCCGCGTCAAGCATGTTGACAAGGTCAATGAAATCTTGATTTGAAGAATTTGTTCTAAGGAGTCTAATCATTTATAATTTATTTTTTGCATGTTCCAACCCCAATTCTATCCAGTTCTGTACTTGTTCATCGGTTTTAAACCCTTCTAGGGAAACATAAATAAATTCTTTTAGGGCCGTTTTGGTAAAATCCATTGGCCGAACGGCATCCAATTGCATTAACCCCTCCATTTTATTCGAAATTACTCTTACGGCTAAATCTTCTTTTATTACGCCAACTGTCATTTTTCTGTGATGCAGAAAAGAAATACCGCCAAACATTTTCTTTTCGGTAAAATCTCTGGGAAATACCCTCAATGATTCCCTTATTCGCTTTGCAATTTCTTGATTACAGGTCAATTGCTTCTGTTTAAAGTTAATAGGAAAAGTTAAGGATTATTTTAGGATTCAACCCTTTAGTTTTCAACTATTTTATATCTAGCCTGTGCATTTATGTCTTGATTGGCGAAATCATTATTCTTGTATTTTAGGTAACCCACAATCCCAATCATAGCAGCGTTATCCGTGCAATATTCAAACTTTGGCACATAGGTTTTCCAGCTTAGTTTTTTTTCGGCTTCCAGCAAGGTTTTTCTAATTCCTGAATTAGCCGATACCCCTCCTCCAATAGCAATTTCCTTTATACCAGTTTGCTTTACTGCAAGTTTTAATTTGTCCATTAAAATATTGATAATCGTATATTGTATGGAGGCACAAACATCGTTTAAATTTTGTTCGATAAAATTTGGATTTTTTTTAACTTCCTTTTGAATAAAATACAAAATACTGGTCTTAAGTCCACTAAAGCTAAAGTTTAGCTCATCTACTTTAGGCTTTGGAAATGGAAATGCCTTAGGGTTTCCCAACTGGGCATGTTTGTCAATCAACGGTCCTCCAGGATATGGCAATCCCAATATTTTTGCACTTTTGTCGAAAGCTTCACCAACGGCATCATCCAAAGTTTCGCCGAGTATTTCCATATCAAAGAAATCCTTTACCAACACAATTTGAGTATGGCCACCACTAATGGTCAATGCCAAAAAGGGAAAGCTGGGCTGTGAGCTGTTTTCTTCCTCAATAAAATGGGCTAAAATATGAGCTTGCATGTGGTTAACTTCTATCAAAGGAATCTTTAATCCCAAGGCTAAAGACTTGGCAAAGGAGGTACCCACCAATAAAGAACCCATAAGTCCAGGTCCGCGTGTAAATGCTATGGCGGATAACTGTTTTTTATCGATATTTGCTTTAGTCAAAGCTTGGTGTACTACTGGAACAATATTTTGTTGGTGGGCTCTAGAGGCAAGTTCGGGGACTACACCCCCATATTCCTCGTGAATTTTTTGTGAAGCCACCACATTACTCAATGTTCTATTGTTGCAAAGAACGGCCGCAGAAGTATCATCACAAGAGGATTCTATGGCCAAAATGTAAATAGTTTGATCTGTTACCAAGGTTTGGAATAAAAGTTGAAGCACAAAGGTAAAACATAAAGCCCTATCAAAAAATTACGGAAAATACTACTTAGGATTTTGCTGGTTATCCTGCTTATCTGTGTTTTGGGAACTTTGGTGTTGTCCTTACCATTTGTGCAAACCCGTTTGGCCAGCTATGCCACAAAATCCATTAATGAGGAGTACGGCACAAACATTAGTATAGATAGGCTTAAGGCTTCTTTAATTTCTTGGGACACTTCATTAAAAGGTATTTATGTAGAAGATTACAAAAAAGATACATTGTTCTATATTCATGAGTTGACGACTTCTATTTTAAGCCTAAAAAATCTTTCTGGTGGGAAATTGGAATTTGGGGATGTGGATATAGAAGAGCTTACTTTTAAATTGCGGACATACTCTGGGGAACGGGATACCAACTTAGATGTTTTTGTAGCCAAATTGGATAATGGGAAACCTAGAGATCCTGGTACGCCGCCCTTCTATTTATCTTCTTCACATGTGGAAATACAAAATAGTAGGTTTAAACTGATAGATGATAATCTAGAGAATGCCGAGACCTTAAATTTTAAAAACCTGAATATAGTAGCGGATGATTTTAAAATACTTGGACCAGAAGTATCAACACAAATTAACGCACTCAGTTTAAAAGCTAAGAGTGGATTGTCAGTAGAGAAATTGTCATCCTCTTTTAAATATTCATTAGATCAAATGCGATTTGATTCACTTAACATAAAAACACCTAAATCCAACCTTGTTGGAAATTTGGTTTTCAATTATGATCGCAGTGATTTTAAAGATTTTTTAAATAAAGTAAAAGTTGATGCCCAGTTTGAAGAGTCTATTTTGGCTTTTGATGAAGTAAATGTATTATATAATGAGTTTGGAAGCGGTAAAGAAGCCATTTTTTCATCAAAAATCACGGGGGTCTTAAATGACTTAACGGCTGAAGAGTTGTTTTTGTATTCTGAAGACTCTGGTATTAGGGGAGATTTTAATTTTAAGGAGCTTTTTAATAAACAAAAACCTTTTCGCTTAGAGGCCAATATGCGAAATATAACGACTAGTTATTATGAACTTAGGTCTTTAATGCCCAATGTTTTGGGAAGTGCTTTGCCGTCTACTTTACAAAAATTAGGTCAATTTACAGCTAGGGGTACCGCAACTTTAACGGATAACTCTGTAATTTCTGAACTTAATTTGAATACGGCGGTAGGGAGCAGTTATTCCAATTTAGAGCTATCCCATTTTGATGACATTGATGCTGCCACCTACAAAGGTTTTGTTTCTTTAATTGACTTTGATTTGGGAAAATTCGCCGATAGTAAGAGTTTGGGGAAGACCACTTTAGATTTTAATGTGGAAGGAAAGGGATTTGTAAAGGAAAATTTGAATACTGAGGTAATTGGAGAAGTATATTCCATTGATTTTAATGGCTACACCTATAAAGACGTAAAAGTATCGGGGATCCTAAAAGACCAATTGTTCGATGGTTCTGTTATTAGTAATGACGAAAATTTAAAACTCAACTTTAAAGGACTTGCAGACTTTGGTGAGGATAGGAGCAATTTTAATTTTATCGCTTCTGTTGGATATGCAGATTTCAAAAAATTGAATTTCATAAAAGATAGTGTTTCTGTATTTAAAGGGGATGTGAACATGAACATTTCTGGAACCACTTTGGATAATATAGTAGGAGATATAAATTTTTCCAAGACCAATTATCAAAATGTGAACGACACCTATTATTTTGATGATTTTGCCGTTTCTTCAGTTTTTGAAAATGATTCGGTAAGAAATATTACAATTAACTCACCAGATATTATTACGGGTTATATGAAAGGTAATTTTAAAGTAAATGAGCTTGGAAAATTGGCCCAAAATTCTGTTGGTAGCATTTATACCAACTACAAGCCATATGATATTTCTGAAGGACAAAAGCTGGATTTTAATTTTAAAATTTACAATAAGATTGTGGAAGTCTTTTTTCCAGAAGTTGCATTTGGACCCAATACCTTTATAAGAGGTAATATCATTGCTGATGAGGGTGACTTTAAGCTCACTTTTAAATCACCAAGCTTTGAGGCGTACGGCAATAAATTGGATGCTATAGACGTAAAGATTGACAACAAAAATCCATTGTTCAATACTTATGTGTCGGTAGATGATGTTTCCACACCTTATTATGATGTTCAGGATTTTAGCCTTATTAATACAACTTTAAAGGATACGTTGTTCTTTAGAACCGAATTTAAAGGAGGAAGTGAGTATAATGATAGTTACAATCTTAATTTTTACCACACGTTTAATCGAGATAATAAATCGGTAATAGGATTAAAAAAATCCGATATTAGTTTCAAGGGAAATACTTGGGTGTTGAATAAGACTGGAAATACTAAGAACAAGGTAATTCTTAATAGTGCTCTGGACAGTATTACCATTGAAGAAATTGTTATGAACAATGATGTTCAAGAGCAAATTAGATTAAAGGGGCAATTGGCAGATTCTACTTATAAAGATTTAGAGCTTCAATTTAAAATAGTTTCACTGGATAAAATTGCTCCCGCAATTGATAGTTTAAAGTTGGGGGGAGAGGTAAATGGGACTTTGAACGTGTTGCAAAAGGATGGTGTATATCTTCCTTCTTCAAATTTGAGTATTAGTGATTTTTCCATCAACAACATGCATTTGGGACAATTGTCAATTGGGATAGTTGGGAACAAGGATTTAACAGATTTTGTTGTGAACTCTCAAATTACAGATAATGGAGTAGAGAAGTTTAGTGTTGTTGGAAATATTGCCAATAATACTGAAACCCCAAAAGCTAATTTACTGGCAAATTTCTATGATTTTAGTCTGGAACCTTTTAATCCACTGGGAGATGGGGTTATTTCCAATATTAGGGGAAATGTAAGTGGAAATGCTAAAATTGTGGGAGATGTAAACAATCCTGATATAAGTGGATTGCTTACAATTAATGATGGAGGAATTGGCATTCCTTATTTGAATGTGGACTATGACTTTGCGCCTAATTCAAGAGTTAGATTGTTTGATCAAAGTTTTTATTTTGAAAATATATATCTCACTGATGTGGCTCATAACACTAGCGCTGCACTTGATGGTACAATAAATCATGTTGCTTTTGGTGATTGGAACCTGGATTTAAATGTGAACACTAATAACAATCGTTTCTTGATTCTTAACACAGATTTTGATGAGGAACAATTGTATTATGGAACAGGATTTTTAAATGGATTAGGTAGGATATATGGCCCAACCACTGCTTTAACAGTTACTGTGGATGGCTCCACAGCAAGAGGTACATCTTTAAAAATACCCATTAGCGATGTAGCTAGTATAGGGGATTATTCCTTTATTAATTTTATAGAGAAAGACGATGTAAGAACCATAGAGGAGCAGCGTGTATTGGAAAATTATCAAGGCTTGGAACTGGAGTTTAACCTAGATGTTACCAGTGATGCAGAGGTGGAAATTGTTGTGGATCAGAAGACAGGAAGTTCTTTAAAAGGCAGGGGCGAGGGTCTACTTCTTATTGAAATTAATACAAATGGAAAATTTAACATGTATGGGGATTATGTAGTCGTAGAAGGAGAGTACCGTTATAAATTTGGCGGAATCATAGATAAGACCCTTAGGGTTAATCCAGGAGGTACAATACAGTGGGAAAGAGACCCCTTGGCTGCTCAGCTAAATATGGAGGCGGTATACTCTTTGAATGCCAACCCAGCTCCTTTGCTCGCAGATGGGAGCTATAGAAGAAGAATTCCAACAGATGTAATAGTTAGGTTAAGTGGTGAATTGGAAAGTCCAACAATAGATTTCAATATAGATTTCCCGGGAACCAGTTCCATTATTAAATCGGAATTACAATATAGTCTTCAAGATCCCACGGTTGCAGAGCGAAATGCAATCTTTCTTTTAGCTCAGGGAACGTTTGTAAATGAGGAAAGCGGAATCAACCAACAGGCGGTCACTGGAAACTTGATACAGACCGGAACTAGCTTGTTAAACCAAGTTTTAGGTGGGGATAATGACAATTTTAATCTTGGACTATCCTATGAACAAGGAGATAGATTAAGTTCTGATATACAAACTGAGAATAGAATTGGGGTTACAGTATCTACTCAAATTAGCGATAGGGTTTTGTTAAATGGTAAGTTGGGAGTACCAGTTGGTGGAGGGTATAGTGAAACAGTGGTTGCAGGTGATGTAGAGGTTCAGGTACTTTTAAACGAAGAAGGTACTTTGAGTGCCAAAATATTTAACAGAGAAAATGAAATAAGGCAATTTGTGGGTGATAATAATGGTTATACGCAAGGTGTAGGTCTTTCGTATGAAGTGGATTTTAATAATTTTAAAGAATTAATGAATAAAATCTTTCAAAAAAAAGAAAAGAATGAAAATGGGGAGCGACCTAAACCTATAATACCTCCATCGTCCGCCATAATGGGGAAAGACAGTCTTATTCAATTCACTCGAAAATCTTATCCGCCAAAATAATTTTGTTAGCAATAATACAGTCTTTCATTTGAATGTTACAAATTAAACTTATTCCTTTTTATAGCCGTTTAAAGTTTATCATTTAGTTAAATTCACTGCTAACTAATTCTTTAATTAGGCTAAGTTTATTACCTTTGTCAACTTAAAATTTTCACAAAATTTGGAGATAAAAAAAATAGCGGTTTTTACTTCTGGTGGTGATTCGCCGGGAATGAATGCTGCGATTAGATCAGTAGTGCGTACATGCGCTTATATGAAGGTGGATTGTGTTGCCATATATAGGGGTTATCAAGGAATGATTGAAGGCGATTTCAAACCAATGGATGCCCGTAGCGTGAACAATATTATAAATAAGGGAGGTACCATTCTGAAATCTGCCAGATGTGATGACTTCAGAACCAAAGAAGGACGTAAAAAGGCATATGACCAATTAAAAAAAGAAGGGGTAGATGCTTTTGTGGTTATAGGTGGAGACGGTAGTTTTACAGGGGCATTAAAGTTTAACGAAGAGTATGACTTTCCAGTAATAGGAATTCCAGGTACTATTGACAATGATATTTTTGGAACTACATTTACACTTGGATTTGACACTGCTTTAAATACAGTTGTAGAGGTAATAGATAAAATAAGGGATACCGCAAGTTCCCACAACCGTTTATTTTTTGTTGAAGTAATGGGCAGGGATGTTGGCCACATAGCATTGAATGCCGGTGTTGGGGCAGGAGCGGAAGAAATTCTTATTCCAGAAGAAAATCTTGGACTTGAACGTTTATTGGAATCCTTAAAGCGCAGCAAAGCTTCTGGAAAATCATCTAGTATCGTTATTGTTGCTGAAGGTGACAAAATTGGAAAGAATGTTTTTGAACTGAAGGAATATGTTGAAGAACATCTTCCAATTTACGATGTACGTGTATCGGTACTCGGACACATGCAGCGTGGTGGAGCACCATCCTGCTATGATAGAGTATTGGCAAGTAGAATGGGTGTTAAGGCAGTTGAATCCTTATTAGAAGGAAAAAGCAACTTAATGGTAGGTGTTCAGGACAATAAATTGATTTTGACACCTATAAGCAAGGCAATTAAAGGGCATACCAAAATAGACAAGGAACTTATGAGAGTTTCGGATATAATGACTGTATAATTAAATCATAAATAAAAGAAAATGTCAAATTTAAAAATAGGGATTAACGGATTCGGAAGAATTGGTAGATTGGTTTTCAGGGCAACAGTAGAAAGAGATAATGTAGATGTTGTTGCAATCAATGACTTGTTGGATGTTAATCATCTAGCATATATGTTGGAGTACGATTCAGTTCATGGTCGTTTCAATGGTACTATAGATGTAAAAGATGGAAACCTTGTAGTTAACGGAAAGACAATTAGGATTACTGCAGAAAGAGATCCAAAAAATTTGAAATGGGATGAGGTTGGAGCTGATATCGTAGCAGAATGTACGGGTATCTTTACATCTTTAGAAACGGCTCAATACCATATAGATGGTGGTGCTAAGAAAGTAGTTATTTCTGCACCTTCTGGTGATGCCCCAATGTTTGTAATGGGTGTTAACCATAAAAGTGTAAAAGCATCGGATACTATTGTTTCCAATGCATCTTGTACGACTAATTGTTTGGCTCCAATTGCAAAAGTATTGAATGATAGTTTTGGAATTGAAGAAGCGTTAATGACAACGATACATGCTGCTACCTCTACACAATACACAGTAGATTCTCCTTCTAGAAAAAATTATAGATTAGGTAGATCAGCTTTGTTAAATATTATTCCATCTTCAACAGGGGCTGCAAAGGCCGTTGGCAAGGTAATTCCTGAATTAAATGGAAAATTAACAGGTATGGCTTTTAGGGTGCCTACGGCAGACGTTTCTGTAGTTGATTTAACTGTTAGGTTGGAAAAAGAAACTTCTTACGAAGAAATTAAAAAAGTTATGAAAGCTGCCTCTGAAGGTGAACTTAAGGGAGTTTTAGGATATACAGAAGAAGGTGTAGTTTCTCAAGATTTTGTTGGGGAAATTCAAACTAGTGTGTTTGATGCTGATGCAGGGATTGAGTTAAGTTCTAAATTTTTCAAGGTTATTTCTTGGTATGACAATGAAACTGGCTATTCTAACAAATTGGTAGATTTGGCAGTTTACGTTTCTAACCTGTAATTTTTTTTTGTAAAATATAAAATCCTGGGAACTTATCAGCTTATTGTCTGTTCTCAGGATTCTTTTTTAATTTCCAATTTATATGATATTAATTGTTGATAGTGGGGCCACAAAATCCGATTGGATTGCTTTGGATAGTGAGGGAAATCAATTGTTTTTGACACAAACCTTGGGGTTGAGTCCAGAAGTGTTGACCCGTGAGGTTATTGAAGATAGATTGGCAAATAATTTTGAACTTTCCAAGAATAGGGAGGCTGTAACTCATCTGTATTTTTACGGGGCAGGATGTGGCACGGATCGCATGAAAAGTTTTTTAGGAGAAATTTTTAAGGATTTCTTTCCAAATTCAAAGAATGAGGTAAGGGAGGATACCTATGCTGCTATCTATGCCACCACAAAGATTGGACATCAAGGTATTGTCTGTATTTTGGGCACAGGCTCTAATTGTAGTTATTATGACGGTCATCAGTTATTCCAAAAAGTAACCTCTTTGGGCTATATTGTTATGGATGATGGTAGTGGAAACTTTTTTGGTAGAAAGTTGATTCGTGACTACTACTTTCATAAAATGCCGCAAGATTTGGGTATAAAGTTTGCCAAGGAATATCAACTAGAGGCAGATGTTATTAAGGAAAACCTATATAAGCAACCCAATCCAAACACGTATTTGGCAAAATTTGCCCGTTTCATTATTGAGAACAAAGACCATCCTTATTGTAGAGGGGTAATAGATAAAGGTTTTCAGCAATTTGTTAATAATTGTATTATGCAATTTGAGTTGGCTACCAAAGTTCCTATTAGTTTTGTAGGGAGTATTGCTTATTTTTTGCAGGATGAGTTAAAAACTGTACTGGAAAGAAACGATTTAATTGTTGGTGTTATTCGCCAACGTCCCATTGATGGTTTGGTAGAATTTCACAAGGAAACTATTTAACTGCAATCATAGAAATTTCCACATTTACAAATTTGGGTAAATTGGACACCTCTACAGTTTCCCGCGCTGGTGCTGTATCTGCACTAAAATAGGAGCCATATACCTCATTTATTTGTGAAAATTGGTGCATATCAGCCACAAAAATTGTGGCTTTTATTACATGCTCAAAATCCATATCAGCTTCTAAAAGAATTGCTTTTAGATTTTCCATGGATTGTTTGGTTTCTTCTTTAATGTCACCTTCATTCAATTCTCCCGTTTTTGGATTTATTGGTATTTGCCCAGAGATATACAAAGTGTTTCCAGTTAAAACAGCTTGGTTGTATGGACCTATAGGGGCTGGGGCATTTTTAGATGTAATTATTTTTTTCATAATCTTGTGTTTATCTTCTAATTGCACGCTGACTTCTATTTTCCCATTTAAGGTCCTGTAGAATCGAACTTTTAATACCAATAAAGAAATTCCATTGTTTATATGTGCCAAATGGGGTCCAGTTGAAACGCATTACAAAACTCTTTAAATCCCGTGTAAAATTTAGTCTTGTTAAGGTAAACCCTTTATTTTTAAAATCATACCCAGAATTAAAACCAACCTTCCACATAGGGGTCAATGTGATATTACCGCTGAACATCAATGAGGCATTGCTGAATTCATTTTGTCTGTTGCTATTATTGTAACCAGTGCTAAAAGCCATTCTTAAATCCCAGGGTAATTTGTTTCCGTAATTAGGATTTTCTACATCCCCAGAGTCATCCTCGTTAAATGACCTGTTGTCATAGTCATCAGAGGTTCCAAAGAGACCATCTGTTCGTCCACCACTTGTTGCTGCATATGAATTTTCATCCTCTTCGTTTTTATCAGGTTCTTTACCTCCTTTTTTGCCAAATGTTTCACTGCTAAGGGAGTAGCTAAGATTCATGTTGGCTCTTGTCAATCTTAATAAACTACCACCGTTGTCTATATTAAAAGTATTGATTCGGGTACCATTATTGTCTATTGCATAAGGATCTAGGTTGGCACCAAAATTTATACTCATTTTTTTGTTTAAAATATTGGTACCTCCAGTTAATCTAATTGTACTTAATTTTAAGGAATCTGCTTTGAAATTATAGGAAGTAGATAGGTTTAAACTATTGAGAATAGATACTTTTTTTGGTTCCAACACTGTTGAATCTCTATCTTTTACCTTGGCTTCTAAAGTGTTTTGTAGGGAAAAGCTCATGGAACTGGAACTAGTTAATCCTGGTGCGCCGTTCAAAGTGCCCTCAAATCTACTATAGCGTTCTACTTCTCCCTTGCTGTTTATATATTCATTTCCGTTTTCATCTAAAATATCTTCGTAATATTGGTCAAAAGAAGGAGCTGTGCTGTAACTTATGGAAGGTCTCATTACATGTCTTATGGCTTGTATTCTTTTATCCTCGCCAAAATTAAAAGTTCCATAGAGTGTGGTTCCCAAACTAGTGCTAAAATTATACTTGCCATAACGGTCAAAACCTTTAACGGTATCCAACACCACTTCTTTGTTGAGTTCCGAATCCCGGCCACGTTTAAAGGTTTCCAATGTCCATACATCCTCATAACTGGTTCCCATGGAAATACTAAAATGTTTGGCAACCTTAAAATTGGTGCTGATAGGAATGGTATGTCTTGCGCCTACTTTTGCATCCTTGAACATACCTGGTTTAAAGAATAGGGAGTCTGTTGTCTGTATTCTATTTACTGCACTTACATTGTATTGCATATTAATATTTTGCAATACTCCTTTTTTAATTCCATCTCTTTTTGCAAATGGATAAATGCGTTCTAAACTTCCCTGGAATGTCGGTAAGGTCATGTTTATGGACTGTGTATTGGTATTTTGGTTATGAGTGGCCGTTAGACTAATATTAACTGAGGGATAGTTGGGAAATGTTTTGGAATAGGAAATAGACGATGATAGGTTGTTGTTTTGTGTATTTGGAGTATTGATAACATTTAAGGAGTTTCTATAGTATTGACTACTTCCCAGGTTTACTGAGGCCGAAAATCGAGAGTTTGGATTAGACTTGGCATCTTGAGAATGGGAAATTTGTAGATTGTATATCCTTGTGCTGCTATAATCATCAAATCCTTTTTGACTGTTAATGAGCCTTTCATATCTAAAATTCACATTCCCCCTAAACTTATACCTCTTTGTATAAACAGACTGGGTCCTTATTCCATAGCTTCCGTTGGTATAGAAATCCCCTGTCATCAATAAATCTGCATAGTCACCAAAAGGTACATAGTAGCCACCATTCTGCAAAAAGTAACCTCGATCTGGAATGTTTCCAAAAGAAGGCATCATTAAACCAGGTGATCTGCCTGTTGTTAAAGGAAAATACGCAAACGGCATGGCTATAGGGGTGGGCACATCCACAATATACAAATTGCTAAAACCGGCTATAACCTTTTTTCCAGGTACAAATTTCGCCTTTTTAATACGTATGAAATAATCTGGGTCAATAGTGTCTTTAGATGTAGTAAGCTTGCCTTCATGTAAAAAATAGACAGAATCGTTTTCTTTTTTGGTGATTTGAGCAAGCACTTTCATATTGTCACTTCCCAATTGACCAAGTCCTGCCTGTTGTTCTGTTCGTGAATTCCAGATAATGGCCTTTTGGGTATCAAAATTAAATCTGATAGAGTCCGGGGTTACTTCATTTGTTCCCTGTTTAAAATAGGGTAGTTGGCTGTAATTTCCCAATGAATCCCTCATTCTGCCAGCATAAACCTCATTTTTTACATAGTCCATTACAATGATGCCGGCTTTTAATTCTGTATCCTGATAATAGATTTCTGCCTCGTTATATAAATAAATTTTTTGGTCTTTTTGACTCAATTTTACATAATCCTTCGCTTTGTATTTTATTATATCTAATAATAAAGGATCCTTTTTGTTTAAAGTGTCAATTTGTATAGAATCGGAGGCTATGGTGTCCTGGACCACAGTGTTTATAAGCGGAGGAAGGACAAGGGTGTCCTTTATAGGTTGGATGGATAAGGGCACTATAAGATCCTCTTGGGCGGACATTGAAAGGATGCCAAAGAATAGCAGCAATAGGAAAAGAGAAAAATGTTTATTTGATTGCAAGGCTATAAATCCTATTTTTGTTATAGTTTGGCTCGATTTATGGAGTTCAAACTTACATATATTTTTTGTTCTCTTTGTAGGACATTACAATAAATTTAACCTTAGACAAAGCTATAGAACAGTTTTGAAATAATATGAGAATGAATAAACTTTATCGAATATGTTTTATTGCATTGGTACTCTTATCAATGTCTTTCAGCAAGAATAGTGTCGACGAACAATTAAGTTCAGAAAAATTCGTCGTTGTGTTAGATGCAGGACACGGAGGGCACGACCCAGGAAACTTGGGAAATGGTTATCTGGAAAAAAACATTGCGCTTAACATAGTCTTGCAAGTTGGAGCCATTTTGGAGAAAAACCCTAATATAGAAGTTATTTACACGAGAAAGGATGATACTTTCGTTGATTTATATGTTAGAGGGGAAATAGCTAACAAGGCCAATGCAGATCTTTTTGTATCGGTTCATTGTGATTCTCATTCATCTGATGCACATGGAGCGGGAACCTTTGTCTTGGGATTACATGTTAATAAACAAAACTTTGATATTGCCAAAAAGGAAAACTCGGTAATCTATTTGGAGGATAATTATGAAAGTAGATATGCGGCATACGACATTAACTCACCAGAATCGGTTATTGGATTGACCATTATGCAAGAAGAGTTCTTAGACCAAAGCATAGCCTTGGCCAAAATGATGCAAGATAATTTTACAGAAAAGCTAAAGAGAAAAGATAGAAAAGTAAAACAAGCTGGTTTTATTGTTTTGCACCAAACTGTTATGCCGAGTGTTTTAGTAGAAACAGGATTTTTAACCAATAAGTCAGAAGGGTCTTATTTGGACTCAAAAAATGGCCAAAAAGAAATGGGGAATGCCATTGCCAATGCCATTATTAAATACAAGGGAGATTTTAAGACGGATCTTGGAGCAGTTTCAACACCTGTTGTAGATGAAGAAAAACCTACAATAGGGGAGTCAAAAGTTGATGAAATTATTGTTGAGAGAACTCCAGATAAAGAAGTAGTAAAGGAAATGCCAAAGGTAATAGAGGACACTCCTAAAGTCATAGAAAAAACAGTAGAAAATACCCCCATAATTGAGGAGAAAACTGTAAAATCTGTCGAGAATATTGTGTATAAAGTGCAGTTATTGGCCAGCTCAAAAGACTTGCCACTGAATCCTGAAAATTTTGGGGGATTGAACAAACTTACCAAAGAACCCTTTAATAGTCTCTATAGGTATATGTACGGAGAAACAAATTCCTATTTACAGGCCAAATTACTAAAGTCCAATGCAGATGCAAAAGGATATACCACTTCCTATATTGTGGCTTACAAGGATGGAAATAGAATTCCTTTGGACGATGCACTTAAATACGTTTCTCAATAATATGCTGTCTTCTAAAAATTATGCCTAATTTTGTTAGAAACTGAAAAAAATTTCTTTTGAAAATATCCAGAGAATTTAAAACAGGAGCTATTGTCTTAGTAGGCATCTTTCTGTTCATCTTAGGCTTTAGTTATTTAAAATCCAACCCAATATTTGACAAAAGCATTACTCTTTATGCTATTTATGACAACGTGGGTGGGCTCCAACCAGGAACTCCCGTGACTATAAATGGGCTCACTGTTGGAAAGGTGAACAATATTGTTTTTAAAGACGAGTCTTTTAACTCTTTGGTCACTTTTACAGTTAAGAGTGATTTTCAATTTGCTAAAAATAGTAAAGTTGAGTTATATGATACAGGGATTATCGGGGGGAAAGGATTGCAAATAATTCCGGTGTTCGATGGTTCTAGACCTGCTCAAAAGAGTGATACTTTAATGACGAATATCCGTCCTGGGCTAACAGATTTGGTACAGGAAAAATTAGGACCTTTACAATTAAAAGTAGAGGGAGCTATATCCAACGCAGATTCTTTGCTAATGAATGTAAATGATGTGTTGGACGATAAGACAAAGAGAGATCTTAGGGAAAGCATTAGCGGACTCAACAGTCTGGTGAAAAATTTTCAGACAAGTGCTACAGCTTTAAATGGATTGTTGGCCGAGAACAAAGGACAGTTAGATAGTACAATTGCCAATGTAAATTCTATTACGGATAATTTTGCTAAAATATCAGATTCTTTGGCAAATGCCGGACTTGGAGAAACTATGAAAAGTTTACAATCTACAGTTGCCAGTTTAGATGTTCTTTTGGCCAAAATGGAAAAGGGGGATGGCTCTTTGGGTAAGTTAATGAAGGATGAAGAGCTTTATAATAATTTGGCCAATGCATCCAAGGAAATGGATTTATTGCTACAGGATTTTAGGTTGAACCCTAAACGATATGTAAACGTTTCTGTTTTTGGAAAAAAACAAAAGGAGTATGAACTTCCAGAAAACGACCCTGCACAAAAAAACTAATACATGGAATATATTCCAAATGTTTTATTTACTCTTATACTTGCCCTTGGCATAGGTTTCTTTGTAAGAAATATTAAAAAGCTTTCCAGAAATATCAGGTTGGGAAAGGATGTTGATGTCTCGGACAATAAACCTACAAGATGGAAAAATATGGCCAGAATTGCTTTAGGGCAATCCAAAATGGTAGTTAGACCCATTCCAGGAATACTTCATATCATTGTCTATGTGGGCTTCATTATTATCAATATAGAAGTGTTGGAAATAATTATTGATGGAGTATTGGGTACCCACCGCATTTTTGCCCCACTTGGAAAATTTTATGATATACTCATAGGCTCATTTGAAATACTTGCTTTACTGGTTATAATTGCCATTATTGTTTTTTGGTTGCGACGTAACATTATAAAGTTAAAACGTTTTTTTAAGTCCGAAATGAGCGGTTGGCCAAAAATGGATGGAAATATTATACTTTATTTTGAGTTGGTCTTAATGACTCTTTTCTTGACTATGAACGGTGCCGATTATCAATTACAACAAATGGGAGCGGTACATTATGTAGAAGCTGGTTATTTTCCTGTTAGTCAATTTATTGCTGAATTTTTTGATGGCTTTTCAGTGTCAACATTAATTGTAATCGAAAGAGTTTGTTGGTGGTTACATATAGTAGGTATTCTATGTTTTCTAAATTATTTATATTATTCTAAGCACCTTCATATTTTATTGGCTTTCCCCAATACCTATTATGGAAAATTGACTCCCAAGGGACAGTTTAAAAATAATGATGCAGTAACCAAAGAAGTAAAGGTTATGATGGACCCATCGGCTGATCCATTTGCCGCCCCTGCGGAAGATGCCCCAATGCCCGAAAAGTTTGGAGCTTCTGATGTTATGGATTTAAGCTGGGTACAATTATTAAATGCCTATACATGCACAGAATGTGGACGCTGCACAAGTGAGTGTCCTGCCAACCAGACAGGAAAAAAACTATCTCCTAGAAAAATAATGATGGATACTAGGGATAGACTAGAGGAAGTTGGCAAGAACATGGACAGTAATAAAGGAGTCTTTGTGGATGATGGCAAACAGTTATTGGATAATTATATAACCAAGGAAGAATTATGGGCATGTACATCGTGCAACGCTTGTGTGGAAGCTTGCCCTGTAAGTATAGACCCTTTGTCCATTATTATGGATATCAGACAATATTTGGTAATGGAACAGTCAGCTGCCCCGTCAGATTTAAATAATATGATGGGAAATATTGAAAATAATGGAGCTCCATGGCCTTTTAATCAAATGGATAGGCTTAACTGGAAAACAGAATCATAACGTAAGAAGACTTTATGAGCAATGAATTAAAAGTGCCTACTATGGCAGAACTTTTTGCAGCAGGACAACAACCGGAGGTTTTGTTCTGGGTAGGTTGTGCTGGTAGTTTTGATGATAGGGCGAAAAAAATAACCAAAGCGTTTGTAAAAATATTAAATAAGACCAATGTTAGCTTTGCTGTCCTAGGCACAGAAGAAAGTTGTACTGGAGACCCTGCAAAACGTTCAGGGAATGAATTTTTGTTCCAAATGCAGGCAGTGACCAATATTGAGGTCATGAACGCCTATGGAATTAAAAAGGTTGTAACTACCTGCCCACATTGTTTTAATACGTTAAAAAACGAATATCCAGGGCTTGGGGGTAATTATAAAGTTTTGCACCATACCCAATTTTTGAAGGCATTATTGGAAGAAGGGAAACTTACCTTAGAGGGAGGAACCTACAAGGGCAAGCGAATCACATTTCATGACCCATGTTACTTGGGTAGAGCCAATAATGTATATGAAGCTCCCCGAGAGTTAATTAGGAAATTGGATGCTGAGCTTGTTGAAATGAGAAGCTGTAAACAACGGGGACTTTGTTGTGGAGCTGGGGGAGCACAGATGTTTAAGGAACCAGAAAAAGGAGACAAGGACATAAATGTGGAACGCACTGAGCAGGCCTTAGAAACTAAACCAGAAATTATTGCAGCTGGTTGCCCTTTTTGCAATACAATGATGACAGATGGTGTTAAACATAAAGAAAAAGAAGCATCAATTAAGGTTATGGACATTGCGGAATTAATTGCAACAGCAGAAAATTTGTAAAAATGCTAGTAGATTTTAAAGAACTGCCAGATACATCCAGGATATGGATCTACCAATCCAACAGAAGTTTTACATCTGCTGAATTGGATGAAATAAGACAAAGTCTAGATACATTCATTAAAGATTGGACCGCCCATGGGAACGAACTAAAAGCGGGCTATGAAATTAAATATAATCGATTTATTGTTTTGGCATTGGATCAGGAATTGAATAGCGCAACAGGTTGTTCCATAGACGCGTCCGTGCATTTTATTCAAAATTTGGAGAAACAATATAATGTTGATTTGTTGGATAAAATGAATGTATCTTACAAGCAAGGGGAGTATGTGGCCTATAAAGCATTAAAAGACTTCAAGAAGATGGCTAAGAACAAATCTGTATCCAAAAATACCATTGTCTTTAACAATTTGGTGACCAATAAACATGAGTATATGCATCATTGGGAAGTTCCTGCCGAAGATAGTTGGCATGGTAGATTTATATAATTTTTAACGAGGTATGTAGTTGTTTAATCCCATTATTACTGCTATTTTCGATGAAATACAATAATTTTACATCTTATTGGTTTCTATCATAGATTGTTTTTTATGAGATACAAACAACTACTTTATATTTTCTTATTTTCATTTCATTTTATTTTAGGGCAAACCAATCCTTTGATTGCTAAGGATAGTTTAATGCAACAGGGGTGGGTTAATATGAAGTACAGTTCTATGTCCTTGGAAGAAAAAATAGGTCAGCTTTTCATGGTAAGTATTGGTTCCAATGAGAGTGAGGAAAGCACCGAAAAAATAAAAGCATTAATCCAAGAACAGCATATTGGAGGGATTGTTTTTTTGCGAGGAGGTCCCTATAGACAGGCAAAATTAACCAACGAGTACCAATCACTTTCCAAAATACCGTTATTGATAGGCTTGGATGCGGAATGGGGACTTTCCATGCGCTTAGACTCTACCTATGCTTTTCCTTATAATACCACCTTGGGATCTATTAAGGATAGCGGCATAATTAAAAAAGTAGGTCGGCGTATTGGCTTACATGCAAAAAGATTGGGGGTACACATTAATTTTGCTCCGGATATAGACATTAATATAAATCCAGAAAATCCAATTATAGGTTTTCGATCTTTTGGAGAAGATAGAGAAACTGTTGCAAGAGCCGGTACTGCATTTATGAAAGGACTGGAAAGTGTAGGTGTGCTTTCTACAGGAAAGCATTTTCCAGGCCATGGGGACACGGCAACAGATTCACATCATGCCTTGCCCGTAATTGGTTTTTCGAGGGAAAGATTGGATAGTATAGAACTATATCCCTACAAAAAATTGATAAAAGAAGGGTTGAGCAGTGTAATGATTGCTCATTTAAGTGTTCCTAGCTTGGAAATAAAGGAAGGATATCCTTCCTCATTATCAGAACAAATTATATCAGGTGTATTAAAGGAAGAAATGGGTTTTAAAGGACTTATTTTTACAGATGCCCTTAATATGAAAGCAGTTTCCAATTACGCTGCAGAGGGTGAAGTGGAACTTACCGCTTTTATGGCCGGTAATGATATGTTGTTAATGCCTATAGATGTTATAAAAGCAAAGAATAAGTTATTGGACGCTTATGAAAAAGGGAGAATATCCGAAAAACGCCTGTCAGAATCAGTAAAGAAAATACTGATGGCCAAATATAAGGCAGGACTTAATACATATAGACCAGTTCCTTTGGAAAATCTTCATGAAGATTTAAATTCTCTTGAAGATGATTTAGTCTATGAAGAAGCTATTGAAAATGCGATTACCGTAGTAAAGAATAATTTTTCTTTGTTACCTATACGAAAATTGGACAACAAAAAAATTGCCTATGTAAAGTTTGGAGACGCGGAACATGAACCTTTTTTAAAGGAGTTGAACAAGTATGCATCTGTAGATTATATTATGGGAAATGACTTAGCATCCCTGCAAAAGAATCTCTCTGAATATAACCTCGTGATTATAGGTTTGCATAAGAGCAATGAAAGTCCATGGAAGCCTTTTAAATTTTCGGCAGAAGAATTGGTTTGGTTGGATGCTATTTCCAAGAATAGGAGCGCTAACACTATTGTATCAATTTTTGCAAAACCATATGCTTTGTTGGATGTTGATTCCTTTGATAGTATAGATGGGCTAATAATGTCCTATCAAAATAGTAAAATAGCACAACGAAAAACAGCTGAGATTATTTTTGGGGCGATTCCTGCCAAAGGAATTCTACCTGTGACAGTTGATTCAATTTTTCCTGTAAATACAGGGATTTTAACCAAATCTTTGTCTAGGTTGGGATATAGTTTGCCCGAGAGGGTAGGAATGAGTTCTGCTGAATTAGCGGTAGTTGATAAACTGGTACAGGATGGTCTTGATTCTTTAATGTTCCCTGGGGCTCAGGTTTTAATTGCTAGAAGAGGAAAAGTGATTTATAATAAAGCTTTTGGAAAACCTACCTATGAATCTCAAGACAGTGTTACCACCGAGCATATTTATGATTTGGCTTCCTTGACCAAAATACTGGCCACATTGCCCACTATTATGAAAATGGAGGAGGAAGGAAAAATTGCATTGAACAATACATTTCAAGAGTTGATTCCGGATTATGCCGAATCTGAATTAAAAAATGTGACAGTTTTAAAGGCACTTTCCCATTATGGAAGATTACCAGCTTGGATAGCATTCTATATTGATACATTGAACAAAAACAGGAAACCTTCATCAGAATTTTATAGGAATGCCCCTATGGATGGTTTTTCTATTAAGGTAATTGATGGAATGTATTTAGCTGATGTTTACAAGGATTCAATTTACAATAGAATAGGAAGACAAGAATTAAAATCTAATAGATACAGATATAGTGATGTAGCGTATTATGTGTTAAAGAAATACATAGAGAAGACCTATGCCAAGGGGTTGGACAAGATTACCGAGGAATCATTATATAAACCTTTAGGAGCCACCAACACTGAATATAACCCATTGAACAAATTTTCAAAAAACAAGATTGTTCCTTCAGAAGAAGACACCTACTATAGATATCAAACTGTGCAAGGGTATGTGCATGATATGGGTGCAGCTATGCAAGGAGGAGTAGGAGGGCACGCTGGTTTATTTAGTAATGCCAATGATGTGGGGAAAATTATGCAAATGTATTTACAGGGTGGATATTATGGAGGGGAACGCTTTCTAAATGATAGAACAATCAAAAAATTCAATAATTGTTATTTCTGTGATAAAGATGTTCGCAGGGGAGTAGGTTTTGATAAACCTCAATTACATGAAAGAGGACCTACCTGTGGTTGTGTATCCAGAAAAAGTTTTGGACATAGTGGTTTTACAGGAACCTACACATGGGCAGACCCAGATGAAGAAATAGTCTATGTTTTTCTTTCTAACAGGACATATCCAACAGCGTCCAATACTCTTTTAGTTAAATCTGGGTTAAGAACAAGAATTCAAAGAGCTATTTATGATGCCATTCTAAATTAATTGGTAGTTTTATATTTGTTTACTTTTTTTGAAATGTTTTTTGGACTTTTCGACTAAACTATTTTATAATAAAAATGAAGATAGCAATAGTATGTTACCCAACATTTGGGGGTAGTGGAGTAGTAGCTACAGAATTAGGAATTGCCCTTGCAGATAGAGGACACGAGGTACATTTTATTACTTACAGGCAACCTGTGAGATTGGGTCTTTTGAGCAATAAAATATATTTTCACGAAGTTCATGTCCCAGAATACCCCCTGTTTCATTACCAACCCTATGAGTTGGCTTTATCCAGTAAGCTTGTGGATACCATTAAATTGTTTGGAATAGAGCTTTTGCATGTTCACTATGCAATTCCTCATGCTTATGCTGGATATATGGCAAAAAAAATATTGGAGGAAGAAGGTATATATATTCCAATGATTACCACTTTGCACGGTACAGATATTACTTTGGTTGGTAATCACCCTTTTTATAAGCCAGCTGTAACGTTTAGTATTAATAAATCGGACATTGTTACGTCTGTTTCGGAAAACCTTAAAAAAAGTACGTTGGAGTTGTTTGAAATTGATAAAGAAATAGAGGTTATTCCCAATTTTATCGATAAAGAAAAGTATAGTACCAAATATACAGATTGTCAAAGATCATTAATGGCGAATGATGATGAAAAAATTGTGACTCATATTAGTAATTTCAGAAAAGTTAAGCGCATACCAGATGTAATAAAGGTTTTTCATAAAATAAATGAAAAATTGCCAGCTAAACTTATTATGGTGGGAGAAGGACCAGAAAAAGAAAAAGCCGAATTGCAGTGCGAAAAACTTGGAATTACAAACAGGGTGGTCTTTTTGGGAAATAGTAATGAGATTGATAGAATCCTTTGTTTTTCCGATTTGTTTCTTTTGCCCTCGCAAACAGAAAGTTTTGGCTTGGCAGCTTTAGAGGCCATGATAAATAGAGTGCCGGTAGTCTCAACCAATTCTGGTGGATTGCAAGAAGTAAATAAACATGGAATCACTGGTTTTTTAAGTAATGTAGGTGATGTAGATGATATGGCAAAAAATGCCCTACACATTTTAAGTAACGACAAGGAATTGAAAAAATTTAAGGAAAGCGCCTTCAAAACTGCCCTGAGCTTTGATATATTGAACATTCTACCCTTGTATGAATCAATTTATGATAAGGCCTATAAGGGAAGGTTAAAAGCCTCATATGGTTAGAAAAGGAAAATACAATGCATTTTAAAAATCTAATTTTCAATACTTTACGTTAACTTGCGTCTTTTTATCGATAAAAGAAAGTTATAAGATTAAGTCAGTGTAAATTTTATACTTATTAAGTTTTATATCGATTTTTATAACAGTTTGTAGTACTTCCCTTGCCCACTCAAAACTTCAGGATAATTTTACTTTTATATTACTATTACCCCTAAATCATTATTATGAAAACTAAAGTTTTTAATCTAATTATTATTGTAGGCCTTTTTAATCAAGCCTTATTAGCACAAGATGTTCAACTAACTTCCAAGGATAGTATAGTTCAAAGCTCATGGATTATTGGGCTGGGAATCAATATTGTTGATGATTCTGGTGATGCTTTTGGAAATCTTTTCGAAGTAGAGAATCAGTGGAATATGGTATCCTTTCCATCAAGATTAAGTATTGGAAAGTACTTTAAAAATGGTTTAGGAGTGGAGGCCATAGGAACCTATAACAAATATAAGGTCGGTAAGCTTATTGATGGGGATATTAACGATTCTGAAAAGGATTATTTAGGATTGGATGCTAGACTTTCTTATGACTTAAATAAAATAATTGGGCAAACTGGTTGGTTTGACCCTTATGTTGGTATTGGAGCTGGTTATACAGATGCAAACAATAATCCGAGAGGTACTTACAATGCAATAATTGGTTTTAGAACTTGGTTTTCAAATAGGCTTGGATTGGATTTTAGTTCGTCTGGTAAATGGTCCATGGGAACAGGCGCCACTAATCACATTCAGCATGCCGCTGGATTGATTTATCAATTCGAAATAGAAAAGGGGTTGTCTGAAAAGGGTATGGAAAAATTGGCCCTTATGAAAGAATTGGAAAAAGAACAACAACGAGTTCAAGATTCAATCAATGGAGCCAGAGAAGCAGAAAAATTGGCAAACGAGCTTGCGGAAAGGCTTCTAAGAGAAAAAGAAGGTGCTAAATTAGCCGCGGAAGAAAAAGCCAAATTGGAAGCAGAGAAGCAAAAACGAGAAATGATTGAACAAAAAATAAAGGATTTGGGCCTAGTTTATTTTAATCTTAATTCTTCCTATATTACAAATGCTTATATGAAAGTATTGGACGGTCTTGTTGTAATTATGGAAGAGTATCCTACTTTGAATATGAAGATAACTTCACATACAGATGCAAGAGGTTCAGAGGGATACAATCAATGGCTATCCGATAGAAGATTGAATAAAACATTAGATTATATTATTGGGAGAGGTATTGATTCTGAAAGAATTTCTAGTGAGGCATATGGAGAACAACAGCTTACCAATGATTGTGATGATGGGGTATATTGTTCCGAAGCTAAGCATAAGTTGAATAGGAGATCGGAATTCAAAATTCTGTGGAATTAGATTAGAATAATAAAGTAGAGGAATTCTGAAATATTCAGCTATTCATCAATTAAATTTCTAAATACTATTCAAAATATTTATTGAAGATAGTATGAAATTCCTTAAGATGGCTTTGGTATAATTTGTAAGAGTGAACGAAAAACTGGATGTTTTGCACTAGAAGATAATCAAAGTTATATATTATACTAAGCTTCCGACCATTCACAAAAAATTTTCACTAAAAGGCTTTAGTTATTAGGCAGAAAATAAATAGTTTTAAACGCTAGTATGGACAATGCCAAATCGAATTAAAACTTTATTGGGTAAAGCGGGTAAGTGTAAAAGGTATTGAATAGATGTCTACCCAAAAATCAATATGATTTATATTTTGGAACTTGACTTTGTGTATTTATTCTAAATATTTATATATGGTCTGGTTAAAACTAAATAAGAAAGCCCTAAATCTATTGCACTTTTCAAAACAATTGGGAACTAATTTTATATAATAAATAAAATTCTTTTGATTTTGGCAAACAAACATATTTTTATATTGAACAAAATAAATAACTTAACCTCCGTTATATTTAATAATTGATTCCTGTACAATTTTCATGAATAGCTCAAAAAATAAATCACTTACCAAACAAGGAATTGTTGGTTTTCTTTGGAACTTTTCTGGTTCAGTTATTCAAATTGTTTTACAGCTTTTGGTAATAGGTATTCTATCTAGGCTACTAACTCCTGAAGAATTTGGTGTTGTTGCTATAATAATGATAGTAGTAAGTTTTACAAAACAGATAACTACGATGGGCATTGCAAGTTCTCTGATTCAATTACCTGTCCTAACGACCAAACATATTTCGTTGGCATATACCCTTTCTATTGTTTTGGGGATTGTTTTAGGGCTTATATATTATTCCTTGACTCCAATGTTTGCTGATTTTTTTAATATACAAGAAGATATCAATGCTCTTAGGTTTTTTTCAATCTTTTTTCCTTTAGTAAGTTTTGGTAGTGTCGGAGGAGCTCTTTTGAGTAGAAAATTTCGATTCGATGTTGGTGTGAAAATTGGAGTGCTATCCTACCTAATTGGCTCAGGCATTGTTTCAATAACCATGGCTTATCTTGGTTTTGGCTATTGGTCACTCATTTGGGGGCAATTTATCACACTATGTATTACTATTTGTTTAACGGTTTATTACGAACTACCTAAGTTTTCATTAAGTTTGGAAAAGCAACCTTTAAAGGATTTATTTTTTTTTGGCTCTGGACATACCTTGGGAATTATATTTAATTTTTTTGGAGAGAAAGCAGATAACATCATTGTTGGTAAAGTTTTAGGGACATCTTTATTGGGCTTTTATTCAAAAGCCTTTCAGCTTTATGCCATACCTGCTACTTTCTTTGGAAGTATTTTCGATAAAGTATTATTTCCAATTCTTTCTCAAAAACAAAGTAATATAAAAAAGCTGTCTTCTTTTTATACTTTTAGCACAACCTTATGCTTTGGATTCTTGGTGCCTATAAGTGTATTGATTTTGATAAACGCAGAGTTTATTATCGACTCATTCTTGGGAAACCAATGGAAATCGGCAGTACTCCCATTGCAATTATTGATCTTGGGTCTGTCTTTTAGATTTGGAACCAGAATAAACAAATCATACCTCAAATCAATGGGAATTGTTTATAGAGGAGCATATTATCAGCTAATATTTGCAGCTTTGATGTTCGTTTGCACATATATTGGCAGTTATATCTATTCTTTGGCAGGAGTAGCTGCTGGTGTACTATTGGCCACGATAATAAATTATTTACAGATGTCATATAGACTTTATAAGCTCCTCGATTTTTCAGGCATTGCATTAATTAAAGACTTATCCAAAAATTTAATATTCCATTTAATTTTCGTTCTAAGTACGGTTATACTGCATTATTTTGAAATTAAATCAAAATGGATGCACTTGTCTATTACAACAATGGTATATTTACCCATATTTGTACTATATTTCAAGAGTAAAAAAAATATCATTTTTACGCCTAACAATCTACCTATGTTTACTTTAGTTTCAAATTCACTACCTATAAAAATTAGAAATTATATGGGTCGAATAGGTATATTCAAAGATTTTTTTCCCAACACCAATGAATCTTAAATTTTCGTATATATTAATTGCCCTTTTGTTGGCTTTTGACAATGTTTTTATCCGCTTTCGTTTGGGAGGGATTATTAGCATAGATAGGGTGCTTGAATTTTTATTCTTCTTTGTGCTCTTTAAACCTTATTTAGCCGAACTAAGGGGGAATAGGTTTTTTAGAGGGTGGAATAAGTTTTTAGTTTCTTTTATAGTATTACAGTTTATAGTTGACTTACGCTTTTTGGTCCTTAACGAAATAGAAATAAGGGACATGATAATTGACTTATTCAAAGGTGTTTCATTTATTGTTTTTTCATCATTGTTTTTTTTGACCGCCCGCAAGAACATAAAATACGTTAACATAATATTGATAGGCCATTTCACAATATGTTTGTTCTCATTGTTACAGCATCCTTTGTCCCCTATTGCTGGGCAGATGCTTGAAATTAAAAGAACACTGTTATCTACTCCTGTAGAGGGTAGAATATCACAAGGTCTTGAAAATGAAAGTATGTATATTTCTGGCGGGC
Source organism: Saonia flava (assembly GCF_011927795.1). Classification (GTDB taxonomy): domain Bacteria; phylum Bacteroidota; class Bacteroidia; order Flavobacteriales; family Flavobacteriaceae; genus Saonia; species Saonia flava. Next base: position 862,815 of record NZ_JAATJJ010000001.1, on the reverse strand, counting down.
ATGCCGATAGGTTTAGAATGGCTGGGCCTTTCGTATCAACTATTTCATTTACTTATTTTGCCATCACCAGTTTTTGTATGGCATTTTTTATGTATATCAAAACCAAAAAGAGATTTTATATAATAGTTCTTGGAGCTGTTTTTATATGCTCGGCTCTCAGTCAAACCCGTTCATTGCTGCTAGGAGAACTTGTAATAGTTGGTGGTTATTTCTTTTTGGTTCCCCATAGAAAAAGACCTTTGTATCAAACAGCTATTGTTGTTGTCGGTATCGTTCTCTCTCTCTCTGTTGTAATAGGCCAAGAATATTTTTTGCCCAAAAACTCAAGACTTACTAAATTGAGTTCGCAAGGGCATTCGGACAGTAGACCGCTTTTGTGGCTTACTGGGATCACAGCCGCTGTGACATATCCTTTTGGAGTATCCAAAAAAGACTATAAAACTGTAAAACAAGCTATGTATTATAAATATGGAGAGGGTGCGATCCTACACCTGCCATCCCATAATGGTATCATTAACATAGGTATTTATTATTCATTGCTTGGGTATTTTTTGCTTTTCTTGTTTATTAAATTTTTGTTGGGACACAATAAAAACTCGAATTCTATTATGAGAGTTTTTTTTATCCTTTGTCTGTTAGGCTATGCCGTTCATATTAGCTTTCATAATAACATTGTTCTTAGTGCAGATTATCCTTTTTTGATGATTCTAATTTTGTTGGGACTTGAATCGGAAAAGCTCATACCCTTGCCAAGGAAAAAAACTGAAAATTTTGATTAGCTTTCTAATTAAATTACCTAATACGATAATGAGACAAACTAAAAAACAATACTTTGTAAACTTGATAAAAAATCAAATAACAGACAGTACTACCATTTCCGCCAATGCTCGTTCAGGAAAGTGGTTTGATGAAAAAAATATACGGTGGTTGCGGTATTCCAGAAAAAACATAGAATATGGTATTTAAAGTAGCTGTAAAACATATTTAAATTGGGAAAAGAAATCGATGTCCTTTTTATATTGCCGTCATTACGTTCAGGTGGCGCTGAGCGGGTTATGTCGTTTTTGGCGGAGAATATTGACGCTACTATTTTTAATTCTCATTTGCTGATTACGGGATCCAATGAAGATCAGAAATACCAGGTTGACAATATTCCGGTAACCTTTTTAAACAAAAGCCGTGTAAAGCATGCTGTACCCGCAATAATAAAACACCTGGTCAAGAGTAGACCAGAAATCGTAATCGGTTCTATGGGCCATTTAAATACTGTAATGGGCCTTATTGGACTTTTTTTTCCTAGAACAAAATTTGTGGCTAGGGAAACTACCATATCCAGCTTTAGCATGGAAAGTGAGGAAACTGGAAATGAAAAACCGGCAATGGTGTATCGTTGGGGATTGAAATCCCAAGATAAAATCATATGTCAATCCAATGACATGAAAATTGATTTAATTGCTAACTTTGACCTTCCAATGTCAAAAATGGTGGTCATCAACAATCCGGTAACCTCAAAATTCAAATTAAAAAAACGCGCTTTTGCCAAAGACAAATTATTGAAGTTTATAACCATCGGCAGATTGACGGAACGGAAAGGATTTCAGAGAGTCTTAAGGGCGTTAGCCGAGTTTAATAAACCTTTTCATTATACCATTATTGGTTCTGGGGACTATAAGGAGACTCTAATCAATTTGATTGATGAACTCGGGTTAACTAAAAAAATCACATTCATTTCACACACTGATAAAATAAATGATTATTTGGCAGAGAACGATGTATATCTCCAAGGGTCTTATGTTGAAGGTTTCCCAAATGCCCTATTAGAAAGTTGTGCAACGGGAACACCGGCAGTAGTATTTAATGCACCTGGTGGAATAAACGAAATAATTATACCGGGACAAAATGGATATATAGCACAAAATCATTCAGATTTTTTGGAAAAATTGGAATTATCGATATGTCAAGACTGGAACCCAAGTGCGATACGAGAATCGGTCTATTCAAGATATTCAGAAGAAAAAATTTTGGAAAGTTATGAAAAGTTGTTTCTTGGATTGACTTCCCTCGGGAAAAAGTAAAAATCATAAAATAATCTGTTTTGCTACATAATGTAGTAGAGAAATCCAATATAATGAAGGTTTTACAGGTAATTAATTCTTTGAGTTCAGGTGGTGCGGAAAAACTGCTCACAGATTTATGCATTGCCTATCTTAAACAAGGTGTAGATGTTGAGTTGGCTCTACTGAATGGCCAGCAAACCAAATTCATGGAACGTTTGATAAAAATTCGTCCTGATATAAAAATCCATGTTTTGGGTGAAGGAAAAGATATGTACAGCCCATGGCACATTTTTAAATTAAGAAAATTACTGAATCAATATGACATTGTTCATGTACACCTGTTTCCTTCCTTTTACTGGGTGGGTTTTGCAAGTTTTTTAGGCAAAGTCCCGGCAAAACTTTTCTATACTGAACACAACACCACAAATCGAAGAAGAGACCATCCCCTGTTGAAATACATAGATAAAATCATATATAAACGCTACACAAAAATCATTTCCATCTCAGACGCAGTGCATAAAAATCTGAGAGAACATCTTGGGAAACAAAAAGAAAAAGTATTCCAAATCAATAACGGGATTGATTTAAAAGAAGTAGGTATGGCACAACCCTATAGTAAAACTGAATTAGGTTTTAATGAAAGCACAAATATTTTGATGCAAGTATCCAGTTTTACTCCTCAAAAAGATCAAAAAACACTGATTCAAAGTTTAAAGCATCTTCCTAAGACAACACATCTTATTCTGGTGGGTGATGGTCCATCAAAAAAGGATAACGAAAAACTGGTCAGTTCTTTAAATCTATCAGAAAGGGTTCACTTCTATGGTCTTCGCGGTGATGTTCCAAGACTTTTAAAGACTGTTGATGTAGTTGTTCTTTCTTCAAATTTCGAAGGTCTTTCCCTTTCTTGTGTTGAGGGACTTGCTTCAGGAAAGCCCTTTATAGCTTCTGATGTACCAGGCCTTACGGAAGTGGTTCAAGGACATGGAATCCTATTTCATAAAGGAGATTATGAATCTTTGGCCATGAGCGTAACCAAAATATTGGAAGATGAAGGTGCTTATAGTGAAGTTGTTACTAAATGTATGGAAAGATCTAAAAATTTTGATATTCAGGATATGGTCACCGGGTATTTACAACTCTATAAGAATGTCATTTAGAAGTACGAAACAATAAACTATTCACAATCAATGATAAAGCCAAGAATTTTAATTATTTGTTCTGTTTCCTATTCCTTACTAAACTTCAGAAAAGACTTTATTGAAGAGCTGATACAAAATGGCTATGAAGTTTGGTGTGCCGCTCCTGATTTCTATGATGACAGTATTAAAAAAATCAAAGCTATGGGTGCACATCCTGTGGAATTTAATCTACAAAGGAAAGGGCTAAACCCCTTCAAAGATTTTAAAAGTGTAGGGGAACTTAAAAAAATAATGAAAGAGTTAGAGATAGATTTTGTGTTCGCCTATACTATAAAACCTGTCATTTATGGCTCTTTTGCGGCTCAACAATTAAATATCAAGACTTTTTCTCTCATTACAGGGCTTGGCTTTACTTTTAGTGGAGTTTCATTTAAAGCTAGATTTTTGGGGCAAATTTCCAGGATTTTGTACAAACTATCGCTAAGAAAAAACAATGTTGCCATTTTTCAAAATGTGGATGACCAAAATCTTTTTTTGAAACAACATATCCTGCCAAAAAACAAAAAATCCTATGTGGTAAATGGTTCAGGAATAAACCTTGAGAGATTTAGGTTCAAAAAAAGTAATGAATTCAATCAAGGTGGAGCTGTAAACTTTATTTTAATTGGCCGATTGATGGTAGAAAAGGGAATAGAACTGTTTCTTGACACTGCTTTGTCTGTCCATAAAAAAAATGGAAACGCAAATTTCCATGTGGTAGGTAGCCCGCCTGAGGATTTGACTTTCCTGGCATCAAGATTAAAAAAACTGCATGAGGAAGGTGTAATTATTTACTATGGTAGGCAGGAAGATGTTAGGCCTTTTTTATACGGAGGAGATATATTTGTATTGCCAACTTACTATAGGGAAGGGGTCCCAAGATCTATTCTAGAAGCCTTGTCAGTGGGTATGCCCATAATAACTACTGTCACACCCGGATGTAGAGAAACCGTCATTGAGGGGAGGAATGGCTTTTTAATTCCTCCAAAAGAATTAGACCCACTTATAGAGGCCGTAAATTTCTTTTTGGATAATCCTGAAAAAATTGAGGAAATGGGAAGGGAAAGTAGAAAGCTCGCCGAACAGAAGTTTGATGTCCATTTGGTAAATACTGACTTATTGAAAATTATTAATCAGAATAAAAAATGATATATTCAAGGTTCATAAAGAGAGGAATAGATTTTTCGGTCTCTTTGGTTGCATTACTAGTGCTATCTCCGATTATTTTGGTATTGACCGTATTACTTGCATTATCAAATAATGGAAAACCTTTTTTCTTTCAAAGGAGACCAGGAAAAAATGAGAAAATCTTTACCATTATCAAGTTCAAGACCATGAACGATAAAAAAGATGAGCAAGGAAATCTTCTTCCAGACATGCAACGTATTACTAAAGTTGGCAAATTTGTTCGTGGGGTATCATTGGATGAGCTTTTACAGCTTGTCAATGTACTTAAAGGAGAAATGTCCATTGTGGGACCAAGGCCCTTATTAGTGGCGTATCTTCCACTATACAACTCCGAACAGGCCAAACGCCATAATGTAAAACCTGGAATTACTGGCTGGGCACAAGTAAATGGCCGCAATGCCATAAGCTGGGAAGAGAAATTTTCTTTGGATGTCTGGTATGTTAGCAATATTAGTTTTGTCACCGATTTAAAAATTTTAATCAAAACAGTCCAAAAGGTATTGCAAAGAGATGGAATATCCGCAAGCGAAGACCAAACCATGGAGCGGTTTATGGGAACCAAAGGCTAGTAAATTAATTTTACACGAAATTACTATTATAACAAATCTTTTTTATTAAAATAGAACCAAAATGATTTATACTTACGGTTCAAAGAAAGTTTATATAACTTAATAGATTAAAAACAAGGTCATAGAAATTAATTCTTAGATTTGAAAGTAGATAATTACATAATAAGGAAAGCAGATATTACCATGAAAACTATAATGATTTTGGGAGGATCTAAGGGGGTTGGTAAGGAAATACTTAGCTCCTGTTTGAATAAGGGCTATAACGTATCATTTTGTGGCCGAAGTTTGGAAGAAGGTGAGAAAATCATTAAATCTACAAAGTCAGAAAGTCAGCTGTATTTTCATAAACTAAACTTGGAGAGTATCGAAGGAATTAAAGATTTTTACAAGCAAACCATAAAAAGATTTAAAAAAATAGATGCTTTGGTTTTGTATGCAGGAATTACTCCGGTTTCATCCATTACTAATACAGAAGAAGATGTCTACGACAGTGTATTCAATATCAACCTTAAAGCACCATTCTTTTTATTGAAACATGTATTAAAATCCATGATTGACAACAAATCTGGCTCTATCATTTTTTTTGGATCTGCACATATGGATTATGGTGAAATGAATAGGGCTCCATATGCACTCACGAAAAGTAGTCTGTATACACTTTCCAACCACATTGCCCATCATTATGCGAAATATGGGATAAGATCAAATTATTTGGTTATGGGTTGGACAAATACCGAGGGAGAACTTGAGCTACGAACCAAAGAAGGCATTAGTGCTAAAAAATTAAAGGAAAAAGCCTCAACAATAATTCCTATGGGTAGAATGCTTAATACTTCAGACCCAATACCTGCGGTGATGTATTTTATTTCTGACGAATCAGCTATGACAACAGGCTCATTAATAAGAATCACAGGAGGGGAATATATATAACATGGTATGATTTCATCTTTAGTTTTTTATTCATACACTGAACTTGTAGAAAGCACTGTTTTTGGTTAAGAAAACAATATTTAGGGTAGAGGTTTGTTTTATACTTGAATTAAAATTACTATGAACCAATTGAATACTGTAGAAATAAGTGTTATTGTACCAATTTTTCGCATTGAAAAGTATTTGCCAAAATGTATTGATAGTCTTTTAGATCAATCTTTTTCGGACTTCGAATTAATTTTGGTAGATGATGGAAGTCCTGACGGTTGTCCAAAAATTTGTGATGATTATGCAAGACTAGATTCTAGAATAAAAGTTGTTCATAAGGAAAACGGGGGGCTCTTAAGTGCAAGGAAAGCTGGGTTAGAAAATGCTGAGGGAAAATATGTTTCATTCGTTGACGGCGATGATTGGGTAGATAAATTTTATTTGGACATTTTACATAAACTTGCCGAGGCAAATAATTCAGATCTTGTCGTTACTGGTTATTTCAGAGAATTCGATGGGAAAATAGAAACGGTAAAATCAAAATTCGTGGGTAATTACGATTACGATGAATTGCAATCAACAATACTTCCAAATGCTATATATAATGGCCATTTCTGTGAACATGGTATATCAACATATGTTTGGAATAAATTATTTAAAAAGTCACTGTTGAGTGAAGTTCTATATGACGTACCCAATGAAATAATCATGGGAGAGGATGCTGCAATAACCTATGTCTACCTATCGATTTCTAAAAAAATAACCATAAGCAAAATTCCAATTTATTATTACAGACAACGACATGATTCTATAGTGAAATCTATTGAAGATCCACAAATAGAATATTTTAGACTAGGATTGTTAATGAGTTTCCTAAAATCAAAACTTACTAATGTTCTAAATGAGGAAAATTTAAACAAACAGATTAGTTACTATTTATATTCTCAAATTCTGGTTCGTTCCGGAGGTTTGATTTTTAATGCTGACGGAAATCTGATTTTTAATCCTTTTTTGAATGTTGCAGCTAGGTCAAAAGTGGTTGTCTATAGCTCTGGTTCTTTTGGACAACATATTTTATCTACCAATGCCAAATCCAACTTTTTCGAAATTATTAAATGGATAGACCTTGACTATCACCCATTGGATATTGACGGAAATCATGTCAGACCAATTAGCGTAGTAAGCAATAATGAATTTGATGATTTAATCATAGCAACCATCAACCCAACAAATTACAAAGCAATTAAGGAGGAACTTGGGCTCATGGGGATTGATAAAAGCAAAATAGTAGAAATAAACACCGATGAAAAGGATATCAAACAATTATTAATAAATTTAGGTTTTAATGATCAATTTGAATTTAAAAATTAATAACGAGTCATTGAATTAGAAATGGCCTTGACATTAAAATAGTAAAATGTTATAATAACTTGAAATATGAAAAAACTTATAATATTAGGGGGAAATCCTGAAACAGGCATTTTGGTGGATGTTGCCGTCTCTCTGGGTATTTATACCATTGTAATTGATCCAAACCCCAATGCACCAGCAAAAAAAAATGCCTCTGAGGCTCATGATATAGATGGTTTTGATGTTGACGCAATAGTCCAGCTGGCCAAAAATCTTGATGTTGATGCAGTACTGGTGGGGGTGGCAGATATTTTAGTAAAGCCTTACCAAGAGATTTGTGAAAAACTCAATATGCATTGTTATGCAACCAAGGAAGCTGTGGAAGCCTTTTGTAGCAAGGATGGCTTTAAAAAATATTGCCTTGACTATAACATACAGGATATACCGGGAATTTATCTGAACGAAACAAACATTGATAAACCAGAGAATCTCGACTACCCTTTAATGATTAAACCCGTAGACAGCGGAGGTGGTGTAGGTATGAAAATCTGCCGTGATGCAAAGGATTATATGGAATCGATTAAAACTGCATTGAAGTTTTCCAAAAAAGGTGTGGTTTTAGTAGAGAAATATATGGACTGTGATGATATGGCGGCCTACTATACCTTTAGAAACGGCGTTCCCTATATTTCCGCCATATCGGACAGAATTACCACAAAAAAGCAGGGCGATGCCAGTCCAGTTTGTATAGGAGCTGTTTATCCTTCCAAACACTCTAATCTGTTTATAGAACAAGTCCACCCAAAGTTGTGTGAGCTCTTCAAAGGGTTGAAAATACAAAATGGGGTACTTAATATTCAGTTTTTTGTCGAAAACGGTATTGTCTATGCCTATGACCCAGGATTTAGATTACAAGGTGAAGCACCTCACATCCACATTAACCATATCAATGGATTTGATCATAGGGAAATGTTGGTAAATTATGCGTTTACAGGAGTTTTGGGGGAGGATGATTTTGCCGAGAAAAATGACTATTGGTTCAAAGGAAGGGTGGCCTGTACCATATGGATACTGTTGACCGGTGGAGAGATTGGTTCCATTCAAGGTATGGACGAGATAAAGGCTGATCCAAATACAGTTTTTGTTTTGGAACGATTTAAAGAGGCAGATAACGTTCAAAAGGAATGGCTTGGAACTGAAAGACAGGTGTATTCCAGAATTTATGTGGTGGCTAATAGTATTCCCGAAGTCAATATCAAAATCAATGAATTTAAAAGTTTATTGAAGGTTTATGATACCCATGGAGAAAACATGATTTTGGAATGGCTAAAGCCTTTCAATGAAGACGATTATTGATGTAGAAAAGCGATTAAGTTGAAATGCTTTCATCTAGTTGTATTCTCGGTATAGAAGTATTTTATCCAATAAAACTGTACTAAATCAATTTTATTTGCCTTAACAGGAGGATGCCCTAGTTTTATGCTGATTTTATGGGAGGTAAAACAGAGTTTGAAATGTTAATATAGTTTCATTTTTACTTTGGAACCATTCAAATAAATATGTTTTTCAGTAATCATTAAAAAATAATAGTACAAGTCAATAAAGAACGTAATGAAATTAAGTATACTAATTCCTCTGTACAATAAGGAGAAATATATTGAACGCTGTTTCAAAAGTCTTCTTGACCAAGGCCTGTCAAATAATGAATACGAAATTATAATTGTTGATGATGGTTCAAAAGATTCAGGCGCAGCAATTGTAGATGAATATGCAGAAAAACATTCAAATATTCAATTAATTAGGCAACAAAACCAGGGACCAAGTGTTGCAAGAAATAAATGTTTGGCCGCAGCCAATGGAGATTATGTTTATTTTTTGGACGCTGATGATTATTTGGCCACTAACGTCTTGAGATTGATTATAGCATTAGCCGTAGAGAATGACCTTGAAATATTGGAGTTCGATACCAAGCAAATAGCAGAAAGTGCAGCCCTTGATTTTGATTCTTTGACACAAAATCCTCAAGACCTTCCTGTTCTTGTAATGGACGGCATCAGTTATGTTGCGGAATACGGTTTTAGAAATGAAGCATGGAGATATATCGTCAAGAGGAGCCTTTTGGTAGATGCTGGAGTAAGATTTATTGAAGGCACATTATATGAAGATGCCATTTTTACAGCCAGTCTCTTTATAACGGCCCATAGAATGGCCAAGGTTGATATAGATGTTCATCGGTACATTGTAGTTGAAAATTCAATTGTGACCAGTAAGGACCGAGCGCATAACCTGAAGTTCATTCATGGTATGGTCAATGCCATTGAACACTTCCACGGATTAATAAAAGATCTTGACAGTTCTCATGTGGATTATAACAAAGTAGTGAAAAGCCTTAGGGGTAGACAACAGGCCTTTGTTTTCGCACTTCTCATAAGAACGTTGAAATATCGCCTTCTTAGTTTTAAAGATTTAAAAAAAATACTATCCAGGTTAAATACCTATGAAGCATATCCAATCGACCCCAAGATTGGTGGTATTGGAGAAGGCAATACCCGCCGTTTTTATAATAATTTTTTTGTGCCAATTTTCAACAATAAAACTTGTCTTTTTTTAGGTATGGTACTCATGCGGGCTGTTCCCTCTTGATAGAATAGTATTATGAATACTTCTTCGAGTTGTCAGTGTTTGTTTATACTTTACATGAGTTTCTTTCGTGGACCTAAAATTAATAGAAGGAGATGCCAAAGTAGGCTTTTGCCTTTTTTCTAACCCTATGGTCAAATTTATTAAGTCATAAAAGTCAATATGGACTTCTTTTTCATAGGATGATTACCTAGGTCTTTTTTTCTATGTTTGTCGATTTTTTTAAAACAACCTTTTAAATAATTAAATTGCAAAGAATAGCATTTTTTATTTAGGACAAACCAAAAGGATGAATATCCTAAAATAATGTTAAAAGCACTAACTTAATAGTCCAAGGTTAGAATGAACCACGTACTTCCGTAGTAAAGTCAAACATCTTAAAAATTTATCTAAGAGAAGTTAAGTAAATATTGTTATTAGGTGAAATAGCAAAAAACGAAAACAATGTATTTCATCGAAAAAAAACAACTTCTTATCGATTTTTTACGTTTTTGATTTAATATTGCATACTAAATCTTGAATTATTCTTTATTAAACCTAGCTTATGAAGCGTAACCCCAATTCTACGTTTATTATATCTTTTATTTTAGTTATCTTTTTGTTTTTTTGTTCATGTCAGAAAGACTCGGATTTATTAGCAGAAATAGTTTTAAATAAATCAGGTTCTTTATCTGTAGATGAAGAAGATTCTGAAGTTGAAGAGTCTACAATAATATTAAATGCTATTGATGATGCCTATCTACAAGATGGCAAGGGTTATAATGAAAATACTGTGCGTGTTGAAGCCAATACAAGAACTACTTACTTAAAATTTGATTTGTCATCAATCGAAGGGACAATAACTGGAGCATATCTTGAATTCACTACTGATTCAGATGAAGGTTATGGTCATTTAGAAGCTTTTGAAGGGTTGGGGAATGATTGGACTGAGGAGGATTTGACATTTGAAAATGCTCCAGAAAAAGGAGAGTTGCTTGGTGAAATTGACAGTGAATATGAGGTTGGTCGTAGTCAAAAAGTAATTTTGGAAAGTGAAGGGTTGACCCCCTCCATAATGTCTATTGTTTTGAACATTAAATCGGGAGACGATATTTCAATAGCCTCCAAAGAAAGCACTGATAACCCAGGTCCTAAACTTGTTGTTGAGTATATAGGTAAGATAAATGGTGATTCCCAACAAAGTAATGACAATGAAGATGAGAATAAAGATGATTCTATAAGTATTGATAATGTAATAACGCTAAATACATTAAAGGCTTTTCCTTCTGCTATTGGAGCAGGGGCCTTTGCAAGGGTTAATCCCAAAGCTGCTAAATTTTATGAGGTGACCAACTTAAACACTTCGGGCCCAGGTTCTTTTAGAGAAGCGTTTGAAGCAAGTGGTTCGCGTATTGTTATAATAAAAGTGGAAGGTAGAGTGGAAGATTCGAATGCATATGCTGAATACGATACTTCTAGTGGTGATATTGCAGTTTGGGGGCAAATGGCACCAGGGTTAGGGTTGACGGTAAGCCATCCTAGAATGACATTTACAAGGGCAGGAAATCTCATATTCAGGTTTTTGACTCTTCAATCTGATTTAGGAAAGCCATGTACAGTCAATGTCGACTGTTTTGATGCACTCAATTATTTGCAAATTGAAAATGAAACAAGTAATTATGTTGATCACTGCAGTTTAAGATATGGACTTGATCAAACATGGACACTAAATATCAATACCCATTCTCAAGGGGGTAATGCATCTTTAAATCGTTCTTCTTTTGTTTATAACTTGTTGGCAGAGGCCGATCCAGACCATAGTACTGCATCTATTATGAACAAACAAGGTGATACGCCGGCAACAACAGATATTGGGGACCATACATGGTCAAGAAATATGACCTATAATATTTCGCACAGATTCCCAAATTTGAATGCCAATGGCGATTTTGAAAATTATAACAATTTCATTGTAAATTGGTCGGCAAGATTGTCTCGTTATAATATAACTCCTAATGTAGATTATCATAGGAATTATAATAAACAGGGAAATGTAACTCGTGGCTTAAGTGGAATGCATAGAAGAGGCAATAAGCTAAATTATGGTGGAGATTGGAATGGTGATGAACCTCGAATTTATTCTGCTTTCAACATAACTGAAGGAATTAACGTAGATAATTCCAGTAATTTACAATCTGACCTTTATACTTGGTTTAAATCATCATCAAATAGCCTCCATGGTGTCTCAATAAAGGAGAACGGGCCTGTTCCAACTCAATTTTTTACCACCACCCAGCAATTCTCTTTTAATCCACCGCCAGAGGGTTATTGGGATGCAATGGATGTTCCTCGAAAGGTAATGGCCAGTGTTGGTCATAATAGAGGTATTAACAAAGATGGCACACCTTATTATGGTTCTGACGATTTAGATAACTCGTACTTTTCAAAAACCAAGAACAATGGTACAGAAAGTTCGTATAGATCAATTGGCTCATGGACACAAAGTAGTTTTCCAGGCACATCAATTTATACAGACACAGATGGAGACTACATGCCTGACTGGTTTGAAAATCAGCACACGCACCTTAATCCTAATAACCCAAATGACATGTTAATGGCTCATGTAGACTGGTCATTTTCTGAAGGTTATGCTGTTACAAATAACGCTGGTTATACGAATCTAGAAATATGTGCTGAATACTATGCAGGAGGGTTTGAGACAATGATCGATGGCACTAATAATCTAAATATTAACGACTAATTGTTTTACCTTTCCTTTCTTTTGGTAAAATAAAGAATTTAAGTCTTCTATTAAAGTATTAATAATAAAAAAATCATTAATATTTCAGTTTGGTCGAAATAGTGTGAAACAAGATTGATTAAAAAAAATCAATGTATTGACCTTCATTAAAAGAGTTTGGTTTTTGATATAGGCAGGCAGTTTAATAAAAGTTTGAAAAAGACATTTTCAAACTTTGGATTTAGGTGGTTGTTTTTAAGAAAGTAAGTTTTTTTTGTATATTAAAATGACAAAATAACATGCTTAAGGGAGTTTTTAGGTCCTATTTTGAAGGTCTTAGTAAACATTTTAATTTGTAATATACAAAACATTTATTCTTTCAAAAACTCTTACTAGGTACTTTAGAATGAAGAAAGAAGATTTTTAATGGAGTGTTGTCGAATTCTAAGGCAATTAATCCGAAGAAATTATTATTTTTAAAATTTTAAGGATTAAAAACCCCCAAAGACTTAAAAAAAGTCAATTGGGAATAAGGCATTTTATTATATGGGAATTAATTATGTGGAGGAACCTATTATTTTTTTAGGAGCGCCAAGATCTGGGACATCGATAATTTCTGAAATAGTGATGAGGCACAAAGACTTGGCTTATCCATCCCAATATCAACCTAGGGTATTAGGAAATACCAATATCAATTATTTGAGAAGACTGGCAGATAACTCATTTTGGAGATTTCACGGTCAAAAAAAACAGCTAAACAAGGTTTCCCCGTTAAATTACTTCATATTCCGCTCGGTAGAAGCCTATCCAATGTGGGATTATTTAGTAAGGGATGGGATAAGTTTTTCAAAAGATTTTTTGATAAATGAAAAAGCAACTTCCGAAGAACGATTACGTATTGTTTCTTTTTTTTCCAAGCTTGTTAACAAACAGGGAAAAAAAAGACTGGCATTTAAAATAACAGGACCTTCTCGTTTAAACTATTTATTAAGTATTTTTCCAAAAGCCAAGGTTGTTTATATAACAAGAGATTCCATTGCAGTAGTAAATTCACTGATGCGGGTGCCTTTTTGGAAAGAAAGAGGTATGACCAAATTTTGGTGGCAAGGGGCCTATGATGATTCTGATAATAAATGGTTGGAGTCTAACAAATCAGATAATATTCAAATCACTGCCTATCAGATAAGAAAAATTATTCAAGTTACTGAAAATGAAATTTTCACACATAGACCTGATGCGTTAAAAGTAGAATACACAAATTTTATTGAAAATCCAGAAAGTACAATTGAGAAAATTCTCTCTTATACCGGCCTAAGTCAAGATAAAGCATGTTTTGATTATTTTAAAAGAAATAGAATTTTTAATCAAAATAAGAAAAATGCTACTTTCTTTTCTGAAGAGGAAAGAAGAAGGCTTATTAATCTTTTTGAAAAAAAATAGAAATTAGCCTAACCTAGTCCCAAATTAAGATATATAGTCTAGCTTGACTAAGAGCCAACTATTTTCCATTTATATACTACTTGGAATGCCTACGGGATGAAAATAATTTCGAAGGTATCAAAAACGTATATTTGGAAGTAGAGGTATTGAAAAATGTAAGCACTAACTAACGGTAGTTAAATTTTTTCAAAGAACTATATGAAAGAATTTTGAAAATATTTTTGCTCCTTGAATTTAGTTTTTTTATCCAACCGTCAGTTTTTGTAGTCTCAAATTTTATAGTGTCTGCCTTTCTAATACCGTTACCGGCCATAACATGATCAATTCGAAAATCATCGTTTTTATCTATATTATTGATAATATCTGTAAAATCAATCTCTGCCATCTCACCGATTTGATTTAAAACTAGACCTGGGTTTTCAATAAAATCCTCGTACCTTACCAAAGTCCTATGTTCCACTTTTGACCTTACTAAATTTGTCATTCGATTTATCAATGCCCAAAACATAGCAGCTCTCCATGTTGGCCTTTTTCTATTTTGCCGTTCAGCTGTCCTTTTAAGGGACCAGGTTACAGCTCTACCGTCCCGAACAAGATGAACCATTCTTAAATCAATATCAGGGTTTTCCTCAAGGGCCCATGCTCGAAGAGGGTTTTTAGATATGTCAACTAGAACCTTTTTTTTGCTATGCTGTTGAACAGAACGGAGAAATTCTGATGTGCTTTTTAAATATTCTTTGAATTGAGCATCCTTTTTTCCAATTCCAAAATACATTTTCACCCATGATTTTATGGAAAAAACACCCTCAACCTCACTCCATTTTTTAAAACCTGAAGTAATATTGTCTTCTTCAATTTTGGAAGACCAATCATTCACTACAGATGACCAAAATTCACAATGAATCAATGGGCTTTGACAAGAACAAATTTTATTTGCATTGTAAACTTGCCCCATGTTTTGCAATTCTCCTCCTCCAAAAATATGAGGATGATTTCCCAAAATTATATTTAAAATTGTAGATCCGGATCTTCCTGACCCAGCGAAGTAAAGTACTTTTATTTTTTTATCCTTATCCATCTGAGTTTTTACTTAATTAACTTTAACCAAAAAAACTAGTTCAATTGAAAACGAAATACTCAAACTAATTTTCTTAATATAATGTCTATTTTTCAAAATTTATATTGACTAACTTATAATTGTAGAAGCAATGATGAAGTCTATAGATTATGATAATCCTTATACCAATCCACAAAAGATTGAATACCCTCCTCAACAGGAGTGTTTGGACTATAATTGTAATCCGCGATTAAGTCATTCACGTCCGCCCAAGTTCTAGATACGTCACCAGGCTGCATGGGCATCATATTTTTTTTGGCCTTAATTCCTAAACTTTTTTCAATGGCCTCTATGAAATCCATCAATCTTACAGAGCTATTATTGCCAATATTATAGAGCTTGTATAGGTCTTTTCTTTCTTTTGCCGGTTTTTCAATGATGCGCTTAACGCCTTCGACTATATCATTTACATGGGTGAAGTCACGTTCCATTTGGCCATGGTTAAAAACATTTATTGGCTGGCCTTGGGTTATTGCTTTTGTGAATAGGTAAATGGCCATATCGGGTCTACCCCATGGACCATACACGGTGAAGAAGCGTAGCCCTGTAGTAGGTATTCCATACAAATGACTGTAAGCATGTGCCATAAGTTCATTACTCTTCTTACTTGCAGCATAGAGGCTTATGGGGTAATCCACACTGTCCTGAACTGAAAATGGAATTTTTTCATTCATACCATACACACTACTGCTGCTCGCATATATTAAATGCTTAATTTTATTATGTCGGCAGCACTCCAAAATATTTAAAAAACCAACAATATTACTATCAATATAAGAGGAAGGATTCTCCAAACTATAACGGACTCCTGCTTGTGCAGCTAGGTTACATACAACGTCAAAATCAAGATTTTCGAAAAGTGCTGGAAGGGCTTCTCTGTCTTCCAAGGCCATTTTAACAAAGGTCATTTTTTTTCCATGTATGCTGCTGGTACAAAGGATATTGTATTGCTTAGCATCAATTTTTCTAATTCCTAGTTGTTTTAGGCGATTATACTTTAAGCTTACATCATAATAGTCATTGATATTGTCAAGACCTACAACTGTATGTCCATCCTTAATTAAAGCCTCGCAAAGGTGATACCCAATAAAACCGGCACCGCCGGTCACCAATATTTTCATGATTGCCCAATTTTATAGTATTTGAATCCGATAGCATTCATTTTTTCTTTAGTAAGAATTCTTCTTCCATCAAAGACAAAGGCAGGTTTTAGCATTAACTCGAAGATGGCAATCCAATCATAGTTTTTAAACTCATCCCATTCTGTCATTATAGCTATGGCATGGGCATCATTACAAGCTTCCATAGGGTCATTGATTACTTTGAGAAGCTTTCTATTTTCCTCTGGACTTCTCGTTCCCAAGTAATCCAAATCGGCATAAATGGTTTCTTCAGAAACCTTTGGGTCATAAACAACTATTTGAGCTTTTTCTTCCAAAAGTGCATCAGCGACATAAATGGCAGCAGATTCCCTAGTATCATTAGTGTCTTTTTTGAAAGCCCAACCATAGAAACAGATTTTTTTATCCGAAACCGTATTGTATAGTGTGGAAATAATATTGTCGGCAAAACGTCTTTTTTGATAGTCGTTCATAATAATAACTTGCTCCCAATAGTTTGCTACTTCATTCAGGCCATAACTTTTTGCTATATAGACTAAATTTAGGATGTCTTTTTGAAAACATGACCCACCAAAGCCAACAGAAGAATTCAAAAATTTTGATCCTATTCTGCTATCAAAACCAATTGCCTTGGATACTTCGGCTACATTGGCATCTGTTTTTTCACACAGGGCAGATATTGAATTAATTGAAGAAACACGCTGTGCTAAAAATGCATTTGCTACCAATTTTGAAAGTTCTGAAGACCAAACATTGGTTTGCAATATTCTTTCTTTGGGCAACCAGTGCTCATATATCCAACTGAGGGTATCTTTAGCTTCTTGACCTGATTTGGTTTCATCACCACCAATCAAAACTCTGTCCGCATTAAGTAAGTCATCAACAGCTGTTCCTTCCGCCAAAAACTCAGGATTTGAAAGGATTTCAAACTTAACCCCTTTTCCAGTATTGTCCAAAATGCTCTTGACGGCTTCAGCCGTCCTTACGGGTAACGTGGATTTTTCGACTACAATTTTATCTGTTTTGGCAACTTTGGCAATATTTCTGGCACAAAGCTCGATAAACTTAAGGTCTGCTGCTTGGCCTTTGCCCTTTCCATAAGTCTTTGTAGGTGTGTTTACAGAAATGAATATCATTTCAGCTTCATCTATAGCCTTGTCTACTTCAGTGGTAAAAAATAAATTCCCACCTCTTGTTTCTTTAACAATTTCCCTTAGACCTGGCTCATATACTGGGAGGAGGTCTAGATTGTTATGGTTCCATAAATCAATTCTTTTTTGGTTAATATCAACTACGGTCACATCAATTTCTGGACAATTTTTTGCAATTACTGCCATTGTGGGGCCACCTACATAACCAGCACCAATACAGCAAATTTTTTTTATTTTTTTCATTATAGAGTTAGGTTTCTTTGGTGCAAAGGTTATAATAACTTTGTAAACTTAATATTATTGCACACAAAAAAAGTCATATGACCTACTTATTTCGTTGACTGACACACAATTTTATAGTGTTTATACAAATTTCACTTTTCGCATTCCTTTAATCGATAATTTTACGTCTTGAACGAATTATGCCCTTGACTGAAAACCATATAACTACATTTGATTTCTAAATAACCTTAACTAGTTTCAAATTTTGATGACAAAAACTAAAATATGGTTGTCCTCTCCTCATATGGGAGGGACGGAGCAGCAATATGTTAAAGAAGCTTTTGATACTAATTGGGTGGCGCCTCTTGGACCAAATGTTAATGCTTTTGAGGCCTCTATATCAGATTTTTATGACAATGAAGTTCATACTGCGGCACTTAGTTCTGGTACGGCATCAATTCACTTGGCATTAAAGCTTTTAGGGGTTTCTAGAGACGATGATGTAATTTGTCAGAGTTTTACTTTTTCCGCTTCTGCAAATCCGATTACCTATTTGGGAGCAAATCCTATTTTTGTCGATAGTGAAAAAGATACCTGGAATATATCTCCAGAACTTTTGGAGCGAGCTGTCTTGGATAGAATGAAAAAAGGAAAAAAACCAAAGGCAATTGTGGCGGTGCATTTATATGGCATGCCCTATAAGACCCGTGAAATTCACGAAGTTTCGAAGAGATATGAAATTCCTGTAGTGGAGGATAGTGCAGAAGCTCTGGGCAGTTCTGTAAATGGGAAAAAATGTGGAAGTTTTGGAAAAATTGGAATATTATCCTTCAACGGAAATAAAATAATTACAACCTCTGGTGGAGGGGCGTTACTAACGAAAGATAATAATATAAAGAAAAAGGCGGTTTTTTTGGCTACACAGGCTAGGGATAGTGCACCACATTATGAGCACACCTCTGTTGGGCATAATTATAGAATGAGCAATGTTTTAGCAGGTATAGGAAGAGGGCAAATGGAAGTGTTGACAGAAAGAGTCAAGGTTAGAAGGGCAAATTATAGTTTCTACAAAGAACGACTAGGCCATATTGAAGGGATTGATTTTTTGGAAGAACCCAAAGGGTATTATAGTAATCGTTGGTTGACCTGTATAATTACTCCATCTTTTGAAATCAGGGAAAAAATTAGACTTGCATTGCAAATAGAAGATATAGAGTGTAGGCCACTTTGGAAGCCTATGCACGAACAGCCCGTATTCCAGTGTTTTGAAAGTTACACTAATGGAACTTCTTCAGATTTATTCAAAAGAGGACTTTGTTTGCCCAGTGGTTCGAACTTGCTTGAAGAAGATTTAAATAGAATAACTTCCCTAATCTTAAATAATTTAAGCTAATGTTGAAGAAATATCTACTAAAAAATTCGAACAGATATGCATCAAAGTGGTCCGTGTTGGCCATTGATACTTTGATTATTGCATTTTCTTTTGTGTTATCATATATCATTAGATTCAATCTCTCTTTTGGCTTTGATGTATCTAAGCTTCTGTTGCAATTGCCTATTGTAATGATTGTCGCTGCCGTAACTTTTGTGGTAACAGGATCTCATAAAGGTTTTATAAGGCACACGGGAATCAAAGACATCTATAATATTTTTAATGCTATATGTCTTTCAAGTATCATCATTATTTTTGTGATTATTCTCAATCGGCGTTTTGACTATATAGATGGTTTCACCATACCTCTTTCTATAATTATCATACATAGCCTTATTAGCTTGGTAGGGCTCACGACATCCAGATATATTTTTAAAGCTATGTACCATAATATGGTCACTAAATTTAAGGTTTTTAAAAATATATTTATTTATGGGGCTGGAGAATCGGGTATTCTCACCTACAATGCCCTTACAAACCATACAGGTACCAATTCTAAGGTAGTTGGATTCATAGATGATGATAAGAAAAAAAGAGGGAAACGAATCAATGGTCTTCCAGTACATTCTAGGTCAGATTTGACAGAATATCTTATTGATAAACATAATATTTCTGAAATCATTGTGGCTATTCATAAGATAGACAATGCCAAACTTCGAAAATTGGTGGAAGGATTGGTTGATTTACCTGTCCAGGTCAAAATTGTGCCACCAGTTCAGGATTGGATTAATGGAGAGTTCAAGGCATCACAGATTAAAAATGTACAGATTGAGGATTTGCTTAATAGAGTGCCTATAAGTATTAGAAAATCTAGAGTTTGTGAGGAATTAAAAGGTAAAACTGTTATGGTAACTGGAGGTGCTGGGTCAATTGGTAGTGAAATAGTGAGGCAAATAGCAAACTATGACTATGCATCCTTAATAATAATCGACCAAGCTGAGTCTGCACTGTATGACCTGCAACAAGAATTAAAGCAGTCTGGGCATCATAATTTTGTCCCAATTGTTGCAGATATTAGGGATAAAAATAGGATGAATCATTTTTTTGAGGAGCACAAACCGGATATTTTATTCCATGCTGCAGCCTATAAGCATGTGCCTCTGATGGAGTATAATGCTTATGAAGCTATTAAAATAAATATAGGAGGAACAAAAAATATTGCTGATTTGGCAATAAGTCACAATGTTGAAAAATTTGTTTTTGTATCTACTGATAAAGCGGTGAATCCAACCAACGTCATGGGGGCTACCAAACGAATTGCTGAAATATATATAAGTTGTATGCAACAAGAGCATAAAACCAAGTTCATTACTACTAGGTTCGGTAATGTTTTAGGTTCCAATGGTTCCGTAATCCCATTATTTAAAAAACAGATTGAAAAAGGTGGGCCACTTACTGTAACTCATAAAGATATTACCCGCTATTTTATGACCATTCCTGAGGCATCGCAATTGGTGTTGGAAGCTGGCGCTATGGGTAAAGGAGGTGAAATATTCATTTTTGATATGGGAGAATCGGTCAAAATATTTGACTTAGCCAAGAATATGATAAAACTTTCAGGTCTCAAATATCCAGAAGATATTGATATTAAAATTACAGGTTTAAGACCTGGTGAAAAATTATACGAAGAGTTACTGGCAAACGGGGAAAATACATTGCCTACTTATAATAAAAAAATAATGATAAGTAAGGTCAGGGATTTAAATTATGAATTTTTCAGGTCTAAAATTGATGAACTTTTTGTGTCCAATATGGTTTTCAACAGTAACATTGTGCAGTTAATGAAAGAAATTGTACCAGAGTATATTTCGAATAACTCGGATCTTTGTAAATTTGATAAGTCCATAACTACCGATAAAAATCTGATTGAAAACAAAAACATTATAAAAACTCAATTAACACAAATAAATTAGCTTCAATGGGCATTATAAAAAAGAAGAGTCTTCATTCTGTATGGTTGACCGCAATTATTTTATTAATAACTTCGTGTGCTTCAAAAAAGGATGTTGTATATTTTCAGAATTCAAATAATTTCGAAACATTGGTGGATAAAAACACCTTCTCTCCAAAATTTAAGGTAGATGATTTGGTTGGTATTCATATATCAACCCTTGATCCAGAGGCAAGCGTGCCGTTTAATCTTTTTAGGGGGTCACAAGAGGATGGCATGCGACCTGAACAGGTCGATTACTTAGTGGATCAAGATGGTGAAATCGATTTTCCGGTAATCGGTAAAATTAAAATAACAGGTCTTTCGCCCGAGGAAGTTAGAGTGCTTCTGCGTGAAAAGTTGAGTGATTATTTAAAGGACCCTATTATTAATATTAGATTAAAAAATTTTTCTGTCACGATTTTGGGTGAGGTCAATCATCCAGGTACTTATTCGATTCAAGGAGAGCGAATTACAATTTTAGAAGCTATAGGGCTTTCGGGCGACTTGACTATTAAGGGAAAACGTGAAAATGTAATGGTTATTCGAGATTTTGATGGTACCAAGGTGTACACCAAGGTCGATTTGACCGATAAGGAAGTCTTGAGCTCTCCAGTATATTATTTAACTCAAAATGATGTAGTCTATGTAGAACCCAATCAATCGGCTATTACGGCTTCAAGTCTTGATAACAGGGCTGGAATATATGTGTCAATTGCTTCTATACTAATTACATCAACAATTATTTTAATAACTAGAAATTAGGTATTAGATCATAATTCTTTATACACCATTTGGTAATGAGTCAAAACAATATTAGTGACTTTAATTTTAGCGATGAAATAAGAAAGTATATCAAACACTGGAAGTGGGCTGTTTTGTCTTTAATTATTGGTATTATAATAGCCCATCTTTTTGTTCGCTATTCTACTCCCAAATATTTGGCAAAGGCCAAAATACAAATTCTTCAAGAAAAAAGTTCAGGCTCTGGAGTCAGTCTTTTGCAAGACATAGATGTTTTTTCCAATATGGAGAATAATGTTGAAGATGAAGTTGAAATAATTGCTTCCAGGTCAAACTTGATAGAAGTTGTCAGACAATTGGGTTTGAACACTAAGGTATACTCCTTGGGTAGTATTAGAAGTAAGGAACTCTATGAAAACTCACCAATAACTCTAAATATAATTGCTCCCGATTCTACAATGCATAGGGAGGGCTTGGAATTTTATTTGGACATAAATTCTTCAACTACAAGTTTTGGCTATTCGGTTGAAGAGGAAGATGCTCCTAAGAATTATGCATTTGGTAAAAATATTTCATCACCAATAGGTGATATTGTCATTACACCCAATCGAGAATATATTAATAATCATTTAGGAAAAAGACTGAAAGTAGAGATTTCTCCTCTTTCAGAAATAGCCACTAAGTATCAAGAAGAAATAATTATTTCCAAACCTCAGGAATTCTCAAGTATTTTGGACATAAGTTTGGAGGACCCCGTGAAAGAGAAAGCCAGGGATATAATCAATTCATTGGTTGTTGTTTACAATAAGAATGCCGTTGAGGACAAGCAACAGATAGCTGATAAAACCTCAAGTTTTATTGAGGGGCGAATAGCAGATATTTCAGCAAGTCTGTCATCGGTAGACCAATCAGCGGAAGATTTTAAAACGGGTAGAGGGGTTACTGATATTGCATCTGAAGCCAATATCAATCTCAATGTAGGGGTAGCTAACCGCCAAGAGTTGGCCAATGCAGAAACCCAATTAAATATTGCCGGATCGATGCGTGATATGGTAAATCAACAAGAAGGTTATGAGGTGCTTCCGGCCAATTTAGGATTGTCAGACCCAACCATTGCCAGTACCACACAACAATACAATCAATTGGTGCAGGAAAGAAATCGTTTGCTCAAAAGTTCTAATGAGAAGAATCCGGTAATTGTGAACCTTGATCAGCAGTTGAGTAGCTTAAAAAGAACGATGCAGGCAAGTTTAAGTAGTACAGTGAACAATTTGGGGCTACAGGTCAATACATTAAGTGGGCAACAGGCTATCATCAATTCAAAGATTTATTCGGCACCAAAAAACGAAAGGGCACTGAGAGATATTACAAGACGTCAACAAACCACAGAGTCATTGTATCTCTACCTATTGCAAAAAAGAGAGGAAGCCCAAATAACAGTGGCATCAACTGCACCAAAGTCTAAGCTGATTGACAGTGCTTATTTTAGTGATATTCCTGTATCTCCTAGAAAAAAGATAATCTATTTAGCTTTTGGAATTTTTGGACTTTTAATCCCATTCTCCATAATTTATGCCAGAGATTTAATGGATAATAAAGTGCATAACATGCACAATTTGGAAAAAAATGTCCGTAGTATACCCATTCTTGGCGAATTACCTAGGCTTAGTAAAAAGGAGAAAAAAATAATTGTCAAAGACGATCGCTCTGTATTAGCTGAAGCATTGCGCATTATAAGAGCAAATTTAGACTATTTAATAAAGTCGAAGCCCAATGAATCCAATAACATTATTTATATAACATCGAGTGTGCCTGGTGAGGGAAAAACTTTTTTGTCAGTTAATCTCTCCATGATATTGGCCAATACTCATAAAAAGGCCTTGCTAATAGGTGCTGATATTCGAAATCCAAAATTCAAAAGTTTTTTTACAGGAAAGAATATAGATAATCTTTCAGTCGGCCATAAAAAATCGGATTATGGTCTGACCGATTATTTACATGACCAAAACATTTCTTACAAGGAAATCATTAATACAATGCTGGTTAATGATAACAATTTGGATGTAATTTATTCAGGAAGAATTCCTCCAAATCCTTCAGAACTTCTTATGAGTGGTAGGTTGAAAGAACTTTTTCAAGAGGTATCTGGGCGCTATGATTATATCATAGTTGATACTGCACCAATGATGATGGTTTCAGATACCTTGTTGATCAGCGAACATGCAAACCAGTTAATTTATGTAACACGTGCTGATGTAACAGAGATTAAGGCGTTGGATTTTGCTATGAAACTTCAGGGCGAAGGAAAAATAAAAGGCCTCTCTTTTGTGGTAAATGGTGTCAAACTGAACAATTTAGGGTATGGTGGTAAGTATGGTTACGGTTATGGAAAGGTTGCCAAAAAATGGTGGAAATTCTAATGTTTTCTTCAGTTGAACCAGTTTTGTTTTGAGTCTTATAATGTTTGTCCCTATTGTTGAAAATATAGATAAATTCTGTATTTTTTATCTTTTAGATTAACCTATTAACGTCTCTAGTATTTTATCGATAAAGTACTTTAATTGAACGAATAATACTATTTCAACAAACTAGCTTCATGCACATTAAAGTATATTTGAAGCATAGTACGGCCTTTTTTCTTTTATGAAAAATGTCGAAAACACTTTTAATATTATGAAAAAATATTACCCCAAGTTTTTATTGTTATGCGTTCTATTTGCAACAATATTCTCAATTAAAGTTCAAGCACAGTTAAGTTTTCCACAAAGTGAGTTAGATCTTAATGGCCAGGGGAGTTTTGCCTCAGGGATTACGTCACTGACTTATGGTCCTGATGGAAGACTTTATGCAACCGAATATACGGGTTTGGTTCATGTAATGACCATACAACGTGATGGTGCCAATGACTATAAGGTGACTTCCATGGAAACCCTTTCGGGTGTTCAAGGAATCCAAAACCACAATGATGATGGTACTAGCAACTCCAGCATATTAAGGGAAACTACTGGATTGGCAGTTGCCGGTACTGCTGCAAACCCGATTATCTATGTAGCTTCAAGTGACATTAGAGTAGGTGGGGCTACAACAGGTCAAGGAGATACAGGTTTAGATACTAATTCAGGGACAATAACCCGTTTCTATTGGAATGGAAGTTCTTGGGATGTGGTAGATTTAGTTAGGGGACTTCCACGTTCTGAAGAAAATCACGCCACTAATGGATTGGAGTTTGTTACAATTGGGGGGGCAAATTACCTGATTGTGGCCCAAGGGGGGAATGCCAATGGTGGATCGCCTTCCATTAATTTTGCCTTGTTAGGCGAATATGCACTTTCTGCAGCTATATTGGCAATAGATTTGGACGCTATAGAAGCAATGAGCGATAAGTTTGACAATGGCAGGGTATATAAATATAATATACCAACATTGGACGACCCCACAAGGACCAATGCAAATGGTATAACGGATCCAGATGCACCGGGCTATAATGGAATTGATGTAAATGATCCATTTGGGGGAAATGATGGATTGAACCAAGCCAAAGTTGTAGCTGGTGGACCAGTGAAAATTTTATCTCCTGGTTATCGAAATGCCTACGATTTGGTAGTTACGGAAAGTGGTGCATTATATGTTACAGACAATGGGGCCAATGAAGGTTGGGGAGGACTACCTGAAAATGAAGGAATGGGAGGAAATACCACAAATGCATATCGTCCAGGAGAGCCTGGAGGAGACATTGCAACCCCAGATGATGGAGAGGGAATGGACAACGAAGATCATTTGGAATTGATTACTACTGATATTCAAAATTATACATTCAATACATTTTATGGAGGACATCCCAACCCAACTCGTGCAAATCCAACCGATTCAGGTCTCTTGACTTCTCCAGATTCCAATCCTAACAATGCTACCTATCGAACTTTGATTTACGACCCTTCAAATCCTCAAGCGGGATATACGGATGACCCATCTATCGCTTTACCGGCGGATTGGCCACCGGTAGAGGTGGCAAACCCGGTTGAAGGTGATTGGCGAGGACCAACGGTTACCAACCCTGACGGTCCAGATGATCAACCCATCGCAATTTTTCCAAGAAACTCAAATGGTATTGATGAGTATACGGCCAGTAATGGAGATGACTATTATAAGGGGAACCTTTTTGTAGGGAAGAACAATGGTATACTTCACAGAGTGGCATTGAACCCAGATGGCAGCCTAAATACACTGGAACAATCTTGGGCTTCTGGGTTAAATGCAGGAGGGGCTGCCAATGCTTTAGGGATATCCTGTAATAGTGATTTGGATCCTTTTCCAGGTACTATCTGGGTTGGTCTTTTTAATACCTCAACTGGAGGCATCATTGTTATGGAACCCCAAGATTTTGTAGAGTGTTTGGACCCAAGTGATTCTGGATATGATGCCAATGCGGATTACGATTTTGATGGATTTACCAATCAAGATGAAGAAGACAATGGCACTGATCCCTGTAATGGAGGCTCGCAACCAAGTGACTTTGATAATGACTCAATCTCTGACCTCAATGATGACGACGATGATGCCGATGGTATATTGGATGCCAATGATCCTTTCCAGTTGGGCAATCCAAACATAGGAGGAAGTGATGCCTATGAGCTACCCATTACCAACGACCTGTATTCGGACACTGGGCTTGGTGGTTATTTGGGTCTGGGCTTGACAGGTATGATGAACAATAACGATTCGGGTAACAATTGGTTGGACTGGTTGGATGGTCCTGGTCCAAACCCTGATGATTTACTGGGTGGTGCCATAGGAGCATTGACCATGCAAATGCCAGAAGGAACGGCTTTTGAGTCCAATAACGATCAGGAAAAAGCATTTCAATACGGTGTTCAAGTCGATCAATCCATGGGAGGGTTTACGGTACATTCTCAAATTAGGGGCTTTGATATAACTCAAAACCAATTATATACCAATGCGAACACACCAAACGGGGAATTGGGAATTCAGATTGGTGATGGTACACAGAGCAATTACATTAAGTTTGTGGCTACACCTATGGGCCTTATGGCTCAACAAGAAATTGACAATAATGGACAAACACCTTTAACTTTTAATATCCCTGTTCCAAATAGACCCAGTTCTAGTATTGACTTCTACTTTGTGGTCGATGCGATTTCAGGAGATGTTTCACTACAATATAAGTTGGATGGTGGTTCCCTAACAACTTTGGGTACCATAGCTGCAGATACTCCAATTTTAGATGCCATTCAGCAAGCAAACACAGATTTGGCGGTTGGAGTTATCGGTACATCCAACGCTTCGGGTTTTGAATTGGAAGGCACTTGGGAATTTTTATATGTTAAGGCAGAAACTCCTACAGTGGTTCAAGGCATACCAGATATTGATAAATTGATAGATTCGGTCGATGAGAATATCAACTTGGATGTTTATTTTGATGATGACAATGGTTCGGACAATCTTACCTATTCTGTTGAGGACAACACTAATCCTGTTATCGATGCTAGCATAATAAACAACATCTTGACCCTTTCTTTTCCTTCCACAGCCCAAGTATCGAATATTACGATTAGAGCAACGGATCAGGACCTTAATTTTGTGGATGATACTTTTATAGTAACGGTAACCGAGACACCGCCCATTTTATATAGGGTAAATGCCGGAGGACCTTTGTTGTCCAGTATTGATGCCGATATAGATTGGGATGAAGATACAAAAGCCAATAATTCAACGTACTTGTCAACGGCAGGTAGTAACAGTTCTTTCAGCGGAACAATTACAACTGCTGATGGCTCTGTAAACACAAGCACAACACCAATAGAAATTTTTGCTACTGAGCGATATGATAACACACCAGGAAGCCCCAACGTACTATATTCCTTTCCAGTGGCACCACAACCGGGCAATTATGAAGTTCGGTTATACATGGGTAATGGATTCGATGGAACTTCACAGCCAGGGCAACGAATTTTTGATGTAACAATAGAAGGTGTTGTTATGCCCTTGCTTAACAATATAGACTTAGCAACAACCTATGGGCATAATATAGGTACAATGATTAGCCATATTGTAAAAGTTACCGATGGCGTTATAAATGTTGAATTCCTACATGGGCTTGAAGAAAACCCATTAATCAACGGTATCGAAATATTGGATGCTTCTGATTCTGATACGCCCATCTATGTAAATCCCATTGCAGATCAATTAAGCTTTGCCGGTGATGATGTTGATGGAAGTTTTGCGCTCTATGCAGCTGGTGGCGACGGCAATCTTGATTTTTCAGCTTCAGGCTTGCCACCAGGGGTAGACATTGAGCCCACCAACGGACATATTTTTGGTACCATTGAAGAGGGTGCCTTTTCGGGCAGCCCCTACAATGTTACCATAACTGTTGATGACAGTGATGGACTGACCAGCGATCAAGTAGAAATTAATTTTGCATGGGAAATTGTTGAACCCTATGTGTACCGTATCAATGCTGGTGGAGTTCAAGTTGATGCTTCCGATATCGGTTCTAACTGGGAGGATGATTTGGGTAATGGAGCCCAGACTGGAAATAATTATACAGTGAACACGGGCCGTACCGAAGACTATGAGGTCATGTCGTTCAACACCAAGGATACCTCCATACCGGCATACATAGACAATAGTACATACTTGGGTGTTTTTAATGAGGAACGTTATGACCTTTCAGCTGCGCCTGAGATGGAATATGTCTTGACCGTTGGGAATGGAGACTATATGGTTAATCTTTACATGGGAAATAGTTTTGATGAAGCAAGTAACATTGGGGATCGTGTTTTTGACATAATGATTGAAGGAGCATTAGTTGAAAATGATTTAGACCTAGTTGAAAGATTTGGCCACGAGGTCGGAGGAATGATTTCCTATCCTGTATCTGTAAATGATGGTGAATTGAATATTTCTTTCGGTCATGAAGTTGAAAATCCCTTAGTTAATGGTATTGAGGTGTTTGCAGTAGATATGGGCAACCCTACATTAACATTGGCAAATATTCCAGATCAAAATAATGGAATTCTTGATGCAGTTGATTTTAATGCTACAGCAACTGGTGGAGATTCCAGCGAACAAATTACCTTTTATATTTCAGGTCAGCCACAAGGGATAACCATTAATCCTGCAACAGGTCAAATATCAGGTACAATCAGTACCGCTGCATCAATGGGTGGTCCCAACGGGAATGGTAGCCATACCGTTGTGGTAACTGCGTTAAAACCTTTGTCTGCACCCTCTAGCCAAGTTTTTATTTGGACTGTCGAAACACAGTTCTTATGGACTGACAAGGATGAAGATGAAAATTACACGGCGAGACATGAGAATTCTTTCGTACAAGCGGGTGACAAGTTTTATTTGATGGGTGGTCGTGAAAATGCACAAACAATCGATGTTTATGATTATACTTCTGACTCATGGACTTCACTGGTTGATTCAGCTCCTAAAGAATTTAATCACTTTCAAGCTATTGAATATCAGGGATTAATTTGGATTATTGGTGCATTCCTAGACAATGCCTATCCCAACGAAGTTCCAGCGGAGTACATATGGATGTTCAATCCAGCGAACCAAGAGTGGATTCAAGGTCCACAAATACCGGCCAATAGAAGAAGAGGTTCAACTGGTTTGGTAGTTTATGATGATAAGTTTTATATAGTGGGGGGGAACAATGATGGACATGATGGAGGATTTGTGGCTCAATTTGATGAGTTTGACCCTGCAACAGGTACTTGGACACCTTTAACTGATGCACCTAGGGCAAGAGATCATTTTGCTGCCGTTGTAATAGGGGATAAATTATATGCTGCTGGTGGAAGACTTTCTGGTGGCACCGGTGGTGTATTCAAACCTGTTATAGCTGAGGTTGATGTCTATGATTTTACTTCTGGTACATGGAGTACCTTGCCCAGTGGACAAAATATACCAACACCTCGTGGAGGTGCCTCTGCAGTAAACTTCAATAATAAGTTGCTTGTTATTGGTGGAGAAGTGCAAGATGAGTTGGTTTATGGTGTTAATACAGATGATGCCTTGAAAATTACGGAAGAGTATGATCCAATAACCCAATCATGGGATAGACTGGCAGATATGAATTTTGAGCGTCACGGTACTCAGGCAATTGTTTCGGGGCCAGGGGTCCATATCTTGGCAGGTTCTCCAAATAGAGCAGGGGGCAACCAAAAGAATATGGAGTTTCTAGGAGAAGATAACCCTGTAGGATCACCTAGCGTTGTTAGTGTCCTATCTTCACAAAATACAGTGATTTTTAATGACGGTGAAACCGTTGACATAGATCTAGATGTTATTGATGGTAATGTGGCAATGTTCATACGATCTATGGAAATAACAGGTGCCAATGCTGCTGATTTTAGTATAGAATTAGGGGAATTGTCAAATGCCTTAATCGATGCAAATGGAACACATACATTAAGTGTATCATTGTCGGGTACCGGGGCGGATAGAACTGCTACCTTGACCATTAATTATAATGATTCAAGTGCCCTTAATATTGCGTTGACCAATAATCCTGATGCTACATTCGGGGTAACAAATCCTGGAGATCAATATAACTACGAAGGAGACTCTGTATCATTACAAATTGAGGCAACTAGTCCAAATAATACTACATATAGCGCTACAGGATTACCGCCTGATTTAACTATAAATGAGAATACAGGAATAATAACAGGTACTGTTGATGATGGATTTATAAGCGGTGGTGGCGGTGATAATTTTATAGAGGAAAACGGATTGGTGGTCATTGAGGCTGAATCGGTAGATACTTCAGGATGGGATATTACCAATTTGGATGGAGCTACAGGTATTATTGCCAACAACAATAACTTTAATAATATCAACGGAAGCACAATCCCATATGAGATTACTATTACTGAGGCCGGGGTCTATCGTTTCAATTGGAGAAGTTTCTACTCAGGAATAGATCCAACTGAGGAAAACGATAACTGGTTACGTTTCCCCAATAATGATGATGTTTGGTTTTTTGCCATTGATGGTTCTGTAGGAAACCCAGGAACTGAAGCGGATATTATTACCAACCTTCAAGGGGCACAATCAGAAATTGTTTTCCCAATAGGTAGTTCAAGAGTAACACCGGCTACTACACCAGATGGAAACGGGGCTGATGGGTTCTTCAAAGTATATAGAAGTGGAGGGAGTTCTGAAACCTATGATTGGCAGGCAAGAACCTTTGATAACGATAATCATGAAATCTTTGTTTGGTTTGTAAATCCGGGTACCTATACCATGGAGGTTTCAGAACGCTCTTTAGGTCATGCTATTGACCGAATGGTATTATACAAAGTGGACGATTGGGGTTATAATAACAATACCAATGCAGTGCTTAATGCTCCTGAATCTCAACAGGGTGGAGGAGTAAGTGGCCCAGGAGCTGCTAATAATAGCCCATATAATGTATCTGTTACAGTAACAGATGATGGTGACCCTGCTGGAAATGAAACCGTAGATTTTGTATGGTACATTGGTGAACCTGGCGAGCTGATTGCCGTTCCACAAGCTGATGTTACTAGTGGTTTTGTGCCTTTGACAGTGAACTTTACTGGAAGTAATTCCTTGGATGATGTGGGGGTAACTAGCTATTCATGGGACTTTAAAGACGGTACGCCAATCTCTAATGAGTCTAATCCTGCACATACCTTCACAACAATAGGAACGTATATGGTTGATTTGACCGTTGAGGATGCTGATAGTAATACAGATACAAAGAGTATAATAATTGACGTTAATGGAACAGGAGTAGCTCCAACTGCGGTAGCTTCTGCTATCCCAATGGAAGGTGACGCTCCCTTAGAGGTTGCTTTTGATGGAAGTGTATCTACTGATGACTTAGCCATTGCCAGCTATTCTTGGGATTTCATTGATGGAGGAGTATCAACAGAAGTAAGTCCTACCTATACGTTTAACACACCGGGGGTTTATGATGTAGAGCTTACTGTTACAGACGTTGAAGGCCTTATTGATACCGATGTAGTGACCATCACCGTAAATCAACCTAACTTGTCGCCTGTTGCAGTGGCATCGGCTGCTCCAGAATCTGGAATAGCACCTTTGGAAGTTTCTTTTATAGGAAGTGGCTCTACAGATGATGTAGGTATTATAAGCTATGCATGGGACTTTATTGATGGTGGAACATCTGCAGAAGCGAATCCAACCTACACATTTATATCACCTGGAACGTATGATGTCGTCTTAACTGTTACAGATGGAGGTGGATTATATGATACTGATATTGTAACTATAATTGTTTCACCTAATGAAGCTCCAGTTGCGGTGGCAACAGCTACCACTGAATCTGGTGATGCACCTTTGGAAGTTTCT
>NZ_JAATJJ010000001.1:823180-830572 GCF_011927795.1 Saonia flava | reverse complement strand
CTTGTCACCTTTGGAGGTTTCTTTCACGGGCAGTGGCTCTACAGATGATGTGGGTATTGTGAGCTATGCTTGGGACTTTATTGATGGGGGCACTTCTGTCGAGGCGGACCCGACCTATACATTTAATGTACCAGGGACTTATGATGTCACCTTAACGGTTACAGATGAGGATGGACTGACAGATACAGATATACTGACGATTATTGTAACAGAACCAGCAAATGAGTCTCCAGTTGCGGTGGCAACAGCTACTCCAGAATCTGGCGATGCTCCTTTGGAAGTTTCTTTTATAGGAAGTGGCTCTACAGATGATGTGGGCATTGTAAGCTATGCATGGGATTTTGACGATGGAGGGAGTTCTACAGAACCTAATCCAATCTATACTTTTGAAACGGTGGGATCTTATCAGGTCACTTTGACAGTTGTGGATGCCGAAGGATTATCAGGCGCTACATCCATAACAATAGAAGTAATGGATAATGTTGCTTTAGGACTGGAAATGGAGGCTATATTGGCTCCTAACCCAGCCAGCGTTTTTGCCAACCTTCAAGTAATGAATTTGCCAGATGGTGTTATGGTAACCAGAATTAATCTTCATGATTCTACTGGAAGATTATTGGAATCCTATGAACCTCAAGAAATATTAGTTGAAAGATTATATGAAATTCCAATATTCGGACTTAGAGACGAACTATACTATATAACTATAGAACTGAGCCAAGGCGACCCAGTAGGTATTGAACTATTGGTCAAGAACTAATTCAAAATATTCAAATTGGGAAATAGAGGGCGATGAAAATCGCCCTCTATTTATTTTCAAAACTGGGCTAATTTTGCTCAGATGGAATTAATAAATCTGTTAAATGGTACTATTGACCATTTTGGCAGCTTACTTTATTTTAATTAAAATTGTCAGCTGTGAAGTCGATAATGTTTTTCATTGATATTAGCACTATGGATTTAATATTGTTTCTGTAATACTTAGCCAATGAGTTGAGGTTTCCCCAAACATGCCTCTAATAACTTTTAGAACATTTATTTTCTCAAAAACAGATGCTATTTTATAATGTGATAGTATAAGGAAAAGTGTTTGAAGTAAATTTTTACACATAATGTAAAATTTATATTGATTGCTAATTGTTTAAAAGACATCAAAAAAAACAATAATATTTTCTGAGAAAAATGTTTTATTAACTTATACAACGGGTTTATAATAGTTATTAATAATATATTAATAGGAAA
Organism: Saonia flava; assembly: GCF_011927795.1. Taxonomy (GTDB): domain Bacteria; phylum Bacteroidota; class Bacteroidia; order Flavobacteriales; family Flavobacteriaceae; genus Saonia; species Saonia flava. The sequence continues at coordinate 829,330 of NZ_JAATJJ010000001.1, read as the reverse complement.
AGTAATACAACACCTAATCTATTGATATTTAGGTTGGTTGTGATTAAATGGTATTCAACGATTTTAATGGTAATTGGTCTAATTGATGCAATGTATTCATGCATGTACAGTCCTGTGATTTATATTCGTATAGTCCCCCGAATGCTAATCAAAACCAATATGAGAAAGTATATAATTTGGGGATTTCCCCTTTCCTTTTTACACAATAATTTTTTTTCCACTAAACCAAAAACAAACATGGTACAACTTTACTTTGCATTACAAAGGTGTGTACGACTCCTCTGTTTAACTATTTTATTTTTTTACGGTATCTCAACCTCAGCTCAGATTAGTTTTTCATTGAATGAACTTAATTTGAATGGGTTTACATCCATTACTAATGGAACTTCATTGAAGTTTGGACCGGACGGAAGATTGTATGTCGCGGATTATCGTGGGCTTATCAAAATTTTTACTATTGAAAGGAATGGACCAGGGAATTACATGGTTACGGCCACGGAAGAATTGGATGCCATAACGACTATTCAAGATTACAATGACGATGGAAGCCTATTCTTTAGTTCCTCTAGGGAAACCTTGGGCATTGAAGTAGGGGGTACCGCGGAAAACCCAATAATATATGTTGCGTCAAGCGATTTTAGGATTGGAGGTTTTGGCAGTGGTGGTAATGGCGATAGTGGTCTTGACACAAATTCAGGAACAATAACTCGTATCTCGTGGACCGGTACCAATTGGGATGTAGTTGACATTGTTAGGGGGCTGCCAAGATCGGAAGAAAACCATGCCTCAAATGGTTTGGAATTGGCTCAAATAAATGGAGGTGATTATTTAATTATTGCTCAAGGAGGGCATACAAATGCTGGGTCACCTTCCAGAAATTTTGCGTATACCGGTGAATATGCGCTCACAGCAGCACTTCTATCAGTTGATTTAGATGCTTTGGAAAGTATGCCTATTCTAGACGATAACGGACGTAGCTATATTTATGACCTTCCTACATTGGATGATCCCAGTCGCCCAAATGTAAATGGAATTATAGATCCAAATTCTCCTGGATATGATGGTGTTGATGTTAACGATCCTTTTGGTGGCAACGATGGATTAAATCAGGCTGTCATAGTACGTGAAGGTCCTGTACAAATTTTTTCTCCTGGACATAGAAACATATATGATTTTGTTATAACGGAAAGTGGAGCCGTTTATACCACGGATAATGGTGCCAATGGTGGTTGGGGTGGATTTCCTTTTGAGGAAGGAACGGGCAATGTGACCAATAATTTTAACCCCTTACAACCAGGGAGTAGTGAAGATTCTGGGGGCGAATCTGTTAATAACAGAGATAATCTTAAACGTGTTACCAACAACATCAATTCATATGATCCGGGAAGCTTTTATGGGGGTCATGCGAACCCAACACGGGCCAATCCTTTAGGTGCAGGTTTATATACCAACCCTTCGAGTGATGGAACAACCAATGGAGCGGTATTTAGAACACAGATATATGATCCAGATGGTTCCACTCCAGGTTCAACAACTAATCCAGATATAGGTTTACCAGCAAACTGGCCTCCAGTACCAGCAGATATGGCGAATCCAGTGGAAGGAGATTGGCGGGGACCAGGTATAAACAACCCTGATGGTGATGATGCTGAAATTATTACGCTTTGGGGCACCAACACCAATGGTATCGATGAATATACAGCTGGCAATTTTGGCGGGGCCATGCAAGGCGATTTAATTGCTGGTGTGAATACAGGAAGACTAAGACGTGTTCAATTAAATCCAGATGGGTCATTACAAAATTTGACATCCAATTTTTTATCTGGGCTGGAAGGGAATGCACTTGGTGTAACATGTAATTCTGATACGGACATCTTTCCAGGATCAATATGGGTTGCAACTTTGGAAGGAAATATATTCGCATTTGAACCACAAGATTTTATAGTTTGTAATCCACCTAGTACTCCAGGTTACGCAACTGATGACTACGATTTTGATGGTTATACAAATCAAGATGAAGATGAAAATGGTTCAGACCCCTGTAATGGAGGATCTCAGCCCAATGATTTCGATAAATCAGCCGGGGGAACCTTGCTTTCTGATTTGAATGATACCGATGATGATAATGATGGGATTCTTGATGCCTTAGATCCCTTTCAAATGGGGGATTCCAAGGATTCCGGGACCGATGCTTTTAGTATACCGGTAATCAATCAATTGTTTTCGAGTAATACTGAACTGAAAGGATATTTAGGACTTGGCTTTACTGGGCTGATGAACAATGGGGATGCCAATCCCAATTGGCTGCAATGGTTGGATCGAAGAGATGATCCAGATGATCCAAACCCCAATGATATTCTAGGAGGGGCAATAGGAGCCATGACAATGCAGATGACTGCAGGAACCGCTTTAGGAAACAGCAATAACCAAGAGAAGGGTTTCCAATATGGTGTGGAATCTGATATAACCACAACTCCCTATACCATTGTCTCTAGACTAATCAATTTTACGGACAACTTGCAACTGTATCACGCATCCAGTCCAGCCAATGGCGAATTGGGTATATTTATGGGAGATGGAACGCAGAGTAACTATATTAAGTTTGTAATCACCCCATCAGGATTGCAGGTGCGTCAGGAAATTGATGATACAGAACAAACCCCTCTGGAATTGGCCATTGCCTCTAACAATCGCCCTGGAGCCAGTGCCATCTTATATTTCTTAGTAGACCCTTCCACAGGCGAAATAGGATTGGAATATGCCTTTGATGGTGGAGGGCGACAGGCTTTGGGCACTATTAATGCACAAGGAGCAGTTCTTGAATCAATCCAACAAACAGGAAATCCTCTTGCGGTTGGACTTATAGGGACTTCAAATACTACAGGTGTTGAATTGGAGGGAACATGGGACTATTTGAATGTTATTGGAGGCGCACCAACCATTACAGGTACCATTTCGGATATTCATACCTACATCAATTCCGGGTCGGATACGTTCAATTTGAACAACAATTTTGATGATGATAATGGAAATCAAAATCTTGTTTATTCTGTTACTGGTAATACAAATCTAAATATAGGTGCCCAGGTCAATGGAAATATTTTGACACTTAATTATCCATCAACAGTGGCAAATAGCAATATTACCATTAGGGCCACGGATCAAGACACGAATTTTACAGAATTTGTCTTCAATGTGAATGTGGCTTCATCTCCTGTAATATATAGGGTGAACGCCGGTGGTCCACAAATTTTGGCTTTGGATGGTGGAATTTCTTGGGCAGCGGACACAAGTAGCAATCCAAATGAATATCTCATTCAGCTAGAAACCAATACGGTAGGAAATGTACAATCCATGCAGTCTTTTGATGTTTCAGTGGATTTGTCAACCACACCTACCAACATTTTTGATACATCAAGATATGATACTTTTGAGTCCATTCCCCATGTTACCTATTCGTTTCCGGTGAACCTTTCTGGAATTTACGAAATACGACTCTATATGGGGGACGGTGTAAACGCTACTTCGGAAGCAGGGGAAAGGGTATACGATGTTGAAGTTGAAGGAAACATTTATCCTAACATGGATAATATTGATTTATCTGGGACATATGGGTTTAGGAATGGTGTTGTTCTTTCACAAACTATTGAAGTGCTGGATGATTTCATCAATATTTCACTGATTAATTTCAATAATGGAGATGCCGTGATAAGCGGTATAGAAATCATAGAATCTTTTGATGCCAGCAATCCCATTAGCATTCAGCAACTGGCAAATCAAACAAACCAGGAAGGGGAAGCGTTAAATGGAAGCTTATTTGTTCAAGCATCAGGAGGAGATGGTAATCTTCAGTACTCAGCAATCGGTCTTCCAGCGGGAGTAACAATTGAACCTACAAATGGCCAGATCGGGGGAACCGTAGAGATGGGTGCATCCACTGGATCGCCCTATAACGTAACCATCATTGTTGATGATAATGATGGAGATACCGAAGATATAGAATCCATGTCCTTTGAATGGTTTATACTGCCAGAAGGATTATTTGAACTGAACATCAATGCCGGTGGACCTGCCCTTACACATAATGGGGTAGATTACCAAGCAGATGAGTTTTTTGTTGGGGGGGACACCTATTCAAACTCTGAGGCACAACTTCCTCCTTTGTACCAAACCGAGCGTAGCTCTTCAGACCAGTTCTATAGTTACGACATTCCCGTTCCTAATGGAAATTACATTGTGTGGCTCCATATGGCTGAGCTATACTGGGGAACCACTGGTGGTGGTGAAGGTGGTGAAGGACTTAGGGTGTTCGACGTGACGATTGAGGGCTCCTTAGAACTAGATGATTATGATATTACGGCGGATGTTGGCTCTGAGACTGTTACGGTGAAAAGCTTCCCGGTTACGGTATCTGATGGTGAGCTGAACCTTTACCTGTCTGCATTGGCCTCCGATGGAGGGGTGGACCAGCCTAAGCTGTCTGCTATACAAATCAGCGGTAGTACAGTGACAAGTGCCCCACCCATTGCATTGGCAGAGGCAACCCCTACTAGTGGAGAACTTCCGTTGGAGGTGAATTTCACAGGAAGCAATTCATCAGATGATGTTGGAGTGGTGGTGTATGAATGGGACTTTGGAGACGGTAGCCCATTGTCCAATGAGGTGGACCCAGCACACATCTATACAGTTACTGGTAGTTATGATGCAATATTGACGGTAACAGATGGTGATGACCAAACGGACACCGATACGGTGACCATAACAGTGAATACAGGATCAATTGGTACGGAGTGGGTTCTTAAAAATGAAAACCAAAATTATACGGCAAGGCATGAGTGTTCATTCGTTCAGGTAGGCGATAAATTTTACCTTATGGGTGGCCGTGAAAGTGCCAGAACAATAGACATATATGATTATACAAATGACTCATGGACATCTCTTGTAGATTCAGCTCCTTTTGAGTTCAATCATTTTCAAGCAACCGAATATCAAGGACTTATTTGGATTATTGGTTCCTTTAAAGATAATACGTTTCCGGAACCTCCTGCTGATTATATATGGGCTTTTGACCCTGTAAATGAAGAGTGGATACAAGGACCAGAAATACCAGAAAATAGAAAAAGAGGATCAGCAGGCTTGGTAGTTTATGATGATAAGTTCTATATCGTAGGAGGAAACACACTGGGCCATGCCGGTGGTTATGTGCCTTGGTTTGATGAGTATGATCCTGCTACGGGAGTGTGGACTGCACTCGATAATCTAGATGCTCCGAGAGCAAGAGATCATTTCCATGCAGTGGTAATTGATGATAATTTATATGCTGTTGGAGGAAGACAATCCGGTGGCGATGGAGGCGGTTTTAAGCCTGTATTACCAGAAGTTGATGTATATAATTTCACAAGTGGTTCTTGGAGTACCCTAGAAGCTGATCTTCCTACTCCAAGAGCAGCTCCGGCTGTAGCAAACTTTAATGGTAATTTGCTTGTTATGGGTGGAGAAGTTAGAAATGAAATTGTGTATGGTGAAAATATTGACGATGCATTAAGAATAACAGAATCATACAATCCTTCTACTGGCTTGTGGACAAGATTGGAAGATATGAATTTTGAACGTCATGGCTTCCAAGCTATTGTATCGGGTAGTGGGGTGTATGTGACTGCTGGATCTCCAAGTCGTGGAGGCGGTAATCAAAAAAACATGGAATATTTCGGCAGTGATGCTCCAGTTGGAGTGCCCGGAACATCAAGCATTTTGAATGGGATTTCCACTGTACAATTGAGCTCTGGCAATAATGTGTTGATAGATTTGGATGCCTCAGGCGGTAATATGGGTGTATATGTTACAGAAATGAACATTGTAGGACCAGATGCATCTGATTTTGCTATAGTATCTGGGGCTCTCAATCCCGGGTTTGTTAAAGCCAATTCAACACATCAATTTACATTAATTTATACAGGTTCATCCGATAATGCTAAGGCAGACTTGGTTGTAGATTATGGTATAGGGGAGACATTAACAATAGGATTGGAAGGACTCCAAGGAGGAGTATCAGGCACCATATGGTTGGAGGACTTTGGGGACCTTTCCAATGGAGCAGTGGTGGACAATGGTTCCACGGCTTGGACATCGGTACGTGACGGCGGTACCTTT
>NZ_JAATJJ010000001.1:0-823082 GCF_011927795.1 Saonia flava | reverse complement strand
CGGATTTGTATCGGATGATATAGCCCCACAGACCTTCACTGCGGACGGCCTTACGGGCTCAACGATACAGATTGTCATGGAGATGATCGTCAGCGGTAATCCAGAATTTTATTTTATTGATAATGTACTGGTTACTGGATCTTCTCCAAGTTTCTCGGCAAGAATAAGTGATTATACAACGGTAACTATTGATAATGAAGCACAAATTGTTCCTTTCGAAATTATGTTATATCCGAATCCTGGAACAATGCAGGTCACTTTATCAACCATCGGTAATTCAAATCTGAAAGAAGTGATAATTTTTAATTCATCAGGACAGCAGGTAGGTACTTTTTATGCTTCAGAATTGAAAATAGACAATAGTGTTTATGTCCTACCAATTGATAGTTTGCAAAGTGGGGTGTATCATTTGGACATAATCACACAAGATGGAAAGAGTTATTTTAAACAGTTGATTGTTAGGAAATAGCAATTTTATAAATAATCAAAAAGTTTGACTTTATTTAGATAGGTTGCAAGTTGTGTTACGGGCCCTTTTTTTGAAAGGCCCGTAACATAACTTGTATTGTAAACACAACAAAATTATAATAGAATGATGTGGTAATGGCTGATAGGAAAATTGAATAGATGTTTCGAAAGACCTTTGCATATTACTCCTTAAATTTACCTTAGCGGTTTAAAACATTTTGTTTTTAATGGTATGCCTTTAGTTGAGTTATTTTTTGGTAAAAGATTATTCTATTGAAACTAAAATTATACCAAAGAAGGGCGTTAAAGAAATAAAAAGTTTGAATTATTCCCAAATGCTTTTAAAGAACATATAATATGAAAATCTGTAAATTAACTGAATTGCCCAGAACTATCCAAGCTCGTTAAAGATGATGAATATACAGTAATTATTAGAATAAGACCATATTATAGATTGAGGGACCTTTTTATAACTAATAGAACGACTGAATCGTATTTTCCATAACATAGAGAATTTTGTCCAAGACTTTTTGAGACACTTTTATATCCTTTAAACTATTCAACTGTCTTATATTATGAACATCAGTTGCTATAAAATCAATTAAATTATTCTCTAGCAGTTTAAAAGCCGTTTTTTGGACCTCTTTTCCATAATATTCACTAAGGGATAATAAATTCATTTGAAACATTATACCCTGTTCTTTGTACTTTAAATACTTTTCAAAATCATTGTGTAGGTATCCATATCTTTCTGGATGTGCAAAAATTGGAAAATAACGAGCTGTGGCAATTTTTTGAATAGCAATATCAAAATTTATGGAGGGTTGCAAATAGGACATTTCAATTAGCAAATAGTTTTTTCTAATGGACATTACCTCTCTCGCTTCTAAAATAGTCTCAAAATTATCATCTATCATATGCTCAGCTGAAGCCTCAATAGAAATGTCTTTCATATTGTTTTTTAAAAGCTCATTTTTAAGGGCAGTCAATGAGTTTTCAATTGTCGTTGGAGTATTTGGGTAATAATTATGCATTATATGCGGCGTAGCAACAAAGGATTTTACTCCAAATTCGGAAAATCCTTTTATCAAAGCAATAGATTCTTCAACAGTTTTGGCACCATCATCTATTCCCGGAAGAATATGGTTATGAATATCAATAAACCCTTCTAGGTAATCAACAAGGTATATTTTCTTACTAAAGAAATGAAACATAGAATACAAAATTTCAGGACAAAAATAGTGTTTCCAAATCTATTGGTTATTTTACTTTTTTTGAAGCTTAAAAAAGAGTTGGGAAATGGGAATCAACATTAATCCAGAAATAATAAATGTTATAAAAGATATTTTTAAGTTAAAAGCATGTGCCAAATAACCAATGAGAGGAGGGCCTATGAGCATTCCCAATATACCATAGGTCCCAATAATGGACATTGCCATTCCTGGGGAATATTTGCTTGAGGTTCCGGCCAAAGCAAAAGTCATTGGAAATACGGAGGATGTACCAAAACCTATAAGGCAAAAACCTATCATTGAAGACCAAAAATTTGGAAAAATAATTGCAGTTAAGACTCCAATGGCAATAAAAGAAGCGCTGATAATATAAGTTTTTTCCATTCCAATATTCTCAATTATTTTATCAGAAAAAAATCGAGAAAGCGCCATACAAGCCATAAAAATAAGATATCCATATGTGAATATTTCTACTTTGACCACTTCTCTAAAATATACGCCACTCCAATCATACATACCTCCCTCACAAACCGCAGCAAAGAATACAAGAATCCCCAAGTAGAGAATAAAAGGGTCTGGTTTGCCTAAAATCAGTTTGTTGCCAGTTGGTGCCTTATCATGTTTAATTAAATAAGGGTAGGCAAATAATGTTATTACCAATGTTAAAATGGCAACCATAAGCATATGTTGGCCAATACCAATATTAAATTTTACCATTAAGGTGGAGAAACCAACTCCAGAAAGCCCTCCTGTGCTCCAGAGACCATGAAAGGAGCCAATTATTTTTTTATCAAATTTTCTTTGCAGGGTTATTGACTGCGTGTTTACCGCAATATTCAATATTCTCATAAAAAATGCGAACATGGCAATGGCACATATCAAGAAAAATGGAGTTTGTGCATAACCTATGAAAATCAGTGAGATTGAAAATAAAATAAAGGAAAAAAACAATGGTTTCCTACTGTCAAACTTTGAAACCAGCCAGCCCGATATGGGTAGCCCAATCATAGAACTTATGGGCATTGCCAAAAGGACACTGCCCAATTCTGCCTCGTTAAAACCAAAAAAAGATTTAATCGTAGGAATCCTAGAGGCCCAAGTAGAAAAACAGAATCCGGAAAGAAAAAAGAAAATGCTTAATGCTGTTCGCTGTTTAACCCTAATATCCATTGTGAAGAAATAAAATACAAATATCCGAGGTTATGTGAATCAAAACAAAAACTTTCAATGATATTATTTTTTAGGTTGTTTAAATGTACAATCCTTGTTTTACAACTAATATTTCTGGCACTTTAATAATACAGTTAACAAGTAACTAACAAAATTAGTGGAATAAGTTAAAAATCACTATTTTGTATTTTGTATGAAAATATTTCAAAAGAGAATATTAAGATAGAACTAAATATATTTAAATGAAAAGAAGAGATTTTGTTCAATTATCCAGTTTGGGTGCGGGTGCTTTAATGGTGCCTTCGGCTATGATGGGAAATATTATTCCTGTTGAAGCTATGCTTGAGCCGGGTATGGATGTTATTGTTAAAAAAAGAATGGCCGATGTTGCCCTTAACACCGCCAAGTCTTTGGGAGCCACTTACGCAGATGCTAGAATTGGGAGATATCTAAACCAATATGTATTTACTAGGGAAGATAAGGTTCAAAATGTAGTGAACACCGAATCTTTTGGAATCGGAATTAGAGTAATTGCCAACGGAACATGGGGTTTTGCCTCTACCAATAATGTTTCTGAAGATGGAATTAAAAAGGCAACCCAACAAGCTGTGGCAATTGCCAAGGCCAATTCCAAATTTCAAAAAGAACCAGTAAAGCTGGCTCCAGTATCAGGTCATGGTGAGGTTTCATGGAAAACCCCCATTAAAAAGGATTTTAAGGATGTTCCTGTTTCAGAGAAAGTTGATCTTTTATTAAAAGCCAATTCGGCTGCTATGGAGAATGGTGCCAACTTTGTTAATTCGGCTCTTTTTATGGTAAATGAGCAAAAGTATTTTGCCTCTACCGATGGTTCATATATTGATCAAGACATACATCGGATATGGCCAACTTTTGGAGTTACAGCGGTAGACCGGGAGGCAGGTAAGTTTAAGACAAGACAGGCCATGAGTGCCCCAATGGGTATGGGATACGAGTATATGGATGGACTGGATTCAGAAAAATTAGAGGGCGCAGCGGGACTTAAGTTGTACAGAGGGAGTTATGATATGGTCGAAGATGCCACAACTGCTGCTATGCAGGCAAAAGAAATGCTTAGCGCTAAATCTGTAGATCCAGGTAAATATGACCTAGTATTGGAACCCAACCATTTAGGACTCACAATACACGAGTCCGTTGGACACCCTACAGAATTAGACCGTGTGCTCGGTTATGAAGCCAATTATGCAGGAACTAGTTTTGCTACAATGGACAAATGGAAATCGGGAAACTTTAAATATGGTAGTGATATTGTTAATATCGTGGCCGATAAGGTACAACCTGGTTCATTGGGAGCTGTTGGGTATGATGATGAAGGTGTAAAAGGCAAGCAATGGGATATTATAAGAAATGGGGTACTGGTAAACTACCAAGCCATTCGGGATCAGGTTAATATGATCGATCAAAATGAATCCCATGGCTGTTGTTATGCACAGAGTTGGAATGATGTTCAGTTTCAACGTATGCCAAATATTTCATTGGAAGCAGGTAAGGATAAGTATTCGGTTGCTGAAATGATAAAAGATGTGGAGAAGGGAATTTATATAGCAGGTAGGGGGTCTTACTCTATTGATCAACAGAGATATAACTTTCAATTTGGGGGGACTGCTTTTTATGAAATAAAAAATGGGGAGATTGTTGGAATGCTAAATGATGTAGCATATCAATCCAATACTCAGGAATTTTGGAATTCATGTGCAAAAATCTGTGATGAGAGTGATTATCGTTTATTCGGGTCTTTCTTTGACGGTAAAGGACAACCTTCTCAAATAAGTGCTGTTTCCCATGGTAGTTCTACAACAAGATTCAATGATATCAATGTTATCAATACCGGCAGGAGTGTTTAATAGAAGTCTTAAAAATTAAAGAAATTAAAATGGCAATATATACAGAAGAAGAGGCTCGGAAAATTATGGAAAAAGCATTAAGCTTTTCTACAGCCGATGCCTGTGAAATAAATTTAGAGGGTAGTGAAAGTGGCAATATTCGATATGCTCGCAATAGTGTTTCTACTTCGGGTCACAGATCTAACCAAACTTTGGTTGTTCAATCCAATTTTGGAAAACGAATGGGAACGGCCACTATTGATGAATTTGATGATGAATCACTTAAAAGAGTAGTTGCAAGATCCGAGGAGTTGGCAAAACTTTCTCCGGAAAACCCTGAATTCATGGGTCCATTGGGACCACAGTCTTATGATGAATCTTTAACTTTTTTTAATACAACTGCAGGTATTACACCGGATTATCGTGCAGAAGTAGCCAATAGTAGTATTCAACCAGCGGTTGAAAAGGATGTTACCGCGGCTGGATTTTTAAATGATTCTTCTGGTTTTTCAGCTATGATTAATTCTAATGGCCTTTTTGCCTATAATAAATCTACGTCTGTTGAATTTACAGTAACCATGAGAACTAATGATGGTACTGGTTCTGGTTGGGTGACTAGGGATTTTAATGATATTTCTAAGTTCAATGCTTTAGAAGCATCTAATGTAGCTATTGACAAGGCGGTTATGTCCAGAGAGGCAAAAGCGATTGAGCCAGGTAAATATACTGTAATATTGGAGCCAGCTGCAGCTAGTGACCTTTTAGGAAGAATGGGGAGTGCCCTTAATGCTAGATCGGCTGATGAAGGCCGTAACTTCATGTCAAAAGAAGGAGGCGGTACAAAACTAGGTGAAAAGATTGTTGATGAGCGGGTAAGTATATGGTCGGACCCTTTAAATCCAGATGTACCTACTTCTACATGGAATGGTGCAGGACAACCTTTGAAAAAAATGAATTGGATAGAAAATGGGGTGGTAAAGAACCTTGCTTATAGTCGTTTTTGGGCGAAGGAAAAAGGAGTGGACCCCGTACCTTTCCCAAGTAATTTTATAATGCAGGGTGGAGACGCATCTTTGGAGGACTTAATCAAAGGAACTAAAAAGGGAATTTTGGTTACAAGATTATGGTATATTCGTTCTGTGGACCCCCAAACTTTGCTGTATACAGGGCTAACCAGAGATGGAACTTTCTACATTGAAAATGGCCAAATTAAATATCCTGTTAAAAATTTCAGGTTTAATGAAAGCCCAATAATTATGTTGAACAACTTGGAAACACTTGGCAAACAAGTTAGAGTGGATGGTAATTTAATTCCTTATATGAAAATTAGGGACTTCACTTTTACCAGCTTGTCAGATGCAGTATAAGTAATAGGTAATTTATAACAAACTGGTTGTCGCGATTCATTCAAAGCAGCCAGTTTTTTTATATAGTTTCCTTTAAATGTGGAAATTTATTTGATTAAAAAAAGAGTGAGTGAGCAATGATTTTTTCTTTACAAGACTTCAATATGAGTCTGGAGATTGGGATGTTGATCAGCGGATGCCTTCGAATCTTTTAAATTCGTTGGTTGAGTATACTACATTGGCAGTAGATAAGAAAGAAAATATCATCAGTTTAAGCAGTGATGATATATTTAAATGTCCGTTTTGTTATCTGTCTGGTCATAAACTGGTGCAGTTTACCAAAAAGGAGAAGGAGAACTTCAAAAAATATATTGATAATGGTGGGTTTGTCTTCGTGGATGATTGCAACCATGATATAGATGGTTTGTTTGCCAAGTCTTTTGAGCGCCAAATGGGAGATATCTTTGGAGTTGGAAAATTAAACAAAATCCCCAATGATCATGAGATCTATAATATTTTTTTCAAGTTTGAAAATGGACCACCTACTACCTCACAAGAGCTCAATGGTTGGGGGGACGATCTTGTTCATGAATACTTAAAGGCAATAGTTATCAACGGTAGAATAGGTGTACTGTACAGTAATAAAGATTATGGCTGCGAATGGGACTATGATTTTAGGAATAAAAGATGGTATAAAATTGATAATACACGCTTTGGTGTAAATATAGTGATGTATGCACTTACATCATAAATTAAGTATATAGATGGAAAAAGAATTGATGAAGATTCAACAAGAAGTTGATATCCTTACTTCTAAGTTGGCCAACTTAAAGAAAGAAATTGGCAAGGTCATTATTGGGCAAGAGGAAACAGTGGAACAATTACTTATAACTTTTTTGGCTGGAGGTCATGCATTGTTGGAAGGTGTTCCCGGATTGGCAAAAACATTAATGATAAGAACTTTGGCCCAGGCCATTGATTTAAAGTTTAAAAGAATACAGTTTACACCGGATTTAATGCCATCGGATATTATTGGAACTGAAATACTTGAAGAAGACCACAGTACCGGAAAAAAGTTTTTCGAATTTAATAAAGGCCCCATTTTCGCCAATATTATCCTAGCGGATGAAATTAACCGTACCCCGCCTAAAACACAAGCAGCTTTATTGGAAGCTATGCAGGAGTTTGAGGTTACGTATTCTGGTAAAACTTATTCCTTGGATAGGCCATTCTTTATTCTAGCCACACAAAACCCAATAGAACAATCTGGAACATTTCCTTTACCCGAAGCTCAACAAGACCGTTTTCTTTTTTATATCAAAATTGGATATCCCAGTGAGTTGGAAGAAACCCAAATACTAAAAAACACAACGGGCACAAAAAAGGAAGCCATAAAATCTATAATTACAGGTGATGATATATTAAGGTTACAACATTTGGTGCGAGAAGTACCTATAAGTGATGATTTAGTGAATTATGTAAGCAAATTGGTACGGGCTACAAGACCAGAAACCACTGACAATGAATATGTAAAAGAATGGGTGAGTTGGGGTGCCGGACCACGTGCTGGCCAAGCCATGGTTTTAACGGCAAAAGCAAGAGCCTTGGCAAATGCACGTTTGTCTGTTACAATGGAAGATATAAAAAATGTTGCACTACCAGTATTGCGCCATCGAGTACTTGTCAATTTTAAGGCGGAGGCAGAAAACATAACGTCTGACAAGGTTACACAACATCTTTTGCAAGCAATTGTTTTTTAAATGAAACAGGACTACAGCGAAATTCTTAAGCCCGATATTATTAATAGCGTGACTGGGTTGGCGCTAATCTCACGAGTAATTGTGGACCAATACCTTGCTGGTCTTAACCAAAGTAGGAGAGTGGGATTAGGTATGGAGTTTAGCCAGTATAGGGGATATGAACCCGGGGATGATATGCGGTTGTTGGATTGGAAAATGTTGGCACGTTCAGGCAGGTATTATATTAAACAATCTGAAATTGAGACCCATATTAATGTGAAGTTCTTTATAGATTCCAGCAAATCTATGCTTCATGAGGAAAACGGACTCTCAAAAATAGATTTTGCTAAAGTAATAGTAGCTGCATTGGCAAATTTGGCACAAAGTCAAGGGGATGCAATAGGACTTATCACTATCAATGATCAATATGTACAGAGCGTACCCCCAAGAATGCAAAAACAACATTATAATCGATTTTTACATGAATTAATTTCAATTCAATCTAAAGGGCAATTACCAAAAAACTTGAATTCTTTAGATAAAATCCACAATAGAAATCAAAAAGAATTACTATTCTTTATTACGGATTTGTATGAATATAATACTGAACTTTCCCAAATAATCGAACAGTTAAAGACTTCAAGAAACGAGGTGGTGGTTTTTCATATAATGGGTAAAAGTGAACTGATGTTTGATTATCAAGGCCAAGCTATTTTTGAAGATTTAGAAACGGGAATCAGATTAAAAGTGGATCCTAGAGAAGTTAAAAAACAATATTTAAAAGCTATCCAAGATGAAATTGAGCAAATAAAAAACAAGCTTCTAACCAACAATATAAGCTATGAAATGTTTCGGTTAGATGAACCTATTGGAGAAGCGCTCCAACTATTTTTAAAAAAACGGGCTAGACTTTTGTGAAATGAATTTTCTCCACCCTACATATCTATGGGCTTTATTGGGATTGGCGGTTCCAATTGCAATACACTTGTGGAGTAAAAAAAAGGTTAGGACCATAAAAGTGGGGAGTATTAAGTTTATAAAAAATACTAATCCCAAACAAACCAACACCATTAAAATTAATGAGTTATGGTTGCTTGCATTACGATTATTGACTTTGTTTCTCTTGGTTTTAATTAGTGCAGGCCCGCAATTAAAGACAAATGGTTTGCGGAACCCTATTACTTATCTCATTGAACCTTCATTACTTTCCAACAACAAGTTAAAGAGCATTCTGGATTCACTTCCAGTATCAGATTTGCGGTTGTTAAAATCTGGATTTCCTAAATGGGATGAAAACTCTACAAAAATTAAAAACCATCCACCTCTAAATTACTGGCATTTGGCACAGGAAATGAGTTCCATACAATCGGATAGTATTGTGGTGTTTACAAAAGGTTTAGTGTCTGGAATAAAGGGAATGAGACCAGTGGTCCATTCTAACGTACACTTGATAGTAATAGATTCTGAAAACACATCTTACGAAGACATTTTGGAAGCAAATTTAAATGGGGAGCAAGCGCAATTTTTAAGTGTAATTAGTGATGGCAAGAAACTTGCTTTTGAGAGCAGAAGCATCCCTTTGAAAAATGAACAAATTGAAATAAATCAACAGAAAGACAGTATTTCAATTCTATTAAATGGAACTAGAAAAAACTTTCCTATAAAGACCTTAAAACCCTTGGAAGTATTATTGGTTTACAAGGATAGTCTTTCTGGTGATGTTACATATATAGAAGCAGCCTATAGAGCGGTGTCAAAGTATTTGGATAGAGAAATTAACTTAAAAAAGGTCAGTGAGGCTAGTGGAGAAAGTTTATTATCCTTTAATAGTATTGTTTGGTTAAGCGAAGAACCTGTTCCAGAAACGGAAGCCACTGTTTTGGCATATAAGCCCGACAGTCTTGCTTCTAAATTAATTGAGCTAAGTTCTTTTCCTAACATGTACCATATAACAAGGCCACTTACCTCGGAAAACATTATTAATGAACATTTGGCGGAACACATAATTAAGTCTCTGGATTTATATCCGGAAATTGATAAAGAAGCATTGTTATATGATAAGCGAGTAGTTGATGTAGAAGAGTTGAATCCAATTCAATCAAATAGGAAGAACACGGCCGGTCTTTTTGAAACCACCGATATTTCTCCTTGGTTGTGGATTGCCTTATTCTTTATATTAATTGCAGAACGATTTTTTTCAAAATATAGGAAGCAATGACAGATTCTGGCAAGAACATATTAATGAAGTTTAAAAAACGATGGTTGCTTATGCAAGGATTGGAGATTTTCCTTTACGCCATTGGGCCATCGATTTTAATATACATTCTTAGTTCAAATATAATTTTATCAGTACTGCTGTTTATAACCTTAGTTGCTACATTATCCATTCTTTATAAGCCATGGAAACTAAACTTGGACAAAATTTGTCATTTTCTTGACAATGAAATAAAATCCATGGAATATAGTACAGGCCTTTTGTTAAAGCCAAAGGAACAATTGTCCACTTTGGGAATATTACAACAGTATAGGGTTACGGATGAGTTAGATAAGGAAATTGGTAAGATTCAACCCATAAACCATTTAAAGACAGCAGGAATCACTTTTTTTTTATGTATTATTATTTCATTTTTTGCATATAATTTTAATTGGAGTAGTAGTATAAGTGTAAATACAAATGGGGGCTCCCAACATTCTATTTTAGTACAACCTGTTGATTCATTGGCAATGGAATCTATACCTCCGATACTAGAAAGCCAACAACTTACTATTTTATATCCATTGTATACAAAGAACTCACCTGTGACCACGGAAGAAATGGATATAACGGCTTTGGAAGGCTCACGACTGTCATGGGGGATAAAGTTTAAGGGGGAGGTTAAAAGTGTTGTTATGGAAAGTGGAGGTGACAGTTATCCTATGAAATTGGAAAAGGGCGAATACATAAGAACAATGACTTTAAAGGAATCTGGATTTTACAACTTTAGGTTTACAGGTGTTAATGGAGGTTCTTATATTTCTGATTTGTATGTTATGGAAGTAACCAAGGATAAAAGTCCAGTTTTGGAAATTCAGGATTTAAACCAGTTTACCTCCTTTTCTTTTTATGACAAAAAAGAATTATCCTTCAAAACGTTAATTACAGATGATTATGGAATTAATGAAGTTTATATTATAGCTACAGTTACCAAGGGTGAAGGTGAGTCTGTAAAGTTTCGTGAGGAAAAATTGAATTTTGATGATAGATTTTCCAAGGGACTCAAACGTCTATCACTGTTTAAAAAAATCAATTTAGATAATTTAAAAATGGAACCTGGTGACGAACTTTATTTCCATGTCGAAGCTATTGATAGCAAACAACCCAATCCAAATATTACAAAAGGAGAAACTTATTTTGCAGTAATCAAAGATACGGCCACCAATCAGTTTGCAGTGGAGGGCACTATGGGGGTTGATTTAATGCCCGATTATTTTAGAAGCCAGCGCCAGCTTATTATCGACACTGAAAAGCTAATTGCCAATCAATCCAAATTAACAAAAAAGGAATTTAATGCTACGAGCAATGAATTGGGTTTTGACCAAAAAGCACTGCGCCTAAAGTATGGACAGTTTATGGGAGATGAAGCAGATTCTGGTATTCAAGTGACTGAAGAAATAAGTACAGTAGAAACAGTGAATGAAACTGAAGACCCTTTGGAAGAGTATACCCATGACCATGACGGCGACAATGAGCATAATTTAGTTGACCATGAACATGAAGAGGATACGATGGAAGAAGCGGATGATCCATTGAGTAATTTTCTTCATAATCATGATGACCCTGAGGAATCCACATTGTTTACCCAATCCTTAAGAAGTAAGCTAAAACAGGCAATGGGAGAAATGTGGGATGCCGAATTGTATTTACGTTTGTACACGCCAAAAGAATCGTTACCGTATCAGTATAGAGCATTGAAGTTGATTCAGGAAATAAAGAACAGTGCCCGTATATATGTTCATCGGATTGGTTTTGACCCTCCACCTATAAAGGAAGAAGTAAGATTGACAGGTGACTTGGATGAGGTTGTCAACTTTCAAAAAAAGGAAGGTATTGGAAAAGCAGAGGAAAACCCCTTTATGCGGCAAGCTGTTTTTAGACTTGAGGAATTGATTCTTAACCGAAGTTTGATTTTAGAGGAGGATAAAGCTCTTTTTAAAGGTGCGGGAATGGAATTGGCACTTATGGCAATTAAGGAACCTGGAAAACATCTAAAAACCTTACAACGGTTAAAATGGCTTACCGAGGATACAGGTGCAACTATGGAGAGGTTAAAAGAAACACAACGAGGCTTGTTACAAGCCATTAAAGTACAAAATCCCAATCCTAAAAAAGGAAAAGCAACTGTTGGAAAAATTAATGAATTGGTATTAAAAGAGTTAGAAGTTAATGATTAGGGAAATAGCTTTTTTAAACAAGCATCTATTGTGGCCTACTTTAATAGGGTCCCTTGTTTTGTTAACTGTCTTTTTATGGAAAGAATGGCCACAATCTGGTAAGAGCCGTTTTATATTCAAAGCTTTTGTATCATCTTTAGCTATTGGTTCATTGGCTGCCATTGCATTAAAGCCTACATTTTTAAAAGAGGTCGAAAAGGGGTTGGGAGTACTTATTACAGAGGGCTATGACAACAATCAATTGGATAGTATTAAAAATACCTACAAAAAGGTCAAGATTATAAAATACGAGAAAAACAAACCGCTAAAGCAAAGGCTGGATTCTTTGAGTTCTTTATTTGTTTTAGGCCATGGATTACAAACATATGACCTTTGGCAATTAGATTCTACCCCCGTAACATATTTGGGAGGTAGTTTGCCTAAAGGCATTTCAAGGCTAAACTACAGCAAAGAAAATACCATTGGTTCTAAAGTAATCCTAAATGGACTTTATAATGAACCACAAGTGGGAAACAGACTTGTTTTAGGTGGGCCTGGCGGTGCCAGTTTGGATTCTATAAAACTTGAGAACGAAAGCTCATATGGATTTAGTTTGGAAGCTGACCTTCCAGTAAAAGGAAAGTTTATCTACGCTTTACAAGAAAGAGATTCTTTGGGAAAGCTTCTTTCCAATGAACCTTTGCCAATAAAAGTAATAGGCAGGGATACATTGAAAATATTGATTGTAAACAATTTTCCAACCTTTGAAACGAAATACTTAAAAAATTATCTAGCGGAAATGGGGCATCAAGTTCTGGTGCGAAGTCAGATTACCAAAAACCGTTATAAGTTTGAATATTTCAATAGAAACAAAACACCAATCTATACCTTTTCGGAAAAAAATTTAAGTGATTTTGATTTGTTGATAATTGATGTTGGTTCCTATAGAAATATGTCATTAAAATCTATTTCTGTGGTTGAAAATTCAATTAGAGAAGAAGGTTTGGGACTGTTTATTCAACCAAATCTTAATTATTTTCGATTGCCTGGGAAAACTTCACATTTTAGTTTTGAAAGAGAAAATATGGTTGAGGTAAGTATTCAAGAAAGTAATAGGGCTGTAAGCAAGTATCCATACCGTTTTAAAGAAGATTTGGGTGTTTTGCCATCCTATAAATATGGAAATCAGCTGCTTGCTGCTTATAAGAAGATGGGAAAGGGTAGAATTGGAACAACTGTTTTGGAAAGCACGTACGAGTTGGTTTTAAATGGAAATAGTAAAACCTACCAACAGTTTTGGAAGGAAATAATTGAAGCCACTAGTAAAAAAAGTATTCCGATTGCAGAATGGAATCCAGCCTCAAAATTTGCATACAAGGACCAACCTTTTGAATTTAAGGTTCGTACAGAAATTGAAAACCCAGAAATCAAAAGCAATGATGGATATGGTATTCCTTTGATGCAGGATGTGGAAGTTGCAAGCATATGGGGAGGAACTACGTATCCTAGAAATTTGGGATGGAATAAATTGATTTTACAAAACGATACGACCCAAGTATATGAGTATTTTGTGATGGATTCTACAAAGTGGCGATCACTTACTAAAAATAGAACTATCCATGATAATGTAAGGCATTTCAATAAACCGGTAATTGAAAGTCTAAATATGGAAGTACCTCAGGAAATTAATCCACTATGGTTTTATTTAGTTTTCTTATTTAGTGCAGGGTATTTATGGCTAGAGCCCAAGTTGCTCGGAAGTTAGTTATTTATAATATTGCGCGTTCATAAGAAAAGTCAATTTTACTTTTAAATAGTTGTTGTCATAGGTAGCTTAACCACCACTTGTCCCTATTATTATTTTTGTATTGGTTGTACCAATTGCAAATGGGGTATAATAATACTATTAAAATTATCCAGATGATATATACTGCCCAAAGGTCAAAACCATAACCTTGAAGCCCGGCCTGCATGGTTACCCAAACATCTATCATCATATCGGAAGCAGTGAAACCCGTTAACAAAGCGGCAAAGAGGGCAATTAAATGTATTACATAAATATGGATGATGTAAAAAAACATGGGGACACGACCAATTACAATCAATTTATCAAAAAAGGCTCCTTTCCACTTTTCTGCAAAGGCAAGAAATGCAATAGATGGTCCAATGGTAAGTAATAAAAACAACAATGAAGGTGGATACTTGGTGATATTAAAAAACGAAATCAATGTAAAACTAAAAGTACCCTGGTTGGACCAAAAATAAGGATCTCCGTAAATGTTCATGAATCTAAGGATAAAAAATGATAGAGTAAGTCCCAATCCAATTTGCAGCAGCTTTCTTATTCTAAGATTACTGTCAACTGTTGGCCTATAGAGTTCCCCAAAGTAATAGCCCAAGGGCATTACAAAAATCCATGGAAGTATCGGATAAGCAGTAAAAATCTGCATATTACCAACTTCCACGATGTTGAATACATGAAGAAAAGACCAAATGCCAGAACTTAATGTTCCAGTTGGTGCAAATGAGTCAAATAAATTATGACCTATAATGACCAGTACCGATGAAATGATTACCGGTTTTTTTGGAAGGTTGATAAAACCTGCCAGACATATCATTCCCAAACCAAGTATCCATATGACTTGAAGCAATACCATTGAATAATCAAGTTTAAAGAGCCATCCGAATTTTATAATGGTGAGTTCAGCTAAAATCAACCAAATCCCCCTTTTTATAAGCCAGGTACTAAGTGATTTTTTATTCCTTCGTTGTCCTACAAAAAAAGCAGAGGTACCTGCTAAAAAAACAAATACGGGAGCACAAAAGTGTGTCATAAAACGAGTAAAGAATAGCGCTCCATTTGTTTGGGTCAAATCATTTGGGTCAAAGAAGAAGGCATCATAATGAAAATAATCTCTAACATGATCCAATGCCATGAGTACCATTACCAAGCCCCTTAGCATGTCTATTGACTTAATTCTTTCTCTTGTTTTGCTCATAGGGTTGCTTTTTGCATTTGGGAATGCAACTTTATTCCTTCCCTTATAACAATTTCTATTATTTCTTGAATATCACTTTCTGAAGTCCTAAAGTTTACGATACAGCTCCTTAAACAGTATTTTTCCAGTACTATAGCATTTGATAAAAAGACTTCTCCACCTTGTTGCAGACTGTCCAATAAAGTCTCATTCAAAGTGTTTAAGTATGCCTCTCTCTTTAATTGATTTTCAGGAAGACCATACATTGGCACATATCTGAAGGTGGTAATGCTTAAATTTTGGGTGATAGCCTCTAATTCTGGATGTTTTTCGGCCAATTCGTATAATAATTTTGACAATTTAATATCTTCAGCTATCATTTCTGTATACCCATTGCTTCCAATTTGTTGCAAAGCCATCCAGACTTTTAAAGCCTTGAACCCTCGGGAGTTTTGAAGTCCGTATTCATAGAAATTTAAGGATTGCCCTTCTTCATCTTTGCTAAAGTTGTAATACTCAGGATGGGAACTATAAGTGTCTATGAGATGCTTAGGATTTTTAACCAATGTACAACCTGCTTCAAGTGGAGTATATAGCCATTTGTGGGGATCAATTGCAATGGAATCTGCTAAGTCCATACCTTCAAATACACTTTTGAATTCTGGTATAATTGCTGCTGGGGCACCGTAGGCACCATCGATATGAAACCAAAGATTGTTTTTGTTACATATGGAAGCAATTTCTTTCAAATTATCAACTACTCCAGTACTTACGTCTCCTGCGGTACCCACTACCATAAAAGGTTGGTAGCCATTTCTCAAATCTTGTTGTATAGTCTTGGACAATAGGTCGTTGTTCATCCTATTTTCAGAATCTGTAGGTATCCAACGAATTGATTTTGAACCATGGCCAAACAGTATGGCTGCCTTTTCCACCCAAGTATGGGTCGCTTTGGAGCAATAGGCCACAAGTTTTGAATTGGTGTTTACAAGCCCCTCTTCTTTCAGGCTCTTGGGCATTTTAGCTGTTCTTGCCACTAAAAATGCATTGAAGTTTGCCATATTGCCTCCACTGACCAAAACACCACCATAACTTGGAGATACTCCAATGAATTCCGCCAACCATTGAACTGTCTGTTTTTCAATTTCAGTGGCCATAGGGCTCAAAATCTGGGCGCCCACATTCTGATTCACTGCGGCAGAAAGTAAATCTCCCAAGACTCCAATGGGAGCGGGAGAGGAGGTAATGTACCCCATAAATTTTGGATGCCCATTAAATAGGGAATGGTTTAGTAATAAGTCTGATGATCTTGAAATGATTTCTGCGGCCGACTTACCTTCTTCAGGTAAACCAGTAGCAGTTAAAGTCTTTTGTAATTGTACGGGCGATTCACCTGATGTAACCTTATAACTTTCAATAGTATCAAAGAAGTCAGCTATAGTATCAATTAAATCATAACCTATTTTTTTAAAGTCGGACTTGTTAATTTCTACGGGTGTACTTCTACTTTTGTTCATTTACGTTTTATTTATTGCTCGAAAGCAATTTAAGCAAAGAGCTCTTTAAATAGAATACCAAAAGAAACTAATAACACCATCCAACCAAAGTATTTTTTAAGCTTTTCACCTTTGATAAAAGACGAAAGGTAAATGCCCAAGAATATGCCTAAGATAGATATTATGGTAAACCGTAAGAGAAAATGCCAGTTAATTTCCACATTGTCCAAATCGCCTATAAATCCAATTATTGATTTTATTGCGATAATGAACAAAGAGGTTGCCACTGCTTTTTTCATAGGCAGTTTTAATAATAGAACCAATGTGGGAATGATCAAAAATCCGCCACCTATACCAACAATGCCTGTAAGTATACCAATAACTATTCCCGCTAGTATTAACAATGGAAAGTTGTTGCCACTAAAGACATTTATATTAGTGGACAGCTCCCTTTTCCATATCATAGAAATAGAAGAACAAAGCATTATGATAGCAAAAAACACCATGATACCCATGTCCCTTGTAATTACAAAGTCGTTTATGGTAACAATCTCAAAAGGTATTATAGGTAGTAAATATTTACGGACAATATATACCGATATAAAAGCGGGTATTGCAAAAACAACAGCAATTTTGAAATCAACCAAACCTTTCTTTAATTTGTTTACAGCACCTACCGAAGCAGAAGTGCCAACAACAAATAAAGAGTAAGCAGTTGTTGTAATGGGACTCATATGAAATAGGTAGGTTAAAATGGGGATTGTGATAATTGAACCCCCGCTCCCCACTAAACCTAAAACTACTCCAACGGACAATGCCCCTAAATAACCTAAAATCTGTACGGCATCCATTTTTTCTACTTAGAATTCAAAAGAAAGTTGATTACTTTGCTTCTTTTATATAACCCCAACCTATTCCTTGTTTCTGAATTATTTCTAAAATTCCATCGGGAACTGCCCTTACTCCAGCAATCAATTGGGTTGCCTCAATTTTATGACGGTTCAGTGATGCTTGACAGACCACTAAATCTACATTTTCAATAGTGCCGAGTTCCTCCATTTGATTTAAAACAGTTGAAGTGTTTTTAACAACCATACCATAAGCTCCACTATACATCACCATTTCGAACTTGGAATCTGGATAAGCCTCGGCCATCATTTTTACATGTTTTACCGCGGATTCATGGACACTGGCTTCACTGCTTGTTACATCAAACACGATTTTAACCGGTTTTTCCTGGGCAAAAATTAGTGTGCTGAACAGGAATGTTATTAATATATTTATTATTGTTTTCATAAGGATATTTTACAATAATTATTCGCCTGCAAAAATGTAACCACAGCCATTTTCTTGTGCTCTACCCAATGCCCATACGCCCGATGGTACAACCTGTATTCCTGGTTGAACGGCATCTATCCACTCTTGATAGGTTTCACTTGGATCCAGCCCCATTTTTTGCGCAACAACCCCACTATATACAGATATGGCAAGGTTGCATACACAAAATAACGCACCGCGTTGTTGCATATCCTTAATCCCTTGAATTACAGGCATTGGAAAATCACCTTCTTGAGGTTCGTAGTAAGGATTACGTAATGCTGGTTCTTTTGTAGTATTATCGGTAACACCAAAAACCTCTCCTAGGTTGTATTTTTTCCACAAAGCGGAGTTAAAGGCAAAAGGAATGGCATCATGTCTTAAAACAGTCATTGCGGTAATGTCATCATCAGTAGATCCTGTCTCGTTGTTGGACAGGTAAAAAGCCCAGTTCCAGATTATTGGAAATCCTGCATGGGGCTTAGAACCATCATATACAACACGGTGCGATCCTTTAATTTTCTTGAACCATTCATCAGCTTCATCCATTTTTTTATCATCATAGGATGGTAAATTGGCATGTACAGCATTGGTAAATAGTGAAAGCGTACTGGCCGTTGCTCCAAGCATCATTGCTCCCATAAAATTTCTTCTTGAATTACTTTTTTGTGTTTTCATAATAAATTATTTATTTGTTTTTAATC
The DNA here is from genome assembly GCF_011927795.1 of Saonia flava. Taxonomy (GTDB): domain Bacteria; phylum Bacteroidota; class Bacteroidia; order Flavobacteriales; family Flavobacteriaceae; genus Saonia; species Saonia flava. The sequence continues at coordinate 804,360 of NZ_JAATJJ010000001.1, read as the reverse complement.
ATGTTATACTCTTGTTTATAAAATTCCATAATGGGTTGAAAGGGTCCCATTTGGTGTTGATCAATTGAAAATAAATCTGCATAAGGCGGATAGGGGGTCGATACCGGCTTTTTCTTTAAATCAGGAAAGTCCTTTTCTCTGTTTAATTTTTCAGGTCTTTTTTGTTGATTAATATAACCAGACACATCATAGGCCTCTTCATCGGTCAGTAGTGGATTATCATAGGTGATGCCGTAGGGCATGTTACCTTTTATAAATTGGGCAGCGGTTATCACACGATTCATACCAGCTCCATTGTTATAGGAATCTTCACCCCATAAAGGAGGATATTTATAGGTGAACCCATCAGGAGTTCTTTCGCCTTGGCCGTTACTTCCATGACATTTTGTACAAATTGTAGTGAAAATCCGCTTACCCTTTGCAAGATTTACTTTTCTATTAGGAATATTGATTTCAACAAACCCTTGACCGGTTATTTTTCCATCTTCGGGCGCAAACCGACTTAACCAGGTTAGGTATTGCACCAATGCGTTCATTTCTTTTCCGTCAACCGGAATTACCCTACCGTTCATGCTCCGTTCGAAGCAGCCATTGATTCTTTCCTCAATTGTCCCTATTTTGTTTTCCCTGCCCCTAAACTGTGGAAACCTATTGATGATACCAATAAGGGGAGCGGAATAGAGTTTTGTTCCTGATTGCAAATGACAATTGTTACATGCCAATCTATTGCCAGAATAGACCATGTCCGGTTTGCCATTATCTGGACCAAGGTATTTGGGTGTATTTGTAAAAAGTTCATGACCAAATTTTATAATTTCATTTTTACCTGAATTGTCCAGTAGCGAAATGTCATATTTTGATTCAATAGGATTAAGTGCTATTTCTTCCAATTCCATTGGATTACTCCTGAATACCCCATAGGAAAGCAGAATGGTAATAACCACAACCAAGGCCATTGAGCCACAACAAAGGCTAATTTGCCGTTTCAGTTTTTTAAATAAATATGTAGTTTCATCTTTCATAGAGAGAGTTCTACTTCTTTAATTTTTAATATATGGAGAGGTACGCAAGTTTAATAATAATAGATGTGGTACACACTTCATTGATTTATGCATTTACTAGCAGTATCTGTGAATGGGTTTAATTAATCACAACCTTTGCCAGAATCAGTTAAAATTGTAAGTATACCACCATTTGAGACTTGTAAATCACAAACTTCTGTGGGGATACTTGTTATAGGGTTTTGGGTCAAGGACAATAATGCTAGGTTAGATAGTTGCCCTAATTCTGCAGGGACTGTTCCTATCTTATTATTTGCAGCTGTTATAACATTTAGTGTATTTATATTACCAAGTGTTGCAGGGAAACTTTCCAAACTATTGTCGTTTACATTTAAGGTTTCCAAAGCGGTAAGTAGACCTACTTCAACAGGTAACCATGTAAGGCCTTTTTTACCCATTTGTAAAATAGTAGGATTGCCATTGGTATTAAAAGTAACATCTGGATAATTATCAACGGTCCATCCCAAAGTATTATCGGGATTTGCAGCATATATACTAATGAGTGCGCTATTTTGAGAAGTATTTCCGTACGGAATGCCATCATCTTTGAGAACAGACAAGTCATTAAATTCACTTAAATAAAAAATAGACGTAGGTATTGTAACTAAACTATTTTGAAAAAGTTGCAAGCTTGTTAAATTAGTCAATAAACCTATTTCATCTGGTAGGATGGAAAATTTGTTTTCACTTAAACCCAAGAATGTTAAATTTGTTAATAGGCCTATTTCTTTTGGAAGTGAAGTAAGTCTGTTATAATACATGGATAATGTAGTTAAATTTGTCAATTGCCAAATTTCAGAGGGTAAAGAGGTAAGTTGGTTTGTTCCTAGATCCAGATAGGTTAAATTTGTTAATAGACCTATTTCAGAGGGTAAAGAAGTAAGTTGGTTTACTTCTAGATTTAAATATGTTAAATTAGTTAATTGCCCTATTTCTGGAGGTAATGCAGTAAGCTGATTTAGAGTTAGTGTTAAACTTGTTAAATTAGTAAGTTGGCATAATTCTACAGGGAAAGATGATACATAATTACCATATATGCTAAATGATGTGAGATGCGTCAATAAAGCAATTTCAGGCGGTAAAACACTAAGTTTTTTTTCGTAGATCTGTAATTTTACAATATTCCCTTCCACATCTACCGTTACACCACTTAAACTGCCTAAGTCCGCAGTGTTTACAAGATCCCAATTTAGAGTGGACTCCGGATTGGCATCTAAAATGGCCTGCAAAACCTGACGCTGTGTAAGTTCAACGTGAACCGTAACCGTATAGGTGCTGGTTGATCCATCCTCGGCGGTTATTATATATTCCAATGGGTCTGTAAAGTCTTGTGGCGCAGTAAGGTTTATTGTGGCCAGGTCAGATAGTTGAATTTCTGGTAAAAGACCTGAGAGATTGGTCCCAGGAGGCATGGTGGCAGAAATGGTCTTGTTTTCCTCATCAATGGTGCCCACAACATTTACTTCTATTGGATTGTTGGTCAATAGAAAAACAAAACTTGTAATTTGTTTTGCACTACTCTTACTGGTTGCAGTTATTATATAACTACTGGTTGAGCCATCTTCTGCTGTAATGGTATAGGTTACGGGGTTAGTGAAATCTTGTTCTCCCTCTGGGGAAATACTTGCTTTTGGAGAAATTGAAAATGTGGGTGTTAAAGCGGTTAGTGCCGTATCACTAGGTAAATTAACAGCAACGGTTTTTGCCGTAGCATTTATAATTGCAGTAATATCGACAGCTAATACGGTATTGTTAGCGGATAAAAAACTAAAGCTTATTATTTCCTTTTCCAAGCTTTTTACAATTTCTGGTGATTCGGGTATAGGTGCTGGCCCATCATCTTTGCCGCAACTTGTTAAACCGGCCACTAAAAGAAAAATAAGGTTTGGCTTAATAATTACTTTCAATACTGAGTATATTGTTTTCATGATCTCTATTAATTAATTTGTTACAACAAAAACAGAACTTGCAAAGGCTTCATTTGATAAAGTTGTTGCTACACCATTTTCCCAGATTTTGGCTACATTGGCCTCAGAGCCTACGGCATATACATCATCGTTTAAAACAAATATGGAACCAACGTCAGAATTAATAGTACCATCGGTCAAAGGTGTTTCTTCTCCATTTTTCCATGTTTTGGCAATACCTATTCCATCTTTATCTTCACTACCACCTACATATACACCATCTCCAGAAACAAACACTGAGTTGGCTGATGAATAGTTTGTACCATTGGTTAAATAGGTTTCTTGTCCATTTTTCCAAATTTTACCAATAAATCTTGTGGCTACAAATTCAGTCCCAACCGCATACACATCATTGCCCGAAACATATACTGAAGTGGCTTGTGATATTTTAGTGCCACTATCCAATGATGTTTCTATACCGTTTTTCCATACTCTGGGTGCATTTTTCCCCCCACTAGATTCAAAACCAGCGGCATATACATCATTGCCAGAAACATACACTGAATTAGCAGCTGCGGAATTAGTTCCGTCGGTTAGTGCAGTTTCCACACCATTTTTCCAAATTTTGGCTATATTTTTAAGTCCATTTGACTCAAAACCAGAAACATATACATCATTGCCCGAAACATATACAGAATAAGCTTCTGCTTTATTGTCTCCATTTGTTAGTGGTATTGCAACATTATTTTTCCAAACTTTAGCAATCTTATTTGTGCCATTATGTTCATATCCCGCTACATAAACATCATTTTCTACTACATATACTGATCCAGCTTCGGAATTATTAGTGCCATCTGTTAAAGGTATTTCTACTCCATTTTTCCAAAGTGTCGCTTGAAAAATATCTCCAGTTATTAACATAGTTCCTGCCACATATACATCTGTTATAACAGGAATTGATTCCGGTTCTGAGCCATCATCCTTACTACAGCTCATTATACTTGTAACAAAAAAGAGCATTATAACAATCTTAGTCAGAAAAATATTTTTATAAAAAATTTCAAGTATTTTCATAGTTGTTGGAATATTAATTTCCTTTTATATTAATTTTAGTGTTCACTCATTAATGCGTAAGTTTTTGACTTACAACGTGAGTTGTAAAAATGAGTTTTTCAATTTAAAATGGGGGAGTGAAATTTTACAAACCCTTAGGACTTGTCTTTAACTTTTAAGATACTGGTATATAAGGTGTTGTAATGGTTAATTGAGTATCAATCAGCCGGTTTAATGTTCTGATTGACCCTAAAGAAATTCGCAGGGTCGTATTTCTTTTTGATTTTAGCCAACCTCGCATAATTATGTTTATAGCTGTCCTTTACACGTTCTTGACCTTCATTCATCATAAAGTTAGAATAAGCTCCACCTGATGAGTAAGGATGTAAGGCTTCCCAATATGCTTTGCACCATTTGGTAATTTTATCTGCATTTTTAGGCTCTGGATCTACCCCAACAATAACACCTGCATATTTTGCATCCCTATAAGCCCATGGTGTTTCTTCTGGGCCAACCCTGCTTACCGCCCCACTAATTGGGTATAAATGCATTTGCGATAGCGGTGTTGGTATATTAGATCCAAATTTTAAATGTTGAGCTCTAACCTCTGAAGGCAATTCATTAAAAAAATCTGCTCTCCAATACCATTGATATCCATGTGGTAATAAACCATCAAACATAGTCTGAATAGCAGGATAAGGCATTTCTCCCACATGAGCAAACAAAGGTTTTTTTTCCAATATAGGCTTAAACACATCTTCTGCTTTATCTATATCACCAGCATAACACCAAACAATTCCACAAAATTGTTTTTTGTGCAAATGTTCTGGAAAAGGAGCTCCAGGAATTACCATAGTTGCTATAAAGCCATTTAGCTCATCTGGGGCGTTATGTATAAATTCATGATACCATTCCATAATTTCCTCTGTTTGTTCTATGGGCCATAATGTTGGCCCTCCAAAAACAGTTTTGACAGGATGTGCTTGAAATTTAAAAGAGGTTACAATGCCAAAGTTTCCACCACCACCACGTATGGCCCAAAACAAATCGGAATTTTGACTTTTGTTCGCAGTTACAAAGGAACCATCTGCCAAAACCATATCTGCCTCTAACAAATTATCAATAGTTAATCCGTATTTTCTTGATAAATGACCAACCCCTCCACCAAGTGTTAATCCCCCAACGCCGGTGGTTGAAATGATGCCCGCTGGCACAGCCAATCCAAAAGGATGTGTGGCATGGTCAACTTCTCCCCAAAGATTTCCTCCACCAACTCGTACAGTGTTATCCAAGGTGTTCACTCTTACATATTTAATACCCGACAAGTCAATGACCAAACCGTCATCACACAATCCTAATCCTCCACCATTGTGGCCACCACCTCTTGTGGCTACCAGAAGGTTATTTTCCCGTCCAAAATTTACTGCATGTATAACATCGGCTACATCAACGCACATGGCAAATAATCCTGGTCGTTTATCGATCATTCCATTATACACTTTACGTGTTTCGTTATAGTTGGCATTGTTAGGTGTAACAATGTTCCCCCTTAGTTGCGAGGCGAAGTCTTCAATTTTGGAAGCTTCCAAATCTTTTACATTAGTTGGCATACTTTTGGTTTTTAATTATACAAACAATTACTTGGGGGAAGTAGGAAATTGTTCTTTCGGTATTACTCTACGATGCAAATTTGTAATATAATTTTATGAACGTATGTTAGTTTTGGTTCAAAAAATGATACAATTGATTCATTATAAATTTCAAAAAGAATATTATTCAATAGAATTATTGGAGAAAGTTGTTGGTAGGATACCAAATCTTTTTCTAAATACCCTGGTGAAATAAGTTGGGCTGTTAAAGCCTAGATCGTATGCTATTTCGGAAACTGTTTTTACATTGGTTTTCAACATATCAAGAGATTGGTGAAGCCGTAATTCTTGGATAAGTTTGTTTGGTGCCATTCCTGTTAATGACTTAATAGTTCTATACGCCTGTGATTTGCTTAACCCTAAAGGTGTATATAATTGGTCACTTTTAAAGTCAGATTTGTATAATTCGCGATTAAGAATTTTAAATAGCGTATCCAAAAATGAAAAATTCTTTTCATTTAAAACCTTGATATTTTTATTGTTCATTTTTGCTGAACTGGACTCCTTTTCTGATAATGCTTTAGTTTCAGTATCTATATAAATAGCATTTTCAGAACCAATTTTATTTAAATGATGAAGTTTTTTCTTTGCGTCTTCATACATATCAGTCCCAAATTCATCAACAGGTTTTCCCGTTACAAGTGCTACTTTGTATAAGTAATCATCTGGAATAGCCTTTAATAATTCAAAAATAGAAACGGCACAATTCACCGCATCCAAGGCAGAGATAAAAGAAACCTGAATATCGTCTTTAGGTTGTAAGACGATAACACCATTATGCTTTTTTAACAATCCGTGTATTTTATCTGAATAGTCCTTATAATTACCGGTAAAGTCATAGGTGCTTATCATCAAAAGGGTCCTATAGCCCGTATCCAACTCTCCAGAAAGTGTATGGGCCATATCGTTTTCACTTGTACCAATACCTAAGTACATGCTAAACTCCTCTTCTGACACCTCAATAATATTGCAAGCGGTGTTTCCGTGTGAACGTCTATGCACTTCGTTACAAGCTTCCTTATTAGGCGCTTCTGTTAAACAGAACAAAGTTTTTGCTTCAATATTTACCCAATATTTTTTTTCAAAGACTCCAAAATCTTCTTGTATAGCAACATCTTCAGCATGCGCTTTGACAAGATCTTCTAATAAAATTTCTTCAGAACCTAATTTATGAAAGTCCAAATATAAGGGCATGGCATATAATTAAGAACGATTAAATGTATTGTTGAATGTACTTTGATGGTAAGATTCCGTAGGTTTCCTGAAAGCATTTAGAAAAATAGGCAGGACTGTTAAACCCTGTTTTAAAGGCCACTTCAGATATATTATCTGCTTGTTTGTTTAATAGGTTTAATGCCTTTCCCAATCTATACTCTTTAATAAAAGTATTGGGAGAGGTTCCAGTATTAGCAATCATTTTTCTGTATAATTGAGATTTGCTATATCCTAAATGTTTGCTTAGGCCTTCTGCACTTAACGTTGGGTTGTACCATTCATTCTCGGTATAATCCATCAACATGTTTAGGAATTTTTCACTATTGGTATTAAGAACCTTTACAATTTTATCATCAATTGACAATTTTAAATTTTCACTTTCAAACAAATCTTTAACTTCAGAGGTCATTGCTATCTGTCCTTTTACATTGTCGCATAAACGTTCTGCCATTCTTATGGTATCTTCAAAAATGCTATCTTTTTCAGTTACAGGTGCTCCAGCACTTAAACCAATATTTAAAGTTAAACTGGAACTCTGTTTCTTAGTTTTGTTTACACCTTTTTGAATTTCTAAAGCACACAAAACAGCATTGCTAATATCTTTAAATGAGCATAGAAAATAATCGGATTTTTGTTTAACAATTCTTCCTCTAAACTTTTCTAAAGATATAATAATCGAATTTGTGTAAGCAATGGTGTCAGATATTAATTGATGAGACATCGTATTTTCGAACGATGTTTTTTTAATACTAATAACCATTATAATTCTAAATGCAGGGTCTTTAATAATATTTAATTCTGTGTCTTTAGATACTTTTGGGTCTGCAATTCTACCCAAAAAAGACTCCACTATGGCATCATCTACTTCAATAATGCTATGAGGAAAATCACCATGCGCATGATTGTGCATTTTTTGAATAGCCTCTTTATTAGGAGCCTCAATCAAACAAAAAGCAGTATGTCTTTTCTCATCACACCAATAGGTCATCCCTTTGCAATTATACAGGTGTTCAATTTTCATATCCTCTTTGTGCATTTGCGCAACATGCTCTGCAGATATTTCTTTAGGTATTTCGTGGCGATCCATGAAAATTGGCATAACTTTAGTTTTAAAGATTAATTTTAATGGATACCTAATCCATTTTATAGTGTTGTAAACGTAATTTGTTTGTTCAAGGTAACCATTTTAATTAGGAATAGGACTATAAATGGTTTTACACCCAAAGACAGATTTTGAAATATTTAAAATCGAATTCTTTTAAAAAACCAATTTATGGTTAATTCTTAAACAAAATATATGTTTTTCCCATAAAGGAATAGACATTTTATGTAGAAGGTATTATAAGATGTATACTTGGGTATTTTTTTGGGCATTGCGTTAGTTTTCCTTCCTATTAATTGGAGGTCAAGTTTTGGATTCTTGACTGGGGTTACTTTCCGATACAGAAATTAGCAAAAATATTCCCTAAAAGATCATCATTGCTAATTTCACCCGTTATTTCTCCAAAATGATAGAGTGCTTGCCTTATATCAATGGCCAGTAAATCCCCAGGGACATCTTCATCCAGCCCAAATAGTACTTTTTCCACTTCTTTCAAGGCTTTTAAAAGAGAGTTGTAATGTCTGGAATTTGTGACAATGGTTTCATTGTTTCTTAGGGCGCCTGTATTTACAAAGGACAGTAATTTGTTTTTTAATTCGTCTACTCCCAAACCAGATTTTGCCGATAACAAATGAATATTTTCAATAGAAGTTTTTATAAAATTCAATTCTTTTTCTGAAAGTAAATCAACTTTATTGGCAATGATTAGAAGAGGTTTTCGCGGATATTTGTTTTTAAGTTTCCCAATCTCTATCTGTATTGCCTGAGATTTCTCATTATCATTCGAAATGACATCTGCCTCAAAAAGATAAATGACAACCTGTGCCTGTTCTATCTTTTCAAAAGTTTTTTTGATACCAATGCTCTCCACGACATCTTTGGTTTCCCGTATCCCAGCAGTGTCAATAAACCTAAAACCAATTCCCCCAATAGAGATTTCATCTTCTATAGTATCCCTGGTGGTGCCAGCAATTTCACTTACTATTGCCCTCTCTTCATTTAACAGGGCATTTAACAGTGTGGATTTCCCCACATTGGGTTCGCCAATAATGGCAACTGGAATACCGTTTTTTATAACGTTTCCCACAGCAAAACTATCAATCAATTTCTTTAGAACTTCTTGAATTCTTTTCAGTAAATTTTTGAATTGGGTCCTGTCTGCAAATTCCACATCTTCCTCAGCAAAATCGAGCTCTAGTTCTATTAACGAAGCAAAATTGAGAAGCTCTTCCCGAAGTTTTTTTATTTCATTACTAAAGCCACCCCTCATTTGCTGCATGGCTATTTGGTGACTGGCTTCATTGTCACTGGCGATTAAATCTGCCACAGCTTCAGCCTGACTCAAATCCAATTTTCCATTTAAAAAGGCCCTTAAAGTAAACTCTCCAGGATTTGCCATTCGGCATCCTTTTCTAATAAGTAATTGAATAATTTCTTGTTGAATATAAGGAGAACCATGACAGGAAATCTCAACCACATTTTCTCCAGTATATGAATTTGGTCCTTTAAAGAGAGACAACAGGACCTCATCCATAGTTTTTCCATCATCAACAACATGCCCTAAATGAATGGTATGGCTTTTTTGTTTTCTTAAATTCTTTCCTCTTACTGATTTAAATAATGGAGCAGTTAAATCAATCGCTTTTTCACCCGAAATACGGATAACAGCAATTGCACCTGCGCCAGAAGGTGTCGCCAAGGCTACAATAGTATCGTTAAGAATCAAACCTAGAAATTTAATTGCAAAAATAGTTAAATATGTGTAATTGATTATTTTATATATTCGCCCTCCATTAACTAAAAATTAAGCACTAATTATGAAAAAATGTATCATTGCAGGAGTTGTATTCTCTTTATTTTCTCTTACATTTTCCTATTCCCAAGAAATGGGACAATCTATCGATTCAGTTCAAATAGCAAAAGATGCTGCTACTTTAAAGGAAGCCAAAGAAATACAAAATAAAGTGGACAAGGCCGAAAAGGAAGCAGCCAAGGGGGAAAAAGAGAAAAAGAAACTGGAAAAAGAACTAAAAAAAGCGGAAAAATTAAATAATAGTATTTCTTCTAAAAAGAAAGTTATTTCTAAAAATGAAAACAGGCTAGCTAAATTGGAAAGAAAACTGGTAAAAGGAGAAGCTGAAGGTAAGTTGTCCCCTGTGGATATTGAAAAACTGAATAGTAAGATTATAAAACTGAAAGCAGATCTTTTAAAAGACAATGAAAAGCTTAAAAGGTTGATTAGAAAGCAATAAACGTAAAATTTCCTTTTTCTATTGTAACATTTTGACAAAATACTCTACTTATAAGTATAACCCCTTAAAACAATTAAAATGGAAATCATCAATCAAAAATCAATGCGGGTTGACAATCAAACATTAGCAATTACGCATCTTACACAATTAGTAGATTATGTTACAGGATTTGGAGGACTCATTATTCCTTTAATTATTTGGGCAACTTCCAAAGATTCTATAGCTAATATGGATGAACATGGAAAATCCATTATAAACTTCCAATTAAGTATGTTACTATATATTATCCTTAGTATCCCAGCAATTTTATTACTTGGATTGGGAATATTAACCTTAATTGGAGTTGGTATTATGGGATTTGTTTTTCCAATAGTAAACGCAGTTAGGGCGAGTAATGGAGAATCTCCTTATTATCCCCTTACTATAAAATTTGTTTAATATATCCAATGAATTAAAAAGGGCAATACTTTTAAGTATTGCCCTTTTTTTATGTAACGTTATATATAGGTCTTAGCTGTTCAACATAACCGGCATTACCAGCATAGTAACATATTCGCCTTCATCTAATCCATCAGCAGGGGTCAAAATACCTGCTCTGTTGGGCAAACTCATTTCCAATGATACTTCATCGGAAGTTAGGTTGCCTAGCATTTCAACCAAAAATCTTGAATTGAAACCAATTTGCATATCGTCACCTTGGTAAGAACATGTTAAACGCTCTTCTGCTTTGTTGCTATAGTCAACATCCTCAGCGGATATGTTTAATTCCGCACCTGCAATCTTTAATCTTATCTGGTGGGTTGTTTTGTTTGAAAATATGGAAACTCTTCTTACAGAACCTAAAAGTTGAGTTCTTGCAATGCTCAATTTATTTGGGTTTTCTTTAGGTATTACTGCCTCATAATTGGGATATTTTCCATCAATTAATCTACAGACCAATTCCGTATCACCATAAGTGAATTTAGCATTACTTTCATTGTATTCTATGGTAACATTTTCCTCACTCCCTGCTAAGATTCCTTTTAAAAGATTTAGTGGTTTTTTTGGCATTATAAATTCTGCAACTTGTGAGGCTGTAACATCTGTACGTTGATACTTTACCAACTTATGGGCATCGGTAGCAACAAAAGTTAGGTTCTCTGGAGAAAATTGAAAGAAGACTCCACTCATTACCGGTCTTAAATCATCATTTCCGGCAGCAAAAATTGTTTTATTTATTGCTGTTGCCAATATATCACCAATTATGGTTGTGGAGCTAGGATTGGATAATTCCACAGCCTTTGGAAACTCAGCCCCATCAGCATAGGCTAGGGCATATTTACCGTGATTGGAGCTAATTTCTACGGTGTTGTTTTCTTCTACAACAAATGTTAGGGGTTGCTCTGGAAAAGTTTTTAAGGTTTCCAACAATAATCTGGCTGGTACGGCAATAGTTCCCTCATTATCGGAATCCACATCCAATACAGAGCTCATAGTGGTTTCCAAATCAGAAGCAGAGACAGTTAGTTTATTTTGTTTTAGATCAAACAAAAAATTATCCAAAATAGGCAAGGTGTTACTGCTATTGATTACGCCACCTAAAACTTGTAATTGTTTTAACAAATAGGTACTGGATACTATAAATTTCATTCGTATTTATTTTATATAATCTGTGTTAAAAAGGACTTATATTATCTTTTACTTACCCAATAATCTTCAAAAAGTCCTAGAAACAAAGATATTTGAATTGACCTTTTTAAGGAAACAAACTTATTAACACTTAAGTGCCATATTTTTTCTTTCTGATGTAGTTGAAAATAAAACCAAAAAGAAGGGTTAAGAGTATGGGAACACCAATGTTCATCAACTGCCACTTACTTTTTTGATCTGCGATTTTCTCTGGGTCCAATAGGGGAATGGCTACTTTTTTATTACGAATGTTTATAAGTCCGTCATCATCTAACATGTAATTTATACTGTTTAACAAGAACTCTTTGTTGCCATAGAAGTTATTGGTCCATTTATCGTAACCTAAGTCCAAAGGCCTTCCATTTCTTATTTGGTTTTTAATAATGTCTCCATCCGCAACCACCAACATTTTATTTTCAGGCCCTTTTTCTAGCCCATCATTTAGTTTAAATGGTTTTATCCTATTGGAAAAGGAAGAGGTAAACTCACCTTCTAGTAATACGGCCAGGGGTTTGTTGCCGTTGGTGTATATATCTTTATTAGGTTGTGAATTAATAATGTCCAAACTAATTTCTTTTGGAACACCATCAGTTTTGGATAATGGCGAGCTCCAGTATAAAATGGTTTTCTTGTTAGCGTTGGGCAAGGTGTCAATTACATTGGCAAATTGAAAACGTAACGCTTCCAAATTGTTATTTATAGGATGGTTGTTCCTAGAAAAAACCATAGGATTATATAACCAGGGAACGGGATTGTATTGTGAATCGGTTCCTTCACCGGATGCTAGCACTATTTGCGTAAAGTACATATCGTTTACCAAAACGGGATTAATGCGCACTCCATAGTTAAAAAAGAAATCTGTCATGTTTAGATTTCTAGGAAAGGCCATGGCACTTCCTTTCTCATTAAAAAGACTATCCAGTTCTATTGCTACATTATCTATGAACCACATGGATTTTCCACCATGAATTATGTATTGATCTAAAACATATTTTTCGGCATCTGTAAAAGCTTCTGTGGGTTTGGCAATGATTGCCAAATCAAAATTCTTTAATTGCTCCAATACTTTAAGGGGATTACTTTCAACAGAATCCAAGGTTATGGCACCAATATTATAATAATCACGAATAGTGGTTAAATAGTCGGCCACAAACATATCTTCCAACTCTCCATTTCCTTTAATAACGGCAACTTGCTTTTTTTCCTTAAGATTTACCTTGGTAAAGGCATCGGCAAAGGCGTATTCCAAATTTTGTACAGAATTGTTGACTCTCTCCCCAGAAGAGGCGCCTAATTTGTTTTTGAGCAAAGGCACCTTAACCGTTTTGTTATTAAAGGTGACCATTGCCCAAGGAAAAAGAATTTCCTGTGATACTTTACCATTATCACCAACCGTGACATTGGCAGGAGTAAGTCCCAATCCTTGTAATTCTGCTATTGTAGTTTCGGTTTGAGATTCATCTTCTAGAGGGTTAACAAAGCTAAATTTGATGTTATTATTTTTAGAAGCAAATTCTTCTAGAATATTTTTTGTTTCCAGTTTTAGTTTTGCAAATTCAGGAGGCAGATTTTCATCTAAAAGCACATCCACTATTACGGGAGATGTAAAGGCTTCAGCTGCGTGGATTGCCGGTTGGCTTAAAGTGTACCGTTTGTCTTCGGTCAAATCAAAACGAGTATAGACAAAACTTGCTAGAATATTAAATGCCACAAGGATAATCAATGCTTTTAGAATGGATAGCAATTTCTTCTTCATTATCGATTGTGGTTTTTAATTTGAACAACTGTGAGATACAAGAAAAACAGCGTTAAACCTATAAAATAGATTAAATCCCTAGTGTCCAAAATTCCTTGTGCTATACTATCAAAATGGAATTTCATACCCATTTTTTGTATTGTAATCCAAGTAGCATCAGTTTGGAAAAGTGTAGAAAGTCCTTCAAATCCATAATAAAGCAAAAAGCACAATAATGCCCCTATAATAAAAGCAACTATTTGATTTTCTGACAGGGTTGATGCAAAAAGCCCCATGGCAGTAAAACTACAGATTAGGAAAAACAAGCCAAAATAAGAACCAAAGACCACTCCTATGTCCAAATTGCCACCAACAGTGCCCAATTGGGATATACTATATACATAAAGAAAAGTAGGAATGACAGCAATTAGGGTTAACGTAAGTGAACCAAAAAACTTACCAAGAACAGTTTGCCATAAACCAATGGGCTTTATAAAAAGCAGTTCCAATGTTCCTTGTTTTTTTTCTTCGGAAAAGCTTTTCATAGTGATAGCCGGAATCAAAAAAAGAAACACCCATGGAACCAATAAAAAAAAGTTGCTTAGGTCAGCAAAACCATAGTCAAAAAGGTTAAAAGGACCTTTAAAAACCCATAAAAACAGTCCACAGAGACCTAAGAACAAGGAGATAATTAAATACCCAATAGATGAGGTAAAGAAGGATTGTATTTCGCGTTTGTATATGGCAAGCATTTTTTATTCTTTGTTCAAAATTAGATTAATATCATATAAAATTAATAGTGATGGTATCCCTATAATCAAGTCCCAATAGGGTAGAGGCGCCACCAACCGTATTTAAATCACTTTTATATATGGCAAGTTCTATATAATTGGACGAATTAAAAAGCGCCAATAAATCACCAGGGCCCTTGCGCCTGCTTTTTTCTAGGTCAAAATTGATGATATCACTGTATTTATTATAGATTTCTCCAATTTTTTTGTTTCTGGCACTCAGTTCAAATTTTCTTCCATTTCTATAGGCTTCAAACAAACTCTTTTGAATATTGGTCACTACATTCCCATAATTATCAATATAGACAACACTTCCCGTGATGGTTTTTCCATTGTCCGATACTCTTGGTGCAAATTCTTTTAACTCCTTTAACTGGGCAAAGGGTTTTCCAATAACCTCCAATGTGCCCCCTCGTGCAATGTGGCAGGCCACTTTCACAAACACATCTAAGACGGGGAAAGAGCCTTGTATGGGGTTGGGGATATCTATTTCCATTACCTTATCTGGTTTTACCTCTGAAGTTATCAACCCAATGACGCCATTGTTGGCAGAAATAAAATAGTGGCCATCTACCAAGACAGCTATATGTTTGTTTTCAGGAGATGGCTCAGAATCTATCCCAACAACATGTACAGTGCCTTCTGGGAATGCCTTGTATGAATTTTTAAGCAGATAAGCACATTCTTGAATGTTAAAAGGGCTAATGGAATGGGAAATATCAACAATTTTGACGTCTTCCAGCTCAGTATAGATAGTTCCTTTTATAGCGCCTACAAAATGGTCTTTGAGTCCAAAATCAGTAGTTAATGTAATAATTGCCATGCAAGCACTGTTGATATGTTTTTTACTGTTGCAAACTGATTTTTACTTAAGTTTGTTAAACAAAATTACACAAAAAAATAGGCAACAAAAATATATTCTTAGAACCAAAACATTTAAAACACCTCTTTCTTTGAACGAACTTATAATAGAACTTACCGAAATTAGCCCAAGAGAGTTTTTTGGGAATCAGAATGAGAATATAGATTTATTAAAAAAATACTTTCCCAAACTAAAGATTGTTGCCCGTGGTAGCAAGATAAAAGTATATGGAGACGAAGAACTTCTGGAGGAGTTTGATAAACGTTTTGATATGTTAACATCCCACTTTGCCAAATACAATAAATTGGATGAAAATGTAATTGAGAGGGTATTGACAAGCAATGGAGAAGAGGATTATGCTTCCTCAAAGAGCAGTGGTGAGGTCTTGGTACATGGTGTCAATGGAAAATTAATAAAAGCACAAACTGTTAACCAACGAAAAATGGTGGATGCTGCCAAGGTTAAAGATATGGTATTTGCTATTGGACCAGCTGGGACAGGAAAAACCTATACAGGAGTTGCATTGGCGGTTAAGGCATTGAAAAACAAAGAGGTGAAAAGAATCATTTTAACAAGACCTGCGGTTGAGGCAGGGGAGAATCTTGGGTTTTTACCAGGGGATTTAAAAGAAAAGTTGGATCCATATATGCAACCACTATATGATGCATTGAGAGATATGATCCCTTCAGAAAAATTGACGCACTTTATTGAGAATGGTACCATACAAATTGCGCCTATGGCCTTTATGCGAGGGCGTACCTTGGATAATGCTTTTGTAATTTTGGATGAAGCACAGAATACCACCCATGCCCAAATGAAAATGTTCCTTACAAGAATGGGGAAGAATGCCAAGTTTTTAATAACAGGAGATCCTGGGCAGATAGACTTACCAAGAAGGGTTATTTCTGGTTTAAAGGAAGCCTTATTGATTCTTAAAAATGTGGAGGGTATTGAAATCATCTATTTGGACGACAAGGATGTAATTCGCCACAAATTGGTTAAAAAAGTGATTGATGCCTACAAGAATATAGAACATCAAAACTAAGGGTACTTTCATGGCAAATACAATTATAGATACCAATTTTAATTTTCCAGGACAAAAAAGCATATACAAGGGAAAGGTTAGAGAGGTTTATACCCTTGGTAATGATCTATTGCTTATGGTAGCTACGGACAGGCTTTCGGCTTTTGATGTAGTAATGCCAAAAGGGATTCCATATAAAGGACAAATTCTGAACCAGATTGCTACAAAAATGATGGCAGATACTGCCGATATTGTCCCCAATTGGTTACTTGCAACTCCAGACCCTAATGTAGCTATAGGCTATGCTTGTGAGCCTTTTAAGGTAGAAATGGTAATTAGGGGATATATGTCCGGTCATGCTGCTCGTGAGTACAAAGCTGGTAAGAGAATGCTTTGTGGTGTTCCTATGCCAGAAGGAATGAAGGAAAACGATAAATTCCCAGAACCTATTATTACTCCAGCAACAAAAGCAGAAATGGGAGATCATGATGAGGATATTTCCCGTGAGGATATTTTGAAAAGAGGTATTGTTTCCGAAGAAGATTATGCTGTTTTAGAAAAATATACAAAAGCTTTGTTTCAACGAGGAACTGAGATTGCCGATGGAAGAGGTCTTATTTTAGTGGATACCAAATATGAATTTGGAAAAACCAAAGAAGGGAAAATAGTCCTGATTGATGAAATCCACACACCTGATTCTTCCAGGTATTTTTATAAAGAAGGGTATAAAGAGCGTCAAGAAAAAGGCGAACCTCAAAAACAACTTTCCAAAGAATTTGTTCGTCAGTGGTTAATATCCAATAATTTTCAAGGGTTGAAAGGACAGACTGTTCCAGAAATGTCCGATGAGTACATAGAAACCGTTTCAGAAAGATATATAGAATTGTATGAAAACATTACAGGGGAAACCTTTGTAAAGGCGGATATTTCTGATATTCAGAATAGAATTGAGCAAAATGTCCTCAATTTCTTGAGCGAATAAATTTGTTTTTCCCAAAGACTTTTACTTATCTTAACACCTTAATCAACCAACCAAAGGTTCAATGGATATTGAAAAAAGAAAAAAATACTGGAAAGAAAACCTAGGATACCTTGCCATACTTCTAACCATTTGGTTTCTGGTTTCTTTCGGTTTTGGTATTTTACTTGTAGACCAACTTAACACAATTAAACTGGGCGGATTTAAACTAGGCTTCTGGTTTGCCCAACAAGGCTCCATTTATGTATTTGTACTACTGATATTTATCTACGTTCGCTTAATGAATAAGTTGGATAAAAAATACAACGTAAACGAATAAAAGATGGATGTACAAACTTGGACATATATTATTGTGCTGCTCACTTTTGGGCTATATATTGGAATTGCAATTTGGGCTAGAGCGGGTTCAACCAAAGAATTTTATGTGGCAGGAGGAGGAGTATCCCCTTTAGCAAATGGATTGGCCACAGCTGCAGATTGGATGTCGGCAGCTTCCTTTTTGGGAATGGCTGGATTAATTTCCTTTAATGGTTATGATGGTTCGGTATACCTTATGGGCTGGACAGGCGGTTACGTGCTTCTCGCTTTGCTTTTGGCTCCCTATTTAAGAAAATTCGGGAAGTTTACAGTGCCAGATTTTATCGGCGATCGATACTATTCCAATGTAGCAAGGACCATTGCGGTAATTTGTGCCCTGCTGGTATCGTTTACCTACGTAGCTGGACAAATGCGAGGTGTGGGCTTGGTATTTTCAAGATTTTTAGAGGTTGATATCAATACAGGTGTTTTTATTGGAATGATAATAGTTCTTTTTTATGCTGTTTTAGGGGGTATGAAAGGAATTACGTATACGCAAGTGGCTCAATATTGCGTGCTGATTTTTGCCTTTATGGTACCCGCTATATTTATTTCCATACAAATGACGGGGAATCCAATTCCTCAATTTGGAATGGGTGGCACAGTAGTGGGAGAGAGTGTTTCTTTATTGGATAAATTGGATGGATTGTCTACTGATCTAGGCTTTGCCGAATATACCAATGGTTCTAAATCCATGATAGATATTTTCTTTATCACGGCAGCGTTAATGGTAGGTACGGCCGGACTTCCCCATGTAATTGTACGGTTCTTTACGGTTCCCAAAGTACGTGATGCTAGGAAATCTGCTGGCTATGCTTTGTTGTTTATTGCCATCTTGTATACAACGGCACCTGCAATTGCGGTGTTTGCAAGAACCAACTTAATCGAGACGGTGAGCAATAAGGAATATGAAGAAATGCCTGCTTGGTTCTCCAAATGGGAGAAAACAGGACTTATAGAATACGATGATAAAAATAATGACGGAGTCATTCAATATGTGGCCGATAAAAATAAAAATGAACTGACAATTGATGCTGATATCATGGTTCTTGCAAACCCTGAAATTGCTAATTTGCCCAATTGGGTTATAGCTTTGGTGGCTGCCGGTGGTTTGGCTGCGGCATTGTCCACGGCAGCAGGATTGTTATTGGTGATATCCACTTCTATTTCCCATGACTTAATTAAAAAACAACTTAAGCCTGATATTTCTGACAAAGGTGAATTAATTGCAGCACGTTTATCTGCAGTAGTTGCAGTTTGTGTGGCAGGTTATTTTGGTATTAATCCGCCCGATTTCGTGGCAGCTACGGTGGCACTTGCATTTGGTTTGGCCGCAGCCTCTTTTTTTCCAGCTATTATTTTGGGAATTTTCAATAAGAAAATGAACAAGGAAGGAGCTGTTGCAGGTATGGTAGTAGGAATACTTGCCATGCTATTTTATATGCTCAAATTTAAGTTTGATATGTTTGGCGGCGGCACTAAAGAGGATTGGTGGTTTGGAATCTCGCCAGAGGGATTTGGAACCGTTGCCATGATACTTAATTTTGTGGTGTCCTTAGTAATTTCCAGGTTTACTCCCAATCCACCTGAAGATGTTCAAGAACTTGTTGAGACCATTAGGATACCTAGTGGAGCAGGTGAGGCTGTTGAGCACTAGATTTATTACAAGAAAAACTGGGATGATATATATTGATATCATCCCAGTTTTTCATTTTGTTACTAAAAGAGAATTAAAAATCCCTATAAGAGGCATCTAGAAATTTGTTGGCCTCTTCTTCTGCGAATTTTGCTTTTTCACTGTCCCAATGTAAGGTCTGATTTGGAAAACGGCCAGCAATAACTCCCAAAAGAATAGTTTCAGTAAGTCGTGCCGCATATGAGAATGGCGCTGTGCATTCTCCTTTCCCTAGACAAGCATCTACAAATTGGTGATAGTGCTTAGGGCCTTCAGACGAGTAATTTCGTATTGGTTTCCCCATTTTATTTACTTTTTCAACCTCTGCAATTTCTGCAGAAATATCAACGTACTCGCCATTTACTATTTTTTTTGGCAATTGCATAAAATGTGGCAGCAATAAGCGTCCCTTATCACCTACAAACATAGCCCCTTGTTCAGGCAGCTTACCATCTCCAGAAATTTTGGCATCCAAAGAAGTTTTGTCTTCCACAGATTCGTCATTTTTAGTTTTGGATGCTTCTTTTGGTGATGAGGCATTTGGAAGTTTTAGGTCCTCATCCATTTCTGGAGCTCCAGGACCATCATACCAAATCCATTTTAAGGATTGCGCCGTATATTTTGTGCCAGGGAATTCATACGTTACCATATTTTTTTCAGGGAACCCAAAACCAGTTGGCTTTCTACAATTGTTTATAATGGTTTTTGGAACATCTAATTCTAAGGCATTATATGGGGTGTCAAAAATATGTACTCCCATATCTCCAAGGGTTCCACAGCCAAAATCTAAGACTTTTCTCCAATTTCCTGGATGATAGACTCCTTCCTTGTATGGTCTTTCAGGAGCAGTTCCCAACCATAGGTTCCAGTCCAAATTTTCAGGAATTGTATCAGAACCTTCAGGAGTAGGTCCATCGTCTCCCCAATTTTTAGGGGACCAGGCGTGTACTGTATGTACTTTCCCAATTATACCAGATTGAATTAATAAAGTTGCTAATTTATAATCATAAAAAGAATGTACTTGAATACCCATTTGGGTAACTAAATTTTTATCAGAAGCTAACTTTCTCATCGCCCTTGCTTCGGAAACATGATGGGTCAGTGGTTTTTGGCAATATACAGGTTTTCCCATATCCATAGCCATAATAGATGCTGGCGCATGAGTATGGTCTGGTGTAGAAACAATTACAGCATCGATTGAGCCTTTTAATTCTGCAAGCATTTTTCTATAATCAGAAAAAACCTGTGCATTTGGGTGAAGTTTTTTGGCAGCTGCAAGATTAGTTCCATCTACATCGCATAAAGCCATGACTTCTACATGTGCATGGGATGATATGGCCAAAAGGTCTTCTTTTCCCATTGCCCCCAAACCAATATGTGCTGTTCTTAATTTTTTGCCTTTAGTAAGTGCCCAAGCAGAAGCGGGTAAAAGGCTTACTGATGCCAACGCAGCAGAATTTTTAATAAAATTTCTTCTCTCCATATGTCTGTTCTATGATTATATTAACACTAAATATAATCATTTTCATATCAATATTTGAACTGAGTAAGTTTTGACCAAAAATAATAGAATGCACACAAATATTACTTCTTCTTTTTGTAACTTTATTTCTTGTGTATTTTTTTACAAATTACACTTCCTAAAATAATAAAACCAATAGCCTAAAGTAAAAATGAGTAATTACCACATTAAACATTTAGAAGAATATTATCAAGTATATAGAAAGTCGGTCCGTAATCCAGAGAGTTTTTGGGAAGAGATTGCAGAAGAGCATTTTATGTGGCGCAAAAGATGGGATAATGTCCTTGATTGGGATTTTTCTAAGCCAGAAATCAAGTGGTTTGAGGGTGCCCAACTCAATATTACAGAAAATTGTATAGACCGACATTTATATACCCGTGGGGACAAAACGGCTATTTTGTTTGAACCCAATGACCCAAAAGAGGAGGCAGAGCATATTACTTACCGTCAGTTACATGAACGGGTTTCCAAATTTGCCAATGTGCTCAAAGAAAATGGAATTAAAAAAGGGGATAGGGTTTGTATTTACCTGCCCATGATTCCAGAACTGGCAATTTCGGTTTTGGCTTGTGCTAGAATTGGGGCAATTCACTCCGTTATTTTTGCCGGGTTTTCTGCAACTGCCTTGGCAACAAGGGTAAACGATTGTAAGGCAAAAATGGTGATTACTTCAGATGGTTCATATAGAGGTGCTAAAACGATTGACCTTAAAGGAATAGTAGATGAAGCTTTGGAACAATGTCCAGGTGTGCAAACGGTGTTGGTTGCCAAGCGCATCAATTCCAAAATTAATATGAAAGCAGGTAGGGACAAATGGTTACAACCTTTACTGGATGATGCTTATGCAGATTGTGTTCCGGAAATCATGGATGCAGAAGACCCTTTGTTTATTTTGTACACATCGGGTTCCACCGGTAGACCCAAGGGCATGCTGCATACTACCGCGGGCTATATGGTCTACACAGCGTATACGTTTAAAAATGTGTTCCAATACAAGGAAGATGATGTGTACTGGTGTACTGCAGATATTGGTTGGATAACAGGCCATTCCTATATTGTGTACGGACCTTTGGCAAACGGAGCTACAACAGTGATGTTCGAGGGGGTACCTTCTTTCCCTGATTATGGTCGTTTCTGGGATATTGTGGAAAAGCATAAAGTAACACAATTTTATACGGCACCCACGGCCATTAGGGCCTTGGCAAAGGAGAATTTGGATTATGTTACAGAGCACGATCTTTCTTCTTTAAAAGTGCTGGGAACTGTTGGAGAACCTATTAATGAAGAAGCATGGCATTGGTACAATGACCATGTAGGCAAGAAAAAATGTCCCATTGTAGATACTTGGTGGCAAACAGAAACAGGGGGGGTATTAATTTCTCCCATACCATTTGCCACACCCACAAAACCGACCTATGCCACTTTACCCATGCCGGGGATTCAGCCTGCATTGATGGATGAAAATGGAAAAGAAATTAAAGGAAACCAAGTAGATGGCCGGTTGTGCATTAAATTTCCTTGGCCCTCTATTGCCCGAAGTATTTGGGGGAACCATGAACGATATAAAGAGACCTATTTTTCAGCCTTTCCTGGAAAATATTTTACAGGCGATGGTGCCTTGCGAGATGAGGTAGGCTACTATAGAATTACGGGTAGGGTAGATGATGTTATTATAGTTTCTGGTCATAATCTGGGAACAGCACCTATTGAAGATGCCATTAATGAGCATCCAGCGGTGGCAGAATCTGCAATTGTTGGATTTCCGCATGATATCAAAGGAAATGCACTCTATGGCTATGTTATTTTAAAGGAAACAGGAGAATCACGTGATCGGGATAATCTACGCAAGGAAATTAACCAAATGATTACGGAACACATAGGCCCTATTGCCAAATTGAATAAAATTCAGTTTGTACCTGGACTTCCAAAAACCCGCAGCGGCAAGATTATGAGGAGAATTCTAAGAAAAATAGCCTGCAATGAAACTGATAATTTGGGAGACACATCAACACTATTAAACCCAGAGGTTGTGAAAGAAATAATGGATAATGTGTTGTAGATAAGTATTGCCCATATGCCATTTCAAAGGAGGAAAAGACCGAGAAATCTAAACTCTTATTCTTGGATTTCTCATACTTATAGCATTCTGATCAAAATGATTTTAACTATAAAAAAGACTTTTTGTTTTTTTTGGCTTTAAGCGATCCAGTATTTTAAGAAAAGCAATGGCGGTTATATAGGCATCACCAACTGCTGTGTGTCTGTCCTTTTTGGATATACTGAATTTCTCTGCCAATTCATCTAATGTGTAATGCTCTTTTTTGTGCAAAAGAGGTGTGGCTAGCAAAGATCTTTTGTATAGGGTCGAAGTGTCCAATACTTTATTCTTCAACTTGGGAAGCCCTTGTCTTTTTAAAGCCTTGTTTATCATGGTAATATCAAAATTGGCATGGTGCGCCACAATGACCGAATTCCCAATATAGGCCAAGAACTGTTGCAATGCTTCAAATTCTGACACACGTTTTATTTTTCCTTTTTTAAGAATGCCATGAATTTTGGCGGTATCCTTGTCATAATATTTTTGCTGTAAATAGGTTTCAAAAACTTCTTTAATGGATATGGTCCTATTGAGCAAAATAAGGGCTCCAATACAGAGCATACGGTCGGTGCTATAATTAAAACCTGTGGTTTCTGTATCCAAAACAACAAACCTAACATTCTCCACTTTTTCGGGAATAGGCTCACTAAAGGTGCCTTCATAGGCTTTCCAGAATTGGGGCAAATTGTTTTCCTTCTTTTTAAAAAGTGATATCATCCTAAAATGTTTGCAACCTTAAAGCGTAACGAAACAAGTTCCTGAATTTCTTTAATAGTTTTAAATGTCCTTTTTAATTTAATCTTTTCTTCTTTGCTTAAAGTATCCAATGAAATATACCTACCTGAGTCATTGTGCAACAGCCCTTGCTTAGTTCTATATTTAAGCAATGCTTTAGTAGCATAGGAACAGGACATATAAAGTTCTGCATTATTGGGTTCCAGTTCCGCCAATTTTTCAAAACGCTCTTCCGTACTGTTTATGGATTTAATGGAATGCGATAAAATGAGAACTCTGGCTGCATCTGTTAGAGGCATTAAAGCACGCATTTTAATATCAAAAAAATCTCTGTGCTCCCCATCTTGTTCCACTAAAAATTGCCTAAAAAAACCAGTGGGTGATGGATTTTGTAGGGCCCCTGCAGCAAGATGAATTAAAAAAATAGGGTACTTCTTTACGTTATCAAAAATATGTTGGGACAAATCATCCACTAACTGTTTGTTTCCATAAGCAAGGTTATAGTCAAAGAATATAGAAGACAAGAGTACTTCATCTGGTCCAGGGTTAATGATCCAATGGGAAGTTACATTCTTCCACTCAGAAAAACTTAAGCACCAATGAGGGTTAGAGGCCATCATTTCTGCTGGACAGTATTCATAACCAATAACATTCAACCCCCTATTGACCAGTTTGGCTAATTCTAGAAAATAGGATGTGGTCTCTGGCAATTTATCTTCAGGGACATCTTCAAAAATTATGGCGTTGTCCTGATCCGTGTGCAGTAATTGTTCACTTCTTCCTTGACTGCCCATTGCCAACCAGCTAAAAGCAACAGGCGGTGGTGTGGACATTTTAGAAAGTGCGATTTTTATAATTTGTTTTGTACAGGCGTCATTAAGTTCAGAAATAATTTTGGAAGTGAGCCGCATAGGAATGTTTACTTCTAAATAACCACTTAGCAAATTCATTATGCTTTTACGAAGGGGCTTTATTTGTTTAAATTTTTTAGCTCTTTTTATTTCTTTTATTAGTACCGCTGGGTTGTTTCCCAAAGAAACCATGACATCGTGTTTAGATAATATTCCGATTGCTTCGGTGTCTGGAGTTCCATCGATGGTAAGACATAAATGACTTATGTTGTTTTTCATCATGGCCATTTGTGCTTGGGTAATCGTAAGTTTACTGGGATAGGTAATTATAGGGGAAGACATTATTTTATTAGCAGGGGTGGTAATTGGGTATTCTCCTGTTACTACCTTATTGCGCAAATCCTTATCGGTAATCATGCCTACAGGCAGTTTTTGTTTTACTACCAGCATTGCCCCAATATTGTTCTTGGTCATCTTTTCAGCCACCTTTTTTATAGGGGTACTTTCTGCGCATGAAATAACTTTTTTTGAGAATCTAATAGGTTGTAGATCCAATAATTTGGCATTGGGGTTTATGGGTTCCAACATATCAGTATCGCCATAAAGATGGCCTCTATGACTTCTGGAATATGGGTTTCTTGTGTTAGAGGCAAAACTCTCAATTAAAAAGTTGCCTACTTCTTTGTTCTTTTTTGCGACGGGTTTAAATATATCTATAGGAATGGAATAGATTATACTTTCTTCAAGAGCACTGGCTTCAAGGATATAGTTTTCATTGGCAATTAGGGGACGAAGACCAAATATATCCCCTTCATCACAAATATCAATAATGTCCGTTGATTCCTTTTTTTTGAGGGATACGGCGCCTTTGTGAACAATATAGAAATTGCTATGTGGGGCTTCTCCTTCATCAAAAACAACACCTCCTTTTTCTTTGTAAAGAATGCTTATCTCTTCAGATAGGGACGCTACATCTTGTTGACTCAATTCATTAAAAGGAGGAAATTTTTTGATAAAATCCGCTACCCTTTCAGAGATAGTGTTTTTCATTATTTAGGTTTATGAATGATAAAGTTACTTCTTTGGACAGAAAAAGGCTACTGTTGTTATTCTATAATTTTTATTTCTGATTGTAGGAAAGGAAAAACTTCATATTGTCAATGTAATATTGAAAAAATATTGCCCTATTTTTTATCAAAATTTCATATCTTTTACCTATGGAAAACAAAGTATTCAACATCAACCGACGAAATTTTATTAAAGGGACAACGGCCTCATTGGCCCTATCCTCATTTGGAGCTTATGGACTGGAATTAATGTACAGTGAGAAAACCTATCGCGTAGCATTAATAGGAGCAGGATGGTATGGTAAAAGTGATCTTTTTAGATTGATACAAGTTGCCAATGTAGAAGTGGTTTCAATTGCGGAAGTGGATAAGCATTTTCTGGATGAAGCCGTAACACTTGTAAGCCAAAGACAAAAATCGGGTAAAAAACCAAAAAAATATACTGATTATAGAAAAATGCTTTCCGAAAACGAATTGGATATTGTTTTAATAGGAACTCCCGATCATTGGCATGCACTACAAACGATCGACGCTTTAAAGGCGGGTGCCCATGTGTATGTACAAAAACCAATAAGCGTGGATGTTTTGGAAGGTGAGGCCATGGTGGCTGCTGCCCGTAAATATAATCGCGTGGTTCAAGTTGGTACACAACGAAAAAGTACCCCGCACTTGATCGATGCTAAAAAGAACATTGTGGATGCGGGGCTTTTAGGAACTATTTCCCATGTAGAAATGTGCTGTTACTTCCCTATGAGAAATAATGGAAACCCTCCCTTGCAAGAAGTTCCCGACCATTTTGATTATGAAATGTGGACAGGTCCTGCCCCTATGCGACCTTATGATGGAATACCACACATAAGATGGTGGAGAGCCTTTATGGAATATGGAAATGGTGTTATGGGGGATATGTGCGTGCATATGTTGGATACGGTAAGGTGGATGCTTAAATTGGGATGGCCCAAGCGTATTACTTCTACAGGAGGAATCTATGTTCAGAATGATGCTAAATCCAATATATCTGATACCCAACATGCTATTTTTGAGTTCGATGATTTAAATTGTGTTTGGCAACATAGAACATGGGGTACCCCTGCAGATCCAGATTACCCTTGGTCATTTATTATGTATGGAGACAAAGGAACTTTAAAAGCAAGCACCATGCAGTACGATTTTATCCCAGTTGGAAATGATAAGGAAGGTGCCATACATAAAGATGTTGTTTATGAAAGAGAAAAGTACCCTGAAGATTTAACAGAAGAAAGGATAGAGCTCAATGCTGCTCCAGCTACCAGGCTTCATATGTTGGATTTTATAGCTGCTATTGAAAAAGGGACACTACCTGTGGCTGATATAGAAGAAGGACATATTTCCACAGCCAGTTGTATTTTGGCCAACCTCGCCATGAAGACCGGGAGACCCTTGGTATACGACCCAAGTAAAAAAATAGTTGTGGATGACGAGGAGGCAACAGCCTTGTTAAAAAGAGAATATAGAGGACCATGGGTGCATCCTTTCAGTTCTTAAAAGGTTAGTAAAAAAACCGTTTCCCTATTAGGGATAGAATTAACTTTTAAACTACCACCATGCAGATGTAAAATCTGTTTGGAGAGGCTGAGACCAATTCCGGTCCCAGTATCCTTTGTGGTAAAGAAAGGAACAAAAACCTCATTGATGACTTCTGGGGATATTCCAGGGCCATTGTCCCAAACGGCTATATATTTACTTTCCTCATTATTAATACCCGCCTTTATTTTGATTTGTCCATTTTCTTGTAGGCTTACCGATTGTAGGGCATTCTTACTTAAATTCATCAATACTTGGGTGATTTGTTTTTCATCAATAAAAAACTCCAAGTCTTTGGGTTCTATAATGGTTTCTATTGTAATATGTTGATTTTCTTCGGTTTTAGGAATTAAGATTTTCACCTTTTCCAACAGCTTTTGGGCAGAGACCAATTCTTTATCTGGTTCGGGAACACTTAGGAGTGTCCTATACGATTGCACAAAACTCATTAAATCTGTTCCTTGTTCTTTAATAACTTCCAGGCCTTTTGCGGTATTGTTTAATTGGTCTTCGGTAAAATTATCAACTGATACCATTCCGTTTTTCCCTCTAAAATACTTCAAAATAGAATCAGAAATGGACGTAATGGGAGTGATGGTATTCATAATCTCATGGGTAAGTACCCGAATCAATTTTACCCAAGAATCAGTTTCTTTTTCGTCCAATTCTTGATGGATATCCTGTATGACCACAAGTAATAGGGATTGGTCGTCAATGGCTATTGAGGTACATTTTATGGCCAATTGAGTTCTTTCACGTTCATTGGTCAATTGAAAAAGTTTTCGATCAAAAGGTTTCAGCTCAGAAAATATGGCGTATAGCTTATGATCCACTTGCTGTAATTGTTTAATGTGGTTTAAGGGCTTATGGTTCAACAACTTTTCCACTGTGGGATTGGCAAATAGAATATGCCCTTTTTGATTAAAAGTTAAAATACCAATATTGGCCTGCTTCAATATTTCTTGATAATATTGTTCCTGCGCCTGCTTTTTTAAATGGATGTTCTGTATTTGTTCGTTAAGCAAGTTTAGACTGTGGTTTAATTCCTCTAAGGACTTAACACTTAATTTTTCAGGGAATCGGAGCGTGAAATCCTCATTTTTAATGGCATCAAAAAAATAGGCAATCTTTCTGTTGGTCTGGTTTACATATGAAATCAAATAATAGGTTTGGGTGACCAAAGCGATCAAAAAGATGGAAAATAGAATGTATTGGGCGTTAAATATAAAATAGGCCATACCCATGGCAGAGGCAGTAATAAAAACAATTCGAAGCACCAGTTGAAAATAAATATGCCTGCTTACCATTAGTTCCCTGATTTTTTTATTTTGTTGTACAATGTTTGTCTGGAAACACCTAATTGATTGGCTGCTGCACTATAATTCCCGTTGTGCTTTTCCAGAGCTTTTGTAATCATTAATTGCTCCATTTCATCCAAAGTATTTGGACCGCTATCAATAGCAATTGCTGTTTTAGGATTCAATAGAAAATCCGAAGCTTTTAATATATTTCCTTCACTCAAAATAACAGTTCTTTCCATAGTATGCTGCAACTCCCTTACATTGCCTGGCCATTGGTACGCCATTAATTTTTCTTCGGCAGCATTGTTAATTCTAAGCCCTTGTTTTCCATACTTGGAAGCGAATTTCTTAAGGTAGAAATCAGCCAATAAAAGAATATCATTTTCCCGTTCGCGCAAGGCAGGAACTTCTATATGTATGGTGTTTATACGATACAATAAATCTTCACGGAAAATACCTTCTAGAACCATTTGCTCCAAATTGCAATTGGTAGCACAAACAAGTCTAATATCTACAGGAATGGGTTTGTTGGAGCCTACTCTCACGATTGTTTTATTTTGAATTGCAGAAAGCAATTTTGCCTGGGTTTGCAGAGAAAGATTTCCAATTTCATCCAAAAACAAGGTGCCTCCATTTGCCGCTTCAAATTTACCGGCCCTATCTTCCTTAGCATCGGTAAAAGAACCTTTGGTATGCCCAAACAATTCGCTTTCAAATAAATTTTCGGAGATGGAGCCCATATCCACATTGATAAACACCTCTTGTTGTCGGGGAGATTTTTGATGTAATTCTCTGGCAATTAGCTCTTTTCCCGTGCCATTTTCACCAGTAATCAATACATTTACATCCGTTTTGGCTACCTTATGGACCAGACTTAAGACTGAATTTAATGGCTTTGAATTCCCAATAATCAAGTTTTTGTTCTGATTAATGACTTGCTTTAGATTATTCTCTTTTTGTTTAAGTTGAAACACCTCTTTCTTTGACTTTCGTAATTGATAGGCAGATTTTACCGTTGCCAAAAGCTTCTCATTGTTCCAAGGTTTTAGAATAAAATCGGCAGCACCTTCTTTTAGTGCCTTCACGGCTAAATCGACAGCTCCATATGCCGTCATCATAATAATAGAGGTATGAGGTGTTTTTTTCTTTATTTCCTTTAACCAAAAGAGTCCTTCATTACCGGTATTTACACCAGCAGAAAAATTCATATCCAGCAAGACAATATCAAAACTCTCTAGATTGGGATAGGATGTAATTTGATTTGGATTGGAAATGGTATGGACAGATTTGTACTCAAACTGCAATAGAATTTCCAAAGCGCTTAAAATACTTTTGTTGTCATCTACCAATAAAATTTTACCATCAATCATTAAAAATTGTATTGTGAGTTATGTAAAGCTACAATTTGAAATGATTTACAGCATAGGAGTGTATAAAATTTTTACACTATTTGTATAAATTTTTTACACGGATAGGGTCTATGTAAAATGAAAATACATTTAAATAATTGATTATCAGATATTTAATTTTATGGCACGACTATAGAATACAGTTTGGCACACATAAAAAGATATGACGTTTAAAAAATATATAATTCTATTTCTCTTCTTGCTGATTTCAATTCGAATGTCTGCGCAAGAAGCTTGGACTTTGGATGAATGTGTTTCCTATGCTCTGGAACATAATCTACAGCTCAACGATTTTAAGTATACTATGAATTCTGGTAAGGAAACCTATAGACAATCAGTAAGGAATCTTTTGCCATCGGTTAATGGGTCTGTTGATTATAACATTAACTATGGTAGGTCTGAAGATCCAAATACGGGAGGATATGTCAATACCGATTTCTTTTCAAACAATTATGCAGTAAATGCTTCCATGGACCTTTTTCAAGGTTTTCAAAAACTAAATTCAATTAAGGCATCCAAGTTTTTGTACAAAGCAGCTATGGAAGATGTGCAGCAACAAAAGTATCTTTTGGCCTTTAGGGTCATGACGGCCTATTACGATATTAAATTTTACGAGGGATTAGTTATTAATTCAATAGAACAGGCCGGAATATCCCAGACCAATTATAATCTGGTTAAAAAGCAAATTGAATTAGGTTTAAAAGCGGGTGCTGATCTGTATGAGGCGGAAGCAGCTTTGTTGGGTGATCAATTATTGGTTACACAGAATAAGAACCTTCTTGCCGCTAGTAAACTTACCTTATTACAGGAAATGAATTTGGAAAATGTTGAGGACATTGAATTAACGGAAGAAATGGATATGATTGTAACCATGGATAGAAACCTGGATATAGATTCAGTCTATAATTCTGCCAAGGAATTTATTCCACTTTTAAAAGGACAAGAACTGAGGGCAAAGGCAGCAAAAAAACAATTGGCGGCGGCTAGGGGGTTGCTGTCACCCTCATTATCTATATTTTCTGGATTTGGAACGGGGTACTTTGAGACCAATGTGGATTCTCTGGGGATATTAATCCCTTTTAACAACCAGATTAAAGATAATACATCTCGATATATAGGAGTTTCTTTGAATGTTCCCATCAGTAATGGTTGGTCTGGACGCTCTAGGGTTAAGCAGCAGAAAATAAACATGCAAAGGGCCAATAATGCGGTTAAAATACAGGAACAGGAACTCTTTCAATTGATACAACAATTGGTACAAGAAAACAATGCACTTAAGAATGAGGTAAAGCAGAGTGCAAAAAGAATGGAATCCCAAGAGTTGGCCTTTACCATAGCCCAAAAAAGATATGACAAGGGATTGATCAATGCATTGGAACTGTTCCAAGCAAAAAATTTATTTGGAACGGCACAAAATGAAAATTTGCAGGTGCGGTTGCGCCTTAGGGTCAATGAAAAGACACTGGATTTTTATGGTGGACTACCTATTTTTAATATTAATTAAATTTTATAATGGATATACAACTCGAAAAGAAAAAAGGACTGCGCCCAAAGCATTATGGATATATTGCCTTAGGACTACTTCTATTATTTGTAGGATATAAAATGCTTTTTAGCACCTCTTTGTCCACCTTTAGAACGGAAAAGGACAAGCTTTCCATAGCTGAGGTCACACAAGGTAAGTTTGATGATTATATTACAATAAATGGCTTTGTAGCACCAATTACAACAATATATATGGATGCCTATGAAGGAGGGCGGGTGACTGAAAAGCTAATTGAAGAAGGTACCATGGTCAAAAAAGGGGATATCATCCTTAAGTTGGAAAACACCAATCTTTATGAGCAAATTTTGGCAAGCGAAAGTAATTTGGCCTTAAAACAAAATGATTTAAGATCTACCAAATTGACATTTGACTCCCGCCAGGTAGAAGGCCGCAGGTCTTTAGCAACTGCTAGTACAGATTTACAACGATTAAAGCGAAATTTTGAACAGAACCAAGCATTATTTGATGATGAACTTATTTCCAAGGAAGAATATCAATTGTCCAAAGAAAATTATGAGCTTTCCCAAAAGCAATATGATATTGTAAAAATGCAAACTGAAAATGATGATGAATTGCGTAAGACTTCCTTAACAGGATTGGATGCCGATCTTTCCAGAATGCAAAAAACCTTGGGAATGGTTTATCAGAGATTGGACCATTTAAATGTTAGGGCTCCTGCGGATGGGCAACTAGGGTTTCTTGATGCGGAAATAGGACAGAATATTAGTCAAGGAGATCGGATAGGACAAATTAATGTACTTACAGATTATAAAATTGAAGCAGATATAGATGAGCACTATATAGATCGTGTAAAAAGGGATTTAGTTGCCTCTTTTGAGCGTAATGGAACAGAATATCCTTTGCGAGTTAGAAAGGTATACCCAGAAGTACGTAATGGGCGGTTTAGAGTTGACTTGGTATTTACTGCAGACAGACCAGAAACAATCCGTACAGGGCAGAGTTACAATATTAAGTTGCAATTGGGAGAGTCCAGTAATGCACTCTTGTTGCCCAAAGGGAGTTTTTTCCAAAGTACGGGAGGACAGTGGATCTTTGTTGTGAACCCTTCTGGTGGTGAAGCCTTAAAGAGAAACATTAGAATAGGAAAGCAAAATTCTAGATATTATGAATTATTGGAAGGATTGCAAGCTGGAGAACAGGTGATTACCAGTAACTATGACAATTTTGGTGAGGCAGAAAAAATAGTATTAAAATAGGGTAGTTGGCCCAATAAATAAAAAGTGTAACATCGAGCGTAGTCTAGATGTCTTTAATAAACATACTAATCAATTAAAAAATGATACAAATACAGAATTTAAAAAAGAGTTTTAGAACCGAGGAAGTAGAGACCTTGGCATTGAACAACGTAAACCTAAAAGTGGAGGAAGGTGAATTTGTTGCCATTATGGGCCCTTCAGGTTGCGGTAAATCTACTTTATTGAACATTATTGGCATGTTGGACAACCCTACAGAGGGTAGTTACAACTTTGCGGGCCACGAAGTTGCCGGACTCAAAGAAAGCCAACGTACGCAACTTAGAAAGGGAAATTTAGGATTTGTATTCCAAAGCTTTAACTTAATCGACGAGCTTACCGTCTATGAAAATGTTGAACTGCCTTTGATTTATTTAAAAATGAACAAAAGCGAACGTAGGGAAAAAGTGATGAAAGTGCTGGAACGTATGAAAATTGCACACAGGGAAAAACATTTTCCACAGCAATTATCGGGTGGGCAACAGCAACGTGTGGCCATTTCCAGAGCAGTGGTTACAAATCCTAAATTAATATTGGCGGATGAGCCAACAGGAAACTTGGACTCCAAAAACGGAATTGAAGTTATGAACCTGTTGACAGAACTAAACCAAGAAGGAACTACCATTGTTATGGTAACCCACTCAGACAGAGATTCCCATTACGCACACCGTGTTGTAAATCTGTTTGATGGTCAAATAGTTACAGAAAGTAAAAATAGGGAGATAGGAGCTATGATATAAATACAAAAACAAGCTCATGGCTTAAGGAAGTTTATTCATCAATCAATCATCAATAATAGTAACAATCAAAAAACGAACATCATGAAAACATTTATCAATCACACACCAACGGAATCAAGAAGGCATACTTACTTTTCTAATTTTAAAGATAGTAAGAGGGTAAAATGGTCAGAAAGCAGAAATCACACCCATTAGTTTTAATTTACCAACCATGATCAAGAACTATTTTAAAATAGCTTGGAGAGGTTTACTTAAGAACAAAGGATATTCAGTTATAAATATTGGCGGCTTGGCCATTGGTATGGCATGTTTTCTAATGATAGCCTTGTTCATTAATAATGAACTCTCTTATGATACCTATCATAAAAAAGGAGATAATATCTATAGAATTGTTCATCATTCTGGATCTGAAGAAGTAGAAGATAAATGGATTTGGGGTAATGCCCCTGTTGGCCCTGCGCTTAAGGCCGACTTTTCCGAGGTGGCGGAAATGGTACAATTTTCAGGAAGATCCGATGTGCTATTGGAATATAACAACAACTCTTTTCAAGAAAGCAATTGTTTTTATGTTGATGCTACTGTTTTTGATGTCTTTAGTTGGCCATTGATTTCAGGAAACCCTAATACCGCATTGGAAGCACCTTATTCCATTGTCCTTACGGAAAGTATGGCAAAAAAATATTTTGGGAACGAGGACCCAATGGGTAAAACCTTGGATGGAGCAGGAGGAAGAGCCAATGATGGAATTTATACAGTAACAGGTGTAATGAAGGATGTACCCTCCAATTCCCATTTTACATTTGATTTTTTAATGTCCATGAGTTCTTTTTATCAAACAAGACCAAGCATTTTTGAGATGTGGGGCTACGTGGATTTTTACACATATTTTTTGGTGAACAACAATTTTGATGTTAAGGATTTTCAGTCTAAAATGCCCAGTTTTCTTGATAAACGTTTATCCGAAGAAGATAAAAAATATTACTACAACCTTTCCTTTGAACCTTTAAAAGATGCTTATTTAAACTCAAAAGCTTCTCGCCAACCTGGAATTACAGGCAGCTCGTCCAATATTTACATTTTTGCCATTATTGGTCTTTTCATTTTAATAATTGCCAGTATTAATTTTATGAATTTGGCTACTGCCAGATCAATGGAACGTGCAAAAGAGGTTGGGGTTAGAAAAGCTATTGGGGCCGATAAAAAAGGGCTCATTTACCAGTTTTTGGGAGAGTCCTTAATTATGGTATTAGTAGCTGCAGTAATCGGCTTAATGATTGTTTCTGTATGTCTTCCTTGGATGGGTGCCATTACTGGAAAAGAATTTGTTATGAAGGATATTTTTAACACCTATATGCTGCTGCTTTATTTTGGAACAGCTTTAATTACAGGCCTATTGGCAGGAAGTTACCCGGCTTTTGTTTTGTCCAGCTTTAAGCCTGTTAGCGTTTTAAAAGGTCTTGTTAGCTCCTCTCAACAAGGAATAAGCCTTAGAAAGGGTTTGGTGGTTTTTCAATTTAGTCTTTCAATTGCACTAATAGCCAGTACGGTAATAGTATACTTTCAATTGGGCTATATGCTGGATAAAAACCTGGGTTTTGATAGGGAACAACAGTTGGTCATAGATTTTAATTATGATAGTGATGTTAGGGAAAACTTAGAAACTATAAAAAATGAATTTTTAACATTGCCAGAAGTGTCCTCTATTTCGGCTTCCAGAACAGTTCCAGGAGCGCATTTCCCTGCTGCCGGGACAAATATTGAGAGTATGGAAGGCGAAATGATAAATTACGACCCTTTTCTTTATGAAATTGATGTAGATTTTATTCCCCATTATAAGTTGGAGATGGTAGCAGGCAGGCCTTATTCAAGGGATTTCCCAGTGGATACCATTTCATCCATGGTGATTAATGAGTCGGCAGTTAAGGAATTTGGATATGCAGACGCGGAAACAATCCTGGGCAAAAAATTTGAGCAATGGGGTAAAGAAGGAACTATTATTGGCGTGGTGAAAGACTTTAACTATTTATCCCTTCATGAAAAAGTTGCTCCTCTTACCTTACGTTATGAGCCCAATAGCAGTAAGTTTTTATCACTAAGAATAAAGTCTGATAATCTTACTGCTTCAATTGGCAAAATTAAGGATAAGTGGACCGAGTTGGCTCCTCATCGACCATTTCTCTATAGTTTCTTAGATGATAGTTTTAACCAGCAATATAAAGCAGATTTTAGATTTAAGGAACTGTTTACACTTTTCTCCTTTTTGGCAATTTTAATCGCTTGTTTGGGATTGTTTGGCTTGGCTACCTATAGCGCCATGCTTCGAACCAAAGAAATTGGGATACGAAAAGTTTTGGGGGCCGAGGTTTCCAGTATAGTAGCACTTCTTTCCAAGGATTTTATTAGACTGGTACTGATTTCTATTGTTATCGCCACTCCATTTGCATGGTACGCTATGTACGAATGGCTCAATATATATGCCTATAAAATTGATATTAGCTGGTGGGTTTTTGCACTTTCAGGAACAATGGCATTGTCAATTGCTATTTTGACTGTAAGCTATCATGCTATTAAATCGGCCAAGGCAAACCCCATTAAGAGTTTACGAACGGAATAATCATCAATCAAAAAAAAATAATCATGAAAAATCAAAGAAACATAGAAAAGGGCAGAAGATTGTTAAAGGGCAAAGCCATAGCTCTTCTGCTATTTGTCATTTTGGGTGTTGGAAGGACGCTGGCACAAACTAAAACTTTTCCTGTTGATGTTTTCAACAAGGTTGTTGTTAGTCCCCATATTCAAGTAAAGTTCATTGAAGGAGAGCGCGAATCTGTCTTTATCGAAACTAGCAGTGTTCCTATGGATAAAATAAATGTTGAAGTACAGGGAAAGACATTGAATTTATATCTGGATGGAGCAAAAGTGGTGACAAAATCAGAAAGGGTAGAGGATGATAAGTGGAAAGGCAAGAAGTCTATTTATAAAGGAACAATTGTTACAGCAATAGTCACGTATAAAAATTTGGAAGAGCTTTCATTACGGGGAGAGGAAACTTTTGTTTGCGAAAGCTTTTTGGATGTAGAAAAATTTCGATTAAAAATATATGGTGAGTCCCAAGTTTATCTGAACAAGGTAAATATACAGGATTTGAGAGCTACTATATATGGAGAGAGCTACCTCGAGATTAAAGAAGGAACCATAAATGAACAAAAAATAACAGCCTACGGTGAAACAACGGTGAATACAGCAGATGTAAATAGCCAAAAAACAAAAATCAAAGCTTATGGAGAAGGGAGTTACCGGGTACATGTCTCAGAAAATTTAAAAGTTACGGCCTATGGGGAGGCAATTGTAGCTTATGAAGGAAATCCTACTGTGAATAGAGGAATTATTATAGGTGAAGCAACAATACAAAAAATACAATAAGCCATGATCAAGAACTATTTTAAAATCGCTTGGAGAAATCTTATTAAAAACAAAGGATACTCGGCCATTAACATTGGCGGACTTGCCTTGGGCATGGCTGTGACACTCATGATTGGCCTTTGGGTCAATGATGAATTGTCGTTTAACAACTATTTTAAAAACCAAGACAAAATAGCTCAAGTATACCAATCCCAGACTTTTAATGGTAATACCGGTACCGGACCGGCTATTCCAAGACCACTGGAAAAGGCACTAAGAGATGGTTATGGGGATAATTTTAAACATCTTATTATGTCTTCATGGACCAGTGACCATTATTTAAAATATGGTGAAAAAAGCCTTTCAAGACCTGGAAACTATATGCAACGACAAGCCCCTGAACTATTTGAACTGGATATACTTAAAGGGGAAAAAGATGGGCTAAGGGAAATAAACTCGATAATGCTTTCTGAATCTACTGCAGAAGCTCTATTTGGTAACGAAGACCCTATAGGCAAAACAGTCAAAGTAAGAAATGAATTTGACTTAAATGTCAGCAGTGTGTACAAGGATTTTCCTTATAGCTCTTCCTTTAGTGAAACAAATTTTATAATTCCTTGGGAAAAATACCTTATTGAAAACGAGTGGATCAAAAATGCTGAAGACAGTTGGGGGAACAATTCTTTCCAAATGTTCGTACAAATTGCGGACAATACTTTCATGGATACAGTTACAGAGACTATTAGGAATGTTAAAAAGGATTTGAACGAAGATACTGCTGAATTCAATCCACAAATTTTCTTGTTCCCTATGGAGGATTGGCATTTGAGGGGCAGTTTTGAAAATGGAAAACAAACAGGTGGTAGAATAAAATACGTTTGGTTGTTTGGTATCATAGGAGCATTTGTTCTGTTGTTGGCATGCATCAACTTTATGAACCTGAGCACAGCAAGATCGGAGAAACGTTCTAAAGAGGTTGGTATACGTAAGTCCATTGGTTCACAGAGAGGGCAATTGATCTATCAATTCTTGAGCGAATCATTTTTAGTTGTTTTATTGGCCTTTGTCATTTCTGTATGTATCTTATTTCTTTCTTTAAACGGTTTTAATGATTTGGCCAGAAAGGAAATAGAATTTCCTTGGGGCAATGGTCTTTTTTGGCTGATTTCTTTGGGCTTTATTCTATTTACATCCTTACTGGCAGGAAGTTACCCTGCTTTATATCTATCCTCCTTTAAGCCTGTAGAGGTTTTAAAGGGAACTTTTAAGGCTGGTAAATATTCTGGATTGCCAAGAAAGATTCTGGTTGTGTTCCAATTTACGGTATCTGTTGCATTCATTATTGGGACGGTCATTGTAATGCAGCAAATAAATTATGCAAAGAACCGTCCAGTTGGTTATGATAAGGAGGGTTTAATACAGGTGCCTACCTTTAGCGAGGATTTTTCTGGAAAAACAGATTTGATGCGGACTGAATTTTTAAGTTCAGGGGCAGTGGTCCAAATGTCCACCTCCAGTAGCCCTACCACTAGGATATGGTCCAACAGAAGCGGTTTTACTTGGGAGGGAAAACCAGAAGGTTTCCAAGAAGATCTGGCATGGACCGAAGTTTCTCCAGAATATGCCAAGTCCTTAAACCTTAAAATAGTTGAGGGAAGAGATTTTTCAAGAGAGTTTGCCACGGACTCACTTGGGGTTCTTATCAATGAAACCGCCAAGAAATATCTTGGTCTTGAAAATCCCATTGGGATGTTGTTAAAGGATGATGATGAGGAAGACCCTGGACCCCCATTAAAAATTATCGGTGTTGTTGAAGATATGATAGCACAATCTCCTTATGAACCTGTAAAGCAAGCAGTTTATGTATATGATAGACATGATAACTTTAGCTACTATAAT
This sequence comes from Saonia flava, assembly GCF_011927795.1. GTDB lineage: Bacteria > Bacteroidota > Bacteroidia > Flavobacteriales > Flavobacteriaceae > Saonia > Saonia flava. The sequence continues at coordinate 765,644 of NZ_JAATJJ010000001.1, read as the reverse complement.
CTAAGGCTAAACCCCAATGGAAGTGCAAGTGAAAACGTTGCCACCATAGAGAGGGTCTTTACGGAGCATTTTCCGGACATACCGTTTGAATATCAATTTGTGGATGACCAATATGGTGAAAAATTTGCATCAGAAGAGCGTATAGGAAACCTATCAAGCATATTTACCGCCTTGGCCATTTTAATTAGTTGTTTGGGACTTTTTGGGCTTACTTCTTTTGTTGCGGAGCAAAGAACAAAAGAAATTGGGGTCCGCAAGGTTTTGGGCGCATCGGTCTTCAATGTATGGAACATGCTTTCCAAGGATTTTTTGCGATTGGTCATTATTTCCTGCTTCATAGCTATGCCCATTTCATATTACATAATGAATGGGTGGGTACAGGAGTATCCATATCATATCAATCTTAAATGGTGGGTTTTCTTGCTTGCCATGTTTGGGGCCATGTTGGTAACAGTGGTAACGGTAAGTTTTCAAGCCATTAAAGCGGCAAAATCTAATCCTATTAAAAGTTTAAGAACAGAATAATATGATAGTATGAAACAGTTAACTATAGTTCTATTGGTTTTAGTTGCCTTAGGTACATTGAGCGCTCAGGAAAGTGAAAAAATACCTTATGGTTACAATGAAAAAGTGGGAAAATACTTTGAAGTAGATCCAAAAACCAATCTCTATTATGAGGTATATGGAGAGGGGGACCCCATATTATTGCTTCATGGAGGTGTATATGGCTATATAAATGAGTTTGAATTTTTTATAGCCGAACTGTCTAAGACAAACAAAGTTCTTTGTTTAGGTACTAGGGGACATGTAAAATCAGACATAGGCCATGAACCTTATACCTATAATCAAAGAGCCGATGATGCTAAGAAATTTTTGGAACACTTGGGAATTGAAAAGGCTAGAGTCATAGGTTTTTCGGATGGGGGATATTCGGCCCTTAAATTAGCATCCAACTATCCAGAAAAAGTTATTAAAATGGTGGTTGTTGGAGTAGGTGACCAGCCCGAAGGCTCAGGGGTGAACTATGGATACTCAGAAGAAAAATTAATGAAAGATGCTGGTGGTTATTTTAAGGGGAGATTAGAGTCGATGCCGGAGCCAGAAAGATGGAATGAAAGTTTACAGTGGTTGAATGAACTTTATGAAAAAGATTTAATTAGTAAAGAAACTTTTGAGAAAATAGAATGTCCTGTTTTGGTTATTGCAGGAGAAAACGATGAGTATGCTAGCCCACTAAAAGTGTTGAAAGCAGCTGAGCTTATCGAAAAATCGAATGTTGGAATAATTCCGGGTTGTGGCCATGTAGTTTTTTACTGCAATTGGAAAGCGGTATGGGCTATGACAGAGGGATTTCTTAAATAGAAAGGGTATGTAATCATAATCATTAAAAAAGCGAAGTCATGTTTAAAAACTATGTAAAAATAGCCTGGAGAAATCTGGTTAAAAACAAAATGTATTCTGCTATTAATCTAACAGGATTGACTATTGGTATGACTTGTTTTATTTTGATTGCATTATTCATTCAGTTTGAAACCAGCTTTGACAAAAATCATGAAAAAGCGGACTGGATTTATAGAATTGCCCAACAACAAAAGGGAAACGAGTATAGGGGCACCGATTTGTTTGCATTGGCTCCTTTGCCTTTATCAGAGGCTTTAATGGCAGATTTTCCTGAGGTAGAGTCTGTGACAAATTTAAATCTTGGGGGTGGCTTATTGGTCAAGAATAATAAATCATTTGCAGAAAGGGGCCTTTATACAGATGAAAATGTGTTTGATGTATTTACAATTCCACTAATTCAAGGTATAGGTAAAGAGGCGTTGGAAGACCCCAATTCGATTATTCTTACCGAGTCACTTGCTAAAAAGATTTTTGGTGATACTCCGCCCATTGGGCAATCTATTCTTTTTGGGAATGAAACACCATTAACAGTAAGCGGTATTGTTATGGATCCTCCCAAAAACCAACATTTCAATTACAGTTATATAGTCTCATATAAAATCACGGACTATTACCCAAATGATGTAGGAAGTTGGGCCAGTAATAACTATCATGCTTATTTAACATTGGCGGAAGGGTTTGACTATAAGGAATTAGAACAAAAAATGATTTCCTATAAAAAGTTTACTGTACCAGCATATAAACAATACAACCTTAATTTCTTTCCTACATTTTTACTTCAACCTATAAAAGATATTTATCTACATTCTAAAATGAATATGGAGATTGGGGTGAATAGTGATATTAGGTATATCTATTTTTTCTCATTCATAGCACTGATAATTCTTTTTTTGGCATCTATAAACTACATGAATCTTGCAACGGCCAAATCCGCCCAACGAGCAAAGGAAGTTGGAGTTTCTAAAGTACTTGGAGCTAGTAAAAAGCATATGGTTGTTCAATTTTTAGGGGAATCATTTATTCTAACACTGTTTAGCCTATTACTTGCTATTATGCTTGCCAAATTACTTTTGCCATCCTTCAATGGGTTGTTGAACAAAGAAATTCCTTTTGCAATTGTGGGTAATTGGTGGGCTTTTGTAGGCATGTTGTTCATTGCTCTTATTATTGGGGTACTGTCTGGGCTTTATCCGGCATTGTTTTTATCTGCAGTTAATCCAATAAAGGCATTAAAAGGAAATTTTTTAAAAAGCCACAAAGAAGGTGCTTTTTTACGTAATTCCTTGGTTGTTGGACAATTTGTAGTCGCTATGGTCTTGGCTATTGGTAGTATTGTTATTTACCAACAATTGGAATTTGTCCAGAATAAGAACTTAGGATACACAAAAGAAGAGGTGGTTCATGTGCCATATTTTGAGAAAGAAATTGCCGAAAAAGAGGACCTAATTCGCTCTCAACTGCTAAGCCATCCAAGAATAAATAAAGTTTCCTTTAGTACTCAGTTACCTATGAATGTAACAAGCCAAGGTATTGTTAGAGATTGGGAAGGAAATGCCGACAACCAAGAAATCTTTATATATAGAACCTATGTGGATTATGATTTTTTAGACCTTTTTGAAATGGAGCTGATAGAAGGCAGGGGTTTTTCAAAAGAATTTTATACCGATTCTACAGAAGCCTATGTTCTAAATGAGGCAGCAGTAAAGAAAATGGGCTGGACAAGCGCTGCTGGGAAAAAATTCCACGACGGTAAAGTTATAGGTGTTGTAAAGGATTTCCACTTACAAACTTTTGATTTGGCTATTGAACCACAATATATGACCATGCGCAATATACCGCAGCTCCGAAACTTTGGACAGGTCATCTTAAAAATAGATACAAATAATTATAAGAACACTAAGGAATTTATCGAAAAAACAATGAAAGCAATAGTCCCTTTAGCACCATATGAGGCAAGGTTTATGGTAGATTCTTACTCTCAAATGTATGATAGTGAAACTCGTTTGGGCAGGGCATTTAGTGTTTTTACTTTTTTGGCATTGTTCATTGCAGGGATGGGCTTGTTTGGCCTGGTTTCTTTCCATGTGCTAAAGCGAACAAAAGAAATAGGGATTAGAAAAGTATTAGGTTCATCAGTATTTGGAATTGTAAACCTATTGGCCAAAGATTTTCTCAAACTAGTTGTAATAGCATTGGTTATTGCCACACCGATCGCTTATTACTTCATGAATAATTGGCTTATGGACTATGCGTATAGAATAGATATTCAATGGTGGGTTTTTGTTCTGGTTGGTATGGGTATTTCATTGGTAGCATTTACAACTATTAGTTTTCAGAGCGTCAAAGCAGCTAGGTCCAATCCAGTAAAAAGTTTACGAACGGAATAAATCATCAATCAAATCAAAAAAGCAGTAGTCATGATAAAAAATCATTTTAAAATAGCCTTTAGATATTTAAAGAACCACCTCCAGTTTACAATCATAAATGTGGTGGGGCTTACCTTAGGTTTCTTTTGCTTTTTTCTTCTAAATATATATGTACTAAAGGAAACTTCTTTTGATCAAGACCAAAAAGGAGTGTATCGTCTTCTTCAAAAAAAGACTGAGGAAAACGGAACTACTAGAGAATTGGCCCAAACAGCGGCAAGAGTGGGCATAGAGGCCCAATCACATTTTAATGAAATTGAAAGCCAGACCCAAATAGTTCCAATTGGCAGGACAAATGTGGGTAACAACCCAGATAATACTACTCATGAAGAGCTAGCTGTATTGGATGATAATTTCTTGAAGGTGTTTAATTTCCCTTTAGTGGAAGGAAGTGTTGAAGCCCTTACAGATGAACCTCATGGGGTAATATTGACAAGGACATTAAAAGAAAAATATTTTGGAAAAGAATTGGCTTTAAATAAAATTCTAAAAACAGGTTATGGAGAATACACTGTTGTTGGGGTTCTAGAAGATTTTCCAGAGAACTCCCATTTTCAAAACCTTATATTCTTTACAACCCATATAATGCCCAATGTTTTTAATGATTGGGATAATTTTATTGCTTCAGATTGGTCTAGCAACAATATGATAACTTATGTAAGGACTTCACCTAATATTGATTTACTTGTTTTAGGTAATAAAATCACCAAATTAACAGAAGAAAATTATCCTGCCGATGAAGTCTTTAACAGTTCCTTCTCATTACAACCCATCCAAAACATTCATTTATATGAAAATGAAGTTGAAGGGGAAATTAACAAAAATAAGGGCAATGAATTGTATGTAAAACTGTTTTTCTGGATTGCACTTTTAATTTTAGTAGTTGCCTGTTTTAACTATGCAGGATTATTGAACATTGCCTTTATGGACCGTTCCAAAGAAATAGGGCTTCGGCAAATAATAGGTGCTGGGAAAAGGCAACTTTTATGGCAGTTCCTAACCGAAAGTTTTTTGCTGGTATCTATTTCCGTGGTTTTGGCATATACCTTATTATGGGCTTCGCAACCACTGATTAAGAGTTGGTTCGATACTACCATTAGTTTATCCGGAATTCCTATTAAAGGCATGCTTTTTACGGTGGCTACGGGTCTAATTTTAAGTTTGCTTTCCGTACTATATCCTTTTTGGTTAATTATTAGAACAGGAACGTCATCCACTTTAAAACAAACGGTTTCAGCTGCGAGTTCTAAATTGCCATTTAGACGATTTATGTTGGTGTTTCAATTTGTTACAGTAATTGCATTTTTAACGGCCTCTTTTGTTTTTAACAAGCAAATGAATTTTTTGGAAAATAAGGAGCTTGGCTTTGAAATGGATGGGATTGTCACTGTTGATATAAATAGTAGAATTTTAAGGAGTCAATTTGAAGCCATAAAAGAAGAATTTATAAGAATTCCCGAGGTTGAATCTGTTAGTGTTGTTTCAAGAGTACCAGGGGAGTGGAAGAACATTGCATCCATACAAGCAGTACAAATGGGAGAAGCTAGTGCCGATGCCAAGGATTTATTATTTATTGGTGCGGACAAGGACTTTCTAAAAACCTTTCAAATTAATTTAGTGGATGGGGTTAATTTCTCGGGCATACCTTCAGATAGTACCAAGGTACTTATAAACAATAAGGTGGTGGAAACCTTGGGGTTAGAAAACCCAACAGGGAAATATATTGAAATATTAGGTGATGAGAATGAAGTCTTACGGGTACAAGTTGCTGGGGTGGTCGAGGATTTTCAGATGGAGGATTTTAGAACAGCAATAAAACCCTTGATAATAGGAAATTGGAACAATCCCATTCAAAGTATCGACTACTATACAATGCAGGTAAGTACAACAGATTGGTCAAAAACAATGGCCGATTTAAACGCTGTGAATGATTCATTTGACCAGGCAACACCTGCAGAAATCAATATTCTATCAGATAAGTTTGAGCGGTTTTTTGAGCAGGACAAACTACGTTTTAGGCTATTGAACTTATTTTCTGGCATTGTTGTTTTTTTAGCATGTATGGGCTTGTTTGCAATGAGCGCCTTTGTTGCTAAAAGCAGAACAAAAGAAATAGGGATTAGAAAAGTGTTGGGTTCAAGCGTTCTGCAATTAACACGTTTATTGTCTCAAGATTTCGTGAAATTAGTGTTCATAGGGCTATTGATAGCAACACCCATAACCTGGTATTTATTGCAAGGATGGCTTTCAGATTTTGCATTCCATATAGATTTAAAATGGTGGATGATAGGCCTTGCGGGGTTTGGTTGCTTGGCCTTAACAGTAGTTACGGTAAGTTTTCAATCCATTAGAGCCGCAATTGTGAACCCAGTAAAAAGTTTACGAACAGAATGAATTAGTATCATCATCATCAAAAAAGAGAAAACATGGTAAAGAACTATTTAAAAATCGCTTGTAGAGGTTTACTAAAGAGAAAAGGCTATTCCGCACTGAATATAGGTGGGCTTGCCTTAGGAATGACAACCACTATGCTTATTGGAATATGGAGTTATAATGAACTTTCTTATAATAAGGAATTTGAAAATTATGCTTCTATTGTTCAGGTTATGCAAAGCCAGACTTTTGGTGAGGAAATAAATACGGGAACAAACCAACCACTTCATTTAGCCCCTGTACTGCGAAATGAATATGGAGATTATTTTAAACATATAGTAACAAGCAATTTTGGAGGAAATCAATTACTTAGTGTAGGGGAACATAAAGTATCTCGTACTGGTAATTTTATGGAACCGGGGATTACAGATATGTTGTCTTTGAAAATGCTAAAAGGAACAAGAAGTGCTTTGGAAGACCCAACTTCCTTACTTATATCCGAGTCTACTGCAAAAGTTTTATTTGGTGATGTCGACCCTATGGGTAAAACGGTAAAAATAGGAACATCAATGCAAACCCAAGTGGCTGGTATATATAAGGACTTGCCACAGAATAGTGACTTTAAAAATCTAAGTTTTATAGCCCCCTGGGAACTTCTAAATAAAACAGCAAATTTTGAGGAAAGATTGGGATGGGGAAACAATTGGTTTCAGGTCTATGCCCAGTTGGAAGATGGAGCAAATTTAAATATGGTGTCAACCTTAATTAAAGATGTTAAATACAATAACATTAAAAATGGAGAAAGTGGTTCACTTAAAACCAAGCCCGTTATTCATTTACACCCCATGAACAAATGGCATTTGTATTCTCGTTTTGAGAATGGCATTAATACAGGTGGAGCTATTGACCGTGTTTGGCTGTTTGGTATAATTGGTATTTTTATTTTGTTGTTGGCCTGTATTAACTTTATGAACCTAAGCACGGCCAAATCGGTGAAACGTGCCAAAGAGGTGGGTATACGAAAGACTATAGGGTCTGTTAAATCTCAATTAATGACTCAATTTCTTAGTGAGTCTCTATTGGTGGTTTTTATTGCTTTTATAGTTTCCTGTATTTTGGTTTTATTGGCACAGCCTTTCTTTAATGACCTTACAGGCAAAACAATGAATATTCCCTGGGAAAGCCCTTTTTTCTGGGTTTTTGCTTTGCTTTTTATTTTGTTTACTGGCATAATTTCTGGGAGTTATCCTGCTTTTTATCTTTCCTCTTTTAAACCAATAAAAGTGTTAAAAGGGAAATTAGATGGTGGTCTGGGAGCTTCACGATTTCGAAAGGTTCTTGTCGTTTTTCAATTTACTATTTCGGTGATGCTCATTTTTGGTACACTAACTATTTTTAAACAATTAGAACACGTAAAAAACCGATCTATTGGTTACGATAGAGATCAGTTATTATATGTTCCCATTAATACGCCAGAAATAGTTACCCATTTTGATGCTGTTAGAAATGAAATTTTAAGTTCATCTGATATTAAAGAGGTGGCTGCGTCGGATGTTTTGAATACTGGCGCTTATACTACTAATGGTGGTTTTGATTGGAAAGGAAAAGACCCCAATATGAGTGAGGAGTTTAATACGCTAAGGGCTACCTATGGTTATGGTGATATGGTGAATTGGGAAATAAAGGAGGGGCGAGATTTCTCTAGGGAGTTTAAAAGCGATTCAACCGCCTTTATAGTAAACGAAACTGCTGTAAGGTATATGGGGCTTGAAAACCCTGTGGGTGAAATGGTAAAATGGGGAGATAATGGTAGTTTTAAAATTGTGGGAGTCGTTAAGGATATGGTTACCCAATCACCTTTTGATCAGGTAAAACCTATGCTATTTATTTTGCATTATGGTCGTTTTCTAAACTATATTAATATTAAGATTAATAAAGAGGGAGATACTAAGTCGGCCCTGGCACATATAGAAAAAGTGTTTAAAAAGCACGATCCAGAAAGCCTTTTTTTCTATAGTTTTTTGGATGAAGAATACGCTAAGAATTTTGTCAATGAGGAGCGTACAGGCCGTTTGGCTAGCTTTTTTGCTTTTTTGGCCATTTTCATAAGCTGTCTTGGAATTTTTGGACTTTCTGCCTTTGTTGCGGAACAGCGTACCAAGGAAATAGGTGTTCGGAAAGTTTTGGGGGCTTCAGTATATAATCTTTGGCAATTGCTATCTCGAGAATTTGTATTAATGGTGCTGTTATCTTGTTGCATTGCAGTTCCTATTGGAAACTACTATATGAACGGATGGATGGAAAAATACGCTTATAGAACTGACATTAGTTGGGGGGTTTTTGTAGTCACAATACTAGGTGCTATGGTAATTACATTGCTTACGGTTAGCTTTCAGAGTATTAAAGCAGCAATTGTGAATCCTGTAAAAAGTTTACAAACAGAATGAATTAGCATCATCATCAAAAAAGAGAAAACATGATAAAGCATAATTTTTTACTTTTCTTTAGAAATATCAAAAAACATAAAAGTACTTTTTTGATAAATATTGTTGGATTATCTACTGGTTTGGCATGTGTATTATTGATTGCACTTTGGGTGTTGGATGAACTTAATTTTGATAAATTTCATGAAAATGATAATGAGCTATATCAAGTGTGGAATAAGTTTGATACTCCCAATGGAATTGACCTTTTTTATTGGACACCAGATTTGTTGGCAGAAACCATGGCAGAAAAACTTCCTGAAGTTAAATATGCTACTGCCTACATTTCTGAAGGCTTTGGAAATACACAAATAACCGTAGATGATAAGGTCGTAAATGCGCCAGGAGCTTTTGCTGATAAAGATTTTTTTAAAATGTTTTCCTATAATCTATTACTTGGAGATAAAAGCCAAGTATTGGCAGGTATTAATTCTATAGTGATATCAGAAACATTGGCTAGGACTTTATTTGGCTCTACTCAAAATGCTATTGGAAAGTCAATTGAAGTAGATGCATTGGATGCAAAAAAAAGCTATCAAGTTTCGGGTGTTTTTGAGAATATGCCAATTGCTTCAAGCCACCAATTGGATTTTGCGCTTCCTTTTAAAATGTTTAAAAAAATATCTTCCGATAATGGTAGTGAATCTAGTTGGACATTTAATAACCCAATTACATATATAGTTTTGAATGAGGGGGTTAATATTACTCAATTTAAATCAAAAATTGAAGGCTTTTCCAAATTGCAAGATGATAATGTAGAGGCTGACCTTATGCTTACAAAGTATTCTTCTAACTACTTGTATGGAAATTTTGAAAACGGAAATCAAGTAGGCGGGCGCATCAAATATATTTATCTTTTCTCCGTAATAGCTTTTTTTATTTTATTGATTGCATGTATAAATTTCATGAACCTATCTACTGCTAATGCATCTAGACGTTTAAAAGAGATAGGCATAAAAAAAGCTTTGGGTTCTAAGCGTGGAATGCTCATGAGGCAATATTTTGGAGAATCTATTTTAACAGCTTTTATTGCTTTAGCATTTGCATTGATTTTTGTGACCATTTCTATTCCGAAATTCAATGTTATTATGGGAAAAACACTCTCTTTAGATTTTGGACTTCAGGTATCCAGTTTAATTCTTGTTATTGTCTTGCTAACGGGTCTGTTATCGGGTAGTTATCCAGCAATGCATTTGTCTAGTTTTAATCCAGTGAGCATTTTAAAAGGAAAATTAAAAAGCTCTTTTGGTGAAGTTTGGGTTAGAAAGGGACTGGTGGTATTTCAATTTTCTATGTCAATAATTCTGATTGTTGCTGTTGCTGTAGTTTATATGCAAATAGAATTTGTTCAAACTAAGAATTTAGGATTGAACAAAGACAATGTTATTCTATTTAGTAAAGAAGGTAGGCTAGTGCAAAATACAGATGCTTTTTTTAATGAAATAAACGCTATTCCTGGTATAGTAAAAATATCTAGTACAGGACAAAATATAATTGGGGGCAATTTAAATACAACAACAGGAATGCAATGGCCTGGTAAAGAAGAGGGAAATGATGTTGATTTTTACGATATAGGAACAAATTATGGGTTTATTGAAACCTTGAATATTCAAGTAGATAAAGGAAGAACGTTCTCAAAAGAATTTTCAGCGGACAGTACCGCAATTATTTTAAATGAAACGGCGATAAAAGCAATGGGATTGAAAGACCCAATTGGCAAAACAGTAAATTTATGGGGAACGGATAGGCAAATTATAGGAGTCCTAAAAGACTTTCATTTTCAATCTTTCCATGAAGCCATTAGACCAACGTTTCTAAGGTTGATTCCCGAAGAAAGAGCACATTTATATCTAGTAAAATTAGAACAAGGTATGGAGCGGGAAGTACTAAAAAGAATAGAAGAAGTATACACCAAATTTAATCCAGATTACGCTTTTGAGTATTCTTTTTTAGATGAAAATTATGAGGCATTATATGAATCTGAGCAAAAAGTTTCTAGCCTTTCTAAATATTTTGCAGGACTTGCCATTTTAATTTCCTGTTTGGGACTCTTTGGCTTGGCTACTTTTACGGCTGAACGAAGAAAAAAGGAGATAAGTATTAGAAAGGTATTAGGGCAAACAGTATCGCAAGTAATATTAATGCTTTCAGGGGAGTTCACTAAACTAGTCTTTATAGCTATACTTATTGCGCTACCGGTAGCTTACTTATTAGCTAACGATTGGCTTTTAGGATTCGCATACCGAATTCCTTTGGCAGTATGGTATTTTATAGGAGCAGGATTTTTAGCACTGTTGGTTGCCTTAATAACTGTTGGTATGCAGGCAATACGAGCTGCAACTAAAAGCCCAATAGATAATTTAAGAACGGAATAAATAAAATCACTCCACTAGTAATTGGAACAAAAAATAAGAATCATGAAAAAATTAGGCTTAGTTATTTTACTCTTATCCATTTCAAATTATTCAATAGCACAATATAAAGATGACATTATAGAAACTATAAAAGTAGGTGGTGTTACTGAGGTATATTTTACTCATGAGCCATCAAAAGAGAAAATACAAAAAATAGTAAGTGGCAAACCAGCACCCGAAATCATTATTAATTATAAAGATGGTTTATTAGAAATTGATACTAAAGGTGAAGCTCAAAAAGAGGTGGTTAAAGTATATGTGAGTAGTCTAAATCTTAAGGACATCATAGTTGATGATGCCGCTCAATTTCACTCAGTCAATATAATAAAAGTAAAATCACTTTCTATAACAGTCAATGATTATGCTGCTGCCGATATTATGGTAGATATTGAAGATTTAAATATTAAGATGGATGGTGGAGACTTAGATGTTTACGGACAATCTAAAAACCTGTTTATTCTAAAAGGCAATGATCATGAGAGAGGAACACTCAATATTTCTGAACTAGAATCTAATAAACTATGATAAAGAACTATTTAAAAATCGCTTGGAGAAATCTTTTTAAAAATAAAGGGTACTTTCTAATAAACGTACTTGGGCTTTCTTTAGCCTTAACGGTTTCTTTTCTTCTATTACTATGGGTGTATGACGAATATAGCATGGATAAATTCCATGCAAATAATGATCAATTATTTCGTGTAAAAAGGACAATACCTTTAGAAGAGGGTGTGTTCGAGGTTTATGAAAGCGCACCTTACCAATTATTAAAAACGGCAAAAGAGCAAATTCCTGAAATAGAGCAATACATTACAATAGGACGTAGTTTTGAAGATAATTTAGAGGTTGATAATACCGACTATAGAGCAACGGGCACTTTTGCCAATTCCGGGCTTTTTGCCAGTTTTTCGTTTCCTGTTCTAATTGGAGATATTACCCAGTTGGATAAAAAACCAGAAGCTATTGCTATTTCTCAAAATCTGGCCAAACGTTTTTGGGGTGAAAATTGGATGCAACAAGCTATCGGTAGTACCGTAACCATTCATGACAACGGTGATTTTATGGTCGAGGCCGTTTATGAAAACTTACCAAGGCATTCCTCCATTCAAAACGATTTTTATTTCAGTTTTGACAAGTATTTAAAAGATAATCAATGGATGTTAGAGTGGGGAAACAATGGTATGCAAGGAGCTTTCTTGTTGCAGAAAAAGGCCAATGTTCAAGAAGTTTCAGCCAAACTCAATACACTTTTTCAAAACAATATTGAAGGCGAAGTTAAAGAAGGTTGTTTTCTTCAAAAATTCTCTGACGACTACCTCTATGGTGAGTTTAATGAAAAAGCTCAAGTAAGCGGAGGCCGAATAGAATATGTTCAAATTTTCACTTGGGCGGCTATTTTTCTACTAATAATTTCCTGTATAAATTTCGTAAACCTATCTACGGCTTATGCAACAAAAAGGGCTGGTGAAATTGGGGTAAGAAAGGTAATCGGCGCAAGAAAAAACACGCTAATAAGTCAATTCATGACCGAAACCACGCTAATTACATTTATCTCGTTTGTCATAGCTTATATGTTAACATTCATGCTCTTGCCCAGCATTAATGTTTTTGCGGGTAAGAATCTTGCCATTGGTGCTACAGACCTTGGTATTTGGATCAGCATTTTACTTGTGTTCATTATTACCACATTGTTGTCCGGAATTTACCCAGCTATTGTTATTTCTTCGTTTAAACCAATTTCGGCTTTAAAAGGAATGGGTAAAGAAAAAAAGAATACTATTTCCTTTAGAAAAGGACTTGTTGTACTTCAATTTGGGCTATCCATTTTATTGATAGTGGTAGCAATAGTCGTAAAACAGCAGGTGAATTTTATTAATCAAAAAGATTTGGGTCTCGAGAAAGATCATATCGTATCCATTCACCAAGATCAAAAACTTACCGATAAATATGAAGTTTTACACAATGAATTGATTGCTTCTAATGGAATTACCGATGTTACTTTAGTGGGCCCTTCTCCTTTAGATATGGGAGCTTCTACAAGTGGTGTTAGTTGGGCTGGGAAAAGAGAGGATCAAGAACATATTGAGTTTTCAATGCTTTGGACGGCACATAATTTTCCAGATGTTTTTGAGATTTCGTTAAGCGATGGGAGTTATTATAAAGAGGGTACTGTAGATACCTTGAACATCGTACTCAATCAAAAGGCGGTTGAAATTATGAATATTCAAGACCCGGTAGGCAAAACTATTGAGGTTTGGGGTAGCCAAAGGCAGATTATTGGTGTTCTTAAAGATTTTCACAATCGGTCACTTTATGAAGCAATACAGCCCTCTATTTTCTTTTTAGATCCTAAAGATGCAGGCGCTATGTTCGTGAAATTAAAGGCGAATGAGACTAAGAATGGCCTTACATCTTTAGAATCGATATTTACCAAGGTATTGCCAGATGTACCGCTTCATTACAGTTTTGTTGATGAAGAGTATGCCACAAAATATAAAAGTGAAACCCTTACAGGCTCATTGACCTATTATTTTGCTTTGATATCTATTTTTATTTCTTGTATGGGGCTTTTTGGTCTGGCGGCTTTTATGGCGAAAGAACGTATTAAAGAAATAGGAATTAGAAAAGTATTGGGTGCAAGTGTAGGCAACATTACTGCTTTGCTTTCTAAAGACTTTTTGAAGCTAGTTGTTATTGCATTTCTTATTGCCTCACCGCTCGCTTATTTTCTCACTACGAATTGGCTTGAAGATTTTGCCTATAAGATAGAGGTCCAATGGTGGGTATTTGCCATGGCAGGGGGGTTCGCTTTAATTATAACATTGATTACTGTTGGTTTTCAGTCGATTAAATCGGCAATTGTGAACCCTGTAAAAAGCCTACAAACAGAGTAATCATCATCAATCAAATCATTAAAAAAGAGAACCATGTTTAAAAACCACATTAAAATAGCTTGGCGGAACCTAAAGAATGACAGGATGTTTTCGGTGCTTAATATTTTAGGGCTATCTATTGGTCTCACCATTACTATTTTGCTATTTGCCTTTGTAAGTTTTGAATTTAGTTTTAATAATGGGTATGCCAAAAAAGAAAATATCTATCGGGTATTGGTAAATACCGAAGGTGATATGTTCAATAGTGAGGTTTGGTGCAAGGCTCCAGCAGCTTTGGTTCCAGCTTTAAAAAATGATGCCCCTGCTATAAAATATGGGGCCCGAATGCTAAAACACAATTTTGGAGAAACAGCATTTATCAATGTAGATAATACCAATTTTTTGGAGAAAGGCCTTTTTTGGTGCGACCCTGAGTTGTTCGGCATTTTTGATATTGAAATGATAGAGGGAAATGGTGAAGAGGCCTTAAAAAGACCAAATACCGTAACAATATCTGAAAGTACTGCAAAGAAATATTTTGGCGTAAAAAATCCTATAGGTCAATCGATTAAAGTAGACAATAAGGACCAGTTGGAAGTTGTAGGGGTTTTTAAGGATTTTGCGTCTAATAGTACACTTGATTGTAATTTAATAGCGTCGTTCGGTACAACATATTTTTCCAAAAATCCAAGTTGGGGCAATTCGAGTTTTGAAACCTATTTACTGCTCAATTCCAATGCATCGGTGGCTTCTGCTGAAAATCAAATGCAGCAAGTATTGGATAAAAATGTGGATAAAGACGGCCAATGGTTTACCTTCTCTCTGCAACCCTTGTCAAAGGTTCATCTGTACTCTTCAGATTACTCCGAGACATATGCCTCCCGAATTGGTGACATAAAGGAAATTAGGAACCTGTCCTTTCTTGCTATTTTGATTCTTGTGATTGCCTGTGTCAATTATATGAATTTAATGACCGCACGCTCCCAAAAACGAGCTAAGGATGTGGGAATTAATAAAACCTTGGGCGCTTCAATATCTAATTTAATAGGTAGATTTTATGCAGAAACTGGTTTCATCACATTCATAGCATTGTCTATTGGGATACTTTTTGCTGTTATTCTGATGCCTATTTTTAATAAACTTACCAATAGCGATTTACAATTGGAATACCTTTTTCGTTTTGAATTTGCAATTGGTATTATATTGTTTTGGGTATTTACAACATTAGTTTCAGGTTCTTACCCGGCATTTCATCTTTCACGTTTTTCCCCAAAGAAAATATTAAATGACAAATCAAATGGAGGAGGAAATGGTTTAATACGAAAAGGGCTGGTCGTTTTGCAGTTTGCCGCTTCAGTAATTCTAATTGTCGGCGTACTTGTGGTATATCAACAAATTCGTTATATGCAAGACAAAAGCTTAGGATATAACCCGGAAAATGTAATTGCCATTTCCACAGGAGGCGTAAGTATTGATGCTAATAAACAAGCTCTTATTCAAGAGTTTAAAGCACTAACTACGGTGTCAGAAGTAGGTATGGCACAAGGTTTTCCAGGCCTTGATGTAAGTGGCCGTTCTATTTTTAAAGACCAGAACGATGAACAAGGTTTGAATATACAGACCAATGTTTCTGATGCTAGTATTACAGATGTTCTACAGTTAAAGTTACTGGCGGGGAAAACTTTGCCAAAGGTTAAGCAAGAAGGTGATACCTTGGTTGATGTTGTCTTGAATAAAAAAGCAATAGATTACTTAGGATATAGTCCAGAGGAAGCCGTGGGAAAGCAGGTGAATATGTGGTTGGGAAACAATGCCTATATCATTGGTGTTGTAGATGATTTTAATTTTGAATCGTTACATAAACCAATAGGGGCCTATGCTTTTCATAACGGCAATAGGGAGCCAAAATCATATCTGCTGGTACGATTAAGTAATGCAGCACTTTCTAACACTCTTAGTGAGCTTGAGTCTATTTTTCAAAAGGTTGTGCCCGACTCAGCATTTGAGTATACTTTTCTGGATAAAAAGATGGAGACACTCTATATACGTGAAAGAAAAGCCGCCAATATAGGTCTTGTTTTTTGTCTATTGGCCATTTTTGTGGCTTGTTTAGGTCTTTTTGGGCTGGCTGCATTTACCGCAGAACAACGAAAAAAGGAAATAGGGGTAAGAAAGGTTTTGGGTGCTAGTGTTTTAGGCATTACCCAAATGCTCTCAAAGGATTTTTTAAAACTTGTGGGTATGGCCATGGTCATTGCCTTTCCCTTGGCTTATTTTGGTATGCAGAATTGGTTGCAAAAATTTGCCTATCGTATTGAAATGAATTGGTCAGTGTTTGTTATTGCAGGCATTATTGCCTTAGCAATAGCTCTGTTCACCGTAAGTTTTCAATCAATTAAAGCTGCAATTGTAAATCCGGTAAAAAGTCTTCGAAAGGAGTAAAGCTGACTTCTTTTTTTACAAAAAGAACTGTATAAATAGTTGACATTTTTTGTCAAATTATTTTACACTTCAAGAGATTATATTTCGTTAAAAATGCTTTAACTAATTGATTTAATGGGATTTAATAATATGGCATGAAATTAGGATTGAATTCTTTATACATAGAACTTAGGGTTGGGTATATGTTTTAATATCCAAGACAACGCTTTGAAAGTAATTATTAGAAATCATGTAAAAAGTTTACAAGCAAAATAATATCAAAAAACGAGAAATCATGTTTAAAAATCACATTAAAATTGCATGGAGAAGTTTAAAAAAACAGCCTTTTTTTACTTTTTTAAACACTTTTGGCCTTGCCATTGGTATGGCCGGGTTCCTTCTTATTTCATTATACATCTATGATGAATTGAGCTATGACAAAATGTTTGCGGATGCAGATCGCATTCATCGAATAAATGGGGACATTAAGTTTGGAGGGGATGCCAGAAAGTATGCCGTAAGTCCGGCACCTATGGCAGAGGCCTTAAAAAGCGATTTTTCCGAAGTTGAATTGGTCACACGTTTTAGAACAAGGGGCAGTGCACTAGTCAGAAAATCAGATGCAGAAGCCAATGTAAAAGAAGAACAGACCACTTATGTAGACCCTACCTTTTTTGAAATGTTCGGGATAAAATTACTGGCAGGGGATGTAAAGACTGCCTTAAAAGATCCCAATACGCTGGTCATGACCAAAACCGCTGCTGAAAAGCATTTTGGAGTTTCCGATGCCATTGGTCAAAATTTATTGTTGAACAATTCTGAAACCTATACAGTAGTTGGAGTTGTTGATGATTTTCCAAGAAATTCATTTTTAAGGGATTATTCCATTTTTGAGTCTATGGAAGGATATGATGACTCTAAGGTTGTGAATTGGGGCAGTAATAACTACCAAACCTATATGAAATTAATTCCTTCTGCTAATGTTGCTGCTATGCAAGAACCGCTACAAGGATTTTTGGGCAAATATGTGGTGCCAGGAGTGCAGCAGTTTATGCCCGGCATTACGGAGGAGCAATTTAAGGCAGCAGGAAACCATTTGATATATAGTACAATTCCCCTGACGGACATTCATTTACATTCTGACCTAGTGGCTGAAATTAGTCCCAACAATGATATTCAAAGTATTTATATTCTTTCGTTCATCGCCATTTTTCTCATTGTTTTGGCTAGTGTGAATTTTATGAACCTGTCCACTGCTCATTCCCTAAAGCGTGCAAAGGAGGTTGGTGTTAGAAAGACACTTGGATCCAACAAAATTGATTTAGTAAGGCAGTTTTTGGTGGAATCAGGATTGATTTCCTTTTTATCATTGGCCTTGGCCTTGGTATTTGCATTGATAGCCCTACCATTTTTCAATTCACTTGCAAATAAAGATATATCCATTCCTTTTGCAAACCCTTTTTTCTGGTTGATTCTAATTGGGCTGGTCATTTTTCTGGGGCTGTTTTCGGGCAGTTACCCTGCATTTTTTATGTCACGCTTTATGCCTGTTAAAGTATTGAAAGGAGGAGGACAGAGTAGTGCCGGTGGTGGAAAAGTAAGAAACTCTCTTGTTGTTTTTCAATTTGCCATTTCGGTTTTTTTAATAGTAAGCACCTTAGTGGTGTATCAACAATTAAAATATATACAGGGAAAAGATTTGGGATTCTCTAAAGATCAGGTGCTTATTGTAAATGATGTTTATGCCGCAGGGTCTAAAGTAACATCCTTTAAAGACCAAGTAAAACAATTGGGTTTTGTAAAGAATGCCACCTTGAGCAGTTATTTTCCAACTCCATCTAGCAGAAGTGATTCCACTTTTAGTCCAGAAGAAGGGCTTACCGATCAAGAAAGTGCGGTGAGTATGCAGCAATGGGGAGTTGATCATGATTATGTTTCCACCATGGATTTTGAATTTGTGGCAGGCCGTAATTTTGATAAGAACTTCGGTAATGATTCCACAGCAATTATCGTGAATGAAACGGCCGTTAAGATAATGAAGCTAAGTCCACAGGAAGCTATTGGCAAACGTTATACTCCTGATTTCTCTCGCGAGAATCCTAGCTTTTTCAATATAATTGGTGTGATAAAGGATTTTCATTTTTCCTCCTTAAAAGAAGAGATAGATGCACTTAGTCTTCATTTAGAGGATAATGCCTATGCCATGGCCGTAAAAATACAGGCTGGAGATTTTACCAATGCAATATCGCAAATTAAAAGTGTTTGGGAAGATGTTGTCCCCGGCCAGCCCTTTGATTATTATTTTATGGATGATGCCTTTAATGACACTTACGAAAGTGAACAAAGGCTCGGGAACATTTTCATTATTTTCACGGTGCTTTCCCTCATAATAGCCTGTCTTGGCCTCTTTGGCCTGGCGGCATTTAATGCAGAAAAGCGGGTCAAGGAAATTGGCGTTCGCAAAGTATTGGGTGCCACAGTGGGGCAAATATCACTGAAGCTTACATTGGATTTTTTAAAACTTGTAGGTGTGGCCATTTTGATATCACTCCCATTAGGTTGGTTCGCCATGAATAAATGGTTGGAGGATTTCTCATACCGAATAGATTTCCCTTGGTGGGTGTTTGCCTTGGCAGCATTTTTGGCGATCTTAATTTCAGTTGTAACAGTGAGTTATCAAAGCATAAAGGCTGCAATTGTGAACCCTGTAAAAAGTTTAAGGACAGAATAAAATTTAGGACATGTTAAAGAACCTTTTAAAAACAGCGTATAGAAGTATTTCTAAGAACAAGTTTTTTTCTTTAATAAAAATTAGTAGTCTAGCTATTGGGTTGAGTGCTTCTTTTGTTATAGGCCTAATGGTATATTACGATTTAACCTTTGACAAGTTTCACCCTGATGGGGAACGAATTTATCGTGTAACAACTGAGTTTTCCAACCCAGACGGTAATTTTTACAATCCTGGGGTTACAGTTCCTTTGGCCCCTGCCTTAAAAGAAAATGTACCTGGTTTGGAGGTGGTTTCCCCTTTGTTCTTAACGTATCCCTTAAATGTTCAAAATACCAAGACAGATCAATTATTCAAAAACCCAGAATTCGTTGTGTATGCCGATAGTGAATACTTTAGGCTTTTCGATTATAAGTGGCTTGCAGGTTCTGGTGAGAATATACTCGAAAACCCGAATGAAGTTGTACTAACTAAAAATAGGGCTAGCATGTATTTTCCAGATAAGTTAATGGGAGATGTAATTGGTAGTACGTTGATGTACAATGACAGTGTTCCATTAACTGTCACTGGGATTGTTGCCAATTTTGAACAACGAACAGATATTATTTTTGAGGAGTTTATTTCGGTAGAAACGGCCGGTAATTTAGATTCGTCCGATTTGCTACGGGACCCCCAATGGGGAAGTACAAGTTCAGCTTCGCAATTGTTTTTAAAGCTAGAGGATGGTACCAATGTTACCACAATTCAGGAAGAATTGGACAAAATTGTAAAAGAACATGAAGATCCTGAAACTGTTGCTTTTGGTCAAAAAAGAAGGTTTTATATGCAACCACTAGGGGATATGCATTTTGATACCAACTATTATACATTTGATTTTAGTACTGGTAGGGCCAGTAAGTCAACATTGATAAGTCTGGCCTGTATTGCATTATTTTTACTGTTACTGGGCTGTATAAACTTTATAAACCTTAATACTGCACAGGCAACACAACGTGCTAAAGAAATTGGGGTTAGAAAAACATTGGGCAGTTCTAAAAAACAGCTGGTGTTTCAATTTTTGGGAGAAACCTTTATATTGACATTCGCAGCAGGCATACTTTCCTTGGCCTTTTCATTTTGGTTGTTGAGGCTGTTTTCAGATTTTATTCCTTCAGGACTGGATTTTCAAATATTTTCTGAACCAGTAGTTATTTCAATTCTTTTTATCCTGCTGCTTGTGGTAACTTTTTTATCAGGATTTTATCCTGCTCTTGTTCTGTCAAATTTTAAAGCGGCCTCTGTACTTAAAAACCAGTCTTTATTCAAAGGGGATAAATCCGCTTTAAGAAAATACCTAACCGTATTTCAATTTGTAATTGCGCAGGTATTCATTATTGGGACTTTACTGGTTGGGAAACAATTAAGTTTTTTAATGTCCAAAGATATGGGCATAAGGACAGAGGCTCTTGCTAGTATAAGAACTCCATGGCAATATCAATCTATGGAAAAAAGAGTAAGGTTGTTAAATGAGATTGGGGCCTTGCCAGGGATAAAAGAAATAAGCCTAAGTGGTAATCCCCCCGCATCCAATAGCACAAATACTTCTCATGTAACTTATTTTAAAAATGAAAGTGAAGTTCATACTGAATTACAATTTCTTTATGGTGATAAAAACTATTTAAATCTATATGATATTGAACTCATAGCCGGTCGGCAGCAATTAAATGACACTATCAAGGAAATGGTAATCAATGAAACCTATATGAAGTTGTTAGGTTTTAATAACCCCCAGGATGTTTTGGGTGAGGTACTTAAAATGAGTGACGAACCTTACCCAATTGTTGGAGTGATGGAAGATTTTAATCAGCGTACGCTAAAGGCGGGGATTGAGCCAATGGCCTTTGCTGGAGACTGGGGCTGGAATAATCGCTCAAGGTTTAACACCATTCATTTTTCATTGGAAGCCAATGATTCACAAAATTGGCCTCAAACAATTACGCAAATTGAAAAGGTATGGGATAAGGTGTATGCCGATTCCGATATTGAAGTAAATTTCATGGACGATATGGTAAGGAGATTCTATGAACAAGAACGTAGAACATCAGTTCTTTTAAATTGGGCAACAGGTCTTTCCATAGCCATTAGTTGCCTGGGTCTTTTGGGATTGGTTGTGTATACAACGGAAAGGAGAACCAAGGAAATTGGAATACGGAAAGTATTGGGAGCCTCTTTGGTGCAACTCAACCTATTACTGTGCAAGGAGTTTTTGGTTTTGGTTAGTATAGCCTTTGTCATCGCCGCCCCAATTGCTTGGTACGGTATGGATAATTGGTTACAGGATTTTGCTTACAAAACAGATATAAGTTGGTGGATTTTTGGCATTAGCGGAATTGCAATGCTTTTGGTTGCACTGGCAATCATAAGTATTCGGACCATTGCAGCTGCAAATGCAAACCCAGTAAAAAGTTTAAGAACAGAATAAACCAATCAAAAAACGAAAACCATGTTTAAAAGTTATCTAAAAATCGCTTGGCGGAACCTTTGGAGAAATAAAGGATTTAGCGCAATCAATATTTTTGGGCTAGCCATTGGCATTACTTGTGCAAGCCTAATTTTTCTTTGGGTTGAGGATGAACTAAACTTTGATAGCGTTTTTCCTAAACAAGATTTGGTCTATATCGTACCTACTAACCAAACCTTTGAAGGTGAGGTGTACACTTTTTACTCCACTCCCGGACCGCTGGCTAAAGACTTAAAAAACGAAATACCAGAGATTACAAAGTCGTCTACAACTTGGGGTGGGGAGATTTTACTTACGGTTGGAGAAAATAGAATCAACAGATATGGTAGATATGTACATCCTGATTTTTTGGATATTTTCAGTTTAACATTTATAGAAGGGGAAATGAAAAGCGCGCTATCTAGACCAGATGGAATTGTTCTGACTCAAGAAACGGCATATACAATTTTTGGTCCGGACAAAAAAGTGCTGAACCGTGTATTGAAAATTAACAATGAATATAGTTTTACCGTTACCGGAGTTGTTAAAGATTTACCTAGGAATGTTACGTTTGGTTTTAATTGGCTTTTACCATTCGAAAGATTTCAGCTAGGAGAAACAGATATGTCCTGGACTGAGGAATACGGCAATAATTTCGCGGATACCTTTGTAGAACTTGCACCTAATTCTAATTTTAAGGAAGTAGATACTAAGGTAAGGGGTATGATTGCCTCAAAAAGGTCTGATGATGATGAAAACCCTAATGTGGCTTTCCTGCATTCTATAAAGGATTGGCATTTACGTTCGGATTTTAGGGGAGGGAAAAAAGTAGGGGGCCAAATTAAATTGGTGAGGTCATTAGCATTTATTGCACTAATTATTCTATTGATAGCATGTATAAACTTTATGAATTTATCAACAGCAAGAAGCGGAAAAAGAGCCAATGAAGTAGGTGTGCGAAAAGTATTGGGGTCCAATAAGAGAAGATTGGTTGGTCAATTTATGATTGAATCGGTCATTTTGGCAAGTATTGCCGCTATTCTTAGTATTGCTTTTTTGGTAATGTTACTACCATCTTTCAACACCTTGGTCGATAAACAGATTGAATTGAGATTGTTCCAACCATTACATATGTTTTCCCTTATGGGTATTACATTGGTTTGTGGCCTTTTGGCGGGATGGTACCCTGCCTTGTATCTCTCCTCTTTTAGACCTGTTCACGTACTTAAAGGGATTAGTAAAAGTCAAGGTAATGCGGCCATCATTAGAAAAGGTCTTGTAATTACCCAATTTATAGTTTCTATAGTTTTTATTATCAGCAGTATTATAATTTATCAGCAAATACAACATGTTAGAGCCCGTGATGTGGGTTATGAAAAAGAAAGATTGGTCAATGTACCGATCAATGGAAACATGATAGATAAGTTTGATCCAATAAAGGAGGCCATGATCGCTTCCGGTACGGTAGAGGATGTTGCGTTAACAAATACGAATATGCTATCCAGCGGTAATAATGGGTCTGGTTTAAGTTGGCAAGGAGGTATGGACACAGACGATGTACTTGTCCGATTTAGATATGTAAGTCCAAATTTTATTAGCACTGTAGGGTTGGAATTACTTGAGGGTCATGGTTTTAATGATAATAGAGCTGTAGATAGTACCAATATTATTATAACCCAATCCTTTGCGAACCTTATGGGAGATAATAGCGCACTTGGTAAAACGGTAATGCGTAATGACATCAATTATACTATTATAGGTGTGGTCAAGGATTACCTTTATGGAGATATGTACGGCAATGGAAAAACTGGTCCCGTCATGTTCTATAACAATTACGACTATGCAAATAGCATGTATATAAAAATAAAACCAGAATCATCAAGACTGGATGCATTGGCCTCCATCGAGAAAATTCTAAAAGAATATAATCCTGCATTTCCTTTTGAGTATCGTTTTGAAAACGATTTGTTTAATTCTAGGTTTAGAAACGAGGCATTGGTTGGGAAGTTGGCTAAGATATTTTCTGTTCTGGCCATCATTCTTTCTTGTTTAGGGTTATTTGGACTTGCGGCATATACTGCAGACCAGCGCAAGAAGGAAATTGGTGTTAGAAAGGTGTTAGGGTCAAGTGTTTCCGGAATTGTACAACTACTCTCCAAGGACTTTATAGGTCTAGTCATTATCGCTCTTTTGATTGCAGGCCCTATAGCCTGGTGGTTAATGCAAAACTGGCTGGAAAGCTTTGCCTATCGAATAGAAATCAATTGGTGGGTCTTTGCCCTTGCCGGATTTGCGGCCATTTGTATCGCATTGTTGACGGTAAGTTTTCAGGCAATAAAAGCCGCTATGGTAAACCCCGTAAAAAGCTTACGAACGGAATGAAATGAATAATAAGGACGAAAGATGCTTGAGGTAAAAAAAGTGTCATTTCGAATTGAATCCGAAAGATGCATATGAGAAATCTAAAAATGAATAAACACAAAGTGGGTTAAGATTCCTCGTCGTCTCGATGTTGAAATCAAGACTCTGTCGGAATGACCACGATGTAATTCAAAAGAAAAACAAGAATCATGTTCAAAAACTATCTAAAAATCGCTTGGAGGAATCTAACCAAGAACAAAGGATATTCCATTATTAATATTGGGGGACTGGCCTTGGGTCTTACCGTGACTATTCTTATAGGTTTATGGATTTTTGACGAAACAACTTACAATACAAATTTTAAAAACCATGGGCACATTGCGCAGATATTGGTTAATAAAACAAACAATGGCGAGACCCGTACCCGATTTACCTTACCCTATCCATTGGCCGATGAATTACGAAATACGTACGCAGGAGATTTTGAACATGTGGTCATGGGTTCCTTCCCTGGAGACAACATACTATCCGTCGAAGAAAAAAACCTGAACGAATATGGTGCCTTTATGGAAAAAGATGCCCTGCGTATGTTCTCGTTACATATGCTAAAGGGAAATCATGATGCCCTAAACGACCCCAATTCTATCGTGATTTCTGAATCTACGGCCAAAGCCTTCTTTGGAAATGAAGACCCCATGGGCAAAACCATGAAGATAAATAATGACAGAAACGTTACCGTAAAAGGGGTTTTTGAAGAGCTACCCACTAATGCTGACATTTTTGACGCACTTAGGGCTTTTACAGAATCAGAAAAACTCCAATTTATAGCTCCATGGGACCTTTACGTGGCCTCGAACGATTGGGTGAAAACAGCACGCGATCGAAAATTATGGGACAATAATTCCTATCAGGTTTATGTGCAGATATCCGATCGGTCGTCTATGCATGCTGTGAATGATAAAATAAAGAATATACTCTACGATCATGTGCCCGAGGGTAGCAAACAAAGTGATCCAAAAATCTTTCTTCACCCCATGAAAGATTGGCATTTAAAATCAAGTTTTAAAAACGGTGTATCCGTAGGTGGAGCGATTCAATATGTGCGAATGTTCGGCATCATCGGAATCTTTGTGCTGTTATTGGCCTGTATCAATTTTATGAACCTTTCCACAGCTCGAGCACAGAAACGAGCCAAAGAAGTAGGTATACGAAAAACCGTTGGGTCTAACAAAAATCAATTGGTCGGGCAGTTTATGTTCGAATCTTTTGTGGTTACTCTTAGCGCATTTGTACTGGCCATTGTGCTTGTTGCGTTGTTATTGCCGCTATTCAATCAATTGGCGGACAAACAAATAGTTTTACCGTTTTTCAATCCCATCTTTTGGTCCATTGGTTTGGGGTTGGTCTTGGCAACAAGTATTATGGCCGGAAGCTACCCGGCGCTTTACCTCTCATCGTTCCGCCCCATGAAAGTACTAAAGGGATCCCTTCTAACAGGAACATCGGCAATGTCTTTCCGAAAAGCCTTGGTCATTATCCAATTTACAGTTTCCATAATCTTGGTAGTCGGCACAGTGGTGGTCAATCGGCAGATTCAACATACCAAAAATCAGCCTATAGGCTATGACAAAAGCGAACTTATCATGGTTGAAAAAAACACTGAAGATTTTGAGGGTAAGTATAATTCGCTTCGTGAAGCATTGAAAAAAACAGGAGTAGTAGCTGAAATGGCAGAATCCTCAAGTCCTTTAACAGAGATTTGGCACAGTAACGGCGGCTATGAATGGGAAGGAAAGGACCCCAGTTTTATGACCAATATTAACAGTAATTATGTGTCGCACGATTTTGGAAAAACCGTGGGATGGGAAATGGCCCAGGGACGGGATTTTTCAAGGGATTTTGCTTCAGATTCCACGGCGTACATCCTGAACGAGGCTGCCGTAGAGTATATGAACCTGCAAGACCCTATCGGGAAAACCATACGATGGTCTGACGGGGAGCATAAAGTTATAGGCGTAGTCAAAAACCTGATAACTGAATCGCCCTTTGAACCCGTGAAGCAGTGCATTTATACGATACGTTACGACGAAACCAATTTGATCAATCTAAAATTGGCTCCAAGTAAAAGCCCCACAGAATCGTTGGCCCAGATCGAGACGGTCTTTCAAAAGTTTGCACCCAGCGTTCCATTTGAATATCAATTTGTAGATGCCGCCTTCGGAAACAAATTTAAAACAGAGGAGCGAATGAGAAAATTGTCAGGAATATTCTCCTTTCTCGCACTTTTCATAAGCTGTTTAGGACTATTTGGATTGGCCACATTTATGGCCGAACAACGTACCAAGGAAATTGGTATTCGAAAAGTGTTGGGGGCATCTATCTCGAGCTTATTTAAAATGCTCTCAAAAGATTTTGCGGTATTGATTTTGGTTTCAGGCGTGATAGCGATTCCCGTTGCCTATTATTTTATGGAGCAGTGGTTGCAAAACTATACCTATCGTATCGCCATACCATTGTGGGTATTCGGAGCCGCTATCTTGGGTGTATTATTA
This sequence comes from Saonia flava, assembly GCF_011927795.1. Classification (GTDB taxonomy): domain Bacteria; phylum Bacteroidota; class Bacteroidia; order Flavobacteriales; family Flavobacteriaceae; genus Saonia; species Saonia flava. Next base: position 739,136 of record NZ_JAATJJ010000001.1, on the reverse strand, counting down.
GTAGCCATTTTTACAATCAGTTTTCAAGCAATCAGGGCAGCAAAACAAAATCCAGTGGAGAGTCTACGTACAGAATAGAATTTTGAGAGACAAAATGTCATTTCGGATTGAATCCGAAAGATGCATATGAGAAATCTAAAAATGAATAAACACAAAGTGGGTTAAGATTCCTCGTCGTCTCGATGTTGAAATCAAGACTCTGTCGGAATGACCACGATGTAATTCAAAAGAAAAACAAGAAATACTTATGTATAAACTATTCTTAAAAATCGCTACAAGATATTTATTGAAAAACAAGCTGTATTCCTTTATAAACATTTTTGGTTTGGCCATAGGCATTGCTTCTTTTGTATTGATAATGATTTATATTAAAAACGAACGCAGCTATGATAAATTTGAGGGGTCAGAAAATGTATATCGTGCCTACATGGATTACCTTGTTGGGGATACATTTGAGGCAGGTGATGCTATGACTTATAATGCATCAGGGCCATCTTTAAAGCAAGAATTTCCTGAGGTTTTAGATTATGTGCGTTTCTATTATTTTGAGAAGGTGACTTTTGTTTTAGGAGACAATATTTTTGAACAACCAATGGGGTCTTTAGCTGACGCTTCTTATTTCAATATTTTTAAGTACCCATTATTAAAGGGGACAAAAGAAACTGTTTTAAAAGACCCAAATACCGTTGTTCTTTCTGAAACTTTGGCAAGAAAATTATTTGGTTCTGAAGATCCTTTCCAAAAAACGGTATCCGCATTTTGGGATGGTACTGAAGTTGTTTTAACTGTTACGGGAGTTATGCCAGATCCGCCTCAGAATATTCATTTTAAAAATAATTTTCTAATTTCTTTTAATACAGAAAACACCTGGGGTATTTTTAATGAGCACCAATTGAAGCCCAATTGGAACATGAATAATTATTATACCTACATTAAAACGGCTTCCAATACAAATGCAGCCCAATTAAGGCAAAAAATCATAGATAGTGATATAGAAGAAGATACAGAAGAGCGTCATAATATAGAACCTATTGAGGACATTCATCTCTATTCCAATAAACCTTATGAAGTTGAAGCTAATGGAAGTATTACAAGAATAAAATTTTTATCTGCTATTGCGTTTATCATATTAATTCTTTCGTGGCTAAATTATATTAATTTGTCTACCACCAAATCTTTGGAAAGGGCAAAAGAAACGGGAATACGGAAAGTTTCTGGTGCGCAAAGACCAGAATTAATGATGCAATCATTAGTGGAATCTATTCTTTTAAACATGGTCGCCATAGTTATAGCTCTAGTATTGACTCTTGTTTTGTTACCTCTTTATAATAATTATACGGGTAAAAATTTAAGCTTGGAGTGGGCAGATATAGAAAGTTTTTTACCCATTTTTGGGTTTATTTTATTTGGGATGGTCTTAGCTGGATTGTATCCTGCAATAGTATTAAGTAGCTATTCGCCAGCAAAAGCGTTGAAAGGAAAAATTAAAACTTCTACAGGAGGTTTAAATGTTAGAAAAGGGCTAATAGTAGCACAATTTTTAGCAACTATTATATTATTGGTAGGTACCATAGTGGTTACCAAGCAAATAAATTTTCTTCAAAATCAGCCTATTGGCACAAATTTAAACCAAATTATTGCGCTGCATGGAGAAGTTGTTAGTAAAGAAGTAGACTCTTTAGTAATTAGCAAATACAATGTGTTAGAATCAGAATTAGAGAATCTTTCTTTTGTTAAAAACGTTGCTATTGCACAAACATATCCTGGTGATAGTTTTGATAATTTGTCTTCTTCTAGAGGGGTAACATTGCCAAACGGAGATGTAGATAATAATAATGTTTTCTATTCGTACCATGTACGACCGGATTACTTTAACCTAGTTGGGATAGAATTTTTGGCTGGGCATACTTTTATACCTACAGCAGCCAAGAATTACAATCAAGTTGTTGTGAATGAAGCCTTCCTAAGATTACATAATATAACTTCTGTAAATGAAATTTTAGGTAAGAATTTAAAGTTTTGGGGAAACAGTGATTGGCAAGTAACAGGGATTATTAAAGATTACCATCATTTTGGTTCAAAGAGGGCTGTTTTACCAATGATAATTCGAAATCAATATGACGTATACAACTTGCTTATTAAACTTGATGATACCGCTATATCGGAATCTGGGTTCACAAATTCAATAAATCAAATTGAAAAAAAATGGAATGAAATATTTCCAAGAAGTAGTTTTAACTATACTTTTTTAGATAAAAAATTTCAAGCCCAGTATAATGATGATAAAGCATTTGGTATTGCTTTTCAGGTTTTTACATTACTTGCAATACTTATTGCCTCCTTGGGCCTCTTTGGTCTAACATCCTATACTGTTGTTCAACGTAAAAAGGAAATTGGTGTAAGAAAGGTAAATGGGGCAAGTGTCGCTGGTATTATGAAATTGTTGAACCAAGATTTTGTAAAATGGATAGCATTGGCATTTATTATAGCTGTACCTATTTCATTGTATGCAATGAATAAATGGTTGGAGGGCTTTGCCTATAAAACTAATATTAGTTGGTGGGTTTTTGCCTTGGCTGGTATTGTGGCTTTAGCTATAGCATTATTAACGGTAAGTTGGCAGAGCTTTAAAGCTGCAATGGCCAACCCTGTTGAGTCTTTGAAAGAAGAATAACATAGTTTAATCAATAACATAATCATGATAAAAAACTATTTAAAAATTGCTTGGCGGAACCTATTGAAGAACAGGGTGTTTTCTTTTATTAATATTTTCGGTCTTGCAGTCGGACTATGGTGTGTTTTTTTGATTGCACTTTGGATTATGGACGAGTTCGGAAAGGATAATTTCCATTCCAAAGGAAATCAAATCGCCCAAGTGCTGACCAATATTAAAAATGATGATGGATCAATGGCTACTTGGGATGGAACCGGATATCCGGTTGCAGAGGCACTATCTGAACAGATTCCGGAAATTAAGGCGGTTATCAGAAGGACAGGGCCAAGGGAATCTATTTTGGGCCAAGTGGAAAAATCAATAGGTGCACAAGTAATCGGCGCTGATACCGGGTTCTTTGACATGTTTTCTTTCCCATTGAGTGAAGGACAACCAAATCAATGTTTGCAGGATATAAAGAACATTGTACTATCTGAGGAAATGGCGAATCACTACTTTCCCAATGTCAATGCCATGGGGCAAACAATTAACCTGATGCTGGATGAAGTCTCGGAACCTTTTTTAATAACGGGTGTTTTTAAAAAAATTACTGAACAATCTACGCTTCGCTTCGATGCTGTGGTTCCGTTGGACAACTTTTTGCCAATGAACAATAAAAGTTGGGGAAATACATGGGTAAAGACCTTTGTTTTTTATGGTGAAAATGCAGCTTTAGGTCAATTGGGAGAAAAAATGAAGCACCTCCCAGCTCAAATGGGTGACGATGACTTTAGAACCTTATCCCTTCAGCCCTTAAAAGATCGTTATCTCTATTCTAAATTTGAGAATGGATTACCTATAGGGGGTCGAATAGACAATGTTATTCTTTTTGCCTTAATCGGCATTTTTATATTACTTATCGCATGTTTCAATTTTATCAACCTGACTACCACATGGGCGGTAAAACGTTCCAAGGAAATTGGTATTAAAAAAGTTTTGGGAGCTGGTAAATGGACATTAATTGCCCAATTTTTAATGGAGGCAATGGTATTGGTGTTGGTATCGGTCTGTATTGCGGTATTTTTAACTAAAATTTCTACGCCTGTCTTCAATACTATTACCGAAAAACAACTTCACATCGATTTTACAAATATTCGATTTTATGGTATCCTGGCAGTTATTTCATTGGTGACGGTCCTTCTTTCAGGGCTATATCCCGCCTTTTCCCTTTCCTCTTTAAAAAGCAGAAATGGTTTGCACGAAAAGTTAAAGGATAGCAGAGGGGAGACTACTATCCGTAAAGGGCTGGTTGTACTTCAGTTTTTCCTTTGCATGGCTATGATCATGGGCACTCTGGTCGTTTATTTACAACTTCGGTATATTCAGAACAAGAATCTAGGGCTTAACAAAGAACATATCGTTTATATGCCGATGGATAATGCTACGTATCTACAATCTGGAGCATTAAAGGCCGAATTGGCCAATTTTTCGGGAATTGAAAAAGTGAGTTCTGCCAGTTCCAATTTTATTGATCAAGGAGGTACTACTTCGGACCCTGTTTGGGAAGGTGGGACCCCTCAAGACGGGCAAAAGTGGTTTTCAATTATTACCAGTGATTTCGGACTTACGGAGATGCTCAATATTCCGATAAAGGAAGGACGTAATTTTTCATCCCATTTTGCATCGGACACCCTTAATTATCTTGTTAATCAGGAAGCTGTAGAAGTGATGGGGCTAAAAAATCCCATTGGAAAATCACTAAGTTTTTGGGGAGATGAAGGTGGTAAAATTGTGGGTGTAACAGACAATTTTCATTTCGCGTCACTACATAATTCCATTGGCCCTATGATTATACGTTGTAGGCCAAAGGAAACCTATCTGTTATATGTGAAAGTAAGACCAGGCCAAACAGTGGGTGCCTTAGCTCATATGGAAAAATCACACAAAATGTTCAGCGAACTCCCGTTTCATTTTCGCTTTTTGGACGAAGCTATTGAAAAAGGATATGCGAATGAACATAGGGTACAACAACTGGTAGGTATTTTCGCTGTTGTTTCCATAATTATTTCTTGTTTGGGGCTTTTCGGTCTGGCCATGTTTACGGCCCAACAGCGCTTAAAGGAAGTAGCGGTGCGAAAAATATTGGGGGCGAATATTGGATCGTTGTTCAAGTTGCTTTCCAAAGGGTATCTACAGTTGGTAGGAATTGCTCTTTTGATAGCCATTCCCTTAATCTGGTACGTCATGAACAGTTGGATACAGGATTTTGCCTTTCATATTGAAATTCAATGGTGGATGTTTGGCCTTGTCAGTGCCCTTATATTGTTCATCACTCTGTTTACGGTAAGTTATCATACCCTAAAGTTGGCAAGAACTAGTCCTTCTAAAAGTCTACAAACGGAATAAACCAATCAAAATGCGAGAATCATGATAAAGAACTATTTAAAAATTGCCTGGAGAAATTTAATGAAAGATAAAACCTTTACACTTATCAATGTAATTGGACTTTCAGTAGCCTTTGGAGTTGCCATTTTACTGTCAATGGCCGCTTTTTATGACCTTTCTTATAACAGCATTCATGAAAATGGAGATCGAATTTATCAGACTTATGTTACTCAACAAACTCCGAAAGGCCCAGAAGCAGGTACAAGTCAAGCAGCTCCGTTTGCAGAGGCCTTGCAATCAGAAGTACCTGGAATAGATAAAATCACCCGATTTCTTGAACAGGAAGCCTTGACTACTTATAAGGATAAAGAAATCAACCTTGATGCGGTTTGGGTGGATAGCGATTTTTTTGAAATGTTTACGTTTCCGGCTTTAAAAGGTATTGAGAACAATCCTTTACATGATAAGAAGTCGGTGGTGGTCAGCGAAAATACTGCCAATATGCTTTTTGGTAGTACTGAGGCAGTAGGCCAAATTGTTAATATTCTAATAGATAATAAAGAAGTGCCTTTTACTGTAGCGTCTATAGTTGCAGATAATAATGCTCAAAACACCCTAGAATTTGATATGGCAATTCCTTTTGAGAACCATGCTGGCTACGCTGAAAGTATGGAAACTTGGAACTCACAATATCATCAGGTTTACCTCAAATTACAGGATGGGGTCTCGCCACAGCAATTTGAACAAAATACACGTTCCTTTGTAGAATTACATTACCAAGAAGGCATTGATAACTTAAAACGTGATGGCGCAGTAGCTGATGTCGATGGATTGTTCCTGCAATTGAAATTATTGCCGCTGAAAGATGTTCATTTTACCAGTTTTAGAAAAGGCTATGCTCAGGTTAGTCGCGTTGTACCTTATTTAATATTAGGTGTTGCATTTCTTATTCTATTTATTGCTTGTGTGAACTTTATTAATATGAGTATAGCAAAAAGCGCACAACGACTTAAGGAAATAGGAATGCGTAAGACCTTAGGTGCTCGCCAAAAGCAGCTATTCTTTCAATTCTGGAGTGAAAGCTTATTTGTGTTTATAGCATCGGTGAGCATAGGAATTCTTTTGAGTGTTTTGTTTATTGATGATTTTAAAACAGTTTTCCGTACCAACATTTCTTTAGAAATTATGACCTCTTCTAAGGTCATTCTAGGTTTTTTAGTAATGGTACTTCTGATAACGTTGGTAGTTGGGGGCTATCCTGCACTACTATTGAGTCGTTTGGGCACAATTCAATCATTGAAAGGGAAGTTAGAAACTTCGGGCAGTAACCGTGTGCGAAATATTTTGATGGTAGTTCAATTTGGGATTGCTATTTTATTGATCAGCGGAACATTAGTTTTATGGAGTCAAGTATTTTTTATGCGTAATATGGACTTAGGGTTTAATAAAGAACAAGTGCTTTCTTTTCCTATTGATGGCAAAAAGAACAGTTATGAAGCCATTCAATTATTGCGAAACGAACTTGCTGGTAATCCAAATATACTGAGCGTAACTGCTGCTGACAATAACTTGGGCAGAGGCAAAGATGGAAGTCAGTTTACTAGTGTCTGGGGTTTTGATTATCAGGGCAGAGGCGTTCGTACAAATGCCGTTACCGTCGATTATGATTATTTAGAGACCTTAGGCCTTGAACTCATTCAGGGTCGATCATTTGATAAAAACTACCCAGGGGACGTCCAAGCCGTAATTATTAATGAAAGTATGGCAAAAGAATTAGGCGAAGCCGATCCTTTGAGCGCTTTCCTTCCAATGAGTGATAGTCTTCGATCACCAATAATAGGCGTAGTAAAGGATTATAACTTTCAAGATATTTCAAGAGCCATTGAACCTTTGACTTTTTTCTTAGATCGAAATTCGGGTCTATACTACGGTTTTGTTAAAATTTCATCTGAAAATATGGCTAAATCATTTAATGATGTAGAACGGGCTTGGAAAAAAATAGAACCACAAGCTGACTTTTTAGGATCGTTTTTAGATGAAAATGTTGACCGTACATTTGGCCGGGAAAAAAGAATGGCCACAATGATTACTAGTGGTTCGGTCATTGCTATTGCTCTTAGCTGCATTGGACTTTTTGCAATGTCAATGCTGATTGTGGCGCAACGAACTAAAGAAATTGGAGTCCGAAAAGTATTGGGTGCTAGCGTAACGTCGGTTACCGTATTGCTTACAAAAGATTTTCTAAAATTGGTTTTCATTTCCTTTTTAATTGCCTCACCAATAGCATGGTGGTTCATGAAAGTATGGCTTGAAAATTATGCCTTTAAAATTAATTTAACTGTTTGGTTTTTTGCAGCAGCGGGCATTTTGGCAATGGTTATTGCGATATTTACCGTCGGGAGTAAAACCGTAAAAGCCGCATTACAAAACCCTGTAAAAAGTTTACGAACAGAATAAAAAATAAGACTAATTACTTAATACTAAAAAAATGCTACTACAACTAAATAATATTTTTAAATGGGTAAATTCAGGGGGGCAACGTGTCTTCTTGTTAAAAGATATAAACCTTGAAGTAGAAGAAGGAGAATTTATCTCCATAATGGGACCATCGGGTTCAGGAAAATCAACTTTATTAAATGTCATTGGAATGTTGGATGCTTTTGACGAAGGAGAATATAATTTTATGGATGAATCGGTGCACACGCTTAAAGAAAAACACCGGGCCAATTTGTACAAGCAGTACATAGGTTTTGTTTTTCAGGCGTATCATTTAATAGATGAACTTACGGTTTATGAAAATTTGGAAATGCCACTTTTATATAAAAACATGAAATCCTCTGAACGAAAGGCAGTAGTTGCGGATATGTTGGACCGATTTAATATTGTGGGTAAAAAGGATTTATTTCCAACTCAATTAAGTGGAGGTCAACAACAATTGGTGGGAGTGGCCAGGGCCTTGATAGGAAAACCTAAGCTTATTTTGGCAGATGAACCTACAGGAAATTTAAACTCCCAGCAAGGAGAGGAGATTATGGAAATCTTTAAACAATTAAATAGTGAAGGGGTCACAGTAATCCAAGTAACACACTCTGAAAAAAATGCAGGGTATGGCTCACGGATTATTAACTTATTGGATGGAAGAAAAATAGAGGGATAATATAATATATTTGCAATGAGGTAGAGGAATATGGTAAAACCATTGGGATAATTATTGGAATATTGATATTAAAAATCAATAATTTTTTCACAACGTTTATCTATAATAATACCATTAAGCTTAGTGTCCAATGTAATCTCATTGGTCACTCCTTTCCTAGTAAAATTTCCAGTTAATTTAAATGTTTTTTCACCCGTATTCTTGTATGATATGGAATTAAAATTGATTGAACTGAGATTGGCAGCATCGAAAAAATCAGCATCATTAACTGCTTCAAAGTTAATGATGCCTATACTGAAAACCTTTAGGGTGTTTTCTTTTTTTTGCTTTGAAGAAGTCGCTGGAAAGAGCAACTTTTAAAACATCAGGAGCTACCTTGCTCTAGGGTCCCATAGGTCCAAACTGTGAAAAAAACATGTAGGTAGAGAGCAAGAAGAACAATATTATAGTGTGTCTTTTCATTTTTTTTTGTTCTAAATTTTAATATTTAGTTTATATCTCAAAAGTGTTTTCACCTTCCTTTAAATCATAATTTTTACCTTCCCAAACAAAAGTCCCAGAAGTCCCAGAAGGTAAATTAATAGTTGCTTTTAGTTTTTTTCTTGATTTTTTGTAATCCACAGAAATCATTCCGGATGGATGAGGTATCTCTCCACCTATTTTTTCAATATTTCCTAAATGTGGTTCAATTTTGACAGTCTTAAAATTGGGCGATGCACTTTCGATTCCCAAAAGAATTCTGAAGAATTCAATATTAGGGCTTGATCCCCATGCATGGCAATCAGAACGTGTATTTTCTACTTGAGATGTTTCTCCCCAAGTAGTAAGTCCTAGTTCCATATTTTTCCTCCATATATCTAACCAATTCAGATACTGGTCTCCATAGCCGGCTTCATTTAATGCCAAGTGTAGGTAGTATTTAAAATAAATAGATGCTGGTGCCAACGAACTATCTTCTAAAAGAGATTGACCTATAGCTTTTTTAGTATCATCATCTACAATGCCTGCCAAAATTGCCAAAGAATTGGAATGCTGAGAAAACTTATCTTTTGCTGGTGTATCTGCAAATAGTTGTTTGGAACTATCCCAATATTTGTTTTTAATGGTTAGGGCCAATTGCTTTGCCATTTCGGAATATAAGGCTACAAACTCGTTTCTTCCCAACTCTTTTTCAAGCGCAATCCCTGATTGTAATGCATGTAGCATTTGGAGGTCTAAAGCTGATGATGATCCGTCCTCAGCCATTGGTGCCATACCAAAGTTCCATTCTGGCACCCAATCCGTGTAGTTCCAACCTGGAACATTTTTTAAAGACCCGTCCTTATCAAGATATGTGATAAAATAGTTCAATACCTGTCGTGACCCCATAAGTTTTTCCTTTAGAAAATCAGAATCATTGCCATACATCATATAATCATACAACATACTAACGTACCACAAAGCGTATGTTGGGATTACTTGGTTTTGACGATCGGGATATCTACTCAGGGTATATCCATCTGGTTGCCGCGAATAATCTAACAGATTAATTGTATTCTTAATCAATCTATCATCCCCACTATTATAGAAGGAAACAAAATGTTGAATACGTGTATCCCCAACGTATTGTAGCCTCTCATAGTAGGGACAATCCATATAGGTGTCCACAGCACAAAGTCGTGCAGTGCGCCAACCAATTTCCATTATATCTGCAAGTTCCTTTCTATCAGATACCAAGTTGGCTTTCATTTGAAAAGGATAACCCGTAAATGTACCGTAAATATCATTAATGAACAATGGTTCATTTTTGGTCTTAACGTTAAGTTCAACATATCTATACGTCCTATAAGTAAGTGTCGTGTATTCCTGATTATCAAAACCATTGGAGATAATACTATCCCTTCTTCCTATTATAGTTTTTCCCTCAATTTCGTTTCGGTTATTCTTGGCACCCTCACTGTCGTGAAGGCCTTCTGCATAGGAAATTGTGATTTCGCTGTTTTTTCCTTTGCTGAACAACAACGTAAGGTATGCATTGGTCAAATGTTCTTGATCTAACAAAATCTTTATATTGGAATTTGCATCTATTTTAATTGATGCCGGTTCTTTTGGAAAAGAGGATGGGACTTTCACTCCTTCTGTCTTACGCACAGTTTCTAACCTTTCCTTGGTCAATTCCATTTCCGGTAAAATGGACGGCACTAAATTCCAACCATCACGTTGACGAAACCCAAAGCCCCTAGCTTCAGTTTCAAAGACCGATTTTGCCAATTTCCATGTACTATCATCAAAATCTTGACTTTTCCAATTTCCAACTGATTTATTGAAATCTATAAAATCTCCTGCTCCAGCAGCATAATAGCCTGGAACATTCTGCGCCAAGGGTATGTAGCTTTTATCTTCAATAACTTTCCAACTCGTATTGGTATCTAAAACATTGCTTACTTCGTCATCTCCTTGCATAATCAATGCTGTCTTATATGAAAATTGAGCCACGGGCCTCAATTCCGCCTCATTCCATACCTTAACTGCAAGTGTATTTTTTCCCCGCTTAAGATAGGGCGCCAAATCCATGGTTTGATAGTTCCAGTTTTTGATGTCTCCCCAATTAGGACCAACCGACACTAATTTTTCGTTGACGAACAGCTTATATTTATTATCTGCGGATAAATGCACTTTGAATGTTTGAGGTACCGACTCCAGTTGAATGGATTTTCGAAAAAGATATAAGCCAGCTTCTTCATTATTTGCTTCGCCCAATGTAATCCAACTTGCTTTCCACTCCATTTGTCCAGATGGGGTACCAAATTGGGCAGAGATGTTAAAGGCAACGAGGCCAATAATCAATATTATTAATTTTTTCATGTTCAATAGATTTATCGGTTTAATATTTATTTCTCGCTTTTATTTTCATTCATTAAGCCTTCCTATTTCAGTCCACATTTCCAATTCCTTGGCATAACGGTTTTTAATTATTTCACACTGGGCATCTATACGCATAGTTGCCTTGTTGGACAGACTATAGGCAGGCCATTCTGGCAACTCTTTTACTAACGGACGTCCATTTTTTGCAAAACTTGTCCATAATGCCGCCATGTTATGTGAAGCTTGAAAACGCTCAGGTCTTCCACCACCAAAAAAACTTGGTCTATCAGGTTCGCCCTCTTTTGGGGGTATTTCATTATTGAACTTAAATGAAATATCCATAGCATGGGGTGTTCCCATTGCGTAATCAGTTCCTGGTATCTTAACTTCCGACTTATAACCAAAATTGTAAAGATATACGGGTGCCCCTCCTTGTTCCAATTTGCGTTGGGCAATTTCAACAGAGCCCAAACCTATCATTGTAATCGAAGAAACAGCTATGTAAATATCGGCAGGTGATGCATTTGGAAGTGAGTCTCTATAAGTCTCAATAATTTTGGGTGTATCCTCACCAAACTGTGATTCCAATCTAACTTTCAAACCATCAAAATCAAGAGTTGGAAATTCTGTATCTCTGCGTTCCCACATAAAAAAAGTAAATTCATCCTCGTTCCACCCTACCATTAATGGCTTGTCTTTTGAAATATCAGGAGCAATAGGATCAAAAGGATGATAGGGAAGAGCTATTCCGTCAACCACGGGTCCGAAACCTACTGGGGTAGGATCAGCTGCTTTTTGATTTGTACTTTTGCCTTGGTACGGAGGTGTAAAAGGAACCTTAGCCTGTACTTTTAGAATTTCATCTGTTGGAATATCAAGTAATTTTCGCCAAGTTTTGTTAGTAAGACCAAATTCTTGCAAAACATATTCCGTATTTTGGGCCGCCATGTCTTTAGTAAGCATACGCACTCCAGGACCACTTTCTATGGAAGCCTTATTGAAATAAGGAGCTGCATCGGGCATGGCATAGAGACATGATGTCTTGGCACCTCCTCCAGATTCACCAAAAATCATAACATTATTCGGGTCTCCCCCAAATACATGAATGTTCTCATGAACCCATTTCAATCCCTCAACAATGTCCAATAATCCCATATTTCCAGAACCTACATATTCAGATCCTGCTACTTCATCCAAATACATGAAACCGAGCATCCCCAATCGATGATTGGTTTCAACAACTACAACGTCAAAATTTCGAGCCAAGTTAGAACCATCTTGCCCTGCAGAACCTCCTGATCCAATTACAAATCCTCCACCATGGCTGTAGAACATGACCGGGCGTTTTTTTCCATCGTTCGCTGGTGTCCATACATTCAAAAACAAACAATCCTCAGCTGGAGTGGGTTCACCTCTTCTAGGGCCCTGTATTGCAGGTGCTTCCAGTTCATATGTATCGCGAATCCCGGTCCATGCGGACATAACGCCTGGTTTGCGAAACCTTCTATTTCCAGAGACTTTTCCGGCATAGGGAATACCTATAAACACACTAACCCCATCATTTCGAATTCCTCGTATCTTTCCGGTATTTATTTCTGTAGTAACCCAATTTGAGGTCCCACGATTACCATAGAAAGAAGTAAAGGGAAACAATATACCTGGTAACATTAGAGATGTGGAACATGCCCCCATTTTTTTTATAAATTCTCTTCTGGTATTCATTGTGTTAATTAAATCGTTCTTTTTTCCCAAATTCTTTTGTTAGTGCTAAAACTTATTAAGTTCTAATATTAAAGTCAATTCCTAATGCTCCAATCAATTTTCTCAAAAGACGACTTTCATTCTTTTACTATTTTCTTTCATCTGTTTAAAATCTACATTAAAATTTGTAATTAAATAACCTAGCAAAAGAACTAACCCGGTATAATTTATACCGGGATAGCCAAACATCCATTTTTTAAAATCACTCTAACTAATACCAATATAATTTAAGCTAATTAAAAATTTGGATTTAACAATGCTTCACTCGCTGGTAATGGAAATACCTCATATATAGTTCCGAAAGCCGCAGCAGGAGGAGCAAAACCATCAGGAAAATAATAATCTTGTGGATTTGCTTTTACCCTTGTTCCAAAATCTGACATTACAGATTGAGCCATTCCCGTCCTTACAAGATCTGGCCATCTTTTGTTCTCAAAGGCAAGCTCTACTCTACGTTCATTCATTATTGCTTGTCTCATATTTTCTTGGCTTAATCCGTTTAGTGGGGCAAGTCCCGCTCGATTTCTTACTTGATTCAGATATGGTTCTGCATCTCCAGGACGGCCTTGCTCATTAATAGCTTCTGCATAAAACAATAATGCCTCAGAAAACCTATAAACAGGCCAATTAGCACCAGTTAACCCTGGGTTGGAGTGTGGCTGCCAAAATTTATTGATATAGGGATAGTATCTACCATCAAGATCAATACTATCTATAGACACTGTTTTTCTTAAATCGTTGTCTTCATAACTTTCAATAACGTCTGGTGTGGGGATATTAAATCCCTGGTTGTTAGATGCTTGAGAATTGGTCACCCCTGATATTGTGGCAACTTGTTCTGCTGTTAAAGGCATTGGTAACCATGAGTACATAAAAGAGCTGGCAAACCCATCTGTTCCCTCCAAAAATTGCACCTCGAATATAGACTCAACACTATTTTTGTTATTCAAATCAAAAACATTGGCATAATTTCCCAAAAGATCATATTCTCCTGAAGTAAGCAAATCTGATAACACTGACTCCGCTCCACTCCAATTTTCTTGTACTAGGTTTACATTGGCCAACAACATTTGAGCCGAACCTCTTGTTGCCCTACCTGCTTCTTGATTGGATTTTGTAGGTAAAAATGAAACTGCGTCATTAGCATCATTTAGAATTTGAGCGAGTATCTCTTCGGAAGTTGATAAGGGTAAAGCTGCATCATTTCTACTTGTTGCAGGAACCAAATGTAACGGAACTGAACCAAAATACTGAACCAAGTCGAAATAAGACAACGCTCTTAAAAAATACGCTTGCCCTTTGATATTATCCCTCATAGAATCATCCTCAAACTCAACATCGTCAATTAAATCAAGTATTTGATTTGCCCTGGCTATGATCAAGTAGTTGATAGTGTATTTATTTTCAATGGTTGCATTTCCATCATTTACATAAAAATCAGCTATACTCTCACCGGCCTGAACCGCCCTATAGCTAGGATTGTATCTGTAATATGTATTGTCAGATGGAAGTTCTCCCATTCCCCATGCACCTTGATTATTCCCTCCAATGTTATACAAATCCCTTAAGGGGGCATAGGTGGCATTAATGGCCTGCTCAAAATCACCCTGCTTTTGGAAGAAAATAGTTTGACTAAGTGAATCTTCTGGGGGAATTTCCAAAAAGTCCTCCTCACACGACAAAAAGGTGAAAATTGTAAAAACTGCTAGTATTATATTAATTCTTTTCATGACCGTTTTTTTTAAAATGTAAGATTAAAACCAAAAGTGAATGTTCTTGGAACAGGGTAGGCTCCCCAATCAAAACCTAGAGCTAAGGCAGTTGCCTGTTCTCCCTGGGTTGTAGTACTAATTTCAGGATTCGCACCCCTATAGCCAGTAAAAACAAAAGCTTGCTGAACCGAACCATAAAGTCGAGCTGCTTTTAGGAATGATTTTTTATTTAATGGTAAAGAATACCCTAGTGTTATATTCTTTACTGTCAAATAACTACCGTCTTCAATAAATCTGGAGCTGAACCAGTCTCGCTCCATAAAAGTTGCGCTAGTAGTCTTTCCGTATCTACCACTTCCAGGATTTTCAGGAGATCTCCACCTATCTTCAATCTCCCTGAGAACATTGAACGGACCATCCAAATTGGTAGTTCCTTGATCATTTGTTACGGCTATATCATTACCTATCGATCCAGAAATGACAATACTTGCATCCCAATTTTTGTATCTAAAATCATTGGTAAGACCAAATATGTAGTCCGGAAATGGATTACCTATCACTGTTCTATCATCATTTTCTGTTCCATTGGTAATTACTCCATCCCCATTGGTATCCACAAACTTAATCGTACCAACCTCAGATTCAACAGCTTTAGGAGAAGAATCAAACTCTTGCTGGTTGTCATAGACACCATCATGAATCAATCCCCAAAACTGTCCCAAAGGTTCACCTGGGCGAGTTATACTGCCGTAAGCTCCTCCAGAAAAAATTCTATCCACTCCTTCTGCCAAAGACACCACCTTGTTCCTATTAAAGGCAATATTGAAGTTAGAAGTCCAAGTAAAATTGTCATTTGCTACATTGCGACTTATAAGGGCAAATTCATGACCCCAAAATTCCAATTCACCTACATTATCATTAAAATCTTCAAAACCAGATTCCTGAGGCACGGAAACATTGAACAAAAGATCCGTTGTGTTCTTTTTATAATAATCATAAATGAATTCTACTCTGTCATTGAACAATCGAAGGTCCAGACCAATGTCCATCTGCTTGGTACGTTCCCAGCCCAAATTGGAATTGCCAAAGGTGGTTATCGCTGCCCCGCTCGCAATCGAATTACCAAAAACCGCGTTCAAAGAATTATCGACTAAAGCATATTGGGTATAATTACCAATATTGTTATTTCCAATGATTCCATAACTGGCTCGTATTTTTCCAAAACTCATGAATTTTGAATCTTCCAAAAAAGACTCATCTGAAAACACCCATCCAACAGAAGCTGACGGAAAATTACCCCAACGATTATTTGAACCAAATCTTGATGAACCATCTCGCCTTAATGAAGCGGAAAAAAGATATTTTCCCTTATAATCATAATTAAGTCTTGAGAAAAATGATGTTAAGCTCCATTCATTAATATTGTTAAAAGATCGTGTCCGATCTATGTTCAAGGCAGACTGAATGGTTCTAATACGATCATCTGGGAAATTGGAAAGATAAATTTGAGAATTATCGGCATTAAATTTTTGAAAAGAGATTCCCCCTAGTACGGCAATACTATGATCACCAAATGATTTAGAATAGTTTACCGTATTTTCATTTAGCCAACTAACATATTTGCTTTCTCTTCTAATAGATGTTGCAATTGTTGGAGGCAACGCAGCAAAAGTAGTTGACACATTTGATGGACTAAAATTAAAAAAAGAGGTGTTTCCCATGTCACCGTTTAATGTACTTTTCAGTCGCAACCCGTCAATAGGTTGATATTCTATAAACAGATTCCCTAAGACTCTTGTTTCTTTGGTTTCATTGGTAATCTCTTGTGCAGCATATACCCAGTTTGGGGTTGGAAAAGCACTAATACCTGGTATCCAAGCCGATAAAGGATATGTTCCATCATTATTCTTAAAGGGAAGAATTGGCCATGTTTGCAAAGCGTTTGTAATTAAACCTCCAGGTATGGCCGCATCAACATTAGTGGCGTAAAAAGCACCATCGGAACTAGGTATATTATCTATAGAATAAGACGGTGCTACTGAAATACCAAGATTAAGATTATCACTTAACTTAAAATTAGAATTTGCTCGTAAAGAATATCTTTTAAAATCAGAATTAATCATCACACCTTCTTGGTTAAAAAATCCTGCTACAATGGCAACAGATGATTTTTCTGTACTAGAATTCCAATTTAGATTATAGCTTTGCATAGGAGCATTCCTGAGCATTGCATCATACCAATTATATCCCTCACCATACTGTTCAGGGTTCTGAAAGGGTTCAGGAACTGGTTGCCCCAAATCTTCAAAAGATTCTTTTCTAAATTGAGCAAACTCGGTACCATTCATCATATCTGGACGCCCTTTTTGGGGTACTGCCTGAATACCTGCATAATAGCTAAAGGATAATCCTGCCTGTCCAGATTTTCCTGATTTAGTAGTAATCAACACAACACCATTTGCCGCTCTTGAACCATAAAGAGAGGTCGATGCTGCATCTTTTAAAACGCTTATACTTTCAATTTCATCAGGATTTATAGTACTTATATCACCTACAATCGGAAATCCATCAACAACATACAACGGGTCGCTACCTGCCAAAATAGATGCCTGACCCCTTACACGAACTTGCATGCCCTCGCCGGGTTTTCCCGTTGTTTGGTTTATTTGAACCCCAACCAATCGACCTTGGAGCTTCTGCGTAACTTGTGGAACGGGAATATCAGCAAGTTCTTCAGAATCTATTTGCTGAACCGAACCCGTAACCTTTCTACTGGTCTGAGTA
Organism: Saonia flava; assembly: GCF_011927795.1. GTDB lineage: Bacteria > Bacteroidota > Bacteroidia > Flavobacteriales > Flavobacteriaceae > Saonia > Saonia flava. Next base: position 721,840 of record NZ_JAATJJ010000001.1, on the reverse strand, counting down.
CCATATCCCACAATTACAACTTCATCTAACTGCTGGCTGTCAACAGATAGATTGACATTGATTTGAGTTCTTCCATTAATCGAAATGTTTTGTGTTCCATAACCTACATAAGAAAACACCAAAGTAGCATTGGATGAAGTTGATATGGAATAATTTCCATCAAAGTCAGCACTGGTGCCATTGGTAGTTCCCTGTACTATGACTGTAACTCCAGGTAGTGGCTCCCCACTTTCTGCATCCGTAATAGTTCCGCTAATTGTTATATTTTGCTGAGCTTGGGTAGTGATGATGCAAAAAAACAACAATAAGAGAAACGGTAACATTAAAGTTTTTTTAGTTCTCATTAGTTTATTTTAAAAGTTAATTAAATTAGTAGTAACAATCTAAAAATCAGATTGTCATGGGTAATGAACAAGCCTTAGTGGCAATTGTTCAATACAATGTTAAACTAATGTTAGGGGAGAACTATTCCGTTCTGTACTGTTCTGAACCTAATTAATAGACAAGAGATAATTAATTGATTTACAATGAGTTTCTAGGAATAACATGGAACGGGTTATCAATATGTAAAAACTGATTGTTTAGTATGATTTCAGCGGCTTTTCTGCCTAAATTTTCAAAGTCAGTGGAAATAACAGTAATACCGTCTAACAAAACTTCTTTGAGGGGTGTTTCATTATAGGAAATAATGCCGATATCTTTCCCAAGTGAAAGTTTAGACTCTTTAATTTTCTTAATGAGTACAACTAAATCACTTTCTTTAAGATTTATATAAACAGTTCCTTTATCAATTTTACTGTTTTCGATTTCTTCAATAATCCCAAAATCATATGCAAATTGACCACAAAATTTAAAGAAACCATTTTTTATTTCTACTGGGTGGTATGTTTTTTTGCGGAGAAGTAATTTAATATGGTTGTATTTTTTAAGCTTAGAGTTTAATTGTACTAAAGCAGAATATATATCATTTTCGAAGTCTTGATAGACACTAGAAACCTTACCAGCTAAACCATCAAGTTTTTTATCCAATACTATTAATTTTTCTAATGGTATTTCTTTTTTTACAAAATTAAGGACATCATCACCACCTTCCTCAAAATGACAAATAATTACGTAATGTGTATATACCCTTTTCTTGGACTCCATAATTAAATCCTTAAAATGTCTATAGTTATTTTCATAAATAAAAAAATCTACAGTTGCATTATCACCAAGAGTTGTTGCAAAGGAATCATATATAATTTTTTTGTGGGGACTTAGTTTGTTAAACAAGAGAAATACTTTTGCCTTAATTGCCAGCTGGTCTTTAATTACGTAAAAACCTTTGCCAGGAATTGAATCTATAATTTTGTTTTTCTTTAAATGGTTATATGCCTTTACCACTGTATCTCTGGAAATATCAAACTCGATTAAAAGATCATTAACGGAAGGTAATCTGTCATCTAGTTTAATTTTCCCATTTTCAATTGCCGATAAGATTGAATCAATAATCTGTTTATACTTAGGTACTTTAGATTCTTCTTTTATTACAATGAGTTTCAACATTTCATTAATTTTATCTTAAATTACTTAACAGTACAGAACACTTAATAGATTTTGCTTTTCTACTTTTACTGCAATTATAAAAAAATAAACTGAATGGGAGTTAAAATTTTTAGCCACGTAAATTATCTATGGGACGAAAAAATAGCACTTGAACTTGGTGATGACCAAGTTGCCTTATTTTTATATCGTTCCAACATATTGGGAGCCGACTTGAGAGTAACTAACTATGGTGGAGGTAATACCAGTTGTAAGACCATAGAAAAGGACCCTCTTACTAATGAAGAGGCAGAGGTTATGTGGATAAAAGGTTCTGGGGGAGATATTGGCACATTGACTAAGGCAGGTATTGCGGGGCTGTATACGGAAAGGCTTCGTAACTTAAAGAATGTTTACGGTGGTTTGGCAGATGAAGACCGAATGGTAGGCCTTTTTAACCATTGTATTTACGATTTGGATAGTAAAGCCCCATCTATAGATACACCATTGCACGGGTTGTTACCATTTAAACATATCGACCATTTGCACCCAGACGCATTGATAGCGGTTGCAGCTGCAAAAGACAGTGAAAAAGTAACCAAAGAGATTTGGGGTGATACAATGGGCTGGGTTCCTTGGCAACGACCTGGTTTTGATTTAGGGTTGCAATTGGAAAAATGTCTAAATGACAATCCGGGAATTCGTGGAATTGTATTGGGCAGTCACGGTTTATTCACTTGGGGGGACACTTCTTATGAATGTTATATAAATAGTTTAGAGGTCATTGAAACGGCCTCTGAATACATTGAGAAGAAAATTAAGGAGCAAGGAACAGTTTTTGGAGGGCAAAAAGTAAAATCACTTTCCATTGATGAGCGCAAAGAAAAAGCTTCGCAACTAATGCCCTTACTTAGAGGATTATGTTCTTCAGAAGCTAGAATGATAGGCCATTTTTCGGATACCGAAATTGTTATGGAATATATTAACAGTAATGACCTTGAGCGTCTTGCCCCAATGGGTACATCTTGCCCTGACCATTTTTTGAGAACAAAAATTCAACCTTTGGTATTAGATATGGACACTTCGGAGGATGTTACCAATACAGAAGCTGTTTTAAAGAAACTTAATCCAGCTTTTGATCAGTACAGAAAAGAGTATAGAGAATATTACGAAAACTGCAAGAAGAACAACAGTCCTGCAATTAGGGATGCTAACCCTGTTATAATTCTTTATCCTGGTGTGGGTATGTTTTCTTTTGCAAAAAACAAACAAACTGCACGAGTGGCAAGCGAATTTTATATCAATGCCATCAATGTAATGAGAGGGGCAGAGGCAATTACAGAGTATACCTCTTTACCTAGACAAGAAGCTTTTGATATTGAATATTGGTTGTTGGAAGAAGCAAAGCTTCAACGTCAGCCCAAAGAAAAGCCACTATCCAGAAAAGTGGCCTTAATAACTGGAGCCGGTGGAGGAATTGGTAAGGCTATAGCTGATAAATTGGCTGCTGAAGGTGCCAATGTGGTGTTGGCCGATATTGCCGAAGATAGCTTGTTGAAAGCGTTTAATACTTATTCTGCCGATATCGCCAGTTATACCGTTTGTGATGTAACAAAAACGGAGTCGATTATCGATGCATATAAACATGCATGTTTGGAATTCGGAGGCGTTGATATTGTTGTGCATAGTGCCGGGTTGGCCATTTCCAAACCTTTGGAGGAAACTACAGAAAGGGATTGGGATATACTTCAAAATGTATTGGTGAAAGGGCAATTTGAATTGGCAAAACAGGCGGTTTCCATTCTTAGAAAGCAAAAATTAGGAGGAGATATAATCCACATTGCCAGTAAAAATGGATTGGTTTCGGGGCCAAACAATATTGCCTATGGAACAGCAAAAGCAGCTCAACAGCACATGACAAGACTATTGGCCGCTGAATTGGGAAAAGATAAAATTAGGGTGAATACCGTAAACCCAGATGGTGTTATTGTAGGTAGTAAAATTTGGGAAGGTGATTGGGCAGAAGGAAGGGCAAAGGCTTATGGAATTACAGTAGAAGAATTGCCGACACATTATGCCAAGAGAAATTTACTGAATGAAATAATATACCCAGCAGATATTGCCAATGGAGTGTTTTCCTTGGTGGCCATTTTAGATAAATCTACGGGGAATACGATAAATGTCGATGGGGGAATGCCCAACGCCTTTTTACGCTAGTTTTAAGTTATTTTAATTTGCCTTCCTTGATACATAATAGCGAATATTGGGGAAGGTTTTTTTAACTTCAACAGTTATTATATTAATGAGAATAGAAAAAAAACAGATAGAAGAAGTTAACAAGAGGGATTTAAAAAGCCACCAAGATCATTATAATTTTTTGGGAGCTCAGTTAACCAATCAGGGTCATGAAGTTGATGAGGTGGTAAAAAAACTATCCCAATTTCAAGTGGCAATTCCCAGCTGGGCGCTTGGAGCGGGAGGTACGCGTTTTGCAAGATTTTCATATTACGGAGAGCCTTCCACTTTAGGACAAAAACTGGAGGATGTGGGCGTTTTACATGCATTAACTAAAACTGCAGGGGCGGTATCATTACATATTCCATGGGACGTTCCAGAAGACTATAAAGCAATTTCAGAATTGGCAAGTTCACTGGATATTACTTTTGATGCTGTTAATTCCAATACATTTCAAGACCAACTAAACCAAAAGGAAAGTTATAAATATGGTTCTTTGGGAGATAGAAGTTCTGTTGTGCGGGAACAAGCTACTGCCCATAATATTGATGTGATTAATATTGGGAAGAAATTGGGTTCCAAAGCCTTAACCGTATGGCTAGCCGATGGGGCATCTTTTCCAGGGCAAAACAATTTTCAGGAGTCACTCGGAAATACGGAAAGTAGCCTAAAAAAAATCTATGCTTCTTTGCCACAAGATTGGAAAATGCTGATAGAGTACAAACCTTATGAGCCCAATTTTTATAGCACAATCATACAAGATTGGGGCACGTCTTTTATGTTGGCCAATGCCTGTGGAGAAAGAGCGACTACCCTTGTGGATTTAGGGCATCATTTGCCCAATACCAATATAGAGCAAATTGTGGCAACACTTATGTACAAAGGTAAATTGGGTGGATTTCATTTTAATGATAGCAAATATGGTGATGATGATTTAACCGTGGGAAGCATAAAACCTTACGCCTTATTTCTTATTTTTAATGAGCTGGTTTATGGTATGGAAAACAATCCGAAAAATCCGGAGTTGTCTTGGATGATAGATGCCAGCCACAATTTAAAAGACCCTTTGGAGGATTTAATCCAATCTTTGGATGCTATCCAAGAGGCATACGCCAAGGCCTTGTTAATTGACCAAAAAATGCTGAAAGAGGCTCAAAAGGACAATGATGTAACGTTATGCCAAGAGATTTTACAGAGAGCATATAGAACCGATGTTAGACCTTTAATAGCCGAAGCACGCCTAATCCAAGGAGGAGCTATTAATCCAATTAAGGCCTATAGAAATTTAGGCATTCGTCAAAATCTAATTAATGAACGTGGAGCTAACTCAAAAGCATCAGGATTATAATAAAAGATATGGGGAAAATTAAGGTTACCGCTGTTTTTGACATAGGCAAGACCAATAAAAAGTTTTTTCTTTTCGATGCGAAATTTCAGGAAGTCTATAGGGAATACATTCATTTTGAAGAGATTAATGATGAAGATGGGTTCCCTACAGAAAACTTACCTGCACTGGAACATTGGTTAAAAGAATTGTTCGATAGAATCCTAAGTGCGGAAACTTACGATATAAAAGCAATAAATTTCTCTACTTACGGGGCCAGCTTTGTGCATTTGGACAAGGAGGGCAATGTGCTTAATCATTTATATAATTACCTAAAGCCTATTCCAAAGGAGGTCAATGAGGAGTTTCATAGCACTTATCCTTCCGTTCCTTCGGAAACAGGTTCACCAAAATCGGGCATGTTAAATTCTGGAATGCAGTTGTACTGGTTAAAAAAATCCAAACCAGATATTTTTAAAAAAATAAAGTATTCATTGCATTTTCCACAGTACATTTCTTATTTGTTTACAGGTATTCCTTTAAGTGAGTACACAAGTATTGGTTGCCACACCGCCTTGTGGAATTATGAAAAAAATGATTATCACGATTGGGTTTATGCTGAAAAAATAAATGAAAAATTTCCTGCTATTGTGTCTACTCAGACCAGTATCAATATGATATACAATCAAAAATGGATTAAGATTGGAGTAGGGGTGCACGATAGCTCATCGGCACTTTTACCTTATTTTTTTGGGGAAAGCAAACCTTTTTTACTATTGTCAACAGGCACTTGGAGTATTGCCTTAAATCCATTTAATGATGAAAAGCTCAATGATAGAGACATAGCTGATGATTGCCTAAATTATATGCGAATTGATGGCACTCGTATTAAGGCAACTCGTTTTTTTATGGGAAATGAGTACAAAATTCAAGTAAAAAAAATAGGGGAGCACTTTGGTGAAAAATATGGTTATCACAAAACTGTAAAGTTTGACCTGTCAATTTATCTTAAATTAATAAAAGTACCCTCCATTTATTTTAAGTTTGAAGGTATACGTTTAAAAAGAAAACAACTTCAGAAAACAAACTTGGAACCCTTTATAACTTTTGAAGAAGCCTATCATCAATTGATTATCGAGTTAATGGAATTACAAGTTAAAATGATAAAAACAGCCATAGGAGATACTGCTGTAAAGAAAATATACATTGATGGTGGTTTTACGGACAATGATATTTTTGTAAAACTAATGGGGCTTCATTTTAAGAAATTTACCATTAGGACCACAGCTTCTCCCTTAGGCTCGGCTTTAGGAGCTGCAATGGTGATATCCAACAAAAAATTGAATAAAAAATTCCTAAAGGAAAACTATAAGATGAACAAGCTTATTCCTTTAAAATTGGCATAATAATGGGGAGAATACCAAAAACAATACAAGACAGTTTTAATTCTAAATATCCTTCTATTGAAGATTTAAGAAATAGAGCCCAAAAAAAGATTCCAAAATTTGCTTTCGAATATCTGGACGGGGGTTGCAATGAAGATGTGAATTTGGATAAGAATACTAGAGAAGTTCGAGAAGTTGAACTAAAACCATATTACCTTACCAAACATACTAGGTCTTCCATGAAAACCAATCTTTTTGGTCATGAATATGATGCACCTTTTGGGATAGCACCTGTGGGGCTACAAGGCTTAATGTGGCCAAACTCTCCTGAAATACTGGCAAAATCAGCTTTTGACCATAATATCCCATTTATTTTAAGTACAGTAAGTACAAGTAGTATTGAGCGTATTGGCGAAATTACAGAAGGAAAGGCATGGTTTCAATTGTACCATCCCGCAGAAAATAGCCTGCGAGATGATATGTTAAAAAGGGCCGCAGTTTCCGAGTATCCAGTTTTGGTGCTGTTAAGTGATGTGCCCACATTTGGATACAGACCAAGGGATATTAGAAATGGCTTGGCAATGCCACCAAAAATGTCTTTAAAAAATATGTTGCAAATTCTTGGAAAACCAGAGTGGGCAATTAAAACACTTAAGTATGGACAACCTAATTTTGCAACCCTTAAGCCTTATATGCCAGAGAATCTGGATTTAAAGCAGTTGGGCAAGTTCATGAATGATACTTTTTCTGGTCGATTGAACGAGGAGAAAATAAAGCCCATCCGTGATATGTGGAAAGGTAAAATTGTTTTGAAAGGTGTTGCAAGTGAAGAAGATACGGAAAAGGCCATACAATTGGGGTTGGATGGTATTATAGTTTCCAACCATGGGGGAAGGCAATTGGATGCCGGCCAATCTACCATAAAACCTTTAGTTCCAATATCAGAAAAGTACGGGGACAAAATAAAAGTAATGATGGATAGTGGTCTGCGTTCCGGTCCGGATATAGCACGAGCCCTTGCAACTGGAGCAGAATTTACCTTTTTGGGCAGGTCATTTATGTATGGGGTTTCCGCTCTTGGAAACCAAGGAGGCAATCATACCATTTCTATTTTAAAAACACAATTGCAACAAGTTATGGAACAAGTTTGCTGTGAGCGAATTGAAGATTTCCCAAACCATTTAATATCTAAAACCAACTAAATTATGAGTCAGTATAATATTGAAGAAGATATTGAAGCGGCAGCAGGAGGAGAATTTGAAAGAACCCCAGTGCCACAATCAAACTGGAAAAGTTGGAAAAGCTTTTTAGGTATGTATGCAGGGGAACATGCTGCAGGAACCGAGTTTGTTATTGGACCACTTTTTTTAACGGCTGGAGTCAGTGCTTTTGATTTGATTATTGGGTTATTGATCGGGAATCTTCTGGCGGTTCTTAGCTGGCGGTTTTTAACATCTGAAATAGCTGTTAAATATAGGCTTACCCTATACTATCATTTAGAGAAAATTGTTGGTAAAAAATTGGTAATTGGATATAATTTGGCCAATGGAATTTTGTTCTGCTTTTTGGCAGGAGCAATGATTACTGTTTCTGCAACCGCAGTAGGTATTCCTTTTGATATGGAAATGCCAAAGCTTACCGATACCATGCCAAACGGTCCAACATGGATTGTGATTGTAATCATTATAGGCGCATTGATTTCTTTGATTGCAGCAAAAGGTTTTACTACAGTTTCAAAGGCTGCTAATTGGATGTCCCCTATAATTATAACCGCATTTCTTGCCTGTGGTTTTGTGGCCCTAAAACAACTTGGGGTTACTGGTTTTTCGGATTTTTGGAATATTTGGGGAGAAGGTTCAGAACCTTTTCCAGGCCAGATAAAATATACGATATGGCATATTGTTTTCTGGTCGTGGTTTGCTAATGGAGCTATGCACATAGGAATGTCCGATCTTTCTGTGTTTCGTTTTGCGAAGAACGCTAGTTCCGGGTGGACTACCGCAGCTGGTATGTACGTTGGACATTATATGGCATGGATTGCAGCTGCTTTATTGTATGCTGTTTATATTAGAACACCAGAAGCGCAAGCCTTATTGACAGCGGGGCAGGCACCTTCTGTAGCGCCAGGGCCATTAGCCTACAATGCAATTGGTGTTTTTGGAATTATAGCGGTAATATTGGCTGGATGGACCACAGCTAACCCCACTATTTATAGAGCGGGACTTGCCTTTCAGGCCATTATGCCAAAGCTTTCTACTTTTTGGGTGACCATAATTGCAGGAACCATTGCCACTATAGCAGGGTTATTTCCTGCTTTTGCAATGAAGTTGTTGGATTTTGTAGCATTTTACGGGTTTGTACTTGCACCGGTTGGGGCCATTATAGTATTCGAACACTTCTTTGGTGATAAATTTGGGATTCAAAAATTTTATGCGGAAAAGGCTGGAATACCTTTTAACACTTCTATGATTGCGGCATGGGGACTATCATTTGTGTTGTTCTATTTTATATCGGTGAAATTTGATATTTTCTTGTCATTTGTGACGCTTCCTGCATGGTTGTTATGCGGATTCTTGTTTTTAATATTTAGTAAGATACTACAGAAGAAGGCTCGGTAAAAGAGTGTTTGTATTTTACACAACTATGTTTACGTAAAACAGGAAGAAAACACACGATAAAACTCTTAATGGGCTTAAGCAAAAACTCCCTTAAGATATAAGGGAGTTTGAGGAATCATATTTCAATAAATTATAGGTTTGTTTATTGTTGGGCCATTTCCAAGTTAATTGTCAATTCTACTTCGTCACCCAATGTTGGTGTATCTCCACCAACTTTAAAAGCTAGCCTATCAACTGTCCCCGTTAATTTTAGCCCCGCTTTTAACTTCTTACTACGTTGGTCTGTAATTATACCATTTACTTTTCCATCTAGGGTAATTTCATTTGTAACGCCATGCATGGTTAAATCTCCCTTTACCTTAAAAGTTTTTTCTCCCGTTTTTTCATATGAAGTACTTTTAAAGGATATAGAAGGGTAAGTTTCCGCATCAAAAAAATCGGCACTTCTTAAATGATCATCTCTTCTATCATTTTCAGTGTTGATACTCGCTGTTTTAATTTCCACCATAAACGATGGTTCTCCAAACTTGTCATCAGCTGTTGCCGTAATTTCAAATTCTCCAAAACTACCACTTACTTCAGAAATCATAAGGTGGGCAATGTCAAAACCTACTCTAGAATGGGCTCCGTCCGATTTCCATGTGGATTGAGCTGTTAGGGTAGCACATACCAACAATACTAAAACAGTCATTGAATTTTTCATAGTGTATTTATTTTAATGGGTTAATTAATGAACAATAGATTTTATATAAATAGTAATAATAGTGTCAGCAATATACCTGCCAGAGAAAAATATAATCCTTTCTTGAATACTGAGGTCTTAGGCAGAAACATCCAAAAAGCGGAAATAACAAAAAATAATAAGGATACTCCAAAGAAAATATTAAGCCAATAAATAGGACTATTAGTGGTTGCCTTATGTAAATGTTCCATTTTTTCAATAAAAAAGGGAAGCTTCTTTTCCGAGTAATTTGCAACCCCAGTAGCAACATTGTATTGACCCTGTTGAAAGTATATAATAGCTCCTTCTTTTTTTTGAGGTTTTAAATTTCGTATTCTTAATTCTTTGCCCACGTCCTCTGCTGATAAATTGGGCTTAATTGTACGCTCAACCAAAACTTCTTTCTTTAAAAAATCAGTTTGCCTAAATATCATGATTATCCCACTAATGGCGTACATAGCCATTATGCCGGCTAAAAAAAAGCCCAAATACCTATGTATGATGCGCATGTATAATCCAGTAGATTTCTTCATTGTATTTTTTGTTAATTGTTAAAAATGCTTCTGTCCAGAAAACTCCATGGCCTCACCTTTTCCAAAGCCAAAACTAATGCCAAAGGTGACAAATCTTCCCTGTTTTCTATAATCTCGCAAATAAAAATCCGGTTGACTGGTAACACTCTCAAAAATACGAGACGCAAAAACATCCCGAACACTAAGACTGAGTATAGCTTTGCCCTTTAGTATTTTTTTCCTTGCACCCATATCCATAAAAATGTTATCGGACATTTCTTGTTGAATAGTTTTCACACTTGAACGATAGTTTCCTGTTAGTTCAACATCAACATCTGCAGGTAGTTTAATTTTACTTGTTAAGCGAGTAGACCATTGATTTCCATTAAAATCAAAGGAATTAGACTCAAAGATTCCCTTTCTTATAAAATAGCTGTAATTAAAGTCATTGGTTATGGTCAACCAATTATTGGGCATATACTTGGCGTTGAACTCTATTCCCGTAAGGTCATTTGTACCCACGTTAGCGGGCATAGAGGTACTAACATTGTCTTCAAAAACAGTTACCCGCTCTACAACATCATCAGTATGTCTGTAAAACACGCCTAAATTTAGGGTGATCCTCCCGAATTTGTTAATGCTTGTCATTTCAAAAGAATCGGTATACTCAGGTAAAAGATTTGGGTTCCCAGTACGAATATTAAAATTATTTCTAATATTGAAAAAAGGATTTAAATCCCATAATCTTGGACGAAATATCCTTTTGGAATATCCTGCCTGTAGTGAAAAATTATCGCTTATTTTATAGGAAGTATGTCCACTAGGGAAAATGTTGGTGTAGTTTCTTTTACTCTCCTCATTTGTATTTTCTAGTAAAGTGGCTAAATCGGTGTTCTCCAGTCTAAGTCCAAGTTTAACACCCCACTTATCTGCCTCATAGGCTCCGGTTGCATATACCCCTAAGACTTTTTGTACCCATTCAAATACATTAGTTAACGATTCATTATCAACAAAACTTCCATTTACTAAGTCGCTCACAGCATAGTCATTGGCCACATCGTTTATTTGGTACTGTGTTCCGGTCTCTATAGTGTAAACCTCTGAGAAGGGATGTGTGTAATCTGCTTTAAAGGTATATTCTGCTTGACTAAAATCGGTTCGAGTCAATTGCTCGTTGTCTTCCCCATCTCCCAGAGTAATTGTATTGGCGAATTCAGAAGACTGGTCTTTAGCAAATAGATTTCCAGTTGCGCTGAGCAGCAAAGATTGGTCTTCATTTCCTTCAAAATCCTTTTTATATTGTAATTCATACTGGTATTTTGGATTGGTAGCTGTTGTCAGTTCTATTCTTCTATAGCTATCGGTCATATTATTTCCTGCGTCAATAAAATCAAAACTTGCATCAGAATTTTCTTTTTCCCATTCATATGCATAATGCCCAGAAAGGGTTAAGACGTTATAGTCATTTATATGATAATCCGTACCCAGAATTATATTGAAAAAAGTTTCGTTCTTATCACTCTCTCCTCTACTTAGAACAGAAGTATTGTCTACTAGATTACGATTTTCACTTTCGTCGTCACTAGGAAATGTTCTTCTGCCAAAACCCAGTTGACTAAAAAGGTTAAATTTTTCTGTACGTCTATTTAAACTTAGTCCTATACTATGATTATTGGGTACTCCCGTATTTAAGGTAACGGCCCCATTAAGCCCTTTTTTCTCCTCTTTTTTTAAGACAATGTTAATTATTCCCGAAGTGCCTTCTGCATCATATTTTGCAGAAGGGTTTGTAATTACCTCAATACGTTCAATCATATCCGCCGTAAGAGTCCCTAGAGCGTTTCCTTGGTCATTGGCAATAGCAGATGGCTTCCCATTTATTAGCATTTGGACACCCGTGCTACCTCTTAAGCTTACTGCTCCTTCTATACTTACATTAACAGAAGGCACATTGTTTAAAACCTCTAGCGCGCTTGCTCCTGTGCTACTTAAATCCTTACCTACATTAAAAACACGTTTATCTAGCTTAAATTCCGTTTGGGATATTTCACCTGCGACGACTACTTCGTCTAGTTGCTGTGAATCCTCAGATAAGGAAATGGTTCCTAAATCTATTTTTCCATTTGAAATGGCTGGGTTATCCATAGTTTTTTTTGCAAAACCAATAAAACTAATCTCTATATAAAAATTAGTGGCAGTTGTCTCTAGGGAAAAGCTGCCATCCTCCAGAGTTGTTGTTCCAACAATAGGTTTTTTTGTTTCATTGTCACCAACCAAAACGGTAGCAAATTCTATAGGTAGCTCCCCATTTTCCTCAACTATTTTACCACTAATTTCCACTGTACTATTTTGGGCAAAAATAAAAGCCCCATTAAAAAGGACCATAAGGGTAAGTAGCCATGTTCTCATCTTATTCATTCTCATTAAAAGTGTAGGATAAAGGCGTCTAAAAGACACATTCTTTTAGACGCCTTATTTAAAAAAAGGTTTAATCTGTTACCCTATATTTTAGTTAAATTTTGTTGTTCTCTCATCAGAAATTATCCCATTCCAGTTCATTCCAAAGCCAAAATCATATGTGTTTCCTGCTGAATCCGTATAGGGCGTCATATCAAAAGGCACATCTTCAAATTGCTTTTCTACCGTAACCATATCTGCTGGCATTTGCATGGGCAGTAAGGCAGATGGCTCTGCTTTACCAGCAATAACCTCTAAAAGTGCCTGGTCCTGAACTCCATAACTTAACAATATAGCATCAGAATATGGTTCAATTTCAGAAAAAACCATAGGATTGGTTGTATTGATAATCGTCAACACAGGTTTGTCTTTCATCACTTTCTTGGTGGTTAGTACCAATTCTGCATCTGTTGCGTTATGTGTTGAAATGGATTTATTCTTATAACCTCTATTTGTAAAATCCTCTAGGGGATCTCCTCCGGCAATACTAACTTCTCTGGCTTCTGTTGCAGTATAATCACCATATTGAAGGCTTATTGGGAAATAACCATTTCCTCCTGCATCTAAATCTGTCTTACTGTAACCAATTCCAGAAGAAGGACTTTGTATAAAAACTAATGCAATATCGGCACTCTCAGGGCTATCGGTAACATTAAAATATTTTTTTACTAGTTCCATATTTACTGGGTAGTCCGTAGATTCGGGTGTTTCCATACCCAAGAAGTTTCTACTGGCAGGGACATATCTTTTTGGAACATAGACTGTTTTTTTGTCTTGAACTGGGAGTGCATTTTCAGCATTCTTTAGCATGACTATAGATGCAACTTGAGCATCAAAACCGGCTTTCATAAAGGATGGTTGCCCCACAAACTCTTTAGTTTCAGCAGGTAGCACATACGGATTCTCAAAAACGCCAACCCTGAAAATGTTCTTTAAAAGTCTAACTGCAGATACTTCCATTCTCGCCCTCATAGCTTCTTCTCCATGCTCTTCTATACCCATTTGATAGGCATCCAATATGGGTTTTGCATCATTGTTACCGCCAAATTGATCTACTCCCGCCATTAAGGCTTTGTAATGCAATTCTGCTTCGGTCATAGTTTCTAACCCCCAAGGTTTTCCATCTATAAAATTATCCATTACCGTGTGTTCGTGAGTTACGCTCCAGTCCGTACATACCACACCATCATAGCCATACTTGTCACGAAGTAAATCTGTAATTATGTATTTATTATATCCATTCCCTACGTTTTCATGATTTTTAACATCTTGGTTCCATGAAATGGTATAATATGGCATTACAGCAGAAGCGCTACCTGTACCTCCTTTTAATTTAAATGCACCTTCAAGAAAAGGCACCATATGTTCATCAAAATTATTTCCAGGATATACTGCAAATTTGCCAGCACCATAGTGTGCATCACGACCAGCTTCACCAGACCCTCCACCAGGCCAATGCTTAACCATTGCATTTACACTTTCAAAGCCCCAATCACCATCTTCAGATGACTGAAAACCATCAGTATAAGCCTGTGCCATAGCTGCAGATAATTTAGGGCTTTCTCCAAAAGTACCATTAAACCTTGCCCATCTTGGTTCAGTTGCAATGTCAATTTGAGGCGATAATGCTGTAGTTATGCCCAAAGCCCTATATTCTTTTGAAGCAATCCTTCCAAATTGTTCTACCAGTTCTGGATTAAAAGTTGCTGCCATGCCCAATGAACTGGGCCACATGGAAATTGCTCCACCTGCAGCCGCATCATATTCCATTCTGGCTATAGTTCCATGTCTAGGGTCTGAACTATTATTGGCCGGTATTCCCAAACCTATACCCTCACAAAAAATTTGCAACTTATTATTCCATTTCGCTGCTATTTCTGGCGATTTAACAGTGGTCAATAGTACATGTCGCAAATTATCTTCCTCTATAAATTTTTTTTGCTGATCTGTTAGATTGGATGGGTCGGTTTTTCCTTCTGTATAAGGTTCACCATTGTAAGTGCCGGAGAAATAACCCTGCGGCCTTGCAGGGATAGATTGATGGCCAGAATATAACATGAGGCCAGCAATTTGCTCTATACTCATTTGAGATGCCAAATCTTTGGCCCTTTCATCAGCAGATAGGCGCCAATCCTCATAGGCATCTACACTTCCATTTTTATTTAAATCCTTAAAAGCAAAACCATTGTCAACTAGTAAAGCAACTCCTGAACTTGGATGATACCCTAAATTTTCACCCCCCTTATTAACTACTAAGGTGTATTCTTCCTTTACTTCTTCGGTATATTTTTCTCCACAACTGCTTAGTAGTGCTCCACTAATGACCGTTACGTACAATCCTAGCCTCTTCCTTGTATTCATCATTTTTACTTTTTTAATTTCCACTTACTATTTCAAATAATTCTTTATCTAATTGTGGCTTCACTTCACAAGTAGTATCAAAATGCATAGTAGCCGTATTACTGCTTGTATAGGTTGGCCAATTTGGCAAACTACTATTATTTGGATTTCCTGTTGTTGCAAAATTTATCCAAGCTTGGCTCATCTTCCCTGCTAATACATGAGCTTCTTTACCACCTCCAGTCATCTTATTGGCCTTTTCAATATTGTCAAATACAAAAGGTAATTCCATACAATGAAGGGATTTGTATTTGCCATTAAATACCGGTGATTGCCAAGTAAATAAATACATGTATACAGGAGCTCCTCCTTTTAAAGCAGATTTAGTATTGGCTTGTGCAACTGCTCCAGGCCTAAAAGTTGTGTCAACATCCAATAAGTCTTTGGGTGCGGTATCATTTGGATATGCCTTTTTAACCGCTTTTAAATAGGCATCTGCCTTTTCTTTGTATTGATTCTTAATATGAGCCATGATTTCTTCTTCGCTAGCATTTAAAAACCGCATGTTGGCAAAAGGAGCAAATTCGTTCTTTACCGTTCCAATCATTAGAGGAATGTGTTTTGATAAAGCGTAGGCCTCCTCTGAATTAACTTGATACGGAAGGTCATTACCGTCTCTACTTGGTCCCCAACTTAGACCAAAGCCTATAACTGGTTTCCCTTCTGCTTTCATTTTTTCGGCCACTACCTCTAAGGCTTTGCTACTTGCTGCAGATAGCTCGGCAAAAGGAATAGTTTGTAGACTATCTACCTGTGAGGCATCCAAATTTAATGCAGCTAAAGTCTCTGCTCCAATCCGTTGTGTGTCTTCTTTTTCTAAAATACCGCTTCTAAAAGCTCCACTTTGGTTAATGGCCTTATGGAACAGTCCACTGGCTTTTGGCATTGCCATTAATGTATTTACTTTGGCACCTCCTCCTGATTGACCAAAAATGGTTACATTGTTGGGGTCTCCACCGAAGTTGGAAATGTTGGTTTTTACCCATTCTAGGGCAGCGACCATATCCAAAATACTGTTGTTTGCGGAATGCTTGTACTTTTCTCCGTAGGCAGATAAATCTAGAAAGCCCAGCACATTTAATCTATGGTTTATGGATACAACGACCACATCTCCTTTTTTGCTTAAATTTTCTCCATCATATGACGGAAGTTCTTGGCTAGAGCCTGCTGTAAAACCACCTCCGTGAATCCAGAACAGGACAGGTCTTTTTTTGCCGTCATTTATCCCAGGGGTCCAGACATTTACTCGTAAGCAATCTTCATTTGTATACCCCCAATCATGGTCAAAAACAAATTCTGATTCATCCTGGATAGAAGTTGTAGGACTTAATAATGGTGCGACTGGCCCATACATGGTTGAACTTCTTACACCCTCCCATGGCGCAGGCTTTGAAGGAGCCGTAAAACGTTCCGCTTGTGCATATGGAATACCTTTATAGGTATAAATATCATTGTGAATATATCCGCGTACTTTGCCGGACTCGGTATTGGTCACAGCTACATTGTTCCCTGTTATTACCTCTTGGGCAAAAACACTTGTTATGCAAGCAAGAAGCATAACTACTAGATTTACTTTTTTCATTGGTGTTAGTTTAATTAAATTACTTTTTTATTTCAAATTCATAAGTGCCAGATTTTAGGTGAAAAATAAGTTTATCTTCCTCTTTACCTAAAAACTTAACTCCTTTGCTTTTCTTTACTTTTTTACCACTCTCTGTAATTTTCTTTAAAGAGTCTGATGGCAAATAAAGGGTTGCTTTAGTATTGGCTGGAACCGTTGCGACATAGTACAATGTACCATCTACTTGTTTCCACTCACTTTTAATAGTGCCATACATAGAATCATAGTGGCCTTTAGCCCAGGTCATTACACCATCCGGGTCTGGCGTTGGCTGTAGAATAAATTCTTTGAATGCGGGTTTTTTTTCATGTCGTTGAATACCTAAAGAATAATTGTTCATCCAAGCAGCAACCGCCCCAAAAGAATAGTGATTAAAAGAATTCATGCTGTTATTGCCTCCGAAACCATTTTCAACGGTATAAGAATTTAGGCGTTCCCAAATAGTAGTGGCGCCATTTTTCACAGAATATAGCCATGATGGATATTGTTCTTGTTGCAATAAACGGTATGCATGGGCATTGTAATTGTTTTGTGATAGTGCCTCACTAATAGATGCTGTGCCTATAAAGCCTGTCATTAGAGAATAGGCAGGTCTTTCCATGCCACTATCATCTATATTTTTTCTAGAAATGGTATGGGCTAAATGCTCGGCAAACTTGACCTTGCTACCATCATCCACAACATTTAGTGCCAATGGTATGGCATAGGATGCTTGACTATCCACTAAATCCCCAGGTTTTGGCTTTTTTTCTGCTGGCAATGGAGGTCCAAAACTAAATGATTCCCTCCCTGTACCTATGGTCTTCTTACTAGTTTGGTGCACATAGGTTTTATTAAAAAATGCTTTGCGCTTAGTGTAGGCTTCTTTAAACTTAATTGCATCTTCACTATACCCCAATAGCGTAGCTATCTTAGATACAATTTCCAAATCATATACTTGATAGGCATTCCATAGTAAGGTATTGTCATTCTTTTTTCCTTCTGGGCTTAGCCAATCGCCTAAGGGACCTTCTTCTATAACACCTTCTTCATTTTCTTTAGAAGCCAAGAACGCAATATACTTTTTCATCGCAGGATAATGCTCCCTAAGAAGCTGCTTGTCTCCATATTGCCGGTAGGTTTCCCAAGCTACAATAATACCTGCACTTCCCCACAAAGTACCTCCAAAACCTCCACCAACTGGTGCAACATCTGTAAAACGTCCATTCTTGGCCTGGATATCTCTCATGGCCATCATATGTCTTTTAAGAAAAGGATTTGCATTTGCAATATAGGTGGCGGCTTTGGAAAATACATTAATATCCCCGCTCCAACCCATACGTTCATTTCTTGCAGGAGTATCTGTGGGAATGGAAAGAAAGTTGCCACGCATAGACCAGGTTATATTTTCCCAAAGTTTGTTCACCAGCTCATTAGAAGTCTCATAACTGGACGCCAACCCATTTATGGAACTTAACACTTTTCCTTTAACCGCTTCCAAGGGAAGGGGTTCATTTATTCCCGTAATTTCTAAAAACCGATATCCGTGAAAAGTAAATATTGGTTGTATTACTTCATTTAATTGACCTTTTCTAATGTACAGGTCTTGAGTCAATGCTGCTCTAATATTTTCTAGCATAATCATCCCCACATTATCCTTGTATTCGGATAGGTCGGGATACTTCACCTCCGCATAGCGCAAGGTAACTGTATCATTTTTTTGCCCTTTTCCCAAGGAAATATTTGGGAATCCTACCATATTTTGACCCATATCATAAACAAAAACACCCGGCCTCACTTCTTCTACACTTTGCGCAGACAATGTTTTTACAATTTGAACATTCTTGCCAATCTGACCGATCAATTGTAAATCATCATAATTAAAATTTGTTGGGGTTCCAGACAAGTCTGTACTGGATTCCAAAAAGGTAGTACCTTCAATTGGAATTTCTACAGCGGATTTCCACGAATGATCATCATATGCAGCGGTTGCCCAACCCTCTATACCCTTCTCTTTTCTAGCATCATATACTTCTCCCTGAAAATAACTTCCTGTAACAATGGGCCCATTATTAAAATAGTTCCATGTTTTCGGTTTGGAAACAACTATTTGTTCGCTACCATCCTCATAAGTGATAATAAGTTGGGTCAATAAGGATTGCCTGTCCCCAAAGTAGTTCCAATGTTCTCCACTGTAGGTGATATTTCCGCTCCACCATCCTTCTCCCAACATTGCGCCTATTGAATTGGAGCTGTTGTTCTGTATTTTATTGGTCACATCATAGGTTTGGTACATATGGGTTTTGTTGTACTGTGTAAGTCCTGGATTAAAATAGTCTTCACTTATTCTTTCACCATTTAGGTACATTTCATAAATACCCCTTGCTGTCACATACAAACGTGCTTTGCTGATCTTTTTATTGTTTGTTGAAAATGTAGTTCTAAGTATGGGGGTAGAATTTTTGCTTGGGTTCTTTAGCAAAAGCAACCCTTCTTTACGGCCATCTAGAAAGTACGATTCATTTTTAATTGGAATGTTTTTGAAAATACCCTTGTAGTCTTCATCCAGTTCTTCAAGGAATAAATTGTTTGATGGACTCCTATAATTTTTAATTTGAAAATTGGTAAAATATGCCTTTTGCTTTTTTTCTATGGAAAATCCAATGTCTCCCACCACAGGAAAACAGATATAATCATTCCCTTTTCCTACAGGATTTAAGTTCATACCATTATTGGCGTAGGGTGAAGGGCTAGGGTTTTCTGTTCTGACTATTTTATTTTCATTCTTTTGGCCATTGAGGAAAACTTCAAAAATGCCAAAATTAGATTCTACATTAAATTCGTGTGAAGCATATTTGTTTTCAATATTTATTAGTTGAAGTGGAATATCAAAACTTCTAAAAGGAATATCTTTTGTGTCGGCCTTATCATAACCTACTCTATACACATTGAATTTGGCCAGACCTTCTGGTGTACCATCTATGTTTTCAATATCCAACTCAAAAGCAATATAATTTCCATTTACCTTAGACTCTACACCTTGTATATTTTTGTTGTGATCCATTAACCGAGAATCATTTCCTCCAAAAACAAATGCCGCTTTGGTACTTTTGGATTTTTCATCAAGCTGAAGTTCATAGTGCACTTTAAATACGGATAAATAATGGGAGTTAAATGGTATATCTTCAGCAGTGCCACCAATCCATTTTGCTCCATTCCATGCTGATAGGTTCGAATCTGGATTCAGTAAGCCCGTCTCAAACCAAGAAGAGGATTTAATTTCTTTTTGGTCTTGATTCCATACAGAAACAGTCCAGTTATATCGTGTTGATGACTTTAAAGGTTTTCCATTGTATTGAATGGCCAGGGATTCATCGGAAATCACATTCTCCGTATCCCACACTATTTCGTCATTCTCGCTTTTTACAACAAGTCTATAAGCAGTTTGATACTGGTTTCTGGCCTCATCAATCGCAATCATTTGCCAACTGAACTGAGGTTTTTCAATATCAATTCCCAATGGTTCTTTTTGATACTCTACTTTTAAATTGCCTATTTCTGTTTGGGAAAAACATAAAAGGTTATGAAATAGCAAAACTATAAACAGTGCATAGGTTGTCGCTTTGTAGTTTTTTGTTTTTATCATCAACATCGTGTTATCATTAATAAAGTTTTCTTGGAAAATACCAGATAACAAGTTTATTTAAAAGGCTTAACTATACCGTTCCGCACTGTTATGTTCATCGGATTATATTTTGATATGGTTTTGAATCATTGTTGCCCACTAGTAACCTTATTAAAACTATATAGATATGGGGCTTTGTGGGCCTTTCCGGAAAATTGTTTTTCATGTCGTTCCAATATTTCCATACCCAACATTTTACGCTGAAAAGTTGTTCTTCGAAGTTTTTTATTTAAAATAGCTTCATGCACTTGTTGGAGCTCCTTCATGGTGAACTTACTCGGCAGTAGGTTGATTCCAACCAATTTTCTTTCCAGATTGTCCCTTAAAGTTTGAATGGCTTTTTTAACTATTTCATCATGACCAAAAATTAGGGGTGGTAATTCATCAATGGGGTACCAGTTTATGGAATCTGAAAGTTCGTCTGGTTGTGGAGAAACATCTTCATAATTAATTAGCGCATAATATGCTACAGAAATAAAACGATCAAGAAGCCAACTTTGCTTATCCACTTTAAAACCATTTGCTTTTAAAATGGTCTCCATGGCAGCTGAATCTTTTCTGGAAGTTTTTCCAAAAGTATAGAACTGCTCTAAAAAAATTTTGTCAAGACCTGTTCGCTCTTTTAGTCCTCTCTTCACAGCATCATTTAAGTCCTCATCTATTTTTACAAAACCACCGGGCAAAGCAAAAAAACCTGTGTTGTGATATTCTAGAATTAAGATTTTTAAGGTGTTCCCTGAAAAACCAAATATTACAGAGTCATATGCAATATTGGAAAGAAAGCCTTCTTTAGATGGGATATCCATATTTTTTTAAGTCAAAAACTGATTTTTTCTCAAATAAAGAACAATAATTCAAGAAAACAAAGTATTATTGTAATAAATTGAGACAATAAAAATTTGTGTTAATTTATAACGATAAAAACCGAACCAATTAAACATACTCTTCCATGAATAAATATTCAGCAGTATTGCCCTTAGTTATACTATTTATTTTTTCAGGATGCCAAACAAAAGAAGAAGAGAAAACAAATAAGCGACCCAATATTATATTCATTATGTCCGACGATCATGCCTATCAGGCGATATCGGCCTATGATAACCGCCTAATAAAAACACCAAACATTGACCGAATTGCAGAAATGGGTATGCTGTTTACCAATGCAAGTGTTACAAATTCAATTTGTGCACCATCTAGAGCTGTTATTTTAACTGGAAAACATTCCCACATTAATGGTAAAATAGATAACCACTTTCCATTTGATACCACCAACGTAACCTTTCCTCAAATTCTACAAAATTCAGGGTATCAAACAGCAATGTTCGGCAAGCTCCATTTTGGAAACAACCCAAAAGGCTTTGATCAGTTTAAAATTCTTCCGGGGCAAGGTGCCTACTACAATCCGGATTTTATAACAAAAAATGATGGGGAGATAAATGTGAAAGGGTATGTAACGGATATTATTACGGATATGACCCTTGATTGGCTTGAAAATGAACGTAAAGAAGAGGATCCCTTTATGTTGATGTATTTGCATAAAGCACCACATAGGTCATGGGTAATGGCGGAACGCCATATGGAAGAGTTTACCAATAAAATAATTCCAGAACCAGAAACACTTTTTGATGATTATAAATCAAGGCCTGCAGCGAAAGAGGCAGAAATGAGTATTCTTAAACATCTTAGCTGGACGGGGGACTCCAAAATTTTTCCTGAAACCATTGATGCAATGGGACTTCCTGAAATCGGCATAGACAAACTAAGATATAGTTTTGGTATTAAAGATCGCCTAGACACTACACAAATGGCAAATTTTAAAAATGCCTACCAAAAAATAAACGATGAATTTAAAGAAGCCTACCCTAAGATGAGTGAAGAAGAATTGATGAAGTGGCGATATCAAAGATATATGCAGGATTATTTGGGGACAATCAAGGCTGTGGATGAAAATGTGGGAAGGCTCTTGGATTATCTTGAAACAAATAATTTGATGGAGAATACTATAATAGTTTATACTTCTGACCAAGGATTTTATTTAGGGGAACATGGGTGGTTTGATAAAAGATTTATCTATGATGAGTCTTTTAAAACCCCTTTGCTTGTAGCATGGCCAGGTAAAGTGAAGGCAGGGTCCAAATCTGATGAAATGGTGCAGAACTTGGATTTTGCCCAAACTTTTTTAGATGTTGCGGGTGTGGAACAGCCAGCGGATATGCAGGGAGAAAGTCTGGTGCCCATTCTTACAGGAAAAATGGAGGATTGGAATAGAAAATCTGTGTATTATCATTACTATGAATATCCAGCAGAACATATGGTAAATAGACATTATGCCATAGTGACCAAGGAGTATAAACTGATTCATTACTATTTTGATATGGATCATTGGGAACTTATAGATCGTTTAAAGGATCCAAAGGAACTCACAAATGTATATAATGATCCCGCCTATGTGGACATAAGGAAAAAACTTCATAAAGAACTAGAGCAAATACGCACAAAATATGGAGATAGTGATGAGCTAAACCAGCAGTATATCAATGAGTTTATGAATGATGTGGGAAAGAACGGAATTTTTGGGGTAAATGAAGAAAAACTGCAAGAAATTATACAGAAAAGAAACAAAACTAATAACTAATCAAAAAGAAGAATTAATATTTATACAGAATGAAGAAATTAATAGTATGTAGTGTTTTAACACTAATGGCGTATTACAAAACAAATGCCCAGAATTTAAATTCGTTTCCTGTTCAGGCGAAAACAGAGAATGGGATAATCGAGGGAAACTACAGTACCCATACAGGAATACAAACCTATTTTGGTGTACCTTTTGCTAAGCCACCTGTAGGGGATTTACGATGGAAAGCACCTCAGCCAATGGATAATTGGAGTGGTGTAAAAGAAACAAAAGCTTTTGGACCTAGACCCATGCAAACTATGGTTTTTGGTGATATGAAATCCCGCTCCAATGGTGTAAGTGAAGATTGTCTGTATTTAAATATATGGACTCCAGCTAAAAGAAATACAAAAGATTTGCCAGTTTTGGTTTACTTCTTTGGAGGGGGCAATGTTGCTGGAGATGCCTCAGAATATAGATATGATGGTGAAAGTATGGCCAAGAAAGGCATTGTAGCTGTAACGGTAAATTATAGACTAAATGTGTTTGGCTTTTTGGCACATCCAGATTTAAGTGCAGAGACTTCCTATAAAGGTTCTGGCAATTATGGTCTGTTAGATCAGAATGCGGCATTAAAATGGGTGCAAAAAAATATAGCTGCTTTTGGGGGTGATCCCAACAAAGTGACCATCGCCGGTGAGTCAGCTGGGTCAATAGGCGTAAGCCAACAAATGGCTTCCCCTCTTTCCAAGAATTTAATAGCTGGGGCAATTGGTGAAAGCGGAGCAGGTATAAACCCTACAATGGCTCCCGTATCTCTGGAAGAAGCAGAGAAATTAGGAGTGGAATTTGCATTAAAAGCAGGTTACAACTCAATAGCAGATTTAAGAAAATTAAGCACAAGGGATGTTTATGAAATCTATAATGAAAGCAAAAGGTTTGGTTTTCCAGCAGTTTTAGATGGTTATTTCTTGCCTAAAACCTTAACCGAAATTTTTGAAAGCAAAGAACAAGCTATGGTACCGTTGTTATTGGGATGGAACTCGGCCGAAATTCCTGGAATGGCATTTACTCAAGGCCCTTATACAAAAGAGAATTATGAAAACAAAGTAAAGGAGGCTTACCCTAAGGAATATAATAGGGTTCTTGAATTGTATCCTTCCGGTACAGAAAAGGAAATTGAATTATCCGCGACTGCTTTATCTTCAGATAGATTTATTGCTTACAGTACGTGGAAATGGTTTGATCTTCATAGAAAACATAGCGACCAACCTGTTTATCGCTATCTATATAGCAAAAAGCGACCTCCATTGAGAGACAATACGTTAGCTTCGGGACTTGCTGGAGGGACGGTCAAAAAGAGTGAAGATGCCCCTAAAGCTCCAGAACCTGTGGGAGCACCACATGCTTGTGAAATTGAATATTGTATGGGCAACCTTCATTTAGTGGACGATTATGCATGGACAGAAGATGATTTTAAAGTATCTGAAGACATGTCCAATTATTTTGCAAACTTTATAAAAACTGGAAATCCAAATATGGATGGTCTCCCTCAATGGGATGCTGCAAAAGCAAAAGATAAAATGCCTCCTGTAATGATAATAGATACTCAAAGCAAGCAGATTAAAGCAACGAATGATGCTCGGTATGAGTTTTTGGATAAAGCTTTTAAAAATTGATTCTCTATACGGGATTAGGAATAACAATACTTTTACTGGCGCTCATCCTTTCTAAAAAGGTGAGCGCCTTAACTGCTTTAATTTTGGTCCCCATTGCAGGGTCATTACTAGCGGGATTTGGTTTGGAAACTGCAACATTTGCAGTGGAAGGTATTAAGAACATTGCACCTGTGGTTGCCATGTTTGTGTTCGCCATACTTTTTTTTGGTGTTCTTACAGACGCAGGCATGTTTGATCCCATTATTAATACTATTCTAAGATTAGTGGGGCACAATCCCTCCAAAATAACAATAGGCACGGCGGTTCTTGCAATGATTGTACATTTAGATGGTTCTGGAGCAGTAACTTTTTTGATTGCCATACCTGCTATGTTGCCGTTGTTTGAGAAACTTCAAATGGATCGTAGAGTATTGGCTTGTGTTGTAGCTTTGGGGGCAGGAACTATGAATTTGGTACCCTGGGGGGGGCCTACAATTAGAGCAGCAACTGCATTGCAAGTTGAAATTACAGATTTATACACACCAGTTATGATACCTCAGTTGTTTGGGCTATTGTTTGTGATTCTGGTAGCTTGGTATTTGGGAAAAAAAGAAGCAAAAAGGTTAAAAATTGATTCTTCGAAACATGTAAATGAACATTACTCAAGGGAACTTTCGTATAAAGAGCGTCAATTACGTAGACCAAATTTATTTTGGTTTAATATTACTTTGACGATACTGGTAATTACCACGTTGGTTTCTGGAAAAATAGCTCCTGCATTAGTATTTATGCTTGGAGCAATTATCGCTTTAACCGTAAATTATTCAAGTCTTTCAGAGCAGAAAAAGCGAATAGATGCGCATGCCAAGGCTTCATTGTTAATGGCAAGTATTTTGTTGGCAGCAGGTGTTTTTACGGGTATTATGAAGGAATCCGGAATGATTTCGGAAATGGCAAATGCCGCAGCCAATGTAATACCCCAAAGTGCGGGACAGCAAATACCCGTTATAATGGCAGTTGCAGGTATGCCATTGAGTATGGTATTTGATCCAGATTCCTTTTATTTTGGCTTTTTACCTGTAATAGCCGAGGTAGCAGGGCAAATGGGAGTGGCACAAATAAGTGTGGGACAAGCCGCTATTTTAGGTCAAATGACTACAGGATTCCCACTGAGCCCGCTTACGGCAACTACATTTCTTTTAATTGGATTGGCAAAAGTAGATTTGGCAGAGCACCAGCGCTTCACTTTTAAATATGCCTTTGCAACTACTATTGTAATGGCTTTGGTTGCTATTTTAATTGGAGTAATACCCATTTAACCTAGAAAAGAAGTACAATATGAATAAATACATATTATTAGTATGGATATTAACTCCTATGTTTTTAATCGCCCAGGGCCCCATAGTGGAGACGAACTCAGGAAAAGTAGAAGGTGTTCTGCTTCAAGAAAACATTAAGGTTTTTAAGGGTATTCCCTATGCCGAACCTCCTATAAATGAATTGAGATGGAAAGCTCCTATTCCCAAAAAACCGTGGAAGGACATTAAGAAATGTTATGAATTTGGGGCAAGCCCCATGCAGGCCAAACCAACCCCTTTTATGTTTTGGCCTAAGGAATATCTTATTCCAGAAGCTCCTATAAGTGAAGATTGCCTTTATTTGAATGTGTGGACAAAATCAATAAAAAAAGAAGTTAAAAAACCTGTATTGGTTTATATATATGGTGGTGGATTTAGAAGTGGAGGTAGCGGATGCCCTATATATGATGGTACGTCTACTGCAAAAAAAGACGTAGTATTTGTTAGTATTAATTACCGTGTTGGCGTTTTTGGATTTATGGCTCATCCAGAGTTAACTGCAGAGTCTAAAAATAAATCTTCTGGGAATTATGCTCTGTTAGATATGATTGCGGCATTAAAGTGGGTAAAGGGTAATATTAGTGCCTTTGGAGGAGACCCTAACAACGTAACAATTGCCGGCCAATCGGCTGGTGCTTTTGCTGTAAATTATTTAACTACCTCTCCATTGGCAAAAGGTCTCTTTCATAAAGCTATTGCTGAAAGTGGTGGAAGCTTTAGAACACAACCCAATAGACCAAAACAGAATTTGGCCAGTGCTGAAACAACAGGTTTGGAATACGCCAATGAATTGAAGGTAAATTCTTTGAAAGAACTTAGAAAAATGAGTGCGGAGGAGTTATTAGCACAGTCTGGCGGAACTTCTTGGCCCGTTATAGATGGATATATAATTCCTAAAAGTATATACAATACCTATAAAGAAGGAATACAGAATGATGTACCTATGCTTATGGGATGGAATAAAGATGATCTTGTAGGTAGTGGAAATAGATCTTCAGCTGACTATAAAGCATGGATGATATCTCGTTTTGGAGGTATGGCAGATACTTTCTTAGAGCAATATCCAGGTGATTCGGATAAAGAAGCAAGTATTGCCCAAAAGCATTTAGGTAGAGACGAAACATTTGGTTTACAGGTATATACTTGGGCTGGTATGCAAAGCACTACAGGTAGTTCAAAAGTTTACCTTTATAATTTTAATAGGAATCTTCCTTTTTATGATGAAAGTACAAATTTTGGGGCCTTTCATTCTAGTGAGATAGTATATGCCTACGATAATTTGAATACATCTGATAGGCCTTGGGAAAAAATAGATTATAAAATTGCCAATACAATGTCAACCTATTGGACCAATTTTGTCAAATATGGTAATCCAAATGGAAAAAACTTACCTATTTGGAATGCTTATAATTCAATAAATAACAAGGTCGTAATTATAGACAAAAGAATTGAGACAAAGCAATTGCCCGATTTAGGAAAAATGAAGGTATGGGATTCTTATTATAGAAGTATAGAGAAAGATTAAATGATTGATAAGAAGAATAAAAAAATTAGAATCGGTTCGGGTGCCGGATATTCTGGTGACCGAATAGAACCAGCATTGCAACTTGCCAAGAAAGGGGAATTGGATTATTTGGTTTTTGAATGTTTGGCAGAACGTACCATAGCTCTGGCGCAACAAAGAAAATCATTGAATCCAAAAATGGGTTATGATCCCTTATTGGAAGAGCGTATGTATATGTGTCTTCCTGCGTGTATACAAAATGGGGTTAAAATCATAACAAATATGGGTGCTGCAAATCCTGTTTCGGCCATGGAAAAGGTAATAGAAGTAGCGAAAAATTTGGGACTGAAAAAGTTAAAAGTGGCCGCCATAACAGGAGATGAGGTTTTAACTTTTGTGCAAAAGAATGATTATGAGCTTTTAGAAACTAAAAAAACCATGTCCTCTTTGGGGAATTCCATTATTTCCGCCAATGCCTACATTGGGGCAAGTGCTGCGGTAGAAGCTCTAGAAAATGGAGCAGATATTGTAATTACTGGAAGGTTTTCAGACCCTTCCCTTTTTATTGCACCCCTCGTGTACGAATTTAGTTGGTCTTTTAATGATTATGAACTCCTTGGAAAAGGCACAATTTTAGGTCATTTAATGGAGTGTGGAGGGCACATTACCGGGGGGTATTTTGCTGATCCAGGTTATAAAGATGTTCCAGATTTGGCCAACCTTGGTTTCCCCATTGCTGAAGTAACCTCCCAAGGAAGTTTTACTATTTCCAAATTACCCAATGCTGGTGGAATGGTTACTACAGCAACCTGTAAAGAACAATTGTTGTACGAAATTCATGACCCTAAAAATTATCTAACGCCCGATGTAATTGCTGATTTTAGTGAAGTCACTTTTAAGGAAGTTGAAAAGAATAAAATTGAAGTAATAGGAGGTAAGGGTAAGGAGAAAACGGGCAAATTAAAAGTATCTATTGGCTATGAAGATGGTTTTATAGGAGAAGGCCAAATTAGTTACGGAGGACCTGGGGCCATTGAAAGAGCGCAATTGGCAATATCCATTCTTAAAACTAGAATTTCTACATATTTGCCAGAGGTAAAAGAGGTGCGTTTTGATTGTATTGGGCAAAATTCCCTATATGGGAATACTAAATTAGATATAAATCCCTATGAAATAAGAGTACGAGTGGCTGCGAGGACATCAACAAGAAAAGAGGCTATTAAAATTGGGAATGAAGTAGAGGCACTATATACCAACGGGCCTGCAGGTGGTGGAGGAGTTTTTAAAAATGTCCAAAAAGTTGTGGCCATACAATCCATATTAATAAAGGAAACATTAGTTCAACCAGAAGTCCATTATAAATCTCTCTAAATGAAATTAAGGGAAATAGCACATTCCAGAACAGGGGACAAGGGAAATATTGCCAATATTTCAGTTGTTGCTTATCACGACAAGGATTATTCATTGTTACTTAAAGAAGTAACCGTGGAAAAAGTAAAAAAACATTTTTCGGAAGTGGTTAAAGGTGAAATTATTAGGTATGAGTTGCCAAATATTTCAGCTCTTAATTTTGTCTTGTATGATGCATTAGGAGGAGGAGTAACACGTTCTTTAGCTTTGGACAAACATGGTAAATCTTTAGGGGGACATTTAATGGATATGTCCATTAAAACCAAATAATATGAAAAAAATAATAGTATTCTCTTTAATGATAAGTGTTTGTGTTTTGGCTCATGGCCAAACAATTGACAAGGGAAAAGTTGTAATTGATTCTATTTATTCAAAAAATTTAGAAAATAAATTCGGGGAAAATCCTAAACGTTCTGTCTCAGTGTATTTGCCTCCAAATTATGGAAAATCAGATAAAAAATATCCTGTCATCTATTTTTTGCATGGTTTTCTTACTGACGATAAATTATTAACACAAATGCAGGGCATATTGGATTATGCCATTGTAGAAAATAAAATTGATCCTTTTATTATGGTTATGTCGGACCAAAAAACTACTTATGACGGAAGTTTTTATTCTAATTCAGGTGTTTTTGGTAATTGGGAAGATTTTACTGTTTTTGATGTTGTAAATCATGTAGATAAAAATTATCGAACTCTTGCTAAAAAGGAAAGTCGTGGTATCACTGGGCACAGTATGGGTGGCTACGGAGCCTTAAAAATAGCAATGAAATACCCTGAGGTGTTTGGGACCGTTTATGCAATAAGTCCCGGTGCTTTGGCTATTGTTCGTGAATATGGACCTAACAGCAACACCTTTAAAGAGCTTTCTGAAATAAATACTCTAGAAGGTCTTTCTAAGACTTATTTTGGTAAGGTTATGATGGCTTTTGGACGTTCTTGGTCACCAAACTCCAATAAACCACCCTTTTATTGTGACCTTCCTTTTGAATACGATAATGAACAGTTAAAAGTGAATCAAGAAGTGTTGAAAAAATGGCATAAAAACATGCCATTATATATGGTACCGGACTATATTGACAATCTAAAAAAGTTAAAGGCTATTAAATTAGACTGGGGCAGGAATGCTGGCGAACGTTTTACTATTCAATGTAAAATGTTTAGTCAACAGTTGGAAAATGTGGGAGTTGCCCATTTTTCGGAAGAATACATAGGTACACATGTTAGTGATATTTATACCAAAGAAGGTCGTATTCCCCAGCAAGTGCTTCCTTTTTTTGATGTTTATTTAGAATTTTAATGAATAATAGTCTAAACAGAAATTACAAAAGAAAACCTAAGATTAAAACAGTTATAGAAAATGACTTTAACATGAAAAAGATTTTTTGCCTCACAGTTCAAGTAATTATACTCATAACACCTTTGTTTACAATTGCGCAGCCACAAAACGATAAACCTAGAACTATTGTTACCACAGATGGAGAAATAGACGATGTAGATACGTTTATCCGTTATCTTATGTATACCAATGAGTTTGATACAGAAGGTTTGGTGTATTCTAGTTCCATGTGGCACTGGAAGGGAGATGGAAAGGGGACCAAGTTCACTTCGGAAATGGAGATGACTCGAAATATTTACGGGGAAAACATCACCAATTTACGTTGGCCCGGAACCAGTTGGATAGAAGAATTGTTGACAGAATATAAAAAAGTACATCCCAATCTATTGTTGCATGATAAAAATTATCCATCCGCTGAAGATTTATTGGATTTGGTGAAGGTGGGTAACATTGATTTTGAAGGTGAAATGGATCAACGCACCGAGGGTTCAGAATGGATTGCCCAAAAATTATTGGACGATGACACGAGAGAAATCTTTTTGCAGGCTTGGGGAGGTACCAATACCATTGCCCGTGCCTTAAAATCCATTGAAGAAGACTATTCCAAGAAAAGAAACTGGAAAGCAATTAAGGAAAAGGTTTCTAAAAAAGCGATAATCTACACTATTATGGATCAAGATGCCACCTACAATAAATACATTGGCCCAAATTGGCCAGAGATTAGGGTTTTTTACAATGCCAATCAATTTTGGTGCTTTGCTTACCCATGGAAAATGGTGGTGCCCAAAAGCCAACAACCTTATTTGGAAGGTAGTTTTATGGGGCCTAACATTATTAATAACCATGGGCCCTTGTTTAAAAAATACTACACGTATGGCGATGGTCAAAAGCAAATGGGTGATCCCAACCATTTTGAGGGAGATATTTCAAAAATAACAAAAACAGAACGTGGTAGTTTTTCCAAATATGATTTTATCTCTGAGGGTGATTCCCCTGCCTTTTTACATTTAGTTGATGTGGGCTTGGCCAATTACGAGAATCCTTCGCGTGGTGGCTGGAGTGGTCGTTTTGTAAAGTCTAAAGAAAACCCTTTTCGCTATGAGGATGGTAAAGCTGCCTCGGATTTAAATCCGGAAACCGGTGAGATGGATACCAGTTATCCGCAAACTCGCTGGATAAAATCTATGCAAATGGATTTTGCCGCCCGTGCAGATTGGTGTATAAAATCATTTAAGGCGGCCAACCACGCTCCACTGATTAAGGTTGCCGAAGGAACAAATATTAGAGCAACTATCGGTGAAAAAATCACGCTGAATCTTGCCTTTGATGATCCAGATGGGCATGATGTGTCTTTTAAAGTGTGGCCCTATGCAGAAGCAGGTGATGGAACGGCAATTGTTACATACAATACCGAAGAAGAATCTGTCATGGTTCAATTGCCCGAAAATGCTAAAATAGGGGAGGAGTTTCATGTAATTGTTGAAGGTACGGATGCCGGATTCCCTGCTTTAACGCGATATCAAAGGGTTATAGTAAAGAGGGAGTAGTAATATTGAAAGAAAAAGAAAACCCAAGGACATACCTTGGGTTTTCCATTTGTAGCGAGAGAGGGACTTGAACCCTCGGCCTCCGGGTTATGAATCCGACGCTCTAACCAGCTGAGCTACCTCGCCGCGTACTCTAAAACGGCTGCAAATATAAAGTTTAATTTTTGCTCCATCAAAATTAGTGCGATTAAATTATTATTGGGGTTTTATTTTTTAATCATAAAGAAATATATATATTGCCCATAGGAAAATGTTTTAGAGAATGAGTGAAAAAATAAAATTTGAAATTGAGTTCGTAATACAATCTTCACCGCAATTACTTTATCAATATATATCTACTCCCTCAGGTTTGTCGGAATGGTTTGCAGACAATGTAAATTCTAGAGGTGAGCTTTTTAGTTTTATTTGGGATGGCTCAGAGGAAGAGGCAAAACTTTTAAAAAGAAAAACAGATGAGTTTGTAAGGTTTACTTGGGTGGATAATGAAGATGATAGCTTTTTTGAAATGAAAATAATAGTTGACGAAATAACTAAGGATGTTTCCTTGTTTATTTCTGATTTTGCCGAAGAAGATGAATTGGATGAGGCCAAAATGTTATGGACAAACCAAATATCAGATTTAAAACATGTATTGGGGTCAACCTAAAAATTAAAATAGAATAAGAGTATCTTTGGCCTTGCATTTTCAAGGCTTTTTTTATGGTTAATTTTTCTGGAAAAATAATATCAAAAGATTCATTGTACCTAAATCATCTGAATAGGGGATTAAGGTATGGCGATGCGTTGTTTGAAAGTATAAGGGTAATCAATGGGCGTATTGCCTTTTGGGAAGACCATTATTTGCGCCTAATGGCGTCCATGCGAATTATGCGCATGAATATTCCTATGAGTTTTACCATGGAGTTTCTAGAAAGTCAAATTACAGCGACGGTTGATGGTAATGGTTTAACAGATGGATTTTCTCGCGTACGTTTAACTGTCTTTCGAAACAATGGTGGTCTTTATTTACCCCAAGATAACGATGTTTCGTATGTCATAGAAGCAAATGTACTAGCAAATGGAAGGTTTAGAATTGATGGTTCATCATATGAAGTAGAACTCTTCAAAGATTTTTTTATCAACGCAGATATGCTTTCCACATTAAAGACCAATAATAAGGCAATTAATGTTGTGGGGAGTATTTATGCCAAAGAGAATGGTTATGACAATTGTATACTATTGAACGGCAGCAAACAGGTGGTAGAGGCCCTTAACGGGAATGTATTTCTTATTAAAGGAAAAACTGTTAAAACCCCTCCCAAAAAGGATGGCTGCTTAAATGGGATAGTTAGAAAAAAACTTATTGCTATTATTGATAAACATGAAGAATTAATACTGGAAGAAACCTCAATCTCTCCTTTTGAACTTCAAAAAGCAGATGAACTGTTTGTTACAAATAGTATTATAGGGATACAACCGGTGACCAAATATAGAAAAAAAGAATACCATAGTACGGTGGCCACGAAACTACTGGATGAACTAAATAAAATAGCTAAAGAAGACTAGTTAAGGTTTGGATTTTCGGGAGCATTGGACCATAAAAGATAATCACCACCCAATTCAATCATTTTTTCTTTCCAAAAGGCATTGGTTGATTTCTGTATAATACTACTTTTATACTTATTTTGTACCACTACCCAAGATTTTGAAGAAAGTTCTTGGTGTAACTGAAGGGAATCCCACCCAGAATACCCCAAAAAAAAGCGGATATCATCAGCGGTAATCATTTTCTTATTGATTAAAACTACGGCTTTTTCAAAATTTCCTCCCCAATAGATTCCATTTGAAATTTCAATACTATCATCAATCAAATGTGGTACATTATGTATAAAATAAAGATTGTCCTGTTCTACAGGACCACCATTGAAGACTTGAAAAGGAACATGTATTTCACTAATTAGATCACTAATGTCATAATCCAAAGGTTTATTCAGTATAAACCCAATAGAGCCTTCGTCATTATGTTCCGCCAATAAAACTACTGACCGATTAAAGGAAACATCCCCCGTTAGGGTGGGTTCAGCTATTAGAAGTTCACCTTTTTTAGGCTCAGGACCGTCCATGTTGTATAGTTATGGTACAATTAAAAATAAGATAAATCTTATAATTGGCAAAGAATATTAAACAAAAAAGCATTTCCTGTTGGGGAAATGCTTTTTATATATTTAAAAAGATGGTTTAGTTTACTGCTTTGCCTAATTCTGCACCAGCTTTAAACTTAACAACATTTTTAGCTGCAATTTTAATTGTTTTTCCTGTTTGTGGGTTTCTTCCATCTCTAGCATTTCTTCTAGAAACTGACCAAGATCCAAAACCAACTAAAGAAACTCTGTCACCTTTTTTAAGTGATCCTTCAACATTTCCCAAGAAAGATTCCAATGCTTTTTTAGCTGCTGCTTTTGTGATGCCTGAATCAGCTGCCATGGCATCGATTAATTCTGTTTTGTTCATAATGTAAGTAAATTAATTGTTGTTAAAATAATTTATATCTAAACAAATTTATATGGATTTGTCATTAACACAAGTAAATCCAAGGGAAATCCGCATTTTTGTTGATAACTTGGAGTGTTTGTTAATAAAGTAAGGGTTTTTTTACTATTCTTCTCAGCCTAGTGATAGCAAGGGTTTACAAGACATAGGCATTTTTTGACAATACCAACCCATTTAGCACATCTTTGACCTCCATTTTCCTCTTTCCCGGGAGTTGTAATTCCAATAGATTTATATACCCCTCTTTGGTTGCAACTTTCAACTCCTTTTTAGAGGGAATAAGTGCACCTATCTTATAATTGTGTTCCTCTATTTCCATAGAGGCCTTATATATTTTTAAAAGTGTGCTTTCATCTCCATTTATAAGATTGGTCCATGCCGTAGGGTAGGGGCTTAAGCCACGAATATGGTTATATATGTCATTTAAAGGTTTATTCCAATCAATCTTGCAGGTTTCCTTATGTATTTTATTGGCAGACCTTAAGCCTAATATATTCTTCTGCTGTATTGTGGAAACATTATTTTTTTCAATAAGTTTTACAGTTTTTAGAACAAGTTCCGCCCCTAACACCATTAATCTATCATGCAGGCTGCCGGCCGTTTCCTCTTTTCCTATATGTGTTTTTTCTTGAAGTATTATTTCTCCTGTATCAATTTTATCATCAATAAAAAAAGTTGTTGCCCCTGTTTCTGTCTCGCCATTTATGATTGCCCAATTAATGGGAGCGGCTCCCCTGTAATGTGGGAGTAGGGATGCATGTAGGTTAAAAGTTCCATATTTGGGCATGCCCCAAACTATTTTGGGCAGCATTCTAAATGCTACAACAACAATAAGGTTTGGTTTTAAAAGAGTAAGTTCTTTTATAAAGTCCTCACTTTTAAGGTTTTTTGGTTGCAGCACCTTAAGACTGTGGTCAATGGCATATTTTTTTACCGCGGATTCACTTAGTTTTCTACCTCTACCGGCAGGTTTGTCCGGAGTGGTGACAACACCAACAATATTATAGGAATTTTGGTGGAGAGTGCTTAAGGTGGCCACGGCAAAGTCCGGCGTTCCCATAAATACAATTCTTAATTTATTCATTTTATCTAAGTTGATATTCATTTTTTGTATTTATTGAAATCAGCTCATTCTCCAATAGATTTTGGATAATGGTGAGAATAATACCTTCATCATAGTTCAAAGAACTGATTAATTCCCTTGAAGAACTATGCTTTTTCCCTAAAGCAGCAACTATTTCTTTTTCAATGGTATTTAACAATTCCTTATTGGGTTTTTTGTCTTTTGTACAAACATCGCAAATACCGCACCTTTTTGTTCTTTTCTCCCCAAAATATCTAAGCAATTGTATGCTCCTACATTCATTATTGTCTTTCACGTAGTTAAGCATGCTGTTTACATTGTCAATTTTAAGCTGTCTTTGACTTACAATTTTATCAGAAAAACGATTTATGGTCCGTTCGTCTTCCCTGGGGACAAGGAATGTGATTTCTAAATCGCCTTGTTGACTCTGGTATTCAATGACTTCATCTTTTTTTAGTTGCTCCAATACTTTAAAAACTACTACTTCTTCTACACCGGTTTTTTTAGAAATTAAAAGGGTATTTATTTTTGTGGCATATTCAAACAAACCTCCATATGTTCTTAAAATTGTTTGAATAATTGGAGCATTTGTTTTGTTGGATTCCAGATATTCAAACAATACATTTTTAGAGGCAATAAATTGGATAGTGGTTTTTTTGGAAAAAGTTTCTGATAATGCCAAGACGGAGTTTTGATCTAATAATCGCAATCCATTGTAGGTTAAAATTGAATTCAGTTTGTAGGTATTGCAAAAGTCATTGAACCTAAATTGAAAAGTTTCGTTATGCCCTTCGCCGTAGGCAATCTGAAAATAATTACTTAGCTTTTGGTATAAAAGCTTTATAAAAGATACGTCTGGCAATACGCTTAAGAATTGTTTCTGTACTAGGCGTTCATCATCGGTATTGGTGATTAAAATAGCCTTCGAAGGTTGGCCATTTCTACCTGCTCTTCCTGCTTCTTGGTAGTAATCTTCAATACTATCAGGAATCTGATAGTGGATGACCATTTCCACATCGGATTTGTCTATCCCCATTCCAAAAGCATTTGTGGCCACCATAACTTTGGTTTTGTTTTCCAGCCAATTATGCAATGTTTTTTCTTTTTCCTTCTTGGTCATTCCACCATGAAAAAAACTGGCTTTATTGTTATGTTGATTTAAATAGGTGGAAATTTCCTCTGCCAATCGCCTTGAACGAACATAAACAATAGAACTTTTCTCGGCCCTGGAGCACAACAATTTTAATTTATAACGTTTGTCTTCTTCCCAAATTACATTGAAGGATATATTCTCTCTAGAGAAAGAATTTTTAATAACTACTGGGGCAATAAATTTTAGGTTTTCAACAATATCTTTTGCAACCTTGGCTGTAGCGGTTGCAGTTAGAGCAATAAATGAAGCTTCTGGTGCTAATTCTCTTAATATATGGCAATTTAGATAAGCAGGTCTAAAATCGTTTCCCCATTGGGAAATACAATGGGCCTCATCAATAGCGATGAGGTTTACGTTCATTTGACGAATTTTATCCTTTACAATGTCCTGTTCCAAGCGTTCAGGGGAGAGATATAGAAATTTGTATTTACCATATAGGCAATTGTCCAAAA
The DNA here is from genome assembly GCF_011927795.1 of Saonia flava. Lineage (GTDB taxonomy): Bacteria > Bacteroidota > Bacteroidia > Flavobacteriales > Flavobacteriaceae > Saonia > Saonia flava. Next base: position 684,734 of record NZ_JAATJJ010000001.1, on the reverse strand, counting down.
GGTCTATTATTTCATCATGGGAAATGCCTCCCGTTAATGCGATGGCCTTAATTCCTTTTTGTTTTAGGCCATCTACTTGATTTTGAATTAGGGCAACCAAAGGTGATACAACAACACAAATTCCTTCTTTCGCAATAGCGGGTATTTGGTAACAAATAGATTTTCCTCCACCAGTAGGTAATAAGGCAAGAACATCATCATTGTTCATTACGGCATCGATTACCTTTTCTTGTGAGCTTTTAAATGCCGAAAACCCCCAATAGTGCAATAAAATGTCTTTTGGGTCTGTATGCACTATTTCAATTTTTTAAGTATAAATTGGACTCTTTCGCTAACTGCCCCTGTTGGGACTTCAATAACATTGTACCCTAGATTCTGATACGTATTTTCTAATTGGTCATGAATAAGGGTTGCTTCTTCAAAATTTTCCAATCGTTCATTGTCAGATATATAAATGTCTTCCCAAGGAGGTAATAAAAATACCTTGTCGTATCTATGGGACGTACAGATATCAATAAAATCGTTCCCATATTCTTGCTCAAAATAATCCATATATGCCAAAACATCTGGAAGGGCCCTATCGTAAAAAATAGTTTCTTTGTTAATTTCGGAGGCCTTTTTATATTGTTCCAACCTTCCAGCAAGGAGCTGTCTATTAAATTCAAAGGGGTCGGATACAAATGCCAATGGATTGGATACAAAAGTGTTTGGGTTGCCTTCTTCCTTAGCCTTTAAAGTCATACTTCTTATAATCTCATGAAAACAATAATGGCCAGCATGTTCCAACTTATTTACCACTGAAGTTTTTCCTGTTCCAGGACCACCTGTAATAACAATTCTTTTTGAATCCAAATGAAGAAATTTTGTGGTGCAAAGTAATGAAATCCCCACAAGACTAAAAAATCAGAAGTGTTACATTATATTTGCAAAAAAAAGTGATGGAAACTCAAAAATCTGAAGAATTTTACAAAAGATTAAGAGCGCAATTGGCAGACCATAATGCATGGCCTGCGGATTATCTGTATAAATTTATTGTTCCAACCGATACATCCAAAATTGCTGAAATCAACCAAATTTTTGACAACACAGGAGCCGTTATAGAGTCTAAGCAATCAAAAAAAGGAAAATATACCAGTATTTCTATTACTGTTAACTTGCCAGGACCCGATGCTGTAATAGAAAAGTATAGGGAAGTTGGCAAGGTAAAAGGCGTAATATCATTATAAAATAGTATTTGTGGCATAATTTTGTTAATTTGCAGACGTTATTAGAACACTTCCATAGTACATTTTAATCAAAAAAATCAATTTGAACTTAGTAGAAAATTTAGAATATAATACTGAGCGCTCACAGCTCATTATTCCAGAATACGGTCGTCATTTTCAGAAAATGGTGGACCATGCCGTTTCCATAGCAGATAGAGATGAAAGAAATAAGGTGGCCCAGTCCATTATTAGTGTAATGGGTAACCTACAACCACATTTAAGGGATGTTCCTGATTTTCAGCATAAATTATGGGATCAACTTTTCATAATGTCCGATTTTAAATTGGATGTGGACTCTCCTTTCCCTATTACCACAAAGGAAATGTTGCAAGAAAGACCGGAGCCTTTAGAATATCCGCAGAATTTCCCAAAATATCGTTTCTATGGTAACAATATCAAAAGAATGATTGATGTTGCCATTAGCTGGGAAAAAGGTGATATGAGAGAGGGTTTAGAGTATGCTATTGCCAACCATATGAAAAAGTGCTATTTAAATTGGAACAAGGACACGGTTGAAGATTATGTGATTTTTAAACATTTATTGGAATTAAGTGACGGTCAAATTGATTTGGCTTCGGCCGATATAACACTTACCGATAGTTCCCTATTTCTAAAAAATATATCCAGTAAATCCAATAGTAGAAATACGGGAGGGAAAAAGAACCAGAGAAACAACAGAGGTAAAAAACGATATTAACTATCTTCCATAAATGGGAACATTTAAAATAGAGGGTGGGCACAAACTTCATGGTGAGATTACCCCACAAGGTGCCAAAAATGAAGCGTTACAAATTCTTTGCGCTGTATTACTTACTTCAGAAAAAGTTACAATAAATAACATTCCCAATATAGTGGATGTTAATAAACTTATTGCTTTACTGGAAGATTTGGGGGTGAAGATTCAAAAAAAAGGCAAAGGCTCCTATACTTTTAAGGCCGATGATGTTAATTTGGACTATTTACAATCCGACCAGTTTAAACAAGATGGTAGAGGACTTAGAGGTTCTATTATGTTGGTAGGGCCACTTTTGGCTCGTTTTGGAAAAGGATATATACCCAAACCAGGAGGGGATAAAATTGGAAGGAGAAGATTGGATACTCATTTTGAAGGGTTTATTAATCTTGGGGCCAAATTTCGTTACAACAAAGAAGAGCATTTTTATGGGGTTGAGGCTAAAAAGCTAAAAGGAGCTTACATGCTTTTAGATGAAGCTTCTGTTACGGGCACGGCCAATATAGTTATGGCGGCCGTTCTAGCGGAGGGTACAACCACTATTTATAATGCTGCATGTGAACCCTATTTACAGCAACTTTGTAAAATGTTAAACAGAATGGGAGCCAAGATTTCTGGAATTGGTTCCAATTTATTGGTTATTGAGGGGGTTGATGTTCTTGGAGGTACCGAGCATACCATGCTGCCCGATATGATTGAGATAGGAAGTTGGATTGGATTGGCTGCAATGACCAGAAGTGAACTTACAATTAAGAATGTAAGCTGGGATGATTTGGGGCAAATACCTGCTGTATTTAGAAAGCTTGGTATAACATTGGAAAGAAAGGGAGATGATATTTTTATTCCAGAACACAAAAATGGATATGAAATTCAAAACTATATAGACGGATCTATTTTAACTATAGCGGATGCTCCTTGGCCGGGACTTACACCAGATTTATTGAGCATTATACTAGTGGTTTCCACTCAGGCTAAAGGTGAAGTTCTTATTCATCAAAAAATGTTTGAAAGTAGATTGTTCTTTGTGGATAAGCTCATAGATATGGGAGCAAAGATTATTTTGTGCGACCCTCATAGGGCAACTGTTATGGGGCATGATTTTAAATCCACTTTAAAAGCAACCACAATGGTATCTCCTGATATTAGAGCTGGAGTGTCTCTTTTAATAGCGGCATTGTCTGCAAAAGGAACATCCATCATTCATAATATTGAACAAATTGATAGAGGTTACGAGGATATAGATACTAGGTTACGTGCAATTGGAGCAAAAATTGATAGGGTAAGTTAATTTATTTACTTTTCTACCAGGGTTCCATCTGGATATTTCGCAAACCTTCCTTTTTTCTTAGGGTGAACATTGTCCGAATGCTGCCAAGGCCATCCACCGTATTGGGTTAATCTGTATTGCTGCATGGATTGTTGAATTTCTTCTTCAGTATTCATTACAAAGGGACCATATTTCACTACAGGTTCATTAATAGGGTTTCCTTGTAGTACCAAAAAATGGGATGCCTTATCTCCATTGACTAGAGTAGTTTTAGTTTGAGAATCTAGTTCTGCCCCGTGATTAGGGGTTAATTTTTCATTTCCAATAGTTACATTGTTTCCTTTATAGTAATAAAGAGTTCTATTGACTTCAGCTGCGGTCATGGGTAATTCCAATTTCGCATTGGGTTCCATATAAATATTCCATATTGCCACTTCATTTTCCGGATTTGATGCCCATGAATTTGGCGCTGGCAAGGGTGCTTTTGTATTAAAATAATCTCCAGAGATTATTTTGATTTTTACACCTTTTTTTTGGACAAAGGGGATGTCTTCGTGCCAAAGCATTTTAAAATGCGGGTCAACAAACTTGTTTGCCTTGGGCAGGTTGAGCCATATCTGAAAAAGCTCTAATGGATTTTCTTCCTCCGTTTTAAGTAAAGGAAACATTTCAGAATGTTGAACACCAGCACCGGCAGTCATCCATTGCACATCTCCATCACCAAACCTGCCTGCCGCACCAAGTGAGTCAGAATGGTCACAATATCCCTTGTTTACTATGGTTATGGTTTCAAAACCTCTATGTGGATGTGCAGGAAAACCGGGCACCGTTTGTCCGTGATACATACGCCAACCATCTTTCCCAACAAAGTCATTCCCTAAAGGGCGACCATCCAAAGATTCAGCCGGGCCCATTTCTTCATTACCCTTCGGGTAGAGGTCCAAATGATATACACAAAACAGGAAAGGGTCTTGGGTTCGCCAAGGAAAACCAAGGGGGAATATATTTTTTATCTGAGAGCCCATTGTATTTACGTTTTATATAAAATTAGATTTTATTTGTATTAAATCCTTATACCAATGCTTTTTTGTAAGCTGTAAGACAGCGTTCTCTTGCCAATTTATGGTCTACCATTCTAGATGGGTATGATAGTTCCTGTAATTCTGGAACCCATTTCTGAATGTATTTTTTGTCTTTGTCAAATTTATCGACTTGTGTGATAGGATTGAAAATTCGGAAATAGGGTGCTGCATCCACACCGCTACCTGCTGCCCATTGCCAATTACCTACATTACTTGCCATTTCATAATCAACTAATTTTTCTGCAAAATATGCTTCACCCCAACGCCAATCAATCAATAGGTGCTTGCACAAAAAACTAGCGGTTAGCATGCGTACCCTATTGTGCATGAAACCAGTTTTGTTTAATTCCCTCATTCCTGAATCTATAAAAGGATACCCCGTTTGGCCATTTTTCCATTTTTCAAATTCTTCTTCATTGTTTCTCCATTTAATATAATTATATTTTTTCTTGAATGCCTCATTAAGGGTATATGGAAAGTGCCATAATATTTGCATAAAGAATTCTCTCCATATCAGCTCATTCCAAAAAGTCTCATTTTTTTCTATAATGGCTTTTTTTAATATTTTTCTAATGGATACGGTTCCAAATCTTAAATAAGGTCCTAATTTGGAAGTGCCGTTTATTGAAGGAATATTTCTTGTTTTTTCATAGTTTCCAATCAAGTTTGGGGAAACATTGTATTCAGGAACTACTATACTTGATTGTTTAAAACCAATATCCAAAAGAGTAAGGTTTGGAAGTTCTTTGTTCTTAACAAAATTGTTTAAATAGGGAAGGGTATTTTGGATGTTTAGATGTTGTTCCGGATTGAATTTTTGTTTCCACCTTCTCATAAACGGTGTATAGACTACGTAAGGATTTCCATCATCCTTTACAATCTCATTTCTTTCAAATATTACTTGGTCTTTATATGTTTTAAGGACAGTGCCGTTTTTTTTAAGCATATCCATTAGAGTGGTATCCCTTTTTATGGCGTAGGGTTCATAATCGTGGTTTGTATATACGGTACTTATTTCATGAGTTTTAATTAGCTTAAGAAATATATCCGTAGGCTTTCCCTTAAACATAGCTAATGAACTTCCATGGGTATTTCTAAGCTCATTATTGATTTTTTGTAATGCCTTATAAATAAAGGAAATACGCGGGTCATCTTGTGGAAGAGCATCAAGGATTTCTGAATCAAATATAAAAATGGGCATGATGGGTACCCCCCCTTTAAGCGCAGCCAGTAACCCTGTATTGTCATCTAAGCGTAAATCCCTTCTAAACCAAAAAATAGATAGTTTTCCCATGAAGAATTTTGCTTAATTAGTTTTTATGGTAGAAATTCCGCCATCAACACCAATAACTTGCCCAGTCATCCACGAACTTTTATCACTTATCAAAAATTCTGCTGCGTTTGCAATATCAGTTTTTTCACCTATCCGTTTCAATGGATGTCTCAGGGCCATCATTTCTCTCTTTTTTTCATTACTTAATAATCGGCTGGACAATGGAGTATCCACTAAGGAAGGTGCTATAACATTAACACGTATTTTTGGGGCATATTCTGCGGCCAAAGATTTTGCAAAACCTTCTATTGCCCCTTTACTTCCAGCTACGCTGGTATGAAATGGCATTCCAACACTCACGGCCACCGTACTAAAGAATATCATACTACTTCCTTCTTGCATGATAGGCATAATTTCTTTTACAGTGTTCACCAAACTAAAGAAATTTAGTTCCATATCATCTTTAAATATATCCATAGACATCATTTTAAAGGGTTTAAGGTTAATGCTTCCTGGGCAAAAAATGAACCCATGTAAGTCCTCTGGCAGCAATGATTTGTCTAAGGAATCCTTTGTAGCATCAAAAAGGATATGTTGAGCATCAATGTTTTCTAAGCCCTTTTGTGTTCTAGATGCCACATAAAGTTGATAGTCTATCATTAAAATTTTGGCAATTGTATTTCCAATACCACAGCTACCACCAATCATTAAAATATTCTTTTTCATAGTATTTCTATTCTAATTTGATGTCAATTTTAATTCTGTTGAACATCCTTCAATCTTTCCAAAAAGGGCCTGTAATTTTTGCTCCCTATAATTGAAAATTTCTAAAAGTTGTTTTTTTACCAGTAACGGATGGGCCAATTGGCCTATTATACCAAACGGAATCTTATAATCAATAACGTCCTCCATTAAGGTGCCTCCCTCTACGGGATTTAAGAAGTGTTTATGGTGCCATAGCGCATAAGGACCAAAGCGTTGCTCATCAACAAAATAGGTCCCTTCTTTTACATGTGTAATTTCCGTAACCCATTTAGTGGTATAACCCTTGAAGGGAGACACCTTGTATTGAATTATTTGGCCGGGGAACATGGGTCTTTCCATTCCCGAAATTATGTTAAACCCCATATGGTCAGGAGTTATTATTTTTAAATTTTTAGGATTGGAAATAAATTTCCAGGCTCTATCTATGGTAATAGGCAATGCTTGAGAAGCCTTAAGTTGATATAACTTCATGTAATTTTGTTTCTACAAAACTACTTTAATTATGTTTAACAAAAAAATATAAAAGTTAAACAAAAAATGAATTTATAAGTAGCTTAAGCTAAGCTAGACGTTGTTTTTTCCATTATAACAAACGTAACTCCTTCTTTTATATATTTTTCTTGGGTAGCGACCATACCAAATTTTTCATAGAAAGAGGTTTTATTTAATCTGGCATTGCACCATACTCTTTCTATTTTTTGCTGCACTGTATATTCTAGGAGGTGTGACAATAGTTTTGTTCCGTAACCATTTCCTTGTTCATTAATTTCTGTTGCTAGTTTTCTAAATTGAGCCTCATTTGTACTTAGGTTTATGAACAAGGATACAACGGAAACCAATTTGTCATTTATAAAAAATCCAAAATGGGTTCCATTCTCATCATCGGGTAACTTAACAAAGTCAAGTGATTGTTCCGGCCACATTACTCGGTGACGAATGCTCCATGTTTTGAAATAGGGAATGGTTCTAATACTATGGTGTCTTATATGCAACCGGTTCAATTCTGAAAATGATAATAGGGGTGAGTGTTAGTTTGTGCCTATAGGTGGAGGGCCATCTGGTACAATAGCTTCATAAACTTCATTCCCTTTTCTTTTTATATACTCATCTTTTACCTTTTGTACCATTTTCGGATTTTCAAATAAATCAACCATGGTCATACTCATGGCCTTGGCAGAATAAATCATTCCTTTGTGGCCTATGCTCATTCCCCCACAAGCGACCACTGCCCATGAGTGCCATGGAGTATCTTTGGGAGCGGTAGTAACACCAAGATTAATATTGGCAACATTCCAACTTACATCACCAACATCTGTAGATCCACCACCGGGATGTTCTTTTGTTTCTTCCAAAGGGGAAATTTTACTGTCCATTCCTACTTGTGGCTTTCCTGTAACTTCCTGTATTTTTTTGCCAAACGCAATTTCTTCATCTGTATAGGTTATCTCTCCAAGTAATTCTAAATTATTTTGCATGATTTCCCCTCCTGCACGATTAACCAAGACTTCGTATATACCAGAAATCAATGAAATTTCATAGTCTACGTTGGCCATAATTGCCGCCCCTTCGGCCATTTTTTTAACTTGTTCATAAACAGGCATCATTCCACTTCTTTTAGTGTCACGAACTCTCACCCATAATTTGGAATAATCAGGAACAACATTTACCACTTGACCACCATCTTGAATATGGTAGTGAATACGAACAGTGGGTTTTATATGTTCTCTGTAATAATTTATTCCTGTGGTGTAAAGTTCTAACGCATCAGAAGCGCTACGTCCGTTCCATGGGTCTGCGGAGGCATGTGCTGCTTGACCAAAAAATTCCACTTTAAAATCCACTAATGCTAAAGAACTCTGTACATCCGCTTCTGTTGCAGCTGAAGGATGCCAACTAAGATTCACATCTACACCGTCCCATAGGCCCTCTCGAACCATCCAAATTTTCCCAAAGAATTTTTCCTCGGAAGGTGTTCCAAAGAATTTTATAGTGCCTTTAAGCTTTCCCTTTTCAATTTGCTCCTTAATGGCTATTGCAGAGCCTAAACTGGCTGCGCCAAAAAGATTATGTCCACATCCATGACCAGCAGCACCTTCAACAAGTGGGTTTTTTGTGGGCTCCGCTTTCTGTGAAATGCCAGGTAATGCATCAAATTCTCCTAGGACACTTATAACGGGACTTCCAGTTCCATAAGTAGCAACAAAAGCGGTTGGCATGCCAGCAACACCCCTTTCCACAATAAAGCCGTTTTTTTCTGCGTAATTTGCCAATATTTCTGATGATTGGTGTTCTTCAAATGCCGTTTCTGCCAATGACCATATGGAATCACTTATTTTAATGAGTTCCGTTTTGTGGTTTTCTACTGCGGACATAACCGCTTTTTTATTGGCATTCAATTTTTGACCATAAGAAATGGTTGCTGACAAAAGGAGAAGGGTGCCCAATAAGAGGTTTTTTTTGGTTTTCATATTATTCAAATTAGCTAGAGTATTATTTATTGAAAGTACGTTTTTTACTCAAAAGAACCAAGGGGATAGATAAAGACTACTAGCTGGAATCTTATTAGTTGTACCGTTAAAAGAGAACTCATTGACTATTATTTTATTAGGGAAAGATTCTATTTTGTATTTTATCAATCTTTTCTGGATTTATACAATGAAAAACATAGTTTTTTTACTTTTTTTATGGACTTTAGGACTGTTTTCCCAAGAAAATATGTCAGAGATGGGCAATTTGCCGATGGATGTATACGAAAGTTCAGGTTTGTTATTCTATAAGGGAAAGCTTATAACTCATAATGATTCTGGGAACACAGCTCAATTATTTGAAATTGATACACTAACAATGAGCATTACCAGAACAATCACCATTTCGAATGCTGAGAATGTGGATTGGGAAGATATTTCCCAAGATGAAAATTTTATTTATGTTGGGGATTTTGGAAATAATACTGGGGATAGACAAGATTTAAAGGTTTATAGGATTGCTAAATCTGATTATAGTGTCTCTACTAATGTTACAGCCGACATTATATTGTTCTCTTATGAAGACCAAATAAACTTTTCTACTACTCAAAATAGTGATTGGGATGCTGAGGCTTTGGTAGTCATGAACAATGAGCTGGTAGTACTTACAAAGCAATGGGAAAGTAAGGGCACATCAGCGTATTCTATGCCGAAAGAACCAGGTAGCTATTTTGCTAAAAACATAGGAGACTTTCCTATAGCTGGCATGGTCACTGGAGCTACCTTTAACGGGGAAACCAAAGAGCTTTTTATGATTGGCTATTCACATACCTTATCACCCTTTATTGCAGTTGCAGCCAATGTATCCAACGAATCTATTTTTAGTGAGGTTGACAAAGTAAATTTAAATGTTGGGTTGGCACAAATAGAGGGTATAGCACAAATAGATGAAAACCACTTTTTTATTTCATCAGAGAAATTTGTAAACAATACACCTTCCATTACATTAGAAGCTAAATTATTCTCTTTTAAGAAGGAAAACGAAATTGAAATTCCCGTTGAGGAAGAAGGAGAGGATGGGGAAGAGGTTGTAGTGGAGGAAGAAAATCAAGAAAAATTGATTTTATATAAAGCCAACGGCTCCAATGAACTACATTACCAGTTGAATACCAATGATGAAGTCTATGGACAAGCTATATTTAACAGTTTGGGAAAGATAATCAGTCATAGACAAGGGAATGAAATATTGGTATCCCCCATTGATATGTCCAACTATGAAGCTGCTATATATTACCTTACTTTTTATCTACAAAGTGGTGTTGTTTCAAAAGCATTTATAAGAAATTAATGTTTATTATTTAAGGATTTATTAACAAATAGCCCAATTCTTTATCTTTAGTTTTGTTAAAACTCAAAACCATATTTAAAATGAAAAAATTAATTCTATTTATGTTTATCGCTTCTCTTTCTTTTTCAATTGAAGCACAAATACAAACACCGGCCCCAAGTCCGTTTTCTAGATTGGAACAAAAAGTTGGATTAACAGATGTTACTATAGAGTATTCCAGACCTGCCATGCGTGGCAGAACTATTTTTGGGGATTTAGTTCCTTATGGTGCTATATGGCGTACAGGTGCCAATGCAAGAACCAAGGTTACTTTTAGTGATGATGTTGTTGTTGATGGGCAAACATTAAAAGCAGGCTCATATGCTATTTTCACTAAACCAAGTGCTACTTCATGGGAAGTTTATTTCTATACAGAGCATCAAGGTGGTGGTGCTCCACAAGAATGGGACGATAGTAAAGTCGCTGCTAAAACTACTGCTCAGGTGATACCTATGCCAGTAGATATACAATCTTTTACAATTACAATCGATGATGTTACAGATGGTTCAGCCGCAATTGGGATATTATGGGCAAATGTTTATGTGGGTGTTACTTTTGAAGTACCTACAGATGCCACAGTGATGGCTGGAATTGATAGGGCTATGACAGGACCAAGTGCAAATGACTATTTTGCTTCTGCTGTCTATTATCTTAGTGCAGGAAAGGACATAAACAAAGCAAAGGAATGGATAGATAAAGCCATGTCAATGAATGAGTCTCCAGCATACTGGCAGTTAAGGCAACAATCCCTAATTTATGCAAAAGCAGGGGATAAAAAGGGAGCCATTGCTATCGCTAAACAATCTTTGGCCGGGGCCGAAGAAGCTGGAAATATGGATTATGTAAAAATGAACAAAGACTCTTTAAAAGAATGGGGAGCTAAGTAAAGTTGATACTTTTAAAATATAAAGCCCGCAAATAGCGGGCTTTTTTTATGTTCTAATAGGAGGGTTTTTCAAAAGTTTGTCAAATGCTTCAAGAATAAAAGCCAATAGAATCACTAAAAAACATCCAAATGCATTCAGCCACAAATAGGACATCCAGTCATTGGCATAACCAATAATAACAATAACCTGGGTAATTATGGCGGCAACAAAAACGGCATTCCCTTTTACAAACTTAAAGAAGAAGGCCAAAAGAAAAATACCTAAGACGTTACCATAAAAAATGGAGCCAATTATATTTACCAATTGAATCAAATTGTCAAATAAATTGGCGACACAGGCAATAGCAATAGCAATAATACCCCATACTAAAGTAAAAAACTTGGAAGCTTTTACATAATGCTCCTCTGTAAAATTGCCTACCTTGTTTCTTTTATAAATATCAAGTGCAGTTATAGTGCCTAAAGCATTTAACTCTGATGCCGTAGAGGACATAGCAGCCGATAAAATTACAGCTAATAGTAATCCAACCAATCCCCTTGGTAGATAATGCAATATGAAGTGTATAAAAACGTAATCTTTATCATTGGTCTCCACACTGCTTCCAACCTTTTTTATAAGTGCTCTTGCAGTTTCCCTATTACTTTTGTCCTTGGCATTTATATTTATGATATGTTGTTTGGCTTCTACAATGGCATCATATTCCTTTAAATCCAAAGCGGCAGAAAATTGGTCTTGCGCCATTTTTTTCTCAACTTGCAATTCCCTGTGACCTAATTGCAAAGCAGCATAATCTTCAGCATACTCAGATTCCATGACAGTTTTTGTGGCTACGGGATTAAAATTTAGAGGGGAAGAGTTGTATTGGTAAAAAACAAAAACCATAACACCAACCAACAAAATAAAAAACTGCATGGGTACTTTTAGTACGGCATTAAAAAGAAGCCCTAGCTGACTTTCTCTTACCGATTTGCCTGATAAATATCGTTGAACCTGACTTTGGTCGGCTCCAAAATATGATAAAAAGAGAAATACCGCCCCTAATGTTCCACTCCAGAAATTATACCTGTTGTTAAGGTCAAACTCAAAATCCAATATGTTTAATTTATCACTGGCACCAGCTACTTTTAAAGCCTTACTGAAAGAAATGTCTGCAGGCAAATAACCAAGAATAAAGAAAAAGGCTATGAACATTCCCATCATTATAATAAACATTTGTTGCTTTTGGGTGACACTAACCGCCTTAGTTCCGCCAGTAACCGTATAAATAATAACCAGTATTCCAATAATAATGTTAAGTAAACGCAAGTTCCATCCTAAAACTGCAGAAAGAATAATGGCAGGTGCAAAAATGGTTATACCCGCTGCTAGTCCCCGTTGTAGCAAAAATAGAATTGCGGCAAGCGTTCTTGTTTTTAGGTCAAAACGATTTTCCAAAAACTCATAGGCAGTGAATACTTTAAGTTTATGGTAAAGTGGTACAAAAACCGCACAAATAATAATCATGGCCAACGGAAGCCCAAAATAAAATTGGACAAAGCCCATCCCATCATGAAAAGCTTGACCAGGTGTGGACAGAAAGGTAATGGCACTTGCTTGTGTTGCCATGACCGAAAGGCCAATAGTCCACCATTTTGCCTCATTGCCACCAAGAACATAATCTTTTACATTCTTGCTGCCTTTGGTTTTCCAGACACCATAACCAACAATAAAAAATAGTGTTCCGGCAAGGATAATCCAATCTAGTATAGCCATATTAATTGTTTGCGGTCATCAAAAAGTAAAAGGCCAAAATGTAAAAAATATTTAGTATTAGCACAATGGAGTACTCTTTCTTCCAAATAAATTTATTTTCCATAATTACCCTTTAATTTCTATATCCTTATCCAAATCTCCTTTGCCCAAAGATAACATATTGGCAAATATCTTATAAGCTCCAGAAACACCCGCTGGTAATTCTCTAAAGAAACTAAGCCCTGTGTAGATATAATTTCCTTTACCATATGGAGCAACCAATAAGGCCCCTTCCTTAACAGATTCCCCCTCATCTGACATTGAAAAAATAGAGGTAAACTCTTCTCCCCATTCATTTGGAAAATACAATCCGCGCTCTTGTACCCAACCATCAAAATCTTTTTGGGTTATAGGGTTTGGAAAATTTACCAAAGCATGATTTTTAGCCAATATGGTAACGTTGGAATTTTCATTTGTAACTCTATCTCGGGATACTTTTAGGGGGTATGGAGCAAGGTTTTCAACATTGAGTCCGTTCCGCCCAGAAGTGTTGTACTGAAGTATTAAATTACCACCTTCCTTTACATAATCCAGTAAAAAATGCTGTTTAAACTTTAACTCTGATACAACATTGTATGCCCTTATACCAACAACAATTCCATCATATTTGCTCAATGTGCCTTCTTGGATAGAGTTAACATCAATGGTGTGCACTTTGTATCCAATTTGTTCTAGGCTTTCGGGAACTTTATCGCCGGCACCAACAATATAGCCTATGTTCTCACCAACTTTCTGAATATTGAGCCTTACCACTTTTGCTTTGGAGAGAGATAAAACAGACTGAGTTGGGATATGGTCATATGCAATCTCAATTAGTTCCTTTGTATAGGCTTTACCATTAACTGTTACAATGGGGTTAATTTCTCCTTCGGTTTCATATGAAGGCGGAGAAACACTAAAAATAACAGTTTGTTCATCCCCTTTTTGTTTGATCGCAAAATCAACTTTCTCAGGAGCGACTACCCATCCGTTTGGAGTATTCAATTGTATTTGTCCAGTTAAGTCATTTTTGCCAGCTTTTATTTTTACAGAAACATCTTGGCTTTTTGCATCCGCAAAAATGATTACATCATCAGCCATACTGGTCGTAACTATGGGCAAAACTTCGAAGGGTTGGTAAAGCTCGCCTTTATCCGGTTTTGAGTAACGATACACTACTGGTTTTACAAAAGTGATTTGTTGACCATTAAAATCCAATACAAAATGGACATTAAAGGGACGTGGCGTTTCAGGTTTTCCAATTAGGCTTTTGTCTTTTACCGCATACATTCCCAAACTTCCTTCTTCATTTAGCCAGTAAGGGCTGGAGTAAGAAGCGTTTTCAGGGACGTTTAGATTTAATTCCAAAGTAACTTTTTCATTTTCTTCTAGAGGAGTATTGCTTATAGAAACATTTTCTGGCACCAAAGAAACAGAAGACAAAGTGATTTTGCTATTGCTTCTATTCAATGCTTCAATATTGATTTTTACAGATGAACCAGGATTGGTGAAGGATGCTTGTGCCGAAGCCTCTAAATACAATCCGGATACTGCTTGAATGATTTCTTTTATCTCTAGAGTTTTCCTTTTTTTCCAATGTTCATCGGAAATATTCTGAATCAATTTATAGGCTTCAACGAGCTGGGGCAAATGTTTTGATGGATTTACAAAATCATAGTGTTTTTCAACATCATATAAAATCTCACCAATAGCTTTTCCTCCCTTAATCCTAGACCATGTTGTATTGATACCATCAAACACATTGCTTGGGTCATTGGGCATATCTCCCTTAATCAATTCTATATATTCATTTTCACTGCCCCTTGTTGTCATTCTTCCAAATCCTTGACATAAGTGATTGCTGCTTGCCAAAGAGGCAATTTCATTATTGGAAAGCCCTTTGGACGGATAATATACTCCAACATCCATACTCACCATATTAGATTTGTCAGCCTTCTCAAAATTCTCTTGACTTCCATAAAACCACCATGAAGTATTAAAAAAGGCCCTTTTGGGTTGCCAAACAGAGGTTGATTTTAATTGTTCTGGATAGGCGCTGGCATCGTTTGCCAAATCAAAAGCCTCAACACTTAACATGGCAGATGAAGTATGGTGTCCATGTGTAGAACCAGGTGTTCTGTGATCAAAACGATTGATAATAACATCTGGTTTTAGATTTCTTATGGTCCAAACAACATCGCCTAAAACTTCTTCCTTGTTCCAAATTTTTAAAGTTTCATCTGGATGTTTGGAAAAACCAAAATCATTGGCTCTGGTGAAGTATTGTTCACCACCATCAATACGTCTTGCTCCCAATAATTCTTGCGTTCTTAGAACTCCCAACAGCTCTCTTAACTCGGGTCCTATAAGATTTTGACCACCATCACCTCTTGTAAGGGCCAAATATGCTGTTCTAGCGTTAGCATGATTAGATAGATAGGAAATCAATCGTGTATTTTCATCATCTGGGTGCGCTGCAATATAAAGTGCCGTTCCCAAAAAATTTAATTTTTGTATGGATTGATGAATCTCGGATGAGGAGAGTTTTTTTGGGGCCTGTGCTAAAATTGATGAAGTTCCAAAAAGTATTCCTAGGATGAATACCAGTATCTTTCGCATGGGTTGGATATTTATGATGGTATCCAAAGATAACAAGATAACTATCTTGCCCTTTAAATTTAGAACTTCTTTAACATGAAATTAAGGTATTAGACTAAATTCCACTTCATGTTTAGAAGGGTTTTAATCAGTTTTTATTTTGATTGTTGAAATGTAAATTCCAATTATTAATGAAATTCCAATAAACAATAATGAAAACCACTCGGGAATTTCGACCCATTTGGCAGTAATCAATTTTAGTGACACGAATACAAGTATGGAGAAAACGCTATATTTTAGGTAAATAAATTTTTCTAACATATTCGAAAGAAAAAAGTAAAGCGAGCGTAAGCCCATAATCGCAAATATATTTGAGCTATAAACAATATACGGGTCAGTAGTGACCGCAAAAATTGCAGGAATACTATCCAATGCAAAAAGTAGATCGGTGAATTCTATGGTAAGCAATGCGCCAAAAAGAGCGGTAAAAACTCTCTTTCCATTAACTTTGGTTATATATTTTTCTCCGTATAATTCTTTACTGAAGCGGAATAATTTCATAATTCCTTTGGGCTCTTCAATTTCTTTGTGGTCGGCCTCTTTTTTTAACATTTTTAGAGCTGTAAACAATAAGAACAATCCAAAAACAATACTCATTCCATCTATTTTATTTATAAGAATTAGCCCGACACTTATTAAAATAGCACGAAATATAATTGCTCCAAGGATACCTAGAAAAAGCAATTTGTGCTGATATTGACGTGGAATTTTAAAAGAGGTAAAGATGATGGCAATCACAAAAAGATTGTCCACACTCAAAGATAGTTCTATGATATACCCTGTTAAGTATTTCACAACAGCTTGCGATGGTGCAAGGTTATTTACATTGTTAATGATAGAATGGGTATAAAACCAATAAATAATTCCTGAAAATATCAAGGCGTTTCCTATGAAGAAAATAGTCTCAAGAATGGCACTTTTAACAGAGGCTACCTTGTTCTTTTTGTTGAATATGAAGAAATCAATTGCTAGAAGTAGTAGAATGTAGGAGATTAAAATAATCCAAGGTGCAGGGTTCTCCATTTGATCATATTAATATAAGTTGTTTCACGTATTTAAATACTTTAGCAAGTTTAATATTTTTTCTAGTGAGAACTATCATCTTCCTTTTGGATAAGCGTTACTCCTTTTTGAAGCAACAAATTATTTGGATAGGTAATAAGCTCACCATTGTCCTTTTTTAAATAGACGTGAAATGCCTTAATGTCGCCTATAACCGCTTCTTCTGGAATATCTGCATCATGTATTTTGATTCTATCCCCAATTTTGAAAGGAAAGGAAAAGAAAAGAATAACTCCCGCAGTAACATTGCTTAAAATTGACCAAGATGCAAAGAGGGCAACCCCAATTACTGTAAAAATTGAGGTTAAAAGGAGGCCTAAATCCTTAAAATCCACTTTCCAAATAAAAGTGAGAGCAACAAAGCCAATTACCGACAATAAAAAAGAGGCATATTTTATAATGAGTTTGGTTCTGGCTTTATTCAACTCGCTAATTCTTCCAATTTTCCGAATGGCTTTGGAGGCGGCAAATTTTAACATTAGTAAAACCGCAAGACAGATAATCGTGCTAAGCAGTTCATTTGGGTGATTGGTAATAAATTCGTTCATAGTTGTTATATTCCTAAGCTATCCCTTAAAAAAAGGTGTTCATTTTTGTTTTGTTCCCAATATGGGGTTTTAAGCCGCTTTATTTTTGTTGCTTTTGTAGACATCATTTTTGCATTGGAACCAAAACCACTTTTATAAGTATCTGTCCAACTCTCAATAGTATGGGGAAAGTCTGAACTAAAATTAATGGCCAGTGTACGTTCATGTTCAGGATATGTAATTTTATATGTTGAAACACCTTTATTTACGGTTAATGAGCCAATTGCATCATATGATTTAAACTCTTTATGCCCTAATCTTAAGTACTCAAAAGAGGGAATTGCTTTAAAATCTCCTAAAGGCAAATCACTGGGGTTAATTCTTAGTTTTGTCCATAGCTCATTTTCCAGTACAGTTTTTTCCAACAAGAAATCTTGGTCTGCTTCACTTTCAAAATAGGAATAAGAATGTATTTCAAATTCCTCCCTATTGTTTAGTTGTGAATAGACATGTCCACACCATTCTTGCACAGAAGTTGAAACCTTCATGGCATGTTGGTTGTCATGAACAGGGTAAAATGTACTGGTCATAATAGAGTAGGGGTAGATGCCGGTTAAAAACTTTTTTGTGCTATTTAGTTTTAAAACAGGAATATTGCTTGGATTGGGTCTATCTGCTTTTACTTGTTTGTCTTCCAAAAATGGTTCGGTTACAAAAATTAATACCGATTTTCCTTCCCTAGTTTCTCCATAACGGGCCATTTCTAGGTTGTACGAGGTTATTTCTGCATTGCCGGCATACCAATATTCTTTAAACTGACTAGAAAGTTTCTTTTTTGGTTGAACTTCAACTTCTTTGGTGACAATACCACTATTTTTTTTGGTTTTGTCCTTGTTCTGGCAAGAACTAATTCCAAAAAGAAATAATATCAAAATCACTCCGTTTAATTTATGCTTAAGAAAGGTTTTCATAGTTTTTAGAATTAAAAATCCATTAAGATACTATATCCAATAATGTCTTATAAAACAAATGCGTGGGCAACCCTACAACATTGTTGTATGGTCCTTTTATTTTTGTAATACCAATCGCCCCTATCCATTCCTGGATGCCGTAAGCTCCTGCCTTGTCCAAAGGGTTGTAATTTTCAACATAGTAGCGAATTTCTTCGTCGGTGAGTTTTTTGAACCTTACTTTGGTAACACAGTGCACCACTTTTTGCTTTTGCAATGTTGTAAAACAAATGGAAGTAATAACCTTGTGCCAATCATTGGACAATGTTTGTAGCATTTTTATAGCTTCATTTTTATCAACTGGTTTGCCCAATGATTGTTTGTTGTGCCATACAATTGTATCGGATGTGACAACTATCTGTTTTGGAACAAGCTTTTCCTTAAAAGGTGAAGCTTTTAGCTTTGCCAAGTAATTGGTAATGGCTTCCAATTTTAAATTTTTAGGATAAATTTCTTCTACAGGATGTGTCTCTATCTTAAAATCCAATCCCATGTCCCTTAGAAATTTATGTCTTCTTGGTGAGCCAGAGGCGAGGATTAAGGTGTACGTCGCAAGTTTATCAGTAAGCATCGCTAATCATTTTTTGCGCTAAAATTTCCTTCCCAATCCCCCCGAACTTTTAAAACTTGCTCTATAACATCCCTAACACAACCGTTTCCACCAGTTTTATGTGAAATATAATGGCAAACTTCCTTAACTTCTGGTGCTGCATCTTGTGGACAGCATGCCAAAGCAACTAATTGCATGGGAGGGACATCTGGCAAGTCATCGCCCATATAAAGTACATTTTTAGAATCTAAATTATAAATATCCAAATATTCTTCTAGTGGTTCAATTTTATGATGGGCACCCATATAGATATCGGTTACCCCCAAGCCTTTAAATCGTTCTCTTACCCCTTCATTGGTTCCACCAGAAATAATGCATACATTATATCCTTTGTTGATGGCTGTTTTAAGCGCAAAACCATCTTTTATACTCATTTTTCGGAGCATTTCCCCTTTTGTAGTTATCATAATACTGCCATCTGTGAACACTCCATCCACATCAAAGACAAAAGTGGTGATATTGCTTAAATACTCCTTATAACTTTTTCCCATAGGTTTTACTGATAGATTGGCTCATGATTGAATATATATTCTTAATATTTTCATCTTTTATCCTCTCCAAATGACTATTAATAGTGCCTTTGTCCCCACGTTTTGCAGGCCCTGTCTGCACATTAAAGGGTGATGAGGTTTCTAATTTATTTACTGTTTCCAAAATTAGGGGTTTCAACAAGTCAAAAGAAAGATTATTTTCATGGCAAATTTCTTGACCTAAATAATATAGGTGATTTGTAAAATTATTTACAAAAACGGCAGCTAAATGTAGTGATTCCCTTTGCTCTGAAGACACCTCATAAACATTTTGAGAAATTGAATTCCCCAAAGATTTTAAAAGATTCAAATCGGTTTTGGTTTTAGCTTCAAGACAGATAGGAACGGTACTAAAATCTATTTCCACATCCTTACTAAATGTTTGTAATGGATAAAATACACCATAATTTTTATTCCTATGCAAAGCTTTCATGGGCACACTCCCCGAAGTATGCACGACCAATCCTTTTTTATTTATAAGTTCTTTCGATACAGATTGTATAGAATCATCACTTACAGCAATAATATAAATATCCGCATCAACTATTTTTGAGAATTCTGTAGTATAAGGTACTGTGCTTTTGGGTATTTTTTTAGACCTGGCATACACCTGTAACACAGAAACCTCATTACTTTTTTCAAAGGCCTTCAGCAAATGGGTTGCTACATTGCCAGCACCAAGAATCACCACATTGATCATGGGGCAAAATTAGGAATAAAGAACTAATTTTGGTGTTATGAAGAAGGAAATCTCCTCACGGAAGGAAGTGTATGAATTGGTCACCACTTTTTATGGAAAAGTCCGTAAAGATGAACTATTGGGACCTATTTTTAATAGGCATATAAATGATTGGGGAGGTCATTTTGAAAAACTGACCGATTTTTGGGAGACCAACTTATTTTTTGTAAGAAAGTTTAAAGGAAGTCCTATGCATAAACATATTTTGGTAGATAAGGATGAAAATTATGCTATTAACGAACATCATTTTGGGGCATGGTTAAATTTGTGGTTTCAAACAGTAGATGAACTTTTTATAGGAGAGAAGGCAAATATTGCTAAGAATAGAGCTAGGAATATGGGAACATTTTTTCATATAGGAATTTTTAACGCTAGGCCCGATAAGAATTCTGAAATAGAATAGTGTTTTAGCCATCCATGCCTTACTTTTGCATGCTAAGAATTGTAAAGCGTTTGCTGAATGTTTAATAAGCTCAAAAATCTTCTTTTTTCTACCCGTTTAACTGCCGTTCTTTTTATTGTTTTTGCTACCGCCATGGCATTTGGCACCTTCATTGAGAGCTGGTACAGCACGGAAACTGCGCGAATATGGATTTATAATGCCAAGTGGTTTGAGGGGATTATGGTGCTCTTTGTTATCAATTTTATTGGTAATATTTCTCGATACCGACTTTTTAGAAAAGAAAAATGGGCTGTATTGATTCTCCATCTTTCATGGATCTTAATCATTTTGGGAGCTTTTGTAACGCGCTATATAAGTTTTGAGGGAATGATGCCCATTCGCGAAGGGAATTCCGAGAATGTATTTTATTCAGATAAAACCTTTCTTACTGCTTATATTGATGGTGAAATAGAAGGACAACCTCAAAGAAAAATACTTGAGGACGACTTAATAGTTACACCAGAAGCCCTAAAATCCAATCTTCCATGGAAATCGGATTTTAATGGGGTGCCGTTTTCTATTTCCTATGTTGATTTCATTCATGGGGCCAAAGAAGGACTTATTGAGAATGAAAATGGGAAGGAATATTTAAAAATTGTAGAAGCGGGTGATGGGCAGCGCCATGAACACTTTTTGGAAAATGGACAAGTTGCCAGTATCCACAATGTACTATTTGCGTTGAACAAGGAAACCAATGGGGCCATCAATATTTATAAAACGGATAGTACGTATTTAATTCATTCGCCTTTTGAAGGAAATTTTATGCGTATGGCGGACCAGTTTCAAGGTCAATTGCTAAAAGATAGCCTGCAAACTTTACAGTTACGGTCTTTGTATAATACAGCTGGAATGCAATTTGTAATTCCAGACCCTGTTATTAAGGGTTCTTATGGAGTAGTGGAGCTACCAAAAGAAGAAATTACGGAAGCTTCTTTGGATGCCTTGGTTTTGGATGTGGCTGTTGGAGGTGAAACAATACGAAAAAAAGTATTGGGAGGTCAGGGCTCCGCAAATTTTACCGAAAAATTTAATGTTGGGGGATTGGATTTTAACCTAAGTTATGGCTCCAAAGTCTACGAACTGCCTTTTGCCATAAAACTAAATGATTTCATTGCAGAGAAATATCCAGGAACGGAAAAAGGATATGCTTCTTTCATGAGCAAGGTTACTGTGGAAGACGAGCGCCCTTTTGATTATGACATATTTATGAACCATGTTTTGGACCATCAAAAATATCGCTTTTTCCAATCCAGTTTCCATCCTGATGAAAAGGGGACTATTTTGTCTGTAAGCCATGACTTTTGGGGAAAGTGGATTACCTATACAGGCTATACCCTCTTGTATATAGGCTTATTAGGGATTATGTTCTTTGGTAAGACTCGTTTTAAGGATTTAGGACAGTCATTGGATAAATTAAAACATAAAAAGGCAGCTTTGACCCTTATTTTTTTAGTTGGCCTTATGTTCAATGGTGCTGCCCAAGATCAAAACGATACCCACAATCATATAGCTCCGCCTACAAAAGAATTGTTGGATTCTCTTTTGCAAACCACAATAGCCTCTAAGGAGCATGCTGCCAAGTTTGCCCATTTGGTGATTCAGGATGATAATGGCCGTATGAAGCCTATCAATACTTTTGCTTCAGAACTGATTAGGAAACTGAGCCTTAAAAATAAGTACAAGGATTTAAATACGGATCAAGTGTTTCTTTCCATGATGTTAAACCCTCGACTTTGGTACAATGTTGAGTTTATGGCATTGGACAAAAAAGGGCAAAATGATAGTATTAGGAAAATTATTGGAGTGCCCAAAGACCAAGAGCAGGTAAAGGCCACTGATTTTTTTGATGCAGAAGGCAATTATAAGTTGGCCCCTTACGTGGAAAAGGCATATGCAAAAAGTAACCCTAACCAGTTCGAAAAAGACTTTAAGGATGCGGACCTACGTTTAGGACTTCTTAATAGAGCTTTGGGAGGGGATATAGTTAAGATATTTCCTTTGTTGAATGACGAGAACAATAAATGGATATCAGCTGTGGAGTATCGTTCAGGGCAATATCAAATTTCAGATTCATTGTATGGAAATTTTGTAAAAAATGCAGTGCCCTATTACTTAATGTCTCTTCAAGAATCAATTAAAACAGGAGATTATACTGGCTCTGATAAGCTTTTGGAGGCATTTAAGCAGAACCAAGTAAATCATGGAGAAGAAGTGTTGCCTTCGGACAGCAGAATAAAAACTGAAGTTATTTATAACGGACTGGATATTTTTAACCGACTGTATCAATGGTATGCTTTAGTAGGCCTTTCTATGTTCTTTGTGTTGATTTTTAGAATTTTTAAGGACCGTGAAATATGGAAAGTGGCCACTTATTTCTTTAAAGGAATTATTGTCCTATTTTTTATTTGGCATACAGCCGGACTTGTCTTGCGATGGTATATTTCTGGTCATGCACCTTGGAGTGATGCCTATGAAAGTATTCTTTATGTTTCTTGGGCAACTATGGGAATGGGGCTCCTGTTTAGTAAAAAAAGTGACCTTACCATTGCGGCCAGTGCTTTCGTTACTTCTATGTTGTTGTGGATTGCCCACCAAAGTTGGGTAGATCCGGCCATTGCGAATTTGGTTCCTGTGCTAGATAGTTATTGGCTTATGATTCATGTGGCTGTGATTGTCGGTAGCTACGGCCCCTTGACAGTGGGAATGATTCTAGGTGTGACATCCCTTATTCTTATTATTTTGACCAATAAAAAGAACAAAAAACGAATGGAGCTCAATTTAAAGGAATTGACAATCATTAATGAGCTTGCCCTTACCGTTGGATTGGTAATGCTTACTATTGGTAATTTCTTAGGAGGACAATGGGCAAATGAAAGTTGGGGACGTTATTGGGGCTGGGATCCCAAAGAAACCTGGGCATTGATTTCCATTATGGTCTATGCTTTTGTAATACATTCCCGTTTGGTTCCAGGATTGAGAAGTAGATGGGTCTTTAATTTTATGAGTGTAGTTGCCTTTGCAAGTATTATGATGACCTATTTTGGAGTTAATTTTTACTTGGTGGGACTTCATAGTTATGCCAGTGGTGCGCAGGTAATTACCCCTACCTTTATTTGGTATACGGTCTTTGGAGTGTTGGTTTTGGGTGCTGTTAGCTGGTGGCGTTATAGAGTGAATTATTCTAAATAGGAGAGCACTTTGCCTTATATTTTAAAAATAAAGTTCTGTTTTTATTAAGTTTAGAATAATAGGGTTTCATAGTCTACATTCCTAAATTTAAGCAATAACAATAAAAAGAACCAAATGAATCAAAACATCAACATGGCGGTCCTTATAGACGGTGATAATATTCCATCAGCTCATGTGAAGGAGATGATGGAAGAAATTGCCAAATATGGTAATCCGACCATAAAGAGAATTTATGGGGATTGGACAAGACCAGGTTTAAATAAATGGAAAAATTTGCTTTTGGAAAATGCCATAACACCAATACAACAATATGGCTATACAACGGGCAAGAATGCCACTGACTCGGCTATGATAATTGATGCAATGGATATTTTATATAGTGGAAAAGTAGATGGATTTTGCTTGGTGTCCAGCGATAGTGATTTTACTCGGTTAGCAACTAGATTAAGAGAAGCTGGTATGCAGGTTATAGGTATTGGAGAGAAAAAGACGCCAAATCCATTTATTGTGGCCTGTGATAAATTCGTTTATATTGAGATTTTAAAAAAACAAACAGAAGAAAAGGTGGGGGACAAAGAATCCGTAGAACCCTCCGTAGATAGGATAACAGAAAAAGAAATAAATCTAATTAGAACAACAATCAATGATTTGTCAGATGATGATGGTTGGGCCTTTCTGGGAGATGTAGGAAGCCTAATACAGAAAAAACAACCGAATTTTGACTCAAGAAATTATGGATTTGAAAAACTAACGCCACTGATTAAATCTACAGAAAGGTTTGAAATTGAACAGAGAGAAACACCTAAAAGCAGACATAAATTAATCTATGTAAAAAATATAAAAAAACATGCAGCAAAAATTAAAAAACCATAATTATCCCTGTGGAATGGAATAACCGTTTGTTAAGTAGATTGAATATTCAGTGAAAAAAAAGACTTAGTTTTTAGTTCATTTAAATATTTTTCCCATCTTTGTTTCATCATGAAGTTATAGAAATTATGTATACCATAGATGTCACAGGGGTCGAAATGACCAGAATTTAACCGTAAACACTTTTACGGTCACTAGCATCTACACTTCCTTTTTTTAACATAATTTCATTCTAATGACACAAAATAGACTTTCATTAAAACAACTATTTAAACATTTTATAACAGCGGTTACCGGCAAAGAAACCAATTACACCACTGGGAGTATTCGTAAGGCAATTTTTATGCTTTCCATCCCCATGATTTTGGAAATGATGATGGAGTCCATTTTTGCCATTGTGGACATTGCCTATGTTTCCAAAGTGAGTGTAAATGCCGTAGCTACTATTGGGTTGACCGAGTCTGTAATTACTTTGGTCTATGCTATTGCCATTGGCTTAAGTATGGCGGCAACGGCATTGGTAGCAAGAAGAGTTGGGGAAAAGGATATTCAGGGAGCAAAGGAATCTGCAGTGCAGGCCATACTTTTAGGAATTGTTGTGGCATTGATTGTTGGTGCCATAGGATTTTTATATGCTAGAGACATACTGGCCCTAATGGGAGCGGAGCAAGATTTAATCGATGAAGGATATGGATATACCCAATTGTTGATTGGCGGTAACGTTACTATACTTCTTTTGTTTCTTATCAATGCCATTTTTAGGGGGGCAGGAGATGCCTCGGTGGCCATGTGGACCTTGGTATTGTCCAATGGGCTCAATATCATATTGGACCCTATTTTTATTTTTGGCTGGGGACCTGTACCAGAATATGGAGTTATGGGCGCTGCTATCGCAACCAATATTGGTAGGGGAACTGCTGTATTATTTCAATTTGGTATTTTATTTTTTGGTTGGAGTAGAATAAAAATTGCATTTAAAGATTTTGTTCTAAACCTTAAGGTGATGTTTAATTTAATTAAAGTGTCTCTTGGGGGAATAGCTCAGTTTTTAATAGGAACTTCCAGCTGGGTCTTTCTAATGCGAATGGTATCCGAATTTGGCAGCGAGGTTTTGGCAGGTTATACCATTGCCATAAGGGTAATGTTGTTCACGTTAATGCCCGCTTGGGGAATGAGCAATGCAGCCGCTACTTTGGTAGGACAGAACCTAGGGGCACAGCAACCAGATCGGGCAGAAAAATCCGTTTGGGTAACAGGAAAATACAACGCCTATTTTATGTTCATAGTGTCTTTGATTTATCTGTTATTTGCTAAAACTATAATTGGTTGGTTCAATGGAACACCTGATGTGGTTAAATATGGAGCGATTTGTTTACAAGTTATGGCGGCCGGGTATGTTTTTTATGGATACGGAATGGTAGTGACCCAAGCTTTTAACGGATCAGGGGACACAAAAACTCCTACAAAAATAAATTTCATCGCTTTTTGGCTATTTCAACTACCATTTGCTTATTTAACAGCTATTACTTTTGATTTTGGAGTTATTGGTGTCTTTTGGGCCATTACTTTGGCGGAAGTAGCTTTAGCTATAATTGCAATAGTCTGGTTTAAAAAGGGACAATGGAAAAGGACTATGATTTAACCGTTTTTTGTACCTTAGATATTATAAATTTTAGCGTATGGATACTGGCAGAAAAGGATTGAATACCATCTGCACGCATATAGGGGATTTAGAGGATAAAGAGTACAAAGGGGCAGTTTCTCCATTGTATATGAGCACCTCTTACGCCTACATGGATGTAGATGTAAAAAGATATCCTAGAAATTATAATACTCCCAATCAAGAAGCACTATGTAAAAAAATAGCCGCTTTGGAGCATACAGAAACAGCTCTTATATTTAGTAGTGGAATGGCAGCAATAAGTACCACATTGCTTGGTTTTTTAAGTGCAGGTGACCATGTGGTGCTTCAGCAAACCCTGTATGGAGGAACGTATGCCTTAGTTACCAAACACTTTGAACGATTTGGAATTGAATATTCATTTACGGAAGGATGGGAAGCTTCTGATTTTGAAAAAGAAATAAAGGCTAATACCAAAGTTCTGTATATTGAGACCCCTTCCAATCCCTTATTGACGATTACGGATATGAAGGTTGTTTCCAGCCTTGCAAAAAAGCATGGATTAACCACCATGATCGATAATACGTTTGCAAGTCCTGTAAATCAAAACCCAATCGACTTTGGAATTGATGTGGTACTCCACAGCGCTACAAAATACATGGGAGGACATTCGGATATTAGTGCCGGAGCTGTGGCGTGCTCAAGAGAGCATATGAAAAAGGTGTACGATATAGCCATAGACCTAGGAGGTAATTTAAGCGAATATACAGTCTGGTTGTTGGAGCGAAGTATAAAAACGATGGGTGTTCGTGTGAAACAACACAATGAAAATGCTATGGAAATGGCTCAGTTTTTAAATGCCCATAAAGACATAACAAGGGTTCATTACCCTGGTTTGGCATCTCACCCTGGACATGAGATTGCTAAAACTCAAATGAACGGTTTTGGGGGCATGATGTCTTTTGAATTGAATAATGAGATTGACGCTACACAATTTCAAAAAGAATTAAAATTGATAAAACCTTCTATGAGTTTGGCAGGAGTAGAGAGTACAATTCTAACACCTGCACAGACATCACATAGTAGAATGGAAAAAAGCAAAAGGGAAGCTCAAGGAATTACGGACGGACTTATCCGTTTTTCTGTTGGGATAGAAGAACCACAAGATTTAATAGACGATATAGAGCAGGCAATAAAAAAGGTGAAATCAATAAAAAAGGTTGTTCTACAATCGTAAAATAAATACATGAAATTAGACATATTAGTTTTTGGGGCACATCCAGATGATGCTGAATTAGGTGCAGGAGCAACTATTGCCAAAGAAATAGCAAGTGGAAAAAAAGTGGGTATTGTAGATTTAACGAGAGGTGAACTGGGTACTCGAGGTTCTGCTGAAATTAGGGATAAGGAGGCCATGGCAGCCGCTAAAATTCTTGGGGTGTCCGTTAGGGAGAATCTGGAATTTGCAGATGGTTTTTTTGTGAATGACAAGCAGCACCAACTAGAAGTTATTAAAATGGTTAGAAGGTATCGCCCAGAAATTGTTTTATGCAATGCAATAGTAGATAGACATATAGACCATGCAAAGGGAAGTAATTTGGTAAGTGACGCCTGTTTTTTAAGTGGATTGATAAAGATTGATACAAAATTTGAAGGGGACGATGAATGGCAAGATCCATGGAGACCAAAACAGGTGTACCATTATATTCAATGGAAAAGTATTGAACCCGATTTTGTTGTAGATGTTTCTGGGTATATTGATAAAAAGGTTGAAGCTATTCTGGCATATAGTTCACAATTTTATGATCCCAACAGTAAAGAGCCAGAAACTCCTATAAGTAGTAAAAATTTCACTGATAGTGTAAGTTATAGAGCAAGGGATTTGGGAAGAATTGTGGGAGTGGAGTATGCAGAAGGATTTACAAGTGAACGATATATAGCAGTAAATGGGCTCGATGCTTTAATTTAGCTAGCCAACGTTTTTGTATTTTTTTTCATCCTCGGCCTTTGGTAAAGTAAAAAAGAAACTTGTTCCCTTCTTTATTTCACTTGCCACCCATATTTCCCCTTTGTTGTTTTCTACCATTTCTATACAAAGCGAAAGGCCCAATCCAGTCCCTTTCTCATTATTGGTGCCATATGTTGTGAAGTTTGAATTTTTAATGAATAACTTTTCCTGTACTTCTTGCGTCATTCCTATTCCAGTATCGCGAACACAGATTTCCCAATTATTTTCGTTCTCTTTAGCCTCAATTACAATCATGCCATTTTCAGGAGTAAATTTTAAGGCATTGCTCATTAAGTTTCTAATAATAATATCAACTTGATTCTTATCGGCCCAAACAACGATATTCTCGGAAATTCTATTTACAATCCTGATTGCTTTTTTATTTGCTATTTCGGATAGTAAATTAACATTATCCTCAACAATGTTATCAATATTTACTGCTTTTGGTTTTGTGACAGCCCCATTCATTTGTGTTTGCCCCCATGAAAGCAAATTGTTAAGTGTAAAAGAGATGTGGCTTACATCGTCCCATAATTTAGGAACAAGTTTTAAGAATTCATTTTTATGCATTTCTCCATCCTTGAATAACTTTAGAAGTCCTTCTAAAGCTGCAATAGGTCCTCTAAGGTCATGGCCGATTATGGAGAATAATTTATCCTTGGTATTATTTAATCCTTTTAATTCTACTTTTCTATTTTCCAGAATATCTTGTTTAACATGTAATTCCTTATTTAACTTTTTCTGGGTTTTTTCATTTCTATAGACTAGAAAAGTTATCAATCCTAAAATTAAAAGAATTACCAGACCTCCATAGATATAGCTCCTTTGTTTTCTTAGCGCTTTCTCGTTTTGTAGTATTAGAGCTTCTTTTTGCCTATCATGGGCCAACTGTGTTTTTAACATGGTAAGCCCTTTTTTATTGTCATTTCTTGATAGTGTGTCCGATATAGCTTGGAAGAGCTCGTGATATTTTAGGGCATTGACATAGTCTTTTTTGTTCTTACTTATTTTGTAAAGAGTTTTTGCACATTTTTCAATTCCCTCCTTAAACTTAATCCTACTGGATATTTCGTAAGCTTCCAAGGCATAAATTTCTGAAATACTATCTCTTTTTAACCCATAATATGCTTCGGCCATTCCATTTACCAAATCAATTTTACTTCTATCGTCCTCAATTTTATCATGAATCATTTCCGCTTGGTGGTACCAATGTAGAGCCCATATATATTTTTCTTTTTTGAGGTACGTTTTACCCTTTACCTCATAGGCATATGCCAACCAATCTATAATATTGTGTGCTTCAAAAATAGTAATGCTCTTGTTTATGTTAAACATGGCATAATCCAAATTGCCAATATCCGCATAAATAGACGCTATATTACTCATTGTTTCAGCTGAGTATATATCGTTGCCAATCTCATCATTAATGCTTTTCACCTTTTTGTAAAAACTCAATGCCTGATCATAGTCTTTTTGGGAGGCGTAAAGGTTAGCAACATTTTCGTTAATTATAGAAAGCATCAGCTTGTTGTCCACTCTTTCAGCAAATTCCAAACTTATTAAATAAACGTTTAAGGCTTTGGCATAATCACCCATGTAGGCATACTGTCCTGCCAAATCATTTTGAATATTGAGTATTAAATTTGAGTCCTTAAGCTCATTTGCAATGGATAGGGCAGACCTACAGTAATTTATCGCTTCGGCATAATCACCCTTGTCCGAGTAATAACGGCTCATTAGAATTAGCGAATGAGCCTCTCCTTTTTTGTATCCTGCAGATTTACTGTATTTAAAAGCTTGTTGAGAAAGAAGAAATAAACTATCTGTTTTAATGAACCTAAGTTGTTTTCCTAGATTATTAAGAAGTTTTATATAGGTAGTATCTTTTACACTAAAATTCTTTTTAGCTTGGACAACCTCTATTTCCTTTTCAATACTATCTTTTATTTTTTGTTGAGCATAAGTTTGCCCAATAAAAAATATAAAAATGGTTATTGCCAACCATTGCTTTGAGTATCGATGATTAAAAATACAGTTGTGTGCCACTAAAAAAATAAAATATAGTTTACGGTTTTAAAAATAACCTATGTATTCACCTATTGCCAATTAATGTTGTGAAACACTATTTTTTGTGTGTTATAGGATGTTAAGAGTGTATTTCATCGATTTTATCAAAAAGAAGTCTGCACTTATTTAGTAGGACAACCCTAATAATGGATATTCTACTAAAAAATATACGCTGTTTTATTTTGAAAGATGGCACAAAAAAAATTATCTTTGCAACCGCTTATAAATGGTGGTTGTAGCTCAGCTGGTTAGAGCATCGGTTTGTGGTACCGAGGGTCGCCGGTTCGAACCCGGTCTTCCACCCAATAGCAAGAAAATTACCCTGCTGTATATTTTATGGCGGGGTTTTTTTGTGGTCAGAATTTAGGGTGAGAAGTTTATGCCGAGCGGAGCCGAAGTGAACCCGGTCTTCCACCCAGAAAGGCAAAAACCCAATCATTATGATTGGGTTTTTTTATTTTAGGATGTAAAGAGTTTACTTGGTAGCTTTATCTACGATAACCCTTTGGTCTCGGTTGGCAACCTCCCAAGCAGTGTAAAAAATTAATCTAGACCTATTCTCTAACAAGTCATAATTTATTTTATCGGGTGTGTCGCTTGGCTTATGGTAATCCGCATGGGTACCGTTAAAATAAAAAATAATAGGAATATTGTTTTTTGCAAAATTGTAATGGTCACTTCTATAATAAAAACGATTGGGGTCATTTTCATCATTATAAGTATAGTCCAATTCTATTTGGGTGTACTTTTCATTGATGGCTTCTGAGAGTTCATGCAAATCTGAGCTCAATTTATCTGAACCAATAAGATAAATGTAGTTTCTGTCCCCTTCTCTTTTTGGGTCAATACGACCAATCATATCAATATTTAAATTGGCCACAGTTTGAGACAATGGAAAAACTGGTTCAAAGTCCGTATAATATTGTGAGCCAAACAACCCTTTTTCCTCACCTGTTACATGCAAAAACACGACGGATCTTTTTGGCCCATTTCCTTCGTCTTTGGCTTTTTTAAATGCTTGTGCAATCTCTAAAAGGGCCACTGTTCCGGAACCATCATCATCGGCACCATTATTTATTTCGCCATCACTAGTTATGCCAATATGGTCCAAGTGGGAGGAGATAACCACATACTCATTTGGTTTTTCTGACCCTTTGATATAGGCTACTACGTTTTCTGAACTAACTTCATCATTAGAGCTTTCTATTTTCAATGTTAATGGAACAGAAACTGTTTTTGGAACATCATTATCATCAATATTGGGCAATAGTTTTTTTCCAATTTCAGAATTAATAATGAAACTAGAAAAATCCGTGGATTCACTTTTTAATGCCATTCTACCCCTGTTGTTCCTTTTGGAAAAGTCAAAATATCCTTTGTACCTTCCAAAATTGGAATCATCGTAGTATAGCATGCCAACTGCACCATTGTCTGTTGCTGCTTTAGCCCTTTTTCCAAAAGATTCTGACATATTGCTCCAATCGGATTTTTCATCCGTACCAGATACTGCATAAGAACCATTGGCATTCTTTGGTTCTCCAAACTTTATTAATACCAATTTTCCTTTTACATCCAACCCTTTATAATCGGAGTAATTTTCATCGTCTATGCCATAACCAGCATAAATAATATCAGAATAGGTGCCGGTTGCTTTGGAAAAAGTAACAAAATCTTCGCCTATGGGGTATTCTTGATTGTCTATGTTAATGGAACCGGTAGGCAGGTTGCTCATTTCTAATGGAACATTTTGAATGTAGTCTCCATCATCCTTTGCAGCAGCAATTTCCATTTTCTCATAGGCTTCTTTAAGGTAGGCAACTGCCTTTTTTTGACCAGGTTTTCCTGTTTCACGTCCTTCAAACTCATCTGAAGCATAGATGTATAGATGTTCTTTTAGTTCTTCTTGTGTTATTGTTTTAGCATATATGGTATTGGCTTCAACACCTTTGGTTGTACTCTTTTCTTCCACAGTTTTTTGGGAAGAGTTACAGGACATTATCAATCCAATAAGGATTACAGCGATTTTTCTCATTTAATGTAGTTTTCGTGCAAAATTTACCAAAAATAACAAAAAGAAAATGGAAGTAATGGAAAAGAAATGTTTTATGCCACAATATTAGTAATTTATGCTTTAAAGCAGGTTTTATGGATAGATGAAAATGGCTAAAAACATAGGAGCCTTGTCTTCTTATATTCTGTTGACGCCTTATTCTGGACTGTCAATTTCTATACAAGAAAGGAACGAAGGTTTTGTAAGATTGACTACCAATGAGAAGCCAAGTGAATGTTCTCTAAAGGCCGTAGGGGTGATTTTAAACACTGTAAATCAGTTAAATAACATGTCTTTTGGAATTTACGGACTTACTTTTTTCTTTTTAAATGTAGAACATAGGTCGCATTAAATCCAAAGTTTAGGTTAGGATCCCTAAAATTAAAATTGTTAGGGGTTTGCACTATAAAGGTGTCCTCCACCATATTTCTGGTATTGGTAAGCATAAACTGGAGCATTAAATCCCCAACCTCCCAATTTACACCTAATGAAAATGGACCGTATGTGTCTACAGATTCCAAAGGATTGGTAACATAATAATATTCTGATACAACAGATACATGCCCCCCTAATTTATACCTGCCCCCAAAACCTACGGCAAAAACATTTTTTGGATCAATAGGGGATGGAACCATACCCTTATGAATAAATGATGGGGCAACCTGGAGAGAGAAATTAGATGATATCTTTCTAGCTATTAAAGCTTGGGTAGTAAAGGATAATCTATTGGAAAAATCATCTTGAATGGTTGCATCAGGAAAAGCATTGCTATTGTAACTACCTCCTTGCAATAAGGTGATACTGAAAGGGGAGCCCCCCTTACGCTGTCTAACTAGTTTATATTTTAGGTACCCATCAAATAAACCATCAAAATTAGAACCTCCAAACCCCATGGAAAAGCGGTCTGTAACACCATACTCCAAAGCTATTCTGGCAGCTAGACGATCAGCCGCAAAACTCTGGGCTTTGCTGTCAGGAATGTTCCAAAACCTGTTTGCAACAAAAATTTCGAGGATTCCTTTCTTTCTGGTTTCAATTGAGTGACCATAAGATATTCTGGTCATCTTAAAGGTTGCCGAAGTATAATCAACTATATTGGGTTGTTCTTGATCTAAGATTCCCAACAAATCATCCTGTGCATTTATATGAGTATATAAACCAGTAATTAGGAATACTACAAAAAGTAATTTTCTATTTCTCATAAGGCTCATATTCAAATCTAAAGGTTACTGAAATTGTTTTGGCAATGTTACCGGCCAGTAATGGCGGAACTTTAATATCATAATCTTTTACAAAAGTTTCAAAAGTGCCAGTTAGAACAAACTTTCCACTAGAACTATCAATATCGGTTTTTATTTCCAACTCTTTCGATATGCCATGTAATGTAAATATTCCTTGTACCATTTTCGTTTGTATACCATTTATTGAAGCATCAAAATCAATGATTTCACCTTCAAAAGTGGCTTTTGGATGAATGTCCGATTCGATATAACTTTCGTTAAAATGCTCCTTCATCAATGCTTTTTCAAAAATAAAAGCATTCATTAGCATACTGGCAGCAATTTTATTATTGGAAAAATCAATAATACTAAGCGCTTGGTTGTTCTCTGCTTTAATATTTTCAACGGATGTATAGGAAAAGAAGGATACTTGTCCCTGTCGAGCAATTATTTGTTCCGAGTTCTGCCCAATTCCGGTGAAAAATGAAAAAACAAAAAGAAACTTAATTAGTTTATTCATCAATATAAGTGTTGAGTAGTACACAATTTAACATGATTCCATCCATAAGGAATCCTTTAAAAATACCTTTGATTAGAACAGAATCTCCATTTTTTATTTGTTGAACATTGTGTAATTGGTTGGTTTGCATATCACATATTATATAGCCTTCTTCTTTATTTTTTCCAGCTTCTAAAAATACAGTACATTTTTTATTTAAATAACTAACTTTTGTTACAATACCTTTAATTTCAACTATTTTCTCCTTGTAATCGGAATTTGCTTGTTCTTTGTTTAAAATAAATGAAGACATCAAATTTTCTGCATTTGTATGCACTTCTGTCTTTTTATCCAATATATTGATATGTGAATCATAGGATAAATACCAATAAAAAATCACCCCAAGTATTAAGATTGTTAAAACAATTATTATTCTTTTGGTAATTCTATTCATATTTAAAATAAAGTTTATAGCAAGTAATAAGCGGTTATACTGCACTAAAGTTAGCACAAAAGCATTATAGAAAATGTTATTTCCAATTGTTAATGGTAAAACCTTGGGAAGCATAGCAATTTCCCAAGGTTTCTTCACCAATACTCAACTTCCTCAATCAACTATTGTTATGGTTCCAGTCATTTGACCATGGAACTCACAATTATAAAATAATGTATTTGGAGCGTCATTAGGAACTGTAAAGCTTATAGTTCCTGTTGATGCACCATTATTGGTAACACCATCATCAAATGTGTTTGCAGTACCTGTACCTTGAACAGACTTAACCAAAAATGGATGCCCAGGAGTATTTACATTGAATTCATATGTTTCCCCTCTTTTTAACGTAAAGTCAGGGTTACTTGCATCTGTTAATCCATTACCGCTAAATAGATAGGCCGTGGCCCCATTATTAGATACCTCATAGGTAGCCGCAACACTTGATGTGTCTTCTGGTTCTGGAGCCTCCTCTATGTCTGGGTTGATTATTGGCCAAACTCCAGCAGCAGGAAATCCAACTCCATAATTATCACCACGTTCCTGATCTTGACCAAAATAGTATAAAGGCCATCCTTTGTAGGTTAACTGTGACTCTCCAAACACATCAATGGTTCCAAAATCACTACTGTCCAATATACTAGGCAGCCCTTCTATACTTGTATGGAATATGGGCCATACACCATTATTGGAAAAATCATCTGCTGTAAAGTTGTTTTGGTTCTTTTTGTCTCCAATAAAAGTGTAAAGAGTGTTCCCTTCATCATCTGTAACATAGAGAGTTTCCTCATCACCAGGAATGTATTCACCTGTAAGGTTGGTTTCGTTTCCGTCAGAGTCCCTACCTACCAATTGGGCAACACTAATCATTAAAGAATAATCTGGTTTTGCAACAAAGAAATTATTGGCGTTGTCTCCGTTTATATCTCCAGAGCTTGCGTCATTGGCAAATAAGTATAGTGGCCATCCTTTGTAAGTAGTTTGTTGTGCACCATCTTCTCTGGTAATGGTTGCAAAGTCGTCTGCATTCAATCCTGCATCCAAAGTAAGGTTCTCAGCAAAGAAAGTTGGCCATACACCAGAACAACCACCGCTACAGTTAGATGTTCCTTTGGCATCTTTTCCAAAGAAATATAAGGTCATGCCTTCTGCGTTTGTCATTACATTTCCAAAAGTTGTATTTTCAGAAATTCTTACGGCATTTGGGTCTGGTTCTGGAGCTTCTTCTGTGTCTGGATTTATGATTGGCCATATTCCAGCAGCTGGAAAACCAACCCCAAAGTTGTCACCCCGTTCCTGATCTTGACCAAAATAGTATAGAGGCCATCCTTTGTAGGTTAATTGGGATTCTCCAAAAACATCAATGGTTCCAAAATCATCAGCACTTAAAATACTTGGCAAGCTCCCAATAGTGGTATTGAATATTGGCCATACCCCATTATTTGAAAAATCTTCAGCAGTAAAATTGTTTTGGTTCTTCTTATCATTTATGAAAATGTACAATGTGTTTCCTTTTTCATCTGTTATATAAAGTGTTTCTTCATCGCCAGCGATAAATTCACTTGTAAGATTGGTTTCACCTCCACTGGAATCTCTTCCTACCAATTGGGCAACGGTTATCATTATAGAATAATCTGGTTTTGCAACAAAGAAATTATTGGTATTATCACCATTTATATCGGTTGTGGCAGCATCGTTTGTAAAAAGGTACAATGGCCACCCTTTGTAAGTAGTTTGTTGTTCACCATCTTCTCTTGTAATGGTCCCAAAGTCAGAAGCACTTAGACCTGAATCCAGGGTTAAGTCATCGGTAAAAAAAATGGGCCACACATCGGCACATCCACCGCTACAGTTAGATGCTCCTTTGGCATCTTTTCCAAAGAAATACAATGTTTTTCCTTCAGAGTTTGTTAATACCTCACCAAAAGTTGCATCTGACCTAAGACCAACCGAGTTACCAACTTCGGTTTCGGTTTCAGTTTCGGAATCTGGATTAGGATTTGGGTTGTTGTAGGTATCATCGGAATCATCAGAACAGCTAATGACAATTAATGAGAGGACGAATAGTAATAAAAGCTTTTTCATTTTGTTTGAATTTTAAAAGGATTAAATATTAATGTTGATCAAAACAACTGCTTCTTGGGCGTTTATATGGACAAAAGGTGTGTGAAGGGGAAAAATGACCCTTGAAAGGGAATAAAATGGAATGAAATTTTGGGGAATCCCCATGGTATTTCCATTATTTCTATAGGAGTGGGTTTACTTAGAATAATGATTACCACTAGTGTACTTAAAAAAAATTGTGTAGCTAAATAACTTCATATATATTTGTAGTCAAATGACTTCGTAATGAAATTAAGGAGAGATATTTATCAAGCGATTGCAGATCCGACCAGACGATCAATTTTAGCATTATTAGCATCTCAGACAATGACAGCAGGAGCAATTGCAAATAATTTTGATGCATCCAGACCTACAATTTCAAAACATATTCAAATTTTAAACGAATGTGAACTCATTGAATCAAATAAAAAGGGGCGAGAGATTTACTATCAAATTAAAATTGAAAAAATAAATGAAATTGATATTTGGGTAAATCAATTACGTGGACGTTGGGAAGATAGGTTTAGCAATCTTGACAATTACTTAAATAAAATTCAAAAAGAGGGGAAATAAGCAAATAACATGAACAAGGAAATACAAATGACTCGAACATTTAATGCTTCCATTATGATTGTGAGGGAGATTTGGACCAATCCAAAACATATTTTCAATTGGTAGGGGCCAAAAAGAGTACCCTTGCTATGCATGAAAAGCTTGTTTAGTAGAGTGGTCTATGGAATTGACCATGCCAATGCAGGAAATTATAATTAAAGAATACAAAGTTGAAGAAGGCCTAAAGTAAAACGTTGATGGGCTTAAGAAATGTGTAACAAAAAAATGTGAAATATGAGCGCTAATTTATTATTCAAATTTAAGGTTAATAAAGAAAACAACACCGTTAATGTAAAGCGAGAATTTGCTGCAAATCTTGATTTAGTATGGGACGCTTGGACAAAACCCGAAATCTTAGACCAATGGTGGGCACCAAAACCGTATAAAACGGTAACCAAATCCATGGATTTTAGAGAAGGAGGTATGTGGTTGTATTATATGGTAAGTCCTGAAAACGAAAAACATTGGTGCAAAAACAATTATTTGCAAATTAAGCCCAAAAGTAGTTTTACTGGTTTAGATGCCTTTTGTGATGAAAATGGAGTTCTGAACGAAGAAATGCCACGAACTCAGTGGACAAATACATTTAGTGAAGAAAAAGCTAATAAAACACTAGTTTCGATTGTGGCCTCTTATGAAAGTCTTTCCGACCTTGAAAAGGTAATTAAAATGGGCTTTAAAGAAGGATTTACCATGGCCCTTAAGAATTTAGATGAATATGTTAAATACAAAAATATAAATGAAAACAAGTAGAAAAGTATCCAAAGGAACTTTGTGGATTTCTTATATTTTACAAAGCTTAATAGCCATAATGCTCTTAGTGGGGGCTTTTAATAATCTTTTACAGACTGATATGGCAGTTAGTGGTGCCATTGAAATGGGTTACCCAAAAGCTTCAGTTATTTATTTAGGAATAGTATTATTGATTTCAACCGTGTTATATGCAATTCCACAAACGACATTTTTAGGTTGCTTATTACTTACAGCATGGTTGGGAGGGGCAATAGCCACTCATATCATCCATAACGATCCCATCATTAATATTTTGTTTCCAATTGTTTTTGGAATACTTGTTTGGTTAAGTATTTGGCTAAGAAATGAGAAACTTCGAAGTATAGCTAAACCAAGGAAAAAAAATGATAAGGAATAGCTATGGTATACATTTAGAATTTATTACCCTGAAAATGACTTTTAACCATACTTATAAAATCTATATGCAAAAAAAAACCTCCAATAGATTATTCAATTGGAGGTTGGTTAAAATTTTCTTTCAAGAAAGAAAAAGATTAACAGTTACATGCTGTAATAGATGGTTTTTTGGAATTTATTCTTTCTCCTTCTGGTGGATAGCCTAAATCTGTTAGAATATTTAACGCGGTTGAAAGCTCATTGGCCTTTACAAAATTGAATACCACAAGAGAGTCCGTGGGGTATAGATATACATTTGTAATATCCATAATTTTTAAAAGCTCTTTTTTGATAGTTGACGAACATTTTTGACAGAATGCGTTTTGAACGTGAACTGTGGCGAATCCTGAATTCATGGTTTTAGATTTAAAATACCCGTGATACGTTGAAACCAAAGAAAAAATCACCTTCTCCCCAATCTCCAATTGCCTGACCAAGAAAACCATTGGTATTCATGGGTTGAGCATTTGTAAAATGTAATTGAAACACATGGCCACCGGTTTCAAGGTCAAAACCAATTGAAAAAGGATTTTTAAATGGGGAGTTTTCCGCTCTATTCAAATGATAGCCGTAATCTGCATTTAAGGACCATCTTTTAGAAAGTTTATGTCTGCCCCCAAGACCTAGGGAGTATTGTGAATTTTCCTGCTCATCCAATTGTACCAGGTTATCATGAAAATAAGTAGGGATTAATTCCAATGAGAAGTTTTTATTTACCTTTCTGGAGATTAATAATTGCACTGTGTATCCTAGTCGATGGTCAAATTCCAATCCAGGTAGGTTCTCTTTTTCCAAAGCAGAATTTATTAGTAGCGTATTGAATGATACAATCGTGAATGGTGAACCGCCATTTTTTTGACGTAGTAATCGCAACTTAATCGAAGTTTCATAAGTCTTTAGAAACGAGCTTCTAGAGACTCCAATATTTATTCCATCTGAAACCCCATATATAAAATTGAGACGGGTAACAGCTTGGTCAAGGCCAAAAAAGTCTTTGAATCCTGTTTTTACAGAACCAAACCTGTGCGATACAACAAAGTAAAGCTCTTTATTTGATATCATCTTGGTAGATTCAAAATTCACAATCTTTAAACCTTTGAAAGCTGCAGTTTCAAACTCGTCGGCAACGTCGGTGTCTATTTCCGAAAACAGGTCATCTTGTGAAAAGAGTAGGACGGGAAAAATAAGGAGGAGAATATTTAAGATTTTCATATTTCTATATTTTTATTAGTTGAGTATTTGTGTTGCTTGGTCAATTTTCACTATTTCAAGTAGGTCGTCATAGCCTATGCACCTACCTTTAACCGTAATTATATCACCAACAGCGATATTGTCCATGTTTCCATTTAATAAATTTGCTTGTACTTTATTATCTATAATGACACTGTTGATTTCAATTGCATTAATTTTACCGTGGACTGCAATAACTTTATCCAAGAGGTTTTTTGAAGTCAAACTTTGGTTAGATGCAAACCTTGACTCTAATTCCGTAGCGGAGATTTCCATAGTAGCTTTTTCACTGGCTATGTTTCTATGCTCACCATATAAGTATTGTTTTACCAATAAGGCCAGAAAAAAGAGTAATGCTATTAGAGAAACTAGTAGGTAATATTTTTTCTTGCTCATTTTTCTATAAGATTAAATGTGAGTTGTACCAGAACTTCCCTTGCAATTTTATTTTTTACAATTTTTGGTATCTCTATGTCGAAATCTTCGGGAGTGACTGCGAAATTCCCTTGTATGGAGATACTCTTGTCAATTTTTTTAATCGTTAGGATTGTAGAGATTTCTTTCTCTTTTCCATGTAATTCCAATATTCCGGTTGTTGTTAGTTTTTGCTCAATTTCACTAAGGCTTTTAAACTCAAAATCTATTAAGTTGCCCTTGAAAATTGCTTTTGGATAGGTTTCAGATTCAATATAATTTTCGTTGAAGTGTTCCTCCATTAAAGAGTTTTTAAAACGAAAGCCTTTCATGAGACCCAAGGCTGCAATTTCTCCCGTTTTAGTGTCTAAAATTGCCGTTACCGATGTATTTTCTGCCTTAACTTCTTCAAATAGTTTTTCTGAAGCCTCAAAAACCAAGGTTCCATTTTTATCAATATATTTTTCTTGCGCACTGACCATATTTATTCCAATAAGACCAACCACCAAAAGTGCTACTAGTTTATTTTTTTTGTTTTTCATAATGTTTTGTTTTTTACTGTTTAATTAGTTTTCTAATGTTCCGTCCTGTATCCATTGTTCAATAAGATCAATAGTTGATTGTGGTAACCTATTGGCTGGAGGCATAGAGCCATTTTCACTTGTTTGTTTGGATAGAGAACTTAGTAAAGAACCATTGTCCGCTCTTGTCTTTACTTGCTCATAGGTTGTTAAAGAGAAAGGTGCTCCGTTACGAGGTGGATTGGAATGGCACCCCAAACAATTGCCATCTATTATACTTTTTATGTTTGCGTTGTAAGTAATGATTCCACTGGGTTCTTCAGTTTCTTGTTCAGAGTTGGTTTCAGGTTCCAGTAACAGGTCGCTTTCGCTGTCATTGGTGCATGCCAATAGAATGAAGGACAGTAAAGCACATAACATTTTCGTTTTGTTTGTCATAGTTGTTTTTTTGTGATTATTGATGTTCTATTATTTTTCCCAAAACAACCATATAACTGGGGCTCCTAAAGACAAAATGTTCGTGAAAGGGAAAAATGGGGTTTAAAAGGGAATATTTTTAAGTGGCTAATTGGTTAAAATTGTTAGGACTATCTATATCATACATTTAGTTTTTATCAAATCCCTATCTTAGACATCAAAAAATGTCAGCCAGACCATTTATATGAGAAAGGACCGTCTTTACTTTTTTACTTTTTTATCCATATCCATCATTTTTATTGTGATAGCCAGTATTGCTATACAGTTTTTTGTAAAGGCAAGCGCAAATCAATTGCTGGAAACCCAATTGGAATCCAGTAAGCGGGAAGCAAAGGAAATTGCCAATTTAGTTGGGTACGAATTGGAAAATGGAATCAACAAAGAGATCGTAATACAAAATGTACAGCAAAGCATTGAAAGTACCAATCTAGAAACCGGCTTTGTCTCTGTCTTTGATTGGTCTGGGAAAGAGGTGTGCCATCCGGATATTAAAAGAGTGGGGCAGTTGGTAAGCCCAAACCAATCTTTTGTTTCTTCTGTGACAGATGATTTGTCCTCTGAAGACTTCTATGATTTGTTACAAAACAAACAAGAGGCCGGGGGAGTGCGTAATTTTGAGGATTCCGAACAGGAATCAGAAGTAATCTATTTGTACCCAGTAGCTAATTCTGATTGGATTATAGCTGCTCACGCAAATACCAGTAAGATATCATCTCAGATAGATGCCCTCAGAAATAAATTTTATAACATATTGCTGATAATGGGTTTCATCATTATTCTTTCTTCTGTGATTACCGTGAGGCTTATTGGCAGTGCTTATGAAAAGCGATTAGAACTAAAGAATCAAAAACTGGAAGATGAGGTGATAAATCTTTCCAAATTAAATAGGGCCGTTGGTGATTATCAACAAAAAGTTAGTGAAACTCAACCCGAAAAAATTACAGACAATACCAACGATAAGAACAAAAAAAGAATTCTTACCTATGTTAGAAATGAACTTTTACCAATAGCAACAGAAGATATTGCCCATATATATACCGAAAATACAATTACTTACGTAGTTTGTTTCGATGGAAAACGCTCTACAACAAATGTAAGTTTGGATGAATTATTTTCTAATCTGGACAGTAGTTTTTTTTACAGGGCCAATAGGCAGTTCATAATTGCAATATCAGCAATAGATAAGATTGTGAAATACGGTAACAACCAACTTAAAATTCTTGTAAACCCAAATTCTGAAGTAGATATAATAATAAGTAAAAATAAGGCTGCTGAATTTAAGCAATGGCTTAATCTATAGAAATCTAACTATTATAGAGACTAGCTAACTTATTTATTTGCTTGCCATTGAATTCAGATGAAAATGCCAAAGTATCTATTTTTTGGGATTTTGTCAAAATTCTAAACCCTATTCTTAATGCGGCCAATCGCCCTTTGTGGGCCCTAATGTTTCCCAATGTTATTTTGTTAGGAAAGGCATTCTTTAGTTCTTCCAATTTAAGTAAGGTATTATCTGTACTTCCATTATTAATAAGACATAAGTGAATGTTGTCATTGTCCTTCATAAATTGAAATAGTTCATTTCTATTAATTTTATTTTCTTGATTGTAAAAAGTAAATATTATTCCAGTTTTCATATAATTCTTTTATCATTATTTCAAATTCTCTTTCAATAAGTAAACTAGTAGAGGATATATTATTTAGTTCATGTGAATTTAAAGTTCATCTAGTACATTTTGAACGGAAATTAGATAGACGGCAATTTTCCTTAGGTCAAAACCTTACCTATTTACCCCGGCTACCAATATTATTGGGCGAGCACTAAGTTTGGGTCAGAGTTTTTGAACTTTGTAAGTGTGATTTATCCTTAAGTATTTTAAAAAGTATCTGTGACATTGAGTCCATATTTATGGGTTTTTCTAGGTATTTAATTACGTTTTTGAATTTACTGGCCTTTTTTTGGTCATTGGGGCGGATGGATGACGTTAAAATAGCTACAGATGTTCTAGGGCAAATCTTCTTCCTTTTTTTTGCTTTTAAGAACTCAAAGCCATCCATAATCGGCATATTTAAATCTAGTAGAATAAGATCAGGCTTTTGGGTTTTTAGATATTCTAAAGCCATTAACCCATTTTCAACCGAGTCAATTTGTTCTATTCCAAGAGTTTTAAGATTACTTAAAATAATATAGGTTGTTATTGGGTCGTCCTCAACCACCAGTATTTTAATTTGATTTAAGTTAGTGCTGTTCATTATAGTACAATTTTAAATTTAGTTCCTTGATTTATTTTGCTTGTAACTTTTATACTACCACCATGGGAGGTTATTATGGATTTTACAATATATAGGCCTACACCCAACCCTTCCACATGGGTATGCATTCTTTTAAAAA
This sequence comes from Saonia flava, assembly GCF_011927795.1. GTDB lineage: Bacteria > Bacteroidota > Bacteroidia > Flavobacteriales > Flavobacteriaceae > Saonia > Saonia flava. The sequence continues at coordinate 641,311 of NZ_JAATJJ010000001.1, read as the reverse complement.
GACCAAACATTTTATTCTGTCCTAACTTCATATTAATGCCAATTCCATTGTCTGATATTTTCAAAACGCACTTTCCGTTTTCCTTTTTTGTTGATATTTTTATTATGGGTGAAATATTGGGGTTTCTATATTTAATTGAATTTGTAAGCAAATTTTGAAGTACACTATGTAGCTGTTCTGGATTATATAAAATCGCATTACATTGGGAAAAATCTTCACGAATTTGAACATCAAATTTTTTTATATCCTCTGATATTTCACTTTTGACATTGGTTATAATTTCCTTGAAAGTCACAAGCTCTTGTTTTTCGGACAGGCTATACTTTAGGGCAATCACATCATTGAGTGCCTTTAACTTTGAAGTCATTATATCTAAGGATTGAATAACCTTTAAAAAAACAGGCCTACCGGACTTTTTTATAAGTCCCTCATTTTCTAGAAAGGACAATAAAGTATGAATATTGGTCAGTGGTGCTTTTATGTCATGGGCGGCCACATATGAAAATACCTCAAGATCTTTGTTTCTTTGTTTTAGTCTTGTATTAAAATCTTTAAGTTTTAATGCTACTTTTTTTTGGCTGTCAATGGTATTGATCATTTTAGTAATATTTAATGCAGCAAAACCAATCCCTTCACCAACTCTAAATACTTTTACGAAGAATACAAACTCCCCAGATGGTAAGCAAAGCTTAACTTCTTCAACATCAATAGGCACCCCTGTATTAATAACTTCTCTATATGCGTTAAGCCTATTATTTGGTGCATCTGGAAACAGATCGGTAAACTTTTTACCAATAATGTCTTTTTTGTTGACAGGAATATTTGCTAGTGCATTAGTATTAATATCAATAAGAATGAGATTTTCATCCAAAATGATATAGGGTGAATGAGACATGTCAAAAAAAGCAGCTCTTAACTGGGTTGTATTATTTTCCATAATTATATGCTTAATCCTATAGAAAGCATAGGATAGCTGTTTCTAGTATTGCAAAACTCTAATTATAAAAAGTAAAAACTGTTATTAAACGATGAATGGAAGTATTGAGTTAGGCTGTAGGTTCATTTCTATAGATGAGTGGTACTTTTTAAAAATTAAATAATAAGTTTTATTTAGTGGTTATTGGTGGTTTTATGAAATGACCATAACGCCGAAGATTATCCAAGATAAAACCCTGTAAATTAATTATTTACAGGGTTTTATTGTAATGTGTAAGCTCTTATATAATCTATATTTTTTTATCCAACCAATTTTCTCTCAGTTGAAAATGGCTGATGGTAGTGTCGTTGGCCAGTTGCCTTATATAAGGCATTTGCCAACGCAGCCATAGCTGGAGGAAGTCCTGGTTCCCCCAATCCAGTTGGGTCTATTTCATTTTCAACAAAGAAAACCTCTATTTTTTTAGGTGCTTGTGAATGGCGAATTAATTGGTATTTATCAAAATTTGATTCTTTGGCTGTTCCATTTTCAAAGGTCAACTGACTATACATGGCATGTCCAATGCCATCAACCACCCCGCCTTCGATTATATTTTTTGCACCATCTTTATTCACAACAATACCGCAATCTACTGCACACCAAACTTTATCCACTATGGGTTGCCCATTCTCCATAATTATGTCCATAACCTCTGCAACATAACTAGCATGACAAAAATAGGCTGCTACTCCGCGATGAACACCTGGTTTTGTTTCTCCCCAATTGGCTTTTTCCTTTACTAATTTGAGCACTCCAGCATATCTTTCTGCTTCATAATCATGTTTTTCTCCAATAGGGTCATTTATGGCCCGATTAAATAATTCCAAACGGAAATCTATAGGATCTTTGCCTGCTGCTTCTGCTACTTCATCAAGAAATGATTGCTCAGCACCTGCTGTAAAATTAGATCTTGGTGCCCGCCATGCTCCTGTGGTTACATTGGTTTCTGCTTTAATTTTTTCGGCAGAATAATTTTCTACCGTTCCAGCAGGGAAACGGTTTGGGAATACGGGACCCTCTGGTAACCCTGCGCCCTTAACTGAAAACGCTATTAGATTGTTATTTTCATCCAGACCTGCTTTGTATGTTGAACGGTAAGTAGGCCTATAGGTGCCTTGACTCATGTCGTCTTCTCTTGTATAAATCAGCTTTACCGGACCACCTATTTTTTTAGAAATGGCCGCGGCTTCAACCCCAAAATGTACATAGAGCCTTCTACCAAACCCTCCACCAATTCTAGTCATGTCAACGGTAATATTTTCAAGGGGCATGTTCAACAATTTGGAAACCGAGCCCTCGAGAGATTCCGGTGTTTGGGTAGGCCCAACTAGTTCCGCTGAATTTTCGGTAACATTGGCAAAGAAATTCATTGGCTCCAAAGTATTGTGCGCAATAAATGGCGCACTGTAAGTTCTCTCAATAATCTTAGCCGCTTTCTTAAAAGCCGCATCAGCATTACCATCCTTTCTACTTTCCTCTACTTCACCAGATACAAGGGCTTTTTCCAATTTTTCTATATGAATATCAGAATTTTCAGGTTCGCTTACAGTTTCCCATTCTGCTTTAATGGCCTTTTTGGCTTGCATAAGTTCCCAAGTAGAATCCCCTACAATGGCAATTAAATGGTTAAAACCTTTCTCATCGAACCAACCGGGTTCGTCAATTGTTGTATCAATAATGAAGGCATCTGTAACTCCTGGCATGTTTTTTATTTCCTCCTTGTTAAAGTCTTTAACGGTCATGCCAAATGCTGGTGGATGTTGTATCATAGCCAGCTTCATACCCTCCCTATGAAAATCTAAACCATATAAGGGTTCGCCTGTGACAATTTTCCTTCCATCTACATTTTTTTTACTGGTTCCAATTAACTTAAAGTCTTTGAGGTCTTTAAGGTCAACCTCTTCGGGTATTTCAATGCCCACTGCTTTCGAGGCTATTTCACCATAAGAAACACTACGCTCTCCACTATTTTCCTTTATTACTCCTTCGCTGGCTGTTAAACTGGAAACTTCTACACCCCATTCTTTTGCTGCTGCTTCCAACAACATTCTTCTACCTGTTGCACCGGCCATTCTAAGGGCATTCCAACTTAAACGAATTGATAAACTGCCTCCTGCAAACTGGTTTTGGTAAAAACCTGTATTCAGTGGTGCTTGTTCAACCACCACATTTTCCCACGGAACATCAAGTTCTTCCGCTACAATCATGGGCATTGAAGTTTTTACGTTCTGACCAATTTCGGGATTGGGGGAAAAGATTGTGACCATGCCTGTGTCCCCAATTTTTATATATCCATTAATATCGAACCATTCTTTTGGAATCGCCACTCCTGTATCCAATGAAGTATTTGGCTTACATCCATTGAGCCAACTAAATCCTATAAGCATGCCACCACTAGCGGCCGCAGAGACCTTAATAAATGAGCGACGATTATATTGTGTTTTTATCTTTGTCATGATTTTTGTTTTAAGATGCACCTAACCATTTTTATGCGTTTTCAGAACTGGCAGCTTCTTTAATTGCTTTCTTAATTCGTGTATAGGTACCACACCGGCAAATATTACCGTTCATAGCCCCTTCAATTTCCTCATCCGTAGGATTTGGATTGTTTTTTAGAAATGCACTTGCATTCATTATTTGACCAGCTTGGCAATAACCGCATTGGTACACATCTACTTCCATCCAAGCTTTTTGGACAGGGTGGTCACCATTTTCAGATAGTCCTTCAATAGTGGTAATGTCTTGGTCATTAACAGCAGAAACAGGTAATTGACAGGAGCGCACAGCATTATCGCCAAGGTGAATTGTACACGCACCACATTGGGCGATACCGCAGCCATATTTTGTGCCCACTAATTTAAGGTGATCCCGTAACACCCATAACATAGGTGTAGCGGGATCAACGTCTACTTGCTCGTTTTTTCCGTTTACTTTTAAGTTAAAATTTGCCATACTTAATTTTGTTAATACTATTATATATAGGGGTAAGTACAATATGGTATTAAAGTTATGAAAATCATTTGCAAAAAGAAAATAAATAACTTATTGCAAAGGAAAACCTTTGCAATTAAGGACGTATTCTTAGAGTGCTGTTCTATTGCTTGTTTGGGGTATTTTATTGGTGCAATAACTGTATTGTTTTGCCACATTATTATAAAAATAACGCTAGGTTAATTTTTTTTTTCTAAAAGGTTGTTTTTTCATTTTTTTTGTTTTCTTTGCCCCAGCATTTAGCGAACATTATGAACCATGTTTCTATGTTCGGGCCAATGGGAATTAGGAAGTCAAACCCAAAGGCAGCTTATAGGATAAGTGACCGAATATTAAGGCTAACTTCCGATTTTTCTTCTGAGATTATATCTAGTCAACACGACTATTTCTTTGTTCCTACTACTGAACAACAAATCAATATCTGAGAGCTTAAATAATACACAAGGTGCAGGCATCATTTGCGCACAAATAATTTAAGTTCAATTTTCAATACAATTTAATGAATACAAAATATATTGATTTAATCAATCAAACTTTTGATTTTCCCCAAGAGGAGTTTTCTATACATGAAAATAATTTGCATTTTCATGATATTGACCTTATGAAACTTATGAAGGAGTATGGCAGTCCTTTAAAGTTTACTTATTTGCCAAAAATTTCCGAAAACATCAATAAAGTAAAGAAATGGTTTCAGTTTGCAATAGGAAAGCGAGGGTATAAAGGAAAATACTACTATAGTTATTGCACTAAAAGCTCCCATTTTCAGCCTGTTTTAAATGAAGCCTTAAAGAACGATATCCATATAGAGACTTCTTCTGCCTTTGATATAGATATTGTAGAGGAGCTTAAAGAAAAAGGTAAGATAAAAGATGATACGTATGTTATATGCAATGGTTTTAAAAGAGCTCAGTATATTGAAAACATTGCCCGTCTAATTAATAAAGGACATCAGAATTGTATTCCAATTATTGATAACTATGAAGAGATTAGTTTGCTTTCGGATGCAATAGAGGGCAATTTCAAAGTAGGAATACGAATAGCCTCGGAAGAGGAGCCCAAATTTGAGTTTTATACCTCACGTTTGGGAATTGGGTATAAAAATATTGTTCCCTTTTATGAAAGTCAAATACGGGATAATGAAAAGGTGGAACTTAAAATGCTTCACTTTTTTATAAACACAGGTATTCGTGATAATGCTTATTATTGGAATGAACTGGTTAAATGTCTTAAGGTCTATGTGCGTTTGAAAAAAGTATGCCCATCTTTGGACAGTCTTAACATTGGCGGGGGTTTTCCAATTAAAAATTCATTGGCTTTTGATTATGATTACCAATATATGATTGATGAAATCATAAACCAAATAAACATTGCCTGCCAGGAAGCAGACGTACCCGTTCCTGATATTTTCACAGAATTTGGCAGCTTTACGGTGGGAGAAAGTGGAGGGGCCATCTATGAAATTCTATACCAGAAGCAACAAAATGACCGAGAAAAATGGAATATGATAGATTCTTCCTTTATCACTACTTTACCAGACACATGGGCAATAAACAGAAGGTTTATAATGCTTCCCTTAAATAGGTGGAATGATGAGTACGAAAGGATATTGTTAGGTGGATTAACCTGTGATAGTGACGATTATTATAACAGTGAGCAACATATGAATGCCATTTATTTGCCCAAATACAAAAAGGACAAACCGTTATATATTGGTTTTTTTAATATTGGGGCATACCAAGAGACCATAGGGGGGTATGGAGGGCTACAGCATTGCTTAATTCCACATCCAAAACATTTATTGATAGATTTAGATAAAAAAGGAAAACAAACCATAAAATTATTTAGCGAACAGCAGAAATCAAAAGACATGCTTAAAATTTTAGGATATGAGTGCAACTAAAAATTATGCCGGTATTCCAGATAAATATGCAAAACTGGACACATCTAAAATAGTATTAATACCAGTGCCCTATGATGGAACCAGTACTTGGGGCAAAGGCGCAGATAAAGGACCAGAGGCTTTTTTGGAAGCTTCTGAAAATATGGAACTGTATGATATAGAGACAGGGACGGAGGTGTATTTGCAAGGGGTCTATTTGGCAGACAAAATAACAGAAAAAGCTACCCCGGAAGCAGTAGTAAACGAGGTGCACAAAACTGCAAAAGAGTATATAAAAAGAAACAAATTTGTAACGCTTTTTGGGGGGGAGCATTCAATTTCTATTGGCTCTATAAGAGCTTTTAGTGAGTGTTTTAACAACCTTACAGTTTTGCACATAGATGCACACGCAGATTTAAGGGAATCCTACGATGGTACAACATATAATCATGCTTGTGCTGTACACGAAGCATCAAAGACAACAAATTTGATTCAGGTTGGAATTCGCAGTATGGATGTTATTGAAACCACATACATGGATAAAGATAAAACCTTCTTCGCACATGATATGGTTAATGACGAATATTGGATGGACAGTGTTATTGAGTTAATGACAGACAATGTATTTATTACGTTTGATTTGGATGCACTGGACCCATCTATAATGCCGTCTACTGGAACACCAGAACCTGGGGGACTTTTGTGGTACGAAACCCTAGAGTTTCTAAAACAAGTATTTGAAGAAAAAAATGTAGTGGGTTTTGATATGGTGGAACTATGTCCAAATCCATCTGATAAATCCTCAGATTTTTTGGCAGCCAAACTGTACTATAAAATGTTGAGCTATAAGTTTTCCGAAGAAACGGTAGAGGATGAATATGACAATACTTATGATACAAACGAAAAACCAAGTCAATCAAAATTCATAGAAGATGATGAAGACTAAAGGAGAAATTTCTAAATTTATAGAGAAGTACTATTTACATTTCAATGCTGCAGCATTGGTAGATGCAGCCAAAGGTTATGAAGAGCAGTTGGAAAATGGAGCCAAAATGCTGGTTTCTTTGGCTGGTGCTATGAGTACGGCAGAATTGGGTAAAATTTTCGCAGAGGTAATCCGTCAGGACAAAGTGCAAATAATATCCTGTACAGGCGCCAACTTGGAGGAAGATATTATGAACTTGGTGGCCCATTCCCATTATAAGAGGGTACCCAACTATCGGGATTTAACCCCTCAACAAGAATGGGACCTTTTAGAAAAAGGATTAAACAGGGTTACGGATACTTGTATACCAGAGGAAGAGGCCTTTAGAAGGTTACAGAGCCATATTCATAAAATTTGGAAAGAAGCAGAGGAAGCTGGAGAACGGTATTTTCCACATGAATTTATGTATAAAATGTTATTGTCCGGTGTTTTGGAAGAATATTATGAAATAGATTTAAAAGATTCATGGATGTATGCCGCTGCAGAAAAGAACCTGCCTATTATATGCCCAGGATGGGAGGATAGTACAATGGGCAATATCTTTGCTTCTTATGTACTCAAAGGAGAGTTAAAGGCAAGTACAATGAAATCTGGAATTGAGTATATGACCTTTTTGGCAGAGTGGTACACAGGTAATTCCAACAATGGTATTGGTTTCTTTCAAATTGGAGGTGGTATTGCAGGCGATTTTCCTATTTGTGTTGTGCCTATGCTATATCAGGATATGGAAAGAACAGATACTCCATTTTGGAGCTATTTCTGTCAGATAAGTGATTCTACAACTAGTTATGGCTCGTATTCCGGTGCCGTGCCCAATGAAAAAATCACATGGGGAAAGCTAGATATTGATACCCCAAAATTTATAATAGAAAGTGATGCAACCATTGTTGCACCATTAATTTTTGCCTACTTATTAGATATGTAATTATGGACAAGCACGCACATTTAAAAAAGGTAATCGTAGATTTTAAAAAACTAACCCCAGAGGTGTTAAAAATGCTGGTTGATAAATACCCGGATGGGTATGATGATGATGATATCATTTCTTTCCGAAATGCTCATGGGGAACGTATAGAGGCAGTAGAAGTTCTAACTGAGGACACCAAGTTTTTGGTAAAAATTAGTGCCAAGCTGGAGAAAACCATGGAAAATTATGATGAAGATGATTATGAAGATTTTGATGATGATGATCCAGAGGCAGTAGTGGACCCGGATGAAATAGGGGATGAGAATGAAAACGATTAACCATTCTTTTTCTCTGTTATAAATTTTCCTTGATTAAAAGCCCTGTTTTTCCTATACTTTTAATAGTGGGAAAGGGCTTACTCATTTATCACTAACATAATCATCCTTAATATGAAAGTAGAGGACATAGAAAATATAGATTTAAAGTTTTTGGACCTTGATGATTATCAAGAGCTTAAGGAAGCAATGCTTTCTTCTTACTTAAACATGCCCGATTCTTATTGGAAAGAGGAACAGATAAAGACGTTGATAGAAAAATTCCCTGAAGGACAAGTGGTCATTAAAATAAATGGGCAATTGGCAGGAGTGGCTCTATCCATAATCGTGGACCAAGATTTTATGGAGGAAAACGAGACTTACAATAAAATTACTGGTAATTATACGTTTAATACGCATACCAACAACGGCGATGTGCTTTATGGTATAGAGATTTTTATAAAACCACAATTTCGTGGGCTTAGGTTGGGCCGTAGGTTGTATGATTATAGAAAAGAGCTTTGTGAAAAATTAAACTTAAAAAGTATTGTTTTTGGGGGTAGAATTCCCAATTATCATAAATATTCCAATACTCTTACTCCAAAAGAATATATAGATAAGGTAAAAGTAAAAGAAATACATGATCCGGTCCTAAATTTTCAAATATCCAATGATTTTCACCCAGCAAAAGTATTGAAGGGATATTTGGAGGGGGATGAGGCCTCCAATGAGTTTGCGGTACTAATGGAATGGGATAATATTTATTATCAAAAACCAACAAAAAAAGCGGCAACAAAAAAAACTATTGTCCGCTTGGGACTTATTCAATGGCAAATGAGACCTTATGACAATTTGGAGGACTTATTGCAACAGGCAGAGTTTTTTATTGATGCAGTTTCTGGATATCGCTCGGATTTTGCCTTGTTTCCAGAGTTTTTTAATGCACCACTAATGGCGGTTAATAACCATTTGTCCACTCCTGAGGCTATTAGGGAACTGGCAAAGCATACCAAGGACATTGTTCAAAAATTCACGGAGTTTTCTATATCATATAATATAAATATTATTACAGGAAGCATGCCAGAAGTAATAGATGGCCGACTTTATAATGTAGGGTATTTATGCAGGAGGGATGGTAGTTTAGAGCGATATGAAAAACTGCATGTAACCCCAGATGAGTCAAAAGTTTGGGGAATGCAGGGAGGTACTCAATTAAAGGCCTTTGATACAGATTGCGGTAAGATTGGTATTTTAATCTGTTATGATTCTGAGTTTCCAGAACTGAGCCGTATCTTGGCAGATGAGGGAATGGATATTTTGTTTGTTCCTTTTTTGACCGATACTCAAAACGGATATTCAAGGGTCAGAAATTGTGCAAGGGCAAGAGCCATTGAAAATGAGTGCTATGTTGCCATTGCTGGGAGTGTAGGCAATTTGCCTAACGTGCAAAATATGGATATACAATTTGCCCAATCCATGGTTTTTACCCCATGTGATTTTTCCTTTCCAACAAATGGTATAAAAGCGGAGGCTACCCCCAATACAGAAATGATATTGATTGCCGATGTGGATATTGCCCTTTTACGGGAACTTAATCAATTTGGCGCAGTAAAAAATTTAAGAGATAGAAGAAAAGATATTTTTGAACTTAGAAAAAGATAGGGATTTGAATGATTTAAAGATTATTGGTAGTGAGGAATGGTGCGTATTTGATCAGCTGGGAATTCCAGCGATAAAGGCGCGGGTTGATTCTGGTGCAAAAACCTCATCCATACAGGCCACCAATATAAAGGTATACAATAAAGGAGGAGTAGATTGGGTAAAGTTTGATGTAAACCCAATCCAAGAGAACCGTAGTATTAACATAGAATGTGAAGCTAAACTTGTAGATAGACGGTCGGTTAAAAGCTCATTGGGTATATCCGAAGAACGTTTGGTGGTAAAAACCCCTGTGACCATAGGAGACACTACGTTTGATATTGAATTAACTCTTGCCAACAGGGATACTATGGAATTCCGTATGTTGCTGGGAAGGGAAGCCCTTAATCAGCGTTACATGGTCAACCCTGCCCAAAGTTATTCCCTGCAACCATTTTCCGATAGTGATATTGCTGAAAAATATAAATCATTCATAAAAGAGAAAACCGGTTTAAAGATTGCTCTTTTGGCCAGTAACCCAAATTTATATAGCAATCAGAGGTTAATGGAAGCTGCCAATGCCAGAGGGCACGAAATAGTCTTCTTAAATGTAGAGCATGTATACATGAAGTTGGATGCAAATTCTCCTGAAATACGGTATAGGGGAGGAAATGTCCTTAATGAGTTTGATGCGATCATCCCTAGAATAAAACCCGCAGTAACTTTCTATGGCTGTGCTTTAATTAGGCAGTTTAACAACCTTGGGGTGTATTGTTTAAATTCAGCAGAGGCCATTACCCAATCCCGGGATAAACTCTTTGCATCACAATTGTTTTCCAAGAACGATATTCATATCCCCACTACGGGATTTGCAAAATCCCCAATGGATACTAAAGATTTGATTCGGATGGTGAATGGAGCACCTCTAATAATTAAGTTGCTTGAGAGCACTCAGGGAAAAGGAGTTGTACTGGCCGAAACCAATAAGGCGGCAGAAAGTGTAATTAATGCTTTCAAGAGTGTGCAGACAAACATACTAGTACAAGAATTTATAAAAGAAGCCAATGGGCAGGATATTCGCTGTTTTGTAATTAACGGCAAGGTTGTGGCATCCATGCAAAGGCAGGCAGAAAAGGGGGAGTTTAGGGCCAATATCCATCAAGGTGGAAAGGCATCTGTAATTAAAATTACCCCAGAAGAAAAAAAACTGGCCATAAAGGCCGCTAAAGTTTTAAATCTTGCTGTTGCCGGTGTGGACATAATACGTTCCAATAAGGGACCATTATTATTGGAGGTAAATTCATCCCCTGGTTTGGAGGGTATAGAAAAAGCTACTGGTAAGGACATTGCAGATAGCATGATAACTGCAATAGAAAAAAAGCTAAAGTTTATTAATTGACGGTTCCTACATATTAAAAAATAGAAAAACCATGTACTTAATAAAAATTTTATAGGAGATTACTTGATAATGGTATCAAGTTATTGATAAAGTTGTTGGAAACTAGGCATTAAATAATTGTTTTAATACCAGATTGGCCTGTCTTTTTAAGGTGTTATTTTGGTCGTTTGTATAAAGATTAACCAACGGTATAAATTTTTTATCGTTGGTTTTTTCTATTAAATTAAGAACCGCAAGTCTCAATTTATTATCATTGCGTTGTAACAAATTTGTGAAGCATTCCAACTCGCTTGGAACTCTTATGTTCAACTTCTTTACTCTTTCTTCGGATGCAATGTCTATAAGTGTAGATTCTGCAATTGGGATAAGTTCTCTTTTAAGTTGTATGTCCAGAATATTATCTAAAAACTCGATGGCATGAATTCGTTGTTCTTCTTTTCCATCTAGTATAACTTCTAATACAGAATCTATATCTTCTGGTGGATATTTCATACCAAGAAACTTAAAAATACGTTTTAATTGTCTATCCAATCTGTTTTCCAACAACTCAATAAGCGAGGTTCTGGCTTTTTTTTCCAGGGCCGATTCATTGTTGGTATCTTTCTTTTTGTATTGGGTAACAATCTGGGAATGAATGGCCGCTAGCGTATCTTGGTAGAGGTTGCATTCATCAAGAATTTTATCAATAATCAGACGATCTTTTATTTCTAGACCACTATTGTTCCATTTTAACTTTCTTAGTGATTCAATAGCCTCTATCTTTATATCGTGTTCAGTACTTTCAATTAACGTAATTAATGATTTTACCGCTTTTTGAGAATTGAATTTTGCAATTGCAGAGGGGATTAATCGTGCATCTTCCATCTTAAATTTACCGTCAATGGTATTCTTTGTAAGAATATCGATAATGGATTCCCCATAATTTAACAATGCCTCTGAAGCAGAATCTCTATTGTCTTTTTTTGAAAGATTTTTGACAATGTCATCTATAAATTGAGCGTCAAGTGTTTTAGAAGCACTTCGTAACGCCATTCTTACTATTTCTTGATCTTGATTGTGAAGGTGTTTGCTAATAGCAGAATAATATTTTGTGACCTTTCCGTTACCAATAGAGGCTAAAACAATTAAAGTCTTATCCTTCACTATTGTTGGATCGGTTAGTTCGCTAATTGCTACTAAAACAGTGCCTATTTTCGCTTCTAAATCGAATTCCAATTGTAGTTTTTCGTGATTTCTTAATTCAAGGGAAAGTCCAAGCAATGCGGCATTGCGTATAGTAAGGTCATTGCTGGTTAAGTATTTATCAAATAATTGAATGGTGTCCATTTCGTAATGTTTTAATAAGTATCTAAAGGCAGCAGTGGTTACTAGTTGATCAGAGTCGTGTACCATAGGTTCAATTTGCTGACATAGGTTTTCTTTGCTTAAAAAGTATAGGTTTTCTATGGCCAACGCCCGAACTTTTGAGGATGAATGGTTTAATAAAGGTTGTATTTCGTAGAAGAAACGGTTGTCTTTTATTTCCAATGTCTTTTTGAGCATATAAAGAATTTGATTCTCAGTACCTGTTTTGAAAACCTTTTTTACTGAATCAACTATTGAAGTAATAGGAGCCTCTACTTTATTGGGTTTTTTATTGCCATTAATGTTTATAATTAAATTTTTAAAGGCATTTATATATTCTCGTTTTAAAAGTAGGATTAAGTATATCCATAACGATATCAACCCAATAATGATTAAACTTACATACTTTGAAGGAATGTCTAGACCATTGATGAAAAAAATAAGAATAAAACCGGCTATCCCAGTTGCTATGCTATCTACAACGACATCAATGAATGTTTTAGTTTTCTTTTTAATGTCAATGGCAATAGGAATGGAAAGTAATTCTGTTGCAGCCCTGTTTACGGATTGTTTTAAGCTACCATCAATTATTTTAATAAAGACAACGACCCAGAGTTGGGGAACTATTAAGAGTAAAATAGACCCAAGAAGTACACCTGTAGGTAACCATAATAATGATTTGCCAACACCAAACATACCAACTATTTTCTTTGTAAAAAACAATTGCACTATTAAAGAAACCACACTTAAAGTAGAAAGCCAAAATCCAAAGAAAGAAGCCAGTTCCTCAGGATCTTCTATTAGAGTAGAAGCATAATCGCTATATTGATAATCAATTAATTTAGCTACTAGAACACTTAATCCAATGACTACTGCTATTAAAGAGAGTAACTTTGATTTTTGAATTAATTTAAAAGAATTTTCACTTTCAGTACTTGAACGCAAACCAACCTGAAATGTATTAAGTTTCAAGACTTCTTTTTTCCAGATATAGCGTACAATAGGAACGCAGAACAACAAAAGTAAGGCAGCTACAAATAATAAATCTTCGGCCTCCATGAATTTGGCAAGAATAGAGGTAATATAACCACCTGAAATTCCTCCGGCAATGGCCCCGGAACCAATAAAACCAAATATACGTTTGGCCTCTCTTATATTGTAAACTAAGTTAGCAAGAATCCAAAATTGAGATGCTGCCAACAAGCCAAATATAGCAACCCATATATAAGGTATGTAAAGTAAAAGACCTTTTGCCATTTGATATTTAAATGCCAAACCAAACACGATCAATGAGGTTATGGAGATATAAAGTGTAAAAACTATGATTCTATTTAATTGTGCTTTTTCAAGTGCCTTGTTATAAAAGTAAGAACCTATAACAGCTGCAATAGCGGTTAAAACATAACCTAGTGGTAATGCATTAGAACCAAGTTCAGAAAGAAATAAAGAATTTACTGTAGGTTTAACAATTAGTAGTGTAGTAATTATTAAAAAAATATTGAGCTGCAGTAATAATGTTTTCTTTAGTTCTTCTTCTTTGATATCGAAGACCCTAAGCGCATAACTCTTAATAAATTCAATTTTATGCATTTAAGTCAATGATTTATTTTAAAAGGAATTTGTTGTCTAAAGTAATTAGTTTTTTTTATACAATAGTCCAGTAAATCAATATTCTCGACATGCTTAATGGTATTAGTTTTATGGTATAAATGTTCTCGTGAAAGATTGTTTTCATTGAAAAAGTATAAAACCTATTTGGTATTGGCTAAGAATATTATTTAACTAAAATGGGAAGGGTAGGATTCATGCCCACGGGATTAGTAGAAAGTTGAATTTAGTTTTAATAAAAAACCCATAACTTCCGTTATGGGTTTCCATATTGCGGAGGATGAGGGACAAGAACTTTATTTGTAAACAATTAAAAATCAATTGCTTATTATGTATTATTTCCACCTTTTAAACTTTGCAAGCCATAGAATTCTTTAATTAGGTCTATGTATTATAGATATTTTTATGACAATTCCCAAGGCTTTACCTTTGGTAAAATAGTAAAGTATAAATGTGTTTACAAAACCTTTAACAATGGTCAACGTTAAAAAGCTAGATTACAATCTCATGTTTCCCTTAAAAAGTGGAAAGCCAAATTTATATTGGCCGGTCTATGAAAACCTCGAAAAAGAATTTACTCAATTATCTTTTAACATTTTTATTGATGATAATCAATTGGATACATACTCTTATAAAATTTCTGAATTGATTTTGAGGTCGGCTATTGAAATTGAATCAATTTCAAAGGAACTTTATTATCGCGAGGGGGGTAAAGAAGTTAACAACTTAAGATATGATGATGCTCTGAAGTATCTCGATAAAAAATGGAAACTTAACAAAAAGCTATTAATGATAAACTCTCCAAATCTTCACGTTTCAGAAACAAAATTGAGGCCATTTTCCAAAACACTTAATAAAAGAAATAGAAAAATGCAATTTAGGTGGAACATTGCGTATCAAAATATAAAGCATAATAGGGGGAAATTTGTAAAGGAAGCTTCAATTAAAAATCTTTTGGACATTCTATCTGCACTATTTGTGCTAAACATTTATTACAACGATGAAATGTTTGACTTAGGAAAAGATAGTCGAGGTAAATCGCTTTATTCTAAGTTAAGCACTTCGTTGTTTGCCGTTAGTATTCATCGCAATGAGGGTTTAAATCAATTTGAAGAACAAAACAGACGAGACGGTTTTGAAGAGAGTTTGTATTATATAGTATTTGATGATCAATCTAGAAATAGATTAAGAAAGGCTATGAAAGATTGGGTGAAGAGGATGAAAGATAAATTACCAAATGAGCCCGAGTTTGATAAGTTCAGAAAAATGGAAAATCTATTCGAGTTTTATTCAAATGCTGAAATAGAAGAAAAAATAGGAAAAGAAAGTTTAAAGAATTTAATCGCGACCTCTTCTTTAGGGCTGCCTAAAATTATGGAAGGATTAACGAGTGTGGCCAAGGTCAATAAAAACGATTTGTAATGGATATTTAAAACAAATCTTACCATAACTTACCTTGCGCCCTGTTTCGATTTTATAGTGTCCAGATAGGTAAGCGTTGGATAAAATCGAAACAGGGCGCAATTCCAGTTTCGGTGTTTCTAAAATTACTTTTTTAGGGCTGCTCTACCAATGCGTCCCATTCCATTAATTGCTACTTTCATATTTATTGTATTAATTTATATAAATCTTCTTCAAATTTTTTGTAGGTTTCTTTATACCTATTGTTGCTTAAGATTACCAAATATTCATTGCTGTCGGGTAAATAAATGGCGGAAGTTTTATAGCCCGACCAACTACCATTATGATATATCCATTTGCCTTTACTTTTCGTATTGTAGATGGCAAAACCGTAACCGTACTTTGTAGATACACTATCAATAGAAGTCATTTTCTTCCAACCGTCTTTAGTGATTAAGACATTATTTTTTAATGCTTGTTTCCATTTCTCAAGATCAATAATTGAAGCATAAATTCCTCTGTCTCCAACAATTCCGTTCATCCAATGAATATGTTTATGGTTTTTATCTTTTTCTACCTTTTGGTATTTTTTAGTTCGTTTATTATAGGTGTGTCCCTTGGCTACATTTTGAAAATCTTCTGGACTTTCAGTAAACGAATAAGTTTTCGAGTTTACCATTTCGGAAGGGATAAAAATGTGCTCTTTAATATACTTACTGTATGATTGACCACTTACTTGCTCTATAATGATTGCGAGTAGGACATATCCTGTGTTGTCATAATCATATTTACTACCAGGGTCAAAAACCAAATCTGGCTTCAACTGGGTTAACAACTTCACCACATCTCGATTTGTAGCCATTTTCTTTCGGTTCCAAATCTTCTTATCGTAAAGAAGCTTTTGATAATCAGGAAGCCCTGATTGATGTCTTAGTAAATGTTCTATTGTGATATTCTTATATGGAAATCTCTCTATCAATTCATATACTTTGGTTTCATATTGCAAAAGACCCTTTTCCGCCAACTGAACAATGGCTAAAGCCGTGAATTGCTTAGAAACAGATGCTAATTCAAATAATGAGTTATCATTTAACGGTTTTTTGGTAACAAGGTCTATATAGCCATAGTTACCGGTAAACAAAATTGAATCATTTTTTGAGTAAAGAATATTACCGTTGAAACCTTTGTATACATACTCTAAAGCTAAGCTATCAATGCGTTTGGATATTTGACCATTAACTGCAATGGAAATTAAAGCAAAAACGGCAAGAATCGTATAAGTATTAATTTTTAAATTTCTGCTATTTTTCATGATATATAGTTTTGTTAAAATTTAAAATAGTAATTTTAATGAAGTTATAATTCAATTTCCATATTAGATTTGACAATTCCTTTTCCTCCTGCCATCAAACTTATAATGCTATTATCTTCAACTTTTAAATCCACAATAATTAAACTTGGTGACGGGGTTTCCATATACTCTCCTTGTTGTATTAATAACCGTTCTTTATTTATTTCTAATTTATCAAAGAGATAGCATGCTAAGGGGCCGGCTGCCATACCTGTTCCGGCTTCTTCTATTATACCATATCTTGGCCCAAACATTCTTGCGCTTGCATCTCTTTTAAGATTTTCAGTATTATTCGTAAATACATAAAAACCAATTAAATCAAATTCTTCACTAATTTTATTTATTAAGTCAAATTCGGGAGTAATATTTTTTAATACTTCAGCATCCTTAACGGGAACTATAATAAATGAGTTGCCAGTATTTACTATTTCTATAGAGGTATTTGGTACTAAATCTGAATTTTTAATTTTAAGTGATTCAAGTACTAAATCTTTTTGGTCAGAAACATTTTTATATTTTGGTGCCGTTTGTTGCATAAATGCCAAATCACCATCAAAATTAATTTCTCTTCTTCCATCAATAGTTTCTTTTGAAGATTTTATGGCTCTCACTGATCCTAATTGTCTTAAGTATGAAAAAGTAGCAACAGTAGCATGACCACAATGTGCAATTTGTTTAGTTGGGGTAAAAAAATCTAATTTGAAGTCAGCACTTTTAGAAGTGGACACAAACGCTGTTTCTGATAAGCCAACTTTTCTGGCAATTTCTAACTTATCCTTATTAGATAAATGATCTGCATCTAATACAACACCTGCAGGATTACCTCCCTTGTCGTTATCAACAAATGCGTTAAGGATTTGTACTTTAACTTTATTTTTCTTCATGATTTCTTTTTTTTGATTGAGTAGTTGTGAGTAACTTCCTTTCCAGTTCTTTAATTCTCTCATGTAAAGGCTTGGTCATTTTTTCGATAGCTTCTTCGGTAAAACGTGGTTTGATATGCTGCGGACAATTTACATCCCAGGCTTCAACTGTAAATATAATTGCTCTTTCTAGGTGTGCCTTATAATTTGGATCACCTAATGAAGTTATTAACTCTTTATCATCATATTCCACTTTTGCCGTTCCCCAAATTTTAATGCGTGTACGATTAGGATAATCCATTAAAAAGATAAAAGCCTTGTTGTTTTCACTCAAATTACCTGATGAAATGAATTGTTTATTTCCTCGATAGTCGACAAAGGCCAATTGCTTACTGTTCAGTTTTTCTATAAATCCTTTTGGTCCACCACGATGTTGAATATAAGGTTGTCCATTCGAATTTGATGTGCCAAAATAAAATGAATCCATTTTACTCAAGAAATCTACTAAGGCTGGTGTTACTTCATTTTGCCAACCGCCTGATCGTTCCATTTGTGAATATCCTTGACGTGACCCATATTGCTCTTGTAAAGATTTTACAGCCCGAGTGAACGCAATATCACTGGTGTATTTAAAATTATTAGTGTCCATATCTACTTTATTTTATTTTTAAATTCTTTAGATAATACATGACATTGTTCTTCTAATGCTCTTTTTACTTTCATTGGTTGTGTTTTAAGTATCCTTTAAAGAAGCAACTTCTATTCAAGGCCTTATATCATTATAGCGTTAATACGTCATTTTACAAATCAATATAGATTTTACTAGACTGTACTAACCACATCGCATAGGTTTCATTTGATAATTGGAACCTGCCAAATCGATATCCTCTTTGACAGGTTCCCATTTATGTTGATTGATTATACCATTATTTTGAATGTACAGCAGATTCCCAATAACCCATTGTGTATCGCCGTCTGTTTCTCCAAGCCACCCTCATTTGTGTTTTGTCATTTTGATTGCTTGTATCGTCAAGGAGTTTTGCACTGTGTTGTTTGTTAATAGATTATATGATAATTGTTTTAGGTGTTATTTAATATTGTTTTTTTCTAAAAAATTAAGAATGTACTTAGCGATTTCATCACCTTTTTCTTCTAGGGCAAAATGCCCTGTATTTAACAAATGAAAATCCAGGTTTTTTAAATCTCTTTTATAGGGATAAGCCCCTTCCGCCGGAAAGATATAATCATTCTTGCCCCACACGATCAATGTTGGTGGTTGGTACTCTCTGAAATATGCTTGCCATTTAGGATACAAGGGTACATTGGTTCTGTAGCTGTAAAACATGGCCAATTGAATTTCATTATTTTCTTCGCGTGTTAAATGCTGGAGGTCAATATGCCAGTTATCGGGACTGATCATTAAAGTATCCTGTACACCATGCATATATTGCCATTTTAAACCTGCCGGGGAATGGAAAACCTCTAGGGCTTTTCCGTTCTCTACCGTATTGTTTTTCCAATATTTTTTTATTGGCTTCCAGAAATCACGCAGACCTTCGTCGTATGCATTTCCGTTTTGAACGATCAATGCATCCACTTTTTCAGGATATTTAGCTGCAATTCTATAACCTATAGGTGCTCCATAATCCATTAGGTAAATACTGTAGCGATCTAATTTTAGTTCTTTTAGAAATCCTTCTATGATTGTTGCCATATTATCGAAGGTGTATTCAAAATCTTTCATTTTTGGTTGATCACTTCTTCCAAATCCGGGATAATCAGGTGCTAACACATGATAACGTACAGATAGGTCTGTAATTAATTTGCGAAACATATGTGACGAAGTAGGATAACCATGTAATAAAAGGATGGTTGGTTTACTCACATCACCTGCCTCCCGATAGAAAATATTTAATCCATTGACCTTCAATGTTTTATGAAAGGTTTTGGTAGTGTTAAGCTCCGTTTTCAATACATTCTTAGTAACTGGATTACTCTTAAAGGAAATAAACCCTAGAAACAGTATCGTAATAATTACTAATGTTGATGCTGATTTGATAATTGTTTTCATTTTTATACTTATTTATTGAGTTCTTTTTTAAGTTCTTGTGTTGTGTACACATGACTGGATAAAAAGCGATAGTTAGTTTGTGCTGCTGCGTTTCCATCATATCCGGGAACTATAGCTGATGCTGTTGCGTCTCCCACTACTGCTACTTCAAATCCATTTTCCAATAATTCTCGCAGATGAGATTCAACACATAAGTTGCCAGACATTCCGGCAAGGATTACTTTGTCGATTTTTTGCTTTCTTAATTGTAAGCTCAAATCATTTTGCTCAGGACCAAATACTTTGTGTGGACCAACAACAGTTACGAAATTTTTATTGATATATTTCTTATACTGGTCTAGAAAATCTGCTCCAGAACCTTCAAATCCTTTTGCAGATATTTGATCATCTCTATCAAACATACTTATGTCGTGCATTAATTTTTCTAAAGCCCCTTCAAATTTCCACCTATGATCATGTTTATAATAATAATGAGGAGAGATAAACACCTTAATATTATTCGCCTCGGCTAGTTTAAAAAGTGTTTCTAAGTTTTCAACAGTATTATTTTTTGTCACACTTTCTCCTATAACTCCCCAAGTCACACCTTTGGGACTTAAGAAATCGTTTTGCGGATCGGTAATCACAATTGCAGTTGTTCCATCGATTGTAAACCCTGGATCTGGTAATTGTGCAAGTACACTTGTACTCGTTGTTATTGTTACAATTAGTGTAAGCAATAGTTTTGAAATTTGTGTTCTCATAATTTAAAATATTTAAAGATTAATAATGTGTTTACAATTTTCGCTCTGCAGCAGTAATCTTTATGTCATTGGCACTCATATCGCGCACTTCCATTAGGCCGTCTTTATTAAACTGCCAATGTTCATTTCCATGTGTTCTATACCACTGTTGCGTAGTCTCATCTAACCATTCATATTCGAATCGAACTGATATTTTATTATCAGTAAATGACCATAAATGTTTTTTTAGTTTATATTGTTGTTCTTTATCCCATTTTTTAGTTAAGAATTTTACAATGGAATCTCTACCGATAAAAAACTCATCTCTGTTACGCCATTGCGAATCTTTCGAATAAGCTAGGAATACCTTTTCAGGATTCTTACTATTCCAAGCATCTTCTGCTAGTTGTACCTTAGCTTTAGCCGTTTCCTTTGTAAATGGAGGTGTTAAATTTTTCATTTCTATTAATTTTAGTACAGACAAGTCTGTATTTATTAATCAAAATTTTAGTCGTATTATGATAACAACTTTACGCATGATCTTTTGGCTGTTTCAATAGGCCAAGAATTTTTTTGTATTTGCGAAAGTATTATGGCTCCTTCAATTAATATTAAAACCTCATCACCCAACTGCTGCGCTTGTTCTTGTGAATATTGATTTTCTTGAGCTAAAAGGTCATGTATCCAGCTGCGGAGTTCATTTTTATGATAAATAGCTTGATCTTTTATTTTCTGCTGTCCTTCAGGCAAGTCAACAATAATATTCTGCCAACCACAGCCTCTAAAATGAACTTCAGTAAGCCATTCCACTAAGTAGTCAAAGCAACCAATTACCTTACCCTTAGGTGTATTTTGCTTTGCCACACAGTCATTCAATTTTCCCATCCACATAGTATGTCTTCTTACCAAGTAAGCCACTGCTATATCTTCTTTCGATCTAAAATAACGATACATACTATCTTTAGAGGCATTCGCTTCTTTCAAAATCTTATTTATTCCCGTTTGGTTATAGCCCTCAAAATAGAATAAATGCGATGCAGCTTCAATAATTCTTTCTTTTACTCCTACTTTTTTCATGAGACAAACTTATAAAAAAAAATTAAAGAACAGACAAGTCTGTTCTGTTTTAACATTTATTTAGTATTATTAATAATACACTAGAGCTAAATAGGTGAGTAAATTTATTTGTAAAAATGCTCATCGAATTACTGATCCCCCTTTACTCTCTCTCCTTCAAAAACTTATTCGGCATGATTAACAAATATGAAATGTTTACTCCCGAACCTAAATCTTACTATCAAAAAAGATAATAATTCACTATAAATCAGCGTAAATAAAATGATTAGTGAGGTGTCAGTAGTAGAAAAAAAGAAGTGACACCGTGAGAGCCACTTCTTTTTTGATATCATTTGAATTCAAACGAGTACAAACTATACCAAAAAACATTGTGAACACAGTCTAAGCACTTTATTTACAAACAGAAAGCCCACAAATAATTTTATTTGTAGGCTTTTGTTGCTATTTGATAGCGTTTTCAGCGGAGAAAGAGGGATTCGAACCCCCGGAGGTGTGACCCTCAACAGTTTTCAAGACTGCCGCATTCGACCACTCTGCCATTTCTCCTAATGCGGCTGCAAATATAAAAAGCTTTTTCTATTCTATAAAGAGTTTATTGCTTTTTTATTATCCCTTTTATACTTTCTTCTTAAACTTATAGCGTACCACATAATTCCACAGCTTAAAAAAACATAATTGTCGGTAAATGTTCTACTAATTACGACGAAATGCAGTTTTTAAACTTTATTTTTGATGTATTTTCCTACAAATTAATGAAAACCTATGAAATTTTGCTAGTACGACATTACAAACAATTGCTCAAATTTGTTATAACGAATAACTCTAAATCTTACTCTTATGAAAAAAGCCACTACCTACAAGGCAATCATTGGATCTATTATTACATTATTTTGTTGTAACGTAATAATTGCCCAAAGTGAAATTACGGATGGAGCAACCAGTCCCAATAACTATGAAAAATTAAAAGCCCTAGGTTTTAATGATCTAGAGATTTATGAAGATTTGGGCAACGCTAATTTTTTGACCCAAAATTATGACAAGGCCATCTTTTGGTACGATAAACTTATGAGTTCAAGTGTCAATGGTTCTTTAAATTCTGGTTGTCAAGAACGTTATCAGTATTCATTAAAACAATTAAATAGTAAAACAGCTTTAAGCCCTAGTGAACAAAAAGATTGGGAGGCTATTGTAAAGGCAGATTACTTGCTTAAAAAGAAGTATTTA
This sequence comes from Saonia flava, assembly GCF_011927795.1. Taxonomy (GTDB): domain Bacteria; phylum Bacteroidota; class Bacteroidia; order Flavobacteriales; family Flavobacteriaceae; genus Saonia; species Saonia flava. Next base: position 618,561 of record NZ_JAATJJ010000001.1, on the reverse strand, counting down.
AAAAAAGATTATGATAATTCTTCGGAAGATAGATTTAAAGAACTTGTTTTTGAGCCAGCAAATGCACAATTCTCTATAGAGGAAAAAGAGCCTAAGGAAATCCTTTCGTTTATTGGAAAAAACAAAGAAAATTCTAAAGAATACGATGCACCAATCACTTTGACTGCGAATGGAAAAACAGCATACTTCAGCAAAACTGATTATGTAAAGCCTATGTACGGTATGTTTTCCAAAAAGGAATTGGTACACAAAATATACAAAGCTGAAAAGGTTGATGGAGTATGGACCAATTTTGAGAAGGTTGCAGTATGCCCCAAGAACTCTTCTGCCAAACACCCAGCTGTGTCGGCCGATGGAAAGCGTTTGTTTTTTGCATCAAACATGCCAGGAAGCTTTGGTGAATATGATATTTATGTTGCCGATCTATACAAGAATGGAAAGGTTGGGGTTTCTAAAAACCTGGGACAAAAAGTTAACACAAAGAAAAACGACCTCTATCCAAGTTTAGTTGATGGAAGCACCTTGTTTTTTGCTTCTGAAGGAAGAAAAGGTCATGGAGGTTTAGATATTTATATGACACAAGTAGGTCAAAACAGGGTTGACCTGGCTATGAATATGGGAAGTCCTATAAACAGTAAAAAAGATGATTTTTCAATCTCCTTTAAGAATGATAAAGGAGGTTTTGTAATGTCTAACCGAGGTGGTGATTCTGATCTTCAACGGGTTGCATTCACATCTAGCGATAGATTGGATACTGATACCCAAGAGCAAGGAAAATACAATTCCATGGAGGCTATTCGTAAAAGTTGGAAAGTTGATTATTCCACCTCGGTTTACGAAGATGAATAATTTACATGTCCTTTTCTAATAAAATGCAGGGACCCCCTGTTTTTATTGACTAAACGAGAACATTTTTTTATTCCAGTACTTAGGCCACATACATAAAACTGTATGTGGCCTAAGTACTTTTATAGGAAAAGGATTACAAATATTACTTGTATTTCATCGAAAAAGTTTAATATAATTCCCAATTTTATTAAAATTTGAATAAGTTTATTACTGATTTATATATAGTTATAGTATTAAAACCCCCAAACTTATGATTAGAAAACTACTTCTTAACCGCAACGCTGACCATGATTTTCATGGTAAACAAAGCTTTAATTTGAAAACAGAACCGCTTCAGCCTTCTTGGGCAGAGGTCATCAAAAGCTGAAATTCTTGAGCTAGGGTTTAGAACTCTATTGATAAAGAATTCATTTTTCATTTTCTTCTTAATAGTTAAAGGCTCAAAAATCAACTATATGGAATTGGCTATACTTTGGTCGTTTCATTGTATTTGGTTTTCCATTAAGTAGGAGTGAAAGATTACCTTCTTTTATACATAGGGCTTTTTGGATACCTATTTAAGAAATTCATGCCAAAGATTTAATTCATTAAAGATTTTATTTATAACCATGGATAGTTCCACCTTTAAAGATCGGAATGTCCTAAATCCCCCAATAGTTATGAAATCTAATATTTTAAAAATTATCGTGATTGATGACGACCCGGTAAGCAATTATAGATACACGGAATATTTTGAGGAAACCAAGAACTATTCCCTTATGGATATTTACGCTTCAGTAAATGATGCTCTTGACAGTTACAATAAGATTAAACCAGATATTATAGTCTCGGAAGTTTCTTTGCCTGTTGTATCTGGTATTGCCGGTATACAAATGTTTAAGCAAAGGGATCCCAATGTAAAAGTTGTGATGATGAGTGAAGATTCCGATTCCAAATCAATAAAAAAAGCCTTTTCAAGTGGTTGCGACGGATATGTGTCCAAACCGCTTAGTGCAGAGAGGTTTTTCCATGCATTGGATTCCGTAAGATTGGATGGTGCGGTGATCACCAATGATATTGCCAAAAAGGTTATGTCCATGTTTCAACAAAAATCATATGACATTTTTTCAAAAAGGGAAAACCAAATTATAGAACACCTAAGTAAGGGTGCAACCTATAAAACTATAGCGGACAGGTTATTCATAACCACGAGTGCTGTAAATTTTCATATTCAGAATATATATTTAAAACTGAATGTTAATTCCAAGTCTGAAGCACTTTTAAAGCTACAGGAGATTCAATAAAGCAAAAGAATAACTTATAGAAGAAAAGATACTTTAATTATAGAAATTATTTTTTTAATTCCAGGGTGATTGTTGGTACCTGTCTATCATAAATGGTAGATGGGTACTTTTTTGCTTTAAGTTTTAATTTATTATTCATTCCTTTTAATCTTTTGCCCGTATTTTTGTGCCATGGACGAATGGTACCATTATATCCTACTCATTGTTACTGGTTTTGCGGTTGGTTTTATAAACACTATAGCTGGTGGGGGCTCTTTACTATCTCTTCCTGTGCTTATTTTTTTGGGGTTACCGCCAAGCGTGGCCAATGGCACCAATAGAGTGGCTATTATAATACAGACTGCCTTGGCAACAACAGGTTTTAAAAGCAAAGGAGTTTCCACATTTCCTTTTAATATGTATTTGGGGATCTCGGCTTTATTGGGTGCTGTTGTTGGGGCTACTATTGCAGTGGATATTAGTGGAGCGGTCTTCAATAAGATTTTGGCCATAATTATGGTAACCGTAGTGTTCATTATTCTATTTATGCCCAAAATAAATGTTACTGATTTGCAAGAAAGAGTAACGGGAAAATATTTATGGTTGGGTATTCTTGCTTTTTTCTTTTTTGGTATTTATGGTGGGTTCATCAATGCTGGGCTCGGATTTATAATTATCTTATTTTTACACTATGTTAACCATATGACCTTGGTGAGGGCCAATGCCACAAAAGTTGCAGTGGTTTGTATCTATACGCTATCCGCCTTGGCGGTATTTGTTTTAAATGATAAGGTGAATTGGAAAATTGGATTGATACTTGCCATAGGTAACGGTACCGGAGCATGGGTATCCAGTAGGATTTCAGTAAAAAAAGGAGATGGTTTTATAAAAACTTTTTTGATTATTATGGTAGTTGTAATGGCTATTAAATTATGGTTTTTTAATTGATAGGAATGATTGATAGTATTAAAGATTTGGAGTGGCGGTATGCGGTTAAGAAATTTGATTCGAAAAAGGAATTACCGGCATCCAAAATAGAAAAATTAAAAGAAGCATTTAACCTTACTGCTACTTCATATGGTCTCCAGCCTATACGGTTGGTTGTGTTGCAAAATAAAGGGTTACAAAAGGAACTTGTAGCCAGTTCTTTTGACCAAGCTCAGGTGTACCAAGCCTCACATGTATTAATTATTTGTATAGAAGAGAAGATTGATAAAAACTACATTATCAACTATTTTGAAAGGGTGAAAGAAGTCAGGGGTACAAGTGATGAAATATTGGATCCATTTAAGGAAAGAATGATTGAAAGTTTTTCAAGTCAAAGCCCGAAGGAAATTAGGGAATGGGCCGTTAATCAGGCTCATTTGGCAATGGGTAATCTATTAACCATCTGCGCCATTGAAAGAATAGATGCATGCCCAATGGCCGGTTTTGTACCTTCTGCCTATGATGAATTACTTGGTTTAAGAAATAAAGGACTACAATCTGTATTGGTAATGCCAGTTGGTTATAGAGCGCCCGATGATATGTTTTCAGAATTTAAAAAAGTTCGAAAAGATATAAATGATAGTGTAATAGAAATTTCATAGAAGAAGAATATTTATGCCCGGATTTGAACTTTTTGGAGATAGTGAAAAAAAACAAGTACAAGATGTGTTGGATTCTGGCGTATTAATGCGCTATGGATTTGATGGAATGAGAAATGGACACTGGAAAGCTTTGGAATTGGAAAAAGCAATATCCAAGCGTATGCAAGTGGAACATACCCAATTGGTAAGCAGTGGTACTGCTGCCTTGACAATTGCAATGGCGAGTGCTGGAGTGGGCGCAGGGGATGAGGTTATTTTGCCCACTTTTACCTTTGTTGCCAGTTTTGAAGCTGTTTTGGCTTTGGGGGCCATTCCTATTTTAGTGGATGTGGATGATACTCTTACTTTGAACCCAGCAGCTGTTGAAAAAGCTATAAATAAAAAGACCAAGGTAGTGATGCCCGTCCATATGTGTGGTTCCATGGCACATTTGGAAGCCCTAAAAGCAATTTGTGCCAAGCACAACGTATTGTTGTTAGAAGATGCATGCCAAGCAATTGGAGGCAGTTATAAAGGGAAACCTTTGGGAAGTTTTGGAGATTTGGGTTGCTTTTCTTTTGATTATGTAAAGACCATTACGTGTGGTGAAGGTGGGGCAGTAATTACCAATAATTCAATATTCCATAAAAATGCTGACCATTATTCTGATCATGGACATGATCATGTTGGAAATAATAGGGGAGCAGAGGATCATCCCTTTTTGGGATATAACTATCGCATTTCTGAGCTTAATGCGGCCGTGGGAGTTGCACAAATCGGACGATTGGACGAGTTTTTAAAAATTCAAGAAAAACATTATACTATTTTAAAAAATGCTTTAAGTAGTATTCATGGAATTAGTTTCAGGGCAGTTCCAGAAGGAGGGGTTGAAAATTATTCCTTTTTAAGTTTCTTTATGCCTACGGAAGAATTGGCAAAAAAGGCGTCAGTAGAATTGGCCCATGCTGGTTTGGATGCTTGTTTCTATTGGTATGATAATAATTGGCACTATTACAAAAAATGGTCACATTTAACCAATCTAACCTCTCTGGGTAAATTACCGAAAGAAGTATACGAACAATTGCCTGATTACACTAAATCTGATTTCTCACTGTCTGACCATTGGGTGGGCAGAAATATTTCTTGCTTGATAAAATTGGGATGGACCAAAGAAGAAGTAAAGGAGCGGGCCATGAAAATGGCCATTGTATTAAAGAATATAATTTAGTTTGTTAGTAAGGAACGTATTCTACAATCTCCAAACCATAACCAACCATACCTACACGTTTAGTTTGTGCAGAGTTGGTCAATAATCTCATTTTGTTGATGTTGAGGTCATGTAAAATCTGAGCTCCAATACCAAAATCCTTGGTATCCATTTCTATTTTTGGAGCTTTTAATTCATTGTTGCTTTGTAGTTCTTTTAGTTGGGACAAACGGTTCAATAAATCTAATGACTGGGAATCTTGGTTTATAAACACAAAAGCACCTTTCTCTTCTTTGTTAATGGCATTGAACATATCTTCCAGCTTTTGATCAGGGTTGTTGGTCAATGTGCCCAGTATGTCATTGTTAATTAAGGTGGAATTTATTCTTGTAAGCACTTTTTCATCTTTTCCCCAGTTGCCTTTTGTCAATGCAATATGCACATGATTGTTGGTAGTTTGTTTGTAAGCTCGCAGCCTAAATTCTCCAAAACGGGTCTTAATATTGAAATCATTGGCTTTTTCGATAAGGCTATCGTGTTCCATTCTATAGGCAACCAATGATTCTATGGAAACTATTTTTAAATCAAATTTTTTGGCAACTTCTACTAATTGCGGCAATCTGGCCATAGAGCCATCTTCGTTCATAATCTCGACTATGACACCAGCCGGTTTTAATCCAGCCAAACGGGCAAAGTCAATGGCAGCTTCAGTATGGCCCGTTCTGCGCAAAACACCCCCTTCTTTTGCCACTAATGGAAAAATATGCCCTGGTCTAGCTAAATCATGTGATTTAGTTTTGGAATCAGTCAAGGCGACTATTGTTTTTGCCCTATCCGAAGCTGATATTCCTGTTGTGACACCATTTCCCCTAAGATCAACAGAAACCGTAAAAGCGGTCTCCAAGGCATCCGTATTATGACTTACCATCATATGGAGCCCCAAGGATGTACATCTACTTTCAGTAAGGGGAGCACATATTAACCCTTTTCCATGAGAGGCCATAAAATTCACCATCTCAGGAGTTGCCAATTCGGCAGCCGCTACAAAATCCCCCTCATTCTCCCTATTTTCATCATCAACTACAATTATGACCTTGCCATTTCTAATATCAGAGATGGCTTCTTCTATTGTATTGAGCTGAATATTTTTTTCCATTGTCACACTCATATCGTAGCTTCTTCTTTTTCTTTCTTTTTGAACAGATTTTTAATAGAATCTATAATACTGCCAAAACTTGTAAGTCCTCTATCTGCCGTCGCCCTTTTGGTTAAAATAACACCCAAAGGTAACATTATTAATGTAGAAACCCATGCGCCCAACATTGGGTGTATAGCTCCTTCCTTTGCATAATTTCCAGCAAAAACGCCAATGAAGTAATAGGTCAGGAACAAAATAATGGCAATGACCATGGGTAATCCCAAGCCTCCTTTTCTAATAATAGCACCTAAGGGGGCACCCACAAAAAAGAGAATAATACATGAGAAGGCCAATGCATACTTTTTGTGAAGGGATAAAATGTGGAGGTTATAAATTTTATAACGCCTATCGATATCTTCTTTTCTTCCGGATATGGAGTTTAGAATGTTGGTAGTAGAATTTTTGGCCTGAGTCAATAATTGTTCTTGCTGCCACTCTTTAACCAACCCTATGATGTCTTGAAGGGAATCCACAGATTTTTTATTGTTCTCGCTAAATGACTTGGCGTTAGCTTTTTTAAGGCTATCTACTGTAGAAACTTTCTTTTTCTTTAGTGAGTCTGGAGTATTGGGAATAAAAGCTCCCATTCTGTTGGTAATGTTTTTGGAAAAAGCCGTAATGGTTTTGTGGTTGTCCTTTTTTATGGAATCTATATCTTTCGATAAACGAGAGATGTTTTTCATTTTGTCCGTGCTCACATTTCCCTCTTCCTCCAAATCCACATTGTTAAAATCGGACAAATCAATATTTATAGTATACGTTTCAAAGTTGGATTTGGCAAAGGGATAAAGCGCATCATTGCTTTTACTTTTTCCATCAGATTTTACTTCTTCATAATAATGTCCATCCTTTAGAATAAGTTGAAGAATATCTGAATCCTCACTACTTGCCAATTCTCCTGTTTTTGCTTTAATAACCGTATTATTAACGTTGACCTTATTTTTTTTATGAATAATGACGTCTTCCAAGAAACGGTCATTGTCCCCATATTTTCGGCTGACCTTAATATTTGTTCCTTCCCCGGTACCTTCAAAATCACTAAAAACCCCTTCCGCAATGGCAACTGCCGGTTTTACTTTAGCAATATTCTTTCTTAGGTTGTATATCTTTTGTTCCGATGCTGGAATAACGCTATTTGCAAAAAAGAAAGTAACACCACCTAAAAAGACTACGAAAACAATTAGGCTTAACATGGCCCTCTGCAAGGAAATTCCTGATGCCTTCATTGCCGCAAACTCGTAGTTTTCGGCAAAAGTCCCAAACGTCAATATGGAGGAGAGAAGAACAGTAAGTGGTAAAACCTTTTCTGTTAGGTTGGGCATTAAATAAAATATGAACTTACCAATAATAACAATGTCCAAACCTTTTCCGGCCAAGTCGTCAATAAAAAGCCAAATCGTTTGAAATATGAAGATAAACATCAATATAACAAACGAACTGAAAAAATTAAATAGGAACCTATGTAGTATATATCGGTCTAGAATTCGCAATGGCTAACTTCTTATGATGTAGTACCCTTCATCTTTATACTTATTCTCATCAAAAGTAAACAAGGTTTTTGACAATGCTTGGTCAGTTTTAAAAGAATTAACAGTAATGGTTGTTTTGGTGCCATTACTACCAGTCTCTATAAGTTTGTGAATATGTTTTGTTTCAACATCAATGCCCAATAAAATAGACTTTATTTCTGAATTGGTATCAATCGGCGTTAATTTTACAAATTGAATTTTCCTTCCTTGAACATTTTGAAGAATATCCCATGCATAGGTATGCCCTTGCTTGTAAAAAGTGAGCATTTTTGAAGGAGTTATTGTGTTGTCATCTTCTGATTTATTCTCAATGGTAACTTCTTCGTTTTCTGGAACAACAGTGTAAACTTTATTGCCATCGTACATCTGTAGTGAGCCCATATAATTAAAAAGATATTTGTCTCCCTCCATTGTGACATCACCTCTGGTTTCATGGTTTATATTGGCTTCCTCATTATTAAGGCTATGCTTAAAATTAATATAAATATTATCGTAGCTCTTTACTTTGTTGTATACCTCATCCAACAAGGCTTTTGCTTTTGAGGAGTTTTGAGCATTTATAGATATAGAGGTGATTAAAAGTGTTGTAAAAAGAAATAATTGTTTCATCTATTTTTTAATTTATTTCATTGTTCAGTAATTGATCTAAGGCATACATGTCTGGAACTAATACTTGCCGGGCTTTACTGCCTTCAAAAGGGCCTACTATTCCAGCAGCTTCCAATTGGTCAATAATTCTACCTGCTCTGTTGTAACCCAATTTTAGCTTTCTCTGTATTAAAGAAGCAGAGCCTTGCTGTGCTATTACAATAACTTCAGCCGCTTCCCTAAACATGGCATCCCTGTCTGATATATTATTATCAAGACTTGTGCCAGAATCTTCACCTACATACTCTGGTAATAAATGTGCATCTGCGTAGGCACGTTGGGCGCCAATATAAGCAGTTATTTTGTCCACTTCTGGGGTGTCCACAAAAGCACACTGTATTCGAGTTATGTCATTTCCTTGTGTAAAAAGCATATCTCCACGACCAATTAATTGGTCGGCTCCTTGAGAGTCCAAAATGGTTCTGGAATCTATCTTTGATGTTACCCTAAAAGCAATTCTGGCCGGAAAATTTGCCTTTATTAGGCCAGTAATTACGTTAACGGATGGTCTTTGGGTCGCTATTATCAAATGAATTCCAATGGCACGTGCCAATTGTGCCAGTCTGGCAACAGGAGTTTCCACTTCTTTACCAGCAGTCATAATTAAATCTGCGAACTCATCAATGACCAAAACAATGTAGGGCAAAAACTTGTGCCCATCATTTGGGTTTAACTTCCGTGCCCTGAACTTGGTATTATATTCTTTTAGGTTTCGAACCATAGCTAATTTCAACAATTCGTACCTATTATCCATTTCAATACAAAGTGAATTGAGGGTGTGTATTACTTTGGTATTGTCGGTTATAATGGCCTCTTCTGAATCTGGTAACTTGGCCAAAAAATGACGCTCTATTTTGTTGTAGAGAGTTAATTCCACTTTTTTGGGATCTACCAAAATAAACTTAACTTCTGCGGGATGTTTTTTATACAGTAGGGATGTTAATACAGCATTGAGCCCAACCGATTTACCCTGTCCGGTTGCACCGGCCATAAGCAAGTGAGGCATCTTTGCCAAGTCTACCACAAAGGTTTCATTGCTAATTGTTTTTCCAAATGCAATGGGCAATTCCATTGTTGAATTTTGAAACTTTTTAGAAGCGATGACCGACCGCATTGATACGGTAGATGGTTTTTTGTTCGGAACTTCTATACCTATGGTTCCTTTACCTGGGATTGGGGCAATTATCCTAATACCCAATGCCGCTAGGGAAAGGGCAATATCATCTTCAAGATTTTTAATTTTGGAAATACGCACCCCGGCTTCTGGAACAATTTCATACAAGGTCACGGTTGGCCCTATGGTTGCCTTAATTTGGGCGATTCCTATTTTATAATTCTTAAGCGTGTCAACAATCTTATTCTTATTCTCTTCTAGTTCATCTTGGTCAATGGTAATGCCTGTACCGGCACCATGTTGTTCCAATAAATCCAATGTTGGGAATTTATAATTGCCCAATTCCAAAGTAGGGTCAAATTCGCCATAATCGGCAACCAATTTATCTGCAATGTTTTTTGTCTCCTCTTTTTCTGTAGTGACTTTTTCCACCTTCATTTCTAGCTTTTCCTCTTCAATCACCTCTTCTTCGATAACTTTTATTTCAAAGTCATCTTTTGGTTCTTTTTTGAGTTTGGGAATATTCTCTTTGTGTGTGTAGGTGTCAAGAATTACCGGGGTCGAGTCTTCTTTTTTAAATACAACACCATTTTCTTCATCAGGTTCATCCGTATTAAATTCCGATACTACCGTTTTTCTCTGTTCCTTGAAATAATTAACAATTCCATCGGGCGTAAATTTGAACAAGCGAACCAAAATGATCATCAACCCAAACATAAGAAGTAGAAGGACACCTATTCTTCCAGTGTAATCCTGTAAAAAATCATTCATTTCATAACCAATTAGACCTCCCATAAGAGGTCTGGTAATTGCAAAGAAACCTAAAGCTATGGATATCCAAATTACAAATACAATCCCCCAAATCCATTTGCTCAGCAACCCCTTTTTGTCTAACCCTAAAAACATGTAAAGCCCTGTTATACAGACTAAAAAGGGAAATATGAAAGAGGAAAGCCCAAAACCTTGGTACATAAAAAAATGTCCAACGCTGGCCCCGAATTTATTTAATAGATTTTTGGCTTCTTGGTTCCTATTGGCAAATTCTGACAATAAACTTTGGTCATCTTGCCAAGTAAAGTAGAAGGAAACAAAGGAAAAGAACATAGCAATGCTAAGAAGAATAAGAAGGCTTCCTAGGATAATCTTGTTTTGCTTGGACAGTTTAAAAGAAAAGCCTTTTTTAGTGGGTTTGGATTTTGGCTTTGACTTTGTTCTTTTCTTTGCCATTAAGTGTTAATTGTTTGGGACTAAATTACAAATTTACAATCTAAGCTTTGGTTATGTGCTTTTAAAATATTTTTGGAATGTAAATTATGAGCCCTATTATAGAAGCCACAATGGAAACCAACATTACTGCCCCAGCTGAGACATCTTTGATGAACCCAATTTTTTCGTCATATTTGGGCTGAATATAATCTGCCATTTTTTCAATCGCCGTGTTGGCGCCTTCTACTCCCATTACCACCCCAATTGCCAATAATTGCACTATCCATTCTATGCTTGAAATTTCAAAATAGAATCCTGCTGCAGTGACTAAAATGGCAATAAATACCTGAACCTTAATACTTGCCTCGGTTTTTATAAGTAAAACAGCCCCCTTTAAGGCATAGCCAACACTACGGATTCTATTTGCAAAAAAATTTTCTTTAGGCATCCATCAATGCTTCTAGGGCAGCTTTGTAATTAGGTTCGTCTACTGTTTCAGGAACTTGTTCTGTATAGGAAACAGTGCCGTTTTCATCAATAACCACTATAGATCTAGAAAGTAGGCTTGATAGAGGCCCATCCGTAAATTCCACTTGGTAATCTTTGCCAAAAGAACCATCCCTAAAGTCCGAAAGCATTACAACATTGCTAATTCCTTCCGCTCCACAAAAACGGGCCTGGGCAAATGGAAGGTCTTTGGAGATACATAAAACTACAGTATTATCCAATTCTGCAGCTTCTTGGTTAAACTGTCTAACCGATTGCGCACATGTACCCGTATCTATACTCGGGAAAATATTAAGAACTACTTTTTTTCCTTTGTAGTTATCTAAACTATCCTGAGATAGGTCATTCTTGGTTAGACTGAAATGAGGTGCAGAACTACCAATTGTGGGTAATGAGCCTATAGTATTTAATTTATTTCCTTTTAAGGTTACGATTGCCATTGCATAGTGTTTTAATTCTCTGCGAAATTAAAGAATATAAATGAAACAAAATATTGAATAGAGTAGTTCTCTCTTATTATTTAGATGACGCCAGTTGTTTTATTTTTATTCTGAAGCCAGCAAAAATAAGCGTTGTTATTGGACTCATCCAATTAAAGAATGCATAGCCCGCGTAGGACAGGGTATCAACGCCCAAAACCCCAGATTGATACGCACCACATGTATTATATGGAATCAAAACGGAAGTTACTGTACCAGAATCTTCTAAAGTTCGGCTTAAATTTTCTGGAGCCAACCCCTTGTCCTTAAATGCCTTGGCATACATTCTACCGGGAATTACAATTGCTAAATACTGGTCGGACGCAATAGCGTTTAAACCAACACAACTTATTACGGTGCTTAAAAATAGGCCAAAAATGGAATCAAAAAGATTAAGAATGGCTCCACTAATTCTTGATAATGCCCCAATAGCATCCATAACGCCACCAAAGACCATTGCGCAAACAATTAGCCAAATGGTTCCAAGCATACCACTCATACCTCCAGACGAGAACAAATCATTTAAAACTGTATTTGTTGTTTCCACAGATGTATCCACTGTCATTGCTGTCATAATGCCTTTGTAGCCAGATAAAAAATCCAATTTGGAACTTCCTGTAATATTGGCAACAATTTCTGGTTGAAAGATCAATGCAAATATGCCCCCCAACAAAGTACCGACCATTAAAGCTACTAGGGGCGGGGTCTTCTTAATAATCATAAGGACAACAACAACAGGAACCAAAAACAACCAAGGGCTAATATTAAAAGAAGCTTTAATGGCATTAAGCATACTGCTTGTATCTGTACTACCACTAACATCCAAAGAAAGGCTAATACCTATAAATATGATAAGTGTGACCGCTATAGTTGGAACCGTGGTATAGGTCATGTACTTTATATGGCTAAACAGTTCCCCACCCGCCATCGCAGGTGCTAAATTGGTGGTGTCGCTAAGGGGAGACATTTTATCTCCAAAATAGGCTCCAGAAATCACGGCACCCGCCGTCATTCCAGGGTTGATGCCCAACGCATTACCAATACCTATCAATGCAATACCAACAGTAGCAGAAGTGGTCCAACTACTTCCTGTGGCAATGGAAATAATGGCGCATATTACAACGCAAGCCGGAAGAAATATAGAAGGATTCAAGATTTTTAAACCATAATAGATCATGGAAGGGATAATGCCGCTAATAAGCCAAGTTCCCGCCAGAGATCCAACAAATAGTAAAATAAGAAGAGCACCTGTGGTCGATTTTACATTTTCTGCCACTTCTTCCAACATCTGTTTATAGGATACTTTATTAAAGAAACCAACAATGGCAGCTACTGCGGCACCCAAAAGTAGAATAAACTGGTTGCTGCCGCTCAAAGCATCGTCACCAAACGCAAAATAGACATTGTAAAAAAGCATGCCCACCAAGGCAATAACAGGAATCAAGGCTTCCCAAATATTAAGTTCTTTATTTTCTACAACATTTTCGTTTTGAGGTTCTGTTGGGTTGATATTCTGACTTTGCATATATATTTACTTGGTTTGTTCGTAATATTACGATTTTGCCTTTTGTTCTGCAAACAGATTATATGGACATTGTCTTTTTATGGAGAATCCCCAATTTTTCCATACAGTTTTTCATCATTTCATAGGTTCGGTGTATATCATTGTCCAAACCAATTGAAAAGCGGATTAATCCATCGGACAACCCCATTTCCTTTTGTTCTTCCAACGGTATTTCCGAAGAGGTGGAAGTGCCTGGAGCACTGAACAATGTTTTGTAAAATCCTAAACTTACCGCTAAGTAACCTAAATTCTTTTCTTGCATGAGTTCCATAAACTTATTGGCTTTCTCCAAAGATCCCACATCTATAGTTAAAAGTCCACCATAGCCATATTCACTGCACATTTGGGTTTTAAAAGTAGTATGTCCTGCATGTGATTTCAATCCGGGATACACCACTTTTAATCCATCTTTTTCGAAATTTTGTGCTAGATAAAGAGCATTCTCACTATGTTTTTTCATTCTTATGTGCAGGGTACGGAGATTTTTAAGAATGGAAGCAGCTCGTAGACTGTCCAAGGTACTGCCTAATAGCATTCCTGCACCACTGTTCACGTTTTTTAACCGCAAACAAAAATCGGCCGTACCGCAAACCACTCCAGCAACACAGTCGCTAGTGCCATTTATAAATTTGGTAAGACTATGGATAACAATGTCGGCCCCAAGTTTTCCAGCTGCTATGGATAATGGAGAAAATGTGTTGTCCACTACTAGAGGAATATTATGTTTTTTCGCCAGCTTTGACAAAGCTTTAATATCTGCAACCTCCAAAAGCGGGTTGCTTACTGCTTCACAGTATATCATTTTAGTTTTTGAAGTAATGGCCTTCTCTACAAGTTTTATATTCGTGATATCCACAAATGAAGTTCCAATATTAAATTTCTTTAGAAAATTCTTCATAAAAGCATAAGTGCCCCCATAGATGGTGCGACTACTTACCAGTTCATCCCCAGTATCACAAAGTTGTAAAATTACAGAGGTAATGGCTCCCATGCCACTTGCATATACATTGGCAGTTTCCGTTCCTTCCAATGCCGCTAAAGCTTCCCCTAGGTATAAGTTCGATGGTGAGGAATGCCTACTATATAGATAACATCCTTCAGTATTGCCCTCAAAGGTATCAAACATGGTTTTGGCTGATATAAACGTATATGTAGATGAATCTGATATTGAAGGGTTTACACCTCCAAATTCACCAAAATATTGTAAATCTTGAATATTGTCGGATGAGTTATGTTTCATGGTTGTTTTTTTTTATAAAAATATGTTTAATTGGTTTTAAAATCAATAAAAAATACATTTTATAGAAAATAAAACTATATTTAATTTATATTGTAGAATATTATCGTTAACAAATCGTTTGTTGTTATAATAAACCGAAAATAAATCATGTTAAAGCTAGATGAACTGGATTTGAAACTGTTGGGTCTTTTACAGGCTGATAGCAAAAAGACAACCAAAGAATATGCACATAGGTTAGGGCTTTCTACCACCGCTGTTTATGAACGTATTAAGCGTTTGGAAAAGAATAATGTGATAGATAAATATGTAGCATTGGTTAATAAGAAGGCGGTTAACAAATCATTTTTGGTCTTATGCCATGTTAAACTGGTGCAACATATTAAGGAGTTTGTACTTCAATTTGAAAGACAGGTTCAACAACTTGAAGAGGTAACAGAATGTTTCCATATTAGTGGTGATTATGATTATATTTTAAAAATTAATGTAAGTGATATGGAAGCCTATAGAGATTTTATGGTTACCAAGCTTACGGCAATTGCCAACATAGGCAGTACACAGAGCTCCTTTGTAATTAATGAAGTAAAGAATACCACAGCAATTTCCTTGTAGCCAATACATCTAAAGTCTTGTTAAACAGGTGGTGGTGATTGTATTAATCGTTATATTGGTTAGTAAAACTTCCACAATGAATAGAAATCAGTTTATAAAAACATCCGTTGGAACGGGTATGGTTTTGGCTGCGCTTCCCTTAGTGTCTTTCACTGATCAAGAAGGAGAGTCCTTTGATAAAAAAATAGTTCAGGAATTTGTTACTCAATCCCATAAGAATTTGGATAAAGTAAGTGCTATGTTAGAAGAGTTCCCTAATTTAATCAATGCCGCACATGACTGGAAACGGGGTGATTTTGAAACTGGTTTGGGAGCGGCCAGTCATGTTGGATATAAGGAACTGGCGCAACATCTTTTGAATAATGGAGCACAGGCAAATATCTTTACCGCTTGTCTTTTTGGTAAAATAGAAATAGTAAAACCCATGCTTACGGCTTTTCCACAAACAGTACATGCCATTGGTCCCCATGGTTTTACTTTATTGCACCATGCGGAAAAAGGAGGTGATGACGCCTTGGAGGTCAAAGAATACTTAGAGTCTCTTGGCGCCAAGGAAACTATGATAAAGATTTATGGATAATACCATGCATGGCCTTGTAATTCATTAGAATCTTCATTGCCTTCTAAACAAAAACATTTGTACTTTTGTACTACTATAGTTCATTAAATTTACAATATGACTCAATATGATGTGGCCATTATTGGCTCTGGCCCAGGAGGGTACGTTGCAGCAATACGTTGCGCACAATTAGGAATGAAAACTGCAATTATTGAAAAATATTCCACTTTGGGTGGTACATGCTTAAATGTGGGTTGTATTCCTTCCAAGGCCATGTTGGACTCCTCTCACCATTATGAGGATGCTATAAAGCATTTTGAGGAGCATGGTATTGATATTCCAGGTGAGATAAAAGTGAATTTAAAGCAAATGGTGGCCCGTAAACAAGGTGTGGTAGACCAAACTACAAAAGGCATTCAGTTTTTAATGGATAAAAACAAGATTGATGTTTTTGAGGGTTTGGGCAGTTTTAAAGATACCACTCACGTAAACATAACCAAAAATGATGGTAAGGTAGAAACGATTGAAGCCAAGAATATAATTATTGCTACCGGTTCCAAGCCTTCTTCTTTACCGTTTATCAAAATAGATAAGGAACGAATCATTACTTCCACAGAGGCTTTAGAGCTTAAAGAAATTCCAAAACACATGATTGTGATTGGGGGTGGCGTTATTGGTCTGGAATTGGGTCAGGTATACAAACGATTGGGAGCAGAGGTAACTGTTGTGGAATATATGGACCGTATTATCCCTGGAATGGACGGGGCACTTTCCAAAGAATTAATGAAAGTCCTTAAAAAAGGTAAAATGAAGTTTAACCTTTCGCACAAAGTAAAGTCTGTAGAGAGAAAAGGGGATGAGGTTATTGTAAAAGCCGATAACAAAAAAGGAGAAGAAGTAGTTTTTACAGGCGATTATTGCTTGGTTTCTGTAGGGAGAAAACCTTATACAGATGGATTAAATGCAGATGCTGCAGGTGTAAAATTGGATGATAGGGGTAGAGTAGAGGTTAACGGACATTTACAGACCAATGTTTCTAACATCTATGCAATTGGAGATGTGGTAAAAGGAGCAATGCTCGCCCATAAAGCAGAAGAAGAAGGAACCTTGGTTGCTGAAATCTTGGCAGGGCAAAAACCACATATTGATTATAATTTGATTCCTGGAGTGGTTTACACCTGGCCTGAAGTTGCAGCTGTTGGCAAAACTGAAGAAGAGCTAAAAGAAGCTGGGGTTTCTTATAAGGTGGGACAGTTTCCAATGCGTGCTTTGGGTAGAGCTAGAGCCAGTATGGATATAGATGGATTTGTAAAAATCTTAGCGGATTCAGCTACTGATGAAGTATTGGGAATACATATGGTTGGTGCTCGTGTGGCCGATTTAATAGCCGAGGCGGTAACTGCGATGGAATTTAGGGCATCTGCAGAGGATATTGCCAGAATGAGCCATGCACACCCAACATACGCGGAAGCTGTAAAAGAAGCAGCAATGGCCGCTACAGCGGATAGAGCTATGCATATTTAAAATGTTCTCTTAAGAACGTTTTTAGGGTACTATTTTTTAGAATGATAAAAAAGTAAAAGTGGTCCAGATATTTCTGGACCGCTTTTGTCTTTAAATCTTAATTGATAGAATTTTACTTGATTTCCACAAGAAAACCTTCTTTTGGAGTTCTTACTTTTTTTAGATTCTTTAGCCAATCGCCTTTTTCATCCCTTTATCCAAGAGTTAAAATCACGGTGCTTTTCAATATTTCAGAATACTATATTTATCGTACGGCCTGTCTTGCCAACAGTTTCCAGTACCCACTTTCTTTGGTAAACACATACAACATTTTTAGTGTAATGGGACTTGTGACCCCTGCATTCACCAAATCTGCCTGCATAACTCCACGTACCCAAGCAACATTGCCTTTTACGGTAATGTCTTGGTCTGCAAATTCAATTTTCGCAAAATCGGACCCACCACTTACCAAGGCATATACATAGGCATCTTGGTCTTCTATGGCGCCACTGGAATGGCCATAAGTAAGCTCCTTTGATGTAAGGTTGTACAGGTTAAGAGAATCGGCTTCCACCATAGCTTTGTGTAGTTTTACAACAGTGGCATCCACAGCTTTAACATCATAATCCAATGATTTTAAATAGGCCAAATGCATGGGTAATTGTATGGCAGCCCTAGAGGATTCATCCTCAATAAAGTGATATTTTACCCCTGTTTCTCGGGCAGCCTTCATTACCGCGGCAATGTTTACATCTCCAGAACCCAACACCACATTTTTCTCCTTGTCCTGTCTACCATTTAAATTGTCTTCTGTTCCTATTAGTCTATCCTTTAAATGTGTAATTGGGTACCTGCCTGCATACTTTCTTAAAAGTGCGGCTGGGTCCTGCCCAGGGTTTCTCATCCAAAACACATCCATTTCTATGTTTACATACCTTGGGTCTGTATTCTCCATCATATAGTCGTACATGGTGCCCGGTCCATCATAGGGTCTAAATTCATATCCATGTGCATGGTACAAAAAGGATATGCCCGCTTCAGCAAATTGTTTTCCAGCCTTATTAAAGACCTCGACCCCTTTTTTCATGTCCTCAAAGGTGAAATTGTTTCCATCATGGGGAATCCAATAACAGGTGGCATACTCTGCGCCAAAGAATTTTAAATTTTCTATGACCTTGGCCACACTATCTCGGTGCTGCAACATTTCAAACCCAGTTCCACCGGCAACTACATCAAAACCATGTTTGTCCAACAACGCTTTGTACTGTTCTCTTGGCATACTTCTGGTTCCTGCACCCTCAATATACTTTACGCCCATTTCCTTTAGCTTAATGAGTCCATCCTCAACATCATCTCTCATTAGTTCTCTGGCCGTGCCCATGATAATACCCACTTCTTGGGCATTAACTTGAACAAAGCAAGTGGCAACAAATAGTGCCACGATAATTTTTTTCATAATATCTTGATTAATTGGTTTTACTCAAATTTAATTAAAAATAGAATGTCTTAGGGTGTAAAAGGGAGCTACTTTTTTACAGGCCCGCTTCCTCCATTTTTTAGAACCCATTTTTCTCCATAGATGGATTCGTATTCAATCTCAATTTTAAGACTATCATTATTTAAGATGTCATACAACTTGTTTGATTTTTCCAATGTATTGTCCGATAAGTTCAATTCCCGGGTTTTTTCCTTATTCATAAGTGTTATTATAGGAATTTCTTCCTCTGCAGAAACCAAACGTCCTTCTGAAAGATTTGCGTAGTAGAACAAGACGGAATCATTTTTAGCTAAATTTTCTTCTACGTAGTTAATTACATCTTTGTAAGACTTTCCATTGGGGCCATTGACCTTTACCGACCGTATAAATGCGGGTCCAACACCATCATTTTTTAATACATAGGTGTATTCCAAGGTATGCCCCCCAATGTTTGCAAAATTTAAATGAGGGTAGACCGACATATATTGCTGTTTTCTAATTAGTTGTGTTTGGTATATGAAAACCGCCAAAGTCAATAAACTAACCAACAGGGCTGATAGGCTGAGTACTTTTTCACTTGTCCAAAACTTTGGTTTCATAATCTTTTGTTTTTAATTTATATCAAATTCACCTTTTATACATAAAGGACCAGATTTTAAAACTTTTAGAGCAACTCAAATTAAAAATCAACCTACTCTAGTGCCATTTTCAACTTTTCTTTCAGGTTGAATTAAAGTAACCTCTTTATTTTCACCAACACAACCCAAAACAAGACACTCACTCATAATATTGGCAATCTGTTTAGGAGGAAAATTAATTACCGCTATAACTTGACTCCCAATTAAGGTTTTGGAATCAGCATACAGTTTGGTTATTTGAGCTGAGGTTTTTCGTAATCCATGTTCCCCAAAATCTACCATGAGTTTGTAGGCTGGATTTTTTGCTTCCTTGAAAATTTCTGCATCAATAACGGTACCTGCCCTTATTTCAACTTTCATGAAATCATTCCAATCTAAGGTATTGTCGTCTAGATTTTTCATCTCTGTATGTTGGACTATTTAACTAGATGAAATCTACAAAAAAATAGCGTAAGTTTTTATCTTCGTTTAAGCAATTGTATTCCCATTCTGTACCAGGCCTTTAGGTGCTCCCAAAAATATTTACGTAGTGTTAATAGTAAACCCTTTATTGTTTCTTTATACTTTTCGTACTGGAGGGCAATAAATGTGCAAATAAACATAAATAGAATGGCACAGGGAATTACTACTTGGGGTGCGAGGGAATGATTAAAATAACGGTACAGCCCCATTCCTGTAAAACTACCGTATAGAATTATAAAATGAACCACATAGATGGAAAGGGTGCTCTGTCCTATTTTTAACAATGTTTTGTTCTCCATTAACCTTCTAAGCAGCATAAATACCGCAAAAACAAGTAAAACATCACCTAACCTTATGAACAAGTAGTTATTGGAATAGACGCCTTTGAAGAGCTCCAAGCCGGTCCATCTTTCCATGTTAACAAAAAAAGCGGATGACTTATAAATGAGCCATAACCCTGCAATAGAAGCTATAGAAATGGTGTAAATATATAAATGCTTAGCATCCTTAAAACGGTTAAAAAGAGTAGATAGGAATCCGCCAATAGCGGCATAGCCAAACCAAGGAATTACAGTAAAGACCGAGCCGTTGGCCCTCGTAAAATAATTGGCCAAAGCTTCAGGAAGAAAGGAGTAAGATAGAGCCTTGTATTGGGGTTCTAACAGAAAAAGCAATAAACTGATGACAAGCAATAGCGATGGGAAAATATATTTGATACTCCTATAGCTTACCAGATAAATAATGATGATGCCAATTAATGACAGCCCAATACAATGCAATACATCCACTAGATAAAACCCACCATAAATGTGCCCTTTGAACAGCCCTCCAAAATTAGTACGAAGTAGATACCCTATTAGCAGTAATTGTACACCCCGTTTTAACCCTTTTTTAACCCTAGGATTGTTCTTGCCTATGCGGTCCGTTCTGGTCAACAAAAATGTGAAAATAAAGCCTGATACTGTAAAAAATACAGGAGCGGTAATCCCTCTAAAATATTTCCATGTAGCATACGCCCAATTGGCATCATCCCTAAAAGAGTTATCCAAAAGACCATCTACAAAATGCCCTTGCAGCATCATTAGAATGGCCCATGCACGCATGGCATCAATAAAATATAAACGACCGGTTCTTTGCTTCATTTACTATGGAATATCCTCAATGTGCTTATAAGTCAGTGACTTCGGGTTTTTAGCGGCGTAAAATTATGCAAATTCCTCACAAATTGACGTTATTTGGGTATTTTAGTCCATCTAAACACAAAACTATGGCAAAGATATTGGCATTTGCTGGAAGCAATTCTTCTACCTCTATTAATTTTAAATTAGTACAACATACTATATCCCAAATAGATGGGCATGATATACAACTTCTTAATTTGGCAAACTTTCCGTTTCCCATGTATAGTGAAGATTACGAAAGAGAAAATGGCTATTCCAACTCATTGATTGAACTTAAAAATGATATTAAGTCTGCTCATGCACTGGTTGTATCTGTAAATGAACACAATGGAAATCCGTCTGCTTATTTTAAGAATCTGTTGGATTGGTTATCACGAGTAGAGCGAAAATTTTTAGAAGGAAAAAAAATATTGTTGATGTCCACTTCTCCTGGAAAAGGAGGGGCCAAAAGTTCCTTGGGTGTTATATCTTCTTCTTTTCCAAGATTTGGAGGTGAGATTGTTTCTTCTTTTTCATTGCCTTCTTTCAACACTAATTTTAACGAAGAAAAGGGAATTACCGATTCTGAATTGTCCGATGCCTACAAGGATGCCTTGAATGACTTTTTAAGTTCCATCTAAAAACAAAGAACTTGCGCAAAAAGGTTTCTTTTACTGTCCCCCAAAGTACTAGTTTTAAGCATGCTTTACTCCAATGGGCCCAACAGTTTGATGAAGTTGTATGGCTGGATAGCAATGGGCACAATGATAAATACAGTTCTTTTGATGGACTGTTGGCAGTGGATGCCCTAACAAGTTTGGTGACCGACTCCCAAGATGCCTTCAATGATTTAAAGGAGTACCAGAATGGTGCCAAGGACTGGATTTTTGGGTATTTATCCTACGATTTAAAAAATGATGTTGAAGTACTTTCTTCTAGTAATTTTGATGGTTTGGAGTTTCCGGAACTCTGCTTTTTTCAACCTAAAAAAATAATCAGAATAAAAGGGAATAAAGTGGATTTCCTTTATTTAAAGATGGTTAATGATGAAATTGAAGATGATTTTAATTTAATCTCCAAAGGATTTTTTGAAAAACCACATCCAATAATTGAAACGCATCCTGTAAAAATAAAGCTTAGAATTTTTAAGGATGAATATTTTAAAAGGGTAGAGAAAATGCTGAATCATATTCAAATTGGAGATATATATGAAGCTAATTTTTGTCAGGAGTTCTATGCACAAGATACTGTTATAGACCCTCTTAAAATATATAATAGACTTAATGAAATTTCAAGAGCCCCCTTTGCAACCTATTTAAAAATTTGGGATAAGTATTTGTTGTCTGCTTCGCCAGAAAGATATATAAAAAGGAGAAAGAACAATGTGGTTTCGCAACCCATAAAAGGAACGGCCAAACGTTCCCCCAACAAAGAGGAAGATGCTTTATTGATCAAAAGCCTTGAAAATGATACAAAAGAAAGAGCAGAGAATATCATGATCGTGGATTTGGTGCGCAATGACCTTTCTAAAAGTGCTAAAAAAGGAAGTGTAAAGGTGAAGGAGCTATGCAAGGTATATACTTTTGAACAAGTACATCAAATGATTTCTACAGTTGTCGCCAAAGTTTCAAAATCCAAAGACCCAGTGGAAATTATAAAGGAAACCTTTCCCATGGGCAGTATGACAGGGGCACCAAAAGTCTCCGCAATGAAGATTATAGAAGAACTGGAAGCAACCAAACGTGGCTTGTATAGTGGAGCTGTAGGTTATTTTACCCCTAATAATGAATTTGACTTTAATGTGGTCATTCGCAGTATATTATACAATGCTACAAATAAATATGTTTCCTATTCCGTTGGAGGGGCCATAACGGCAAAAGCTATACCGGAAAAAGAATACGAAGAGTGTTTAATTAAGGCAAAGGCCATGAGAGAGGTCTTGGAAGGTGCTGATACTTCAAAATAATTCCTTAAATTGAGGCTGCCAAACTATTGAACCAATGCAGCTTGAAGAATTTTCTTTCCAATATAATGGAGCCTCCATATTTGGAAAACACACTCAACCAGAAGAAGTAAAAGGTGTTGTTGTAGTAATCCACGGTATGGGAGGGCATTCTGGCCGTTATTTAGAACATGTGGTCCCCATGCTTTTAAAGTGCTCCTTGGCGGTAGTGCTTTATGATAATATTGGCCACGGAAAGTCGGAAGGTAAGAGAGGGCATTGTCCAAGCTATGATGGCCTATTAAATATCATTACCAGGGTATTGATAAAGGCGGAAACTTTATTCCCTACCAAGCCGTTATTTCTTTATGGTCACAGTATGGGGGGGAATTTGGTTTTAAACTATGCCTTAAGAAAATCACCGAACATTAGGGGAGTTATTGCTACAAGTCCATATCTAAGGTTGGCTATGGTGCCACCAAAGTGGAAAATGATTATGGGAAAAATTATGATGACCATATGGCCAGCAATTACATTGCCTTCTGGATTGGACCCAAAAGGAATTTCAAGCATTTCGAACGAAGTAGAAAAGTATATAAACGACCCTTTGACACATGACAAAGTGAGTCCTATGTACACTTTTCCAGTAATCAATGCTGGGGAATGGGCCATAGAACAAGCAAATCAACTCAAGATAAAAACCCTATTGCTTCATGGTACGGCTGATTCTATAATAGATTATAAAGGAACGGTCGACTTTCATGATAACGCCAGTGTAACTGAGTTAAAACTTTTTGAAGGCGGGTATCACGAATTACATTATGACCTTTGTAGGGATGAAATGTTAGAGACTGTTAAGAATTGGTTACAGCAACAACTTTGAGTACTTTTGTCCAGTGCTAAAAGAATTCCATTTACATATTAAGAATCATTTTCCAGAACTAAAGAACACAGTATTTTTATTGGCGTGCAGTGGTGGATTGGATAGTGTGGTTTTGGCACATCTTTTCGCAAAACTAAATTTGCAATATGCCTTGGCACATTGCAACTTTAATTTAAGGGGAAAAGAAAGCAATGGGGATGAAAAGTTTGTAGAAAGTTTAGCTATTGAATTAAAAAAAGAATGTTTTGTAACTAGTTTTAATACAAAGGAATATATTTCAAAAAATAAAGTATCACTACAAGTAGCAGCTAGAGAATTACGATACAATTGGTTTGCGAAAGTAATGGAGAAGAATGGGATTGAAAAATTGGTAACGGCCCATCATGCAGATGATAATTTAGAGACTTTTTTAATTAATCTTTCTAGAGGTACAGGTATTGATGGTCTTACCGGAATTCCTGCTAAAACTGATACCATTTCCAGACCTTTGTTAAGATTCTCACGGGAGCAAATTTTAGAGTATGCAAATTCAGAGAAACTGAAATGGAGAGAGGACAGCACCAATAAGGAAATTAAGTATGTGAGGAATAAAATTCGGCATCAAATAGTTCCATTACTTAAAGAGCTAAACCCTACTTTTTTGGCCAATTTTATAAAGACCCAAGACTATTTGAAGCAATCTTCCATATTGGCTGAAGATTATTTAGAACAAGTAAAAGAGAAGCTTTTAAAAAAAGAAGGGGATATAGTAAAGATTGAAATTGCTGAGCTTAAAAAATGTGTTCCGTTGAATGCTTACTTATATGGGTTGTTTAAAGAATATGGGTTTACGGAATGGGATGATGTTGCTGGACTCTTAGTAGGTGAAAGTGGTAAGGAGGTATTTTCTAAAACCCATAGATTGCTTAAGAATAGAGAGTATCTTTTACTGCAAAATTTGAATACTGAAGTCAATCAGAGGTATCAAATTGATAGTGATCGGATTGATTTGAAAGTTCCTTTCCATATGTCCATTTCTGAGGTAAAGACAATGACAAAAACATCAGGAACTACATTGTATGTTGATGAGGAAACGTTAAAATATCCTTTAACGATAAGGAAATGGGAAAAAGGCGACTATTTTTATCCTATAGGAATGAAAGGACAAAAGAAAAAAGTTTCTAAATTTTTTAAGGACGAGAAGATGAGCCTTATTGAAAAAGAAAAGCAATGGATCCTGTGTTCGGAGAATAATATTGTCTGGATTATAGGAAAAAGAGCGGATGAACGTTATAAAATAAGTAATAAGACCAAATCAATTTTAAAGTTTTCGGTATTGTGATTAAAAATGTAGTAACTCTATTCATCATTATTTTGGCATTTGCATTTGGGAATGCGCAAAAGGAGGATGACCCAGTGGCCTGGTCCCATACGGTAAACAAACTTTCCGATACCGAATACGAGTTGATCTTTACAGGGATAATATTAAAGGATTGGCATGTATATTCCCAACACACCTCGGATGGAGGTTCGCTACCTAGTGAGTTTACCTATGTAAATGCAGGTGAGGATTATGAGTTGGTTGGTGAAACATTGGAAAGTGAGACACATACTGAGTATAGTGAGGCTTTTGAAGTGGATGAAACTTTTTTCTCGGACATTGCTGTTTTTACCCAGAAAATAAAACTTTTAAAACCTGATATTGATTTAATTGATGTAAATCTATGGTATCAAGTATGTAAAGAAGTTTGTTTTAATAAGGAATTCGATTTTACTATATCCCTTGGAGGAAATACAGTTGTTTTGGAGGATAAGGTTGTTGATGACCTAAGCAAAACGTTAAGTGCCTCAATGGAGCTGGATTTAAAGAATAAAGAACGTCTCAATGAAGGGGTGGAGGATGTGGCCAATGGTAGTTCAGGATTGTGGACCATTTTTGGGCTTGGTTTTTTAGGAGGGTTAATAGCTCTTTTGACACCCTGTGTGTTTCCTATGATTCCCCTTACTGTTTCCTTTTTTACCAAACAATCCAAGACTAAATCCAAAGGCATTGCAAATGCTATTTTGTACGGTCTTTTTATAGTGGTCATTTATTTTTTATTGAGTCTTCCTTTTCATTTGTTTGATTCCGTTGATTCACAGATACTAAATACCATTGCAACCAACATATGGCTTAATGTGTTTTTCTTTTTGATTTTTGTGTTTTTTGCCTTTTCTTTTTTTGGATACTATGAATTGACATTACCAAGTTCATGGGCCAATAAAATGGATAATGCATCCTCCAAAGTAGGTGGTGTTATTGGTATTTTCTTTATGGCAGTTACCTTGGCCATTGTTTCTTTTTCTTGTACCGGGCCTATTTTAGGAGGTCTTTTGGGCAGTACTGCATTAGCCGAAGGCGATGTAGCTACAAATTTATCGGTCGGGATGCTTGGATTTGGAGTTGCTTTGGCGTTGCCGTTTGCATTGTTTGCTCTTTTTCCTGCATGGTTAAATTCCTTACCAAAATCCGGTGGTTGGATGACGACTGTCAAAGTGGTGTTAGGGTTTTTGGAATTGGCATTGGCACTTAAGTTTTTATCCAATGCTGATTTGGTTGGTAATTGGGGATTTTTGAAATGGGAAATTTTTATGGGGATATGGATTGTTATTTCCATTTTATTGACCCTATACCTTTTTGGGTTGATTCGTTTTTCCCATGATGCGCCAAAACAGAGACCATCATTACCTAGAATATTTATAGGGATTGTCAGTGCTGTTTTTTCGTTGTACCTCATTTTGGGGTTGTTCAAAGTAAACGACCTTAAATTATTAAGTGGATTTCCACCTCCTAAATTCTACAGTGTTTTTGAGCAAAAAAGTGATTGCCCTTTAGGGATTGATTGTTATAAGGATTTTGATGAGGGGGTTGCTCATGCTAAGAATGCAGGTAAGCCCATTTTATTGGATTTTACAGGTTGGGCTTGTGTAAATTGCCGCAAGATGGAGGAGAATGTATGGAGTGAGCCAGATGTATACAAAATCATTAATGAAGAATATGTTTTGATTTCACTCTATGTGGATGACAGAAAAGAATTACCTGAAAACCAGCAATTTGATTATAAATTTAATTCTGGAAGGGTAAAGACCATCAATACAGTGGGAAAAAAGTGGGGCACTTTTCAAACCCTTAACTTTAATGCAGCTTCACAGCCATTTTATGTGCTTCTCTCACCGCAAATGGAAGTGCTTAATTCATCCATGCAATATGTGGATAAGGATACGTATAAGCATTGGTTGGAGAAAGGTTTGAAGAATTATAGACGATAGGAACTTTTTGTTTTTGGTTATTTTTAAAAACAATTACCTTTAAGTTTCTAATAATTCTGTTTGTGAAAAATATTAAAAGAGTACTTGCCATATTGGGCATTCTGATATTGATACTGCTTTTAGGAGCCGGAATATTTGCCAATACGTTAAAACCTGACTATAAGGGAAAAAAAGGGCTATCAAAACTCACCCAAGAAGTCACTGTGCATTATGATGCCTATGGAATTCCCCATATTTATGGAGAAAATGAAGAAGATGCTATAAGAGCACTTGGTTATGTTCATGCCCAAGATAGGCTTTGGCAAATGGAATTATTACGCAGAATAGGTAGGGGTGGACTTTCTGAGGTTTTTGGAAAGGATATGCTGGGTACCGATAAATTTTTTCTTTCTCTTGGAATAGATGATGCCACTGAAGAAACATTGAAAAAGTTGGACATGAGCAGCAAAAAGGTTCAGTTATCAGAGGCTTATTTAGATGGGATAAACCAGTTTATAGAGGAGGGGCCTACCCCTATAGAGTTCTATCTCACTGGAATTGACAAAGAACCATTTACCCTTACTGATATTTATAATACATTCGGCTATATGGCCTTTAGTTTTGCGCAGGCCCATAAGACAGATCCATTATTGACTGATATCAAAAATAAATTGGGGGTGGAGTATTTAATGGACCTTGCAATTGACATAGATCCTAACTCAACATTGATAAAAAACCACAACAAACAACCTTCAGACTCTTTATTGGGTAATGTTATGGCCGCCGTTACCAATGCATTAAAAGGTTTGCCCATACCTCAATTTGAAGGAAGCAACAGTTGGGTCATTGGAGCCAGTAAAACAAAGAATGGTAAAGTTATATTTGCTAATGATCCCCATATTGGTTTTGCCCAACCTTCAGTTTGGTATGAAGCCCATCTCAATACACCAACGTATGAAAAATATGGTTATCATTTGGCAGGAGTTCCTTTTCCTTTATTGGCACATGATAGAAAATTGGCTTATGGATTGACCATGTTCGAGAATGATGATATTGATTTTTATTATGAAAAGACAAACCCAGAGGACTCTACTCAATACCAAACCGCTGGTGGGTGGAATACCTATGAGACTGTAAATAAAATTATTAAAGTAAAAGATAGTGTTGATGTAACCTTCAGTTATAAAAAAACACACCATGGTCCTATTTTAAATGGAATAGCGAATCAAATCAAAGGAGAAGAACCTATTAGTATGTCCTGGGTGTATACAAAGCACGAAAACAAAATATTGGATGTGGTCTATGATATGTCCCATGCCAATAATTTAACTGAATTTAAGGCTGCGCTTCCTAATTTACACGCACCAGGCTTAAATATAATGTATGGTGATGCAGAAAATAATGTAGCTTGGTTTGCTAGTGCCAAGCTTTATCACATGTCAGATAGTGTGCATACCAAGTTTATTTTGAATGGTGAATCTGGGAAAGAAGAACTTGTTAATTATATAGATTTTTCGGAAAACCCACAGGCGGTCAACCCTCCCTGGGATTATGTCTACTCTGCTAATAACCAGCCCGATTCTATCGCAGGAATGTTGTATCCAGGGTATTATCTACCAGAGAATAGAGCAAAAAGAATAGTCCAGCTCTTAGAACCTAAAAACGATTGGGATAGGGATGCTGTTGGAGAAATGATTACTGATGTAACCTCCGCAGTTGATCCGAGAATACTTTTGAACTTGTATAATAGTGTCAAAGTAAAGGAGTTGGTAGATGAGCAAATAATTTTACTGGATAAGCTTAGTTTATGGAATGGGACATATACCCTTAATAGCATTGAGGCCACTGTATATACAAGATGGCTTTATTTTGTTTTAAAGAACACTTTTCACGATGAATTGGGAGAAGAGATGTTCAAGCAGTTTTTATCCACCCACTTCCATAAACGCTTAATTGCTCCTTTGTTGGAAAATAAGAATTCCATTTGGTGGAATGATATACGTACAGTAGATAAGGAGGAAACTCTTCAAGATGTTGTTCATAAGTCCTATGTGGAAGCTATGGAATCCTTAAGAAATGATTTTGGAAATAAAATTAGTAGCTGGACATGGGACAAGGTACATACCATTGAGCATGGTCATCCAATTGGGCAAGTGGAATCTTTACGTTCTTACTTTAATGTAGGACCTTTTCCCGTACAAGGCTCTAGAGAGGTAATTAACAATATGGCCTTTGGGTATGATGGTACAGGTAAATATAAGGTAACAGGTGGACCATCTACACGACGGGTCATAGATTTTTCTGATGTAGAAAATAGTATGAGCATATTGCCCACGGGTCAGTCAGGTAATCCTTTTAGTCCCCATTATGATGATCAAGCAGACATGTACATTAATGGAGAATTCAGAAAAATGATGATGAATAAAAAGGAGATTGAGAAAACTGCCAAGTCTTCTTTAACATTTGCACCTGTAGAGCAATGATATTAAATCACTTTTTTTATATTAGGGCATCAAAAGAATATAATGAAGGAACTAAAATTATTTTGTTTGAAAATTAATCATGTTATTCATAATTTTTACAAGCATTTTTTTCTTTTTTTATTGTTCGCTTTATGCTTCAACTTTTCATTAGCTCAGTCTGATTCAACAAGAATAACTTTAGTTGTTGAGAATGAATCTTTAAAGAATGTAATTGATAGTCTGGAAACCAAGACCAATGCTACATTCTTTTATCTTGAAGAATGGTTTGGTGATGAGTTAATTTCCATAGCTTTTGAAAATGAAACTTTGCCCGTTGTTTTAGAAGAACTTTTAAGTAAAACAGAGCTTAATTTCTATATTCTTGATGGTGACAAAGTTATTCTAACAAAGAACAATATTATTTATGATGAGCTACCAAACAATTTTTTTATTAAAAGAGATTCTAGCTCCATTCTAACAACAGCAGGTACAGATCAGCGTCAACTGCGCCCAATTTTTTATTCAGATCGGTTGGTTGCCAATGACAATAGAGTACAGAAAATTCAAGTAGGAAAAGCCTCAAAAGAAGTAAAAACCAGTTTGGCAAAAATTTCTGGCGTTGCCATCAACGCTTCCAATGGTTTACCTATTCCGGATTTGGTGGTGCAAATAAAAAATCAAAATATTAGGACAACCACAGATGAGACTGGATATTACGAATTAGAGCTCCCATATGGGATTAATCGTATGAATACCAGGGCATTGGGAATCGAAGATGCCACTTTTGAACTTTATGTCTATAATTCAGGAACCGTGGACCTTGCATTAAATGAAGGACTGGAACAGTTGGATGAAGTTGTTCTGGAAGCAGATGCCTTTAGAAATGTGGAAGAAGCTACTACAGGTAGCGCCCAGATAGATTCTGAAGAATCCAAGAATATTCCATTGGTTTTGGGAGAACGGGATATTTTACAGGTAGCTAGAAACCTTCCTGGAATTTCTTCTGCAGGTGAAGGTGCTGCTGGTTTTAATGTAAGAGGAGGTAAAACGGATCAAAACTTAATATTATTGGATGATGCCACAATTTATAATCCATCACATTTCTTCGGAATTTTTCAGGCATTGAACCCTTATACCACTAAGGGAGTGGATATCTATAAGGGAAACGTTCCCGCTAAATTTGGAGGTAGGCTCTCTTCGGTTTTTGATATTCAAAGTAAGGAAGGAAATACGGAGAAATTTAGCGGGGAAGCTTCTATTGGTCCTGTGACTAGTAATATTGCGTTGGAAGTTCCCATGAAAAAAGAAGAATCATCGCTGCTCTTGGGTGGTAGAGGGACTTATTCTGATTGGATATTGAAATCTTTAGATGAGCCTGATCTCGCAAATAGCTCTGCCAATTTTTATGATGTTATTGCTAAGTATGACCATAAGATAAGTGATAAGCATAGTATAAGTGCTATGGGCTATTATAGTAAGGATGCTTTTAGTATTACCTCAGATTCATTATATAAATACAGTAACCGACTTTTTTCTTTAAAATGGAAACATGCATATAGCGAGAAGAATCGGGGGGATTTAATCCTGTCCAATAGTAATTATCAATTTAACATAGATTATGATGGTGAAGCCAATACAGATTTTTTGTTAGGTTATAAAGTAAACGAAACTGAATTAAAATACAACTTAAGATACCTATACAACTCTAAACATACATTTGACTACGGAATAGCCTCAAAGTTATATGTAGTAGAGCCAGGAAGTATTGAACCTTCTGGGTCGGATTCATCTATTGAAGCAAGGGCGGTTGACCAAGAGAAGGGCTTGGAATCTGCCATTTATATTTCAGATGCTTATAAAGTCAATGATAAACTTTTGATTGATGCTGGGTTTAGGCTTTCCCTTTTTACAGCTTTGGGGGCTTCCACACAAAATATCTATCAAGAAGGAGAGCCCAGAAATGATGGTAGTAGAACGGGAAGTGAGGAGTATGGGGAATATGAATTTATTAAAACCTATATAGGACCAGAAGCCAGATTTTCAACCAGATACTTGTTTACACCCACATTTTCTATTAAAGGAAGCGTTAATAGTGGCTATCAATACATTCATACATTATCGAACAATACAACTGTATCACCTATAGATACTTGGAAACTTTCTGACCTTAATATAAAGCCTCAACAGGGCTACCAATATGCTTTGGGGCTATACAAAAATTCTGAGGATAATATGTATGAATATAGTTTGGAAGGATATTACAAGCAGTTTAAAAATGCCATTGATTTTAAGACAGGAGCTCAATTGCTTCTAAATGAGAACATAGAAACGGAAGTCCTGCAGGGGGATGGCAAGGCGTATGGGGTGGAATTATTATTAAGAAAAAACACTGGGAAGTTGAACGGTTGGTTGGGGTATACCTATTCCAGGTCCTTTTTAAAGTTCGATAGTGAATATGCCGATGAGCGCATTAATAATGGAGAATATTTTTCTTCAAACTATGACAAACCGCATGACCTTAGTTTAGTGACCAACTATAAGTTTACAAAGCGCTACAGTGTTTCCGCCAATTTTGTATATCAAACAGGGAGACCGGTTACTTATCCCATAGGGACTTATAGATTCAACAATGCTGATTATGTATATTATAGCAATAGGAATGAGTTTAGAATACCTGATTACTATAGGTTGGATTTGGGACTCAATATAGAGGGAAACCATAAAATAAAGAAGTTTGCCCATAGTTTTTGGACCATTTCTGTATACAATGTATTGGGAAGGAATAATCCATATTCTGTGTTTTTTGTAACAGAGAATGGAGAAGTAAAGGCGTATCAAAGTTCTATTTTTTCAATCCCTGTCCCATCCATCACCTATAACTTTAAATTTTAGGTATGAATGAAAAAAGGAGATGCGAATGTTCTTTAATTTTCTTATTTATCCCATGTGTTTTTCTTGTGGGGTGCATAGAAGAATTGGAACTGGAGAGACTGGATACTAATGATTTTGATGATGTATTGGTAGTGGAAGCCGTTTTGACCAATGAAATGAAAAAGCAAAGGGTATTGTTGAGCCGTGCTACAAATAGGTTGGATATAATAACGGATACAATTTATGATCCTGCCACACCTATAAACTATAATAAAGGGGTAGGGGTGGACACGGAAGAAAATGCGAGTGTAATGATTTTGGACGAATTGGGAAATAAATTTGATTTTGAAGAAGTGGTGTCTGGGACCTATATGTCCCTGCAACCGTTCCAAGCGGAACTGGGCAAGAACTATCATTTGGAAATTACCACCAAGGACGGGGAACAATATATTTCCAATGAGATGTCGATTGCAGGGATTTCCCAAATCACGGATTTATATGCGGAGCGCATAATAAATGACCTTGGGGAAGAGGGTATGTCCATTTATATAAATAGTGAGGAGGTTCAGGGGGATAGCCAGTTTTATCGTTATACCTATGAAGAATCCTATAAGATTATAGCGCCAAATTGGGCGCCAATGGATTTTAAGCTTTCTAATTATGAGCCCTGCGCATTACCGGTACCCACCTATGATTTGGAGATTATCCCAAGGGAGGAGGAAGAGCGGGTATGTTACAATACTGTTGATTCCAATACCATAATACAGAACAGTACAGTGGAGTTGTCGGAAAACAAGGTTTTGCGATTCCCTATACGGTTTATAAACAGGAATGATTATATCTTAACCTATAGATATAGTATATTGGCGAAGCAATTTGTGCAATCGGCACCGGCTTATTCCTATTACAATAGATTGGAGAAGTTTTCGCAGACAGGGTCCTTGTTTTCACAAATACAGCCCGGTTTGCTCAATGGCAATATTGTCAACAAAAATGATTTGGGGGACAATGTTTTGGGCTATTTTGAAGTGGCTTCCGTAACGGAAAGAAGGTTGTTCTTTAATTACGAGGACTTTTTCCCCAATGAGCCTTTGCCGCCATATGTTTTTAATTGTGACAATTTGCTTTCGGCACCAGAATCCCATGTTTCATTTTGCTTTTCCGGACTGTCAATGAACTCTTGCCCTCAATCTGTCATTGAAAGAGTGAACATGGATTTGATATCTTATGTTTCGGATAATGATATTGGTTTGGGAGCTTGTCCAGGGCCCCATATTTTTACCCCAAATATTTGCGGGGACTGTACCACCTTGGGGAGTAATGTAGTACCAGAGTTTTGGATAGAAGAGTAACTATGAAAGAAAAAAGAAGATACATACAAACTTGTTTAATTGCCTTATTAGGCGTCATCCTATGTAATTGTATAGAGGAGATAGAACCCGAAAGTGTACAAGTACAGACTCAGGATTTTGAAAATGTCCTAGTGGTGGAGGCTTCTATCACTAACGAGATAAAACAACAGCAGGTACTGTTGAGTAGGGCATCCAGTTTTGAGAATGATACGGTACCCCCTTTTGAAAGAAATGCAGAGGTGTCCATAGTAGACAGCGAGGCCACCACATACTCTTTTTTTGAATCTGAACCTGGAACCTATGTATCTAGCAACCCCTTTTCTGCAGAAGAGGGGAAAACATATCGCTTAGAGATAAATACAGTGAATGGGGAATCATATACATCTGATGAAATGAGTATTGTTGGTACATCAGAAATCACCAATCTTTATGCAGAACGTATTACAAACGATTTGGGAGTAGAGGGCATGTCCATATTCATTGACAATGATGACTCGACAAGTGCATCCAAATATTATAAGTACGAGTATGAGGAAACGTATAAGATAATAGCGGAGAATTGGAACCAGTATGACTTTAAACTAACCAATTATGATCCCTGCGCACTTCCTACTATTACCTATGACTTGGAAATTGTGCCTAGGGAAGTACAAAATAGAGTGTGCTACAATACCGTTGCTTCAAATTCAATAATTCAGGCAAGTAGTGAAAACCTTGTTTCTGATAAACTCATAAGGTTTCCCATTAGATTTATTGGTAGGGACGATTATATATTAACACACAGGTACAGTATTTTGGTAAAACAATATGTACAGTCTGCAGAAGCCTACTCATATTATGATCGCCTTGGTAAATTTTCTGAATCAGGGAATATTTTCTCCCAAATTCAACCCGGCTTGCTTAATAGCAATGTGCACCAAATTGGAAATAGCGAAGCCACTACTTTAGGGTATTTTGAAGTAACCTCGGTTACTGAAAAAAGATTATTCTTTAATTATGAAGACTTTTTTGCGGGAGAGGATTTACCAACAAACCCATATAACTGTGATAGTTTCCATTCTGCACCATTAGAGCATGTGTCGTATTGTTATTCAGGTCCTTCGGATCCCAATCCTTGCCCATTATCTATCATAGAAAGCATTCACGCAGGTATTATAAATTATGATGGTGAAAATGGAAGCAATATCGGAACATGTCCAGGACCCTATTTAATAACCCCAAGTGAATGCGGTGATTGCACGACATTGGGTAGTAATATTGAACCTGAATTTTGGGTTGACTAAACTAAATTATAGTGCAAATGAAGAATCTCATAGTTTTCCTTATTCTATTGCAAACATTGTGTTTGTCCGGGCAAGTACGTATTGAAAATGCCGATGAGCTTAGAAGCTTGCAACAGACCTCCATGGAAACCATGTACATACATGTAAATAGTCCCTTGTTCTTCCCAGGAGAGTACCTCTATTACAGTATCTATAATATTAATGCCAGCACCTATAGATTGAGC
The DNA here is from genome assembly GCF_011927795.1 of Saonia flava. Classification (GTDB taxonomy): domain Bacteria; phylum Bacteroidota; class Bacteroidia; order Flavobacteriales; family Flavobacteriaceae; genus Saonia; species Saonia flava. Next base: position 583,498 of record NZ_JAATJJ010000001.1, on the reverse strand, counting down.
AATATTAGTAAAATAGGATATGTTGAATTAATTGATAGTGATAAAAATATAGTTTTTGAGCATAAGATTATCTTGGACCAAGGAAGGGGGCAGGGCGATTTTTTTGTACCGGCTTCTTTACCTTCTGGTAGTTATAAATTACTGGGTTATACAAGATGGATGCTCAATGGAGGCATAAAACAGCTTTTTTCTACTGATGTAGCAATTGTAAACCCGTATCAGAATAACCAGCCTAATAACGGGATTGCTGCTAATATGGACAAAAAGGATATTGTAAAGGAAGAGAACGGTAAGACACCCGAATTTGTAGATTCTACTTTTGCATATACATTGAATAAAAAAAGGTTCACCACAAGGGATAAAATTATTCTGGGACTTAAGAATTACAAGAGTGCTTTGGGATATGGAAACTATTCTTTGTCCGTACGGAAGAAGGAAGAACTAATTAAAGTAAGGGAGCATACATCTGTGAATTTTGCAAAAAAATATCCAAACCTTAAAAGAACAATCCCCCAAAAAATAAATGATAGTATCATAATTCCTGAGCAAACAGGGGAATTGTTGGCAGGACAAGTATGGAATGCAGAAACCAAAGAAGTAATGGCAAACCAGTCGGTTGCTATTTCCTTGCCAGGAAAGGACTTTGTTCTAAGGGCGGTTAATACAACTGAGAATGGTATTTTTTATAGCTATTTTAAAAAGGAGCAAAGCGCAGAAAATGCCTTTTTTCAATTAATGGGAAATAATTCCGAGAATTTTGAAGTTAAACCTCTTTCTAAACCCAATATAGAATACTCAAAATTGCAATTTCCTACATTGGAAATAAATCCAGAGATGGAAAAAAGTATTGTAAAACGTAGTATTTATAACCAAATAGAAAATGCATATTTCCAAATAAAACAGGACACCATTATTAGTATGGAGTATGGAGTGCCATTTAATGGAAGTATTCCAGATGTGTTTATTTTGGACGAATACACAAGATTTCCTACAGTAAGGGAAAGCCTTATAGAAGTAGTGGAGAATGTGGGAGTAAAAAGGCAAGATGGAAAATTAACGGCTTGGGTAAGAGAAGATTATGAAAACAATTACACAGACTACGTTGATTTTCCGCCTGTGTTTTTGGTAAATGGATTAATGGTTCAAAATGTGGAAAAGTTAATGGAGTTCGATTCTAATTTGGTGGAAACCATTAGCCTGGTTAGGGAAAAGTTTGTATTTGCAGGAAAGGAATACAAGGGAATGATTTATATTGAGACAAAGAAGGGAGTGGGCCTAGAAGGAATATTGACCAATGAAAATATAGAAAGCCTTGAACTATTTAAGGCAGAGGTACCTAAAAGATATTATAATCAGTCATATGATGAAATGTCCATGGAGAAATATAAACATATACCAGATTATAGAAATCAGCTATATTGGAACCCTAACTTTACTGTAGACAATAGTAACCAGGTTTTTGAATTTTATACTTCAGATATTTCTGGTGTTTATGAAATTACCTTAAATGGCTTTACAACCTATGGCAAACCACTTACCCTAACACAGACATTTGTTGTGGAGTAGATTCCGTATATTTTATCAGTTTAAAATAAACCTTATTTTTACCCATAAACTTTTTTATGCTTACAAAAATTTATGGTAGTGCTGTATTTGGCGTAGAAGCGGAAACTATTACAGTTGAGGTGAACATTGACAAGGGCATTGGTTATCATTTAGTGGGACTCCCGGACAACGCCATAAAGGAAAGTAATTATCGTATTGCGGCTGCACTTCAAAATAATGGGTATAAAATCCCAGGGAAGAAAATCACAATCAACATGGCTCCTGCGGACATGCGCAAGGAAGGTTCTGCTTATGACCTTACCCTGGCATTGGGGATTTTATCCGCTTCTGACCAAATTCAATCAGAAAACATAGAGAAGTATATTATTATGGGAGAACTTTCCTTGGACGGTAGCTTACAGCCCATAAAGGGTGCGTTGCCCATTGCCATAAAAGCACAACAAGAAGGTTTTAAAGGATTTATCCTTCCCAAAGAAAATGCCAAGGAAGCTGCAATTGTGGGTGATTTGGAAGTATATGGAGTTGAGAATATAAAGGAAGTAATTGATTATTTTGATAAGGGAGCGGAGCTAGAGAGAACCATAATTGATACCCGTGCCGAGTTTTATAAAAATTTGGATTTTCCTGAGTTTGATTTTTCTGATGTAAAAGGTCAAGAAAGTATAAAGCGCTGTATGGAAATTGCAGCTGCAGGAGGACATAATATTATATTGATTGGTCCTCCAGGAGCGGGAAAAACAATGCTGGCCAAACGTTTGCCTTCTATTTTACCTCCAATGACTTTGCACGAAGCCTTGGAAACCACCAAAATACATAGCGTGGTTGGCAAGGTAAAGAATATGGGGTTAATGAGCCAAAGACCTTTTCGAAGCCCTCATCACACCATTAGTGATGTTGCTTTGGTTGGTGGGGGCGCGTATCCCCAACCGGGAGAAATCTCTCTTTCACACAATGGGGTTTTATTTTTGGATGAGTTGCCAGAATTTAAAAGGGGCGTATTGGAAGTAATGAGACAGCCTTTGGAGGACAGGGAAGTAACTATTTCCCGTGCCAGGTTTACCGTAACCTATCCCAGTAGTTTTATGCTGGTGGCAAGCATGAACCCAAGTCCCAGTGGTTATTTTAACGACCCAGATGCTCCCGTGACTTCTTCGCCCATGGAAATGCAACGGTATCTGAGTAAAATTTCAGGGCCCTTACTGGATAGAATAGACATTCATATAGAGGTAACACCAGTACCCTTTGAAAAACTCTCTGAAGATAGAAAAGGGGAAAGTAGTGTGGATATTAGAAAAAGGGTGACTGCAGCGCGGGAAAAACAAACTACACGATTTAAGGAAATGGACAGTGTGCATTACAATGCACAGATGAACACCAAACAGATACGGGAATACTGTAGGTTGGATGACGCTTCCAAAGAATTACTTAAAAATGCCATGGAACGTTTAAACCTTTCTGCTAGGGCCTATGACCGTATTCTAAAAGTGGCACGTACCATTGCCGATTTGGAGAACGCGCCAAATGTTAGTGGTAATCACATTAGCGAGGCCATACAATACCGTAGTTTGGATAGGGAAGGTTGGTTGGGATAAATATTCCAACTAAGCTTCTCATATCATATTCAACCAAATTTCTTAATCAAATTATAGGTGAATGCAATAATTTCCTTGTAGTTCTCCTTGGTTATTTTTTCATCGATACCATGAAAGCCTTTCATATTATCGGCATTAATGCGCATGGGATAAAAGCGGTATACATCATCAGAAATATCATAAAAATACCGGGCATCTGTACCACCGCCCACAAGTCCGGGAACCACTAAGGCTTCTGGAAATACAGAACGTATTGTTTTTTCCAAAGTTTTGTAAGCGTCAGAATCAATTTTTGAAACAGGGGAAGGATTAGTCAGAAAACCAACAGGCTCTACCTTAATTTTATCACTTATGGTTTCTTCAATATGCTTTTTAACAGATTCAATGCTTTCCCCAGGCAGAATCCTAAAGTTAATAGTGGCTTCTGCAACTGTAGGTATTACATTGTTCTTTACTCCACCACCTATGATTGTGGGCGCCGTGGTGGTATGTGCATTTAGGGCTTTTAAAATGGGCTTTTTAAACAACCATGGATTGGCAAAGGCCATTTTTTTAAAAAATGATAGTTCAGCTCCAATGTATTCCAATTGATAGTCCACAGGTTTTTCTAGCTTATAGGGCAATTGATTGCTTTCTAAGTCCACTATGGCCTGTGCCAACATACCAATAGTATTCTCTCGCGGAGGTTGGGAACTATGCCCTCCTTCAGTTTCAACAATAAGACGAAAAGACGCAAACCCTTTTTCTGCAAGATTGACCATGGCCACTGATTTTTCTATTCCTGGAATCATACCATCTGCAAGAAAACCACCTTCATCTAAGGTCATGGCTGCATGAATCCCTTTTTTCTTTAAATGAGCGGCAATTTGGGCTGCTCCATTTTTACCGCCAACTTCTTCATCATGGCCAAACGCCAGATAGATGGTTTGGGATGGGGCGAATGATTCTTGCAACAATTTTTCTACAGATTCCATTACGGCAATTAAAGAACTTTTATCATCCATTGTTCCTCTCCCTATAATATGGGTATTGGAAATTTTTCCTTCGAATGGGCCTGCTTCCCAATTTTCCAGTGTAGGCTCATCTACTGGCACAACGTCTTGGTGTGACATTAAAATAATGGGTTTTTTGGAAGAATCAGTTCCTTCCCATTTATATAGAAGACTATATTCGCTAATTTTTTCCAGGGAAAGATTTTTACGTATCAAAGGGAAGGTACTATCCAAAAATTGATGAAATCCATTGAAGGCGGTAGAATCAGGTATTGATTCTTCACTAAAAGATATTGTGGGGTAAGAAACCGCCTGAGAAAGGTTCTGGAACACATTATCTGTAATATTTAATTCTTTAATAGGTTCAGAAGCTACTTGTTTGGAAGTTAATCTAAGTGTGTTGAATAACAGAACTGCAGCTATTAATAAAATAATAGCCAATAGGAAGTATAAGATTTTTTTCATTTGAGTTAGTTATAGGAGTTGGTTTTACTTAGTTGGTTGTTTTAAATTACAAGATATAGAAAATTAGGATAACCCTTTAAACCCTTGCTGCTATGGTTTTCATAGATGAAACAAAATGGTCCAGTTCTTTTGTAGTTGTATAGACATTGGGAGTGATTCTACACCCAACCACATTTTTCCAATTTACCCCAACTGTATAAATTTGAAATTCATTCAAAAGTATTTTGGCAAGTTCTGTTGGTTCAAGTCCGGCTATCCCTACATTGCCAATACCACAACTTCGTTGTTCATTGATAGGAGTATTTACAACAATGTTTTTTACTTCCCTTAATTGGTCGGACCAATATCGTTGCAAAAAACGCATTCTTTTCTCTTTTCGTTGTATTCCGATAAGGTTTAAATATTCCAGAGCATTTTCAATGGCCAGATCGGAATGGACAGGATGAGTTCCTGTATGGTTCAATCTGGTTATATCTCCAGGGTCGCGTTCATGCTCTGCCAATAAGGACCAAATTTTTGAAATTTTTTCCTCGTTTATATACAACATGCCCACCCCTAAAGGAGTACTCAACCACTTATGTAGACTGGAGCCATAATAATCACAATTAAGCTCAGAAATATTAATATCAAAATGGCCAATACAATGAGCCCCATCTACCAAAACATCCACACCGTATGAATGGGCCATGTCACATATCTTCCTGATGGGAAGAATATGACCTGTAATGTTTATCATGTGAGAGACAAACAAAAGTTTGGTCTTGGGGGTTATTTGTTCTTCATATAATGCAACCAATTCCCTATCAGATTTTGGATGATTTGGAACAGAAACAACTTTGTTTACAATCCCATGTCTTTTGGCAACTTGCTCAAACATATCTACCATAGAACCATAATCTTGTAATGCATAAATGGCTTCATCACCTTCTTTCCATGGAAAACCGGCAATAATCATATCCAAAGATTCTGTGGCATTCCGGGTAATAATCAGCTCATTGGATTTACATCCAACAAAATTAGCTAATTTGGATGCCATTTTTTTCTTGTTGTCCCACTGTACAGTACGCATATAATATGCACCCTCCTTATTAACCATTTTTACATGCTCCGTAAATTTTTCTAAGGTGGGATTGGGGATAATATTGTAGTACCCATTTTCAAGATTTATATACTGTTCTTTTAAGGTGTAGTCTGCTCTAATTCGTTTCCAGAATGCCTCATCATTAGTTGGGTATGGTTTAAAGGTTTCAGATTTTTTATTAGGTATGTCAAAAGATAAAAACGGCAACCCAACCGCTGCACTTCCCAAATGTCTTATAAAGTCCCTTTTTTTCATGATATTCCATTGAAGTCTAATGAAATATATTAAAAATTAAGGAGAATATACGGAAGGCTCAAAAGATAAATTTGAGTTATTTCATATTATGGATTTGAAGTACATAATCTTGTTGCTTTCTAATTTAGGAAGCAATTTTTTTAAGACATCAAATTTTTGTAATTAGTAATAGTGACTAGGAAGAAGTTTCTCCTTCTTGTTTTTGGGCAAAAACATCTCTTAGAATATAAACTACCACGGATGAAATACCAAAAACTAATAAAGGTACGGCATAGTCCCAATTAAGAAAACTGAAAAGGGTACCCAATACAATGGAGAATGCACCCAAGATCATGATGCCGTTCCATAAAAGATAGCTCGTATTGTTTTCCTGGGCTTCTTTATTAAAGAAATAACTAGTTCCTTCCATAGCTGTCCAAAAAAGGAAAGCTATAAGACTCACTATTTGAAAAACTTCTCCGTAAGGAAGATGAAGAATGGTAAAAATACCATTTAGAGACCAAAAAATAACCAAGACCAATTTTATATAGGCTATGGAACCTTTGGTTTGTTTTTTAGAAAAACGCAATGAGTATAAGATACTTATGGCTACAAAACTACAAAGGATTATGCCATTGGTGAAAACAGGTATCCAATGTAACGCTTTAAAAAGCATTCCTACAAGAATCAGTAACAGGGATATCCTAATAGGAATTGTAAGGTATTTTTTTTGGTTAGACATAAGGCTTTAGTTTTTAGGTTATTCTGCCCAATGTAAAAGTTTAAATGACTTTTATATTGGCTTTTAGTCCTTCCACAATTCCCAAAATATTGTTTACAGTCTTATATAGATTGTATTTTATAACAATATGTGGAATACGTATTGTGGTAAACCCATTTTTAAAAGAATGCATGGCTTCTTCTAGGTCTTTCATGGCCTGTTCATGGGTGATTAGATCATATTCTGTATCAACCTCAATATTTAATTTGACCCTGGAAACTGCCAGGTCAACAAACTTTTTTCCATCCCACCATTCCAACATGGTATATACCCCAACTTCCTTTAAGGCATAGTATAATTGGATAGCTTCTATGGGTGTGTCATTAATTTGTACTAATTTTTCGATTCGTGTTCTATGGGGATCACATAATTCTACTCCAAAGGCATCAATAGATTTCCTATGGTCTGTTTCATTCAGCTCTTTATTGCACTCTAAGCACGTCATTCAAGTTAGTTGTTTAAGATTCGGGATTAATATAACCCTAACTTTTTTGGAATATTATAAAGTATCGACGTATGGAACCCTACTTTTAGACGAAATGCAAATTTTTAGATGAAATGCATGGTTTTTATGTAATTCCAGCAGTTCATCGGTCAATTTTAATTTACTACCATTTATATTTACTCAACATAAAATGTAAACCTAAATGTTTAAAAAAGTTGGGCCTGGTGTTTTAGTGGCTGCTGCATTTATTGGTCCAGGTACGGTTACTGCCTGCACTTTAGCTGGGGTTGAATTTGGTTATTCCCTACTATGGGCACTATTGTTATCCATAATAGCTACCATAGTGCTACAGGAAATGTCGGCTAGATTGGGGATTATCACTCAAAAAGGATTGGCTGAGGTCATTAGAGGTGAGTTAAAAACCCCTTGGGTTAGATATGTGGTAATAGTCATTATATTGGGGGCTATTGTGGTCGGAAATGCGGCATATGAAGCGGGAAATATAGGTGGGGCAACTTTGGGTATGGAGGCGGTTTTTGGAAAACAAACAGGAGCTTTTTACCCCCTTATTGTTGGTTTTTTAGCATTTGTACTTTTATTTTTTGGAAACTACAACGTTCTTGAAAAAGTGTTGGTTACTTTGGTCATTTTTATGAGCCTATCTTTTTTGGTCACTGCCATAATTACAAAACCTAATGTAGGTGAAATTTTAAAGGGACTTTTTGTCCCTACCATGTCCAAGAACAGTATTTTAACCATTATTGCTTTGGTGGGAACAACTGTGGTGCCTTACAATCTATTTTTACATGCCTCACTTGTAAGCGAAAAATGGAAAACAAAAAAAGATTTAAAATTTGCCAAGAAGGACACTTTTATATCCATTGCACTTGGCGGATTGGTTTCCATGGCAATTGTTGTTGCGGCCAATAGTATTTCCGCTGATGGGGTTTCCAATGTATTGGATATGGCAAAAGGATTGGAGCCACTATATGGGCAAAGTGCCAAATATTTTATGGGGATTGGTCTATTTGCAGCGGGGATTACCTCTGCCATTACAGCACCTTTGGCAGCGGCCTATGTTGTGAATAGTTGTTTTGGATGGAATGCAAGCATGAAAGACATTCGGTTTAGAATGGTATGGTTCTTTATATTGGCATTGGGAGTATTCTTTTTGTCATTTGGAATAAAACCCATTGAAATTATAAAGTTTGCCCAAGTTGCAAATGGAATATTACTTCCTGTAATTGCAATTTTCTTGTTATGGGTGGTTAACAAAACAACTGTTATGGGAGAGTATAAAAACAAGGCCATGCAGAATATTTTAGGCATTATAATCATATTGCTTGCTATAGTTTTGGGTGCAAAAAGTATTTTTAAAGTTTTCGGATTGTTTTAAATGGGGAGAATAGAAATTGATATTAACTGTGATGTAGGAGAAGGAATGGGCAATGAAGAGAAGCTCTTTCCCTTTATTTCTTCTTGTAACATTGCTTGTGGTGGTCATGCTGGAGATAGTAATACTATGGATGAGGTGGTGCAGTTGGCTATAAAAAATGACATAAAAATTGGAGCTCATCCTTCGTATCCTGATAAAGCCAATTTCGGAAGAATTTCTTTGAATATTCCATTGTTAGAACTTCAGGAAAGTATTAAAAAGCAAATAAACAGTTTAATTTTAGTTCTGAAAAAGAACAAGGCTCCATTACATCACATAAAACCTCATGGAGCCCTATATAATGACATAGCAATGAATTTGGAGATGGCTACTGTTTTTCTTGAAGCCATTGAGCAATATAAAGAGGATGTCTACCTCTACGTCCCTTATAATTCTGTTATAGAAGAATTGGCCAAAGAGAATGGATATAAAATAAAAAGAGAGGCTTTTGGGGACAGGAATTATAATGCAGATTTAGGTTTGGTTTCCCGAAGCTTGCCCAATGCTTTGATTACTAGCCCTAAAGATGTAATGAAACATTTATTGCACATGATTAAAAACCAGAATATTAAAACATCTGATGGTGAAATTGTTGAAATTTACGCCGACACCTATTGTATTCATGGAGACACACCAAACGCATTAAAAATATTGATGTATCTTTCAGTTGAATTGAGTAAACTAAATATTTACATTAAATAGTGAGCACGTTTTCCATTTCCATAAAGCCATTTGGCGAGCATGCTATTCTCGTGGAATGGCCAAGCAAGGTCGATGAGAAAATCTTGGAAGATATCATTCAGTTCAATCAATATCTGAAGCAGAATTGTTTAAAGAAAAATGGATGGGAAACCGTACCTGCCTATAATTCCCTTACTCTTATTCAAAAAGATGACCCAATAGAATTTAATAATTTCAAAGAACAACTTAAGGATTGGTATTCAGAAGAGAACATAGTTGATTCTGTAGAAAGATATATATGGAAGCTTCCTGTTTGTTATGATCTTAATTTTGGAATTGATTTAGAAACAATATCAAAAGAACTTAATAAAAGCACGGATGAGATAATTGCTTTGCACGCCCAGCATATATATACAGTCTTTGGAATTGGCTTCTTGCCTGGCTTTATGTATTTAGGTGGATTGCCACAAGAATTGGAAATCCCAAGAAGAATTAGTCCTCGATTAAAAGTGGAAAAAGGCGCTGTTGGAATTGCAGGAAAACAAACTGGGGTTTATCCTCAGGAATCTCCCGGAGGTTGGAACATCATTGGCAACTGCCCTGTTCCAATTTTCAATAGCAATAAGAAGGACCCATGCTTAGTCAATGTTGGGGACAAAATCCAATTTTATCCAATTCCACGAGCAGAATATGATTTACATAAAATCCAAGGAGAAGTTGGAATTTACGAATTGGAAAAAGAGATTATAAATGCTTAAGGTACTTAAATCAGGTTTTTTCACTACAATTCAAGATAGGGGCAGATTTAACTTTAGGGATAAAGGGGTTCCAGTTTCGGGTGTTATGGATTCCTATTCTTTCCATAAGGCCAATAAATTATTAAAGAACAATGAGAATGCGGCGGCCTTGGAAATTACCATGACTGGACCAACCCTTGAATTTGAAGAGGATACCTATATCGTATTGGGAGGGGCAGAAATGTCAGCTACATTGAATAGTGAGCCAATCGTTAATTGTAAGGTCTATAAAATTGAAAAAGGAGATATAGTGTCCTTTGGTAAACTGGAGAAAGGATTTAGATCCTATTTGGCCATTAAGGGAGGGTTTAAAGTTGAAGACAAATTGGGCAGTAAATCTCTTTATTATCCTATTACTCCCAATGCATATATAAAGAAAGGAGCAGAAATTCCCTATGATGCTTATCCCCATTTCCATGTCGAGCATGATGAATTTCCAACCGATTCTTTTTTAACTGAAGTTGTTTTGGAAGTTTATAAAGGACCAGAATATGATTTGTTAAATGACAAACATTTAGAAGCTTTGTTTTTCAGGGAATTCTCCATAGCAAAAGAAAATAATAGAATGGCCTACCAATTAGAAGATTTAATAAAAGGGCATTCCTTTTCCATGCTAACATCTGCTACGCTACCAGGCACGGTTCAGTTAACCCCATCGGGAAAATTGATTGTTTTAATGAAAGATGGGCAAACTACAGGAGGTTACCCGCGAATATTGCAGTTGTCGGACCGGGCCATATCTATTTTGGCACAAAAAAAATCTGGGGATAAAGTTTCATTTAAATTAAAATAAAGAGCAGGTCTCATTTGTTTGTGGAGTTGCATTTTTTAATTAATTTTACAGAAATGAATAGAAGAAAAAATTTAATCAATTTGTTCATTGTTGTCCCCTTTAGGGGATGATATGGACTTTCAATTGATTGTTAAAGCCTGTATCAAATAGAGATACAGGCTTTTTCTTTGTAGATGGAAAAGTGTTGAATATGGTACGAATAACACATTTATATAATTGATTATCAGTATTTTAAATAAATATATTTGAAACTGAATTTAAACCTAAAACTATTGTTGAAAGAATTGACTTTTTTAAAGATTTATCTTTGATAGAAGGATTCATTTTATATTAAAAAATTGAAGCGAAACACAGAATGGAATTAAATAAGTACAGTAAAAATGTAACCCAAGATCCAACACAACCGGCTGCACAAGCTATGTTGCATGCTATAGGACTTACAGACAATGATCTTAGAAAGCCTTTAATAGGGATTGGAAGCACAGGTTATGAGGGGAATCCCTGTAATATGCATTTAAATGATTTGGCCCAGTATGTAAAGGAAGGTACAAATTCCAAGGATTTAGTGGGTCTTGTATTTAATACCATTGGTGTAAGTGATGGTATATCCATGGGAACCTATGGAATGCGCTATTCTTTGCCCTCAAGAGATATTATTGCTGATTCCATGGAAACTGTGGTGCAGGCCATGAACTATGATGGATTGGTCACTGTTGTGGGTTGTGATAAAAATATGCCTGGAGCCTTAATGGCAATGATTCGTTTGGATAGACCTTCGGTTTTGGTATATGGTGGAACTATTGCATCTGGTTGTTTTAAGGATAAAAAACTGGATGTAGTATCAGCTTTTGAAGCTTGGGGCGAGAAAGTGGCCGGGACAATGAATGAAGAAGATTACAAGGGAGTTATACAAAACGCTTGCCCAGGAGCAGGGGCTTGTGGAGGAATGTATACAGCGAATACAATGGCTTCCGCAATAGAAGCCTTGGGAATGGCATTACCATACAACTCATCCAACCCCGCTACGGGAAGTGAAAAAAAAGGCGATTGTATAGAATCAGGAAAAGCACTGAAATACTTATTGGAGAACGATATTAAGCCAAGTGATATTATTACCAAAAAATCATTTGAGAATGCGGTTCGGTTACTTACAGTTTTAGGAGGTTCAACAAATGCGGTACTTCACTTTTTGGCAATAGCCAAAGCTGCTGAAATAGAATTTACATTAGATGATTTTCAAAGAATAAGTGATACAACCCCATTTTTGGCAGATTTAAAACCTAGTGGTAAATATTTAATGGAGGATGTTCATAGGGTGGGTGGTATTCCTGCTGTTATGAAGTTTATGTTGGAGAATGGTATGTTACATGGGGATTGCCTTACCGTTACTGGAAAAACAATAGCGGAGAACTTGGTAGATGTTCCAAGTTTAACCGATGGCCAGAAAGTGGTGAAACCGTTGGATGCTCCCATTAAGGAAACAGGTCACTTGCGTATTTTATACGGAAACTTGGCCAAGGATGGTGCAGTAGCCAAAATTACGGGTAAAGAAGGGCTGTATTTTTCTGGTCCCGCCAAGGTTTTTGAGGACGAGTTTAAAGCTAATGACGGAATTGGGGCAGGAATGGTGAAGAAAGGAGATGTAGTGGTTATTCGTTATGAAGGTCCTAAAGGAGGGCCTGGAATGCCAGAAATGTTAAAGCCAACGGCTGCCATTATGGGAGCAGGTCTTGGGAAGGATGTTGCCTTGATTACCGATGGTCGTTTTTCTGGAGGAACCCATGGTTTTGTTGTAGGTCATGTTTCTCCTGAAGCTCAGGATGGAGGAACAATTGGATTGGTCAGAGATGGAGACATTATAACCATTGATGCAGAGAAAAACAGTATCTCTGTTGACCTTACAGATGACCAAATCGAAAAGAGAAGAGCAGCCTGGGTACAGCCGGCTCTTAAAGTAAGAAAAGGAAGTTTATACAAATATGCTAAAACAGTTTCATCGGCATCCAAAGGTTGTGTAACTGATGAATTTTAGTGAATAGCGTGTTATTAATATTTTGATATGGAAACATTGAAGAAGGAGGAAACAAAGACCAATAAACAGACACCTATTAAAATTAGTGGAGCCGAGGCTATTATCCATTGTTTGCTTGCGGAAGGGGCAAATTTGGTATATGGATATCCAGGAGGTGCCATTATGCCCATTTATGATGAGCTATATAAGTTTCAAGATAAATTGACGCATATTTTAACTAGACATGAACAAGGCGCCACACATGCGGCTCAAGGCTATGCCAGAGTTACAGGTGATGTGGGGGTTGCCATGGCAACATCTGGTCCAGGAGCGACTAATTTAGTTACTGGTCTGGCAGATGCCCAGATAGATTCAACTCCTATGGTATGCATTACTGGTCAGGTTACCAGACATTTATTGGGTTCAGACGCATTTCAAGAAACCGATATTATTGGTATTTCAACTCCTGTGACTAAATGGAACTACCAGATTACAAGAGCTGAAGAAATACCAGAAATTATGGCAAAAGCATTTTATATTGCCAGGTCTGGTCGTCCAGGCCCGGTTTTGGTTGATATAACTAAAAATGCACAATTTGAGGAACTTGACTTTTTTTATGAACCTTGTAAAAAAGTAAGAAGCTATAATCCAGTTCCTAAACCCAACAAAAAAGCAATCGAGGCAGCTGCAGAATTGATAAATTCAGCCAAGAAGCCCTATATTGTTTTTGGCCAAGGTGTTATTTTGGGGAAGGCAGAAGAACAGCTTAAGTCAGTTGTGGAAAAAGCGGGAATACCTGCTGCATGGACTATTCTTGGTCTTTCGGCCATGGACACGGACCATCCTTTAAATGTGGGTATGGTAGGCATGCATGGAAATTATGGACCCAACTTATTGACCAATGAGTGTGATGTATTGATAGCTATTGGGATGCGTTTTGATGATAGGGTAACAGGGGATTTGGACACTTATGCCAAACAAGCAAAAGTTATTCATTTTGACATTGACCCAGCTGAAATAGACAAAAATGTAAAGACAGATGTAGCCGTTCTAGGCAATGCTAGAGAAACATTGGATTTATTGTTGCCTTTGTTAAATGAAAACAGACATGAAGCTTGGCACAATGAGTTTAAGAAAAAGTACGAAATTGAGTTTGACGCGGTTATAAAAAATGACATTCACCCAACCAAAGAAGGTTTGACTATGGGAGAGGTGATGGAAGAAATAAACATAGCCTCAGAAAACAAAGCAGTCATTGTGAGCGATGTTGGCCAACATCAAATGTTCGCATGTAGATATGCCAAGTTTAAGCAAACTAAAAGTAATATCACGTCTGGAGGTTTAGGAACTATGGGGTTTGCGCTACCAGCTGCCATTGGGGCCAAAATGGGAGCTATGGATAGGGAAGTAGTAGCAATTATTGGAGATGGAGGTTATCAAATGACCATTCAGGAATTAGGAACTATTTTTCAAAATAAAACTCCGGTAAAAATTGTTGTGCTGAACAATGACCACTTAGGAATGGTAAGACAATGGCAGGAACTATTTTTTGATAGTCGCTATGCTTCTACAGTAATGGTTAATCCAGATTTTGTGAAAATAGCAGAAGGCTATCATATAAAATCCACAAGGGTTAAAGAAAGAAAAGATTTAAAAGCTGCGGTAGAGGAAATGATGGCTTCTAAAGATGCCTTTTTCTTGGAGGTATGTGTTGAGAAAGAAGACAATGTATTTCCAATGATTCCTTCTGGGGCATCTGTTTCTGATGTTAGACTAAAATAACCATGAACGACCAGAACATTTTAGATAAGCCAAGTATTCATGCTGAGATAGAGCGTAAGTCCCAAGAAATTGGGTTTACAATGCCATCTGATTTGCATATTGGCACTTTGTTGAAAACTTTGATTTCCTCCAAACCCAATGCTAATATATTGGAGTTGGGGACAGGAATTGGACTTTCCTTATCTTGGATGGTGGATGGAATGGATGCAGAATCTCATTTGGTTACAGTTGACAATGACCCTAAACTAATTAAAATTGCCAAAGATTATTTTGGCAATGATAGCAGGGTAGAAGTGATTTGCGAGGATGGGGCTGAATGGATTAAAAAGTATAAAGGAAATCAATTCGACTTGGTTTTTGCAGATGCATGGCCAGGTAAATACAGTCACATTAATGAGGTTTTAGATTTAATAAAAGTTGGAGGTTTTTATGTGATTGATGATATGACTGCCCAATCAAATTGGCCAGAAGGACATCAGGAAAAAGTAGATGGACTGGTTGATTATTTGGAAAGAAGAAAGGATTTTAATTTGACCAAAATGAACTGGTCAACTGGGGTGATTATTGCGGTTAAAACAGAAGAAAATAACAATTAAATTAACTGAATCCAATCATATGAACTTGATTGGAATAATGGAATAGGGGCTTATGGAAAAAGAGTGGTTCACCATATCTGTTTATTCAGAAAATAACGTAGGATTATTAAATAGAATATCAGGAATATTCTTAAAGAGACACATTAATATAGAGAGTTTAAATGTCTCTAAATCAGAAATTGAAGGCGTATCTAAGTTCACCATTGTGGTCTTCACGACCCCTGAGTGGACACGTAAGATTGTGGGTCAAATTGAGAAACAAATTGAGGTGATAAAAGCATTTTATCATACAGATGAGGAGACAATATATCAAGAATCTGCTTTGTTTAAAATTGCCTCTGATTTGTTATTTGACGAAAGGCAGATACAGAATATAATAAAAGAGAGCAATTCGCAGATTGTGACAGTTTCCCGTGACTTTTTTGTTTTGGCAAAATCTGGAAGAAAAGAGGAAATAGATGAAATGCACGATCTTTTGGAACCGTATGGAATTATGCAATTTGTACGCTCAGGAAGAATAGCGGTTTCTAAAACAGAAATGCCGATTTCATCCATATTAAATGGATATTATGACTATAGTAAGTAAATAAATAATAAAAAGATAAACTAAATAGAAAATGGCAAATTACTTTAATACATTATCCTTAAGAGAACAGTTGGAGCAATTGGGAAAATGTAGATTTATGGAATCTTCAGAGTTCTCAGATGGTGTATCAGTTTTAAAAGGAAAAAAGGTTGTGATAGTTGGTTGTGGCGCTCAAGGACTAAACCAAGGTTTGAACATGAGAGATTCTGGTTTAGATATTTCTTACGCTTTGAGAGAAGGCGCAATCAAAGAAAAAAGACAATCCTTTATTAATGCAAGTGAGAATGGTTTTACTGTTGGGACCTATGAAGAATTAATTCCTAGTGCCGATGTAGTATGTAACCTAACGCCAGATAAACAACATACAAGTGTAGTTTCTGCTGTTATGCCTTTGATGAAGAAAGGTGCAACCTTAACCTATTCCCATGGATTTAATATTGTGGAAGAAGGAATGCAGATTCGTGAAGATTTAACTGTAATTATGGTTGCTCCAAAATGCCCAGGTTCAGAGGTTAGGGAGGAATATAAAAGAGGTTTTGGAGTGCCCACATTAATTGCGGTGCATCCTAACAATGATCCAGAAGGAAAAGGTTTGGCTCAAGCAAAAGCTTATGCGGTTGCTACAGGAGGTGATAGGGCAGGGGTTTTGGAATCTTCTTTTGTTGCTGAAGTTAAGTCGGATTTAATGGGGGAGCAAACTATTTTATGCGGAATGTTGCAAACAGGTTCTATTCTTTGTTTTGATAAAATGATCGAGAAAGGAATTGAGCCAGGTTATGCTTCAAAATTGATTCAGTATGGATGGGAAACTGTTACAGAAGGATTAAAATATGGTGGTATAACCAACATGATGGATCGTTTGTCCAACCCGGCAAAAATTAAGGCATTCGAATTATCCGAAGAATTAAAGGATATTATGCGCCCCTTATTTAGAAAACACATGGACGATATCATAAAGGGCGAATTTTCCAAAACAATGATGGAGGATTGGGCAAATGATGATAAAAACCTATTAACATGGAGAGCTGCAACTGGAGAAACTGCCTTTGAAAAGACTCCAGCTGGTGATATGGAAATTTCTGAGCAAGAGTTTTATGACAATGGCGTATTAATGGTAGCTATGGTAAGAGCAGGTGTGGAACTTGCTTTTGAGGCCATGACCGATTCTGGTATAATAGCAGAATCCGCTTATTATGAGTCATTGCACGAAACTCCATTAATTGCAAATACAATTGCCAGAAAAAAGCTGTTTGAAATGAACCGTGTGATTTCTGACACCGCTGAATATGGCTGTTATTTGTTTGATCACGCATGTAAGCCCTTGCTGGCGGATTTCATGAAAACTGTGGACACAGACATTATTGGTAAGACTTATGGAGAGGGAAAAGGGAATGGAGTTTCCAATGCAAAATTAATTGAAGTGAACAAGGCGTTGAGAGAGCATCCGGTGGAAGTTGTTGGAGCAAGATTAAGAGCTTCAATGACGGCGATGAAGCCAATTGTTTAGGATAATACAAAGTTTTTTAAAATAGTATAATTTAAATACTATTTGATAGATTCGCCTCATAAATGAGTATTTTTATGAGGCGAATCTTAGTTATTTCCAAAACGAACCATTAAGTTATATGACTGAAAGAGTAACGCCTTACTTTCCTGATATTGAGGATATAAAAAGTGCAGCTCAAACGATCTCTCAAGTAGCTAAAATAACTCCATTGATTAGGAATGAAGGCTATTCAAAAAAATGTAATTCCAATATTTTATTAAAGCGAGAAGATTTACACAAAGTTCGTTCGTATAAGATTAGAGGCGCCTATAATAAAATAAGTTCCCTTTCTAAAGAAGAAAGAGAAAATGGAGTGTTTTGTGCTAGTGCAGGAAACCATGCGCAAGGAGTGGCCTTTGCCTGCAGCCATCTTAATATTTTGGGAACTATATATATGCCCATGGTCACCCCCAAACAAAAGATAGAACAAACTCAACTGTTCGGTGGGGGCAAAATTAGAATTGTTTTAGAAGGAGATACTTTTGATGATTCCAATAAAGCCGCTTTAAAAGCTTGTAAGGAGCAAGGGGGTACATTTGTTCACCCTTTTGATGACCCTAAAATTATTGAAGGACAGGGTACTATAGGGTTGGAGTTGTTGGAACAGTATAAAGAGCCCATTGATTATGTCTTTGTGGCAGTGGGCGGTGGTGGTTTGGCTTCTGGGTTGTGTGGTGTTTTCAAGGAATTGTCTCCCGCAACAAAAATAATAGGAGTAGAGCCAAAAGGAGCTCCTTCTATGAAAACATCAATAGAAAAAGGAGAGAATACAAAATTAGATCAAATAGATAAATTTGTAGATGGTGCAGCAGTACAACGCGTGGGCGATTTAGCATTTAATATATGTAAAGAATATCTTTACGATATGATAACAGTTCCAGAAGGGAAAGTTTGTCAAACAATACTAGATTTATATAATAAAGATGCTATTGTTGTAGAACCTGCGGGAGCTTTGACCTTATCGGCCCTGGATAGTTATAGAGGGGAAATAGAGGGAAAAAATGTAGTCTGTATTGTTAGTGGAGGAAACAATGATATTGTTAGAATGGCAGAAATAAAAGAGAGGGCATTGCTTTTTGCCAGCTTAAAGCATTATTTCATTATTAGATTTCCACAGCGACCAGGTGCTTTAAAAGAGTTTGTTAGTGAAATTCTAGGACCTAATGATGATATTACACATTTTGAATACTCTAAAAAATCGAGTAAAGAAAATGCTCCTGCCATAGTGGGAATAGAGCTTAAAAACCCAGACCAGTTGGAACCGCTGATGAAGAGAATGAAAGAAAATAACTTTTTTGGCGACTATTTAAATGATAAACCAGACTTGTTTCAATACCTAATATAAAAGAACACTTAATGAGTACAAAAGTAGAGATCATTCCAGAAGAATTTCAAATTACACACCCTATTAACCAGGCCCATTATCTGGTAAATGGTGAACTAAAGAAATGGGAAGGAGATAGTACAAAAGTATATTCTACTATTTCGTCAAGTGAGGCCTATGCTCCAACATTATTGGGCAGTATTCCAGGCATGGGGGAAAAAGAAGCTTTGGGGGCTTTGGATTCTGCCTTAAATGCTTATGATAAAGGTCAGGGTGTATGGCCTACCATGCGCGTAAAAGATCGCATAGAATGCATGGAGTCATTTGTAAAAAAAATGGAAACCAAACGAGATGAAGTCGTAAAGTTGTTAATGTGGGAAATAGGTAAATCCTTACCAGATTCTAGAAAGGAATTTGATCGAACAGTAGAATATATTTATGATACTATTGAGGATTATAAACAACTGGACAGAGACTCAGCTAAATTCCAAAAACATTCTGGGGTTTATGCTCATATACGCAGGGGGCCTTTAGGGGTGGTTTTGTGTTTAGGTCCATATAACTACCCATTGAATGAAACCTTTGCGCTTTTGATTCCGGCAATCATCATGGGCAATACGGCTATTTTTAAACCGGCAAAACATGGAGTTTTATTAATTACTCCATTGCTGGAGGCTTTTCAAACAAGTTTCCCCAAAGGAGTCATTAATATCCTTTTTGGAAGAGGTAGGGCGGTTGCGGCCCCAATTATGCAAACTGGTAAAGTTGATGTTCTGGCGTTGATTGGCAACAGTAAATCGGCTAATGCCTTGCAGGAACAACACCCTAAAAGCAATAGGTTGCGCTTGGTATTGGGGTTGGAGGCCAAGAATCCGGCCATTGTATTGCCAGATGCCGATTTGGATTTAACTATTGATGAGTGTATTGCAGGAACCTTATCCTTTAATGGACAGCGATGTACTGCGTTAAAAGTGGTATATGTTCATGAAGACATCTTGCCCGAATTTAAAAAACGTTTTACTGCTAGAGTTGATGCTTTAAAATTTGGAAACCCTTGGGATGATGGTGCTCAATTAACACCACTTCCAGAAGTAGATAAGCCAGCATATATTCAAGAATTAATTGATGATGCAGTTGAAAAAGGAGCTGAAATATGGAATAAAAAGGGAGGACAGCATTTTGATAATTATATATGGCCCGCTGTTTTGTATCCAGTGTCCAAAGACATGCGAGTCTATCAAGAAGAGCAATTTGGACCTGTAATTCCGATTGTTTCTTTTAAAAACATTGAAGAGCCGTTGGATGACATGGCGGAATCCAATTATGGGCAGCAAGTAAGTCTATTTGGTAAGGATGTATACGCACTTGCCCCGCTAATTGATACCTTGGCCAACTTGGTCTGTAGGGTGAATTTAAATAGTTCTTGCCAACGTGGACCAGATGTTTATCCTTTTACGGGCAGAAAAGATTCTGCACAGTCCACATTGAGTGTTCATGATGCATTACGTTCTTTCTCTATTAGAACGTTCGTCGCCTTTAAGGATAATGATCTTAACAATGAAACTATAGAACAGCTTTTAGAAGCAAAACTGTCTAATTTTTTAAGCACGGACTATATTTTATAGGTAAGAAAACAAATACCATAAATGTTTTATTATGTTATTTATTACCCATTATCTAGTGAAAATGGAGTAAATAATGTTATAAAACCACATATATTGGATAAGACACCATATAATTACAATGTAAAGTGCGCTTAATTTTGTCAACTAATTAATGATTCTGTTTAACCATATTGGCCAACCTTTGTGTTAGCTGATATTTAAAAATCGACAGATATGATTTTAGGAAAGACAAATAAAAAAGCATTGATTGCTTTGGCAATAGGAGGATTCGGAATTGGATTGACGGAGTTTGTTATAATGGGCATTCTACCAGATATTGCAAGCGCATTAAGAATTACCATACCACAGGCAGGACATTTTATTGCGGCATATGCACTTGGTGTTGTTGTTGGCGCTCCTTTGATAGCATCTATAGGCAGTAGATTTCAAGCACATAAAATCTTATTATACTTAATGGTGTGGTTTACGGTATTTAATACATTATCCGCATTTGCGGAGAGCTATTCCGTATTGTTGGTATCAAGATTTCTATCTGGTCTTCCACACGGTGCATTCTTTGGAATTGGAGCAGTAGTTGCAGGTAAATTGAGCAAGCCTGGAAAAACAGCAAGTGCTATTGCCACTATGTTTGCTGGTTTAACCATAGCCAATGTGATAGGGGTGCCCATAGGTACCTATTTAGGACATGAATTTCATTGGAGTATTTCTTTTATAATGGTGGGCGCTATTGGTATTTTAACCATGTTGAGTATCTATTTATGGATGCCAACAATTGAAAAAGAACCCGAAACAAGTTTTAAAAGGGAGGTGCGAGTACTTTGGCAACCGGAGTTTATAGGGCTTATTTTATTGACAATGATTGGCACAGGTGGTTTCTTTGCCTGGTACAGCTACATTGCTCCGCTTTTAACAGAGGTGTCGGGACTAAGTGAAAGCATGGTGAGTTACGCAATGATTATTGCCGGCTTGGGAATGGTTGTTGGTAATTTTGTTGGAGCAAAAATGGCAGAAAGGTATTATCCATTGAAAGCTGTAGTCATTAGTTTAACTTTAATGGTATGCGTATTAATAATCAACACAATGGTTGCCTCCAACTCTATCGCAATTTTAGTACTGACCTTTGCTGTGGGTGTGGTTTCTTTTAGTGTGGCAACGCCTATTCAAATGGCAGTAATTAAATCGGCAAAAGGTTCGGCAATGTTGGGTTCTTCCATGACGCAAAGTGCATTTAACATGGGCAATGCTTTAGGAGCTTACCTAGGAGGTTTGCCAATAGCTTTGGGATATGGATTTGCCACAGCCGGATTAGTGGGCTCGTTAATGGCCAGTTCTGGAATCATAATAGCTTTAGGTATATTGTTCTTTAGAAGAAGAAGTAGGGTAAGAACAAGGCTTATGCCATATCATCCATAAAATATATTGAAAGAGAGGATTGTAAAAAAGCCCTGAAATTTTTTCAGGGCTTTTTTATTTTATACATACTGTTTTTAAATATTGCTGGCTAACCAATCACCAACCTCACTGGTTTTGTATGCTTTGCCACCTTCTGCCAAATCTTCTGTAACAATGCCTTCGGCTAAAGATTTGTTTACAACATTTCTTATTTCTTGAGCTTCTTCAGTCAGCCCAAAATCTTCAAACATAATGGCTGCTGATAATACGGTTGCCAATGGATTGGCAATATCCTTACCGGCTGCTTGTGGATAGGAACCATGAATGGGTTCGTATAAAGATGCTTCTTCCCCAACGGAGGCGGAAGGCATTAATCCCATAGAGCCTGAAATTACAGAAGCTTCGTCTGTTAGAATATCACCAAAAAGATTTTCAGTTATTATAACATCATAAGAACTTGGCCATTGTACCAAGCGCATGGCAACGGCATCTACAAATTCATAGGAAACCTCCACCTCTGGATAGTCTTTTTCCATAGCCTGTACCGTTTCTCTCCATAAACGTGAAGATTCCAGTACATTGGCTTTATCAACACAGCATAATTTTTTGGAACGGGTCATGGCCAATTCAAAACCTTTTTTTGCCAAACGCTGGATTTCATGTCTTGTGTAGGTCATGGTATCAAAAGCGGTGTTTCCATCGTCTTTCCTTCCTCTTTCTCCAAAATAAACTCCACCAGTAAGTTCTCTAAGTATAACAAGGTCTGTTCCTTCAATACGCTCTCTTTTTAGAGGTGATTTATCAATCAATGAAGGAAATGTAAAGGTGGGTCTAACGTTTGCAAATAAGCCTAATTTCTGGCGCATTTTAAGCAATCCTTGTTCTGGACGCACTTTTGCAGATGGGTCATTGTCAAACCTAGGATGGCCAATTGCTCCAAAAAGCACTGCATCGGCAGCTTTACATACCTCATGTGTTTCATCTGGGTAGGGTTCGCCAACCGCATCTATTGCCGCAGCACCGGTTAATGCCGGTGTCCAGTTAATTTCATGATTGTATTTTTTTGCAATGGCATTGGATACCTTAACTGCTTGATCTATTACTTCTGGTCCTATTCCGTCACCGGCTAAAAGGGCAATATTTAATTTCATGTACGTGCTTTGTATATTAATTTATATGATATTCAACATTTTCTCTGTTGCTTTAATGGCAGAAACAGTTTGATCGGAATCTAGTCCTCTTGTGGTAAAATCTTTACCATCTCTTTCCCAGGTGATAATAGTTTCGCAAAGGGCATCGGAGTGACTACCTGGAGGGATTCTTACAGCGTAATCTATCAAATTAGGCAACTGTATTTTTTTGGTTTTATATACTTGTCTAAGGGCATTCATAAAGGCGTCAAATTGGCCATCACCTTGAGCATTCTCTTCAAATGATTCGCCATCAATTTCAACAGAAACAGTGGTCGATGGTTTTAATCCTTTGGAGTGGGTGAGGACATAGGATTTAACCAATACCTTTTGTTGGTAAGAATCGCTATCCAAAACATCGGAAATAATATATGGTAAATCTTCCTTGGTAACCTTTTCTTTCTTGTCACCAAGCTCAATAATTCGCTCTGTTACCTTTTTTAGTTCCTCATCGTTTAGTGTGAGTCCAAGTTCTTGAAGGTTCTTTAGA
The DNA here is from genome assembly GCF_011927795.1 of Saonia flava. GTDB lineage: Bacteria > Bacteroidota > Bacteroidia > Flavobacteriales > Flavobacteriaceae > Saonia > Saonia flava. The sequence continues at coordinate 560,094 of NZ_JAATJJ010000001.1, read as the reverse complement.
ATGTTTGCCTTTCCAGATGTTTTCCCAAGAGCATATTTACGCTTTCTACCAAACCTTTCTGGTAACAAATCATTAAAGTATAGATTCTTTTTGCTATCTCCATCAGCATGTATGCCAGCTGTTTGAGTGAATACGTTATCACCAACTATGGGTTTGTTGGCGGGAATGCCAAAACCAGTAAAGGTTGATACCAATTTACTTACCTTGAATAGGGTAGATTCGTTTACTGAAATTTCAATTTCGGGTAAAAAATCATTGATTACGGCCACCACACTTGCGAGAGGAGCATTGCCCGCTCTTTCTCCCATTCCGTTCACCGTTAAATGCAATCCATGGCAACCGCCCTTTAGTGCTTCCATAACATTGGCAACACTTAAATCGTAATCATTGTGCCCATGAAAATCAAAGTGAATATTGGGATATCTTTTTACTATTTGAGATACAAAACTATAGGACTCCGTATGCGTTAAAACTCCTAAGGTATCAGGAAGCATAATTCGTTTAACAGGTTGTTGGCACATAAAATCCAAATACTGAAAAACATACTCTGGAGAATTGCGCATGCCATTGCTCCAATCTTCCAAATAGACATTGGTTTCTATGCCTACTTTTTTTGCATCCGTAATATTTTTGGCTATTGCCTTAAAATGCTGTTCTGGGGTTTTCTTTAGTTGATGTGTTAAGTGGTTAAGAGAGCCTTTGGTCAATAAGTTTTGAACTTTAGCTCCGGCCTCTTTCATCCATTTTAACGAGACACCATTGTCAACAAATGTTAATACTTCTACTCGGTCAATTAAACCCTCTGATTCCGCCCATTCAGTGATTTTTTTTACTGCTAGAAATTCTCCTTCTGAGACTCTTGCAGAGGCAACTTCAATCCTGTCCACTTTTAGTTCCCCTAAAAGTAATTTGGCCAATGTAAGTTTTTCTGATGCAGAAAAGGACACCGAGGAGGTTTGCTCACCATCTCGGAGGGTTGTGTCCATTATTTCAATTCTTCTTTTCATTTTCTATGCGGTATACGAGAGTATACCCAAAAGCATTAAAACTCAGTTAGAATAAATACAGTTTTACAAAGGTGTATTCTGTGCGAAAGTTTCAATATTCTCTTTGATGTTCAATAAATAGTCGATATCATCAAAACCATTTAATAAATTGCCTTTTTTGTATTCGTTTATGTCAAATGACTCACTCTCGCCAGTTGAATTTATTGTAATAGTTTGATTTTGCAAATTAACCTCCAATTGAGTTTTTGGGTCTGTTTCAATGGCTTGGAAAATTTTATGTAAGAATTCTGGACTTACTTGTACTGGTAAAACACCAACATTTAGGCAATTACCTCTAAATATATCGGCAAAAAAACTGGAAACTACACATCTAAAACCATAATCATAAACAGCCCATGCCGCATGCTCCCTAGATGATCCTGATCCAAAGTTTTTACCTCCTACAAGTATTTTACCCCCATAAATGGGGTTGTTTAATACAAAACTTTCTTTTGGAGAATTATCACTATTGTATTTCCAATCCCTAAAAAGATTATCACCAAAACCTTTCCGTTCTGTTGCTTTTAAAAATCTTGCAGGTATAATTTGATCTGTATCCACGTTCTCTATGGGAAGTGGAACAGCTGAAGACGTTAGTATGTTAAATTTATCGTATGCCATAATCTATTTGATAGTTGTTAGTAATTAGTTGACAGTAGCCTCCATTAATTCCCGTGGATCTGTAACTTTTCCTGTTACGGCTGCGGCTGCGGCCACCAGTGGACTGGCCAAAAGCGTTCTGGAACCGGGACCTTGTCTTCCTTCAAAATTTCTATTGGATGTACTTACCGCATATTTTCCTGCAGGAACTTTATCATCATTCATTGCTAAGCAAGCAGAACACCCAGGCTCACGAAGTTCAAAACCAGCCTCCGTGAAAATATCCAAAAGCCCCTCTTCCTTGATGGCACTTTCTACTTTGTGGGAACCAGGCACCAACCAAGCCGTAACGTTCGTAGCCTTTTGCCTTCCTTTTACAATAGAGGCAAAAGCCCTAAAATCTTCTATGCGTCCATTGGTACAACTACCAATAAAAACAAAATCGATAGGTTTCCCAATCATATCCTCGCCTTGATTAAAGGCCATATACCCAAGAGACTTTTCATAGGTAGCTTTACCACCTTCAACTTGGTCCGCATTAGGTATACTTTTGGAGATTCCCATTCCCATTCCGGGATTGGTACCATAAGTAATCATGGGCTCTATATCAGAAGCATTAAAGGACAATTCTTTATCAAAAGTTGCTCCTTCATCTGTTTTTAGAGTTTTCCAATAGGCCATTGCTTTATCCCAAGCAGTACCTGTTGGTGTAAATTCTCGACCTTTTATATATTCAAATGTTTTCTTATCAGGGGCAATCATACCTCCACGAGCACCCATTTCGATACTTAGGTTACAAACGGTCATACGACCTTCCATGGACATGTCTTCAAAAACATCCCCAGCATATTCAACAAAATATCCGGTTGCACCAGAAGTGGTTAATTTGGAAATAATATACAGAGCAACATCTTTAGGAGTAACCCCAAAGTTGAGTGTGCCTGTAATGTTAATTCTCATTTTCTTTGGCTTTGGCTGCATAATGCATTGTGTTGCCAATACCATTTCTACTTCGGAAGTTCCAATACCAAATGCAATGGCACCAAAAGCACCATGAGTGGAGGTGTGTGAATCCCCACAAACTATGGTTGCTCCAGGTTGCGTTATTCCGTATTCGGGACCAACAACATGTACGATTCCATTTTTTTCATGTCCAAGGCCCCAATGGCTAATACCGTGTTCTTTGGCATTTTGTTCCAAAGCTCTGAGTTGATTTGCGGATAATGGGTCTTCAACGGGCAAATGCTGATTGATAGTTGGGGTGTTATGGTCTGCAGTTGCAAAAGTCCTTTTTGGATATAGGACATCTGCACCCCTATTTTTTAATCCTAAAAATGCAACGGGACTTGTAACTTCATGAACCAAATGACGGTCAATGAAAAGTACCTGGGGACCATTCTCTATATTGTGGACTACATGCGAGTCCCAAACTTTGTCAAATAATGTTTTTTGTGCACTCATTCTTTAGTTTATTCTAAGTAAACAAAGCTATTAAAACTAGTATTCATATTAAACTTTTACCATATGAAAATTACGATGTTCAACAGAAAGAATGACTAGCTTATATACGTCCAAATGTTTTTATGTTTTATCAGTTGGGCATATGTATATCTTATAACTTTATGTCCATCATGCGTCAAGGTAGGGTCTTCTTTTAGAACTTTTAAAGCATAAAATCTAGCTGTTTTAAGAATGTCATTGTCTTTAACTATATCTGCAATTTTTAAGTTCAGTGCACCACTTTGCTGGGTGCCCATAAGATCACCAGGTCCACGGAGTTTTAAGTCTACTTCTGCAATTTCAAAACCATCATTGGTACGTGTCATGGTTTCCAAGCGAGTTTTGGCATCTGTTGATAGCTTATGACTTGTCATTAATATACAATAGCTTTGGTCTCCGCCACGACCTACGCGTCCTCGTAACTGGTGCAATTGGGAAAGTCCAAAACGCTCTGCACTTTCAATAATCATTACGGAAGCATTGGGCACATTTACGCCCACTTCAATAACTGTGGTAGCCACCATAATTTGGGTTTCACCCTTTACAAAGCGTTCCATTTCATAATCCTTGTCCGCAGGTTTCATTTTTCCATGTACTATGGATATCTGATAGTCTGGAAGTGGAAAGTCACGTACTATACTTTCATACCCATCCATTAAATCTTTGTAGTCCAAGGCTTCAGATTCTTGAATAAGTGGGTATACAACATAAATTTGCCTTCCTTTTTTTATTTCATCTTTTATAAACCGAAATACTTTTAATCTATTGGAATCATATCTATGTACGGTTTTTATGGGTTTTCTTCCGGGAGGAAGTTCATCAATCACAGAAATATCCAAATCACCATATAGACTCATAGCTAAAGTTCTTGGAATGGGAGTAGCCGTCATGACCAATATATGTGGCGGCATTTCATTTTTATGCCAAAGCTTGGAACGCTGTGCCACACCAAAACGATGCTGCTCATCAATTACAGCCAGGCCTAAATTTTTAAATTGAACTTTATCCTCTAACACGGCATGGGTTCCTATCAATATATGAAGTTCTCCATTTTCTAACTGTTCATGAATAACTTTTCTTTCAGATTTTTTTACAGAGCCGGTGAGAAGGGAAACATTTACATTTAAATTTCCTAGCAACTCTTTTATTCCATTGTAATGCTGGTTTGCCAATATTTCTGTAGGAGCCATTATACAAGCTTGATATTCATTGTCAATTGCCAAAAGCATGGTCATTAGTGCAACAATGGTCTTTCCTGAGCCTACATCGCCTTGCAAAAGCCTATTCATTTGGGCATTACTGCCCAAGTCCGATCTAATTTCTTTGATTACTCTTTTCTGGGCGTTGGTCAATTCAAAAGGAAGGTACTCCTCATAAAAGATGTTGAACAACTCTCCAACTTGATCAAAATTAAATCCTTTAATTTTCTGCTTTCTAATAAGCTTTTTTGTAATAAGTTGTAGTTGTATGTAAAAAAGCTCTTCAAACTTTAGCCGAAATTGAGCTTTTGCCAATAGTTCCTGATTTTTGGGAAAGTGTATGTTGAATAGGGCTTCGCTTTTAGGTAGTAAATTCAATTCATTTAAGATTCCATTAGATAGGGTTTCCATAAACCGACCTTTGGTATCCAAAAAAAGCTGTTGCATTAATTTATTGAGTACCCTATTTGTAATTCCTTTGGCACTCAGTTTTTCTGTTGAAGGATAAATGGGCTGCATAAATATCTTAAGCCCTTGTTCATGCTCTGTTAGTAGCTCCATTTCGGGATGTGGCATGGAGAATTTTCCATTATACCATTTGGTTTTTCCGAAAACCACATACGGAGTATTCAATTTCAGGTTTTCCTTTATCCACTTTTGACCCCGAAACCAAATTAGTTCCATTTCACCAGTTTCATCAGCAAAAGAAGCCACCAAACGTTTTCCTTTCTTTTGCTCCACAGTTTTTATATGCACAATTTTCCCCAAAACTTGAACATCTGCGCTACTGCGTTGTAACTGACCAATTTTATAGTATTGGGTTTTGTCCAAATACCTATTGGGAAATAAATTGATGAGGTCCTGATAGGTGGTAATACCCAATTCCGACTGTAATGTTTCAGCTCTATTGGGCCCAACACCTTTTAGGTATGCAATTGGAGTTTGCAGAAAATTGGGATTCATAGGACTAAAATATGTATTTTGGATTGACTTTTGTTATTTTCAATAAATGAAGCATTTAAAATACCTATTCCTTTTTTTAATTCCATTGTCACTTTCTGCGCAAATCCAAGATAAAGTGGATTTTATTCATGCACAAGCTGAAATTCTTCCTCTTCCTATTGAAAAAGAAATTAAAGGATATGTTACGTATACATTTAATGTTTTAGGTAAAGTAGATTCCGTTTTCTTGGATGCCAAAAACATGAAATTTAGCGAAGTTGAATTGAATGGAAAAAAGGTTAATTACAGCAACGACGGAAAAACCATAACTATTCATAAAAAGTTTAAGGCAGGAAAGCAATATAAATTGCTTTTGTCCTATGATACTAAACCAAAACAAACTGTTTACTTTGTTGGTTGGAAAGACCCTGAAAAAAGTTCAAGTCAAATTTGGACACAGGGTCAAGGAAAGTATACCAGTCATTGGTTGCCCAGTTTTGATGATATGACTGAAAAAGTGGAGTTTGATATTTGTTATATTGTTGAAGACCCATATGAAGTAGTTGCAAATGGGATAAGTCAAGCAAAACTGTCAATTTATAATAATAAGCAGTGTTTTGACATGCAACATCCAATGAGCAGTTATCTTTTGGCATTTGTTATTGGGAATTTTGACAAAAAGAATATTACATCTACTTCTGGGATCCCCATAGAATTATACTATGAGCCACAGGATAGTCTTAAGGTGGAACCTACTTATAGGTACTCCCAACAAATCTTTGATTTTTTGGAAGAAGAAATAGGTATTCCTTACCCTTGGCAAAACTACAAACAGATTCCGGTTAAAGATTTTCTCTACGCGGGTATGGAGAATACCACGGCTACTATTTTTGCAGATTCTTATGTGATAGATTCCATTGGGTTTGTGGATAAGAACTATGTTAATGTAAATGCCCACGAATTGGCACACCAATGGTTTGGAGATTTGGTGACCGAAGTGAGTAGCGAGCATCATTGGTTGCATGAAGGCTTTGCTACCTATTATGCCTACTTAGCTGAGAAGGAAATTTTTGGAAAAGATTATTATTATTGGGGGCTTTGGGAGACAGCCCAACAATTGGATAAAATGTCTCGAGAAGAAAAAGGAGAAGCATTGACCAATCCCAAAGCAAGTAGTCTTACATTTTATGAAAAAGGAGCATGGGCATTGCATATGCTAAAAGAAGAAGTAGGAGAGAAAGCCTTTAAAATTGGCACCAAGAGGTATTTGGAAAAGTATAGTTTTAAAAATGTGGTTATTGAAGATTTCTTAAAAGAAATAAGAATGACAAGTGGAACGGATTTAACCAATTTTGAAAAAGAGTGGTTAAATGGCACACAGTTTCCTTTTGAAAAGGCAAAACAAGCTCTTAAAGAATCAAATGAATCACTATCTGTTTTTTTTGATTTACAATGGGAACTTACTTCCAGTATTGAAAACAACGAGACAATTATTAAACGATATTGGGAAAAGGCTAAATCTACTTTTCTAAAAGAAGCCATAGTAACTAACTACCACTCATCACTTTCTTTGGATTTTATCAAGGAAATTTTTAAGGAGAATGATTTAAAAGTGCGTCAGGCTTTGGTTTTGGAAATCGATAACGTACCATCAGAATTAAAAACAGAATTTGAGTCCTTGTTAAAAGATGAAAGCTATCTTACCAATGAAAAAGCCCTGTATAAATTGTGGGTGTACTTTCCGGAGGATAGGGCTAAATATTTGGATGAAACCAAAAATATAACGGGATTACCCAATAAGAACATTCGTTTGTTGTGGTTAACATTGGCCATCCTAACAAAGGATTATGATGATGCTCAAAAACAGGACTATTTTAATGAGTTAAGTAACTATACATCTCCTCAATATAATTTTGAGATTAGACAAACTGTGTTTCAATATTTGCGGGATGTGTTTGGATATACCAATGAAAATTTAAAGGATTTGGTCAATGCTTGCATGCATCATTCTTGGCAATTTAAAAAGTTCGCCCGAACTTTATTGGATGAACTCTTGAAGGATGAAGCATTAAAAGAGCGATTTTTGTTATTATCTGTGGAGGTAGATGGTGAAGAACAGGAATTTTTAAATAAAAAACTAAACTTATAATGAGGGCATTAGTAATTTCTGGAGGAGGGAGTAAAGGCGCTTTTGCAGGGGGAGTGGCCCAGTATCTCATGGAAGAATTGGACTATCACTATGATTTGTTCTTAGGGACTTCAACGGGAAGCCTATTAATAACGCATTTGGCCCTACAAGCAATTGAAAAAATAAAGAATGTATATACTTCTGTGGACCAGGATAGTATTTTTAGCAATTGCCCCTTTTTAATTCAAAAAAAACATGGTGTGGAAACTATTAGTATTCACCATTGGAATGTGCTTAAGAACTTTTATAGGGGAAGCAAGACTTTTGGGGAAAGTTTAAACCTTCTAAATTTAATAAAGGACACCATTACAGAAAATGAATTTAATACACTAAAAAATGGCCCTAAGAATATTGTTGTTACAGTTTCCAATTTATCTCTAAATCAAGTAGAATATAAATCAATTAACGATTGTACCTATGAGGAGTTTTGTGAGTGGATTTGGATTTCTTGTAATTACACTCCCTTTATGACCTTAGTAAAAAAGAATGGGTGCGAATATGCCGACGGAGGTATGGGAAATATGGTGCCAATAGAAGAAGCAATAAAACGGGGAGCAACAGAAATAGATGCTATTATTTTACAAACAGAAGTAACACACCTAAATAGAATGCCATCCAAGAATGTCTTTTCATTATTGACAAATATGTTCAGTTTTATGTTGGACCGAATTGAATATCAAAATATTAGAATAGGAAAGTTTGTTGCTAACCATAATGATACAATTATCAACTTTTATTATACACCAACAGTGCTTACTACGAATTCCCTTATTTTTGATCACGAAAAAATGACAAGTTGGTGGGAGAGCGGATATAATTTTGCCAAAAGAAAAAATATAGAGATTAACCAAATTGAACCGGAATAAATGAGAGCATTGGTCATTAGCGGTGGTGGAAGTAAAGGAGCTTTTGCTGGGGGTGTCGCACAATATTTAATGGAAGTAGAAAAAAAGGAATATGATATTTTTGTTGGAACATCAACGGGGAGTTTACTTATCCCTCATTTGGCCTTAAACAACATTGATAAATTATACGACCTTTACACCAATGTAACCCAACGTAAAATTTTTAGTTTAAATCCATTTGTTGTTAGGAAAAAAGGGGACAGAGAATATGTTTCGATTAACTTTCTAACTACTTTTTTGCAATTTGTAAAAAAGAAGAGAACTTTTGGAGAAAGCAAAACATTGCGGAGAACCATTAGTCGAAATTTTTTACCGGAAGATTTTGAAGAAATAAGGGCCACCCACAAAGATGTTGTTGTTACCGTATCCAATCTTTCCAAAAACAGAGTAGAATATAAATCGATTAAAGATTTTGACTATGAGGAATTTTGTGACTGGATTTGGATTTCTTGTAATTACATTCCTTTTATGTCTTTGGCTAAAAAGGATGGGTACGAATATGGTGATGGTGGATTAGGATGTGTACTGCCTATACGAGAGGCAGTAAGACGGGGTGCCAAAGAAATAGATGCTATTATATTGGAATCGGAAAATATGGATCACAATAAGGTGTTGGGTAAAAATCCCTTTTCTTTAATGTTGAGCATATATGGGTTTGTTTTGGACCAAATAGAACACCATGATATTTCTGAAGGTGTTTTAGCAGCTAAACACAGAGGGGTAAAGCTTAACTTATACTATACCCCAACTAGGTTAACTGAAAATTCATTGGTATTTAACAAGAGTTTAATGACCGAGTGGTGGTATCAGGGGTTCAACTATGCTGAGGAAAAAGCAAACAGTAGTAAATAATTAAGCTACCAAAGCTCCCCAACTTCCTTTTTAACATAGGATAAGGCTGTTGATGAAGGTGATTGTTTATCCATACTGTTGTTTAAAATGTCCTCCCGTAATTTATCAGCACTATCGGATTCGCTCATCCCAGCACTTCTAATGGCTTGTATGGTAGCGCTTTTGGCGGCTTTTATTACGTTCCAACATTCATCAGATAAATATACTTGCTGGGAAAGATTATGTTCAAACTCATTTTCTATGCTCTTTATCAATAAATTTTCATAATCCACTTTATCGGAAGATTTTGGTTTTACCCTAACCACAAGGCTTGGAATGGCAATCCGCTCTAAAAATAAGGCCATACGCTCATAAGCTTGTAATCGTATAGGCAATGTATTTTTTTGAGAGTCTTTATGTAATAAATATCTTCTTCTTCCTTCTTCATTGTTGGTATGTAATCTAAAAAAGTAAAAAGCCACCGCTCCGGTTACTACGGCAGGTAATAAATAAGCAAAAAGTTTAAAAATTTCGTCTCCAGTCATGGTAATTTATATTTTGTTTGGATAGTTATGGCTTTAGAACGTAGGAATTTTACAAAAATTATAATCCTCTCTTTTAGAATACTACTTCTTATTGCCCTCTTTCATACTTTCGCGAACCTTTAGGTAAAAAGCACCAAATTGAGGATGTATTTTTAGATTAAACCCTTCCTTTAAATTGCCATCTTTTCCTAAGATAATGATTCGTTCTGGCGCTATAGAAAATTGCTTCTGAAGTATGGTGGACAGTGAAGAAGCTTGTAAAGCTGCAAGATCCAATTCCCCTGTCATACTTAGGCCTTCAATGGTAAGGCCCATACTTGGGTTTGCCGTCAGGATAGCTGCTATTTTTTCCAAAGTTGGTATCCCCGTCTCCAAAACTGTTGTAGAAGTATCCTCTGAAAAAAATGCATCCTTTTTAGTTGAAACAATCACGGCTCCATTGGATACACCTATTTGTGCATTTTCCCCAAGTGTTTGTTTTGCATTGGTAAGAACAATGATAGCAGTTGAATCATTCGAAGCTAGAGCATCATTGATGGTCTTTAACTGTTTTTCCTTCTCTTCGAGACTGGCCAATGTTTTATTTATGTTTTCCGAATTTTTGTTGGATATTTCAGCAAAGCTGTTTAAATTTTTTAATAGGGTAGCATTGGCATCTTGTAATTCTTTGACCTGGGACTCAAAAGATTCTGCCCTTGCTAGGCTTACTCTTTCATTCTTTCTTGCCTCTGTTACTAAAGCCTTTGTTGAATCCAATTGAACTTTAAGGGTTTGTATTTCCATCAAAAGTTCACTTTTCTTTTGGGCATGGACGGCTATACTTGTAAAAAGTATAAACAAGTAAGAGATGTAAGTATTCTTCATAGGTTTTAATTCAAGATAATAGATATAGTGTAAAAGTAATTCATTATTCTTTTCCCATATATATCTTACCGCCTAAATGATTACAGGTATTCAATTCTTCCATACCGTTGAACTCAACAGATGTTTTGTCATATCCATAGGTATATCGTAAATTTCTGCTTAAATCAATATCATCCACATTTACTTGTATATCTTCCATGGTAAACTGACATGGATGTTCATATCCTGCGGCATGGGTAATTTCGACCAATTCCTTTCTAAAAGTCATGAAATACTGGGCTAATCGATTGGATTTTAAAGTGACATCTATCCCATTTTGCAACCATTTCTTTTGAGTAGCTACCCCAGAAGGGCACCTGTTGGTATGGCATATTTGAGCCTGAATACAGCCAATGCTCATCATGGCTTCCCGAGCCACATTGATACAGTCCGCTCCCATGGCAAATGCCATTGCCGCTTTTGCAGGGAAACCCAATTTTCCACTGCCTATAAAAACAATCCTTTCGGTTAATTTCTTTTGTTGAAACAGTCTGTACAAATTACTAAAACCATATACCCATGGTAAGGAAACATGATCCGCAAAACTGGGTGGAGCTGCCCCTGTTCCACCTTCACCTCCATCTACGGCAATAAAGTCTGGTCCTTTACCCGTTTTTAGCATTAAATCTGCCAATTGCTCCCACTGATCCAGTTTGCCAATTGCTCCCTTTATGCCAACTGGCAACCCTGTTTCTTCGGCAATATTTTCTATGAACTGCATTAACTCCGGAATATTGCTGAATGCTTTGTGGGTAGCTGGCGACAATACATCTTTGCCTACTTTAACGCCCCTTATTCTGGCTAGTTCAGGTGTTATTTTTGCTCTAGGAAGCACACCCCCTTTTCCAGGTTTGGCCCCTTGGGATAATTTTATTTCAATTGCTTTTATGGAAGGATTTTCTTCAACTAGTTTTTTCAATTTTTCCATAGAAAAATTTCCATCCTCTGTACGAACACCAAAATAACCTGTCCCAAAATGAAAAACAACATCGCCTCCATGTTTATGGTGGGGGGAAAGTCCTCCTTCTCCTGTGTTGTGAAAAGCTCCACTTTTGGCCACCCCCTTATTAAGAGATTCTATAGCCGCAGCCGATAACGACCCAAAACTCATAGCGGAAACATTTATAACGGATGCTGGCCTATATGGTCTTCTACGCTTATTGTATCTTCCCATAACTTTGGCACAGGGTAAGAATGTTTTGTCCTTGGCATTTGGATGGCCAATAGGCACCTTATAGGCCATCATTTGGTTTTTTATAAAAACGTGATGATGGGCATAAACATCCCTGTCTGTACCAAATCCTTCGTAATTGTTCTCTTTTTTTGCCGATGCGTAGATCCAACCCCTTTCAATTCTATTAAAAGGAAGTTCCTCCCGATTGTTGGCAACAAAATATTGGCGCATTTCTGGACCAATACTTTCCAACCAATATCTAAGATGGCCTACAATGGGAAAATTATGGCTAATGGTATGTGCTCGTTGAAAAAAGATATCTCGAATTGCAACAATGAACAGGAAAATCAATATCCAGACCCACCATGAAATTTGAGCAAAAAAACTGATAATCTCTTGCATTACTTACCTTTGATTTCTGATTTTATGTTGGTTGAACCACTACTTAAATAATCTATGGCAAGTTCTGTCATTGCCTTAACGCCCAATAGCATCCCGGCATCATCAATTTTAAAATCTGGCGTATGGTGCGGAAAAGCTTCCGTACTTCCTGGTGTCATTCCTCCTAAAAAAAAGAAGAAACCCGGTATTTCGTTTTGAAAATAGGAAAAATCCTCACCACCGGTAACCGCTTTTTGTGTTAAAACATTGGCTTCACCAGCTGCATTTTTTAACGTTGGAAGCATTTGGGTCACCAAATCTGGATTGTTATAGGTGATATCTGTATTGTTCCTAAATTCAATTGTTGCATCACCCCCATAGGCCTTCGCAATTGCTGGGACCATTTCCGACATTCTTTTGGTAATCAAATCTTTCATATCATAATCCAGGGAACGAATGGTACCAATCATTTCTGCACTTTCTGGAATGATGTTGAAACGTACTCCACTTGTTATTTTTCCTACGGTTATTACGGCTGCTTCATTGGTAAGGTTGACTTCTCTACTAATAATGGTTTGTAATCCATCAATAATTTTCGCACTTATAAGAATGGGGTCCACACCAGCCCATGGTTCTGAGCCATGTGTTTGTTTCCCTTTTACATTGATGACAAAACGTTGTACTGCTGCCATAGTTCCACCAGATTTGTAACGTATAACTCCAACAGGTATTTCCGAATCAATATGCAAACCAAAAATGGCATCCACATTGGGGTTTTTTAAAACCCCTTCTTGTACCATTAGCAGAGCGCCACCCTCTTCCCCAGGTGGTGGGCCTTCTTCTGCAGGCTGAAAAATAAACTTAACGGTTCCTTTGATTTTGTCCTTGTTCTTGGATAGGATTTCCGCAACACCCATAAGGATAGCAGTATGCGTATCGTGACCACAGGCATGCATGACTCCAACCTCTGTATCCAAAAACATTGATGTTACATTGGATTTAAAGGGCAAATCATTTCGTTCTGTTACTGGGAGTGCATCAATATCTGCACGCAGGGCGACCACTTTGCCTGGTAAATCCCCTTTCAAAATACCCACAACTCCTGTTTTGGCAATGCCTGTTTGCACTTCAATCCCTAAAGACTTTAAATGTTTGGCAATTTTTTCTGCTGTTTTAAATTCCCGATTACTTAATTCAGGGTTTTGATGAAGGTCATGGCGCCATTCAATTATTTTGTTTTCAATAGCATTGTATTCAGATTCCAAGCTAACTTTTTGTGCAGAAGCAATAGTTCCAAATAGCAGAGCGCCAATAAATAGTAGTTTGTTCATGTACTTTGTGTTAAAATTTAATAAGTCGATAATTTTGATTCTGTAATTGTATCAACGCGGTCATGGCAGATAGTGATACTTGTACTCTTGGAATCATTTCTTCTTTAGAAACTCCACGAGCCGCTGCGGATTGACCACAAAAAACAACCTGTACACCGGAATCAATTAATAGGTTGATGAGTTTTAAGTTGGGATTGTCTCTTTGATATTTTTCCCTATAGGCTTCATTCGTCATGATATCTTTTGCAGCTTTATTGTGTACAACCAAAGCTGCATGTAGTTGGTTTAAAGGAATACCAGCTTGTGCATGCATATTAAAAAAACGGGCAGCCGTTTCAATACTGGCATTTATAGACCCCTTATCATCAGGACTGTTCATTACATCAAATACAACTTTTAACTCTGTGGAAGTATCAACCTTAAAATCGGGATTTACCACTTTGTAGACGGGGCCATATTCCTCAATGACAGGGCCAGTTGCTTTTTCTTGTGAAAAAATGGAATGGGTATGCAGTATGATAAAAAATGAAAAGAATAAAAGATATAATTTTTTCATGTAATGAATTTGTGCAATAAATATATTCAAATTAGGATGAAATTCCTTTGGCATTGTTCATAATTATTAAAATGATGATTTTAACATCAAATGAATAATGGCTAAATTCACATTTCCTTTCAGGATTAAATAATCGATACTATTGGATAATTTTTTAGACGGACTTAATGAGGCTCAACGAGCTCCTGTGGTACATAAGGATGGACCATTAATGGTAATTGCCGGAGCAGGCTCTGGTAAAACTAGGGTGTTGACCTATCGTATAGCACATTTAATGAATCAAGGAGTTGATTCTTTTAATATTTTGGCACTGACATTTACCAACAAAGCGGCACGTGAAATGAAAAAACGTATCGCTGATATCGTTGGAAATTCTGAGGCCAAAAATCTTTGGATGGGAACTTTTCACTCGGTTTTTGCCAAATTGCTTCGGTTTGATGGTGATAAATTAGGTTACCCCAGCAATTTTACCATTTACGATACACAAGATTCCCAACGGTTGATTGCTTCCATTATAAAGGAAATGGGGTTGGACAAGGATATCTATAAATACAAACAAATACAGAATAGAATATCGTCCTATAAAAACAGTCTTATTACAGTAAAGGCATATTTTAATAATCCTGATTTGGTAGAAGCCGATGCCATGGCAAAAAGACCAAGGACAGGAGAAATCTACCAGAATTATGTAGAACGCTGCTTTAAGGCTGGAGCTATGGATTTTGATGACCTTCTGTTACGTACCAATGAACTATTGACCCGTTTTCCAGAAGTGTTGGCGAAATATCAAGATAGATTTCGGTATATATTGGTAGATGAGTACCAAGATACCAATCACTCCCAGTATTTAATTGTAAAGGCACTTTCAGATAGATATCAGAATATATGTGTGGTAGGGGATGATGCACAGAGTATCTATTCCTTTAGAGGAGCAAACATTAGTAATATCCTTAATTTTCAGAAGGATTATGGTGAGGTTGGGATGTATCGTTTGGAACAGAATTATCGTTCCACAAAGAATATTGTAAATGCTGCGAACAGTATCATTGCTAAGAACAAAAACCAGTTAGATAAGGTGGTTTGGACCAGTAATGATGAAGGGTCGTTAATAAAAATCCATCGTAGTCCAACGGATGCAGAGGAAGGTCGTTTTGTTGCCAGTTCCATTTTTGAGAACAAAATGCAACAGCAATTGCCCAATGGAAATTTTGCCGTTTTGTACCGAACCAACTCCCAGTCTAGAGCAATAGAGGATGCACTCAGGAAAAAGGACATTCCGTACCGTATTTATGGTGGGCTTTCTTTCTATCAACGTAAAGAAATAAAAGACGTCTTGGCATACTTAAGATTGGTAATAAACCCTAAGGATGAAGAGGCTTTAAAAAGAGTTGTTAATTTTCCTGTTAGAGGTATAGGGCAGACTACTATTGACAAGTTGGTGGTTGCCGCCAATCATTACGGACGTTCCATTTTTGAAGTGATGGAGCATTTGGGCAAACTGGATTTAAAGATAAATTCCGGTACCAAAACAAAACTCCAGAATTTTGTAACTATGATCAAGAGCTTTCAAATTATGAATGAAGGTTCGGATGCGTTTGTACTTGCGGAACATATAGCCAAGAAAACAGGAATTTTACTGGAATTTAAAAAAGATGGCACACCAGAAGGGATTGCCCGAATGGAAAATATTGAAGAATTGTTGAATGGAATCCAAGATTTTGTGGAAGGTCAGAAGGAATTGGCGGATGCAACAGGAGGTTTGTCAGAATTCTTGGAAGATGTGGCCTTGGCAACAGATTTGGACAAAGATACAGGGGACGATGATAGAGTGGCCTTAATGACCATTCACTTGGCAAAGGGGTTGGAGTTTCCCTATGTATATATTGTTGGGATGGAGGAAGATTTATTTCCTTCTGCCATGAGTATGAATACCCGTAGCGAACTGGAAGAAGAAAGACGCTTGTTCTATGTAGCTCTGACTAGAGCAGAAAAACAGGCCTATCTTACCTATGCGCAAAATAGATACCGATGGGGAAAGTTGATAGATGCTGAACCTAGCCGTTTTTTAGAGGAAATAGATGAAAAATATATTGAGAACCTCACTCCAATAGATAATGCTGGGTACCGGTATAAATCGTTGATTGATTCTGATATTTTTGGAGAGGTGGATAAAAGTACCCTTCGCCAGGTTAAACCAAAGAGCGGGACACCACCTACTATTGCCCGACCCAATGAAAATCAGTTGCGTAAATTACGGAAGTTAAAACCGGAGATAGCTACACCAGTAGGAAACACCAATACTATTGACCCTAATTTAGCAGAAGGTTCTTTGGTAAACCACACCCGTTTTGGTAAAGGAAAAGTTATAAAAATAGAGGGGGTTGGGAATGATAAAAAGGCAGAAATACAATTTGAGACCACTATTAAAAAGTTGTTGTTGCGCTTTGCCAAGTTGGAGGTTATTGGGTAGCAGTTAGTTATCACCGCTAATACAATTAATTATGAGGTTTTTTTTCACTCTTATTGCTCTTATTATTTATGGTTGTGGAGAATCACAAACGAAGACAACTACGATTAATGAGTTAGGGGTTGATAATCTTATCTCGAAAAAACAAGCCAACTTAATTTTTGAAAAAACCAAAGAGTTTCCAGACCATACGGAAGTGGCTTTTGCCTTTATAACCAATGGTTTTACAGAATTTTATGGTGTTAAACGTGCCAATGATTCTCTTATCAATATAGAAAATAATACAAGTGCTTTTGAAATTGGCTCAATTACCAAAGTCTTTACGGCAACCCTTCTTGCCAATTTTGCATTGGAAAATAAGTTAAAATTAGACGATTATATACATAACTATATAGATACGCCAATAAAAGGAGACAAAAAACTATCTTTTAAACAACTTTCCAACCACACTTCTGGTCTAGATAGATTGCCCTCCAACTTAGACCTAATCTCTAATCCCAATAACCCTTATAAGAACTACAATGAAGAAAAGTTAGAGGATTACTTGTCCAATGAACTATTCTTGTCCCAACAGCCAGGTGAAAAATATGAATACTCTAATTTTGGAGCGGGACTTTTGGGCTATGTGCTTTGTAAAATAGAGCGTACAGGTTATCAGAATTTACTGGAGAAGTATATCACTTCAAAATATGAAATGAAAAACTCTACAACGATTAGAGATGAAATTGAAAACATTTTAGTAAAGGGTCGTGATGTGGGTGGTAATGAAACTTCCAATTGGGACTTAGCTGCACTGGTCGGAGCTGGTGGAATGCTTTCAACAACGGAAGATTTAGCAAAATTTGCAACAGCACAATTTGATGAATCACACAAAGAACTAAAATTGACTAGAACTAAGACGTTTCAAATCAGTGACATTACGGATATAGGTTTAGGATGGCATATCATCAATAGAAAATCAAAAGCTGTTTGGTACTGTCATAGCGGCGGTACGGGTGGCTATAGCTCATTAATACTATTAAATCCAGATACAAAAAATGGAATTGTAATACTTTCCAATGTTTCTGCATTTCATCCAAAAAGAAACAATATTGATGACCTGGGTTTTGATATAATGAAAGCTATTGACGAGGAGTATACCAAATAAATATGCATGACTAAATAAAGGTTGTTATTTCATTTTTAGGGCTTATATCCATAGTGGCCTGTGGGCAACAGAAGGGTAAGTCAACAAATAATAAGGCAGATTCTATTTCCGAAGAGGCAGAAATTAATAAACAAAGAAATACGGTGCGGAATCTGAAGAAGTTCGTATTCAGCAAGAAATATATAGAAGGAACCATGTTGTTAATAAAGAAAAAGTTACTAACATATTAAAGGAATATGGTTGGTTGGGAGAAGATGCAATTGGATTTGAAGGCAGTTTAACCCTTTGCAATGTAATTCAGCATTCAGATAATGAGGTTAGAATAAAATATCTACCAATGATGAGAGAGGCTGTAAAGCAAGGAAAATTGCAAGCAAGATATTTGGTAAGGGCAGAGGATAGAATTGCAACCGAACATGGCGAATTACAGATTTATGGAGGACAAATGAAATATTATCAGGAAACTAAAAGTTTTAACGTTTGGCCCGTATATGACCCGATCAATATTGATAAAAGAAGAGCCGAAATAGGGTTAGAACCTATAGCTGAACATTTAAAAAATAGATTTAATTTTACTTGGAATCTTGAAGAGCAAATAGCGAGGACTGCAGAATTTGAGACAAATAAAAAGGAATAGTTGGCAGAATTTATAAAAATATATCCAGAGAACCCGAACCCAAAAGAAATTAGAAGGGTAGTGGAGGTCCTTAAAAAAGGGGGCTTGATCATTTATCCGTCTGATACGGTATATGGTCTGGGATGTGATATCACCAATACTAAGGCTCTAGATCGCTTGGCCCGTATAAAGGGTGTAAAATTGGATAAAGCCAAATGGTCTTTTGTATGTGCAGACCTAAGCAATCTTTCCGATTATGTACGTCAAATTGATACTGCTACTTTTAAAATATTAAAAAGGTGCCTACCTGGGCCTTACACTTTTATTCTTCCCGGAAATAACAATTTGCCCAAGAACTTTAAAAAAAGAAAAACGGTGGGTATTCGTGTTCCGGACAACAGTATTCCCCAAGAATTGGTCAAAGGATTGGGCAATCCCATTGTTTCCACATCCATTCATGATGAGGATGAACTATTGGAGTATACAACTGACCCTGAACTTATTTTTGAAAAGTGGCAAAACTTGGTTGATGTGGTTATTGATGGAGGGTATGGAGGTAACATGGCATCAACAATTATTGATTTATCCGAAGCAGAACCGGTTGTGCTAAGAGAAGGAAAAGGGAGCTTGGATATTTTATAAATAGCAAAAAAAATAAGGGCGGCCATTGGCCGCCCTTATCATATCATTTGTTTCTAATTATTTATTGATTGCGGGATCTTTCATTCCCTCTTCAATCATGCTATAGAATTGGTCAATTTTAGGAAGAACAACAATTCTGGTTCTTCTGTTTTTCGATTTGTCCGTAGCAGATACAGGAATATACTCTGATCTACCAGCAGCAGTCATACGCTTAGGATCTACGTTATAATCATTTTGTAGTACTCGCACTATGGCAGTAGCTCTTTTTGTACTTAAATCCCAGTTGTCCAATAATACACCCTTTCTATATGGCACATCATCTGTATGACCTTCTACCATAAATTCAAAATCTGGTTTATTGTTAACAACCTTAGCAACTTTACCTAAAACTTCTTTAGCTCTATTGGTAATATTATAGCTGCCACTACTGAATAATAACTTATCTGAAATAGATACAAAAACAACACCTTTTTCCACGCTTATTTCTATATCCTCGTCATCCAAATTTCCAAGAACACCTTTTAAACTTTGTACTAAAGATAGGTTCACTGAATCTCTTCTTGTAATGGCATCTTGCAATCTTCTAATGGTCAAATCTTTTTCTTGTAAACTTTCCAAAGATTTTTCTAGATTCTCAGCACCTTTTGTTGTTAAGGTAGTTAAATCCCCCATATTGTTTATTAACTCCTGATTGTTTGCTTTTAAGAAAGCGTTTTGATCTTCCAAAGTTTGTAATCTTGCAGAGGCTGAAGCCTTCTCTTCCAAACAGTCATTTAATTTTACAGTTGCAGAATTCAATAAATCTTGA
Organism: Saonia flava; assembly: GCF_011927795.1. GTDB lineage: Bacteria > Bacteroidota > Bacteroidia > Flavobacteriales > Flavobacteriaceae > Saonia > Saonia flava. The sequence goes on along the minus strand of NZ_JAATJJ010000001.1, from coordinate 540,313 downwards.
GTTTCCTGCTGCTGTGCTTCCAACGCTGCATACTTCTTTTGAGACACACACGACGACAATAAAAGTGTTACTCCCAGACATCCTAAAATGATTTTCTTCATAATTATTCTTTATATTAATTGTTTAGTTATTTCTTTTTTTACTTAATTAAGCAACCAAAATTATATAATTTGTCAATCCGCATTTTAACATTTTAGTTAATCTTTTACTAAAATGTTAAAATTCTTTACTTGATGTACGAAATGAGACCATACTATGGATTTCGTGGTATAATACTTTTGGATGAAATTAACCTTTTCCCTCTTCTTGTACATGTTCCTAAAGTTACGATAAAAACTAAAATGGGCCCTAAGAATTGCCGCACAATGTTTAAACTTTAATTGAAAGATAAAACGTACCGCAGCCACGGCATCCAGCAACAATCGTAGACCAATAATTATAAAAGCTTTTCTTCTAGGGAGATTTTTTGTAATAGAGTACAATGAATTTCTAAAATTGAGGTACGTTTTTTTTGGGTTCATATTGCTTAAAGTGGAACCGCCCAAATGATAAACACTACTAGTACCTACATAAAATACTTTATAGCCTTCATTTTTGGCCCTCCAACAAAGATCTACTTCTTCTTGATGTGCAAAATAGTCCTCATCAAAACCCTTAAGGGAGTGGTAAAGCCCACTTTTAATGAACATACATGCACCAGTTGCCCAAAATATTTCTTTTATATCATTGTATTGTCCTTTATCTTCCTCTAAGGCCTGAAAAATACGACCCCGGCAAAAAGGGTATCCCAATTGGTCTATGAAACCTCCGGCAGCGCCGGCATATTCAAAGTAGTTTTTCTTTTTTAAATCCAGAATTTTTGGTTGGATAATCGCCGCTTCAGGTAGTTCAGTAAATGCTTTTTTTATGGGAACCAACCAGTCTTTGGTCACCTCTACATCGGAATTCAATAAACAGTATATATCTGCAATAACGTGTTGCAATGCATCATTGTATCCTTTGGCAAAACCGCCATTGGATTGGTTTTGAATAATTTGAACATTGGGGTAGTGTTCTTTTAAGAAAGGGATGGAAGAATCGGTAGAAGCATTGTCAGCCACATAAATATCTGCACCTTGTGAATATTTAGTAACAGAAGGAAGGTACTTTTCCAACAGAGTGGCACCGTTCCAGTTGAGTATGACAATGGCTATCTTCAAAACGAAAGCAAATTAACGGCTAAAATCAGGAATTTGACTCAAAAAAGTATATTTTTCTTCTTCGGAGTCCATTTTGCAATAATAATGCTCTAGACCATTGGTTACTATTAAATAGTTGGCCCTTAATTGCATATTGTACCGTGCAATTTGGTCAAAAGTTGTTTGAGAAATTTTAATTTTTGGAGCCTTGCACTCCACTAAAACATGAATACTGCCATCTGGATTATAGACAACGACATCATACCTTTTTGTTAGGTTGTTGATTTTTAGCTGTTTTTCAACATTGATAAGGGATTTGGGGTATTTTTTGTCATCAATTAAACTATGGACCACATGTTGGCGTACCCATTCCTCGGGTTGTAAAACCACAAATTTTTTACGAATGACATCAAAAATCTGGACTTTATTTTCGCTATTTTTGAATCTAAAGTCATATGCTGGAAAATTTAATGGTTGCATAAGACAAATTTGATGATTTTTTTTGGATGGATGAAGTTAAGCAAATAGTTACAGATATTAAGAATGGTAATTTAAGGCCCATATATTTTCTAATGGGTGATGAGGCCTATTATATAGACAGGGTTGCAGAATATATTGAAAAGAATGTCTTAACAGAAGAAGAAAGAGGTTTTAACCAAATCATCTTGTATGGAAAAGATGCGAGTGTAGATGACATTGTAAGCAATGCAAAACGATACCCTATGATGTCTGAGAAACAAGTGGTTATTGTGAAAGAAGCCCAACATTTGTCCAGAACCATAGAAAACTTGACCTCTTATAGTGACCAACCACAAACCTCTACGGTGCTGGTTATCTGCTATAAATATGCAAAATTGGACAAGAGAAAAAAATTGTACAAATCCATTAAAAAAAATGGGGTTTTGTTTGAAAGCAAAAAATTGTATGAAAATCAGGTATCAGATTGGATACGAAGGATATTGCAGGGTAAGGGATATAAAATCTCTCCTAAGGCCGCTATTTTGCTGGTAGAATTTTTGGGAACAGATTTAAGTAGAGTAAACAATGAACTAGAAAAACTACAATTGGTAGTTCCTAAGGGAACCGAAATTACGCCAGATGTCATTGAAGAGCATATTGGTATAAGTAAGGATTACAACAATTTTGAGCTTAAAAAAGCTATTGGGGAAAAGAATGTGATAAAAGCAACTAGGATAATCAATTACTTTGCCCAGAATCCAAAGGACAACCCATTTGTGGTTACCATAACTTTGCTCAATACATTTTTCACACAATTATTAAAATACCATGGCTTAAGCGACCATTCATCAAAAAATGTGGCGAGCGCATTAGGAGTAAACCCTTTTTTTGTATCAGAATTTCAAATTGCAGCAAGAAATTACCCCATGAAAAAAGTAAGCCAAATTATATCACAGCTTAGAACCTTGGATTTAAAGGGTAAGGGAGTTGGTGCTACCAATATTTCCCATGCAGATCTTCTAAAAGAGCTTCTCGTAAAGATTGTCTAGATTATCTTTTATCAATACTGTATTTGCCTGGGCCCAATAAAAATATGGCCACAAAAAACACAAGGTACATCAAGGCTTTTTCCTTTGTGCCAAAGGGATCGGCACTATGCACGATCAATGCAGCTACCAACATTGTTATTGCAGGTGGAATGGCGGCCCAACGAGTTTTAAAACCTAAAATTATTAGTATTGGACATATAAATTCGCCAATAACGGTCAAAAAAAGAGAAGGTGTTGCTCCAATCCCAATTGGGTTTCCAAATTCGAAATTACCATTGATCAGTTTTTGGAATTTACCTATTCCATGCGTCATTAACATCACAGAGGGTGCAATTCTTAAAATTGCAAGACCCATGTCATTCTTTAAAGAGTTTTTCATTTTTAGTAGGGGGGTTTTGGTTCCTTAAATATATTGATTTTTTATAACAAAATTAAAAATTCATAAATCTATCCATAGTTGTTAAGGGTAATAGAAAGAATAGGATTACTTTCTTTGTTATTTTATTGCACATATCAATGTATATAATTGTTAAGGATTAACATAATACATATATTTATTCCAATTTAATTTAAAAAACAACATCAATCATGAAAAAACTTCTTCTTTTTATTTTTTTATTTGCCTTTGTTGTCCAAAAACAACAAGCTCAAAGTTTTGAGTTCAAGGCTTCGGATATAGATATACCACATGAAAAATTTGTGTTGCCCAATGGACTGACACTCTTGGTGCATGAGGACCATAAAGCACCCATTGCGGCTGTTAATGTTTGGTACCATGTTGGTTCTAAAAACGAAAAACCAGGTAAAAGTGGATTTGCCCATCTTTTTGAGCATTTAATGTTCAATGGCAGTGAAAATTTTAATGATGATTATTTTCAAGCCATAGAAAGAATTGGGGGGACAGATGTAAATGGAACTACAAACTCGGATAGGACCAACTATTTTCAAAATGTACCTGTGGCCGCTTTGGACCAAGTATTGTTTTTGGAATCGGATAGAATGGGGCATTTTTTGGGCGCCATTAAACAAGAACTGTTGGATGAACAACGTGGTGTGGTTCAAAATGAAAAAAGGCAAGGTGAGAACAATCCTTATGGACAACAATTTAATTATTTAACTAAGGCCATGTATCCAAAAGGACATCCTTACTCTTGGTCCATTATTGGGGAAATGGAAGACCTTAATGCAGCTACTGTTGAGGATGTAAAAGAATGGTTTTCTGGATACTATGGAGCTGCTAATGCAGTAGTTGCCATTGCCGGTGACATTGAGCCACAAGACATATATCAAAGGGTATTAAAATATTTTGGTGATATCCCTTCGGGACCTACGGTAGAAAGACAAGAGGTAAATATACCTGTTCACAATGGGGATACATACCAAGTGTACGAGGATAGAGTGCCGGAAACAAGAATATTATTTTCTTGGAATACGCCACAGCTGGGCCAAAAAGAGGATTTGCATTTTGATTTAATTTCTGCACTGTTGACAAGTGGTAAAAATTCTAGACTGTATAAAAAACTGGTATATGAAGATCAGATTGCCAGTTCGGTAGTTTCTTTTCAGTATTCCAGAGAGATAGCTAGTCAATTTATAGTATATGGAAATGTAAAGCCCGGAGGAGATGCAGAAGAGGTTAAACAGAAGTTGTTGGCGGGAATCGATGATTTAATAAAAAATGGACCAACAGAGGCAGAACTTAAAAGGGTAAAGGCTGCCTATTTTTCCAGTTTTATAAAAGGATTGGAGCGCATAGGTGGTTTTGGCGGTACGTCGGATAGGTTGGCTTCTAATCAAACATATTTTGGAGATGCTTCTTATTATAAAAAAGCTTTAAAATTTGTGGAGGACGCAACAGCTGAAGATATTAGAGCTACGGCGACAAAGTGGTTGACCAAAGGAAAGCATACCTTGGTTTGCAACCCATTTCCTGATTATACAGTTGAGAAATCCACTGTTGATCGTTCTAAATTACCAGAAGTTGGAGAACCAAAAAAATCTAAATTCCCTGTATTGCAACGTGCCAAGCTTTCCAATGGTTTAAATGTTGTATTGGCGCAAAGAAAAGGAGTGCCTACGGTGGTAATGAATTTGATGGTAGATGCTGGATATAAGACGGATTATCTTGCCAGTCCCGGAACAGCTTCATTAGCCATGAACCTTATGGACGAGGGAACCAAGGAAATGAATTCGTTGCAAATTAATGAGAAATTGCAATTATTGGGAGCTAGTCTTTCCACATATTCCAATCAGGACATGTCACATATTTCAATGAATACACTAAAACCAAGTTTGGACGCAAGTTTGGATTTATTTGCAGATGTTATTTTAAACCCTTCTTTTCCTGAGAATGAATTTACCCGATTAAAAGAAGAACAGATAAATGATATAAAGAAAGAAAAGTCGCAACCCATTGCTATGGCATTAAGGGTCATGAACAAATATTTATATGGTGATGGCCATCCGTATAGCAACCCATACACTGGAACTGGTTATGAGGATACTGTAGAAAAGTTAACTAGGGAAGATGTGGTCTCTTTTTATGATACATGGATCAAACCAAACAATGCCACTTTGGTAGTAACGGGTGATGTTGAGTTATCTGAATTGACAAAAAAACTGAACAAGTCTTTGGGCAAATGGAAAAAAGGAACCATACCTACCATTACCTTTAATAAACCTCAAGTGAACTCCAAGAACACTTTATATTTAATGAACAGACCAGAATCCCCTCAATCATTAATACTTGCAGGGCATTTAACGGAAAAGTATGGGGATGTTTCTCAAGTGGCCATGGAACAAATGGTTAGTATTTTAGGAGGTGATTTCACATCTAGAATAAACATGAACTTGCGTGAGGATAAACATTGGGCCTACGGCGCCAGTGGTTTTGTAATGGGGGCAAAACAAGAAAGGTTGTTTTTGCTGTATGCTCCAGTACAGACAGACAAATCTGCGGAATCGGTTACAGAACTAAGAAAAGAAATATCAGAGTTCACTAGCACTAGGCCTGCAACCCAGGCTGAATTAGACAAGGTTAAGACTAATCAGATTTTAAGCCTTCCTGGGCAATGGGAAACCAATAACGCAGTTAATAGCTCAGTTATAAATATTGTAAAGTATGGGTTGCCAGATGATTATTATCAAGGGTATGATGATGAAGTAAGAAATCTTTCATTGCAAGATGTGAAGAGTGTAAGCAATAAGGTGGTAAAACCTGAAGCTGTAAACTGGTTTATGGTAGGGGACAGGGCCAAAATTGCATCTAAATTGGATGAACTAGGTTTTGATGCTATAATTGAGATTGATGCGGATGGGAATCCTATTACCCCAGCCCTTCAGGAAATAGAAACTGATATAAAAAATTAAAAACAATCTAGATAGAAACAAAAAATCCCGCATTTGGCGGGATTTTTTTTTTGTTCAATTGTATTTTAAAAAAGCATTGGAAAGTCTATAGGGTTGGCTTCGTGCATAATGGCATATACCTTTTCAAAAACATCTTCTTCATTGGGTTTAGAAAAATAATCCCCATCGGTTGCATAAGCTGGTCTATGGTCTTTAGCGGTCAAAGTTTGTGGAGGACTGTCCAAATATTGATAGCCACCTTGTTTCTCCATAATTTCACCCAATAGATAGGCGGAACATCCCCCTGGCACATCTTCATCTATAATTAGCAACCTATTTGTTTTTTGCACACTTTTAATGACATCGTGCTTAATATCAAAAGGCAATAGACTTTGAGCGTCAATTACTTCAACATCAATCCCAACTTCCCTTAATTCTGTTGCAGCTTGCATAACAATCCTAAGTGTGGAACCATAGGAAAGTAATGTAATATCTGAACCTTCTTTTAGGGTTTCCACAACACCAATAGGAGTGCAAAATTCACCTAAATTATTAGGCATGGCTTCTTTTAGTCTATAACCATTTAAGCTTTCAATTACCAATGCGGGTTCATCACTTTTTAATAATGTGTTGTAAAAACCAGCGGCAACGGTCATATCTCTTGGGGATAGAATATACATTCCCCTTAGAAAATGAATTAAACCTCCCATTGGGGATCCAGAATGCCAAATTCCTTCCAATCTATGCCCGCGTGTTCTTACGATCAGGGGCGCTTTTTGCTTACCAACTGTTCGGTAATGTAATGATGCCAAATCATCACTTAAGGTTTGAATGGCATATAAAATATAATCTAAATATTGAATTTCTGCAATAGGGCGTAACCCTCGTAATGCAAGCCCTATTCCTTGGCCAATAATGGTTGTTTCCCTTATTCCTGTATCTGCCAATCTTGTTTTTCCATACTTTTTTTGCAACCCTTCCAATCCTTGGTTCACATCTCCTATGGCACCTGTATCTTCACCAAAAATCATTAGTTCTGGGTATTTGGAAAAAAGGACATCAAAGTTATCCCTTAAAACAATTCTACCATCCACTTTATCCGAAGTTTCGGAGTAGGTTGGTTTTACGGCTTCTATTCGTGTTGCTTTATTGGGCAATTCACTGTATAGATGAGAGCTGTATTTTGGTTGTACATTATTTAAAAAGTTTTTTGTCCAGTCTTGCAAAGCCCTTTTTTCGGGGCTGTTTTCCTCTACAAGATACCGTAACGCTCTTCTGGAACTGGAGGCCATATCTCTATTGATGGGTTCTTTTAAAGCACTTAGACTGTTTTTTATCTTATTTATGAAAACCTTGTTGGGACTGGTATTTGCAACTTTGTCCAACAAGTTTACCAAGGTCTTTTGTGCTTGCTTATGAGGAGCAAGAAACTCTTCAAGGGCTTCTCTTCTTGCAATACGAACTTCTTCCTTAACCTTTTTCTCTAAAGCCGTTAATTCATCTTCTGTAGCGATGTTGTTCTCTAAAATAAACTCACGAAAGCGTTTATTGCAATCGTTTTCCTTTTCCCATTCCAGTCTTTTTTTGGTTTTGTATCTTTCATGGGATCCAGAGGTTGAGTGTCCTTGGGGCTGTGTCAATTCAGTTACATGAACAAGTATGGGTGTATGCTCTTCACGTGCCATGTCCGATGCATTTTCATAGGCATGTATCAATGCAGTATAGTCCCATCCTTTTACCTTAATCAATTCATACCCTGCATGGTCATTGTCCTTTCTAAAGCCTTCCAATACTTTGGAAATATCACTTTTGGTGGTATGATATTTGGCAGGAACAGAGATTCCATATTCATCATCCCAGACACTTAAGACCATGGGCACTTGCATTACTCCGGCAGCATTGATTACTTCAAAAAAATGACCTTCACTGGTACTGGCATTTCCAATAGTACCCCATGCGACTTCATTTCCATTCTTAGAAAATTTGGAAGCATCAATACCTTTAATTTCCCTATATACCTTGGAGGCCTGTGCCAGCCCCAATAATCTTGGCATTTGACCGGCCGTACAGGAAATATCTGCACTGCTGTTCTTCTGTTGGGTTAAATTTTTCCAACTGCCATCCTCATTCAGACTATGGGTAACAAAGTGTGCTCCCATTTGTCTTCCTGCGCTCATGGGTTCTTTCTCAATATCTGTGGTGGCATATAGCCCGTGGAAAAGACTTTTTGGGGTTAAAAGACCCAATGCCATCATAAAAGTTTGGTCTCTATAGTAGCCACTTCTAAAATCCCCATTCTTAAAAGATCGAGCCATGGCCAGTTGAGGAAGTTCTTTTCCGTCACCAAAAATCCCAAACTTAGCTTTTCCGTTCAAGACTTCTCTTCTTCCCAACAAACTACATTCCCTACTTGTAACAGCTATTTCATAATCTTTTAAAATTTGGGATTTAAAATCGTTAAAAGAAATGTCATTGCTTGTACTAGGTTTGGTTTTCATTATCTGAAAAGGGTTTTTGCGAAAGTACCAAAACCATCTCTTTTTTGCAATTAATAAAGGGGTTAGGTTTAGCTAGATTAAAACCACTTTCTAGTAAAGAGTCCGGTAAGTGTTTTTGGGCTTAAGGTTACAATAAACCTAATTTTTTCATTGTAATGAGGATCAGAAACTTCCCATCCATTGTTGGAGTATAGCGGAAAGTACAATTCAAAATAATCGGTAACCAAATTAAGTCGTATCCCGGAATCATAAACAAATCGAGTGCTCTGACCTTTGTTTTTTAAAAACCCGGCATCACCATATAATTCTATCCATTTCCAAAGATTAAAACTGGTGTTAACGGTTGTCATCCAATCATTGGCATAGGGATTGTCCAACTTTGATTTAAAGCCTCCTTCTGCTATAATAATTTGTTGACTGTAAATCCCAGTATCTTCGGAACGTCCTAAATAATTATAATCAAAAAGATAATCTGTAGGTCTATCTAGGGCAAAACTAAAAAAAGTAGTATTGGGGTCTGTATTGTTTCTTATGAACTTACCTGCGAAAAAGCGAAAGTTAAATTGCCTATTGTTTTCAAACAACTTTCTATATTCCATGTTGAATACCAATTTCGTGAAATCACTGGATTGTTGCGCATCAATAAACCAAGAAGAATAATCAATTATTCCTCGATTTGTATTAATATATCTGGCATTAAACACGCTATAATCAGGTTCTGTTTCCAAGTCTCCCAGACTTTCATCAATGGTTCTAAATACATTGATATACCTTAGGGATAAAAACTGCTTTTTGTTGGAAATTAAATCACCCGGTCTCCAACCAAAAGAAACAGCTGGGGTAAGGGTAGAGTACCTTGAATTGGTCTGAAAATGGAACGTAGACCCACCAAAGGAATAATTGGAAACGTACAGGCCGCTTTTTCCGTGGTATTTACGATAAGTAAACCTACCATATCCCACAAAGGCTTTCTCACCAAAGGAATAGGATGGTGAAAAATCGTACACAAAGGGTCTTTCCAAAAGGGTTTTGTTGTGCACCCTCATTCCTGGGGTAAGCCCATCATATACGTTGAAACTTGCCACTGGCACATAAAAGATTTGGGTATAATTAGGATCCTCGGCATCCTTAAAAAATTGGAGCCTTAATTTTTTATTGCTGGAAAAAAAGCCATTCATGGTTTTCCAGTTGTCCCTTTGGTTAAACTCTGGTATTTTCTGATCATAATTCAATACCAGCCTATCTGCTTCGTTTCGGGGAATGGTATATGTTTTTTTAGTAACAATATTGGAAAACCAATGTTTTGAAACCACAGTATCTTTCTTTAAGCCAAAGAGTGAAATAGGAACATTGGTACCTGTTTTGTTCTTGATGGTTACTTGAACAGAGTCCTTCTCTTTAAAAACTTTTTTGATTTTGAAATCTATTCGGTCATTGGTGGATACATATTCATTAAAAAACCAGTCCACATCTTTGTTAGTTGAGCTTTCCAATAAATATTGAAAATCCTGTGGATCCACTTCTCTAAGTTGATAATTTTGATAAAACACCTTAATACCATTGTCTATTTCCCCTTTTCCTATGTATTCTGATAAATAGGCAAGACCCAGACCCGCCTTATACCTATTGGCTATTTTCTGGTTGAACTTTATTAAAGAATCATTGGGAGTTTTAAGAGACTGATTTAAATTCTTACGGGCAGAAAGCATGTACAGGAAGGGATACTGTTCATTAAAATTCATTTTTGCCAACTGGTAGTTTCTAAATCCCCATGTGTTGGATAATTTCCCCAACAGTTTATAGTCTGGATATTTTTCCTCAACATAGTTGATCATGAGGTAGTTTATAATGGCATCCGACACCCATTTTTCCTTTCTTGGGTCTAGATAGATAGTTTCCTTTATATAACTGTTCAATGCGGTTTTTAAAAATTTCATCTCAAATTGAAACTGCTCATCATAGGGACGTATAAAGGAGGGTAGCTGATTTATACCATAAAGAGGGTCCTTGTTGTAATCTATTTGGCTTACCAATAGCTGGTGGTGGGGGAAAGTCCCCAATTTCTCTGTGATGTACTTCGCTACCTTGTCTATAGAGATACTTTGGGAAATGGCATTGTACTTTGGCGAACTTATATTGGATACAATGTTCAAGGAATGGGTTACATGATTGGTATAGGTATTATGAGGGCTTAAAATGATTTCGCAATTCTTTTGGTTAATACCTTCCAATGAGGCATGCTGCCCACTGGGAAAACTGGAATTATTGTTCACTTTAAAATTGGAATTAAGAAAAAGGTTTTCGGGATAAATAAAATTGATTCGCGTATTGGTCATTCCAGTATATAAGTCTTCAAGATTTTTGTTGGAATATAAATGCCATTCTCCATCATAAACTGCTGGTGACAAATACCAATCTTTTAAATAATACCCATACTGACTGTAGCCATAAGGAGTATACCTACTTGGAGGAAGTTGAACATTATAGGTAAGGAACATGCTTGTAGATGCACCGGGGGCCAATGGTCTGTTCAGCTCAATTTTTATGATGTCATGCCCTGGCATTCTTTTCCATTGTAAACCTTGGTATCCACTTGCCACAATACTGACTATATCTGTATGTCCTCTTTCATTTTCTTTGGCCAAATGCAAGCTCTTTTTAAATTCTTCGGCAAAACGTTTGGCGAGTGCTGTATGCTTATTGGCGTAGGCATGTGCCCAATCATTGAAATAGATTGTGGTTAAGGTATCTCGGGAATCGTTTACATATACAAACTGTTGTTGGACATCAATTTTCTTGGTCTCACCATCCAAAGTAGCAGTAATGGAATTAGTATGCTGCCCATGGATTTTTTTTCCACACAATACGCATAGGGAAAAAACAATTATCCAGTAAGTGGGTATGTGAGGTTTAATGGACATGCATTAAAAATTAGGACTGAGAATATGTCCTTTATAAAAGGCGTCAATAACTTCAACAACTTCTTCTTTGGTATCAACAAGTTTTACCAAATCTAAATCTTTAGGACTTATATTACCGGCTTCAAGCATGGTTTCTTTTATCCAATCCCATAAGCCTTGCCAAAATTTGGTGCCAACCAATATAATGGGAAATTTTGCAATCTTGTTCGTCTGTATCAGGGTTATTGCCTCAAAAAGCTCATCCAATGTTCCAAATCCTCCAGGCATTACAACAAAACCTTGGGAATATTTTACAAACATGACCTTTCTCACAAAGAAATAGTCAAAATCCAAGCTCTTATCACTGTCAATATAAGGATTATCATGCTGTTCAAATGGTAAATCGATATTGAGTCCAACGGAAGTCCCCCCGGCCAAATGTGCCCCTTTGTTTCCTGCCTCCATTATTCCAGGACCACCACCTGTAATGATTCCATAACCAGCTTCTGAAACACTTTTTGCAATATCAATGGTTAGTTGATAATACGCTTCATTTTCTTTGGTACGTGCAGAACCAAAGATGGACACACAAGGTCCTATAACACTCATTTTCTCGAATCCATTGACAAACTCTCCCATGATCTTGAAAATGGCCCAAGAATCATTGGTTTTCATTTCATTCCAACCTTTATGGTGCTGTTCTTTTCTCATATTTTATAAAATATCAATTTGCAATTAACAATAATCGATTTACAATTACTAGTTTGATTGTATTAATTGTTTGTTACAGGATGGATTATATCCAATTCTTTTCTTAAAAATCTTGCCGTATAGCTTTTCTTGTCTTTAGCTACTTTTTCCGGTGTACCCTCTGCAACAATCATTCCACCGCCACGTCCACCTTCATATCCAATATCTATAATATGGTCAACGATTTTTATGACGTCCATATTATGCTCTATGACCAAAACGGTGTTTCCTTTATTAACCAATCTATCCAAAACTTCCATTAAAACACGAATATCCTCAAAATGGAGCCCTGTGGTAGGTTCGTCCAAAATATAGAAAGTATTTCCCGTATCCCGTTTAGAAAGCTCTGTGGCCAATTTAATACGCTGTGCCTCTCCACCGGATAGGGTGGTGGACTGTTGCCCCAATGAGATATACCCCAGACCCACATCTTGAATGGTCTTGAGTTTTCTATATATTTTGGGAATGTTCTCAAAGAATGGGACGGCTTCGTTTATGGTCATTTCCAACACATCGGAAATGGATTTTCCTTTATAGCGAATTTCCAAGGTTTCCCTATTGAAACGTTTGCCATAACAGGTTTCGCATTCCACATATACATCCGGCAAAAAGTTCATTTCTATGACTTTTAGGCCACCACCTTGGCAGGTTTCACATCGCCCACCTTTAACGTTAAAACTAAACCTTCCTGGTTTATATCCTCTTATGGCCGCCTCTGGAGTTTTGGTGAACAATGTTCTAATTTCACTAAAAACACCGGTATAAGTAGCCGGATTGGACCGTGGAGTTCTTCCAATGGGCGATTGGTTAATGTCAATTACCTTGTCTATATGTTCCAGCCCTGTTATTTTGCCATAAGGCATCGGTTTTTTAACTCCATTAAAATAATGGGCATTCATAATAGGGTAGAGGGTTTCGTTAACTAAAGTAGATTTACCACTTCCCGAAACACCAGTAACACCAATCATTTTTCCTAAAGGAAATTCTGCCGTAATGTTTTTTAGATTGTTGCCAGTACAATTGGAAAGCTTTATGGATTTTCCATTTCCCTTTCTACGCTTTTTGGGGACTTCAATCTGTTTTTTGCCAGTAATATAATCAGCTGTAAGTGTGCTATAATTTTTTAAGTCTCCTGGCTTTCCCTCGGAAATAATTTCGCCCCCATGTTTTCCAGCTTTTGGGCCAATATCTATTACATGGTCCGCATGCTCTATCATGTCCTTGTCGTGCTCCACAACGATGACGGAGTTTCCAATATCCCGTAAGGACAAAAGCGATTTTATCAACCGTTCATTGTCCCTTTGGTGGAGCCCAATACTAGGCTCATCTAAAATATAAAGTACCCCAACTAGTTGTGAACCTATTTGGGTTGCCAATCTTATACGTTGTGCTTCCCCACCCGAGAGGGATTTAGAACTTCTCCCAAGCGATAGATAATCTAACCCAACATCCAATAAAAATTGAACGCGGGTCTTTATTTCTTTAATGATTTCTTCAGCAATCTTTAATTGATTCCCATCCAACTTTTCTTCTAGATCTTTAAAGAAACCCGCTAGCTCAACAATATCCATTTTGGATAGGTCGGCAATGTTCTTTTCATCAATTTTAAAGTAAAGGGATTCAATTTTGAGACGGGAACCATTACAGGTAGGACATTCTGTTTTGTCCATGTATTCCTTTGCCCAGCGTTTTATGGAAGTGGAATCCGCCTGCTCAAACTGATTTTTTATAAAGTTGGAAATACCCTCATAATCAATTTTGTACTGCCTTTTTACGCCCAATGTTTTGGAATTTACCTCAAAACTCTCTTTACCACCGTGCAGGATAATGTCCAATGCTTCCTGTGGAATTTTTGAAATGGGATCTGTTAATTCAAAATTGTAGCGCTGTGCAATGGTCTCTATCTGTTTAAAGGCCCAAGATTTTTTATATTCACCCAAAGGGGCAATTCCTCCAGATGCTATGGACAGTTTTATATCTGGGAAAATTTTATTTTCGTTTACCTGGTACACATGTCCCAACCCATTGCAGTTTGGGCACATTCCTTTTGGGGAGTTAAAGGAAAAGGTATTGGGTTCTGGGGAAGGATAGGATATACCTGTAGTGGGACACATTAAATCCCGACTAAAATAGCGAGCCACTTTTTCTCCCTCTTCCAAGACCATAAGCACATTTTCCCCACTGTACATGGCTGTGTTTATGGTTTCCGTAAGGCGTTTGTCCATCTCTGGACTATCCATCATTTTTAGGCGGTCTATGACAATTTCTATATCATGGGTTTTGTAACGGTCCACTTTCATGCCCTTTACAATGTCCAAAATTTCACCATCCACCCGCACTTTTACAAAACCTTGTTTGGCAATTTGTTCAAATAGTTCCCTGTAATGGCCTTTTCTGGATTTTATAACGGGGGAAAGAATGTTTATTTTTTTGTGCCGGTAGTCTGTTTTAATGAGTTCTTTTATCTGCTCATCACTATAACTTACCATCTTTTCGCCCGTATTGTAACTATAGGCATCGGCACCTCTGGCAAAGAGCAGCCTAAGGAAATCATAGACCTCTGTAATGGTACCTACTGTTGATCGAGGCGATTTGGATGTGGTTTTTTGCTCAATGGCAATAACAGGGGAGAGGCCATCTATTTTGTCCACATCTGGGCGCTCCAGTCCACCAAGGAATTGTCTGGCATAGGCAGAAAAGGTTTCAATGTACCTACGTTGTCCCTCTGCATAAATGGTGTCAAAAGCCAAAGAGGATTTGCCACTCCCAGAAAGTCCGGTGATGACCACCAGTTTTTCCCTCGGAATGGTAACGTCTATGTTTTTAAGGTTGTGCACCCTGGCACCTTTAACCTCAATATTTTCCTCGTAATTTACCATTGTATTTTGCAAAGTTGCAAAGGTACAATTTTGACCCCTAAAAAGGAAGTGGGGTTCTTTTAGATTTTGTTAAAGGACTTAGGGATGTGCTAATTGCTGTAGATGTTACTTTTCTAGGATTCCCAAATACTCCTTCCAAGAGCCAACTTCTGTTTTGTATTGTTTGGCCATAACTCTGGAAATTTGGGCAATATGCCCTAAATCATGTACTACCCAAGCAGCAATCAACTGCTGTAAGGTAACTTCTCCCAATTCTGGGTGATAGCCAATCCGTTTTAAATCTTGTTCCGTGATCTGTAATGATTTTAACTCGCTTAAGTTTTTAGCTCTAATTTTGTAAAACTCTTTGAGTAATTCACCAATTGGCCTATTTTGATTTTCATTTAATTGGGCAAATCTATCAAAGGCCTTAAAAACTTTGTTTTCTGAGTTACTCATGATGATTTGAATACGCACCATCCAATCTGTTTTTTCTCCAAATAATAAGTGTCCAAGGACATCATAAGGACTCCAGGTGTCTTTGCCCTCATTATTTGTTAACCATTCCGTAGACAAATTGCCCAAATAGTGCTCCAAAGTTTCAGGTGTTTTTTCTAGTATTTCTAATGATTTTTCTAATGAAAATTTCATATGTATTTATCAACGGTAATGAGTTATTGGTTGCGGACTTTTCCAGAGAAAAATGTTCACATGACCATAAAGATAATTGATTGCCAGAATTTCCAAGTGGAAATCCCGCCCCCAATTAATTACATAATGCATTTGGTTTTTATTTTTTATAGACTCCACTTTTAAGTTCTAGGTCACCACTTCTTAGATGGGCAAGTAAGTTCATTAATTTGGGTTGGGTTGTTTCACCCATTAGAACATTCAACCCTATTTTAGGAGGTCCAAAATCTTTCAATCTAGCAAGAAGGGTATTAAAAAAAGCTATTCCTGCTTGGGTCTGATCATTAGTTTGTTTGCTTGCTAAGCCTAATCCCTTCAACAAGTTGTGCATTTCTTCTTCCTTGAATAAGAAACTTAAATTGGAATCACTTGCCCATGGCATTGGATAATTAATCTCCCCAGTCCCTTTTCTTAAGATTTCATAATAGAGAAAATATCCGCCTTCTTTAAGAACACGATTTATTTCTGAATAGAACTTTTTTTTATCTGGAATATTCATTTGGACATGTTGTGTCCAGACTACATCAAAGGTTTGGTTCTCGAACGGTAGCTCGGTAGCATCACCTTGTATAAAGGTTGTATTATTATGTAGATTTACAAGTTGTGATAATTTGTTGGCTGTTCGTATATATTCCTGGCTAAGGTCTATTCCCGTAGCGTGACAATTATATTCATCTGCAAGCATTCTACAAGGGCCTCCTAATCCACAGCCTACGTCCAAAACATTAAGTCCATTAAGGTTAATACTATTGGCAAGCTCTTTAGATACTGCTGCTCCACGCACATGAAACTCGTCCGCACCTGCAATATCTGACCTTTTCACCTTATTTTGAGAAATATTTTGCTCTTTTAAACGATTTACAATATCCTCATAAAGTCCTTCTTTAAGGTAATGTTTCTCTATGTTGCTATTTAAATCTTCCAAACTAAAGGGTCGTAATGAGTTTCGAAATATTGCATACCACCGCACTATGTAAGATATCTGCGAAAGCAGTGTGCGAGTTAGAGTGCTAGGGCTAATTTTAAGGAAATATAGTAAAAATCTTTTTTGGTTTTGGACTGTATTGGGAATAAAATTTGTCGTGCCACCGAGTCTAGCGACCGATGAATACTTTTAAAAACAAGCATTTGCAATTGCAAAATCAGGGAGCCCTATGATGCGAATTATGCGTCTGGATTAACTTAAAAGAACTTGCTTTTTAACTCAGTTCTTTGTTGGCAGTTCATTATTTTGTTTTATCGGTCCATTCAATGAACTTTATAAACTGCTCACTCCAATAAGACTTTTGTCCATCTTCTGTTTTTACTTTATAGGAATGATTGCAACTAATACAAACCTCAAAAGTTAAATTATCTTTCCTATTTTCTATAAATTTAATTGGAAGCAAATAAGCTGTTTCAATAGGCGTACTTTCATCTTCAGTTCCGAAGAGGGCATATATTGGAATAGATAGTTCAATTAAATAATCAAGCGGTGCTTTTTCGTAGGTAGACCAACGTTTATTAGTGAATCCAAAATGGTCTATTTCAGTTAAATTTGGATTCTCCACTACTGACGTATACCATTCTAAAATACCCATTATGTTCTGATGGGCTTCCTTATCGGAAAGTTTACCTTTTAATGACTCAATTCTATTGAAGAGAGAAAATTCATAGAAGTTGTTTAGAACATTTCCTGACCAAAAACCTAGGTGTGTTATTTTTTTATTTGTTGTAGCCAGAGCAGCTCCAATTGCAGCACCCTCTGAATGACCGTAAACAATAATTTTTTCAGGATTAGTAAGATGATTCTCGGTGATATGGCTAATTGATGTATTAATTTGTTTTATTCTGTACTCAAGGTAGTTTTTTTTATAATAGCTTTTTGGAATAACTATTTCTCCATCTTTATAAAGCCCCTCCATTCCAGGCTTTGGAATGATAGCATATGTGTAAGTCGAATCCAACTTTTTATAATCATCTCCAAACCAACGGTAATAAGTGATTTTATCTTTATCTATTTTATATGAAAAAATAGGATTTGCATCTGTACCTTGAATAAAGACCACCAATTTATTTGGTTTTGCTTTAGGGTTCTTTAGGTAATAAATTATGGTGTCGTTATCACTGATTATTTGCTCTTGGATAAAGTCATACTCTATGAGCGCGTTATAAATAGTTGGATTACCCTTTTGGGCTAAACAAATAGAGAATATGAAAGTGAATAAAGTTGCAAAGAATATTTTCATTGATTTAAGTTTTCTATTTGACGACTTTAAAGTCAAAATGTTACTGACTGCTTCATAATGACTGCCAACATGGGTCTCACAGAACTTAACGAATTCTTAGCGGAAAAGAGAGAGGGGGCCTTCAATGTTGACGGAATCATTACTTCCTATGGCTATATTGACCTTAATCCTCTCTTTTGTTCTTTCTGATTTATAAATGTATATCAATAAGTTTCAAACTTAAGAGGGTATATAGTTATTGATTATATACTACTTATAAAACCACATAAAAATCACTAAAAAAGGAAATTTTCCATATTTTAATTTGGAAATATTCCAAAATTTGTATATTTGAGGGTGGAGAATGAATTGACTATAAAACGCTTTATAGATATACGCAGGGAGTTGGGGTACACCCAGGCTGAGTTTGCCGCTCTTTTGGGCATTAAAAATACCACGGCCGATATTGAGCGAGGGAAGACTAAACTTTCGGGCAAATTGGTGACAGAGCTTTTGCGACAGTTTAAGATAAATCCCATGTGGCTGTATGGAGAAAGCGACCAAAAGCATTTGGCAACAGATGCCGTACAGGTGATTCCCAAAGTGGTGACCGTTAGCAATGCCGAACAAGAGAATATTGTGATGGTAAATGCCAAAGCTGCTGCCGGCTATCCCCAAAACATACAGGATACCAGTTGGTATAAGGAGTTGCCCGCCTTTAACCTTCCCATACCAGAATTTAGGAACGCTACCTATAGAGGGTTCCAAGTGGAAGGGGACAGTATGTTGCCCAATTTAAAGCCAGGCGAATGGGTGTTGGCAAAAGCTATAGAAAAAATTGATGATGTTAGCCCAAACAAAATGTACGTGGTGGTTTTGGAAGATGCCGTTTTGGTTAAAAAAATAGAACGGTTGCCAAAATCTAACGATATAACCCTTATTTCCTTGAACGAAAGCTATCCGCCCTATAAAATAAAACCTTATCACATACAGGAACTTTGGCAGGTTAACAGTAAAATTACCTTTGGAGTGGATGCCACTACGGAAAAAGGGCTGTTAAGGCAGTTGCAAGAATCCATGGAAGAATTAAAAACCCAATTGGGCACGCCAAAGTAAAACCTTACAGGAGAAAGAAGGGTTGTTAAGGAACTTATTTGGGCAATTAATTTAGGTTTCGGGGTATCGTAAAATAAAATGTACTTCCTTCATTTAATTTAGATTCTACCCATATTTCTCCCCCGTGCAAATGAACTATTTTTTCACAATGGGCGAGGCCTATACCCGTTCCTTCGTAAGCATTTCTTTTATTAAGGCGTTGAAAAATGGCAAAGACATTTCTATTGTCTTTTTCTGCAATACCAATGCCGTTATCTTGAACCGAGAACCTCCAGTAGCCATCGTCTTCTTTTGCCGATATGTGAATTCTTGGAAAAACTCCTTCTTTATGGAATTTTATGGCATTGCTAATCAGATTCTGGAATAGCAGACGGACTTCTGTTCTGTAGGCTTTTAAAACAGGCAATTGATCCATTGTAATAGAGGTGTTTGTTCTTTTTATTGCAGAAGCTAGATCTCTTTTTATAATACGAATAGTGTCATTGCTATCAAAGGACCTCAGCTCTTTTCCACCACCAATTCTAGAGTAATCCAAAAGCCCCTTTATTAGATCACTCATTCTATCCGTTGCTTCGGTTATAAAATTAAGTGATAATTGGGCATCTTTATCAAGTTTTCCCTGATATTGATCCTGCAGAATATCAATCATGCTCCTTACAGTTCGCAGGGGTTCTTGTAAATCATGGGAGGCGATGTAGGTAAATTGTTCAATTTCCTTATTTCTTAGTTTAAGGTTCTCATATTGTACAGATAACAAGGTAAGTTTGGTTATATCTTGTCTAATGGTGAGGAACTGGTATATTTCTCCAGATTCATTTTTAAAGGGGATAATTGCTGTATGGACCCAATAAAATTCACCCGTCTTTGTTTTGTTTTTAATGCCTCCTACCCAGACTTCACCCTTTTTAATTTTTGTCCACAGTTCCGTAAAAAATTCTTTGGAATGGTGGCCAGAGTTTAGGATCCTATGCGTTCTTCCTATAAGCTCACTTCGTTCATATTTTGATATTTCACAAAATTTGTCGTTTACAGAGGTAATAACGCCATTTGCATCTGTAATATCTACAAGGGAACTATCATCCAAAGCTTCTTTAAATTGATTCATTTCCTTTGTAGAAGCCCTAAAAGCACTTTCATAAACCTCTCTTTCATGCTCGGTTTCGTTCAATTGTTTGGCTACAACAATGAGATATACGATTGAAACAAACACAGCTACCACGGTATAAATAATAAAACCAAAATTTACATCTACTATATTATTATTAATTAGGTATAACAATAGAATACCCATAATCATAATCATGGTAAAATTATAAGGAGCTACAATCCTTATGATCTTGCTCCCCGCATAATTACCAAAATAAAACTTGTTAAAATCTTTAGTGGCGTTTTTTAACGATAACAGACTGGAGAACCAGAATAACAGAAAGGAGGTTTGAACTGCCATTGCATTGGGAAACTTGTTGCCACCTTTAACTGGAATGTTTAATATATGAATAAGAACATCAATAAAAGAGATTAATATTACAGCAAAAAAAACATATTGCATAATCCTTTTTGTTCTCTGGGATTTTGATTGCATTCCAGAAATAGCAAGAGCTAAAAGAGAGAAGCAAGCTGCCGTGATAAGCGAAATTCTTTTTGACGATATTGAGTAATAGATGTCATCTACATATAGGCTATCGATGGAATAGTTAAAACCAAAAAAATAATATGCCATGGTAAGGATAGATATAATCCACACGGCACTAGTAGCGACCCTACTAAGTAGTATATAAAAAGCAGATTTTCTTTGCATTGCCAAAATCCCAAAACCTAGAAGAAAAAAACAAAGGCCGGAACTAAATTTCATTGTTGGAACACCGGGGATGCTGTTTAAAATTAGGGGTAAATTAAACAACCACCCAGCACTAACAATTATGCCAACAACTAAACTTAGTATACCGACGAACTTAATGTTTTTTGATTTGTTATTTATCGAAATGAATGCCATACAAGGTTTAGAAAAAATTCAATTTGAATCATCCTTTTTAAGGATATTATAAAGGGGGAAGTAATAAGCTATGTGCTATAGGCCCTTTATTAGAAAAGGGCTTTAAATTTTATTTATGGGTTGTTTAACAAGTTGTTTTCATTAGGACCATGGCCATATTGATGCATTTTTAAATGGTTTTCGCAAAAAATTCTTCGCAGATTTCATCAATCATTTCAACGGTTAATGGTTTGTTCCGATACCCACTAATGGATGAAAAACCATTGGCCTTCTTTAAATCGTCAGGATTTAAGGATGTGGTCAGCATAATTAAAATAATGTCACCTTGTTCATTGGTGTTTAATTTTTCATATTCTTCCAAGAATTCCCAACCATTCATAACAGGCATATTTATATCCAAAAAAATAATATTGGGTTCCGGAGGAGATACATTTTGCGTAGTGTGGAGATATTCAAGAGCCTCCTGTCCATTTTCTGCAACAACTACATTTTCTATGCAATCGGCTTTTTTTATTACAATTTTGTGTACAAAATTGGTGGCCTTGTCATCATCTATTAAAAGAATTGATTTAAGTTTTGAGTTCATAGCTATCCTTAAAGGTATTAGTACAATGGATCTTCGTTGTAGGTCATTCTCTATTCCATTGGCAATGGAACAATCATAACCATCCAATGTTTAATAATATTTAACTCATAAAACTCAAATATAGTATAATTCCTACAAAAATTACGTAGGAATACACCTAATAATATTTATTTGGTAGTATTATTTTGAGTTTTGGATTAAATATTCTGTCCTTCTTACCTGAAGGGAACCTATGGGAAGCTGAAAATTTACATGAATTAGGAACATTTGATGCTTAGAAGGGCTGTAACCTTATAGCTTAATTTATTTTTTTGGAGTTGGCACTTGGCCATTTTCCCGAACCCTAAAAGCAACCATTTTGGAAATTAATGAAAGAGGTAAATCCTTTTTTAAAGGGAATTGAACAGATCCCTTCCCTTGTTTAAAAGTAGACAGTTCTTTTTTGAATTTTGCATGACCAGAGGGTGTAGCATAAAACCCAATATGTGTTTTGTACCCTCCAAAATAAACTAAAGGCCTTCCATTTAACTTATAGGCGGGAATCCCATAGTTAATACTTTCCTTGGCTTCAGGTGCTTCTTTCTTAATAATGGAACGGATTTTTTTTAATAGTATTTGGGTTTCTTCTGGAAACTGGACAATGTAGTCATCAACATTTTGTGCAATGGGACCTTTCATAACCTATAAGTTTTTTTAAAACCCCACTGCGGTATCGTCACCGCGTTTGTCAGCACCACCTTCCAATTTCCCATCGGAAAGTACACGAATGGCATCTACTTTTCCAATAATGGGAGTGCGTTCTTCATTGATGATATAGCCTTTTTCCTTAAGTTCTTCTTTAAGTTCAGGAGAAAAACCTTCTGGTTCAAAGATTACCATGTCTGGTAACCATTGATGATGAAAGCGAGGGGCATTTACTGCTTCTTGCATGCTCAAATTAAACTCATACGTATTTAATATGGTCTGGGCTACAGCTGTAATAATAGTAGAACCACCAGGAGTCCCCACTACCATCCATAGCTTACCCTCTTTTTCCACAATGGTTGGAGTCATACTGCTAAGCATGCGTTTTTCTGCAGCTATGCTGTTGGCGTCTGCACCAATTAGACCAAACATATTGGGCACCCCAGGTTTGGCACTAAAATCGTCCATTTCATTGTTCAGAAAAAAACCAAGCTCACCACAAAATAATTTTGAGCCATAAGCCCCATTAAGGGTTTCTGTAACAGAAATGGCATTTCCCTCTTGGTCTATGATAGAGTAGTGGGTTGTTTCCATACTTTCTATTACTTCAATATTCCCTCTTTCCAATTCCGATGATTTGGTGGCTTTTTCAAAAGAGAAATTCGCCATACGTTCTTCCAGATAGGCTTGGCTCAATAATACATCTAGTGGGATGTCCACAAAATCGGGATCTCCCAAAAAGTAATTCCTGTCCGCATACGCCCTACGGGAGGCTTCTGTGAACAACTGTATGGTTTTGGCAGAGTTATGACCAAATTTAGAAACATCATAAGGTTCCATCATTTCAAGGATTTGGTTCATAGTTACCCCACCACTGCTAGGCGGACTCATGGAAATTACTTTTAAATCCTTATAGTTGAAAATAATGGGCTGCCTCCATTTAGCCTGGTATTTGGCCAAATCTTCCTCGGTTACATAGCCACCATGCTCTTGAATAAAGGTTGCCAGTTTTTGTGCGATCTCGCCTTTGTAAAACCCATCATGTCCTTCTTTGGCAATTGTCTTCATGGTTTTTGCCAGGGCAAGGTGTTTTATGGTGTCCCCTGCAACATATTTTAAAGAGAACAAGGTGCTGTCACCACTGACCTCAACTATTTTTTCACGAGCATAATCCAATCTCCTTGCCTGATTTTCTGTAACTACCAATCCCTTTTCCGCAAGCTGAATAACAGGCTCTAAAATTTCCTCAAGCGTAAGACTTCCAAATTTTTTGTGCACTTCCATAAGACCTGCTATACCACCAGGCACACCTACAGCGGTTGCACCAACCGTGCTTTTATCGGGAATTACATTGCCCAAGGAATCTAAATACATATCCTTATGGGCAGCTAAGGGAGCCTTTTCTCTATAGTCAATGCTCCCAACATCTCCATTACTTTTTCTATAGACCATAAAACCACCACCACCTATACTACCGGCAAAGGGATAAGCTATGTTTAGGGCCATTTCTGTTGCGATCATGGCATCAAAAGCATTTCCACCCTTTTTCATAATTTCCACTCCAATTTTGGATGCTTCTTCCCGAGCAGAAACCACCATGGCCTTGTCGACCACGAGCCCTGTTGGGGCAGCTGGTTGTTTTCTACAGTTTACAAATACAAGGATAAATAGGAGGAGGGTTAGTTTTCTTCGCATAGTGATATGTATTTTTGTTTGGAAAAGGTAATTAATTCTTCGAAAAAAGAAGTGAATTCAGCTTCAAATTCTAAGTAATGTTCTTCTAGGTCCAGAATGGCAAAGTTCATTTTGGATTTGTTTTTGGTACGTCGGTTCAAACCATTTAAAACTTTGGCAATCCCTTTTAATTTTGAATAGTTGTAAATCCAGTTGTCGGCAATCATATAGGGCATCATTCTTTTTACCCCTTCTGGGAGTATTTCATAGTTCTCCTCCAATAAATCATAAAAATTTTCCACAAATTTGGCCAAAGGGATATCGGAATAATTTTTCCAGTTTTTTGCCAAAAAATGGTCATAAAAAATATCCACGATCACTCCACTGTAATGGCCATAATTTTTATGGAGCCGTTTACTACTTTTTCGGACGGTGGGATGGGCATCCGTAAAGGTATCTATATGCCTATGCAGAATAATTCCTTTTTGAACTTTTTCAGGCAAGTGCTTGTATTTATTGCCACGGATGCTGTCGGCCATAAAATTGCCAAGTGTAATCTCATCATCGTTAAAAGAAAGGTAAATATGAGCCAGAAAATTCATTCGCAAAAAAAAGATTTCTTTGAACCGAATTTACGAATTAGCAACATTAGAATAAGCCTATCCTTGTATATTTGCAAAAACTTTTTCAACAATCTATGACACTTATAAAATCTATTTCTGGAATTCGCGGAACCATTGGGGGGCAACCCAGTGATAATTTAACACCAATTGATGCTGTAAAATTTGCAGCGGCCTATGGTACTTGGCTTAAAGGGTATTCCAAGAAAGACAAACTAACAGTTGTTATTGGTAGAGATGCTAGGCTTTCTGGGGAAATGATTCAAAATTTGGTGGTTTCTACCTTGGTCGGGCTCGGAATAGATGTTGTGGATTTAGGACTTTCTACCACTCCAACAGTGGAGATTGCAGTGCCTTTAGAGAAGGCTCATGGTGGCATTATCCTTACAGCCAGTCATAACCCAAAACAATGGAATGCCTTAAAATTATTGAATGAAAAGGGAGAGTTTTTGGATGCCGAACAAGGGGCTGTTATTTTGGAATTGGCGGAAAAAGAAGATTTCGTATTTGCAGAAGTAGATGATTTGGGAACCATCACCAAAAATGATTCTTATATAGATATTCATATCGATGAAGTTTTAAATCTTTCTTTAGTTGATGCTGACACCATACGAGCTGCCAAATTTAAGGTCGTTGTGGATGGTGTTAACTCTACAGGGGGTATTGCCATTCCAAAATTGCTGGAAGAACTGGGAGTGGAAGTGGTAAAGTTGTATTGTGATCCAACGGGTCATTTTCCCCATAATCCAGAACCCCTTAAAGAACACCTAGGGGATATATGTGAATTGGTCGTTAAAGAAAAGGCCGATTTTGGTATTGTAGTGGACCCAGATGTTGACCGACTTGCTTTTATTAGCAATGATGGTGAAATGTTTGGTGAAGAATACACCTTGGTTGCCTGTGCTGATTATGTATTGGGTAAAACCAAAGGGAATACGGTTTCCAATCTTTCGTCTTCCCGTGCGCTACGGGATATTTCCCAAAAGCATGGGGGTGCCTATGAAGCTGCTGCTGTGGGAGAAGTGAATGTGGTAACCAAAATGAAAGCCAATAATGCCATTATTGGTGGAGAGGGAAATGGGGGCATAATTTATCCTGAAAGCCATTATGGTCGAGATTCCTTGGTGGGTTCTGCTTTGTTTTTAATGCTGATGGCGGAAAGAGGAGGAACCGTTACCGAATTACGGGCAAGCTACCCCAGCTATTTTATGAGCAAAAAGAAAATAGAACTGACACCAGAACTGGATGTTGATGCGCTTTTAGTTGCAATGCACGATAAATATAAAAATGAAGAAGTGTCAGTGATTGATGGCGTGAAAATTGATTTTCCTGAAAATTGGGTGCACCTAAGAAAATCAAACACAGAACCTATCATTCGTATTTATACCGAAGCTAAAAGTCAGACAGAGGCCGATGGTCTTGCCAATAGAATTATTGGAGAAATAAAGGAGGTTGCAGGACTATAATCTCTTTTTTTGGTGAAGATTCATCTGTTTTTGGGCAGACTAATGATAAATTTTGTGCCTTTGCCATTTGTAGATTCCAATTTAATGGAGCCGTTGAGCAAGTCTACTATTTTTTTTACTATAGAAAGACCAATACCAGTGCTTTCGTAAGTATCTCTTGCTTGTAGGGTCTGGAACACTACAAATATTTTTTCATGATATTTTTCGGGTATTCCTGGACCATTGTCCTCTACTGAAAATTCATGGGAATTGTTCTTTTCTGCGTAGTCTACAATGACCGTACCTTGTTCTTTGTCATTGAATTTTATTCCATTGCTTATTAAGTTTGAAAACAATTGAACAAATTGAACTCGTATCCCCCTAATGGTTGGAAGGGGTGTGTTGATTTTAAGTTCAACCGCTTTTGTGCCCAAAAGACCAAAAACACTATTGACCAATAGGTTCATGTCTATTTCCTCTTCCTCGGATTTTACCATTCCAATCTTTGAGTAATCCATGATTCCCTGGATTAAACCTTCCATTCGGTCTACCCGGCCTTTTAAGGATGATAGGTTGGTGAATACTTCATCTGTTTTGCCATCCCTTAAATCCTCCTCCATGAAATGGGCCAAATTTTCAATACCCCTGAGAGGGGATTTAAGATCATGGGAAATTATATAGGCAAAATGTTCCAATTCTTGGTTTTTAAGCTCCAGTTCCTTGGTTCTAATTTTGACCCTGTCCTCTAAACCTTGATTTGCCCCTTTTAACGCTTTTAAAGTGGTAAACCCAATACGTACAACAATGTAAACAAAGAATGCACCAAGAAAAAAAATGATGCCCGTTAGAAATTCCAATAAACTCCTGTTTCCGGTTATGACAATATAGGCAGCTCCCAAATAACCAAAAAAGAAGAAAATCATAAATAAATATAAATTCCTCCAACTACTTCTAAAGTCTTCGTTGGGCAGCATTCCAAATATCCTTCGCGTAAGGAAGGCCGATAGGGCCATAATAATGGCTCCTGCCACTATAAATGCTAATACGATATAATTATAATATTCCATTATTATTTATTCACTATACTTTGTTTTGTCTTATGAAAACAAAAAGCAGAAGTAGTTAATCTAGTCATTGGACAAATTGCTTATCCACCAAAACAATAGAATTTAAAAAATATTGTAATATTAAACTTACAATTTATTTTCTTTTTCTCAATAATTAAATTAGAGGATAAAATACTAAACTTATGGTTTATGTAAGCTTTTTGGGTACTTTATTTCTATGTTTCCATCTTCTATGCGTCCATAGATAGTATTGGGGAGCTTCCTTGATCTGTTCTTCGGTTAGACGTAAAAAAGCATCTGTAATTTCATGTTCCTTGGTCTGTTTTCCCGATGTGGTAATGGGAATAAATTCTGCTTGGTAATATCCCCGCTTTACCTTGGATACTTTTATGAACACCACGGCCAAATCAAACTTTCTGGCCAAAGTTTCAACACCTGTATGTATGGGTACGGTTATACCCATAAATTCAGACCAATATTTTGTATGGGAAATTTGTGGAGACTGGTCGCTTACCATTCCAAAAATGGCCTTTATCCCTTCTTTTTGATTTCTAAGAACGGTTTTTACCGTTTCCTGCTGTATAATGAGCTCTGTGTTCCACTTGCTTCTTACTCGCTTTATCAAGTTGTCAAAATACTTATTTCCTACTTTTTGATACACTGCATACCCTTTGTTTTGTGAATGCAGACTAAGACTAACGTTCCATTCCCAATTGGCATAATGTGCGCAGGGAATTAAAACGGTTTTATCTTTTTCAATAGCTTTCAAGGTATCAATATTTGCTATTTTAAACCTTTTTTTCATTTCAAAGGGCGACATGCCCAAGGGCTTTATCATTTCTAGGAAAGTATCACACAAATGGCTATAAAACTTCCGCCTTATTGTTTTAATTTCCACATCGGTTTTGTCGGGAAAAACCAATTTCAAGTTGGTTTCAACAACCTTTTTTCTATATCCAAAAACGGTATAGACCAGGAAGAAAACAAAGTCTGAAAACAAATATAAAATGGGAAAGGGCAATTTGGAAATCAACCATAAAAGGGGATATGCCAAAATGTAAATAACTCGCTGCATTCTAATAAAAAGTATGGACAAATATAGCTATATTTGAGACCAAACCTTGGATGTACCATGAATTTACACGCTGCCACTATTGCTATTATTGCCGCCAATGTACTAGTTTCCCTTAAAGGGTTTAATGACAATGTCTTTTTTGATAGATATAAGTTTCAAATAGGCCCAATTAGGGATGGGCAAAAAGAGCGTATGGCCACATCTGGGTTTTTGCATGTGGACATATCCCATTTATTGTTCAATATGCTTACCCTCTATTTTTTCGCTAATGTGGTCATTAACTGGTTTGGACCAACAAAATTTGGGATTATCTATTTTGTGAGTTTGTTGGCAGGAAGTCTTTTGGCACTTTTCTTTCATAAAGAAGAGCCTTTTTATAGTGCTGTAGGTGCCAGTGGTGCTGTAACTGGAATTTTATATGCCGCAATTTTATTGCAACCCAATATGCAGTTGGGAATTATGTTCATCCCCATCCCATTACCCGCATATGTTATAGGAATTGGGTACTTATTGTATTCCATTTACGGAATGAAGAATAAGGTGGGAAATATAGGCCATACCGCTCATTTTGGAGGGGCCATGGGAGGGTATGTAACGACCTTGCTTTTTAAACCGGAATTATTGGTCACGGACACCCTGATGGTTGCCTTACTTGCCTTTCCAATTATCATTCTTTTTGCTTTGGAAAAGATGGGAAAAGTATAAAATTTCCTTTAAAACGGCTTTTGTCAACATCTTTAGGGTGCTTCACAACATTTTTTTGCTACTAATAGGTATAGGTCAATATTTTTGGCTTGTTAAATTATAACCTACTTTAATGATGAAGAAGACATGCTTGCTATTACTAGCGACAACAATGTTGGTAATTTCCTGTTCAGATGAAACCACTGTATTTACAGATCCCCTAAGTGATGAGAACAATATAAGACTTGAGACCAGTGAGCAGGTGCTGGAAAATAGTATTGTGTATGATAAGGCGGGTGTAATTGATATTTATGAAGAAGATAAGAGTACTGGAAAATTTTCTAAAGCTGCAGAAGTGGCGGGAGATTATCCACTTACCTTGGTTGCCCAGGTTGCTCCTCCAAGTTTTGCTGGTGGAGAAAATATTACTGCCACACATGTTCATGTAGTGGGTGATTTTGCCTATGTTTCTTATAACACCGCTGGAGCAGATTATGTTGGCGGAGTGGATGTAATAAATGTAAGTGACCCCACAAGTCCTAGTATTGCCTCTAGATTGTATTATAGTAATGCAGATGTTAATGCCATTAAATATGATAATGGGTTTGTGTATGCAGTGGGCGGAGTAGACGCAGAATTATCAGCTAGAGCTACATCTAATTCATTTTTAGCTAAAATTCCTGTAAATAATGGGAGAATGGACACGGGTAATGTTACCTATGGCTTCCATCAAGGATTTGTTAGTAATGATGTGGAAACTACCGACAATACGATTTTGGTTACAAGTGGTAAAGAGGGAACCTTAACAGTCTACAACAAAGCTGATTTAACGATATTAAATGAAATTCCATATGCAGACTTGCGTTCTGTTGCCTTAAAAGATAATAATATCGCATTATTGGATGGGAGTATAGGGGTCAGCATTTTGGATCAAAATTACAATGTAGTACGAGATATAGCAATCGACACCGATTTTGGTGTTGCCAAACGAACTTTGGATTTTTCTGGAAATAAGATAATTGTTTCAGAAGGAGCCAAAGGGGCCGGTGTATATGATTATACTACCGGAACATTATTGGAATATGTACCTATATTAATCAATCCAGAAGGTGTGGAGGAGTCCAATATAGTAACCAATGCTATTGCGGTGAACGAAGGTGTTGTTTTAATGGCAAACGGAGGTGCTGGTCTTTGTCTATCCGAGGAACAGGCGGATAATACTGACCTTGTTGGAATTGTGGATTTGGATGGTTCTATTAATTATGTGGAAAGTAAAGGAGATTATGTCTTTGCAGCTTCTGGTAAGGCAGGTTTGCAAATTATAAAGATGAACAAACCAGACGAAAGTTTGGAGACTAAATGTGAAGGAGCCGTAAGATATAGAGGTAGTTCTTGGTTAAATGTTAATCCAGGAGAGGTTTTTTCATATAGTGGCTTTACAAGACTTAGTGGTATAAATATCAACGGCAGCTTACTTTTATGTGGCTCATGGTCTGTGAGGAATGATGTTAATATGAATAGCGATGGTTTGTTTGAAATGAATGGAACCTTTGCGGTTGGTAGAAATAACAGCAGAAAGAATATTACGATCAATCAGGGAGCTACCTTTAGAGTGGAGGGAAATCTAACAATTTATGGTGATTTAATATTGAACGATGGCGCTACGCTAGAATTTATTGGAACCGATTCTGTAGTTGATATTTATGGCTCTGTTTATATGAATGGTAGTGTTGCAATAGAGGGAACCTTTGATGATGTAAAGAATAAGTTTGAGTAACTTAACCGATAAAAAATAAAAAAAACCGGCACTGAAAAGTGCCGGTTTTTTTTATGGAAAATATAGCTTTAAATCATTGTAATAGTTCGGCAATTTTTTCTTCCAATGCCTGACCACGTAAATTTTTGGCAACAATAACACCATTTTCATCCAAAATAAAGGAAGCAGGTATTGCATTTACATTATACAACGCTGCAATTTCATCAAAATAATTTACGTTGGAAACATGGTCCCAAACAAGTCCATCATCATTGATGGCCTTGATCCACTCCTCTGCACTTTTATCCAAGGATACCCCCATAATTTTTAATCCTTTATCGTGATACTTATTATAGACATTGACCACATTGGGATTTTCTGCTCTACATGGTCTGCACCAAGCTGCCCAAAAATCCACAATGGTTATTTTTCCCAAAACATCGTTCAAGGCAAGTTTTTCACCAGTTGGTGTGGGAGCGGAAAAATTTGGAGCTTTGGAGCCTATGGTAGTAGTCTCTGCCTTTTTCAATTTACCCATTAAAGATTTACCAACACTTGTAGCTTTGATTTCTGGAGTTAAAGATTCAAACATCTCTTTTAATTCTTCTTCGGACAAAGCTTTTGAGCCTAAAGCTTTATCAATTAATAAAGCAGTTATTAAAGCATTGGGATTATTTTTAATAAAATCCATTTCAAAATTTTTGGCCTCTTCCTGTAGTTCAAAGTATTCATCCCGTAAAGAGTTCATAGTGGCAGTATCCTTGGCTGCTTGTGCACTTCTCATATCATTTTGCATGGATACTACCCTTCCGGACATAGCTCTTGATTTTTCTAGGTAATCTGCAAAAATATCGTTCTGCACTGTTCCCTTTATTTTCGCAAATGCAATACTGTCTTTCTGTGCTTCCAATACAATTTCTCCATTTTCCAAGATTATTGGTATAAACCCTCTTACCTTATCAATGGCCACGTAATGTACCTCTGGGGATTCCTGTATTCCTCCTGTGAACAAGAATTTTCCATTTTCTATGGTGGCAGTATCAATATCTGCGGGAGGTTTGCCCTCTTCTGCCTTTTTTAAATAGACCAGGGTTCCTTCTTCCAGTTCACCTGTTAATGTACCTTCCAATGTAAACCCTTCGGGAGTACCTGTACATGCCATAAAAAAGGAAAGAATACTTAAAAAGAATACTAATTTTTTCATTTTTTTTCGTTTAATGGGGTAAAGGTACTTATATAAGCATAATAAAAAAAGCCATTGAAACTTCAACGGCTTTTTTACTAAAATGAATAGGGCGCTAGAATTGATACCTAATACCCAATGCTATGTCAAAATCAAATCCGTCATCAAAACCATCGTAGCCTAATAGACCAATTTCGGGCCTAAAGTCCAGAGAAATTAACAAGGGAATGTCAAAATTGTATTCAACACCAATATCACCGGCGCCAAATATAAAAAGTCCATCATCTGCAGGAGTGGAAAAATCAACATTTCCAAGTCCACCACCAACACCATAAAACCAATTAAAGTTGCCGTCCAGTGCATGTACCCATTGGTATACACCAGCTAGTTTAAAGGCGTCAAAATCACGATGGTCCCTCCATCCTAAGTCAACTTCTAAACGATTGTAACGTGCTATGGATTTTTGATAGGAAATTTCCGCTCCAAATCCATCACTATCACCCAAGCGAAGACCTAGGGCATGGTCAGAGATTTCTTGTGCACCCATAGATGCGGTAACTAAAAAAAGAAAGATGGTAACTACTTTTACAATTTTCATAGGTTTCTGTTTTAATTAGTAAATATCAGAATTTTGTTTATGTCTGCGATAATAAAAACTTAAATTTGTTTCCAAAAATTGTTCCAAGTTGGATAAAAATTTACTAAAAAAATTAGAAGCAAGCATAGAAGGAGAGTTATTGGTAGACGATTTATCTACTAGATTATACGCAACAGATGCCTCCGTATATAGAAAAATTCCCAAAGCGGTTGTATATCCAAGAACTAAGGGTGATATAAAAAAGCTTGTAGTTTTTGCCAATGAACAAAAAGTTGGACTTATCCCTAGAACTGCGGGAACTTCTTTAGCCGGACAGTGTGTCGGCGATGGGATTGTAGTGGATGTTTCCAAGCATTTTACAAAGGTCATTCATTTAGATGTTGATAAAAAACAAGTTAGGGTTCAGCCTGGAGTAATAAGGGATGAACTTAATCAGTACTTGGCTCCCCGCGGACTCTTTTTTGGTCCCAATACGTCAACATCCAACAGATGCATGATAGGAGGTATGGTGGGCAATAATTCTTCTGGAACCACATCTATTCAATATGGAGTAACCAGGGATAAAGTGGTTGCCCTGCAAACTATTCTTTCCGATGGCAGTGAAGTTGAGTTCAAGTCGCTTTCCAAAAAGGATTTTGAACAGAAAACATCATTAAATTCACTTGAAGGATTAGTTTATAAATCAATACATAAAGAACTATCAAACAATATTATAAAAGAAAATATTGTTAAAGAATTTCCTAAACCTGAAATACATAGGAGAAACACCGGGTATGCTGTCGATGAATTACTGAAAAATAATGTTTTTGGGGCTGTTGACAAGGAAATAAATGTTTGTGATTTGTTGAGTGGCAGCGAAGGCACCTTGGCATTTACTACGGAGATTACTTTGCAGTTGAATGACTTACCCCCAAAACTTTCCGCGATGGTGGTAACCCACTACAAAACATTGGAAGATTGCCTTAGCGATGTAGTTCCTGTGATGAAGCATAGTTTGCATACCTGCGAAATGATGGATAAAGTTATTTTGGATTGTACCAAAAACAATAGGGCGCAATTGGCCAATCGTTTCTTTGTGGAAGGTGACCCGGCAGGTTTATTGATGTTGGAGGTAAAAGCTGATTCTGAAGAGGAATTACAAAAACAATTGGATGAGCTTCTTAAGAGCATTCATGCTTCAGGGCTCAGTTATGCAAATCCTATTCTTAAAGGAGTCGACATAAATAAAGCCATTGAACTTAGAAAAGCAGGTTTGGGCTTATTGGGGAATATGGTAGGCGACCGTAAGGCAGTGGCTTGTATAGAGGACACTGCTGTAGCTTTAGAAGACCTAAAGGACTTCATAGGAGAGTTTTCACAGATAATGAAGGGGTACAACCAGCAGGCGGTATATTATGCCCATGCAGGCGCTGGAGAATTGCATTTGAGACCTATTCTAAACTTAAAGAAAAGGGAAGATGTTGGTTTGTTCAGGGATATTACCACAGATGTCGCCAAACTAACCAAGAAATATAGAGGTTCGTTTAGTGGGGAGCATGGGGACGGTATTGTGCGCGCTGAGTTTATTCCGCTAATGATAGGGGAAGAGAACTACGAGCTTCTAAAGCGCATAAAGTCTTATTTTGACCCTAATAACATTTTTAATCCAGGAAAAATCGTTGACGCGTTTCCTATGGATGAGTCTCTTCGATATGAAGTGGATAGACGGGAGCCCACTATTGATACGCTAATGAATTTCTCTGATAGCGAAGGAATCTTAAAGGCTGCGGAAAAATGTAATGGAAGTGGTGATTGCCGTAAAACCCACCATATGCCGGGAGCTATGTGCCCAAGCTATCACGCTACCAAGAATGAAAAAGATACTACAAGAGGAAGGGCAAATGCGTTAAGGGAGTTTTTAACAAATTCAGAAAAAGAAAATAAATTTAATCAACCCGAATTAAAAGAGGTGTTCGATTTGTGCCTTAGTTGCAAAGCGTGTTCCAGTGAATGTCCAAGCAATGTAGATGTAGCTACTTTGAAGGCTGAATTTTTATATCAATACCAAGAAGCAAATGGGTATTCTTTTCGAAGTAAATTATTTGCGCACAATACTAAAATCAACAAGGCAAACAGTAAAATAGCTGGGTTGGTTAATGCTGTGTTCAAATCAAAGGGAATAGGAACATTAATAAAGAAAGCTAGCGGAATTGCCATAGAAAGAACCCTTCCAAATGTT
This sequence comes from Saonia flava, assembly GCF_011927795.1. Classification (GTDB taxonomy): domain Bacteria; phylum Bacteroidota; class Bacteroidia; order Flavobacteriales; family Flavobacteriaceae; genus Saonia; species Saonia flava. Next base: position 505,677 of record NZ_JAATJJ010000001.1, on the reverse strand, counting down.
TCAAGTTTTGATTTCGATAAATACTTAGAAAAATCTAATAATCAATCAAATAAATTAAACTATAAGATAATCTTATACATAGACGAGTTCACCAAATACATGGATGTTGACCTGGGTAGGGATGCTATAGAGGTGCTGGTGAAGTTGGGCTATGATGTAGAGCTCTTTTATGCAGAAAGTGGTAGAACCTACCTTTCTAAGGGGTTTTTGAAACAAGCAAAAAAATTGGCTAAAGAAAATGTTATAAAACTTAAGTCCTTCGCAGAGAAAGGATATTCCATTGTTGGCCTGGAGCCGAGTGCTATATTGACCTTTAGGGATGAATATAAAAGATTGGTAGATGATACGGAAAATGTAGATTTAATTGCATCCCACTCATTTCTTATTGAGGAGTTTTTGGCTTCAGAAATTAAAAAAGGCAGTATAACTTCTGAACATATGTCAAAAGAAGCAAGAACCATAAAGATTCATAATCACTGCCACCAAAAGGCTTTATCTGATCAAAAAGTTACTTTTGATATGCTTAATTTGCCAGACAACTACTCTGTTTCCATTATATCTTCTGGCTGTTGTGGTATGGCGGGATCTTTTGGATATGAGAAAGAGCATTATGCAGTTAGCATGCAAGTAGGAGAGTTAAAGCTATTCCCGTCCATTAGAAAGAGCGATGATAATGTGACCATAGCTGCAAATGGCACGAGTTGTAGACATCAAATATATGATGGTACCAAGCGCAAGGCCTTGCACCCGATCACTATTTTTAATGAAGCTTTGCTTTAATCTATGATGTCCCCCTCAGTTTCTTTTTCCTTTTCTTTTACTTGATCTGTAGAGGCTTCTTTAGTGATAGAGGCAATGAGGTCTTGCATGTCCAATTCTTTTAGGTCGTCATCTACAAAGAAGGGGAGCAGTTTGTCATGATTGTATCTGTATATTTTCCAACGTTTAAAAGAATATTCAAGCGCCGTAAGGTTTTCTACCCAATCCCCAGAATTTAAATAGGTACAAGAACCATGTTTGTTTTCATACAGTTCTTTTTTCGGTTGATGAATGTGTCCGCATATTACATAATCGTATTCATTTTCAATGGCCAGGTCTGCGGCCGTGTTTTCAAAATCGTTTATATATTTAATGGCGCTTTTGACACTGTTTTTTATTTTTTTGGACAAGGAGTATTTTTCTCTTCCCAATTTGGACAGCGCCCAATTGGTCATTCGGTTTATAAGAATCAACAAGTCGTAGCCATACCCACCCAGTTTCGCTAGCCACTTAGCATTTTGTATGGATACATCAAAGACATCGCCATGAAAAAACCACGCTTTCTTGCCATCTAAGTTTAAAATAAGTTTGTCAACAATTTTAAAATTGCCCATGGAGGTATCAGCAAATTTCCTGAGCATTTCATCGTGATTTCCGGTTATGTAATATACCTCCGTACCATTGGACGCCATCCCGATGACCTTTTTTAGGACCTTAAGATGTGATGGCGGGAAATAACGCTTGCTAAATTGCCATATATCAATAATATCCCCATTTAACACAAGCTTTTTAGGTTTAATGCTGTTTAAATAGGCAATAAGTTCGTCTGCATGACAGCCATAGGTCCCTAAATGTACATCGGATATTACAGCAACCTCTAATTTTCTTTTTTTCAACACAGGGAATTTTATACAAAATAAACCTATAGGTATAAATTTATGATGAAGTTGTAATCAATTGTAGATAAGCATATGGTTAAGTTTATATTAAGCGGCTTAAGATATGTTAAGGGAAGATTAACAAAGGGGTAATTTTGGTTTCCACTAATTTTAAAATTACCTTTGACATAAATATTATTTAATGGCAGGCAATACTTTTGGAACCCTTTTTAAACTAAGTACTTTTGGCGAATCCCATGGGGTGGCAATAGGAGGCGTGTTAGATGGATGTCCGGCTGGACTAGAATTGGATTTAAACGCAATTCAATTGGATTTAGACAGAAGAAAACCGGGCCAATCTGCCATTGTAACACAAAGAAAGGAGCCAGATACCGTGGAGTTTTATTCAGGGCTTTTTGAAGGAAAGACCACTGGAACGCCTATTGGTTTTGCCATTCACAATACCAATCAAAAATCTAAGGATTACGGTCATATCAAAGATTCATATAGGCCTTCACATGCGGATTACACCTATGATCAAAAATATGGTTTTAGGGATTATAGAGGTGGTGGACGAAGCTCTGCAAGGGAAACGGCCAGTAGAGTAGTTGCCGGAGCTATTGCAAAACAATTTCTAAAAAATATTAAAATCAATGCTTTTGTTTCCCAGGTTGGGACTTTAAAACTTGATAAAAACTATACGGAACTCAACCTGTCCTTGACAGAATCCAATCCTGTTCGTTGCCCCGATCCCGCAACGGCCTCCAAAATGGAAGCGTACATTAAAGAAATCAAAAAAGAGGGAGATACAATTGGGGGAGTAGTGACATGCGTACTTCAAAACGTTCCCGTTGGATTGGGAGAGCCGGTTTTTGACAAGTTACATGCGGATTTAGGAAAGGCCATGCTGTCTATAAATGCGGTAAAGGGTTTTGAGTATGGTAGTGGTTTTGCCGGTGTGTGTATGAAGGGCAGTGAACATAACGACTCCTTTAACACGGATGGTTCTACCAAAACCAATTATAGTGGAGGTGTTCAGGGGGGAATAAGCAATGGTATGGATATCTACTTCAATGTTGCTTTTAAACCCGTGGCCACGGTTATACAGGCTTATGAAACTATTGATAAAGACGGTAATAGTGTTAAGACGCAAGGAAAGGGAAGGCACGACCCATGTGTCGTGCCAAGAGCTGTGCCGATCGTAGAAGCAATGGCGGCCTTGGTTTTGGCTGATTTCACCCTTCTTCAAAGAGCCAATAAAATATAATCGTTCGTTTAGGGCTTTTCGTTCCAAAATAGTATCTTTCTAGCCTAAATTAGGCATATGAAGAAATTGGAACTGCATTGGAAGATTCTTATCGGAATGCTTCTTGGAATTATATTTGGTTTTGCAATGACCCAAATTAGTTGGGGAAAAGACTTTGTTTTTGATTGGGTTAAGCCTTTCGGAACCATTTTTGTAAAACTATTAAAGCTCATTGCAATTCCTCTTATTCTTGCTTCACTGATAAAGGGCATATCAGATTTAAAGGATATTTCCAAGTTTAGAAATATAGGCCTAAGAACTATTGTCATATACATCTGCACTACAATAGTCGCTATTGTACTTGGGCTCTTATTGGTTAATATCTTACAACCCGGAAATGGTATTTCCGAAGACACCATAGCAAAACTAACGGAAACCTATGCAAACGATAGTGGGGTTGTTGAAAAAATGGAGGAAGCGGCACGACAAAAGAGTGCAGGGCCACTTAAATTTTTAGAGGACATGGTGCCAGATAATGCTTTGGCGGCCATGACCAACAATAAAATGATGTTGCAGGTAATTTTCTTTACCATTTTTATGGGAATCTCTATGCTGTTAATCGGTGAGAAAAAGGCAAAGCCATTAAAAAAGTTTTTCGATTCGCTAAATGATGTCGTGTTGAAAATGGTGGATTTAATTATGCTTTCGGCACCATATGCTGTTTTCGCACTCTTAGCGAATGTAATAGTTTCATCCAGTGACCCAGAATTACTGTTGGCCTTGCTAAAGTATGCGGGTGTTGTTGTACTTGGCCTTTGTTTAATGATTGTTTTTTATTGTATTGTAGTCTCTCTTTTGGCAAAGAAGAACCCTTTTTGGTTTCTTAAGCAAATAAGTCCAGCGCAATTACTGGCCTTTTCAACCAGTTCCAGCGCGGCTACCTTGCCAGTAACAATGGAAAGGGTAGAGGAGCATATTGGGGTTGATAAAGAGGTTTCCAGTTTTGTATTGCCTGTTGGAGCCACCATCAATATGGATGGAACCAGTTTGTACCAAGGAGTGGCGGCGGTCTTTATATCCCAGGCCCTAGGATTCGATTTAACACTTACTGATCAACTTATAATTGTACTAACAGCATTATTGGCATCCATTGGCACGGCAGCTGTTCCTGGAGCGGGAATGGTGATGTTGGTTATTGTCTTGGAAGCTGTGGGCTTTCCGGCTGATAAATTGGCCATTGGACTTGCATTGATTTTTGCAGTGGATAGGCCCTTGGATATGTTTAGAACGGTTGTAAACATCACTGGTGATGCTACAGTTTCGATGGTGGTTGCCAAATCTGTTGGAAAATTGGGAGAGCCCCATGTAAAGAATTGGGACGACAACTGGGATGAGGTAAAATGATTAAAGAATGCATTCTTGCAATCTTTATATCTTAATGATATCGGTAGGTGTTTCAATTAAAATAGTTATGTCTCCCCTTAAAGCAATGGGCTGCTTCATAATCTCAGGGTTGTGCTGAATCATTTTGATCCAATCGTTTGTCGAAAAATCATGATGACCAAAATTGGAAGAGTATGCGGGATGTTCCTGATTTACCAGGTCCGCCACTTTTATCTTTAATCTATCTGCAAGTTCTACAATTTGTGTCCCTGTAAGTTTCGTTTTCAAGATATCAATCTCTTGGATAGGAAGCCCTTCGGCTTTGGTATACACCAAGGTTTGTTTTGCTCTAGTGGATTTAGAACTGTAGTATAGGGTAATTTGTCGGTCCGACGTGGCTATTTCTCCCATAATCTTTATAATTGGTTGTGTTTGTGTGTCTCCAGATGATGTCTAAGTAATTGTTTTAGACTTTCCAAATACTCCTGCATAACTTCTTTGTCAATATGAGGATGGTTCGTGACAGGTAATGTCATTGGGTTTTCATCCAAAGAACGATAGAGTTCAGGGTAATTGGTTTCAATATTGCTGGTAAGTTGTGTTATTTCCCTCAATATAGTGAATAGGTTTTTCATGATGCATATTAATTATATGTTCAAAACTACCGTACAATATTTACTATTCTTATGATAAATATCAGAATTTGTTGCAGCTTTTCAAGATTTACTAAAATGGTGTTCCAAAATTTCTAAGGGTACAAGAGGGTCTGGCTATTTTGGCAATCGGGTATAATAAATGGCAATATAAAATATACTTAAACATCTAATTTATATAGTATTGTGAATTTTATTTAAACTAAAAGTTTAATTATCTGAAGACGCTATTTTGACATGCAATATATATGGATTCAATGCTGAACTTGATTTTATTTTGAGACATAGATCCTAAAATAATGTCCATTGGAGCGGTATAAAACAAATATGGTTTCTACCGCTCCACCGGACATTAGGTAACTTTATAGTGAAATACTCTTGTATCTTGGGTACTTTACTTGGAAAGAGAAGCTTTCCTTTTTGGTTTCTTGGCTGGCCAAGTTTATTTTCCACGTCAGCAGCCCCTTCTTTTCATCATAGTCTGCTGTATAGGTTTCTATATCATCTACTTTTATCTCTTTGTTCTGAGATAACGGGATACGGTCCATTAATTTAAGGTTTATAGCTATACCTTTGTTATTTTTAACCTCTATATCATAGGTTCTATCCAGAATCCTTGTACTTCCGGTAAAAGATTTGCTCTTAAAGTTCTTGTTCTGCTTTCTCTCAACCGTTACGTTAGGGTCTATTCCCAGGGATACTACCATTTCTTTGGTTGTTTTGTATGGATCTATGACTGTTTTCCCTGCATACCCCCCTTCAAAATATAGATTGGCTTCCCCCGGCATTAGGTTGTATTGTTCCCAGTTTTTGAATTGTGCCGTTAGAAATACATTTTCATTTAGGATAGGTGCAGCAAAGTATTCGTAAGTAGCATCTAGTTGATGTGTATTTATTTCTATGGCTGTAATATCACCATCCGAGGCAATGGAGTAGGTTTTCTTAATTTTGAACTCTGTACTGGTCATGGTGTCATTTGTATTACTTTTCTTGGTGGTTATAACCATAACACCGTTGTTTCCTTTGCTTCCGTATAAAGCTGTCGCTTTTTCGCCTTTCAGCACTTCTATATGTTCAATTTCGTTTTCATCTATATCCCCTTCCATAAAACCATCCATGGGAATACCATCTACAATGTAAAGGGGTAGTTGAGGTTCTGGGGTTTTAGTTCTAATAGAAGAGGTGCCCCTAATTTGAACTCCGGCAACTCTACCTTGTAGAGAGCTCACTGCACCAGTTATGTTTGACCTGCTTTTTGAGGCATAGCCAGTAACCACAACTTCTTCAAGCATTTGTGCATCTTCATCCAATCGAATGTTCATGACCGATGAATAAATGGGCATTTGTTTGTCTTGAAAACCTATATAGGAAAAGGTTAGCTCTTGACCTTCTGAAACTTCAAGACTATAGTTACCGTCAAAATCGGTGGTAGTACCAATTGTTGTTCCCTTGATCACTACATTACAGCCAGGTAGCGGTGCTCCGGATTCATCGGTTACAATCCCTGTTATTTGTTTTACCATAGGGTTGTATGTATATCCTTGTGTTTTAGAGGTGGGTGTGTATCTTTTTTGATATCCGCTCACAAAGTTTAAATACTTTGTTCCCATTATTGGTTTGGCAATATTTATATTGGGGTTACCAGTGGATAGGGTCACTTTTACGTTCTTCCAGTCCATTCCCGTTTTTTGATATACATGCGCTTTGTACGTTAATTGCAGGGGATCATTGATTTTTTTGGATTTGATATCATAGGTTGGAATCCATCCTGCGTCTTGTACCGAATATGACAATATTAAGTTTAGGGAGGCGGGAATAGGGGAGTCAAAAGTAATGGAGATTTTCCCTTGCTCTTTTATAGGGGCATTGTTTATTTCTGCCAATTGGTTTTGGTGTGCCCTTATATCTGCCTTTAAGGCATTGATTTTTAGGTTTGTTTTAAAGATTTCATTCTTTATTGCCGTAATCCGTTCCCTGTAATAGGTGCTTATCTGCTTTACCTTGTCCAAATCCAAGTCTTTGGTCCTAGAGCTTACAGCTCTATTCGTTGTAATGACCAATTCTTCCTCATCTAGTCCATCTATTTTATTTTTTAGAAGGGCGATTTCCAATTCTAAAGCTTCGATAGTATTGTTTATGGAGTCTACTTCTGGATTTCCTTCGGATTTAACAAGATAATCAATATCATAATCCATGGAAAGAATGGAAACATATTGTAATCCTGATATTTGAATACTACTTTCATCAATTTTGGTGGATAGTCCGGTAAAGTTAATTTTGGTGATACCAGAATCAAGAACGCAATTGGCAGATCGGGTAATTTGCGCGCTGTTTAGGTACACTGTTACTTCTTTTATTGTGGATGGTATTTTAATGTCGTTCCCAAAAAGAAGTATAGGGCAAAAGAGGAGTAAAAGAACTAGATTTTTCATGTTTTTTGGTTTTAAAGTTGTCCAAACATAGGGTGGACAATTGCCTTTTAAAACCAATAACGCGCTAATAAAGCCTTTTGGTGAGGGAAATTGCGCTTTGGGTGAGTTAGTCTAAAAACTTTGCCTTCAATTCGGGTGTTGGTATCATGCAAGCGTCCTTTTTGCCGTACCATTTGTACCTGTTCTTGGCAATAAAATCGTATACGATATTTCGTATTCCTGTGGGAATCCAAGTAAACACTGTGATTGTTCTCCAGCTACCACCAAATTCCAAACCTATGTTTAGAATGGCATCAGACTTTGTATAGTAGGCAACACCAGGTTCAATTAAGATAATGGAATCCACTTTAGAAGTGTCAATTTTACGTTCTTCCACCAATTTTTTCCCTGTTTCGCTTTGCAAGGCTGCAAAACGGAAGATGTCCTTTTTATCTCTTTTAATTATATACTGGACAGAACTATTGCAAAGGTTGCAAACTCCGTCAAAAAGAATGATTTTTTTGTCCATTGCTTTCATATTGTCATTCTCGCGTAGGCGGGAATCTTTTTTCCACTAGATAAAGATACGGCGGATAACTTTAAAATGTCATTTCGACCAAAGGGAGAAATCTAAATTCAGTTTTGAGAGGTTTCTCAATCATTTCATTCCTTCGAAATGACATTTTGGGCTCTTTTAGTCATTTCGACTGAAAGGAGAAATCTAAATTCAGTTTTAAGAGATTTCTCAGTCATTTCATTCCTTCGAAAGGGAGTTTGGCTCTATCGGTCCTTTCGACGGCAGGGAATAATTTAAAAGAAAATGATGGGGATTTCTCAGTCACTTCATTCCTTCGAAATGACATTTTGGGCTCTTTTAGTCATTTCGACTGAAAGGAGAAATCTCAATAGCAAAATATAGGTTTATTTAGATTTCTCGGTTATTTCATTCCCTCGAAATGACTCCTAGGTTTAAAATTGTCAATGTAAACCCATGTGCGGAATCCATAATGTTATTAAAAAGATTTCTCGTCGCTTCACTCACTCGAAAAGGCATTATGTTCTTAAAAAGTACACTTCAAATTGTAGATTACGGAACTTTATAGGGTATTTAAAAAAGTGCTCAAGTCAGTTTCTTTATCAAGCCCCAATTTCTTTTTAAGGCGGTATTTGGATTTTAGAATACTATCCGGTAACACGTTCAATGTAGCTGCGATTTCTTTCGTGGTCAAATTCATCCGTATAAATGCTGCCAAACGTATTTCCTTTTCCGATATATCCGAGGATAATGTTTTCAATTTTTGGTCAAAGTCATTATGTACTTCAGAGAAATAAGTCTTGAACACTTCCCAATCCTTGTCCGAGGCATTTTCCTTTTTTAGCAACATCACAATGCGTCTAAATTCGGTTTTAAATAGCTCTGGAGATTTCTTAATACTTTCAAGATTTTCCATCAACTCTTGTATAAAAGTATTTTTTTGTACCAAATGCAGGGTTTGGCTGGTGAGTTCCTTCTTTTTATGGTCAATCTCTTGTTTGTAGATTTCTTCTTGTTTTTCACGGGCTATGCGGTTCTTTTTAATACGTTGACGAAACCCAAAAACAGAAAGCCCAAATAAGGCTAGGGCAGAGGCCATACCTCCAGCATAGAGTCCTTTGGTGAGTTTGTCCACTTTGGCCTTTTCATTAAGGGTATTGATTTCTTCTCCTTGCAGGGCAATTTTGATCTCGTTCTGTTCATTCTGGTGGATAATCCTTAATTCATTGATTTTCGAGATATTCTTTCTTTTTAAGGTGGAATCTTGGTGCTTTTTAAAGCTTTCATAACTTTCCAAGGCTTTTTGGTAGTTAGAATTTGATTTGAAAACTTCGCTTTTCAGCCTATGGACCTGTCCTAGGTATTGTTCGTTTATCAAAGGGTCTTTTTGCAACCTGTTCAAAAGAGCAATAGCTTTATTGAAATCCCCTATATTTTTATAATAGGTGGCCAGCCTTACGTTGATATAGCTGATTGTATAATCGCTATGTATTGATCGTGCTATGGAAAGGCCCTGGTCAATCAATGCTTTTGCCTTTTCATTATCCCCGGTTTCCAAATAAATATCAATTAAATGGGGTATGCTTACCAATTTTATGGTCTTATATCCATGTTCATTTGATATTTTAAGACTTTCATTAAAATAATCAATGGCCTTGTCATATTTTTTTTTGAATTTATGGGAAATACCCAGAATATTTAAAATGGATGATTGGTATTCCACATCGTCATGTTCACGATAGACTTTTAATGCCTTTTGACTGTTTTCAATTGAAGCGTTGAAATTTTCAAGTGAATTTTCAATTATGGCTATTTTATAAAAAGCATCTGCAACCCTGATTTCTTCACTCAAATCTTGAAATATTTCCAAGCTTTTTAACGCATTTTCCAACGCAAGTTGATTGTAATCCTTGTCAATATAAATACTGCAAGCCGTATCGTATGATAATGCTAAACCGAATGAATCCTTGATTTTTTCGTTGAATTTTAAATTGAGTTGGTTTAAGCTATCTGCCTTTTTATAATTTCCTCTCGTTATTTCCAATATCACTAAACTATGTACGGCTGATGCCAACGATTTTGATTTGTCGTTCTCCTTGGCCAGTCGTATCGATGCTTCGATATGGTATTGGGCGGAATCGTATTTACTTAAGGTGGTATAAATGGTCGCATAGTGATTATGGGCTTTGAGTTTTCCAGTATTATCATTTAGGTCGCTGGCAATTTTCAGTTCAATTTCACTATATTTCTTAGCTTCCTTTATGTCCCTATACATGTAATATGAGGCAATTCCGTTAGCGGTCTTTAACTTTATGCTATCAATTTTGGTTTTGGCGAACAATGCTAGGAGACTATCTATTTTCTTTTGGTCCTGGGCAAAAATGGATACGCTTAGCAATAAGGTCAAATAAAGGAGTTTTTTCATAACGCATTTAAAAATTGGTTCAAATCGGTTTCTTTATCAAGACCCAACTTCTTTTTAAGCCGGTATTTGGATTTTAAAATACTATCGGGCAATACGTTTAAGGTGGCCGCAATTTCCTTGGTGGTTAAGTTCATCCTAAGAAAGGCTGCTAATCTTATCTCTTTTTCGGATATGTCCTCGTACAGGGTTTTGAGCTTCTGGTCAAAGTCATTGTGTACCTCGGAGAAATAGGTTTTAAAGACCTCCCAATCCTTGTCTTCTGCACTTTGTTTTTTCAAGAGCATTACAATGCGCCTGAATTCCACTTTAAACTTATCAGGTGAACTTTTTAATTTTTCTAAATTCTCCTTTAGCTCTTGTATAAATGTGCTTTTTTGGACCAGATGAAGGGTTTGGCTGGCGAGCTCCTTCTTTTTATGCTCAATTTCCTGTTTATAGATTTCCTCCTGTTTTTCCCGGGCTATCCGGTTCTTTTTCATGCGTTGCTTAAATCCAAAGTACAAAAGGCCAGAAACCGTCAAAAATGTAAACATTCCTCCGGCATAGAGCCCCTTGGTCAACTTATCTACCTTGGCCTTTTCATTTAAGGTTTTGATTTCTTCTTGTTGTATGGCTATTTCCGCTTCTTTCTTTTCCGTTTCATACAGGGTTTGCAGCTTGTCCACTTGTTTTGCCTTTTCTAAGGAGAAAATACTGTCATTAATGGTAACCGACCGTTGCAAGTCCAATATCGCCTTGTTCAACTCCCCCTTTTTTTCATGGAGTTTGCTCCTAAAGTAGAGTGCATCTTTTAATCTTTTGGATATTTTCATGGAATCCCCTAAAAACACTGCTTCATTGAGGTGGTTCAATGCTTTTTGCAATTGGTTGTTCAAGGTGTAGGCATGGCCTAAATTGTAATTATATGTGATGCGGTTTATTTGTGAAATATCGGCTAGATTTGTGGTCAAACATTTTTCCAAGTACGGAATGGCCTTGGTTATCTCTCCCAATTCTTTATAGGCATTTCCCAATCCACTGTAGGCATATACCATAATGGTTGGGAACTTATATTTACTCCCCAAATCAAGACCTTTGTTGTAAAATTTTATGGACTTGGAGTGGTCTTTTTTTTCAGCATAGACATCACCCATATCTAGCCAGGTAGTAGCTTGGTATAAGTGATCATCGGTTTCTTCATAAACCTTCATGGCCAATTGAAAGGAATTCAATGCATCATCATATCGTTCCTGAACAGTCTGCAAATATCCAATATTTCTATGGGTATCGGCTTTATGATAGCTCTTAATATCTATAGTGTCCATGGTCCTCAATGCCTTGTTGTAATATTCCATGGCCTTTGGAAAATTGCCCATTTCATAATAGTTAAATCCAATGATGTTCATGGCCGAACCATAGCGCACATAATCACCATAACCTAATTGATACGTTGCCGAAGAATCCATAAGTTCAATTGCTTTGCCATGATTTCCTTGATGCTCCTCATATACAGCAAGGTTTTTTAGGAGCGTGGCCAAAAAAGTATCATCATTCTGTTCAAAGGAAAGTTTTAAGGCTTTTCTGTAATACTTTACCCCAAGGTCCATTTGTCCCAAGGTAGAATAATAATGGCCCAAACAAAACTCAACCCTGAGCAGACCATGCTTGTAGTTGGCTTTCTCGGAAATTTGGAGCATTTCATCAATGTATTTTTTGGCCTCATCTGGTTCGGTATAAACATACAGATCTATCAAATCATCCAGTGCAAGGACTTTGGCCTCAATTGAATTATTTGCATGATAAACCTTTATTAAACTGTCTATCTCTTTTTGGTCCTGTCCCTGTAGACTTATATGTGAAAGAAAGCAAATAAGCAAAAGGAGTTTCATTGACTTCATTGATCAGAATGGTTTGGTTTCCACTAAGATAAATCAACTTTCGGTCAAAAAAATCAATTTCAATGTCTAAAAACCTCTGTGTCCATACTTTGTCCATGCTTCCAAAAACTTCATATTTTTCATATATCATTTTAAATAACTGATAATCAATATTTTAAATTATTAGGTGAAATTTATGATTATGCTTTGTCCATGGTGTGTTTCATCGACTTTTGGAAGGCTCGTCCATGTTTTGTCCATGGACAATATTAGGTAACAGCTTGACTTGAAGATAGTTTTGGGGTGTTGAACCTTTAAAACCACAAAATTATGAAAACAAGTAAAGTTATTTTAAAAAGTTTTATGTTAATGGCAGTTGCGTGCATTGCGCTAACAGCCTGTAGCAAAGATGAAAATGATTCTGGAATCATTGATGATGACAATCCACCAGTTGGTACGAACCTCACTTTTGACTCGGTAATCGACCAAGGAGGGGAATTCCAAGAGGTGCCCCAGTCTAGAACCGAAGAAATCCTTGAAGAAGGTGAAGACTACCCAGATGATTATACAACAGGTACTGGGTCAGAGGCAGAAACACATAGGTTTATATGTAAATCCAGAACGGTTAGTGTTACAGATGGTACAGGGGAATTTCAGACTTTGGGCGGTGTAGCAAGTGAAATTTTCCCAGGAGCTCTATTGCAGGGCAAGACCATAAACAATGTAAAACCGCAAGGAATACCATTGAAAAGAGCTGGTGGCAGTATTTCGTACAATTTGAACGATGGAAATCTACAAGCATCCCAAGACTTGGATGAAATGAGCGAGTCACAAGTTAGACAGGCAATGAACAATATTATCTCTGGTAGTAGTGGAGTAGTACCTTCAAATTTCGATTTAGTATATGAAAATGTATTTTCTGAAGAACAGCTAGCATTAAAAATGGGACTTTCTTACGAGGGGTATGGCATAAAGGCAGAAGGGAAATTATCATTTAGCACTGAAAACACATATAATAGGGTACTGGTGAAATTGAATCAATCTTACTATGATATCAGTTATGACTTTCCAACTAGCTACGATGATGTTTTTGATGAAAGTGTTACCCCTGAAGATTTAGACAAGTATATTCAAGCAGATAATCCTGCGACCTATATAAAAAAGGTGACCTATGGTAGAATTTTCTATATGTTAATAGAATCTACCTCCTCATTGGAGGAAATGAATACTCAAATATCTGCTTCTTATGATGGTTTTAATAATGACATAGAAGGTGACCTTGAAGTTGATACAATGAAGAAGATGGAAAACCTAAAGGTAAAGGTGATTGCCTATGGTGGAGATTCTCAAAATACATTTGCAAGCTTAGGGGAGACAAATGTAGAAGCTTTGGCAGATATGTTGGCTGCAAGTACGGACATAAGAACTGGACTGCCTCTTTCTTATGAAATATACTCATTGGAAGACCCATCAAAACAAGTAGGGGTTAATATTTCAACAGAAATGGAAGTTGTGGAATGTGAATTAAAAGGAGTTCTTCCTCCAGTATTGTATTTAAACCTTGTAGATCTTTTTGATGATGGTATTGGAGCTGCAACCCAAATTAAAGATGAATATACTGCTATTTTTAATGGGGCAGGTACAGAATACGTGATTTTTAATGCCTCATCTGGCTCTGTGTCACAACCATACAGTATTAAAGATTCCAATGGTCCACTTGGAGTTACAACTTTTGATAATGTAGGAGCTGCTTTAAGGCAGTTTTTGGGTGAGATCTACATATTCAATGAGCAGGGAACGGAATATGAAATTCTCATTTATAATAGTGGTAATATCAATGGCACGCCAACAGCTCCAATAGGTAATTTTAGCCAACAAAATGGTACCAACAGAAGGTTTGTCGTCAATGACGCTTTTACAGGTCAAAGTGATATAGATAGTGATATTGAAGGGCTAAATGGTGCTGAAGGTAGGGATGCGAATTGTATAGAATACCCATTATTTGGTAAAGGGGTTAAAGCTGCAGTTAGACGAGATGTTTATGATCAAGTAATAGGTTACTATGTAGGATCCAGTTTTGTTCGTACCATAAGCGGTGATGTTACTTCCTCATATTACTATTCCTTTGAGAACAATGGGGCCACATATAGCAGAAGAAATTATTACAACCCTCGGTCAATAAGCCTTCCGAATGGAGATACTAGAGGTTATCCTGATTTTAATTGCTGGGAACCAGAAACTGATGTAGGGGAATTGAGAGGAGCGGTAGAGGCTGCTTGTAAAATAAACATTAATGGTAATGCCATACAAAAAATGCTGTTTTTTACGCCAGAAGGATTATTGGTTGTGAAAGGTCTAGATGGCACCGAAGATGGTCCTTATGCACTATAATTAATAGATATGCAGCCGGCCATTTAGGATGAAGCAACTTGATGCCGGCTGTTATTTAAAAATCTTTGATTTGCTTTAATTGATTAAAAAAATATACCTAAATAATAAATAAAATGAAAAAACTACTTTTTTTACCGATACTAATTTTTACAATAGCAATTACGTCCTGTTCAAAGGATGAACAAGATGTGAATATTGATTCTAATTTAACGGGAACCTGGAACGGCGCTTACTCGGGAGACGATAGAGGAATTTGGACAGTCAATGTAGATGCAAATGGCAATGTTTCTGGAACTGCTACTTCAGCATATACCCAAGACTCCCAAAATATCTCTGGAAAAGTTACTGATAATGGCACTCTGTCCGCCACTTTGGGCAATACAGATGACCGGGAGTTTGTTGGTCAATTAAAAGAAAACAACGAAGCTACGGGTACCTGGATAGATGCAGGAAGGAATATGGAAGGCACTTGGGAAGGAAGCAAACAATAAGGCAATTTAAAAACAAAGATTAGCCTCTGTAAATAATTATTTTACTAATTAATAAAAACGGCAGCTGGCCGCTCAGGTTGGGTTCAACAACTTGATGCCGGCTGTTATTTTATGTTTTTTTTTACTACTGTCCATGATATTCTAACATATATTTTTTATTAATATATGTAACCAATTGTTTTTCAATTATTTAATGATATTAATCTAGTTTATCTCAAGGACTTGTCCATGTTGTCTATGCTTGCTGTCCATCAATTCTGTCCATACTTTGTCCATGGACAAAATTAGGTGCATAACAACATCGTAAGTAATTTGGTAGTGTTGAACCTTAAAAACCAATCAATTAACATGAAGAAATTTTTACTCGCATTATTGTTGTTCTCATTGTATGGGCATTCCCAAGTCTTAGTGCGACAGACTTTAGGGGTAAGTGGGAATAGTAAAAGGGTTACCTCTACGCAAGGCAATTATTTTTTACAGCAAAGTATTGGGCAAACCAGTGTCATTAACACATTTGCAACAGAAAATAAAACGTTGCGTCAAGGTTTTTTGCAGATTTTACGACCAGGGGTCATAGGGAGCAATCCCAATGAACTGGAAATGATCGTATACCCCAATTCCTTTATTGATGGGGTTGTGGTAAATCTGGAAAACACAGAGGATGAAAATGTAGATGTGTTCTTATTTGACATGACCGGTAGATTGATTTTGCACCAGATTCGTGAGAATAGCACCCAAATTACAGTTCCATTGGAGAACTTGTCAAGGGGAGTCTATTTTTTTAAACTCCAGGTTGGGCAACAACACAGTATTAGACAACTTATAAAGCAATAAAAATGAACAAGTATTTGTTTTTAGCCATTTGTTTGTTGTCTGCCATGTCTTATGGACAAATATTGTATTCTGATGTTGGACAGACCATATCTTCCTTTGAATATAAAAACTCATCTGGTGGGTCCTTGGAAAATTTACAAAAGGGTAGCAATACCTATATGGGTGCCGGGTATGCCTTTCAACTTCCCGGGGACAAAGCTCATATCATGGTAGGGGGTGTCTTTACAAACTATAGTGCAATGGGAAGCGATGTCCTTTTGGACAATTTTTACGAGTGGGACCTATCTTATTTGGGTTTGCAGACCGGGCTTTGGTATAATTATGCAAGATCTAGGGACTTTGTCTTTTTTGCCAAGCTAAGCGCCTCTATGGAGTATTTGTTGCGTGGAACACAGACTTTGAACAACCAAGTATTTGACTTAACCAGAGAAGATGAATTTGACAACTTAATAGTGGTGCCAAGATTGGGCTTGGGGATAGAGTACCCCATATCCAACAAAGCAGCATTGTTTGTCCAATATCAATACGGGAGAAGCTTTTCTTTAGTGAATTCCAACCCGAACGATAATGAAAAATTAAATATTTCCAATCATAATTTCGGAATGGGCATCATTATACAATTACCAGGATGCAACTGTTCTTTCTAACAACCATATCATGAAAAAAATATACATATTCACCATTTTAAGCCTTTTTTGCCTTTATGTCGGAATAGCACAAACTGAAGGTATTACCTATCAAGCAGTGTTGATTGACAACAATTCGGATGAAATCCCCGGTGTGGACATTCCGTCCAATAACATACCGGATCGTCCCATCAGTATTCGGTTTACAGTTATGGACGCCTCTGGCAATGTAAATTACCAAGAGACCCAAGAGACACAAACGGATCCCTACGGAACCATAAATCTTACCATAGGACAGGGACAAACAACTCCTGAAAGCTTGGGCACTTTCAATACCATTGATTGGGATGGTCCCAAAACCTTAAAAGTAGATATTGATATGGATGCAGGAACTAATTTTGTGGAGTTCAGTGAACAATCCCTTACCTATGTTCCTTATGTTAGGCATAGGAACCTTGTAGCGGACGGGGTGACCAATCTAAATAGTGATTTTAATGTAAACAACCAAAGCTTGTCTCGTTTCACAGGGGATGTCTATGTAGAACAGGATACCCGCTTACAAACACTGACAGCGGATGGTGCATCAAATTTCAACAATAGGGTAACAATTACGGCCCAAGTTTCGGAAACTAACCAATCGGATATTGATGCCTACCCCTTAAGATTACAAGGTAGTGCAAACGGTATGGCCATTCAATTGAACGATGCCGTGCCCAGTCGAGAGCGCAATTTTGTGTCTTTTTGGAATGGAGGAGGTGAACCAATTGGTAGAATAGAGGGATTTCAGGCCTATACTGATGTTAGCCAAAATTTTATTTTAGATGTCATTGTTGATAATGAGCCTTCGGAGGATGAAGCTAAGGATCAAGATGATGATGACACGGCTCCGCCAGCAGAGGCGCCAAGTGCTTTTAGCGTGTACTTGAATAACGATTATTCACTAAATCTACTTTTAGAATATCTAGACCTAATACAATCATCGGCAAGTTTTGGTATTAACCTTGGCGCTTGTATTGCGGGTGTTGGTATTGCGGGTGATTGTGATGATGCTGTGGATGCAGCTTTTACCTTATTTATTCAGGGCGTACAGATATCCTTATATATATGGTATAACGAGGCTAATGTTGGGGTGGCCTTTGAGTCGGGAGGTGCTGATTATGCGGAATGGTTGAAAAAATATGATGCTAAGGAAACATTTACTTATGGAGAGGTTGTAGGGTTGAGGGCTGGTGAGATATCAAAAAGTTTTGTAGATGCTGACCGTTTCATGGTTATCTCTAAAAATCCCATTGTATCTGGAGCAATGCCTAAAGGGGAGGAAGTAAGCCAATATAAGCAAGTAGCTTTCTTAGGTCAGGTACCTGTAAAGGTTCTAGGCACTGTTAATAAGGGAGATTACATTTTACCTTCTGGTAATTTAGATGGTATGGGCATAGCAGTTTCACCACAAAATATGCGAACAAATGACTATAAACGAATCATTGGTGTAGCCTGGGAGGAGTATTATGGTAACGACCTGTTTTCATATATAAATACGGCAGTCGGCATAAACACTAATGATTTAGTCAATGTTGTGTCCAATATGCAGCAGGTTATGAATCGAATGCAAGATGCTTTGATAGCAGCAAATCCTGCATATCAACCTACATATTTTGATGTTGAGACTGTCACGGTGGACAATAATATAAAAACTACAAAATCCAAAACGATGCAACAGCTTCTGATGGAGCAATATGGATTTGAACAACAGGCAACTACCGAGCAAAAACTAGGAAAGCTCAAAACAATAATGCAATCCAAGGATGTGGACAATGGTGTGTTTAAATTCTCTGATATGCCATACTTGCAGAGTGTATTGGAAAACCCCACCGAGGAAAACATAAAACAGTACAATGATTACTATGCAAAAGCATTGGAAAATTTAACTGCTATGGTTCAAGGTAGATAAGTGCCCTAGTTCTTTCTTTCGACCAAATCAAGCTGATCTACGCTTACATTTGTAGTGAATAGGCCGTAGTTTACTATGGCCTTATTTTTTTCTAGCTTATCAATACTGCCGACAGCTTTGCCATCTTGTATGCGAACCCTGTCACCCACTTTAAAAATGGGTCGAGGTTTGTTTTTTTCCTTTATGACCGCCTTTTTCTTTTTGGCGATTTTTTCCTTTCTGACCTTCACAATTTTTTGCTCCAGTTCTTGGGCCACCTGGACCTTCTTTTGTCTGTCTATTTTTGTCTGTTGTACCGATTTCTTTTTCCTCTTACTGTTTTCCGTTTCTACCAATCGCAACAACTCGGATACCAAAGGCCTTTTCTTTTTATCTTGAAAATATTTTTCAGCTGCAGTGTTCACTTTGTTTCCTAAGTAAATCATACGTTGGTTGTGATCGTATAATTCTTGGTAGTTCTCTAGCTTGGACTTTATTTTGGTGTTCAGCTCTTCTAAACGTTTAGCCTCTTCACGGGCTTTGGCCTCTTCCTCATTAAGACGATCCCCGGTTTGCACCATTTTACTTCGCTCTTTCTGCAATTTGGCTATGGTAGCATCAAAACGTACCTTGCCACGCTCAATTTTCTTCTTCGCCCTATTGATCAAACTATAGGGAATACCATTTTTTTGTGCCACCTCAAACGTAAAAGAACTTCCTGCCTGTCCCAAGATCAATTGGTAGGTAGGTTCCAATGTTTTATTATCGAACATCATATTAGCATTGGTGGCATGCGGCAATTCATTGGCCAACATTTTTAAATTGGCGTAGTGGGTGGTAATTACCCCATAGGATTCCCGCTCATAGAATACCTCCAAAAAAGTTTCGGCCAGGGCACCACCCAATTCAGGGTCACTGCCCGTTCCAAACTCATCAATTAAGAACAAGGTATTGTTGTTACACTTGCGCAAAAATTGGTTCATGTTTTTGAGCCGGTAACTGTATGTACTTAGATGATTTTCAATGGATTGGTTATCCCCAATATCTGTCAATATTTTATCAAAAAGACATACGGAACTGCGCTCATGAACCGGAATCAACAAACCACTTTGTACCATTACCTGTAGGAGGCCAATAGTCTTTAGGGTGATGCTTTTTCCACCGGCATTGGGACCGGAAATTACAATGATCCGGTTTTTTGGATGCAACTCAATGGTCTGTGGATAGGTCTTTTCCTTTTTGTACTTATTGGTTAAATAGAGCAGGGGATGGTAGGCATCCCTTAGGCGCATTTCCTTTTTGTCATTGATTGTGGGCAATACCGCATTCATCTCCGAAGCATACTTTGCCTTGGCGGCCGTAATGTCCATATGAGCCAAGAAGTTTTGGTACTTGGTTAAAAGATACCCGTAAGGACGTATGGTATTGGTAAGCTGATTGAGTATTTTTTGAATTTCTTCCTTCTCTTCAAATTCCAGATTATTGAGTTCCCGACTGTATCTCAAGGAAGCTTCAGGTTCCATGTAAACAATACTTCCTGTTTTGGAAGTGCCCATGACCATGCCCTTGATTTTTTTGCGATACATTGCCTTTACCGCCAAAACACGTCGGTTTTCAACAACTGATTCCCTAATTTCGTCCAAATAATCTGAGGACTGATAGGAGCTTAATGCAGAAGCAAAGCTTTGGTTTATTTTCCCCTTTACTTCGTTTATCTGTATGCGTATGGATTTTAAGTTGGATGAAGCATTGTCCTTTATTTCGCCAAACTTATCCAATACTTTGTTGATTTCAGTTGGGATTTCAGTGTTGGCATCAATTGTTTCTGAAAACTCGAAGAGGAGGGGGTAGTACTCTTTAAACTTCTTTAAAAACTTTTTGTGTTCGTTTACGGTGTTGCAAATGCTTCCAATTTTTTTGAACCCACTTATTTCCAAAGTCGTATTCTCAATCTTCAGCAATTTTATTTCATTTGAAATTACTTCGAAACCATGATTGGGAATTCTATTGTCATTGGTAAATGAAGACAAATATTCGGATGTCTGCCCCAATACCCTTATAATTTCCTCCTTATTGGGCAGTGGTTTAATGGACAATGCTTGTTCCTTGCCCAATTCCGTATGACAACGTCCCACCAGTTGTTTCAAAACTGTTGGAAACTCTAGGTCTTGTAGGGTTTTAGGATGAATTTTGTCCATTATGGAATTTTAAAGGGACAAAGGTAGGGATTAGGGTTGAAAGGAAAAATGCCCTTATATAGTTTATAGTATCAATCTAAAACCATAAACCGAAAGTTCTCCTTGGGTAAAGTCCAAATCTTCCGATCGCTCAAAACCAAGGTTTTCGTACATCTTCCATGCAATTTGCATGGCTTTTGTGGAGTGTATTAGCAGTTGGCGGTTATGATGGTTTTTGGCTCTTTGGATGCAGTTTTTTGTCAATAGCTTACCAATGCCCAGTCCTCTTGAGGCTTCGCTTACGGCAAGTAGCCTAAATCCGGATGCGTTTTTCTCCTTGGTGGCCGTACCTCCAGAACCATAATACTGCATATCCTTAAAGTAGACCACGGCACCGCCTATATGGCCTGTTGGGGCTACAGCCACCAAAAGCTCTGCTCCTGGTTTTTGGGTGATTTCCCCAATATTGGCCAGTAATCTGTAGTAATCTGGCTGTTCGCTTGGTTTTGGAAAGCCTTCCAATTGGGAATATACCGCAACTAGTAATTGTCCTATCTCCTTAAACTCGTTAGGAACTGCATTTCTTACTATATATTCTTGTGGGTCCATACGTTTGTATATTATACAAATGTATATGTTTCAAGATTTTTTTATCTAATTTTTTTTGATTCGTCCACAATGTTCCCGTTCTCCCTTATGGTAAATTTTTGTACCGTTCCCCGTGCGTTTTTTTCAAACTCAAAGGTGAGTGGGGCCTGTTTGTGAAAGAACAGGGTTTCGGATTCTGGATGTATGATCAATTCTTTATTGGGTGCGGACAATTTTAGCCCATTGCCCTCTAAGGTTACCGTTACGGTTTGGCCATCTGCAATGGTATAGGTTCCCGTGTAGGTGGCAAGAACTTCGTTGGATAAGGTAACCTCTGTTTTTGAGTCATTTATGGAAGCCGGTCCGTGGTCATAGCTTAATATTCTGGACATTTTCCATTGGTTGTCCTTGTATTGCCATAGATGGGTAAACTTTGCCTGTCCGTCCAATCTTTTCTCTTTATCCTTTTCTTTAAGGAAGAACACATGCTCCCCTGTAATAATTGCACCGTAATTGGCTATCGGAAATACCTGTACCGTGCCTTCTTTGGCCTCTCTTAATATTTTTAGGTTTTCATTACCGCATAAGCCTGTTTTTACACTTTCCATTAAACCAGATAGGGAAGTGGTAAGCCCTCCTTTGTCATGGTAGAACTCCACATCATCCGTGATAAAGGTTTTAAAATTTTCCAGATTGCAGGTATTGTAGGCTTCCCAAAATTGGGTGTCCAAATCCAGAATGGTTTTGGAAGGTTTTGGGATGGGTCCCTGTTTGGGGTCTGTGCCCAGATTTGATGTGTTAAAAAAAGAAATCCAAATACAAGGTAACCTAATTTAAGTTTCATGTGTCGTTTTTAATTGATTGTTTATCTATGACGACATCGTAATATAGTAGGTTACAAATTTTAGGTATTAAAGTTTTATAAGATAGAAAAGCAGGGAGCAGGTGTTAAATTGCGTGGGAGTTTTATATGCTTACTTTTCGGTTAAAACAAAACGATGGTTCACCTCTTTGGTTCTTGTTTCATCATACATTTCAAAAGAAACGTTTAATGTGATATCCCATCTATTTTCGTCAATTTTGGTTCCTTTTATGGTTCCAAAAGTTATAGGAGTACTTCCTTGTAGGCCACAAAAACAATATTCATCAAAATACGTATTGTATTCTGTCAAGGTTGTGTTGGAAATTGAGAAGCTGCTTAAACTGGCATCCATTTCAAAGATGATACGTTCAGAATATTCATCATCCGCAATATTCTCTTGGTCTGGGTGTTGGAAAAAGTATTCAAACACTAAATTTTCTCCATCCACAATTTTTGCAAAGTTATTGCCACCGCTATCCTCCAAAACAATTTGGGACTCGGTATAGAAAAAATAATCCTTTCTTCCATCATTGTCATTGCTTTTACTGCAACCCATAAATAAGAGAAAAATAAGGACCGATGCAATTACTCTCATAATTTCTTTATTGTAAGATGCAATATGGGCCACATAGTTGCTCACATTAGTTATTTTTTTCCGAATGTCTGTATTTGTCCACTTGAAAATAGGCTTTCAAAGTAAACTTTCTGTCTTCAAATTTCTCTTGGAGTATTTTAAAATGTTGGATCCTATCTATCCTAAAAGATCTATAGTCTTTTCTTAAATGGCACCAAGCGATCAATATCCATTTGTTTTCTGTGGAGTAAATGGCACAGGGTTCTATTTTTCTAAAGGTAATGTTTGGGTCATCTGCCTTGCGATAGTTTATTTCTATATAGTTAAAATTGGTAATGGCCAGTTGTATTTCGGAAAGCGCATTACTAGGAACTTTAATATCTTGTTTGTTAAATATATAGAGCTTACTACTTAATAATTCACTTTTAGCCTGAATGGAGGTTCTAAAGACCGATTTTATCTTGGTCATGGCATCCTGAAAATCCTCAATAAAGGACGAATCTTGGGTTTGCTTTACCAAATGTGTGGCCGTAATCAGGGCATTTGCCTGTTTCTCTGTAAACTGTACGGGAGCTACGGAATAGCCATCCATAAGAGAATAGCCCCTGCCTTCTATAGTAATTACGGGGACACCTGCCTCAATAAGCTTTTGGATGTCCCGGTAAATGGTCCTGATGCTTACATCGTACTTATCCGAAAGTTCGGTGGCCGTTAAAACCCGTTTGGATTTTAATAACGTAAGTATTGCTATAAGTCTGGCCAGTTGTGACATAGATACAAAGATAGCGAACCCAAAACGGGTTCGCTATTCTCTTTTTAGTTTTAGTTCATTGAGTGTAAAGCAATTTTATTGCCCTCCGTATCTATGAGCTGGGCCATAAAACCGTTCTCGCCAATACTTGTTTTTGGAATCAGAATGGTACCCCCAGCAGCCTCTACCCGGGCCAATGGAATACTTAAGTCATTACCACCGGGCATGTACAACAACACGCCGTCCTTTTGGGGCTGTCTGCCATCGCCCTCTATTAAGCCACCGCCAACACCTTCCATGTCGTACTTAAAGACACCGTATTTAACACCGGGCATGGGAGCGTCCGTGATTTCTGTTTTTAAAACAGTGCTGTAGAACTTTTTTGCCCTTTCATAGTTTGTAACAGGAATTTCGAACCAATTGATTGCATTTGTCATGATTTTCTTTTTTAGAGGTTAAACATATGGCAAATGTAATGGCAGGAAATGTCAGAATATGTCAGGGGTTTATGGTCACAATGAAAAAATCAAAAGATTTTTCTATCAACTTAGTTTATATGTATAGCGGATCAATTCTCATTGACTTTTCAAATTTAACTAGAATGAATCCGCTATCACTGATTTTTATGTAGGTTCATCTATTTAAAAGATGACATACATGTTATGTTTTGTTCTAGTTGGCAAAGATTAATTGACCTTGTATCCGATTCTATAAACTAGAACAATATCAAGAATGTTACTCACTGGACTTGGGTGTAAGGAAAGCATTGACGTCTAACCAGTGTATAAAGGCATCAAACCAGCGATTGCTGGTTCTGTTTGGATTTCCTAAGCCGAAACCATGACCCCCATTTTGGTAAAGATGGAACTCAACAGGTATTCCTGCTTTGTACCATGAATCAATTACGCCAAACTGACCCCTGAAAAGAAAATCGTCCACCGCAATTACGTTGAACATAGGTGGAGCATCTTTTGGAACCTCTACGTCACCCATGCCACCATAAATTGGACCTATGAAGGCTAGATTCATTATTTCGGAGTTCAATGTTGAGTGCATAGTGAGACCAGCACCAGCAGAGAAGCCAATCATACCAATTCGATTTGTATCTACTCCCCATTCCTCAGCCCGATTAATTATCATCTTGTAAGCAGCTTCAGCGTCTTCCAATTGATTTGAAAGGTCTCGTTGTAGTCGACTAATAGGTTCTGAATTACTAGAAGAGTCAGATGTATCAGAAGAAGGAGCGGGAGTGCGAGGCCTGTTCATCCATGCACTGAAGTCATCAAGGGATTCTGGAGTTGGATGGAGTCGATACTTAAGCACAAAGGCAGTGATTCCTTTTTCTGCCAGTGCTTCCGCAACTTCCCACCCTTCATTCCCAAGTGAAAGCCACCTGAAACCTCCTCCTGGTGCTACAATGACGGTTGCCCCATTTGCTTTCCCTGGTTTTGGCAGAAATGGGGTAAGAGTTGCCGTGGTGATGTTTCGGGCCATTGGGTCACCCCATTGCCTGAACCATGTCTCTGAGGCGGGCTGGTTTTCAACACCACCTGTTCCAAGAGGAATGGCGTTTGGCTCATTGGGAATTTCTAGGGGATAGATGGTTCCATCTTGGGCCATAGTATTTTGAAAATATACTATAGTGAGTAACAAAATGAGTGTTTTAATGAGATTCTTAAGTTTTGAATTCATGATCATATGGTTTGGAAATGTTTGTTTTTCTAAAATTAGTGTAAATTTTACACTTATCCAAGAATTTACATCTAACTGCTTTTAAATTAAACTGATAACGCACTATATTTTAAAATTTGGATTGCTTTGGTCGTTCATATTTCCTAATAATCAAGTTAGATTCTTGTTTTTAGTATGTTAGTGTTTGTTTGTGTTTGTTTGTGTTGCTCATTATTTTAGTTATTTCTTTTATGCCAATCATAAAAAAACCACCTTTTGGTGGTTTTTAACATGTTTATATCTATATAAACGCAAAGCCGGAAAATGGCTATTGGCCTAACAATTGGATTATTGAACTGTAGGAATAGGGAAGTGGCGTTTTATTATTTGGTTTTAAAGAAATTCCAGACTTCGTACGCCATTTCAATATCGCCATTCTGTTCCTTTACAATAATTTTGAATAAATTGCTGTAGCGTTCCCTAATACTAGGTTCGGTATGCCCGCCACCAACAACGGTATATAAAGCTACCTCGGTATTGTTGGTACCGTTTTCATATAAATATGTAGTTACTGTACAATTATCTGTCTCGTCTGTATTTGCAAGGTTATTTATAACCGGAGCAATATTTGTATTATTTCTATCGACCCAATATGCAATGGTCTCTTCAGTAGAATAGACTTCACCACGACTACTTGCCATTGGCCCACCTTCATAGGGTAGAAAAGGGTCTTCTGTACCGTTAATTATGAGTGCTGAAATGGGTATGGTGGAATTTGTACACTGGGTGTTCACAGGATTGGCTGCAACAATGGAGGCAAAAGCTTTTAGTTTATCCGGTATTTCTTGAGCCAAGCGTATGGCCATGTGTCCTCCGTTTGAAGTGCCTACAGCAAAAACTTTTGATGCATTGGCCTGATATTGTTCTATGGCCATATCAATTAGATGATTGGCAAAAAGTACATCATTGGAATTGGGATTGCCTTCAGCATCTGCTCTACAATCGTTCCAGCCGTTTTTGCCATCGGTACCTTCAGAACCATTGGGTACAATTAGTATAAGGTCTTCTTGTTCGGCAATGTCTAACCAAACTTTATAAGGTGCTTTTACATTGGTTATGCCCAATATTTCGTTATTGTTACTGCCGTTACCATGAAAAAGCATCACAACGGGTGCATTTATAGGGTTTTCTGGAATGTAGAGATGGTAATCTCTTTCCGTTCCCAAAATATCTATTTTTTGATTTTCCAGTAGCCCCTCTTCTAAAGCAGGCCCGGGAATTAGGTCTACTGTAGTGTTGTCATTTTTAGTGCAAGCGACCACTAAAAATACGAAGACATATAATAGCATTAATTTCATGGTCTTTATCTTGGGGTTAATCCATATTATCTATATAACGCAATTTGTCCTTTATTTATTTGAGAGATTTAATTGTCACAAAAGAGCTTCTTCATCCATTTGCCCAACCGCCGCTCTATTACCATATTCAGTACTTTTCCTCATTTATTCGTCGATTTAAAAATTCTACTCGTCTATAGTAATCTACCATTAGTCTACAGGTATTCCTTTTTATTTTATGACAATAGCATATTTGTACATCTTTAAAGCAAACCAAATTAAATGTTAGAATTATGTATTCCCGTAAAAAACAAACTATAGAAATAGAACAATTAGTTTCTGGCCAAAATATGACGCATGAAAATCATTTTGATGCTTTTCTACAAGAAATAAATCATGTTTTGCCCAGTTTAGATATAGCTGCCCCAAATGACCCTAAAGACGTAATAATTTTTAGAGAACTTTTTTTGGACTATAAGAGAAATCGTGGTCTATTGCATTTGTTGCAGTAATACGTTGTAGGTAGTAACCTATTCCAAGTAGAATTGTGCATGGGCCTAAGCAACGGCCTTTTTAAAATACTTGCCACGTAGCCAAAAAGATACCCGAACCAACAAAATTAAAGCCGGAACTTCTACCAAAGGTCCAATGACCCCGGCAAATGCTTGTCCCGAATTGAGCCCAAAAACAGCAATGGCCACTGCAATTGCCAATTCAAAATTATTTCCAGCCGCCGTAAATGCTACAGCTGCCGTTTTATCATAATCTGCACCCATTGTTTTGGTAAAGAAAAAACCAATGATGAACATTAAAGAAAAATAAACAAGCAAGGGAACGGCAATAATGAGCACATCCATTGGAATCTCCACTATTAATTCCCCTTTTAATGAAAACATAACCACAATGGTAAATAAAAGGGCTATAAGTGTCATGGGAGAGATTTTTGGAATGAATTTTTTAGTGTACCATTCTTCCCCTTTTAACTTTACTAAAATAAGTCGGCTTATAATTCCCAATACAAAAGGAATTCCTAAATAAATGGCCACGCTTTCCGCAATGGTGCCAATAGATATATCTACGATTGCCCCTTGGAACCCAAAATAGGGTGGAAGCACGGTTATAAAAATCCAGGCATAAAAGCTATAGGCAAAAACTTGGAAAATACTGTTTAAAGCTACCAAACCAGCGCCATATTCGCTACTGCCCTCTGCCAGGTCGTTCCAAACTAAGACCATGGCAATACAACGGGCCAAACCTATCAAAATAAGTCCAACCATATATTCTGGATAGTCCCGTAAAAAAGTGATGGCCAGAAAAAACATTAAAACAGGACCTATTATCCAATTTAGAATCAATGAAATGGATAGGATTTTAGTATTTCGGAAGACTTTGGGCAAGAGCGCATAGTTGACCTTTGCCAAAGGGGGGTACATCATAAGGATCAAACCAATTGCAATGGGAATATTGGTTGTTCCGCTACTTAGGGAATTTATAACAGTTGGAAAAGTGGGTATAAAATATCCAATTCCTACTCCAATGGCCATAGCAACAAAAATCCAAAGGGTTAGATTTCTATCCAGAAAGCTTAATTTTTTTTTAGTCATATTATTCTGTACTTATTTTAAAGACTCCTTGTCATTAATTGGGTTTTTATGTTTGTTTTTACTACATAAATTAGTACCCGTTTCTTAGATTCTGAGCATAACTGTTTGGTAAAATGCTGTCTTCAATTGCTTTTGCAGCTTTTTCTATATCATATTCAAACTTTACAAATTCCACTGAAATACTATCCTTGTTTAAAACCGAAGCGTTTTCGTTAATTTCCAATATCACATAACTTCCGCGCATATCATTGTCTTTAGGTTTGCCTATGGAACCTATATTTATGGCGTGTCTAAAATGGGGCACTTTTTCATCGTTAGTATTAAAAATTCTATGATAAGGCTTATGCGTATGTCCAAAACACATAATATCTGCACCGGCCTGCTCCATAATGCGCACCATACTTTTTTCAGCTCTATCCTCGAACAGGTATTCGTTTATTTTACGGGGACTACCGTGAACTAACATTAAGTTTAATTTGTCCTTATTTAGCTGAAATTCTATTTTGATATGGGCAGGAAGTGTTCTAAGATAGTTTCTACTATTGTTGTTTACCAATTGGTTGGTCAATGAAATAGAAATGGCACCCTTCGCTTTTTCCTCATCGGTTTTATAAGCGCAGCCACAATCATCACTAGTTCTACCTATGCCGTAGTCATAATTGCCTGCAATAGTCGGTATTTTTCGTTTTCTAATTTCCTGAATCACTTCGTTGGGCCAAATATTATAACCCACCAAGTCTCCAAGGCAATAAATAGCATCATAGTTCCTGTTGTCTATATGCTCAAAAAAAGCATCCAATGCCGGTAGATTGGAGTGGATGTCACTAAATAATATGATCTTCATATTTTGTTTTTTATTAGATGATCTAGCTGTGCCGCTATATAGATAATCTGTAATGGTATATCTTCCTCGTTGAGTTCCAATTTCATAAGTGCAATACCTTTGTCATTTAACGCCTTGTCCACAATTATTTTAATGTCCATAGGGTTATTTTTTTTAATATCAGAAAGTGCTTTCGGGAATACCGACCAACTTCCAGAACGTCCATAAATTACAGTATAAAGGTTAGGTTTTTCATTACTGGGAGTTTTAATGACAAACCCATAGTCACTTAAACTATTTAAATTTGAAATTGGTTTGTTCTCTAAGGAGACACCTGCCGATTGTACATTAATATCAATAGCATAATAAGCCAATCCAGTTTTTAACCAAATCATTGCCAACTGCGAGTTTTGGGTATTAGTTTGGTCTATGAAAAGTACAGATGCATCACTATTGTTATAGCAATTTTTATAGATTTTAAAGGCTACCTGGTCCAGTTCATTTATCTTCTCTTTGGGCAGGGTGTTAATTTGCGTTCTTAGAACCTCTACGCTTTTGCCAATTTTTTTACGAAGCATTTGGGCCGATGCCAAGTGTATGGTCAGTAGTGATGTTACAATGAATAAAATAGATGTTTTTGTTTTCATGGCAGATTATTTAAATGTTACAAGAGTATTAATTTATCGCAATAAAACGATTAATAGAGTTAAATTTTTTTAACAACAATCTTTATCTTTAGGTATATCCTGATCTAGGAATTTGGACATAATCTCTTTCATTTTAATCCAATTTTCGGTGTTGATACAATAGCATACACTAGTACCCTCCACATTTCCCTTAATTAACCCCAAGTATTTTAATTCCTTAAGATGTTGTGAAATTGTGGGTTGGGCCAATCCAATTTCAGTCACCAAATCACCGCAAACGCAACTATCCGTTTTAAATAGATGTTGTAGAATCGCTACCCTTGCCGGATGCCCAAAGACTTTTGCATATTGGGAAATTTCATTTTGTTGGTCTGTAAAAATTTCAGTTTTTGCTAATCCCATGGTCTTTTATTATATCATTGCAATATTACAATAAATGTTTAAATCAAAAAATATATATAGTAAAAAACAGTCTATTATGATAGGTTTTAAACTATTAATCCGTGGCAATACCAAAATAGAGCCAAACGACATCTTCCTTAAATGGATTGTTTTGTGAATGAAGTTCTCCCGGTTCCAGCGTAATGCAATCACCTGCCCGCAACACCAATGCTTCCCCGTTTACTATAAACTCCGCTTTACCACTTTGTATATAGAAGACTTCGAACATGGTGTCATGTTTATGCTCTTCCACCGCCTGGCCGGGTTTAAAAGTGGCCGTGCCAAAATTCATTAGTTGAGGAATTTCGCCTCTTCCCAAAAAGACCTTTTTCTTTATGTCTGGATTATGGCTTACGCCAAGTTCGGGAAGCAGTTTGGTATGTGTTAACTTCATGGATTATACTAAAGGTTTTTCCCAGCCATTATGATATTGGGCCTTGATTAATTTGTTTGCCTTTTCATTGTTTCCAAAATTACCTTGTTTTGCATCCCAGTACAATTTCTCGCCTGTTTTATAGGCAATATTCCCCATTTGTGCATTTATAGCCGCTACACTACCAGATTCAATGGGCGTATTAAGTAGCGAACTATCATTTGCCCTTACGGCCTTAATAAAGTTTTCCTGGTGCAGGTCCAAATAATTAACCCCTTCTGGGACACCACCACTTGCAATTGGGTCTATTTTGTTCTGACTGGATTTACCATATCCTTCCGATTTCTTTTCCAAAAGCACCTCAAAGCCTCCCCTGTTTAAAACCAATGTGGCATTGTTGCCAATAAATGCTATGCCTTCAGGTTTTTGATAAGGTCCCAAATCTATCCCCGTAGCATGTTCCCAAAGCATATTAAAATTTTCGTATTCAAAAAGGGCCTGTAGCGTATCTGGCGTTTCCGAAGCATCATCTGGATACGCCAATTTACCACCACTTGCCATGATCGATTTTGGTGCCAGTGCCTTCATGGCATAAAGGGCAATGTCTATTTCATGTACACCCCAGTCTGTCATTAATCCACCTGCGTAGTCCCAAAACCACCTAAAATTAAAATGAAACCTATTGGCGTTAAAGGGCCTATTGGTTGCCGGCCCCAACCATTGTTTATAATCAACTCCTTTTGGCGCTTTTGAATCTGGAACTACGGGAACGGGTTTCATCCATCCCTGGTACGCCCAAACTTTTACCACACGTATTTTCCCCAGTACGCCAGACTGCACAATATCAATGGCCTCTCTGTAATGGGGCCCACTACGTTGCCATTGACCTACTTGAACCACTGTATTGTATTTTTTTGCGGCTCTTAACATAATGTTGCACTCCTCAATGGTATTGGCAATAGGTTTTTCTACATAAACTTGCTTGCCCGCTTCACAGGCATCTACCATAATTTTACAGTGCCAATGGTCTGGAGTGCCAATAATTACTACATCAATATCCTTATTATCCAACAAAGCCCTATAATCGGAATAAACCTTTATTTTTTTAGAGGCTTTATCTGGACTGGCATCTTTCATTTCCTTCACCCGTCTATCCAAAACATTTTGATCTACATCACAAAGGGCAACAAGTTTAACGCCTTTAACCTTTAATATGGAAAGGGTATTGCTCCAGCCCATGCCATTACACCCAATAACACCAAGGTTAATACGGTCATTTGCTCCCAAGACGGTTGCTGGAAACATTTCTAATGGTAGGGCAAGCGCCGTAGCGCCCAAGACGGATTTCTTGATAAAATTTCTTCTGTTTTTGGTTTCCATAAAAGTCTAGTTTTAAAGATGTGGATGTAAGTTAGTGGCTTTTTGTATCAAAGACAAGGAAATAATGTCTTACGCAAAAAATAGCAGTACCTTTGCGGCTCAATAAGAAATATGTCATTTAAATCATTAGGTCTATCCGACGCTTTGTTAAAGGCGGTAAGTAAAAAAGGATACGACACCCCATCACCCATACAAGAAAAAGCAATCCCCTTAGTTTTAGGAGGAAAAGATGTGCTGGCGTCTGCCCAAACAGGGACAGGAAAGACCGCAGGGTTTACCTTGCCACTGCTTCAAATATTATCTAAAGCACAGCCTTTAAGACATAGACCGGTCCGGGCATTGGTGTTAACCCCTACCAGGGAATTGGCAGCACAGATTTATGACAATGTAAAGGAATACAGTGAGTTTCTTGACATTAGGTCCACTGTAATTTTTGGAGGGGTAAACCAACGTCCACAAATTGCAACACTTAGAAAAGGAATAGATGTTCTTATAGCCACACCAGGTCGTTTACTGGATTTGCACAACCAAAAAGCCCTGTCATTGGCCAAGGTGGAAATTTTAGTGTTGGACGAGGCCGACAGAATGTTGGATATGGGTTTTATACACGACATTAAAAAGGTAATGGCCATTATGCCAAGGAAAAGACAGAACCTATTATTTTCTGCTACTTTTTCCAAGGATATAAAGAAATTAGCAGGGGACATCTTAAACAATCCTGTTTTGGTAGAAGCTACCCCGGAGAATTCTACAGTAGATAAAATTGAACAAAAGGTATATCGTGTAGCTAAAGGTCTAAAGGCGGGACTCATTATAAAACTCGTTTCTGAAGGCGATTGGAAACAGGTATTGGTATTTACCAGAACCAAGCATGGAGCCAATAACTTGTGCAAGAAAATGGTAAAGAGTGGTATAACCGCTTCCGCTATCCATGGAAACAAAAGTCAAGGAGCACGTACCAAAGCTTTGGCAGGTTTTAAAGATGGTTCCGTAAGAGTATTGGTGGCAACTGATATAGCTGCACGTGGATTGGATATTCCGTTACTTCCCCATGTAGTAAATTTTGAATTGCCCAATATTCCTGAGGACTATGTGCACAGAATTGGTAGAACAGGTAGGGCAGGAGCCGATGGAGAAGCCCTCTCATTGGTGAGTGCAGATGAAACCAGTTATTTACGGGACATTGAAAAACTGATTGGTATAAAAATAGAAAAGGAAATAATCGAAGGTTTTGAACCCGACCCCAATGCATCGACAGAACCTATAAAACCCGGACAAAGGTCGGGACGTGGTAGAGGTGGTTCTAGAAGTTCATCAAATAGAAATAGAGGAGGGGATTCCAACAAACCAAAAGGAAATAGAAACAAGAATAGAAATAGGAATAGGGGGTAATATGTCTTCGCAACCAAACAATCCTTTACACGGTATAAAACTAGAGCAAATTATCAATGACCTAGTTAAATATTATGGTTGGGAACATTTGGGGCATAGAATCAATATCCGATGTTTTACCCATGACCCGTCAATAAAATCGAGCTTAAAATTTTTAAGACGTACTCCTTGGGCCAGAAAAAAAGTAGAGGACCTGTACTTGGAAGTTTTAAATAAAAGAAAATAATTGGCTTTATGTTCATTTCAATTGCCGTTATCCAAAACTTCAATCCACTGTAAAAACAAAAAAACGCTCCTATGGGAGCGTTTTTCACAGTAAAGGTTTTTTTGAGTTATTCCTTATCTAATTTTTTGGTCATTGTAAAACCTACAAATAAGCCAATACCCGCCATTAAGAAAATAGTACCTGGATAGGCCACATCATCATCAATACCGGCATTTACCAGAATGGCTGCAATAAAAACGCCCATACCAATGCCCATTAAAATTAATGAAGCATTTAAAATTAGAACCTTCCAAATGGGGGCTGCGTTTTCTTTTTTGCCTCTAACAAAAATACTGGCATCTGCACCCTTTTCTATTAAGGCAAGACGTTCTTTGTTCCTTGTTGAAAAATACAAGTAAGCAATGGCAAATACTACTCCGAAAAATATTGGTACTATTATTAATTCTGAATGCATAACTGATTGTTTTTAATTGATTAATTTTAATACGTTCATAGCTTATGACGACACTTTTTTGACCATGGTTACAACTTTTTCAAATTATTTTTTTATTTCGGTTGTAACCAATTATGGCTTTTCGTCGTCCAACATCCAAATGAAAGTAACCAACGACCAACAAGACATTGCACAAGTGCTAAGTGGGAATACCAATGCATTTGCCATATTGGTAAATCGCTATAAAGATTTGGTATTTACGTTGGGATTGCAAATGCTAAAAAACAAGGAAGAGGCCGAAGAAGTTTCACAGGACACTTTTTTAAAAGTGTACAAAAAATTGAATTCCTTTAAAGGGGACTCAAAATTTTCCACTTGGGTATATAGAATTGCCTATAATACATGTTTGGATAGATTGAAAAGTCAAAAAAGACAGCGGCAAAATGTAACAATAGATGAATTTACGGAACATGAAATAAAGACTTTGGAGAATGCTTTGGATACATTGGAGCAACAGGAGCGACAAGAAATAATAAAGAATTGTTTAAGTTTATTGCCTAGTGAAGACAGTGTTTTAATGACCTTGTTTTATTTTGAAGAACAATCTTTAAAGGAAATATCAAAAATTACAGGTGTTAAGGTAAATAATTTAAAGGTGAAACTCTTTAGGGCTAGAAAAATGCTGGCTTCTATTTTAAGAACAAAGTTGGAACCTCAGGAAATTGAACGTTATGAAAGAAAACATGGATAAACATATAGATGAATTAACTGGAAAGCTACTTAGGGAAATGCCGTTGGAATCTCCTTCAAAAGATTTTACAACCAATATTTTGTCTAAAATCGAAAAGCTTCCACAAAGTTCCGCTTTGGTTTACAAACCATTGATTTCTAAGAAATCTTGGTTCGTAATTGGTTTGTTGGTACTTGGTTCCATGGGGTATTTGTTTTTTGGGCCAACAATCCAAGAAACAGGGTGGTTTAGTTATATAAATTTTGACAAGCTTCCATCTATTAAAAGCCCAAAAATACCCACGGCTATACGTGTGCCCAAAACAGTGATATACGCCATTGGAATTTTTGCCTGCCTGATACTAGTGCAAATTCCTGTATTAAAAAGAAATTTTGATAAACGCTTGAATTTTTGAGAAGATATTTTCAGTTTAATCTTTGAAAGACCAAAAAGGAATGGTAATTAAAGTCGTTTCGGTGGTGTCAGTTTTTCTTTTTTTAAGGCGTTTAATGGCTAGTAAATGCTTTCCATCTTTTATGGAATCTAATTTTAAATAGGTTTCAAACCCCAATTGATCTTTATGGTTGGATGTAATGACAAAATCACTTTTGAATTTTATGGAATCAATAAAAACACTGTGAATGTCATTGAATGTTTTTAAATATTCCTTCCGAATGCTGTCATACTTTTTAGGGTTCAAAAATTCATCACTAGCTCCAAACCTTATATCAAAGTCATACCCTCTTTTATCCTTTTCTGGTTTTATCCCGGGATTAAAATCAAAAACGTCATTTTCGGTGTTATCGGTAAATTTCAAGAATACTTTTAAATAGGAGTCCGTAATTACTTTGGACGGAATTGATGCATATTCAACAAAATCTCCTTCATCACGCAATAGGTTTTCATAATTATTCTTATTGGCAAAAATGCTGGAGGAGTCTTTGTTAAGGCTTAAATAATTAGATTTTATTAAATTCAATGAAGTTAACAATAAGATAACGGTATAGAGAGGAATTAGAACATAGCTGAGCCTTTTTCCAAACCTATTGTCCAGAAAATTATGCACCAATGGCCTGTACAAAAAAGACAGTGTAATAAAACTGAATACCCAATAAATAGGAAAGTATATTTTGGCGAGCCATTTTTTCTTTTTTAAAAACCCATGGGTTAAAAAGTCAATAAAAGTAAAAAGCACACCTATCAATAATAGTACAGCTAGGCTTATGCCTAAAATCATTTTGAAATTTCCCGAAATATTGTCGTTGTTAAAAATAGATTCACCTATGAGTGCAATAAGGGCGAGTACAATAAAAATGGCTAAAACATAGAAGATCAAAAGAAAAGAAATGGCAAAAAGGACACTGCAGTAATTTTCTAGATTAGCAATATACTTATCAAAAGAGCCTATTTTCCTTTTAAGGTAATTGGTGAACTTAGGGGTATAGTTTAATTTGTCGTAATCTATATCTCCAGAGACATACCTAAGCCCCAAAGCCCCAATCCAAAGCCCCCTTAAGATTACATGTAGAATTAGGTTGAAAATAAGAATAGAACAAGAGGATAGAGTAAAAATCCATATAAAAGATGCCATTTCCTTGTTGGAAATACCCGCTTCTTTTATGTTTAACATAATGGGCTCAAACACCATCATTAGACCATAAATTGCGAAACCAGAGATAATAAGTTCTAATTGCCAGCTCTCTTGCTGCAATTTATCTAACCATTTCTTAAATTTTGGATCTCTATAGTCGTTACTCATAAGCTAAAGTATTCTTAAAGATAAAAGTTTCTAATTTATTTTTTAGATTTATTTTTTTTGATCAGTATTGTACAGAAAAGCAAACTAAATTCCATTAAACTAACATGAATGTAAATATTGAACCGAGTTGGAAAGTCGTTCTGGAAGAGGAATTTAATAAACCTTATTTTTCTGAACTATCGTCCTTTGTTCAGAAGGAATACAAACAGACTGTTTGTTATCCAGAAGGCAAAAACATATTTGCCGCCTTTGACCATTGTTCATTTGATCAAACCAAGGTTGTTATCATAGGCCAAGACCCATACCACGGTCCCAACCAAGCGAATGGCTTGTGTTTCTCTGTTCAGGATACTGTTTCGCACCCGCCATCACTGATTAATATTTTTAAAGAAATAGAGACCGACATTGGAAAACCTTATCCCAAGAGTGGTGATTTAGAGCGATGGGCAAAACAAGGGGTCTTATTGTTGAATGCTACCTTAACCGTTAGGGCTCATGAACCGGGCAGCCATCAAAAAAAAGGATGGGAATTATTTACAGACGAGGTCATTAAAAAGATTTCTAAAGAAAAAGAAGGGGTAATATTTATGCTATGGGGAGGTTTTGCCAAGAAAAAGATTAAATTAATAGATAAGGACAGTCATCATGTTTTAACTTCCGGGCACCCATCCCCTCTTAGTGCCAATAGAGGATTTTGGTTTGGCAACAAACATTTTAGCACATGTAATCAATTGCTTATGACTATGAAAAAGGTAGAGATTATATGGTAGTATTGGGGTTTTCACAACATTTATTATATTTGCATTTGGGAAAAATACTACTTTTATTGTAGCTTAAAAATTTATATATGATTGCGACTAATTTAAAGTCAATCTTGTTGGTTGACGATGATACTACTACTAATTTTTTAAATAAAGTTTTTATTGATAAGCTAGACCATGACCTTGGGATTGATATTGCCTTGAACGGTCAAGAAGCTATAGATATTTTAGATGTTAATATTCAAGAATCCGATTTTGGCGATTGTCTAATTGTTTTGGATCTTAATATGCCATATATGGATGGTTGGGAGTTTTTAGAATTTTTTAATGAAAACTTTGAACCAAAAATTAAGGATAAAATTTCAATAGTTGTACTTACAGCAGTTGAAGTAGACCCTGTTACTACAAAAGATCTTAAAGAATTAAGCGTAAAGGACATTGTTCAAAAACCATTATCCGAAAAAGCATTTGAAAAGCTGATAGGGGAGTACTTGAATAGATAACATATATTATTTGTTTTATTGGTGCCTAAAAGTTTTGTCGGATTCTATTCTCTTGATAAGATCTAGGCTTATTAATCTTTTCTGTACTTCCAACAAAGTTGTTGAATCTATTTGTGACTGACTCCATTCGGTTTTTGAAAGCCAATCCTTTATATCTTCCAATTGTTGGCCATATTTATTGGCTAAAGTCCTATCTATACTTGGAATTGATTTAAACTCTGATGTATATAAATTTATAGTTTCAAGGATATGATCTAATGCCCCTTTATTGTTTGATAAGAATTTATCTGTTGCGGCAACTACAAAACATGGCCATGGGGTTGGGCAGTCACCTAGCCGTCTAAATATACCTTTGTCCACCAATGGTTTTGTTGTAAAATGTTCCCACATAAAATAATCGGCTTTTCCATTGGTCAATGCATCGATAGCGCCCTCCAGATTATTTATGACCTCAAACTGTAAGGTATTTGTATCCCATTCTTTGTTTTGGGCATGGACATAGGCCATTAAATGACTGCCACTTCCAAAGCGACTTATTGCTGCCTTGGCACCCTTTAATTCATCAATATTTTTATATTCGGATTTTGCTCCAACATGGATGCCCCATAAGAGGGGAGAATTTATAAATACCTGCACGATTTTTGAAGGATTGCCTTCCGAAATACTTTTTATAAGCCCTTCAGTTAGGATTATTGCCAGGTCAGTTTCTTCATCTTTTAATAACTGACACATTTTTCCTGTACCTTCCGGTATATTTTCCCATTCCAAATTAATTCCCCGCTCCAAAAAGGCACCTTCTTCAATAGCCATATGCCATGGTAAATTAAAATGCTCGGGAACCCCAACGATTTTTACTTGCTTCATTAAGATGTTAGTTTGTCCAGGGTGTATTTAATTAACCCATCTACAGATTTAGATGGATTTTTGGAAAATTCACCTGTATTTCTATTTGCTAATATACAGTTCATGGAAACTGCCTTATGTCCGTGCAGTTTTGCCAGGCCATAGATGCCAGAGGTTTCCATTTCCAAGTTGGTAATCTTGATTCCATTATACTCAAAAGACTCCAACTTGCTATTTAAGTCGACATCTTGTGTTGCTAGTCTTAGCTTCCTTCCTTGTGGACCATAAAATCCTATATTTGTTGCTGTTAAGCCTAATCGTATACGATTACTCATTAATTGAGCACCCAAAGAATCGTCATATTTAACCACATAGGGAGTAGATTTTGAGCGATTCCAATCCGTATGCTTTACAAAAGCCTCCGGTAGTTTTGGAACTTGTATATGTCCACTATCATAAAAATGCAAAAGACCGTCAAAACCCATGGCATATTCACTCATAATATATGAATCAATCGGAATGTCCGCTTGTATCGCCCCAGAGGTTCCAATTCTCACTATGTCCAGACATATTTTTTTTGTTTTAATGGTTCTTGTATGGAAATCTATGTTAACCAGAGCATCCAATTCATTTAAAACAATATCAATATTATCGGTTCCGATGCCGGTAGAAATTACAGTAATTTTCTTTCCATTTAACAGCCCTGTATGGGTTATAAATTCTCTTTTTCCTTTTTTGATTTCAATAGAATCAAAATATTTAGAGACATCATATACACGGTCCGGATCACCAACAGTTATAATAGTGTGGGCAATATCTTCTGGAAGTAGATTTAGGTGGTATATGCTGCCATCTGGATTTAGAATAAGTTCCGATGGGCCAAGTTGCATCCTATAATTTTAATATTCTATTTGTATCTGTATTATAAAGGTAGTTGTATTTTAAAGAGCCGCCCAAATACAGGTCATTGTTCTTTATTGTGGAGTAGTAATTAGTTTTTCCTTGAAGTATTTCTTTGCCTTTTCTAGTGACCTTAACAGGATTAAAAGAAGTGAACAGGGGTTTAAGGGAGCTAATTATTCTTTCATATTGAGCATCACCGTATCCATAAAGCCCTTGGTTTTGGAGAATGGTCATCATGAGACTTTTCTTGTTAAGGGGCTTTTCTTTTATGGCCAATTCCAAAATACGATTTTCAATTTCGTTTAAGCCATTTTTAATTGTTGGAAAACGCTTAAGGTGGGTTTGTATGGCGCCAGAAAGATGTTCAAACTGGTATTGGTCAAAATCTCCTAAATTTTCCAACCTGATTGGATTGTTGCTACAATACAATTGCCACACATAGTCTGCATATTCAATATCATCTTGTGTTAGGATGGTTCTATTGTCGTATAGTTTATGTAATTGCTCATCACTTAATTCACAAAGGCCATACAATTTATCACTTTCGTCTTCATTACCACTACAGACCAAAGATATTTGGGCATGTTTTCTATGGGATTTTAACCAACTTAGCACGGCCAACATATTAATTTGGCAAAACAAATCATATTCAAACCACAATACAATCTGATCTTCCTTCTTGTGGTTGCATAAAGAGCGATATTCCTTAAGGGTAAGCTCTATAAATTTAGATTTGGATACTTTATAATTCTTGTTCAAGAATTCAAACCTGGTCTTCCAGAAAGATTCACTTCCAACATTGGTTAGCGTTTTGCCCTCACAGAGCATTTCACGCCATGTAATAACATCCCCATCAATATTAAGGGACTTTAGTTTTTTGGTAAAACTATCACCATTTGTAATGTGTAAAAGGGAACTCATGTTGGTTGTTGTTAGGTTTTGGACGATAAATTTAACGTTTAATCGAACATATCAAAAAAAAATAACAAAAAACTATCCGCCAACTCGCTTTGTTGTAAAACCTTTGGCCTCTAAAATTTCCATAATCTGATCTCTATAATCCCCTTGGATTATTATCTTGTCATCCTTGAAACTACCACCTACACTTAGTTTTGTCTTAAGTTCCTTTGCTAATTTTTTAAAATCGGAATCTGCTCCAGTGTAGCCTTCTAAAATTGTAATGGGTTTGCCTTTTCTCTTTTCATATTTGCAAATAATGGGTGTCTCCTGCATCCAAATATCGGTTTTTTCCAATTTTGAAGGTTCCTTGTCGCTTGGAACATGTTCAGGGAAAAGGTTTTTAAGTTGGTCTTGTAAATCCATTTTACTTTTTGATTAATCCCAATTCAATTAACCTTTCATGAAGAAATTCTCCCGCGGTAATATCAGCAAATGCCTTTGGGTGGTTCTCGTCAATACAATTTTCTAGGCAATTCAAAGGCATTTCGCCTATTGGGTGCATAAAAAATGGAATTGAATATCTTGAGCTGCCCCATAATTCTCTTGGGGGGTTCACAACTTGGTGGATAGTGGATTTTAGTTTATTGTTGGATAGTCGGGAAAGCATGTCCCCTACATTGATCATTAATTGATCAGGTCTGGCAATAGCATCTACCCATTCCCCTTCATGGTTTTGTACCTGCAAGCCTTTTCCATGGGCGCCCATGAGTAAGGTAATAAGGTTGATATCTCCGTGGGCTGCAGCCCGTATAGCGTTTTTTGGTTCTTCTGTAATAGGGGGATAATGTATGGGGCGTAAAATGGAGTTTCCATTCTTAATGAACCCATCAAAATACGTTTCTTCTAAATCTAGATGGATAGCAAGCGCCCTTAAAATGTATTTTGCCGTCTTCTCCAACATTTTATAGGCTTCTTTGCCTACAGAGTTAAAACTTGGCAGTTCTTTTACAATTACATTTTCTGGATACTCTTCTAATAATTTTGGATTGTCCTCCACATACTGTCCAAAATGCCAAAACTCCTTTAAATCCCCTTCTTTTCTCCCTTTTGCATGTTCTTTTCCAAAGGAGGTATATCCTCTTTGCCCTCCAATGCCTTCAATCTCATAGGAGTCCTTCGTTTCTTGTGGCAATTGAAAAAACTTCTTTATTTCACTATATAGGTTACCCACCAATTCTTCCGATAGAAAATGTCCGCTTACAGCAACAAATCCAATATTTTCAAAAGCACTTCCTAACTCTTCAATAAATTTTTCCTTCCTTTCCGAATTACCAGAAATAAAATCCTCCAGGTTTACACTTGGTATAGCATTCATCTTATGAATTTAAATATTGACATCAAATTTATGAAATAAAACGGAATCTATAGGGGGAGAATTTAAGATTCAATTGACAGGTTTTTTTCTATTTTTATCCCATACTTATTTAATACATATTTATGGAATATCTAAATGCAGAACTGGACAGTAAGATTCAATTGAAACTGTATAAAGATATGTTGTTGCCGCGTTTGATAGAGGAAAAAATGCTGATTTTACTTAGACAAGGTAAAATATCCAAGTGGTTCAGTGGAATTG
Organism: Saonia flava; assembly: GCF_011927795.1. GTDB lineage: Bacteria > Bacteroidota > Bacteroidia > Flavobacteriales > Flavobacteriaceae > Saonia > Saonia flava. Next base: position 463,948 of record NZ_JAATJJ010000001.1, on the reverse strand, counting down.
GTCAAGAGGCAATTTCTGTAGGCGTAACCAATGCGCTTACATCGGAAGAGTATGTTTTGCCCATGCACCGTAATTTAGGGGTTTTTACAACTAGGGGGATTCCGTTGGATAGGCTTTTCTCCCAATGGCAAGGAAAGGCCAATGGTTTTACCAAGGGTAGAGATCGTAGTTTTCATTTTGGAACCCAAGAATATAAAATTGTTGGGATGATATCACATTTAGGCCCCCAGTTAGGTGTTGCGGATGGAATAGCACTGGCCAACAAACTAAAAAATGAAAAATTGGTCACCGCTGTTTTTACGGGAGAAGGAGGGACAAGTGAAGGGGATTTTCATGAAGCGTTAAATGTGGCCGCGGTTTGGGACTTGCCTGTTTTGTTTTGTATTGAAAACAATGGGTATGGGTTGTCCACACCCACCAATGAACAATATAAATGTAAGGATTTGGCCAATAAGGGAATTGGCTATGGTATGGAATCCCATATCATTGATGGGAATAATATTTTGGAAGTTTTTACAACTGTTAATAATCTTTGTGAAAGCATTCGAAAAAATTCTAGACCAGTTTTGCTGGAGTTTAAAACCTTTAGAATGCGTGGGCATGAGGAAGCCAGCGGAACCAAATATGTTCCAGAGGAACTTATGGATTTTTGGAAAGATAAAGACCCAATAGCCAATTATGAAAATTTCTTATTGGATGAAGAAATTTTAACGGAAGAATTGATCAAGGACATAAAGAGTGAAATAGGTTTGGATATTGATAAAAAGTTGGAGCAAACGTTTCAGGAAACACCAATATCTTATAACAAAAGTAATGAGTTAGATGATGTACTAAAATATATTGATTATCAGTCATATGACCACGGAAATATTATCAAAAATATTCGTTTGGTTGATGCTATTTCAGAGGGGTTGAAGCAGTCCATGGAAAGACATGGTGATTTAGTGATACTTGGACAGGATGTGGCGGAGTATGGAGGGGTTTTTAAAGTCACGGAGGGCTTTGTTGAAATCTTTGGAAAGGACCGAGTGAGAAATACTCCCATTTGTGAATCTGCCATTGTTTCTGCCGCTATGGGATTGTCAATCAATGGAATGAAAGCAGTTGTAGAAATGCAATTTGCAGATTTTGCCAGTTCAGGTTTCAATCCAATTGTAAACTATTTGGCTAAATCCCATTACAGATGGGGACAACATGCCGATGTGGTAATACGAATGCCTTGTGGTGGTGGAGTGGGTGCCGGTCCATTTCATTCCCAGACCAATGAGGCTTGGTTTACCAAAACACCGGGATTAAAAGTACTATACCCTGCTTTTCCTTACGATGCAAAGGGTTTGTTGAACACAGCCATTAACGACCCAAATCCAGTTCTTTTCTTTGAGCATAAAGCACTATATAGAAGTATTTATCAAGAGGTGCCTACAGATTACTATACACTGCCTTTGGGAAAAGCCAGTATTTTAAAAGAAGGGGAAGCTATTTCTATTGTTACCTATGGAGCTGGAGTGCATTGGGCATTGGAAGTGTTAGAAAAACATGAGGGCATAAAGGCCGATTTAATTGACTTGCGAACATTGCAGCCCTTGGATACGGAGACCATATATAAATCCGTAATGAAAACGGGGAAACTTATAATATTACAAGAAGACAGTTTATTTGGCGGTATTGCAAGTGATGTTTCCGCTTTGGTCATGGAAAACTGTTTTAGGTATTTGGATGCTCCTGTCAAGAGAGTAGCAAGTAGCGAAACACCAATTCCTTTTGCAAAGGAGCTTGAGGAGCACTATCTTCCTAAAGCTCGTTTTCAAACAGCTCTTCTTGAGCTTGTTGCATATTAACAGGAAAAAACTTAGGTATTTTGTCGAAAAGTAACGTCCAAAAATATTAAATCCACGTATATATTAGTTAATAAACAAAACCATTAACGATGAAGAAATCATTTTTACTATTTACAATTATTACTTCTGTTTTAGTTGCTTCATGTTCGGCAACAAAGGTTGCCAGGGATGCAGGTAACAATCTAAGTGGAAGTTGGACTTTAAACAGTGTTTCCTATGAAGGAAGCAGTGGCAATTTTAAATCTGTTATTTTTAATGATGCCGATGACATCTGCTTTGAGGGCAGTGATTGGTTCTTTAGGGACAACAACAATACGGGTAGGTATACCATTCAGAATAGTAGCCTTTGTGCCGGTGGCGACCGTTTTATTAGATGGTCTGTTATTGATAGAACCGATGCACCCGATCAACTTCAGTTTAAGTTTATTGATGAAAAATTAAAAGATATTTCAGGAGGCGTGGGGTATCGTTTGGAAATCCAAAATCTTACTTCTGATGCCATGACACTTAAATCCAAAGTTTCGGTAGAAGGAGAGCCTATTTCAATAGTATATAATTTCACTAAAAAACAATAATAAAATGAATAATATAATTTTAAAAAGTATGGCCATTATTATGGTCATAACAATGGCTGTTGGCTGTAAAGCAACCCAGAATGCGAATAACAAGCAAAAAGGAGCGGTCATAGGTGCTGCTGGAGGTGCTTTGATCGGAGGTATCATTGGAAACAATGTTGGTAAAGATGGAAACACGGCCGTTGGTGCAATTATTGGCGGTGTTGTTGGTGGTGTTGCCGGTGGATATATTGGAGATAGAATGGATAAGCAAGCGCAACGAATAGAAGAGGAGATTCCTGGAGCCGAAGTAACCCGAGTAGGGGAAGGAATCAATGTTGTTTTTGATGAAAATAGTGGAGTTTACTTTGATACCAATAAATCTGATATTAAAGGAGCCTCTGCAGAAACTTTAAATAGATTGGCAGGTATTTTTAAGGAATACCCTAATTCCAATATTTTAGTGGAAGGGCACACAGATAGTGCTGGAAGCAATGAATATAACATGGCATTATCCAAAAAGAGAGCGGAATCAGTAACAGCATATCTAACAGGACAAGGTTTATCTATAGGTAGGTTTACTACCAAATGGTATGGCGAGGAGAATCCAAGGGAGGATAATGCCACTCCAGAAGGTAGAGCAAAGAATAGAAGGGTTGAGCTAGCTATAGTTGCCAACGAGGCCTTAAAACAAGAAGCTTTGGAGAAGACGAACTAACTTTAAGGTATTTTTTAAAAAGTCATTAAGCCCAGTTGTAAGACTGGGTTTTTTTATGGCCATTATTTCCAATACTTTCCATATCACTTTACTGTTGTTTTTTTATGAGTATGTCCTTGTATGTAATTTCGTTTGTTAAAGAGAAACAAAATAAATGTTAAAGTCTGATTTTCTGCTATTTAAACGTCAGAATATTCATAACTTAAAGTGCAAATTAAAGAAAGTTTAAATCTTAAATTTCATGAGCTATGGAAACATTGGATAAACAAGAAATCAACGAAATTAGAGATCCTGATAACCATGCTTCAATCTTGAGATTGGAAAGAAACAACAAAGCACTTTCCCAATTAAAAAGAAAATTAGCTTCCTATACCTGCGAACCACAGACCAGGAGTTTATATGAGCGTATGGAATTATTAAAATCCCAGCTAGAAGTATTGTTGCAAAAAAACAAGGAGATTATAGCATCCTTAAAACAGCGTGGTCCAAATATGGTTGTGGATAGAGATAGGAGTAAAGAGCAAATAACTGAATTTAATGAAATACAGAAAAGTGTAAATGAGTATGTGGCCGGTATTGGTAATCATCGATAAATCAACACGTTAAAATTTAGTTAATTGATTCTTAAAGGGAAGACCATTGTACAATAAATACAATAATTTTAAGAAAAACTATCAACCATGAAAAAAATATTCCTAGGCATTATTATATGCGCTGTGGCAGGTTTGACCATTGCCGCCAAAGATTCTAAAAAAAATTCCTTTACTGAAAATTTTATTATTGGCACTCCAGAAATTAAATCTGTAAATGCACTGAGCTTTGGCCCTGAAGGTATTTTATTTATTGGAGATTCCAAAAATGCCACAATTTATGCATTGGACACTAAGGATGTGGAAAACAGCGAAAAGACGGAAAAGATTGATATTGGCAGCTTTGATAAAAAAATAGCTTCATCTTTAGGAACCACTGCAGACAATATTAAAATTACCGATATGGCGGTAAATCCCATTTCAAAAATTGCATACTTCTCTGTTAGTATTATGGACGGGACATCTATTTTGTTAAAATTGAATGGGGATATTTTGGAACATGTTTCCTTAGATAATGTTAGCTATTCCAAGATAGCACTTAAAGATGCTATTGAGGCAGATGCTAAAGATAGGAGAGGACGTTCACAACGTGTTTGGGCCATCTCAGATATGCAGTATCATAATGGTAAAATAATGGTTTCAGGTTTATCCAACAAAGAATTTAGTTCAACGTTTAGAAGCATTCCCTTTCCCTTTAAGGGTTCCCAGGATTACGCATCTTTGGAGGTGTATCATGCAGCCCATGGGCGTTATGAAACCTACGCCCCTATAAAAACATTTGGAGTGGTTGCCAAAGATGGGAAGGACTATTTAATGGCTAGTTATACGTGCACGCCTTTAGTGCTTTTTCCTATGGACGAACTTAAAGATGGTAAACATATTAAAGGAAGAACAGTTGCTGAATTTGGATGGGGAAACTCTCCTTTGGATATAGTTTCTTACCAAAAAGAAGGGAAAACATATTTTCTAATGTCTAATTCTAACCGACCGGTAATGCGTATAAATTATGATGATATTGTTTCTTCCAAGGACGATATTACTGAAAAGGTTGAAACCACCGAGGGGGTAGAATACTTTTCATTGCCTATGGTAAATGTTCTGCAAATGGATATCTTGAACGGAAATACAATTTTATATATGCAGAGAACCTCTAATGGAGAGTTGGTTCTCAGAACACGCGGCGTTTAATGCTAAAATATAGATTGCAAATATTTAATATTGGGATTAAGACTTTCTTGATCCCTTTTCTTTTACTGGGTGTTTACAAGTGTAAAAATGTTCAGGAAACAATCGATATTGATGTAAACTATGAAGACGAAAAGGCTGTTAGTATTACATTTGAATCAACTATTGAACTAGAGAATCTAAAGGTTTTTACCTACGGTAATAATGACACTCCGGTATTGGCCAACTTTTTATCAAAGGGACATATGTATACCTACAAGCCTATTGTTCCTTTTTCTGCTGGACAACACTATGTATTGAAACAGAATGGGATGGTCCTAGGAAGGTTTGCAATTAAGGGACTTGGCAATAGAAAAAAAACTGAACTGCTTTCTATTTATCCCAGTAAGGATACTTTACCTGAGAATCTTTTAAAAATGTATTTTGTGTTTTCCCAACCTATGCAAGAGGTAAAAAGTTCTTTGGAGTATATAACGATCAAAAATTTAGAAACAGGTAAAGAAGAATCCATTTTTCTAAATTTAGAACCCGAATTGTGGAATATGGAACATACAGAACTTACTCTATGGCTAGACCCTGGAAGAATAAAGACTGATTTAATTCCAAACAAGGAAAAAGGATTGCCGATTGTTCAAGGTAGTTTCTATGAAATAATAATTGAAAGTGATTGGAAGGATTCCAATGGCAATGATCTAAAGCAGCAATATGCCAAAGAATTTTTTGTTACAGGCCGAGATGTATTAAGACCTGTCTTAAAAAATTGGAAAATCCACACGCCTAAAAGGAACACAAAAAACCCTCTTAGAATTCAGTTTAATGAGCCCTTGGATGCCTTTCTTGCCAAAGAGACCATTCGCTTTAGAAACCCTGAACATGAGATTTTAAATGGTGATTATGTCCTGTTGAATGGGGAAGAGGTGTTGGAGTTTTATCCGAACACAAATTGGAAGGAAGGAAAATACGAAATACGGGTTGATTCTAAATTGGAAGATTTGGCGGGCAACAACATGAATAATTTATTTGATGTGGACTTGGAAGAAAAATCCGTTCATGGAAGTTCAAAACCAACACACACTTTAGTTTTTAAAATTCAATAAAGATGGTTTCTAAATACTTGGAATGGTTTGTGATATATACTTAACAAAGAGATTTAACATATAGAAACATGAAAAATTTAGTTGTAGTAATTTTGATTTTCTTTGGAGTTTCCTCCCTAAATGCGCAAACAGAAAAAGAAAAGAGTTTTGAAGATACAAAAGCAATTATTGAATCTGGTTTATTTCGTTTTGAAGCAATTACTGCATTGCCAACCAGGGGAAGCAGTATTAGTTTAACAACCAATACAGGCCATATTAATGTAAATGGGGGTAGGGCAGAAGTGTTTTTGCCTTATTTTGGTGAGATACGCGGAATGGGAGGTTATGGTGATAATGGCTCCATAGAGATAAAGAATAAAGTTGTTAATTACCAAGTAAAGTATAATGATAGAAAACACAGGATTGTTGTAACTTTTAATTCTAGAAATAAATCAGAACGGTTCGATTTTACCTTTACCATAGGGAGCAGTGGAAAATCCAGTGTTATTGTTAAAAGCATCAATAGAACTACCATAAACTACTATGGTACAATATATCCATTAACAGATAATGAGAAAACAAAATAAGGGATGTCATTTGACATCCCTTATTGTTTACCTAAAGACCTACTTAATTCAACCCTTAATGTGTGTGATTTCTATTCTCTGACCAGCGTACTCGTTTGCTGTCCTTAAAAGTTGAGAAAAATGAATGTCTTCTGGATTCAGTTGGTGTGTGATTGATGAAAGTTCTCATAATGTTCGTTTTTTATTGTTGATGATTTTTTTTTGATTGATTGTCTATACCTAATGGGTATGGTTCCTGCTTTCTGACCAGCGTACTCTTTTACTGTCTTTAAAGTTGGAAAAGAAAGAATGCCTTCTAGATTCAGTTGGTGTGTGATTGATGAAAGTTCTCATGATATTTGTTTTTTAGATTGATGATGATTTTTTGATTGATTGTCTATACCTAATGGGTATGGTTCCTGCTTTCTGACCAGCGTACTCTTTTACTGTCTTTTAAGTTAGAAAAGAAAGAATGTCTTCTAGATTCTGTTGGTGTGCGATTAATGAAAGTTCTCATAATATTTTGTTTTTAAATTGTTATAAATAATTTGTTTTATATCTATAAGACGAGGATTGATTTGTTTTGTTACAGTACTATGTTATAAATAGTACCATCTTTAACAAAAATTAACAAAAATATCGATAGTATTTTTACTTAAAATACTGGTAATCAATATTATAAAAATACCATCATTATAAAATAATTAACATATAATATTTTTAAAAAAGGGAAGAAGAAGACTCAATACCGGGTAGGAGAGTGGAAATTTTCCACATAAAAAGGGCTATTCCTTGTTCAGTTCAGTTAATAATTGCCCATAATTTTCTATACCTCTATATAGACGTCCACCTAAATTTAGAATAGGGGCTTTTAGTGAGTCCAATAAAATACCAGAACCATATGCTTTTTCCAGTTGCTCTTTTATTTTGGGATTTTCATTGAGGTTATATTGTCTAAAAATATAGTGATTGGTGTTTAGAGAATCTACCAAAGCTGAACAGGGTTCACAACCATCTGTAGAATAAACGGTAACATTTTTTTTGGGTTGTATTTTCTTTGGTGGTACTTCAATTATTGTAAATTCCTTTCTTAAGGAACGTCTGGATAAACTATCGTTGGCAGTAATTTCATAGGAATAAGTTGGCGTTTTTCCCCTAAATAGTACAATGGTCTTTAAATGGACTTTAGAAGTTGCCGGTATACGAATCAGTCGGGGAGGGGCTGCACTTTGCCTAAAATTGGATCCTTTTACTTTGAACAAAACATCATAATCCGTATCGGTTTCATTTAAACCGTAGAACGCCAAACGATTGGGTAATTCTTTAACCTCAATTTTTATGGGTTTTTCTTGGGCTTGTAATGAATTTAATGTCAGAAATAGAATAAAAAGTAATCGTTTGATCATCTAGATGCTTTTGTTTTCAATATACAGAATTATTTGTTGAGTTCTTTGGAGTAGGGACAATTGGTTAATATATAGGGTTATTGGTTAAAATCAACACAACATATCTATAAATCTAGATATATAAATATTATTTGTATATTTGCATCATGGATATCATAGAAATTAGTAAAGTGCTCTCCAATGTAACAAGGGTCAATATACTAAAATGGCTTAAGGAACCGGAGAAAAACTTTCCACCACATAAGGACATAGAAGGTTTTGATGATGGTGTGTGTGTTGGTAATATACAGGACAAAGCTGGTTTGTCGCAATCTGCCACTTCAACCTATTTGTCAATGATGCAAAATGCCAATCTATTGATACCTAGCAGACATGGTAAATGGACCTATTATAGGAGGAATGAAAAAGTAATTTCGGAATATATTAAATTATTGAGTAAGGAAATATAATTTTTTAGGATACATATCTAGAATTCTAGATAAATAGATTAATTAAAAGCATATGAAAATAGTAATAGTAGGGGGCAACGGAACCATTGGCAAAAAGGTTTCATCATATTTATCAAAAAAACATAAGGTAATAATAGCTGGGAGAAAAAAAGGCGATGCCCAAGTGGATATCACGAATTCAGATTCCATTACTAGTATGTTTCAATCCATAGGTCAGGTAGATGCTATTATTTCCATAGCGGGGGAAGCTAAATGGGCGCCTTTTAATGAATTGAGCGAAGAAGATTTCTATATAGGACTTCAAAGTAAACTAATGGGGCAAGTAAATTTGGTTAGAATTGGGAAAGAATTCCTTAATTCCAGTGGATCTATTACGTTGACCACGGGTATTCTGGCAGATGACCCAGTAAAGATGACAACCAGTGCCGCTATGGTCAACGGAGCAATTCATAGCTTTGTAAAGGCGGTAAAGCTGGAAATGAACAATGGTATTAGGGTAAATGTGGTGTCCCCAGGTTTGGTAGAGGATGCTGTTAAAAAATATCATGACTATTTCCCTGGACATATTGCCATACCCATGGACAAAGTAGTAAATGGTTATGTGCGAAGTTTAGAAGGAACAGACAATGGAGAAGTCATTAGAATTTATTAGTAACAATAGAGAAAGAAACTAAATGAAAACAATCGGATTAATAGGGGGAATGAGTTGGGAGTCCTCAAAATTGTATTACGAATCGGTCAATACAAAAGTTAAAGAAGAATTGGGTGGCTCCCATTCGTGCAAAAATATTATGATAACCGTAGATTTTGCTGAAATAGAAAAACTCACTTTTGAAGGAGACTGGGACGGTATAGGTGAGATTATAAAGGATGCAGCCATAAAATTGGAAAGGGCTGGGGCAGATATTGTACTCCTGTGTACCAATACGATCCACTTGGTCAGTAACTATATATCTGATAACATATCCATTCCCTTTCTCCATATAGCGGAAGCTACGGGATTGGAAATAAAAAAGAAGGGACTAAGGAAAGTGGGTCTTTTAGGAACCCGTTTTACTATGGAAAAGGACTTTTATAAAGGCTACATAAAAGAAAACCATGGGATAGAGGTCATTGTTCCCAATGAAGCGGATAGAAAAATAGTGCACGACATTATTTATAATGAACTGGTTAAAGGTCAATTTACGGAGGTATCCAAAGAGAAATGTTTAAAAATTATAAAAACCCTTCAAAAGGACGGGGCAGAGGGCATTATTTTGGGATGTACAGAACTCCCTATTTTAATTCCAAGTTCTGAAGTGGAAATCCCAACTCTTGATACGGGTACCATTCACGCGCAAATGGCAGTGGAGTGGGCCTTAAACAATAACAATTAAAACAACACCCATGAAAACATATATAATAGATTCGTTTACAGATAAACCCTTTAAAGGAAACCCAGCGGGAGTAGCTCTTGTGGAAAATGACATCACAGAAGAGAAAATGCAACACATAGCCCATGAATTGGGATTGTCAGAAACAGCTTTCGTAAAGCATAAAAAAGATAATGTTTATTCTATTCGCTTTTTTTCACCCTTAGAGGAAATTCCATTGTGTGGACATGCCACCTTGGCTTCGGCAAAAGTAATTTTTGATGAACAGGACTTGGATGAAATCCATTTCTTAACAAAGAGTGGTGTGGATTTGGTCACAAAAAAAGAGGACGACTTCATTGCAATGGAATTCCCCACTTATGGCACCACTCCTGCAAATGCACCACAAGAACTATTGGAAGCTTTGGGAATAGATGAAATTGTGAATGCGGAATACAACAAAGAGAATAATATTCTTTTGGTAGAAATTGCCGACCCTCAACTTTTAGTTGATTTGACTCCCGATTTTGTTGCCTTAAAGAAATCAACAAACAGTATAAGTGGTGTTTTGGTTACCTCACATTCCAACAATCCAGAATATGATTTTCAGTCAAGATATTTCTGGCCTTGGGTTGGGACCAATGAAGACCCGGTTACTGGTGCCACACATACTTTTTTAGCTCCCTATTGGGGCAAAAGAAAGAATTTAACTAAAATGAAGTCTTTTCAGGCCTCTAAACGAACAGGATTTATGGAACTGCAATTATTGGAGAATGGAAACCTAATTATTAAGGGAAAAGCGGTGTCTATATTGGAAGGATCGTTAACTATTTAATTTTTCGTAGTATATAATGGCAATAAATATAAATATCGTAGCATCACATTTAAAAGGATATTTTATATTTGTATTGTTTAAGAAGATAAACATAAGCCCTTACTTTAGTTACTAGCTAGTATATAGGTTATAATAGTATACATTCATTGTTCTCTCCAAACATTCGTTTAGTATTTCGCTCTTCTAAAACACGCATGCAAAAAGAAGTATAATTAAAACTAATGAATGGCAAAATCGCAACAGACATTTAACAAAAGTGAAAAAGAAAAAAAGCGTTTAAAAAAGCGCGAAGAAAAAAGAAAAAAAATGTTGGCTCGCAAGGAAGAGGCCAAAGAGAATGGGAAAACAGGTATTCCTATGGCCTATGTTGACTTTAACGGGAATCTAGTGGACACTCCACCAGATCCAAGTATGAAAGTTGAGATTGAGGCAGAAAGCATTGTATTGGGAATTCCTAAAAAGGAGGAAGGCGATGAAGAAGAGTTTGACCCGGTAAGAAAAGGAAAAGTATCATTTTTTGATACCTCTAAAGGTTTTGGATTTATTATAGATTCAGAGAATCAAGAAAAATATTTTTGTCACGTTAGTGGATTGATCGATGAGATTGCTGAAAATGACAAAGTTTCCTTTGAATTGGAAAAGGGCATGAAAGGCATGAATGCCGTTCGTGTAAAAAAGATTTAATCTTTTAAGTACCCTAAAGAGGGAACGTATAGTTGAATTAATAGTGTTTTTTTTTGAATCTATATGGGTAAACCTCAGAGTAGTACACTTATCATTCTTGCTTTTTTTTCAATATACGTTATCTGGGGTTCCACTTATCTGTTGAACAAGATTGCCGTGACTGAGTTGCCGCCCTTTATGCTGGCCTCCATTCGATTTATAGTTGCGGGGATTCTCATATTCATTCTCTCCAGATTAATGGGGATTTCAATCTCAATCAGCAAAAGACAGTTTATTAACACCTCAATTGCTGGCTTTCTATTTTTAACCCTTGGCAATGGTATTGCTGTTTGGGCATTAAAATATGTGGACAGTAGTTTTGCAGCTTTGTTGATTTCCGGCCAACCTTTGGTCATTCTTATATTAATGAGAATTGTGGAAGGAAAAAAGATTCAGCCTATGTCCTATGTGGGTGTGGTCTTGGGTGTATTGGGCATGTATCTTTTGGCGAGCCAAAGACAGATAGTTTTGCAGGAGGGCGCTATAGTGGGGATTGCAATGATATTTGCCTGTATGATCAGTTGGGCTTTTGGAAGCCTTTTTGTAGCCAAGGCGGAATTACCCAGTAATTTTTTTGTAAACACTGGTTATCAAATGATTATAGGGGGTGTTTTAATGGCTGGTTTTAGCTTGTTTTATGAAGATGCATGGTCATGGCCTTCTCAATGGAGCGGAAAAGTTCAATTGTCAATGATTTTGTTGGTGGTCTTTGGAAGTATTGTGGCCTTCACTTCTTTTAATTATTTGTTGAAGGTGGTATCCCCAGAAAAAGTTGCCACCAATACCTATGTAAACCCAATTATAGCATTGCTTCTGGGGTGGTATTTTTTAAATGAACATATTACACTTCAATCCATAATTGCTGCCGTAATACTTTTAACAGGAGTATATTTCATCAATACTAAAAAGAAACTGAGAGGGTATTCCAGGTTTTTTAGTAGAAAAAGAAATGAGTAGAACATCCCGTATTTTCCTACATTCATCATATTTTCCAAAATTTATTGGCTAGAGCCCTTTAAAGGCTGTAAATTTGCACTCCCTTAAAAAATGGTATGGCAGAATTGGCACAAGAACTTCAGGAAAAGAAAACAGACAAGGAACTTTATAGCTATCAAAAAGGTGCTATTGATAAAATCTTTGAAAAGTTTGATACCGCTCCTGATGATTACCATCTTCTTTATCAGCTTCCAACAGGTGGTGGTAAGACGGTTATTTTCTCAGAAATGGTACGTCAGTATCTAAAGCACCATAACAAGAAGGTACTGGTAATGACCCATCGTGTGGAGCTTTGTAGGCAAACTTCAGAAATGCTTACCAGCTTTGGTGTAATCAATAAGGTGGTGAACAGTACTGCAAATTTGGATGATCAGAATGACTATGTTTGTTTTGTTGCCATGGTGGAGACACTTAACAATAGGCTAAATGACGACATGTTGGATATTTCCGATATCGGTTTGGTCATTATAGATGAGGCGCATTACAATTCCTTTACCAAACTTTTTAAATTCTTTGAAAAATCTTTTATCCTAGGGGTAACGGCAACTCCACTTAGTTCCAATAAGGAGCTGCCAATGAAGGATAATTATAATGAACTGATTACTGGGGAAAGTATAGAAAACCTAATTGAAAATGAATTTTTGGCTCGTGCCGAGGTGTTTCAATATGATATGGGTCTTACTTCTTTAGAGGTGGGCTCTAATGGGGACTACACCGTAAAATCATCCGAGGATCTATATTCTAGTCCGGCCATGTTGGATAAGCTTTTACAGGCTTATTTAAAACATTCCAAGGACAAGAAGACATTGATATTCAACAACGGAATTAATACATCCGTACATGTATACCATACGTTTAGAGCAGCAGGATTGCCAGTAATGCATTTGGACAATACCGCTACCAAGAAACAGCGTAAGCAAATTTTGAAATGGTTTAAGGAAACTCCAAACGCTATTTTAACATCGGTGAGTATTCTTACCACAGGTTTTGATGAACCCACTATAGATACCATTATCTTGAATAGGGCCACAAAATCTTTGACATTATATTATCAAATGATTGGACGTGGTTCCAGAATTTTGAACAATAAGACCAAGTTTTCAGTTATAGATTTAGGTAACAATTACTATAGGTTTGGTCCTTGGGGTGCCGATTTGGATTGGCAGACTATTTTTAGCTCGCCCAAATTTTATATGGAGCGTTTGGTTGGAGATGAGGAAATAGAGGCTAATTTTAAACACGAAATGCCCGAAGAACTTAGGGCTGAGTTTTCCAAGTCCGAAGATGTTTATTTTGATATTAAGGCTACCTATACAGATGCCGTAGCTATGGGGGAATCCTCAAAAGTAGTGCTTGAACGGTCTATTGCGCACCATGCAAAAATATGTACAGAGAACAGTGAGGATGTTTATGATGCTTTGGCATTGGCCAAATTACTAGAGGGTGATATTGATCAACGTATAGAAACCTATGCAAAATGCATAAGTAGGAGCACCTATAATTTTTTAAGCTGGTTAAAGGATGATTATCAGAAAAAATTAAACTCTTATCTGCGCCAAAATTTTGATGATATTTTTGAGGAAATCCATGGCTATCCGCCTGAGGATTAATGGCTATCTTTGCCGAAAATTAATTCATGTCTAAACAGTTTTCTGAACTTGGAATCAATGCTAAGCTTCAAAAAGGATTAGCTACTTTAAAGATTTCCGTTCCTACAGATATCCAAAAGAAAGCAATTCCTATTTTATTGGAAAAACAGGACGACCTTGTTGGTTTGGCAAAAACTGGAACAGGGAAAACTGCTGCTTTTGGATTGCCCTTGTTACAACTGGTGAATGTTGAAATAACTGCTATACAGGCTGTAATTTTAGTGCCAACCCGAGAGCTTGGGCAACAGATTTACACCAATTTAGTTTCTTTTGCCTCTAAGATACCCGAGATTTCTATCGCTTCAATCTGTGGTGGCACACCTATAAAACCTCAGATAGAAAAATTAAAAAGTACTACACATATTGTTGTGGCTACGCCAGGGCGTCTTATAGATTTAATTCAGCGAAATGAAATCAACCTCAAAGGTGTAAAATATTTGGTGTTGGATGAAGCAGATGAAATGGTGAGTTCCTTAGGGGATGGGTTGGATAAAATTGTGGCAGAGTTGCCAAAAAATAAAAGAACCATCTTGTTCACGGCAACTATGCCAGGGACCATAAAACAGTTGATACAAAATTATATGTCCAAGCATGTAATGGAGGTAAAGGCGGATATGGAAACTGTGGGCCATAAAGGAATAGACCACCAATATGTGGTTGTTGATCCCATTGAGAAATTGGAAGTGTTGATGCATTTTCTAAGCTCAAGAGATGGTGAGCGTGGCATTATCTTCTGCAAGACAAAAGCAGCGGTTAACAAATTGGCCAAGAATTTGGCCATAAACAAGTTCTCTTCTGGGGCCTTGCACGGTAGTTTGTCCCAACCCATTCGTGACCGGATTATGGGACAATTTAGGGAAGGACATATTAATATCCTTGTAGCAACTGATTTGGCTGCTAGGGGGATAGATGTTAAAGAAATATCCTATGTGGTCAATTATCATTTACCAGATGTATATGAAGTGTATGTGCATAGAAGTGGGCGTACGGCCAGGGCCGGAGCAAAAGGCTTTGCACTAACGGTATTGCAACAAGAAGAGGTAGAGGATATTGCGGATTTTGAGAAGGAACTGGGCATTACTTTTAAAAAGTTTAAAAAGGCGGATGCCCAAAGTATTGATGAAAACAATACGCTTTTATGGGCAAAAAAAATCTTCAAAACAAAACCCAATAGAGCTGTATCCGGGGAGTTTAAGGAAAAAATACACACGATTTTCCATCATCTTACAAAAGAGGAACTCGTGGAGAAAATTTTAGGGAATTATATTGTGGAACACACTAATTTGCCCACTGTAAAAAAGGAGGAATCAAAGAACGACTCCCAGTTTTAAAAGTAAGCCATATGCAATCTTTCGAGGATTTTAAAATAAACAATCAATTACGGAATGCCATTACCGATTTGGGTTTTGAGAAACCCACTCCAATTCAGGAGCAGGCATTTTCTGTGATAATGTCTGGTAAGGATATGGTGGGCATAGCCCAAACGGGTACAGGAAAAACCTTTGCCTATATGTTGCCCATATTACAAATGCTCCCTTTCTCAAAGGAGCTACATCCAAGGGTTCTGGTTGTGGTACCTACACGGGAGCTGGTTGTACAGGTTGTGGAAGAGATAGAAAAATTCGGGAAATATTCCTCTGTTCGGGTAACTGGTGTGTATGGTGGCACCAATATGAACCGACAAAAAGAAGCACTTGCCCAAGGGGCAGATATTGTGGTGGCCACTCCTGGTCGTTTGTACGATTTAGTTCTGTGCAAGGCCTTGCAATTGAAATCTGTTAAAAAAATGGTGATTGATGAGGTTGATGTGATGTTGGATTTAGGTTTTCGCTTTCAGTTGACCAATATTTTTGACCTGCTACCAGAACGAAGACAAAACATTATGTTTTCCGCCACCATGACCGATGAGATAGAGGTGCTTATCCACGACTTTTTTAGAGGAACCCAAAAAGTATCTGTGGCAGTAAGTGGTACTCCTCTAGATAATATATCGCAACATTGCTATGCAGTGCCTAATTTTTATACCAAGGTTAATCTATTGGTGCATTTGCTTCAAGATGTTGAAGAATTTAACAAAGTGTTGGTTTTTGTATCTAACAAGAGAACTGCAGACCTTTTATTTAAAGAGTTGGAAGAATTCTTTAGTGAAGAAATCTGTTTAATTCACTCCAATAAGACCCAAAATTATAGGATACGTTCTATTCGTCAGTTTGATGAAGGTAAAAATAGAATCCTTGTCACTACCGATGTTATGGCACGTGGATTGGACCTTGATGAAATTTCCCATGTCATTAATTTTGATACACCAAGCTATCCAGAAAACTACATGCACAGGATTGGTAGAACAGGTAGGGCAGAAAAGGAGGGAACTTCCCTTTTGTTTTATACGGAGCAGGAAAAGGAAAGTAAAGAGGCTATTGAAAAGTTGATGGATTTACATATCCCATTGGAGGAGTTGCCACCATCCGTTGATGTATCCAAGGAACTAACAGCTGATGAACGTCCTAAAATTTTGGAACGCAACAATCCCAACAAATTGGAATTGGAGGAGCGTGGCCCCAGTTTTCATGAGAAATCAGAAAAGAACAAAAAAACCAATCAGGGTGGTTCCTATAAGCGTATCATCAAGCAAAAATATAAGAAGCCCAAGACCAAGGGAGATAAGAACTATAACAAGCGTAACAAACGTAAATAGCTGTTTAAGGGTTAATCATGATTAAAGAAGACAAGGAAACGGCTATTACCGAAGCGGAGATTGATAGATGCATTGCCATTCTTGAGCAATTGGTGGATAATACCAATGAGATTTTTGAAATATCCAAAGAGAAGCGTACTGCATTGCTAATAGCTTCTGGAAAACTTTCCAGACCCAATAGAGATGAGTTTTCCCGCAGAAAAAAAGATGCCAAAAAAGCTCAAAAAAGGAAGCAGGCAGCAAAAGACAGAAATGCACGTAAAGTAACCGGTATTCGGAGTGCTCGTGAGGCCACAGTTTTTGTAGCTCCAAAATTGCTCCCGGCAGCAGATGTATCAAAGGAAACTCCTGAATTGGAGTCGCCAAGAAATTGTTATGTATGTAAAACACTCTTTACCAAATTGCACCATTTTTATGATACCATGTGTACAGAATGTGGGGATTTTAATTATGCGAAACGTTTTCAAACGTGTGATTTGGATGGGCAGGTAGCTGTAATTACGGGCTCCCGTTTAAAAATAGGGTACCATATTACTTTAATGTTATTGCGTGCAGGCGCCACGGTTGTGGCAACCACCCGTTTTCCTGCGGATTCGGCCCTGCGCTTTTCCAAAGAGGACGATTTTACACAATGGGGACATCGGTTAAAAATTCATGGATTGGATCTACGTCATATTCCCAGTGTGGAAATTTTCTGTAATTATATAGAGCAGCGGTATGACCGATTGGATATCCTCATCAACAATGCGGCACAAACGGTACGCAGACCGGCTGGATTTTATCAGCATTTAATGGCCAATGAAGAGCGACCTATAGATTCTTTACCCCAATATGCTGCCGATTTATTAAAAGACCACGTAAGTTGTTTAACTGAGTTAAAACAGTTGACAACAACAGCATCGCCCAATAAAAACATGCCTGTAACATGGCATGGTCCAGAACCTGGAATTGGAATACGAGCATCGGCAAAACTGTCCCAGATTCCGTATAGTTTTGATAACTCT
Source organism: Saonia flava (assembly GCF_011927795.1). Classification (GTDB taxonomy): domain Bacteria; phylum Bacteroidota; class Bacteroidia; order Flavobacteriales; family Flavobacteriaceae; genus Saonia; species Saonia flava. The sequence goes on along the minus strand of NZ_JAATJJ010000001.1, from coordinate 446,312 downwards.
TTACAAGCCAGTGAAGTATTCCCAGAAGGGGAGTTGGATGCCGATTTGCAGCAGGTAGACCTTAGGAAAACCAATAGTTGGCGGTTAAAACTGGGTGAAATTGAAACCACGGAAATGATAGAAGTCCAATTGGTGAACTCAGTTGCTCCTTTTGTGTTGTGTAACCGACTTTCAGAATTAATGAAGAAGGATAACACGGGTAAAAAGCATATTATTAATGTTTCTGCCATGGAAGGTAAATTCCATCGCTTTTTTAAGGAAGACCGCCATCCCCATACCAATATGGCCAAGGCAGCACTAAATATGCTTACCCATACAGCGGCAGGTAGTTTGGCAAAAGATGGAATTTACGTCAATGCTGTGGATACGGGTTGGGTAACGGATGAAGACCCTGCCGAATTGGCCAAGCGTAAAGAAGAATTGCACGATTTTCAACCACCATTGGATATTGTTGATGGCGCTGCCAGGGTTATGGACCCATTAATAGATGGGATAAATACAGGAAAGCATTGGAGTGGCAAGTTCTTAAAAGATTATAGACCTATTGATTGGTAGCCAAAGTCAACTTTAGTGCATCCATGAAAAAGAAAGATAACGTTAAAATTAAGACACCTTGGCCAACGAAAGCTGCTATGGAACAGGTTTATGAAAAGAACCTTTGGGGGAATAGCGTTGCTAAGTTTTATTCCGGTGAAGGATCACACGATCCTGAAATAGTAAATCCTTATATAGCAGTTCTAACAACATTTCTAAACTCTTTTACAAACCCCCTTTCGGTATGTGATTTAGGTTGTGGGGATTTTAATGTGGGCAAGGAGTTGGTAAAGTTCACTAAGAACTATGTTGCCGTAGATATTGTTCCTGCCCTAATTGTGCATAATAAAGAGAAATTTGCAGCAGAAAACTTGGAATTCCAGTGCTTGGATATTGCAGTAGATGATATGCCATATGGGGACTGCGCCATACTAAGACAAGTTCTGCAACACCTATCCAATGGGGAAGTACAAAAAATAGTAAGAAAGTTGGCTGCTTTTAACTATGTTATTATAACGGAACATCTACCTGTAGGAGATTTTATACCCAATAAAGATATTATTTCTGGGCAAGGAACTAGACTAAAAAAGCAAAGTGGACTAAACCTATTGGTACCCCTCTTTAATCTAAAAGTAAAAGAAGAAAAACAACTGTTGGCTGTTCCTGTAAATGGGAATAAAGAAGTAATTATAACTACGTTGTATAGGATTTCTTAAGCTTTAATTGTTAATGCACTACCATCCGTTTGTATAAGAAGAATAAGGGGTTAGAGCTTACTTTGCTAATTGGTACAAGACCTTTGTTTTATTTTATGCTTTGGTTTTATCACTTAAACCGCTATTGCTAAACACATGGTTAGGTACTGTTCTTGTTTCTTAAAAGATGATTAAAAATGGCTTTTTGCAATTCAGAGTAATTTGTTTGAATTAGCCAATGTCCAGAATCCAACTCTATAAACTCATAATCATTTTTCATGTATTGATGGCTTTCATTTACGGAGTAAGAACCTATTGCAATGTCCTTATTTCCCCAAATAAATAAGGTTGGGACATGTATGTCCCCGAGTATTTTATTTCTATAAGCTTTCTTTAATAGTTTATAATTACTACGGTAATAATTCAAGGCTGCAGTAAGTTGTTTTGGGTTTCTAAAAACCTCCAAATAATCATTTATTTCATTTGCATCACAATTCTTCCATAGCTTTTTAAATAACCTAAAATCGTTTTTTCTAATTTGAATTTCTGGAAGAAATGGGATTTGAAAGTTTTTAATGTATTGACTCATTTTACTTTGTTCCTTATCAACTACAATTGCTTTTCCAAAAGCTTGTATATGAGGTACAGAAATCCCAGTCCAACTTAAAATACTGTCTTTATGATCATGAACCACTTTCCATCCAATTGCAGCTCCCCAATCATGGCCAATGAGATGAAATTTAGGTCTATTTAGAAATTTAGAAATATTTAAAACATCCATAGCCAATTTATCCAAACTATAGTTTTTTTTACCTTTTGGGGAAGCGCCTTTACTATATCCTCTTAGGTTTGGCGCAACACAATAAAATCCATTTTCAGAAAGACTGGACATTAACTTTTTCCACATGTATGAAGTTTCAGGAAAACCATGTAAAAGAATCACTAACTCATTTTCTTTATTGCCATCAGTTCGACAATCGAATCTTAAATTACCAATTCCTATTTGTATAGTTTCTTGCATAACGGTTCAGCTATGATTTCGTTGCGGACATTTCCATCGGAAATCGTCCGCCTAGATCCGAGCCATTTTTTAAAGTTAAGAATTTCCATTTGGAAATTCAGCCCGCAACTAATTATACACTTCTTAAGTTTGATTCAGATTAAGGAAGAATTTGTTTGTTTTTCACCTCAGTTCTTTGTTAGGTGTCGTTTTTTTTATTCCGTTTTGAAGTTAACAATTCCGTGCAAATTGGAATTCCAGATTTTTGTCTTTGCTTGTCAGAAAGACAATCAGGACTTTCATTTTTATGACGATATTTATTCGGAAGTTTTCCTTTTGATGATGGTGTAAACTTCCAATCAAATTTTCTCAATGCGAGAAATAATTGCCTATTAATATAGTAATCGACTTCTTTTGAATATCTTTCAACTTCTGTGTAATAAAATGCTGAAACCCAACCATCAAATACGTTGAACACTTTTTTTAGTAGCGTAAGCACATTGTAGTCTATTTTTCCATTACAAATATCACGGATTTTACTTTTCAGCCGTTCAACGTTTTCAATTGAAGGGTAAAAGGATTTTCCGTCAAAAGTGATTGATAAAAAATCAAAAGTGGATTTTGATAAGTCGACAATTTTGGTTTTATCACTGTCTTCTAAAGGATGAATTTTTAAATCCAATTTAGTTAGAATTTCTAAACTGTCCTTGTAAGCATTTTTACATTCGGTTTCATTTTTGCACATAATTACAAAGTCATCAGCATATCTAACTAATAAGTGTCCTTTGCTTTTTAAATAAATATCGAAAGGTGACAAGTAAATGTTAGAAAGCAATGGTGAAAGCGGATTTCCTTGAGGGATTCCAGTATTTAAGCCGTCGAAATACTTCTTTTCGTGTTGTTTTATTTTATCCAATCCACCAATTTCTTGATTGAGCGCATTGTTTATTAAATCATTTAAGCTGTCATCTGGAAGTTTGGGAAAAATCTGTGTATTTAGAAGTTTCTCTTTGTCTACCTCTCCAAAGAAGTTAATTAAGTCTGCTTCAAGAACGACATCATTTCCACTATCGTAGTGTTCCTTGATTTTTTCAATTGCATCTTTAACTCCAAGTTTTTTTTGATACGCAAAGCTTAATCCTGAACTTTTATCTATTGTCTCTGAAAATTGTTCTTCAAGTTCTATAGCTATAGATTTTAAAACTAATCTATCAGAGATTGTAGGAACTTGTAATGGTCTAAACTTGCCGTTTGACTTTGGAATTAATACAGCTCTGTTTTTTGAGAATTTATAAGAGTTGGCGCGTAAATTTTTAGAAATTGAAGATATTTTATCCTCTAAATTTGCACTAAAATCCTCAATTGAAATATTGTCAATTCCATATGAAGATTTATTTGATTTGTTAAGCTTTCCCCAAGCAGCTAGTAGTTTTTTTTCAGAGGATATTTTGTATAGTAGTGTTTTTTTCATCAATTCTTGTGTTGCAAAGACCTTTTGGAAGACAAACTGTCTGTATGACAGCCTCTACAATATAGACACAGAACCACTTAAGGTTAAATACAGCCCAAAGACGTAAATCGTTCGGACACATATTCTCAAAAGGTGTTCTAGGGCAATCCTGACGATAGATTTATGAGTGAACCTAAAGTCTAACGCAAACTTGACATTTAATTCAAGCGTTTTCTCATCGGCGTTGCGGACGGCATTTTTTTGGATTGAGCTTTCTCGCCCAAATTGATGTTGTGATATATACTCATTTCATTCAAATTTAAGGTTTTTTCTGACTTTTGCAAGTTTTTTGCATTTTTTGCAGAAACAGCTTCTGACTGCCTGCACTCTCTGCTCTTAAAAGAGCTTGATACCATTGTTTCCATTGGTATTGTGCTGTCATACACAATGGCATCAAACGAGAAGCACACAGAACCACTTAAGGTTAAATACAGCCCAAAGACGTAAATCGTTCGGACACATATTCTCAAAAGGTGTTCTAGGGCAATCCTGACGATAGATTTATGAGTGAACCTAAAGTCTAATCCAATATTATTATTTCAATGAACTTATTTTCTGGAAGTTAGATGGCAATATTTATGCCAATGTTCAATGACTGACAGAGTGTCTTTTTCAAATGACACCTAACGTACGGATATTAGTAACGGTATCTATATATCCCTTATAAAAGTAATGAATTAATAAAGGAATCAATATATAGGCCCTACTTAAACTTTATTGCCGTAATACGTTGAATTTTATACAACTATCAAAAGAAAAAGTGTAATTTCGCGGCTGGTTTTTAAAACCCTGGCATATGAAACGTATTAACCAATACAAGAAGTTATTTTCCATAGAAAAGGAAATAGACCTTAAAACCTTAAAAACAACCTATAGAGGTTTGGTAAAACAATGGCATCCAGATAAGTTCTTGGAGGGAGATGCCAAAAAGGAAGAGGCAGAACTTAAAAGTAGGGAGATTATAGATGCGTATCATTTTTTGGTAAGTATAGCTCCCGAGACAAAAGCTGCCAACCTGGAAGAATACAATAAAACTATTTCGGAATCTGGTATCGCAGATTACCAACACAAAGGATTGCTATTGGAAGTTACTTTTTTAGATGGTACTACCTATGAATACTTTGGGGTAAACAGGAATGTATTTATAAAATTTAATAGTTCTCCAAAGCAATACCGTTTTGCCAGAAGAAGTATTTTTAATTCATACCTGTATAGAAAATCCAAGAAGGATTTGGTTCCTGCTTAAATTAAACAGGATTCATTTAAACGTCCAGACCACAATCCTACTTTTCTTATTGCCTTGCTCCATGGGAATAATGGAGTAGGAGGCTTTTAGTTTATTGAGCTGCTTTTTAATTTTAGGAAGATTATCACTTTTTGAGACCAAACACGTAAAAAAGCCCACTTGTTTGGCAAATGCTACGCTTTGTTTGATCATGCGTTTAATAAACAGGGCTTCCCCACCATTGCACCACAGTTCGTTGGCTTGTCCGCCAAAATTTAGTTCTAGGGCACTAGAACCTTTTAAATTCTTTAGTTTCTGTAGTGAACCTTTGCTAGCTTCTTCTTTTGAGGCATGAAAAGGGGGGTTACATAAGGTAAAGTGAAAGTATTCCTTGGGTTGTATAATTCCATTAAAAATATCGGCATTATTGGGTTGGTGCCTTATCTCAATTTTGTTTATTAATTCATGGTTTAAACCTACGTTGTTTCTTGCTGAAACGACTGCGGTCTGATCAATATCTGCTCCAACCATATTCCAATCGTAAATCTGTGCTCCCAAAAGGGGGTAGATGCAGTTGGCCCCAACACCAATATCCAAACCTTTAACGGGTTCTGTCATCCCTTCATTTTTTAGAACATCCGCAATATGATGAATGTAATCTGCCCTTCCTGGAATAGGAGGGCATAGGTAGCCTTCTGGCAACTCCCAATCCGTTAGTTTATAATCACTTAATAGTATGGCCTTGTTTAAAGCTAAAACGGCCTTTGGATTTCCAAAATCAATAGTTTCTGTACCGTAACTATTGGTAAAAACAAAATCTTGTAGTGGTGCATGGCCATTGATCAGCTTTTTAAAATCATAAGTTTTGTTGTGAAGATTTCTAGGATGCACTTTTTAATTTTCAACAAATATATAAATGCTGCCTAATCACCAGCTATTTATAAAAGATATTCTTAGTATTGCAGTTGAATAGATATATAAATTAAATCCAAAGAAAAGTAATTTTAATATGAGTGCAAGAGCAAAAAAATCAACAAGTTTTTATATGAGAATTTTCCACCGCTATTTGGGTTTTTTCTTAGCAGGAATCATGGCGATGTACGCTTTGAGTGGGATTGTTCTCATCTTTAGGAACACGGATTTTTTGAAACAGGAAAAATTAGTGGAAGAAAAATTGGCACCAAATATGGCTATTGATGAATTGGGAAGGGCAGTGCACAATAGAAACCTAAAAATCACCAAAAAAGAAGGGGATGTTTTTTATTTTTCCAATGGGGAATATAACAATGCCACAGGGATGGCCACGTATACTTCCAAAGAACTTCCTTTTGTCCTGAACAAGATGACCAAAGTACACAAGGCAACTACCAATAGTCCGTTGTTTTGGCTTAATATTTTCTTTGGGGTCTCCTTATTGTTCTTTGTGGTTTCTGCCTTTTTTATGTTTTTACCAAAATCGGACACCTTTAAAAAAGGACTGTATTATACATTGGGAGGAATTGTTCTTACGCTTTTACTACTTTTTGTGTAGCTTAGTTTCTATGAAGTTCAAAACCAAATATAGATGGAAGATTATTTTACACTATGTTCTGGGTTGGACGCTAGCATTTCTTTTTCTAAGCATAGTACGGGGAGTAGGAACCATTGAAAAAAGCTCTGTTGCCTTTGAGTTCTGGGAAACTATTTTGGTTTCCATACTATTTGGTCTCCTATTTGGAAGCATTTCTGGATATACCCAGATCCTTACGGAAGAACGTATTTACAAGCAAATATCCATAGCTAAGCTACTACTGGTTAGGGTGGTTTTTGCTTTTTTGTTTTTATCCCTTCTCATTTTTGTTTCCTACCTCATGGTCACCACATTTTTTGGTGAAACCAAAGGTTTTATTGCCTTTGTACTAGAACCAGGAAGCCCGGCCATTTATTTTTATATTCTCTGTGTAGATATTTTTATGTTTGTTTTTCGACAGATAAGCTTGCTCATTGGGGAGAAAAACCTTGGAAAGGTTTTATCGGGTAAGTTTTACACCCCTAGGGAAGAGGAACGTATTTTTATGTTTTTGGATTTACAGTCCTCTACCACCCATGCAGAAAAATTGGGCCATATAACATATAGTAAAATGATCCAAGAGTGTTTTAATGATTTGGGTGTGGTCTTGGAAAATGAGGCGGAAGTGTATCAATATGTGGGAGACGAAGTAATATTGACCTGGAATTTAAAGGCTGGGTTAAGAAATCAAAACTGTATCAACGCCTATTATAATTTTAAAAAGCAGTTGGCAAAAAAAAGGGAAGCCTATAAAAGTAAATACAATTGTGCGCCTTTTTTTAAGGCAGGACTGCATTCTGGTATTGTTACGGTGACAGAGGTTGGCAAGTACAAAAAGGAGATTGCCTATCATGGTGACACCATCAATACTGCTGCAAGGATTCAAAGTAAATGCAACGAACACAAACAAGAACTATTGATTTCTGATAAACTAAAAAATCAATTAAATGGTTCCGGCTTTATCTTTAATGAATTGGGAAGTCTTTCCCTAAGGGGTAAACTTAAAGAAGTCTTTGTGTATGCTGTTTCAGAAAAGGACGTAACATAGTAAACTCTTCTTGGTTCTTCTAAAACCCTTGGTTTTAATATCAATTTTGCGAAAAAGACATTCAATAATTAGGGATATCTAACCCATAATTTTTAAGTTATTCTGTAAATTTAACACAATCTAAAATGCAGAGTTTATGAATCCACGTAGATCTTTCCTAAAAACCGGCTCACTTGCCGCCTTGTCCATGCCCTTTTTATCTTTTGATACCAAAAAGGATTGGTCTTTAAAAGAACTGAATACAACTACAACGGAAGGGGAAGCTTATTGGAAGATGGTTCGTAAGCAGTTTCCCTTGAAAGAGGGAATGACCTACTTTAATAATGGCACCATGGGACCTTCATCTGGTTATGTTTTGGATACCATGATCAATCATATGCTGCATTGGGGAGAACAGGCCGCCACAGTGGATTATAAAAATGGTTCTGGCCCCGTACTTTTAAGTGGGTATTTTCCATGTGAAGAACTTAGGACAAAATTGGGAAGCATTATCAACTGTGATTTTAAGGAAATATCCCTTACCCAAAATGCCACTTTTGGAATGAACTATGTGGGCATGGGACTCAATTTAAAAAAGGGGGATGAGTTATTGAATACCAACCAAGAGCATGGTGGTGGTTTTGGAGCATGGCAATTGTTGGCAAAAAGAAAGGGATGTATATACAAACAAGCTACTATGCCTGTCCCGGCCAATGACCCAAAAGAAATTATTGATGCAATCTTTAAAGAAGTAACCCGGAAAACCAAGGTAATTGCCATTCCCCATATTATTTCTGGATATGGTACGGTAATGCCTGTTAAGGAAATATGTTCAGAAGCCAGAAAGCGCGGAATTTTTACCGTATTGGATGGTGCGCAATGCGTAGGTCAGGTTAAAGTAGATGTTAAGGATATAGGATGTGATGCCTATTACTCCAGTCTTCATAAATGGATGCTGGCACCGGCAGGAAGTGGTATTTTATATGTGAATAAAGATGTGGTAGGCGATATATGGACCACTATTGCCAGCTATAATTGGGACAACCAAGAAGATCATGGGTTTCGATTAATGCAAACTGGAACTGGAAATGCCGCTTTATTGGCAGGTTTTGGGGCAGCGGTAGATTTCTATAATACCATAGGCCAAGAGAGATGGTTGGGGAGGATAAAGGAATTGGGCACTTATTTACGAGACGGACTAAAGAAAATGGAACATGTAACCTTACATTCTTCTAGCAATGAAGAACTGGCTGCTGGAATAACCACCTATAGTGTAAAAGGAATTTCGGGACCAGATCTGCAAAAAACAATGTGGGAAAAGGAAAAACTACAACCCCGTTCGGTTGGTGCCGAGATGTTGAGACATTCGGTTCATATTTATAATTCCAAAGAAGAAATTGATAGGGCGCTTAAGGTGATTAAGGAACTGGCCTAAGTCACCCAATCCTTTTTTAGTTTAACTATTTTAACAAAACAAAGACCAACTAATCCCAACTATATAATGAAATATATAATTTCTACATTTTTAATTTCACTTTCAATTAGTGCTTTTTCCCAAAAAAAGATTTTGGACCATGCAGATGTTGATTTGTGGAAAACCATTAAAAACAGGTCCATTTCCAATGATGGAAATTTTGTTATGTATTCCCTGGAAAAGGGGGAAAAGGACAGCCACTTAAAAATTAAAAACGCTAAATCCAATCTTGTTTTTGAGCATGAAAGAGGGGAGAAGGGTAAATTCACCTATCATTCAGACTTCGCCTTGTTTACCATAAAAGCTTGGAAAGATTCTGTTTCTGATATGAAAAGAAGAAAAGTTAAAAAGGATAGGCTACCAAAAGACTCCCTTGGAATTTACAATTTAAATGATGGTTCTCTGGTGAAGATAGGAAACATAAAGTCATACAAAGTTCCAGAAAAATGGTCCAGTCATATAGCGTATCAACTTGAAGAAATTAGTGCTAAAAAGGACACCACAAAGAATAGTGATAAAGAAATTGAAAAAGAAGAAAAGAAAGATAAAAAGAAGAAAAAGTCAAAAAAAGTAGATAAAGACAATGGGTATCATTTGGTTGTAAGAAATTTATTGTCCAAAAAAGAAGATACCATAAAATTTGTAACGGACTACATCTTTGCAAAAGAAGGAAGGCAGCTTTCCTTTGTAACTACAGGCACGGATAGTATTATGAAGGCAGGGGTTTATGTGTTTGATTTTGAAAACGACCAACTTTCACAGGTTTATGAGGCAGAAAAATCCAAGTATTATCAATTAAGTTTTAGTGAATCTGGTGAAAGATTGGGCTTTGTGGTAGATAATGACACTACCAAGGCCTATGTACGACCCAATGAACTGTTTCTCTGGCAGAAGGGTGCTTCCTTGGCAGAAAAACTGTTGGATGGCGTGTCCAGCCCAAAGGGGTACAGGGTTTCGCCAGATGGTGCCATTATCTTTTCCAAGGATGAGACAAAAGTGTACTTTGGATTGGCAACTCCGGCTATTGTCCAGGACACCTTATTGAACGACGATGAAATCGTAAATGTAGAAGTTTGGACCTATGATGAACCACGTTTATATACAGTACAAGAGTTACAGCTTAAAAGAGATCAAGAAAAAGCATACGAAACGGTTATTCATTTAAAGGACGGTAAACTAGTACAATTGGGATCTAAGGAATATCCAAATGTGCGATTGGGCAATGAGGGGAATGCACCTTATGCCTTGGTCAATAATCCAAAACCCTATCAGTTGGAAAGTCAATGGACAGGAATGCGATCTAGTGATTATGCCCTGGTCAATGTGGCTACGGGAGAAACCAAAAAGGTGCTCACAGCATTAGGTGGTGCCGTTCGCCTAAGCCCTGAGGGTAAATATGCCTATGGCTATAGTCCCGTTGACAGTACCTGGTTTGCCTATGGAGTAGCATCTGGAAAACGTATTGATTTGACCAAAGGAAAGCTTTTTTATAATGAATTGAACGACTCACCAAGACATCCCAGTTCTTATAGTGTAGCAGGTTGGACAGAAAAAGACAAGGCTCTTTTAATTTATGATCGATATGATATTTGGAAGTTCGACCCAGATACAGGGTCTAGTGAAAAATTAACGGAAGGAAGGGCCAATAAAGTTACCTACCGTTATGTGCAGTTAGATGATGAAAAACGGTTTATGGATACGAATGAAAAATGGCTGTTCACAACCTTTGATGAAACCTCTAAACATTCTGGATATTATGAATATAATCCAAAGACCACTAAAGGAAAGCAATTGGTATCGGGTCCGTATAGCTATTCTAGGCCAATAAAGGCACAAATGGGAGAACATGTTATTTTCACAAGACAGTCCTTTCAGGAATTCCCCAATATTAGAATTTCTAATTTAAACTTTAAGAAACAGATAGTGGTAAGCGATGCCAATCCACAGCAAAAGGAATACAATTGGGGCACATCTGAATTGGTGAAATGGACCTCCCTAGATGGAAAAGAACTTACGGGGATGCTCATAAAACCCGAAAATTTTGACCCTAACAAAAAATACCCAATGATTGTGAATTTCTATGAAAAAAGCTCTAACGGACTTTTTAGACATAGGGCCCCTTCTTTTGGACGTTCCACAATCAATTATAGTTTTTATACAAGCAGGGGCTATCTCATTTTTAATCCCGATGTTCATTATAGAATAGGATATCCAGGGGAAAGTGCCTTAAATTGTGTTATTCCTGGAATTACCTCATTGCTGGAAAAGGGCTTTGTGGACAAAGATAATATTGGGGTGCAAGGGCATAGTTGGGGAGGATATCAAATAGCATATTTGGTGACCAAGACCGATATTTTTAAGGCGGCCGAATCTGGTGCTCCCGTACCAAATATGATCAGTGCCTATGGTGGCATAAGATGGGGGACAGGTCTCAGCAGGCAATTTCAATATGAACATACCCAGAGCAGGTTAGGGGGCACCCCATGGGAATATCCAGCAAGGTATATAGAAAACTCACCCATTTTTAATATAGATAAAATAAACACCCCGCTTTTGGTGATGCACAATGATGCCGATGGTCATGTGCCTTGGTACCAAGGAATTGAATTTTTTGTTAGCCTAAGACGTTTGGGGAAACCCTCATGGTTCCTAAATTACAATGGGGAACCCCATTGGCCTTTAAAATTCCAGAATAGAAAAGATTTTAATTTACGTATGGCACAGTTTTTTGACCACTACTTAAAAGCGGCACCCAAACCAGTATGGATGAAACATGGCGTGCCAGCAATTGAAAAAGGAATCAACCAGGGGTATGAACTATTGGATGATATAGGCGAAAACTAAAGACTGAGTTTTATTCTAGATGCTCTAAAAATAAAGGGGAAAAACCATTTGGTTTTCCCCCTTTACTATGACTTAAAAAAATACTATTTAAATCCTATTTGCTTAAGGGCTTTTCTACTCACTTTTATAGCTTCCAAGGGTTCCATATTAAAAGTCCTGTCCTGTTCCACCATATAATATTTCATGCCAGAAAGTTTTTTATTGGCAAGGATTTTTTCAAAATCAATGTTTCCGTTGCCCACTGGTGCAAATCTACCTTCGTCATCCATGTCCTTAACATGCCAGCTTTTAAAACGTTTTGGGTATTTATTAAAGTAATCAACTGGGTCTGCACCTGCTTTGGTCACCCAAAATAAATCCATTTGAAAATTCACATATTTGGGGTCGGTGTTCTCCAATAAATACTCTATGGGTACAATGCCATCCTTATCTTTTTTAAACTCAAAATCATGATTGTGGTACAATAATTTAAGTCCGTATGTTTTAGCCTTTTTCCCCAAAGTGGTAAGAATAGTAGCTAATTCTTCATTGCTGCATGTCATTCCCATGCTTTGTGTTTCTTGGTAGTATTTAAAATACCCCATAGGAGGTACGGGCACTACAAAATATTTAAAACCAGCAGCTTTTGCATCTGCAAACATGACATCGGCCTTATCCAATGTTATGGAAGACTGGTGTGTGCTCATTGGTTTTAGCTTTAATTCTTTCAGCATGGCCTTAAAAGCCGTTGGAGACATGGAATAATACGTTCCGTTCTCATATCCGGCAGCTTCAATATTTTTATAACCGGCATCGGCAACAGCTTGCAAAGTTCCTTTGGCATCTTTGCCCATAGCATCACGAACAGTATAAAGGGCCAATCCACCCAATTTTTCTTGGGCAATGGCAGAGAATGAGCTTCCCAATACCAATACCGCCAGTATTAATTTTAAGGGAAATTTTAAAAATGATTTTTTCATGTTTATTAGTTAAATTTTAAGTTGCTTAAAAGTAAGGAATGTATGTGAATTTTACGCAATGGAAAATAATCATTTAAATAAACAGGAAAAGAGTTCTATTTTTTGAAGTGAAATCTATAGACAAGTTCCAATTCTACTATTGGGCCATCTTTAAAATCTTGGTTTAATTGGGTTCTATTGTCACCAAAATAAATTGAACTTAGGGAAAAGGATACTTTGTCATTTACATCAAATGTTCTGTAGGCTCTTCCAATACTATGACCAAGTTTAGGTTTTAGAATGAGTGACTTTGTCAATGGAATACCTAAATAAAGATAAAGCTCATTCGACGACTTGTTTACATATTGGTTGCTACTGTTTACATGGTTGTTGTTAAGATAATAGCTACCGGAAAGACTTTCAAAATAGATTCCCGCCCATATAGTAGGTGTGATTTTGTAATTTACATCTACCGAAGCTGGTAAAATGGCATTTACTTCAAGTTTGTTGTTGGGGCTCTTATAATAGGAACCTAGCAAGGGAACTAGGAAAAGTCCAAACTTCTCCGTATTTACATAGAGACCAAATTTGTAGCTTAAATGTTCAGTTTTCTTCAGATTGATCAACCCTAGAAATCCAAGCTGAAAATCTTTTTTATTAATAGAGCCAAAATCGGAAGCTAATTTTGGAATGACCAAATAGGTGCCAGATATTTTTTCTGAATGTACTAGATTTATTCCCATTTCCACGGCCATAAATCCAATCGTGCTTTCAGATTCATTATCAGGATTCAATAATAGTGTGTTGGCTTGAGAAGAAAAACCAGTAAGAAATACCATTTTTTCATTGGCTACTATGGGAAAGTCCAATTGCATATCCAATTGCTGCAATTGCGTAGATTGTTGGCTATTTTTAAAACTATTGGATGGCGTGTTGAAATAGGAAATACTTACCAGGTCCAAATAGTCTTGCCCTTGAACCAAAGAAACAGCTAGTGCCATTGTGGTAATGGCTACAATTTTGTTGATGGATTTATTTTTCATCAATACTGTATATATGTGAGGGGGAGCTATCCATATCTAAAGTACAATTTCTAAAACAAATGGTTTTTGCCACAGATTATTGCTAGGTTGGGTATTGTCTGGAGTTGAAAGTTTTTTTTTACAGCTTATCGTGAAAAATAAACTTTTGTTATTTTAAATGTTTAGATTTAAACACTTATACCCAACCAATCATATACCATGAAAAAAATTATTCCAATTCTTTTTTTTGGCCTTATTTCTTTATTTGCCAATGCCCAGACAGAATTTATAACCACTTGGAAAACAGATAATCCTGGAACTTCGGCAGACAACCAAATTACCATTCCATCCTATTATGGAAATTTTGGCGAAGTAATTATTAATTGGGGAGATGGTACAAGTAACACATATGCCAATAGCTCTAATTTAAGCCATACGTATACCAATCCAGGTACTTATACTATAGAAATTACTGGGAACTTCCCAGGTTTTTATTTTAAGAATTGGGGTGATAATGAAAAGATAATATCCGTCGATCAATGGGGGGATATTGAATGGGTTGCGGCCCAAGAGGCATTTAGTGGTTGTAAAAATTTAGATGTTTTGGCAAATGATAGTCCCAACCTTTCCAAAGTCACTTCAACAAACCAAATGTTTAGTGGATGTTTTATGCTAGTGGGAACTTCTGCTTTCAATAATTGGAATGTTTCAACCATATCAAATATGGATAGCATGTTCAATTCGTGTACCAATTTTAATGCTCCAATTGGAAACTGGGATGTAAGCAATGTAGAAAATATGCCCGCAATGTTTTTTAATGCCTCTTCTTTTAATCAAGATATAGGAAATTGGGATGTAAGTAATGTAAAAATTATGTGGGCAATGTTTGCAGGAACGGACTCTTTTAATCAGAATATTGAGAATTGGAATGTTGCCAATGTAACCCAAATGGGCTGGATGTTTTCAAATTCTAAAGCGTTCAACCAACCATTAGGAAGCTGGGATGTATCTAGTGTTACAGATATGTCTTTAATGTTTGATGGTGCAATGGCCTTCAATCAAAACATTTCCAACTGGGATGTAAGTCAGGTCACCAATATGGGGTCAATGTTTCGAAAAGCAGAATCCTTTAACCAACCATTGAATGCTTGGGACATGTCCAATGTGACGAACACGTCCAACATGTTTTATTACGCTTTTGGTTTTAGAGAAGATATTTCTTCATGGAATGTTAGCAAAGTAACCAATATGTCTGGTATGTTTAATGGGGCCACTTCTTTCAACCGTCCTCTCAACAATTGGGATGTATCTTCTGTAACGGATATGACAAGAATGTTCCAATATGCGTATTCCTTTAACCAAGATTTAAGTAATTGGGACGTTAGTAAAGTAACCTTGATGGATAATATGTTCCACCGTGCGGATACCTTTAAACAGGACGTTTCTTTATGGAACATTACCAATGTCACTAGTATGGACGATATGTTTTTGGAAATAGGAATGTCCAAGAATATATATGACAACATTTTAACCGCTTGGTCAACCTTACCACAAATTCAGGATAACGTATTTTTTAATGCAGGAAACAGTGAATATTGTGACGGTAAGGCTGGCAAAGAAGATTTGATCAACAATCATGGTTGGATTATTACTGATGGAGGGGAAGTTTGTTTTTTGCCAAATCAATTTGTGACGAAATGGAAAACAGATAATCCTGGAACTTCGGCAGACAACCAAATTACAATACCAACATTCTCTGGGGAAACTTATGACTATTTGGTTGATTGGGGTGATGGCAATGTCGATAGCAATGTTTCTGGGGACATTACCCACACATATATAGAGCCGGGTACGTATTATGTTTCCATTAGCGGAACCTTTCCAAGAATATTTTTTAACGAAACAGGTGATAAAGATAAAATTCTCACCATTAACCAATGGGGCAGTAATCAATGGGCTTCTATGGAATCTGCTTTTGCAGGATGTAGCAATTTATCGGTGGCGGCCAATGATATCCCAGACCTATCCAATGTTACAAGTTTAAGAAGAATGTTTTTCTATTGCATTTATGCTTTCGATAATTCAGGCAATCGTGAATTCCCTAATTTCAATGGCATTGAAAATTTCAATGATTGGGATGTAAGTACCATTACGGATATGTCTAATATGTTTGATAAATCTTCTTTTTATCAGGATATATCCCAATGGAATGTAAGCAATGTAAAGAATATGTCTTATATGTTTTTTAGCAGTCCTTTCAATTTTGATATTAGCACTTGGGATGTAAGCAATGTAACCAATATGACGGGTATGTTTGGATCTTCAAATTTTAACAAAGATGTTACAGGATGGAATGTAAGTAGTGTTACTAATATGGACTTTATGTTCAACAGCACCTATTTTGACCAAGATATTTCCAACTGGGATGTCAGCAATGTTACCTCTATGAGGCATATGTTGAGCCAATGTAGTTTTAATCAAGATATATCTTCATGGAACATTGGAAATGTAACCGATATGTCGAACATATTTGACGATAATGATTTGTCAAGAGAAAATTATGATAACATATTGATTGCTTGGAGTCAACTGCCATCCTTGCAAAATGGAACACAATTAGGGGCAAAAGATGTGCAGTATTGTTTAGCAAAAGATGCCCGGGAACTTTTAATTTCAACATATAATTGGTCTATTGTGGACCAAGGTGAAAACTGTGAAGAGTACCGTCCCTTTGTTACTACATGGAAAACGGATAATCCAGGTCCCTCGGAAGATAATCAGATTACCATACCGACAAATCCGAGAGAAATATATAATTACAATGTAGATTGGGGTGATGGTACCAGTGATACGGGTATTACAGAAGATATTACGCATACCTATGCTGAGCCTGGCACCTATCAAGTGTCCATATCAGGTAGATTTCCACATATTTATTTTAATAATAGCGGTGAAGATTACACTTATCAATTTCCTAAAAATACCTCAGATACTGATAAAATTATTTCCATAGATCAATGGGGAACTAATCGATGGATATCTATGTCTTTTGCTTTTGCAGGTTGTTCAAATTTGGATGTGTTGGCAACAGATATTCCAGATTTTTCTAAAGATATTCACCTCTCCTATATGTTTTATGGGTGTACATCACTCAAGGGTAATGAAAGTATGGCTTCATGGGATTTAAGTTATATAACGATGTCAGCACCTAGTATGTTTTCTGGAGCTACACAGTTTAATCAACCTATAGAGAATTGGGATGTCAGTAATATTCGATACCTAGATAGAATGTTCGAAAATGCAACTTCTTTCAACCAAAATTTAGAAAATTGGAACATAGGAAAAGTGGAAAACATGGATGGCATGTTCGATGGTTCTGGTCTTTCTCCATACAATTACGATAAAATTTTAAAAGGATGGGGTAATTTGCCATTGCTACAAAGTGGAGTTCAATTAGGAGCTAGTGGAATTGAGTATTGTGATGGTGAAACTGCCAGGCAAAATCTAGTGGATACCTATGGTTGGATTATAGATGATGCCGGTAAAAATTGCCAAAACTCCTCAGCTTTTATAACCACTTGGAAAACAGATAACCCTGGAAGTTCTGAAGACAATCAAATTATAATACCAACTTATCCCGGTGAAATATATGATTATACAGTAGATTGGGGAGATGGAATTATAGAGTCTAATTTTACTGGGGATGCAATGCATACTTATTTGGAACCTGGTACATATCAAGTTTCTATTTCAGGAGAATTTCCCAGAATTTATTTTAATTCACTACCATATGAATCAAAGAATGATAGGGAAAAATTAGTTGTTATTAACCAGTGGGGTACCAACCAATGGAAATCCATGGAACAGGCATTTGCTGGATGTTCTAATCTCGATGTTTTGGCAACGGATATTCCAGATTTGTCAAATGTCTACCGCATAAATTCAATGTTTAGGCATTGTTCTTCACTGGTTTTAAACCCCTCAATAGGAGATTGGGACACCTCTGGGGTAAGTAGCTTGGGTTTTTTGTTTGGTGACTGCCATTTATTTAATCAAGACATAAGTGGTTGGGACATATCAAATGTTGTCGACTTAACGGGTGTTTTTAATAATGCCTCCCTTTTTAACAAAGATATAGGTGGTTGGGACTTAGGTAAAGTAAAATCTTTGAGTGTAACATTTAAAGGAGCCACTTCTTTTAATAAGGACATAAGCAATTGGAACGTATCTAGCGTAACTCAAATGGGCTCTATGTTTGGTGGAGCCACTTCTTTTAATCAAGATATAAGTAGTTGGGATGTTAGTAATGTAACATATTTTGAAGCAATGTTTTATAACTGCACCTCTTTTGATCAGAATATTGGAAATTGGGACATGTCAAGTGCCAATAATATAAGTTCAATGTTTTCTGGTGCGACTTCGTTTAATCAGGATATTACACTTTGGAATGTTTCGAATGTAACAGACATGAACTCCATTTTTGCTCGGACCAATATATTTAATCAAGATGTGGGGGTTTGGGATGTTGGAAATGTTACTAATATGATTGGTGTATTTTATGAAGCAAAGGGATTTAATAGAGACCTTAGTAATTGGAATACTAGTAATATTACCAATATGGGAAGTATGTTTTTAGGAGCATCCTCCTTTAATCAGAATATAGCTAAATGGAATGTTGAGAATGTTACCAACATGCACGAAATGTTTAAGGACGCAACATCTTTCAACCAAGATATAGGAGATTGGAATATTTCCAAAGTTGTGGATATGTCTTCGATGTTTGAGGGGGTTGAATTATCTACTATAAATTATGATAGTCTTTTGAAAGGCTGGAGTAGTTTGCCAAGCCTTCAATCCAATATAATCTTTAATGCAGGAAACAGTGAATATTGCTTATCCGAGGATGCCAGGCAAAAACTGATAGAGGATTATGGTTGGACAATTAATGATGCTGGTAAGGATTGTTCTAACACCTATTTTATAACTACCTGGAAAACAGATAATAATGGGGCATCAGACGATAATCAAATTACAATCCCAACAGCTGCGGAATATGGCATTGTATACAATTACTCAGTAGATTGGGGAGATGGAACATCTGATATAGGTTTAACAGGTGATCATATGCACACTTATGATACTCCTGGAACATATACCGTGGCAATTTCTGGCAATTTTCCTTGGATAAACTTTGGCGATTCTGTAGATCCGGAAAAAATAATTGAGGTAAATCAATGGGGGACAAATAAATGGCAATTTGCAGCTTCTTCCTTTGCTGGCTGCTCTAATTTAGATGTTGTGGCCGAAGATATTCCTGATTTTTCTGAAACGGTATCCGCCTCTGGTATGTTTTCTAATTGTATTTCTTTAGTAGGAAATACAAGCTTTGCCCAGTGGGACATGTCCAATATAAGTAATGCGTCATCTATGTTTGCTTACGCAGAGAATTTTAATCAAGACATTTCTAATTGGGATATGGGAAATGTTGATAATATGTCATCTATGTTTGGACATGCTCTATCATTTAATCAGAACATTGGAAACTGGAATGTTAGTAATGTAAAGGATATGGAAGGAATGTTTGCCGGTAGTAATTTTAATGGAAACATTGGAAATTGGGATGTAAGTAGTGTGGAAGATATGGGCGGTATGTTTAATGGAAATAAAGTATTTAATCAAGATATATCTACTTGGGATGTTTCAAATGTGACGGACATGGCTTCCATGTTTCACAATACGGATAATTTTAATCAAGATATTTCATCATGGGATGTTTCCAACGTGTTAGCCATGGAAAATATGTTCAACACTGCTATTTCATTTAATACTGATATTGGTAAATGGAATGTTGGCAACGTAACAAGCATGGTTGGAATGTTCCACAGGGCATATATGTTTAATCAAGATATTTCTCTTTGGGATGTTGGTAATGTTACCAATATGATGTGGATGTTTGATGAAGCGGAATCTTTCGATCAAAACCTTGGAAATTGGGACATTCAAAATGTTGTCAATATGAATTTGATGTTTGACTCAACCGGTCTTTCAACAACCAATTATGATAAAACTCTTATTGGTTGGGCCCAATTACCAACTTTAAAGATAGGGGTTCATCTTAGCGCTGGCACCAGTTCTTATTGCCATGGAGAAGGAGCAAAACAGTACTTGATTGACAATTACTTTTGGAGTTTTGATGATGCGGGTAAGAATTGTTTGGATTCTTCGTTTTTTATTACAACATGGAAAACTGATAATCCGGGAGCTTCGGAAGACAATCAAATAACAATACCTACCTATCCTGGTGAAAGCTACAATTATGCCGTAGATTGGGGCGATGGAACATCAACTTCAGAAGTTGTAGGTGATATTACCCATACATACGGTTTTAGCGGAACATATACTATTTCAATAACAGGAAATTTCCCTAGAATATTTTTTTATAACCAAGGTGATAGGTCTAAAATAGTATCTGTTGACCAGTGGGGAACCAATAAATGGAATTCAATGGAGTTTGCATTTTATGGATGCAATAATTTGGATGTGATTGCCATAGATGCTCCTGACCTATCAGGTGTAACATCTTTAAATACTATGTTTGGCGAAACAAGTTCTTTGATTTTTAATTCCAGCATAAATGATTGGGACACTTCTTCTGTTGAAAATATGCAACAGTTATTCTCTAGGGCTACTTTGTTTAATCAACCCTTAAATAATTGGGATGTAAGTAATGTTGTTAATATGTCAAGGATGTTTCAAGTGGCCAATTCATTTAATCAAGATATTGGTAGTTGGAATGTGGGGAATGTAACAAATATGGAGTCATTATTTTATAACGCTAGCTCATTTAATCAGGATATAAATAATTGGAATGTAAGTAATGTTACTAACATGAATGGCTTGTTTCGGGCTTCTGCGTTTAACCAAGATATAAGTGGTTGGAATACTAGTGCAGTTACCTCTATGTATGGAATGTTTGTTGATAATAAGGTATTTAATCAAAATATTAGCAGCTGGAATGTAGGATTAGTGCAAAACATGGGTTCTATATTTAAAGGCGCAACATCATTTAATCAGGACATTAGTAATTGGGATATATCAAATACTACTGAAATGTTTTCTATGTTTGACGATTCTGGATTGGCCACGGAAAACTATGATAGACTATTAGTTGCCTGGAGTCAATCAACATTAGTACAAAATGGTGTTCAATTAGGAGCTGTTGGTATTGAATATTGTGATGGAGAAGTTTCCAAACAATATCTTATTGACAACTATGGCTGGACCATTATTGATGGTGGGAAGAATGTTAACTGTAATGCAGATAATGACAGCGACGGTGTTATGGACCATTTGGATGAATGTTTAAACACTCCAATAGGTGGAATTGTAAACGATAAGGGGTGCCTAATTTCGTTTGCCAATAACTTCGCTATTGAAAGTATTGCCGAAACCTGTCCAGACCAAGATAATGCCCAAATTAAAATTACAGCTATAGAGATTTATGATTATGTAGCTACAATCAATGGTACCAATTATGATTTTACAGATACCCTAGTTGTGTCTGACTTGGTTCCTGGAGCATATGATATTTGCATAACCGTTCCTTCACAGGCTTTTGAGCAATGCTATGCCCTAGAGTTGACCGAAGCGGCCGATATTTCAGGAAAATCTACAGTGGAAAATGGGAAAATGGCTATTACCATGGAGCAGGGAACAGCCCCATACTACGTGTCGGTAAATGGTGAAAAAATAATGGAGACCTATTTAAAGGAAATTTCTGTAGATGTACAACAAGGGGATTTTGTAGAAGTGGCAACGGATAAAGTATGTGAGGGAATCTTTTCACAGATGGTTGAGGGCCCTATTATAATAAGTGCCTACCCTAACCCAACCACAGACTTTTTTGAAATATCATTACCCATTTTTCAATCGGAGGTAACAATAGATTTATTTACCACTGATTCACAGCTTATTTCAAGCCGTAGTTATTCCATTGTTGGAGGAAGGGCAAAATTGGATATTGAAAATCTGCCTAAAGGTGTTTATTTGGCTAAAGTACATTTACATGAGCCTATAACCTTAAAAATTGTAAAACAGTAGAGTTATGAAGAAATTCTTATATATAAGTTTATTGGTTGTTGGTATGTGGTCTTGTACAAGTTCAGAGGGAGGTGAGACTGATAAATCACCCCCACCACCTACACCTGATGAGGTAAATGAAGCCCCTACAGTGCCTAGCTTGGTATATCCTACAAACAATTTGCTTTGTATAGATAATACCTTGGATTTTGAATGGAGTGCCTCTACCGATAGTAATGGAGATACAATCACCTATCTAATTGAAGTATCCACGGACAATCAATTTTCTGAAATAACCCATACAACAACCGGCACACCAACTATCCAAACCTTTACCTTGGAAAAGGGAATTGCTTACTATTGGAGGGTGAAGGCAATAGATACGGAAAATGCAGAAAGCGATTATTCCCAAACATTTAATTTCTACACGGAAGGCGAAGGTATAAACAACTATTTGCCCTTTGCTCCTGAATTGGTAAAACCCTTATTAAATGCAACGAAAGCTCAAGGCACGGTAGAATTAGAGTGGGCTGCAAGTGATGCCGATGATGACCCCCTAACATTTGATGTTTATTTTGGAACGGAAAACCCTCCTACAACCCTAGTGTCAGAGAATCAAGAAACTACAAGTTATAACATAGATGCAGTTGCCTCAACAGCTTATTATTGGAAAATTGTTGTAAAAGACGATAAGGAAGGCCAAACAATAGGGCAAGTATGGAGTTTTAATGTAGAATAATTTTTGTCCCACTAAAAAAAACATAAAAAGAATATGTTCTTTAATTTAGGGCATGGATAGCCAGTTCTATTGATATAAACCTTAAAAAGTCTTTCATATCATATTTATTAAGGTCAAGATTTTCTTGTAAATTAAAATGGATTTTTAAAATCCAAACTGCCTTTTATTCTCGTAAAAGAAGTAACACTATATTTATGACTAGCTTTTTTTACCGTATGATTCGGTTTCGAATTTCATCCTTTTTTTTATTGCTTTCTTTTTTTTGTAGTTTTTTTATCTCTGAGAATTTGCTGGGACAAGAGACCTATTTGTTCAAAAGTCCATTAAAACTAGGAAAGTATGAGGGACTTGCCAATTACACCTTCAAAATTGTAGAAAATGATACTGTGCTCCATGGCACTTTTGAAATAGAGCAATCCAATTTGAACGCTTTATTAAATAAGGAGGACAGCTCCTTTTTGTTCAGGGGAGGTTTTGAAAATGGCCAGGCCACAGGTCCTTGGGTATTTCAATTTGGGGAGTATCAATCTGGGAGCCAAAGCAATGTAGTGGACTATGAATATAGAGTCCTGATTAGCGGTGTGCAAGAAGAAGGAAAGGGTGCCATGGAGAATGGAATGCCCGAAGGTCCATGGGATTATCAAGTGAGCCAGATTAAAAACTCTGAAATAGAGAAAGTTCTCTTTAAAAGCAGTTTTCTTTTTAATGAAGGGGTTCCCCAACAAAATTTTCACATAGAAAATGATAGCTATACTTTGGTCGGACGTTTTCTTAGGGACGGGCTTGCACATGATGAGTGGTCTGCCTATAGCACAGATGATATAAACACTAATGAGAGTTGGTTCTTTGAGGAGGGACTTCTACGAAAAATCATAAGTGTTGAAGATGGGACACCAACTGTAATCCCCATCTTTAAGGATAAATATGATGAAACTAAGACGATACCCTTGAACGATGCCTATATTCAGGTATTGAAGGCTACCATATCTACAGAAGGTACTCTAGATTTTAAAAAGGGCATTTTTGGCTTACTATCACAAAATATAGATTATTATCAAAAAATAGACACTCTATTAACACAATTGGGGTCATCTAATTTTGAACCTGAGTTTAAAGTAAAGGTGCCCTATTTTCCTTTAGACTCCGAACAGATATCCGTACTTGAAAAAATTGATAGTGATTTGAAATCTGCGAAGGAGATTCGTAACACCCATTTGCGCAATGGTCATCTAAATATAGTTAAGCGGACAAACGAAGATGTTTTGTTCCATTATAATACTATCCAAGTATTTTCAGAGGAATTTATTATACCCATAGAAAAACTGATTGCCTTGAAAGAGGCGGGCATTATAGAATACATAAACCTAGTCCATTTCCTTGACCAATTGTGGCCCAATGGAATACCCAATACCCATATTAAAGTCCCAGTTGATGGCAATACACGAACATTTGAATTGCCAAACGCGACTGATTTTGATTTTAAAGGAAACAACCTTAATGCGCTCTACCAAATAACGAACTATGCTACCTTAAGCATGAAAGCAATTTCAGAAAAACTTTCCAGTCACTTAACAGACCATGAACAATTACAGATGCTAAATGGAGTAGAGCAAGGACTTATAGAACAAAACGAATCCTTGGTGGCCCAAATAGATTCAGTCTCTAGTACGTTTTCCGCTCCATATCAACATACTTTATTAAACATCAAATCTTTGGCCGATTCCCATTTAAACGAATATGCGTCCATAGAAAATCCTGAAGAAAAGTTGACCTACGGGAACAAGATTCAAAAGTGTTTGTCACAATACGCCATGCTAACAAATACTTTGCTTTCGCTTCCTGATAAGACAGAAGAAATCAACACTGCATATCAAGACGCTGTTTGGAACCCTTTTATGGCCAATGTGATGGAAGAAGAAGTCAAGAAAAGAATAGGGGCGGCCTACTCTAAAATATTGATACCCCATTTTCTAGAAGAAGCAAAGACACAACTTACTTGTGAAAATGTAGGGGATTTAGATAGTGCTATCAAATTCATAAATGAACGAATGCTTGAACTACGGGAGGAGGATACTAAAAAATTGGAGCGCAAACTTCGAAAAGAGAAGGACCCCAACGAAATCATAAAGTTGTTTCACCAACCATCCGTGGCAAAAGAAGGTAAGAATGAGCACTAAATACACTATTTTTATTTGGCTGGTCGTATTCTTAGTAGGTCTTCCCAATACCGTTACTGGGCAAGATGAACAAGTAGTGCTCCCTGAGTATTCCAAATATAAGGACCCAAAGACCAAAGTGTGGTTGAATACCTATGGAAATATCCGAATAGGAAAACGTTTTTTTTGGGATGCCCAAACCCATTTTCGTTTTCAGGAGACTGAGGACACTCCATTTGTAGGTCAGATAGGACAAATTTACAACAGGCATGCCATTGGGTATATTTATTCCAAGAAGACCAATTTTAGTTTGGGAGGGGTAGTACGCATTAATTTTAATACAGATGAGGATTCCGAAGATAGGAATGTGGTTCCAGAATGGAGAATTTGGCATCAATACCAATTTGCCATGCCTTTTTATAGTGCTATGATTTATCATAGAATTAGGATTGAACATAGATGGACACAAGGTTTTGAAGAGAACAGTGAATATATTTTTAGAAATAGGTGGCGTTATATGTTCAGGGCCAAGATTCCGTTGAACGACCATAAATTAAAACCCAAGACGTTTTATGTTTCTCCAGAGGCCGAACTAATTATGCAAAGCGGCAAAAAAGTTGTGGCAAGCCCCATGGAAGACCTACGTTTAACCACTACTTTTGGGTATATAGCAACACCCCGATTAACCTTTGCGGCCGGACTTATGTATTCCCAGGGACAAGACCTTTACAATGGAGGATATTATAAACAGGCATGGACACTTCGTTTTCATATGTATTACTCCCCGGATTTTAGAAAGGTAAAAAATAAACTGCCCGAAATCCATTTGAACGATTAGACCGTATGTAAAGTAGTTATTGGGCTAGTACGATATACTTATGAAAAAAGCATCTCTTTATTTAACTCTTGCAATTGCCATGGCTGGCGTCCTTTTTTTTAGCACAAAATCACATACACTACAAAATCAACTTGCACTTGTTAAGGAGCAACAGGATGGCCTAGTAGAACGATTGAACAATTATGAGGAATTGGCGCGATTGGATTCCATTTTGTTAAAAGGGGATTACAATGCAGCAATTGAATCGTACAGCACATCCATAAATGTGCAAAAAGAAAATAAAATGGCCATTCCCTTACGTATTGCTTTGGCTGAAAAATTGCTAGGGGAAAAAATGGTTGAGGAGCAGAAAGAAGCACAAGAAAAGCCGCTTTTGGATGAGGAGGTGGAGAAGGTAACTGAATATCCTTCTGAAACCCGAAAATATGATTCCATTAATTTTGTATTGGAAAAGACCCAGGTGCAATTGGCACAAGTAAGGCAACAACTTAAGCAAAAGTCATCTGGGGAGTACTTAAAGTTTAAAAGCAAAAAAGGAAACCAGTTGCATTACGTGGGTCAAGTAAAAAATGGAAAAGCCAATGGCTTCGGTATTGCGCTGTTGGACTCTGGCAGTCGCTATGAAGGTCAGTGGAAAGAAAACGAAAGACAGGGAGAGGGTACTTTTTACTGGCCAGATGGTGAATACTATGTGGGCACCTATAAAAATGACAAACGAAGTGGGTTTGGCACTTATTATTGGCCCAATGGTGAAAAATATGCAGGAGAATGGAAACAGGACAAACGCAGTGGTGTTGGTAGTTTTTTTGCTTCTGATGGGGATTTAGTTGCAGGTGGTGAGTGGGAAAATGATAAGTTGGTAGAAGTCAACGAAAAATAACCCTACCCTTTTTATACTGATTAAAGTCTATTATGCTTTAATTACTTTTATAAAACCTGTCTATTAGAAATATGAACTAGGACTGTCCAATTTTCCCATTCCTAAACTATTTTAGATGTACTTTTGATAGAAATTCATTTCTATAGCATGCATCGATTTTTCCTTACACTATTACTATTTATTAGCCCATTACTTCTTATAGGCCAAGAAACCGTATCTATAAGTGGACAATTAATAGATGGGGAAACGGCAGAACCTTTGTCCTTTGCCAATATTGCTATACATCAATTTGATGATGACATCCTATTGAGTGGGGCCATTACCAATGAAGAGGGAAGGTTTGAAATTTTACAACTTCCTTTGGGCAAATACCGCTTATATTTTTCATTCTTGGGTTTTAAAACTGCCGAACGCACTCTTAATGCAGGTGGATTGAACACTATTTTTGATTTTGGAAAAATCGAGCTAAGTCCAAGTGCAGAAGCACTCCAAGAAGTGGAACTGGTAGGGGAGCAAGCAATCACAAATGCCGACTTAAACAAGAAGTCATTTAACTTGGACAACAACATTGCACAGTCTGGCGGTTCCGTCTTGGATGCCATGAAAACACTTCCCGGAGTGAGTTTTGACCAAGATGGGAAAGTAGTTTTACGGGGTAGTGATAAAGTAGTGGTTCTAATAGATGGCAAGCAAAGCAGTCTAACAGGTTTTGGGAATCAAAAAGGGCTTTCCAATATTCCCGCATCCAATATTGAGAAAATTGAAATCATCAATAACCCTTCCGCAAAGTACGATGCCAATGGTTTTGCCGGAATTGTGAACATTATTTATAAAAAAGAAAAACAAACCGGCCTCAATGGGGATGTTGGGCTTTCTTTCGGATTGGGTGCCTTGGGCAAAAGAAAAGAGGACACCCCGACAAGTTTGGGGAGTTTTTCTGCCAATCCCAAAGTGATTCCGAGCATAAACCTGAATTATAAAAAGGAGAAGACCAATTACTTTTTACAATCGGAATTCATTCTTCAAGAAGCTTTGCCAAATAATGAATTCACGACTAGAAATTATGATGATGGTCGCAATATTATTTCCCAAGTACCGGAAAATAGAAAACAATTTAGGTCCATTATTAATGGAGGCATTGATTATGAACTGGACGAAAGAAATAGTTTTACGTTTTCTGGACTGTATGACCGGGAAAAACACATAGATACCGCCCAAGTTGCTTTTATTAATTTAAACACGAACACTAGAAACCGCTTTTATACTTGGCGGGAAGAGGAAGTAACCCGCTACATTAATGCAGCCATAAACTATAGGCATGCCTTTAAGCAAGCGGGGCATACCCTAAGTGCCAATGCACAGTATACCCAAGGTTTGGAAGATGAGACCTATTCCTTAAACGATAGCTCGGCTGTCCGTATAGGTAGGGATATGACCAATATTAAAGCCATAGAAAACACTACAAGTCTTTCTACGGATTATGTGCGGCCGTTACAATCGGGGCGACTAGAATTGGGCGCAAAGCTTCGTGTTCGCAGACTCCCTGTGGATTATACCATTACGCCAGGAAACCAATCTATTATATATCCAGATTTGGGAACCTTTTCGGACTGGGGTGAAAACCTGTATGCTGGATATATCAACTATCTTTTGGAAAAAGAGAAATACGATGTGGAAGCTGGTTTAAGAGCAGAAGAAACTTCGGTTTTTTATGATGTGGACCCCGTGAACGGGTATTACCCCGAGAATGATAGTTATGATTATTTTGAGCTTTTTCCAAGTATTAGGTTTACCTACAAGATACGGGACAATAACAAATTTTCCATATTTTATAACCGTCGTATTGACCGCCCTGGAGAACCAGAACTACGGGTTTTTCCAAAATATGATGACCCTGAACTGTTAAAAGTGGGTAATCCTTATTTAAGGCCACAATTTACGGATGCCTTTGAATTGGCCCATAAATATTCATGGGACAACGGCTCTTTATTTTCATCCGTTTATCATAGAATGACCCAAGACCAGTACATGCGTATTTTTAGCATTGATGATTCCAATCCAGATTATGATATTGTGAACCGTATTTACCAAAATACAGGCAGTGCTACCAATACAGGTGTGGAACTATTGGCAAGTCAAGATATTACCAGTCAATGGAAAGTCTCTGGCACCTTTAATTGGTTGCAGAACCAGATTGATGCTTATCAAGGTACCTTGTTGTTCCCGTTTGAACGTCCTTTCTATATTGATGCGTCATCGGCTAATGCTTGGACAGGAAAACTAACTTCAGAAGTTGATCTGCCCAAGGATTTTACAATACAACTAACAGGGGTCTATTATTCCAAAAAGAATATTCCCCAAGGGGAGGAACTGGCTAGGTCCTCTGTAGACCTTGGGTTAAGGAAAAGCTTATGGGGCAATAAAGCTGAACTTACATTTTCTGCTAGTGATATCTTTAATAAGTTTGGTATTCAACAAAGATTAACAAATGAAGGATTTACAGCATTATACCAAAACTTCTTTGAGACCCAAATTGTTAGGGTAGGGTTTAAGTACAGATTATAACGAGGGGAAGTATGAGGCATAATACCCTCCCGTCTCATGCAGGTATCTCACATGATTTTTAAACTAATGCGCCCATTTTAATTCTGACGGAATTATCATTCACAATGCTTTTGTCAAGAATGAGGCCTTATTTGTACTCGAATCAAAAAATAGAATACCGTCATGTTAAAAAAATATCCAATTATTAAATGGGTGCTCATTGCCTGTGCCACTTTCCTAATTTTAATCGTTTCCTTTGGACTATGGTTTAAAAGTTTACTTCCCCTAAGAGATACTGCAATAGAAATGACATTGGTAGAACAACTGCCCTACGTGTCAGAAAACATTCAGCCTCCACGGGGCAAAATTTTAGCGGTTGTCACAAGTACCTATACAATGGGGGACAGCGAAAAAAGTACAGGCTATGAACTAACAGAATTGGCCCGAGCTTATTATGTGTTCCAAGCCAATGGTTACGAGGTGGATATTGCCAGCCCATTGGGCGGCGAACCTCCTGTGGTAATCGATGATGAAGATATGGGATCCTATGATTTTGCCTTTATGAATGATTCCATCGCCCAATATAAAACCGGCCATACAATTCCATTACATCAGGTAGAAGCAGAAAGTTATGTGGCCGTTTTCTTTGTTGGCGGTAAAGGTGCTATGTTCGATTTTCCTGAAAATAAAACTATACAAGCAATCGTGCGGGAGTATTACCAATCCAACAAAGTTATTGGCGCAGTGTGCCATGGCCCGGCCGCTTTGGTGAATGTTGTGTTGGACAACGGTGAATCCATACTAAAGAACAAAACGGTAAGTGGTTTTACCAATGACGAGGAATTATTGCTCATACCAGAAGCGACATCCATCTTCCCGTTTCTTTTGGAGGATAAGCTGGTGGACCAAGGAGCACGCTTTAATGCGGGGAACATGTATTTAGATAAAATTAGCCATGACAAGAACCTGGTTACGGGCCAAAACCCTTGGTCTGTTTGGTCTGTTGCAGAAACCATGGTTAAACAAATGGGGCATAGGCCAAAATTTAGAGAGATTACCCCAGAGGAGCATGCAGTGGATATATTGGTGACCTATCATCAAAAAGGCTCCGAAAAAGCAAAGGAGCAGGTTCTGGAGCTATCACAAGATGGAAAAAGGGTAATTGATAGGGTGCTAATAGCAAAGCATAGCATTATCGCAGCCATGCAAGGAAAGGTCGGTCAATTTGTTGACCTTATTGGCCTGGTCTCTTTTATTAAGGAAATAGAACCATAGAAAAAGGATAATGGTTAAATTCGAAAAAATATTCGATTGAGCTTTTTAGACATACTTCTTATACTAACTAGTGGTGCGGGACTCTTGCACGGTATTTTTTTTGCTTTCTATTTATGTTTTTTTAATAAGAAAAGAACGGTTTCCAACCTTTTGCTTGGGTTAATATTGATCTTTATGGCCTTTCGTATAGGCAAATCGGTCATGTTATATTTTGGGCATGATCTAGAACCCATTTTTGTTTTTTTGGGATTATCGTTTTTGCTGGTCATAGGGCCTTTATTGCGATGGTATGTTATGGCCATGACCACACCTGGTTTTAGGCCTATCGGTCTTCATTTCTTTGAATTGGTACCCTTCGTTTTTATTGTGGGAATGAGCTTTTTTCTGGAGACCAATTGGTTCAATGAAAACAATAGCGAGGCCATTGCTCTGTTTGCCAGCGTTATTATTTTCACCTATTTACATTTGGCCTTTTACATTGTTAAAAGTGGCAGGTCGGTGCATAAAGTGAGGAAAACCCATCCAGAGACGAAACGAACAAAATCTCAGGCAACGGTTCTGCAATGGCTACAAATTTTGATCGGTTGTTTTGTTCTTATTTGGGTTTCATATGTTTTAAACATTGTAGAAGATGCAGTACCTTATATTGTGGGTCCCATTGTGTATTCCATAGTAATCTATTATTTAAGTATTAAGGCTTTTAGGCTAAAGTCCACCAATATAGATGGATATGCATTTGCTAAAAACGAAAATGCAGCACTGTTTGAACAAATAGGTGAATTGGTGGTAGCACAAAAGCTTTATCTAGAATCGGATATTTCCTTGGTGAGTGTAAGCAAGCTTATTGAAAAAAGTACTCAGAAAACTTCGGAGGTAATAAATGAATATGCCAAGCGTAACTTTAACGATTTTATCAACTATCACAGAATCCAAGATGCAAAAAAGATGTTGTTGGATATTAACCACCAGAAGTACACAATTTCATCTATCGCCTTTGATACGGGTTTTAGTAGTCTATCCTCATTTAATGTAGCCTTTAAAAGATTTGAGGAGACAACACCATCTTCTTATAAAAAAAATAGATAAAGGATTATATGTTCTAAAGCACTTAAAATCTTATAATTAACAAATGGTCCTAATTTAAAAACAAGCTGGCTGATCATGATGGGGAGTAGAAAGGGAGCTGCAATGTGTTTATGCATGGCCTGTTCTATATTCTTTGCTATGTATTTGAATATAAAATCAGAAATACGCCAATCATTATACCGAGCAAAGGCACTAATTTTTTACGCTTATTTTTTTCTTTAAAGACAAATCCGCCAATGAGGACGGCAATCAGTATTTGACTTCGTTTTATAGCGGATAGTAACATAATTAAGGCATCTGGGTCCTGTAAGGCCTTAAAATAAAAATAATCTGCTGTTTGTAACAAAACCCCAACGGCAAGAATGGTCCAACGCCATTTAAATTTTTTTCGTTTTTCAGAATTGGGAAACCATAGTACGGATAAGACAACCAGTAAGATCAGTATGGTATACCAACAAAACCAAAATTGTAAGGTTTGGGGGTTCAACGCTACGTTCTGTATTAAAAACTTGTCATACAAACCACTGGAAGCCCCTAAAAATGTGGCAGCAATAATGGCATATATCCATTTATTGCTCTTAAAATGAATTCCTTCTTTTTTGCCTATTCTAGAATATAACATTACAGAGAAAATAATAAGGAAAAAACCAATCCACTGTAAAAAATTAGGCTTTTCTTGATAAATTAAAATGGCACCGATGAAGGTAAAAAATGGACCTGCCGAACGTATTGGAGTAACAATGGTTATGGGCAAGTGTTTTAACGCTTGGTAGGCTAAAACCCATGATGCGGTCATTATCATAGATTTTATAAAAATAAAACCATGGGTTTTCCATGGAATTTTGGTGATATGAAATCCTATTTGTTTGGTGTATTCTGGAAAATAGAGGGACCCAATAAAGAAGGGAAGAAGTAATAAAAAACCCGAAGTAATTGTACCCAAAAGCACTGGAAAAACCTCATTTCCCTGTACTGCATGTTTTTTACATAGGTTGTGTAATCCTAAAAAAAGAGCTGCCAAAAGGCCTAAATACATCCACATGGCGCGAATATAAGTTTTTAGCCAATTTCTGTAATTTTGAAATCCTTAAAATTTTTAAGGATACGCTAGTTCATGAAAAACTATCGATTTTAATTAAAGTACTATTTGCAGGTTGTTCCTTTCATTTTTCAGCCAGCTCTGAGGCCATTGTAGTGATATAATATTTGGTCATCATATTGTTACGTTCCCAGGCCGGCATACTTCCCTTACGCCAAAATTCGATAAATTTCTCGGTCACCTGTGTAAAGTGTGCCTCATGGCCCACTCGATAATCGTTGGGTACCATCACCTGCCATCCGGTGGAAGATTCTTTTAATGAAATACCAGGATATTTAATGGCCAGAGCACCAAATGTTTTGGAAAGCAATTCATTATCAAAGTCCTCGGCAACCGGTTCTATGTACAATGTAGGTTTAAAATTTTGGTCTTTGCCCTGTCTAACAACCAAATTGGCCTTGGTGCCACGTATTGTGGAAAAGTGTGTATCGCCACCATTTTCTGGTGCCTCATAGTTCCATATTACCGATACACGGGCGTGTAAGTCTTTAATTTTAAAGTTTATTTCACCATTACAGTTTACGCTAAGGGTATCGTTGCTAATGTCTTTGTTCAGATAGTCTGGAAAAGAAGAATTGGTAACCCGGTCAAATTGTTTGGAGGACAATTTAGTGGGCCACAATGAAGATTTGCCCACTTCCATATCCAAGGTATCCAATATTTGTTCTGGAAAACATTGCCATTGCACAAGGTCAACCAAATGCGTGGTAACATCAACAAGTCCATTCCCCTCTTGGTTGGCATCAAAAAACCAAGGCGGACGTACAAGGACGTTGCCCGAAACATACTTAAAAAAATGATGGACACTTTCTTTGGTAATGGCTGGGTGTTCAGGACTTCCTTTTTCCATCTCACCAAAAATTTCAGGTATTTGTGTCAGTTCTCGCTGTAAGATTGAGGTTATTTCATACCTCTCGGTCATTATATCGTACAGTAACACATTTTTTTCCTGCGATTTTTTAAAAGTTTTAAGTAAAAGCTTGTACCCTTCACGATCAATGGCCATGGGCTTATCTGCCAATACATGCATGCCAGCGTCAATAGCTTGGTGTATGTACTCTGTTTTCTTTTGGTTGTTGCCAGCCAGAACCACAACATTACCTTGTTTTTCGGCCAACATTTTATCCCAAAAATCTTGCCCTCGGTACACTTTACTGTTCCAATCCGTGGGTTTTTCAGCTCTTGTATTGAACGCTTCAATTCTTGCAAGGTGCAAATCCACATCATTTCCATCTGGAGCGTAAATATGGACGGTAGAATCAACAAGGTCATACATGTTTTTTTGGACCAAAGCCGCATGAAAATGTCCGGGATCAACAGTAACCAACTTTATTTTATCCTCGGTTGGCTTGTTTTGCTTTTTGCCACACGAAAAAATAACGAACAATATGAGTACATAAATTCCTTTTTTCATGAATTAAACCAGTTTATAAGGTTCGCGTTGTTCAAGCGATAATAGAGCATTTGCTTCCTTATCATTCTTAAACTTTTCTTTTTTAGGGTTCCAATATAACTTTCTATCCAATTTCATGGCAATATGGTGCAATAAACACGCTGAACATGATCTGTGTGCCTCTTCAACGGGAGCAATAGGCTGTTCTCTTGATTTTATGGCGTCTAACCAATTTCTATGGTGATTTTCACTTACAGGAAGGTGTATGCCATTGGGATCAATTGGAGAATTAATAATGCTGGGGTTACTAGCATCAAGAGGTTTAACGCCTTCTTCATTGGCCACTGGATCAGATGCAGTGACTTTATAATCGCCACGGGTCACAAAAACCCAACCTTCGGTTCCTTCAAACTTCACACCATTTGGAGCTGTATTGGAAACAATCATTTCAACTCCATTTTCATAAAGTCCATGGGTTTTAAATTCACCATGGACATTCCATAAACCTGAAGAGGGAAACTCTGCATCACCCCAAATTTCAATAGGCCCAGTAAGTTCCGTATTCATGCCCCAATGGGCAGAATCAATATGATGCGCACCCCAACCTGTGATCATGCCTGCACCAAATTGCCTACAACGCAACCAACCTGGACGGCCATAACCCACTTGGGGATGCACCCTTTTTTCGGTATAATAGGCCTCTGGGGTAGAACCCAACCACATGTCATAGTTTAAATTTTCTGGAATGGGAAGTTCGTGCTCCTCTTCACCTGCTGGATCACCAGGTAAGCCCACATAGACTTTTTTGAGCTCACCTATACGACCATTTCTCACTATTTCTGCAGCAAATCTCCACTGATGGCTGGAACGCTGTTGGCTTCCAATTTGAAAAATAACACCAGATTTTTGAACCACATCACTTAAGAACCTTCCCTCCTCAATAGTTAAAGAGGCTGGTTTTTGCATAAAGATATCCTTACCAGCTCTTGCAAAATCTACTCCAAGTTTAGCATGCCAATGATCTGGAGTACTTATTAATACAGCATCAATATCATCTTTGTTCAATAGCTCGCGGTAATCTGTGTATTGGGCCGGTTCAATATAGGCTTTCCCATGTTTTTTAAAGTAGTGGTTGTTAACCAATTGGGCCCCTTCCAGTGCACGCTTGGCATCTAGGTCACAAACTGCTACCAGCTGTACATCATCATGGGCCAAAACTTGGGGCATATCCATTATACGGGAAATTCTTCCTGTTCCTATGGCTGCAATATTAATACG
The DNA here is from genome assembly GCF_011927795.1 of Saonia flava. Taxonomy (GTDB): domain Bacteria; phylum Bacteroidota; class Bacteroidia; order Flavobacteriales; family Flavobacteriaceae; genus Saonia; species Saonia flava. Next base: position 411,127 of record NZ_JAATJJ010000001.1, on the reverse strand, counting down.
GTTACTGGGCGCGTTTTTACCAAATACCCGAGAGGGAACAATGGTAGGGACCGCAACGGTGGCAAGGGATGCTGCACTTGTTTTTTTTATAAAGTCCCTTCTATTTATTTGATTCATAATATAAAAGTTGTTTGGTTATTCAGTTTTTGCAAATTGTTGCCAGTATTGTTCTGATTTTTCTGCATCTAATTTCCCATCAAAAACCACAAGTTGATAATTTAAGGTATATGTCTTACCAGGCTCAAAAAGCCAATTGGTGTTTTTTGTGGTGCAGAAGCAAGCAAAGACATCTCCACGGTCATATTGGTCCACAGGCCAGATTCTTAAAGGTTCGGGATGATTAAAATTGTTGGGGTGGGAAAGCATTAGGGCTCCCCCATATTCATTGCCCAATGTACCTTGGACCAGACACCAACGGGCAGTGCTTCCATCGGCATCCACTCTTGTTTTTCCATTGGAGGCCAAAATCTCACTGTTTTTATTGGTCCATTCTTCGGTCGCCCGCCACCCAAAACCGGCGTACCGGTATTCCAAAATCAAAAAAGGTTTATCGGTGGCACATTCGTAGGTAAAAGTTAGATCAACGGTATATGTTGATGGATCTTCGCTGGGAGTTATTTTTACCGTTTGCCATTCGTTTAGGGCCACTTCATTTTTATTGTCCTTAAGCACCACATGTTCATGGAGGGCAGTGTACCCATTATCTAGTATCTCTTTAAACTTTGCGAACCTAACTGTGCCTTCCCCTTTTTTGAGGTTCCAAAAATCTATGGTATCACCATCATAGAGAGTATGTGTCCATGGGTTCCATATACCATAGTGGTGGTAGTGGTCTTCTGGCTGTATACGGGTCAGGACTTTACCTGCTGGAGTTCTTAGCGGGTGAATATAACCGCTTCGCTTATAGGAGGAGTCTACACCTATGGGTGGGTAATTGGTTTCGTATTTGTAACTTAAAAGGGGCTTATGTTCCATCTTTAGAACTAAAGAACCACTTTGCTTTTCACTGGTTACTAACGATTTTTTCTTTTTGGATTCCGAACAGGCCACTAGTATAAGGGCACAAATGGCGAAAATTAATTTTTTATCATGCATGGGTAGGTGGTTTGCGCAATCGATTGCGTACTCAATATTAATGTAAAATGTTCACAAATCCAAATCGCTGAAATAAAGGGCTATAAATAGAAGGGGCTCTTTTTTTAGGATAAAAAGGGTGTGGCCTCCAAATAGGTCATACATTATCCATAGATATTCTTTGGAAGCTAAACTGTATATGGTTAAATCAATTCCTTTTCCATGGCAATTTTAATAATCCCGACACTATTTTTTGCCCCTAATTTGCTCATAATGTTCATTCTATGGGTCTCTACTGTTTTGGGGCTTATAAATAGTTTTTCAGAGATTTGCTGAGTTGTCAGTTCTTCAGAAATGGCCTTTAGAACATCTAGCTCACGCCGGGTTAAATTGGGCTCTAGCCCATTGTTAAATACTTGTTTATCGTGGGATTGACTTAATAGTTTCTTTTGGATAGTACTCTGTAAAAACAACTCCCCGGCAAGTACTGTTTTTATGGCCTTTAACAGCTCAATTTTATCCGTATTTTTTAATAGATAGCCATTAACGCCATTTTTTAGCATTCGCTTTACGAAAGAAATATCCTCAAAATTGGTCAAAGCAATGATTTTTAGGTCCGGGTACTTTTTAAGAAGCTTTTTGCTTAGATCTATTCCATTTATATCTGGCAGGTTTACATCCAATAAAAGAACATCGGGTTCATCGTTCCCAATATTTTCCAGAGTATGCTGGGCGGAGCTATACGTACCCACAACAGCTATTTCATCCACACTCTGTAGCATGGAAACTACGCCTTCCAAAACCATTTGGTGATCATCTGTAATGGCAATTTTTAAACTCATGATAGGGTGTCTTTATCCATAGTTATGGTATAGGAAGTACCTTCTTTGTTGGAAATCATGTCCTTATCCGCTTTTAGGTACTCCACTCTGGAATTAATGTTCTTTAACCCAATGCCATGGGTGTTTTCCACCTCCACATTAAAACCAATGCCATTGTCCTCCACAGTAAGCTGAATTTCGTTGTCCCTGCAGCTTAATTGTACATTGATTAAAGTGGCCTGGGCATGTTTTAAGGCATTTGCCACCAATTCTTGGGCAATTCTAAAAATATTGATTTCGGCATTTTTAGAAATTTTTATGTCGCTTCCCATGTGTTGAAAGAAGATGTCTGGCTCATGAATGGAATTTGCATTCTCACAATATTCCGCCAACGCTTCCGATACATTAAAATTTTCCAATGATGGGGGTATCAGGTTGTGGGAAATTGCCCTTACCTGCTTACAGGAATCATCGATCATGGATATGGCCTCATTAATGATTTTATTGTTCTTTTCCAACAAGGAAGTAAGTTTAAACTTTATGGCAGATAAATCACCGTTAACACCATCGTGCAATTCCTTTGCTATTCTAAAACGCTCTTTTTCTTCACCTTGGATAAGGGATTCCAACGTTTTTATCTGATGTTCCCTTTTAAGGGTTGTAATTTCTTGGTTCTTCCTTTTTTGGCGTTGCCTAAACACCAACCATAAGAGGACCAAAGCTCCCAACAAGTAATATAACAAGGTGTTTCTTCTTTTTAAGGTATTGCTTGTCTGTTCAATTTCAAATCGTTGTTCCAAAATTTCCTTGTCCTTTTTTGCCGTTTCATATTTGGTTTCAATTTCGGAAATGTTCGTAAGACTCTCAGACTGTACTATACTATCTCTATAAGAACTATATGCTTTATAGCTTGCCAGTGCTTTTTGGGCCTTGTTCCAATCCTCATAGGTATTACTTTGGGTCAAGTAAATTTCAGCGATGAGGGGTTTGTCCTTTATTTCCTTTGCCAATGCAAGGGCACTTTTAAAATGAAACTCGGATTTAGAGGTGTTTAAAAGCTTACCGTAGGTACTTCCCAACTGAAAATGGGTTTCAGACAGTTCTTTTTTATTCCCTAGCTTTTCCCTTATGGAGAACGCTTTGTTTAGGTATTCCAATGATTTTTGGTACTGGTTTTTCTTTTCAAAAACAGCACCTAGGTTTTGATAGTTTCTCGCTATTTCCTTTTCATTATCCGAAGCTAGATTGGCCTCTAGGGAACGGTTAAAATATAGGATGGCCTCATCAAAATTATTTACCTGTATATAGAGACTACCAATGCCGTTTAAAATAGTGCCCAACGCATATTTTATGTTTGGGTTTTCACTTTTTTCAGAAATGGCAACCGCCTCTTTTAACAGGGAAGTAGATTTTTCATAGTTCTCCAATATACCATAGACATTGGAAAGGTTGTTCAACTTAATGAACTTTCCATATTCGTTTCCTGTATTTTCATCGTCCGCAATGCCCTTATAATAAATATCCGTAGCTTTTTCGTAGGCTCCCGTACTTTTATAAAACATGCCCAAGGAGGAATATATGGCAGATTTATCAAGATCATGTTCATTGGAAATTTCCAATGCTCTATTGTAATATACCTGGGCAGAATCCACACGGTCAGAGAACAAAAAAGCATTGCCCATGTATAGTTTGGACTTGGCCCTTACCTTATGATAGCCTATTGTATTGGCAAAGGTGTAGGTTTTTCTTCCATAGAGTAGTGCCGTATCCGTGTTTTGATATAAATAATAGTAAGATAGGTCGTTTAAAACCTGGGCCCTAATCGTATCCTCTTGTTGTTTGGTGAGTTCTATTTTAAGGCTGTCTATTATTTTACCCGTCTGTGCCGTTACGGTCATATAAAATAATAAAGCCAATAATGTGTAAAATAGTCTCATTCCAATCAATCTGTCATTTATTAAAAAGAAAGATAACACATCTATTTTAAAACAGATGTGTTGCCATTACTTATCCTAGGAATCGGTATCCAATTCAACCCTATCTTCAAAAATAATAGTTCTACGCGCTTCCAAAGTGTTTTCAGCGGTATCGGATACTTCGAATATTACGGTATAGGTATCTGCTGCTTCTGTACTAAAATTTCTGAACATTTCAAACGATGTAGAGGTAGTCCTTGTTATGTCCTTATCATAGTACACTTCTTGATCTCTACTATTGATTACCGTTATAGATACCCAGTCTACCGTTACATCGTCTCTCCCTATAAAGTGTAAATCTGCTTGCCTGTTTGGACCTTCGCTTGTATAGAAAATACTGTTATCATCTGGTAATACTACTTCAATAGTGGGTGGTATACTAAATTCACTGTTTGGGTCTTCTGTTGCTCTTGTACAGGCAGACAGCGCTAACAAAACGAGTGTTAGCATTATTAGAAAGTTTGATCTACTTTTTTTCATGACTCTATTCTTTTAGGTTATTAAATTATCCGCAAATTAGAGGGGTATCCTAAAAAATAAGTCAGGGTATTCTCTGATTTTTGTTAATTAAGGGTATACCCAGAGATTGGGACTGCCTTTAGTTTTTTATCTAAAAAATCTCTCCTTAAGAATTAGAAAGTATACTATTTTCTAGGAAACAGGCCGTATTGTAAGAAAAGGAAGATTAAACGGGAACATAACCCTATAAATCCTATGGTTTTTGTGTAATGCTGTTACAAATATTTTTTATAACTTTTTGGTCTCCAAAGAATTGACTTCCTACATTCTAAATCCCCCATGTAGAACAAGGTCAAAAATTTAAAACATAGTAAGCTCGTCTTAACTAGGTAAACCAATAAAAACATGTACAACATTTTATCACTTGATGGGGGAGGGAGTTGGGCCATTATACAGCTACTTACCCTAAAAGACCGGTATGGGAACAGTAAGGGGCGTGATATTCTTAAAAAGTTCGATTTGGTCATTGCCAATTCTGGAGGGAGCATTGTTTTAGCCGCTCTTGCTGAAGATTATACTATAGAAGAAGCCATAGCCCTGTTTAAAGAAAAGGAGAATAGAGAAAAGATTTTCCACAAGAACTCCTTTAGTGACCGCTTTTTTCCTGTGGACTACCTAAGAACATTAGGGTTGGGGTTGGGTCCAAAATACAGTTCCAAAAAGAAAAAAGAAGCCTTTGAGAGCCTATTTCCTAAAATAGACAAGTTCCAAATGGCGGAACTGCCAAAAGAAATAGGGAAGGAATCCCTTAAAATTGCGGTATGCACCTACGATGCGTTGAATAACCGCGCCAAATTTTTTAAGTCCTACACCTCTGGCAATACGGGTTATGATTCGGTAAGGCTCACACAGGCCATTAACGGTTCCTCCAATGCACCTGTACAGTATTTTGATTTCCCTGCGAGATTTTTGGCCAAGGAAAGCGAAATTTTTTACGAGTTATGGGATGGCGCACTTGGTGGATTTAACAACCCCATCTTGGCAGGCATCATAGAAGCGTATAAGACAGGGGTAGACCTAAAGGATATACGCATGATTTCCCTTGGAACCAGTAATTCTTTAATGTCCATGGAGGATAAAAAGAGGTTTTGGAAATGGAAACAGATAGCGCAAAAATACCGAAGAAAAAAGCTGGTCTTTTCTAAACTAAAACCCCAGTCCAAGTTTTTTTCTGCCACCGTATTAAATCAAGCGAAAACCATATTGTACCAACCGCCAGATACGGCCAATTATATAGCCATGATGTTCCTAAAAGCAACAACAGACAAGCTAACGAACGATGCTATTATTAGGTTATCCCCATTAATACATTTTGATACCCAAACAGCAGAAGAGGTCATCCCTTTGGTTAAAGAATTATATGCTATGGACATGGATTTAACCAAAGATGAAGAGGTACTTGCCTTGATGGACTGCTTTACGGCATGGAAGGATGGGCAACTCTATAACCAACCCATAGAGTTTAAGGTAGAAAGAAACAACGATCTGTTTTTTATCAAAGGGGACAAATGGTATCAGGATGGGATGGATAGATGGACCAGTTGGGGGATTTAGGTAAGATTATTATTTTAAATATATAAACATCACAATATCAGTTCTATAAATATAAGTAAAAGCACCAAACGTACACTATTTCTTACAAGATATACATTATATATGCTCGTACATTAAGATACGTTGTATTTTAGAACCAAAAGTATTAGGTAGTACCCTCCCTCGATTTTTTAGTTAGTAAGAATGCCCCTAGGGGTATTTTTCCACTGTTCTCCCAATATAGTATTATAAAAATCTGCTGTATGCCCTGGTATATGGCACAAAACCCATTTATATGAAGTTTAAAAAATACCTAATACCTCTGTTAGTATTGGCGTTTTTGGTGCTGCTCTTGTTTCAATCCTGTTACTCGGTACGTCTAGTAAGCACCGTAGGAACGCCCGAGCCTGCCGTTCCCCATGTACGTGACGATTATTACCGTCCCTATGAAGTTACAGAATTGGATACTGTGATTACCATTGGGGTAGCCGACAAAGACTTTAGCTATCTCATTAAGTCAACAGATTTATGTCCTTCGGGCAAACTGCACACCGTAGAGTATAGAAATACCTTCGGAGCCCTATTGTTGAGCGCGGTTACTTTTGGCCGTAAGCGAAAAGTGAAAATTAAGTATGTCTGCATGAAAGATTAAAACCCAGTAAAATGGCCAAAACAACAAAACTTACCTTAACAGAATGGGATACGCTCCATAACAATGGGCCTTTCCCTCTAAAGCTATTGTACAAAACCAAGTTGGAGTCGCCTGCATTGATGCCCTCAGATTTGGACCGTTACAATGATGCGGCACAGGAAATACAAAGCCTCATTACAGAGGCAAAGAACAAAAATGAGGGTTTTAGGGCGTATGGTTCAGCTTGGTCCATGTCCAAGATAGCGCACCAAAAAGAACGTATGCACTTTAATGCGCATATGAACACCTATTTCTCGTTTAGAAACCAAGATTTGCATGCACTTTCAGGGTATCAGGCAGAGAATTTGTTCCTTTTTCAGTGTGGCAATGTGGTAAAAGAAATTTCTGAGAAATTAGCGGGACATGGGAAATCCCTAAAGGCCTCGGGTGCCAGTAACGGACAAACCATTGCGGGCTGTATTTCTACGGGAGTACATGGGTCTGCAATCAATGTAGGTTCCGTACAGGATTATGTTGTGGGGCTAAACCTTATAATTGGTCCCAATCCTGGGGATATTGTGTATTTGGAAAGGCATTCTAAACCCGCCTTAAACGATGTTTTTGTACAAAAACTTAGGTCTAGGGTCATTCGAAATGATGGGCTCTTTAATGCTGCGCTGGTGGGGTTGGGCTCTTTTGGATTTATCCATGGAGTGGTAATAGAGGCCCAGAACCTGTTCCTGTTAAAAAGGTACGTAAAAGAACTAAAAAAGGACAAAGCCATAGAGCTGGCGCAACAACAAAATTTTAAAACTTTTGATGGAATTCCCGAAGAGGTAAAGGGCAATGGGGAGGCCAATATTCCCTATCATTTTAAGGTTTTTGTAAATCAGTATAAGGATAACGGAAAGTATGTGGTAGAATTTATGTACAAGAAACCCTATAAATTAAACTATCCAGACCCTTTTCCTGTGATTAAGAAATCGCTCTATAGGGATTTAATCAATCTGGTGGTGCAAATAGGGTCTGGCATACCAGCAAGCATTCCGGTCTTTATTAATTTGCTTAAAAACTCCATTTTACCTACGGTTGATGAAGTTTCCACGGGCACCTTGGCGGAAACTTTTTGGGATGCCCCGTACCAAGGCCCTGCTTTTGCCATTTCCTTTGGGGTGAGCCATACGGATGCGGAAAAAGCTTTAAAAATTCTATCCAAGGTTAGTATAGATGAAGGTCCCGTACCCGGGATTTTTGCAATGCGATTTATTAAAAAGTCGGATGCCACCTTATCCTTTGCCCGTTTTCCCACTACCTGTATGATAGAGATAGATGGGGTGCGCTGGAACGAAAAAAAGAATTTGATCACACTTAATGACCTATCCAAAAAAATGATTGAGGCCCTACAACAGGCCAACATTCCCTTTACACTGCACTGGGGCAAAAATGCAGATTGGAAGTTCTCGGGATTGGTGGACCATATGTATGGTGCAGACGCCACCACCTGGAGAAAATACCGCTGTTCCTTGTTATCGGGCGATATGCAGACCCTGTTTTCCAATGCCTTTTTAAAGGAAGTTAAACTGGACAAAAAGGAACCTAGTGACCCACAACTGATTCAGTCTCTATTGTAGTAACCCCATAAACCCTAAAACATGTTGAAAAAATCAAGATTAGAACTGGAATATGAGTTAAAACTGACCAAGAAAATATTGGAACGGATTATAGAACTCAATAAAGACAAAGACCTAGTAACCCCGGACGAGAAAGAAATCGATGGAATGGAAGCCACCCTAAAAAGGGAATTGGAACGTGAGTATCCCACCTATAAAATCCAAAAAAAATAAACATGAGTACGGACAACATTTTAACCAATTTAGGACAGCGCTTGGAAAACATTGTAATAAAACAAGGTGCGGATGAAAAGCGGGAAAAGAATAGGGGAGTATTGGCCATGGTTTTTGTAGTGCTTTTTTTCTGTGTCATATTCGTCACCTTCATTATTGGGTATGCCACCGATGATTTTGAGACCAATGATTATAAAGACCTGTTGACTACGGTCTCCTCGATACTATCGGGTCCTTTGGGGTTTATCATCGGATTCTATTTTAAGGAACGGCAGGATAGTGGCAATGGAGGAAGTTCAAAAGTAGAGGAATAGTTAAATAAATTGTAAAAAAGTTTAATTGTCTTATTTGAAGTTTCAAGTTTATATTTTTAATGCTAACAATTGAATTTTACTATTGAACATGAAGCAAATAATCTTTCTGGTCGCCAGCTGCTTTTTTGGTTTAGGCGTTTTAGCACAAGAAGAGAACTCCAAAATTACAATAGGTATTAACCATACTATTAAATCTTCAATATTAAATCAAAATAGAACAATTCAAATCTATGTCCCGGAAAATTATGAAAATTCTAAAAAGTCCTATCCCGTTTTATATATCCTGGATGGGCAATGGTATTTCTTAAGTGGAGTAGCAGTTCAAAAGGCATTGCGTACTCCAGGTGCAATTCCAGAAATGATTGTTGTAGGTATACATAATAGTAACCCCTTAAGAAGAACATTATTTGATGATGAAAAAGGAAAATTCACCAATTTTTTAAAAAATGAAGTAACACAATATATAGATTCCAATTATAGAACAACCAAAGAACGAGTAATTTTTGGTTGGGAAGCAGCGGCCTACTATATAAGTGAATTGATTTTAAAAGAGAAAGAATTTTATTCTGGAGCCATAATAACAAATGGGGGTTATGCTTCTGAAGATTTGGTGAAAGGATTTACTTCGGACAAGAATATGTATCTATTTATGGCAAACTCCAGAAAGGATATTTATTATATAAGTTCAACGGATGCGTTTCATGAGATTTTAAAAAATAACAACCCTAAGAATCTTATTTGGAAATATGAGTTATTTAATGAAGAAGTTCATGAAACCTTAGCACATTTAGCTCTTTTTAAGGGACTAAAATACTATTACCATAATTATGATTCGCCTGTTTTTGAAAGCATACAACACTACATTGATATGGGCGGAATAGATTATCTGACTACTTATTTTAAAGAAAGAGCAAAAAGATTTGGTGGTGATGGAAGTATAGATGAAGGCACAAAAAACGCCTTAATTTGGTTAGCTTGGAACAGGAATGATTTCGAATATTTTAGTTTTTTCATGGAAGAGTTTAAAGATGTTTTAACCACTAGGAGATATGATTCTGCATATTGGAAAAACAGGTTTGGACAGTTTTATTTAAAACATAAAGATTATAAAAATGCGATCAAGTTTTTTGAATTAGGTATTAAAAAGTACCCCAATTCAGACTTGGATGCAGAAATGAAGCAGGGCCTAAGCGAAGCAAAAAATAAAATTTGACTCTCTATGTTCTTTAGGGCACGGCGATTAACTTGGGAAATAATATAAATACAGAAGCACGGGAGGCTGCAGCAAGTGTAACGCCGGATGGCAAATACCTTTTCTTTAATAGGAACATGGGTACGGACAACTACGAAAATGTAGATATATTTTGGGTAGATGCCCAGGTTATTGAGAATCTAAGGCCCAAACAATAAACCATAAAATAAATTTAAGTCATTGGACATCAAAAAGTTTTGGTGCTAAATTTAGTAGAATACTTTTTTCATTACTGGTAGAGTAGTGCAATGGGTGTGAAATGGTTATGATTTGTTAGTAAACCTACTATTTAATTAGTATTCTCTTTAAGTGACAATCATCATGTTTTTTCAGTTTAGGGTCAATTAACTTTGACCTTATGAATAAAGGACAATTGGTGCGATTTATTATTGGCATTGCTATTTGCATACTGCCATTTACTTTAATGTACTCCCAACACAGCCTTTCAGCAAAAGAGATTGTAAGGAAAGCTGACGATAATATGCGAGGTAAAACGTCATTGGCAAACATAACCATAAAAATAATCAGGCCTACATGGAACAGAGAAATGAATATGAAAGCCTGGACCAAAGGTGATGATTATTCAATGATATTGGTTACCGGTCCGGCCAGAGAAAAAGGAACCGTGTTTTTAAAGCGAATAAAAGAGGTTTGGAACTGGATACCTGCCATTGAGCGAAACATTAAATTGCCACCTTCTATGATGTCCCAAAGTTGGATGGGAACAGATTTTACCAATGATGATTTAGTGAAAGAAGCCTCTTCTGTTTCTGATTATGACCATAAAATATTGGGGGAAGAATCCATTTTAGAAAAAAACTGTTATAAAATTGAAATGATACCAAAACAATCCGCAGCAATTGTATGGGAAAAAGTAGTGGTTTGGATTGATTCCACTGATTTTTTACAGTTAAAAGCCGAATTCTACGATGAGGATGGCGAACTGGTAAACATCATGAATTCAAGTGACGTAAAGGAAGTAGGTGGCAGAAAAATAACATCTAAAATTGAAATGTTTCCTGTTGACAAAGAGGGAAATAGTACGGTAATCATTTACAATGATATTGAATTTGATAGACCTATTAACGATAATTTCTTTACGACAAGAAACATGAAACAATTAAAATAATACAACGTATAAAATAAACCAAATAGAATAGATGACAGAAAAAATAGATGAATTAGATAATTATTTGGATCCGCATTATATTCAAAGAAGCAATTGGCTACGAGCAGCAGTTTTGGGGGCAAATGATGGAATTTTATCAACTGCAAGTCTTGCAATTGGTGTTGCTGCGGCAAGCAATTTAAGAGAGCCAATTATTTTAGCCACTTTGGCTGGTTTGGTAGCCGGTGCATTATCCATGGCAGCTGGTGAATACGTTTCTGTTAGTTCGCAAACTGATGTGGAAAAGGCCGATATTGAAAGAGAAATAGTGGAGTTAAAAGAAATGCCAGAAATTGAATTACAGCGATTGGCACAGATTTACGAAAAAAGGGGGCTTAAAAAAGAAACTGCAATGGTAGTTGCAAAAGAACTTACAGAAACAGATGCTTTGGGAGCACATATTAGGGATGAGCTGGGAATAAATGAAATCAGTCAAGCGAAACCTATCCAGGCCGCATTTGCTTCTGGGTCAGCATTTACAATAGGAGGGTTGTTGCCATTTTTGGTGACCTTATTTCTTCCATTAGAAAGTATGGAGTACTCTCTATATGGTTTTGCCCTGTTCTTTCTTATACTTTTAGGGGCTTTAGCGGCAAAAACAGGAGGTTCCAATATTTGGAAAGCAATCTTAAGAATTACATTTTGGGGTACAACTGCAATGGGATTGACCGCTTTAGTGGGCTATATGTTTAATGTGAATTTGGGGTAAATAGAAACAATAACGCAGAATTAAACTGCTAAATAATAGATGTAACCAATCTCTTTTAATAATGTTACTAAAATTAGCATGGTTAAATATATGGCGCAATAAGCGTAGAACCATTATAACGGCAACTTCAGTGTTTTTTGCTGTGCTATTGGCAATCGTCTTTCGTTCTTTGACCGATGGTGTTTACGATAACATGATTCATAATGTGGTGAGTTATTCTTCTGGGTATCTACAAATCCACAAAAAAGGCTATTGGGACGAGCAATCTATAGATAATACTTTCGAGGAAGACGATAAATTACATCAAGAATTGCTTAAAAATCCAGAGGTTACTCATATTATGCCTCGTTTACAAACATTTGCATTGGCATCTTGGGCAGATAAAACCAAAGGTGTTTTGGTTTTAGGAATAGATCCCATTAAAGAAAGAGAAGTTAATAATCTTCACGAAAAAATAGTAGATGGCGAGTACATTGAAAGTGTTAACGACAATGCGGTTGTTTTAGGGGAAGGGCTGGCCTCACAATTAAAACTAAAAGTAAATGACACGTTGGTGTTGTTGGGCCAAGGTTATCATGCCAGTAGTGCTGCGGCCAAATTTAGGGTAAAAGGTCTTATTAAACTCGGTGCGCTAGAATTAAATAACAATGTGGTGTATATGCCCATACAGCAATCACAGTACATGCACGGAGCAGAGAATCGTTTAACATCAGTTTCGGTGATGTTGGATAAGGCAACTAATTTAAAAAAATTAAAACACTCTTTACAAGGGTCTATAGCTTCTGAAGCTTATGAAGTAATGAGTTGGAAAGAAATGATGCCTGAAATGGACCAATTTATAGAGGCAGACAGTACAGGGCATTATATTATTATCGGAATCTTGTATTTCATTATTTCCTTTGGATTGTTTGGCACCTTATTAATGATGGTTTTTGAAAGAAAACACGAACTGGGAATCTTGATTGCCATTGGTATGAAAAAAAGATTACTGGCCTTTGTGTTGTTATTAGAGTCCATTATGATTTCCTTATTAGGTTGTTTTACGGGTATTATAGGAGGAATGTTAGTCGTAAAATGGTTTACCGTATACCCAATTCATTTAACAGGAGATTTAAAAGAAGTATACGAAGATTATGGTATAGAATCGATCATATACTTTTCTAGCCACGAGAAAATTTTTATTACCCAAACTTTAATCGTTTTAATATTATCTACGCTATTGGCCTTTTATCCAGGTTATAAAGTGATGAAGTTAAAACCTGTTGAAGCTATAAATAGTTAGTTATGTTGTTTCAAATTGCATGGAGAAATATTTGGCGGAATAAATCCAGAAGCTTAGTAGTAATAAGTTCTATTATTATCGGTATTTGGGCAGGGATTTTCATTTTGTCCTTTTCTTGGGGTATGTACAAAAACAATATTAATGAATCGGTTTACAGGCAATTGTCTCATATTCAAATTCACCATCCAACTTTTGGAGAGGAGAACAACTCAAAATTTACCATTACCAATACAGATGAAAAAGCAAGGCAATTAGAATCTGATGGTCGAATTGCTTCGGTTAGTTCGCGTGTTATTTCATCTGGAATGATCACTTCACCAACAACGGCAAGTGGTGTAAAAATTTACGGAATCAATCCCGCTTCAGAAATTACCCAAATAAGACTTAATGAGTATGTAAGAGAAGGAACCTATTTTGAATCGGGTAAAGAAAATGAAATCCTTATTGGGGCAAAACTAGCCAAAAAACTCAAAGTTAAATTGAAAAGTAAAGTGGTATTGACCTTCACAAACATTAACTCAGAGATTATTTCGGGAGCTTTTAGAATAGGAGGGATTTACAGATCTAAAAACATTTCATTGGATGAAGTAAATGTATATGTGCACCAAAAACATTTACGGGAACTATTGGAATTAAAGCCTTCAGAAAGCAATGAAATGGCCATTTTAGTTAAAAATGAAGAACAATTGGAAACCATTAAAAAGTTCAGTGTTGGAATAGTGCCGAGAGGAAAAATTGAAGATTGGAAAGAACTTTCACCAGAGTTAAGTATGATTATAGAATCGTTTAACCTCTATACATATATCATTAGCGGAATCATTCTGTTGGCCTTAACTTTTGGCATAATCAACACTATGTTAATGTCTGTATTAGAACGAATTAGGGAATTGGGAATGTTGATGGCCATTGGGTTGAACAAGCGAAAAATATTTATTATGATCATGTTAGAAACCTTCTATTTAACACTAATTGGTACTCCAATTGGCCTGTTGTCTGGATGGTTAACGGTAACAACACTGGGAAAAACAGGAATTAATTTATCTATGTTTTCTGAAGGATTGGCATCCTATGGATTCAGTTCCATAATCTATCCAGCTTTGGATCAAGAAAAATATGTAATTATTGTGACCATGTGTTTGGTAACAGCCATATTATCTGCTATTTATCCAGCTTATAAGGCGCTACAATTAAATCCATCGGAAGCAATACGTAAAATTTAGAATTATGGCAAAAACTATAATAGATGCGCATAATGTAAGTAAAACATTCAACCCAAAAACAATTCCGGTTCATGCGGTTCAAGATGTGCACGTACATATAGAAGAAGGAGAGTTCGTGGCATTGGTTGGACCTTCCGGTTCGGGAAAGTCTACCTTATTGAATATGATGGGAGGGTTGGATGAACCTACAGAAGGTACAGTTTTTATAGATGGTGTTGAAATAACAAAGCTATCGGAAAACAAGTTGATAGATTTTAGATTGCACAATATTGGGTTTGTATTTCAATCCTTTAATTTGATTCCCGTACTTACAGCTAAAGAAAATGTTGGCTTCGTTTTGCAGTTGCAAAATATGCCCAAAACCGAGCGTGAAAAACGTGTATTGGCCTTGTTGGAAGAAGTTGGGCTTAAGGATAAAATAAATAGTAGACCTGGTGAATTATCTGGAGGACAACAACAACGTGTAGCGGTTGCCAGAGCCTTGGCTTCTAAACCTAAAATTATACTAGCGGATGAACCTACGGCAAATTTAGATTCAAAATCTGCGGCTAATTTGCTGGATATCATGGCAAAACTTAATAAAGAAGAGAAAATTACTTTTTTATTCTCAACACATGATCAACGTGTAATTAGAAAAGCAAGGCGTGTAATTACCTTAGTGGACGGTAAAATAGAATCAGATGTAGAACAAACACCATCATAACCACAATGATAAGGCTGTTGTTGACATATCTGCTATTTTTTACTATGACTTCCCTAATTGCCCAGAAAAAAGAACAAAACCTATTCTTATCGGGCTATGTTAAAAATCTTCATGAGTTTAGTTTTACGGATAATTTAAACCAATTGCAATGGACCGCATTAGTACACAACAGATTAAATTTTAAATATATTCCTTCTAATGAAATTACTGTTAGATTAGAACTAAGGAACAGGCTCTTCTATGGAGATAATGTAAAGAACATATTCGGTTTTTCTGAATTCATTGCTCTAGATAGGGGTATGGTTGATCTGTCTTTGAATGTTATTGATGGTGGGCATACACTTTTTAACACAACCATAGATAGAGCTTTGGTGAACTATACAAAAGGGAATTGGGATATTACTTTGGGTAGACAACGTGTTAATTGGGGGATGAATCTAATTTGGAATCCCAATGACATTTTCAACACGTATAATTTTTTGGATTTTGATTACGAGGAACGGCCCGGAAGTGATGCTGTCCGTGTACAATATTACTTAGGGGATTTTAGTAAAATTGAAATTACCGCAAAAAAGGGAAGAAATAAGGACGATTATATTGTTGCAGGAATGTACAAATTTAATAAGTGGTCTTATGATATTCAATTGATTACAGGGGTCTACCAAAAAGATTGGGTAATTGGCACAGGATGGGCGGGAAACCTAAAAAATGCTGGTTTTAAAGGAGAAATAAGTTATTTTATTCCATATGAGGAGTATGTAAGTTCAGATAATGTATTGAGTGCTTCCGTTTCGGTTGATTATGGATTTAAAAAGGGACTCTATATCAATGGCTCTATTTTATATAATAGCACGGATAATGAAGCGTCAAATAATCTAGGAACATTGGTTTATACCAATTTAAGCGCTAAAAATTTAATGCCTTATGAGTTTTCAGGTTTTTTACAAGTAGCAAAAGATTTTACGCCAATCTTTAAAGGTAGCTTCAGTACAATTTACTCTCCAACCAACCAATCCATAATTGTAATACCAAGTTTAAACTATTCTCTTGCCACTAACTGGGAACTCAATTTTACTGGACAATCTTTTTTTGAGTTGGAAAATTATAATGCATTGGGAAATAGTCTTTTTATGCGTTTACGGTGGAGTTTTTAATTTATAAAAACAATCAGATTTGTTCTGCGTACGAATATCAAGCCTGTCCTGAGCGCATTCAAAGGCATAGGAGGGTCGTGTAAGTATGTGCGAAGGAGCTTCATGAATTCATTATTATAAAAACCAGCAATGAATAAACCAAAAAATGAGGTTAGGAGACAACCAAACTTCATTTAAGGTTCACTAGGCTCTATTTATCAAAACAGAAATGACCCGAGTAAACACTCATTGACTGACCAATGCTAGGAGAGAAGGCAATGTGTTTGGAATGGCTTGTGAATTACTTACCCAATTAAGCTTAATAATTATCAATTCACCTCAAATATTCTACGGTTCGGTATTTTACAATTTATTTCTATTGAATTCTAATCAACATTTGCATCATAAATTAAAATCTAAATAATGAAAAAAATAAATCTATTAATAAAAATATTGATTTTAACACCAGTATTGACAATTTCATGTACAAATAGCAAATTTGAAGACATTACAGAAGATATTTATGTGTCAATTCCTGATACTAAGTTTGAAGAAAAATTGATTGAATTAGGAATAGATTCTGATGGTATAATTAATCAAAAAGCACTCAAAATTGATGTGTCAAATGTGGAGTATTTAAACTTAAACAATACAAGTTCTAATATAATTACGGATTTAAAAGGAATTGAAGCATTTGTAAACTTAAAAAGACTTTATGCTTCCGGTAATGAATTAACAACTATAGATTTAAGCAATAATATTTTATTAGATACAATAAATTTATCTGTTAACAAACTAACCTCTATTAAAGGATTATCTAACATTAATAATTTAAAATGGTTAAGCTTATCCTACAATTATTTTACAGAATTTGTTATTGATAATTCTAGTATAGAAAATATACTAATGAGTGACAATTATTTGGTTTCTTTTGATGCAAGTAAAGCACCAAAACTAGGCAGTGCTTTGTTATCGTTAAATAAAATTGAATACTTAGATTTTAGCAAGAATACCTTGCTCAAAACATTAGTTTTTTCAGCAAACAAGGTTAAGACCATAAATTTAGATAACAATCTAAATTTAAAATATATATACTGTTCTAGTAATTTGTTAGAAGCGTTTGATGTAAGTAAATTAAATAAATTAATAGATTTAAGAATAGATAGAAATCCGGATTTAAGTTGCATTAAAATAGCAACAAGTCAAAATATACCAATATTAAAACTATCTCCTTATCAACAAACAAACGTTAACTGTAATTAATAAAACCAATGAAAAAAAAGATCTCTCAATTTTAGTATTCATTATTACAAGTTTAATTTTATTCTCTAATAATGAAAACGAATGCTTCTGGGTTATTTTACTTAATAAATCGAACCTTTTTTAGAGCGCGCAGGTGGGGTGGCAAAGTCTGTACTTCTTGGAATTCTTCAAATTTTGAAAAACTACTTTTTAGCGAAGTCAGCAAGCACATAGCACTAATCTACTATTACCCAATACCATTTAGACTTCCCGGCGGAATACTTTATTTTATTAATGAACGTTATGTTTATATAAAGTTGATATACAAAGTGTTATGACTCCAATCACCTCAAATCTGTCTTCTGAAATTACTTTCAAATTAAAGTACACATGCAAATGGTTGAAAACAACAACGCAATTTGTGTTGCCGGTTTTTATGTTCATACTGTTGGGTTGTAGCAATTCGCAAGATCCCGAGCCACCCGAAGAAGAAATTGATCCGAACAATGAAGTGGTTGAACCGGAAGATGTGGCTATCACATATCGGAATCAATGTGGAGGTTGTCATGGACAGGATTTGGCCTCATTTGTTGAACGGGATTGGACGTATGGCAATTCCGTGGAAGATGTTATGGAATCCATAACAGATGGGTATTCAGGTAATGGTATGCCAGGGTACGGTTCTACCTTAAGTGCACAAGAAATTGAGGATTTGACCAACTATATACTTGCCGAAATCGATGGAAAAACCAAAGCGATGTTGGAGGAAGACAATCCCGATTTGTCTGGTTTGATTACATCCGATGACCTTAGCTTCCGATTGGAAATCATGACAGATGACATTCCCGGCATTCCATGGGGAATAGCGCAATTGCCCAATGGTGAAATTTTGGTGACCGAGCGTGGGGGAGGGCTGTTTTTGGTAAGTACGGATAAGCAATTGACGGAAATTACTGGTGTTCCCGCTGTTGCTTCGGAAGGGCAGGGGGGATTGTTGGATGTGCTCATACATCCAGATTTTGAAAACAATTCATTTGTTTATCTATCCTATTCCCGTGCCAACCCCAATAATTCATCTGAACGGACCACGGCAGTGGCAAGGGCCAAGCTAGAGGGAAACAACTTGGCTGAAGTGGAGAACATATTTACGGCACTTCCGTATCTCAATAGTTCTCACCATTATGGTTCAAGACTGGAATTTGATACTAATGGTTATTTATATGTTTCCATAGGGGATCGCGGATATAGGGATGTGTACCCTCAGGAATTGGACAATTCCATTGGTAAGATACACCGTATCTATGACGACGGTGAGGTTCCCACGGACAATCCTTTTTATAATACAGCAGGAGCAGTCAATTCGATTTTCACCTACGGGACGCGCAATCCTCAAGGAATGACCCTGCATCCGGAAACTGGAGCGGTTTGGGAAGGCGAGCACGGGCCTCAGGGAGGTGATGAAATCAATCTATTGCAAGCAGGGAACAACAATGGTTGGCCTGTGATTTCATACGGCATCAATTATGATGGCTCCACTTTTACAGACCTTACGGAATTGGATGGCATGGAACAGCCCGTACATTACTGGACTCCTTCCATTGCTCCTTGTGGTATGACATTTGTGTCCAGCGATTTTTATGGAAATTGGAAAAATGACCTGTTCGTTGGCTCGCTGAAATTTGAATACCTCCATCGTTTAAAGATGAATGGCAATGAGGTCATGGGTCATGAAGAACTATTGAATGGTATTGGTAGGGTACGCGATGCACATATGGGCATGGACGGTTATCTGTACCTTGCGGTAGAGGGCCCTGGCAGAGTAATACGCCTTGTACCGGAGCAATAGAGCACTACTTTATTTGTTCTGCGTTATGCTACATGAGTGTAATTATTATTTTACTTTCACTTTTTATTTATCTACCAATTTCAACTCTTTATGGTAGGCATCAATTCTTGCGTATGCAGTACCATCAACTAATAAGATAACTATTAGCATAGCAATCGTTGTGATGCTTATTGCTCGCCAAGTTGGTGAATTAATAAAAATAATTGACAAGGCTGCTACAATAATTATAATAGGAATAGCTTTAAAAACGATTGTATTATATTCTTTAAGAGTAGCTTCAGCACGAGTGATTTCTGATGCTACAAATGCAGGGACATCGGCATTGTAAGCAGTTTTAAATTGTGTAATCCTTGACTTATTGGTGTAAAATAATCCAAGTCCTATGGTTAAAAGTAGAACACCTGCCACCAAGGTAGGAATGATGTATGCTCTCGCCATTTCCGTTTTTCCTAACTGCCAAAACCCTAAACTTGCCGCCATAAACACGAGTCCGAAGAGAATAAAAAATGGTGTTGAAAATAGTTCGGCTTTTGCCCAATCTGTTGCTGTTTTTAATATATCCATAATTTTAGTTTAATTTATATTTTTCTCTGTACGCCGTTGGACTCATTCCTTCTTTCTTTTTGAATAATCTCGAAAAATATTGCGGATATTCAAACCCTAATTCAGGTGTCCACCCTTTTGTTCCAAATTGATTTGATTTCATTTTTGCCTTTTTTTAATGTTTAAAAGAATAAGACAAAGGTCGGATAGCAGTAGTCTTGTTTTCTTATACGGATTTTCGAATGTTGAATACTTTTTGGTTTTCTCTAAGTACACAACTAATTTATAACAACGAAATATCTATGCGGTTTTAGTTGAATATTCATCCACTACAAACACGCCCCAATCTGCAATAGATTTGATTATCGGAATTAATGTTTTTCCAAAATCAGTTAATGAATACTCCACTTTTAAAGGAGGTTTAGATGTATACACCTTTCTTTTAATTATGCCATCTTCTTCCAAGGTCTTAAGCTGTAAACTTAAAGTTCGTTCGGTAACCGTGGGCATTTCCTTTCTCAACTCATTATAACGTAGCGTACCATCCATTAAATGAAATAAAATGACCGTTTTCCATTTTCCTCCAATAACTCCCATAGTTAAACTGGCACAACATGGATACTCTTTTCCTTTAAATTTATACATATCCCAATTTATTAAGTAAACAAAAGTACACTACTATACTTAAGAATACAACTATACTTTTTATAGTAAATATTTTTATTTTTAATCAACTGATAATAATAAGATTACAAATTAATTTTATACTATCATTTTTGACCGTTATTGTGAGACATGAATACTATACATACTTTTGTCACTATAAATAGTATAGTATAATAAAATCTAGTAGAACAATGAACACACCTAACATTTCAAAACAAGATATTTTAAATGCGTTTCAATACAGACATGCTACAAAAGAATTTGATGCCACTAAAAAAGTGTCAAAAGAGAATATCAATTATATTCTTAAAACAGCAAACCTTTCTCCAAGTTCTTTTGGGTTCGAACCTTGGCATTTTGTAGTGGTACAAGACAAAGAATTAAGAGAATTATTAAAACCTGTAGCTTGGGGAGCACCTTTAAAATTAGATACAGCTAGTCATTTTGTTTTAGGATTAAGTATGAAGGCACCTATGGTAAAGCATGATGCTGATTACATAATGCACATGATGAAAGAGGTAAAGCAATTACCAGAAGATGTTATTGAAATGTATTCAAAATTTTACAGAGA
Source organism: Saonia flava (assembly GCF_011927795.1). Taxonomy (GTDB): domain Bacteria; phylum Bacteroidota; class Bacteroidia; order Flavobacteriales; family Flavobacteriaceae; genus Saonia; species Saonia flava. The sequence goes on along the minus strand of NZ_JAATJJ010000001.1, from coordinate 390,080 downwards.
GTTTCAAGAGCGTGATTTTGATTTAGATACTGATAAAAAGTTGTTCGATTGGTCTTCTAAACAAACCTATATCGCTTTAGGTAATATGATGACCTCTGCAGCATTAGTAGGCATTGATTCCTGTCCTATTGAAGGATTTCATCAAGAAAAGGCAGAAGCTTTGTTAAGAGAAAAATTTGGAATTGACACGAACAAATACGGCTTATCTTTTATGGTGGCTTTCGGTTATAGAAAAGCAGATCCAGAATTTGCGAAGACAAGAAGAGATTTTGAAGATATTGTGACTTGGAAGTAATGACATCGACTTAGGGGATGCGGTTTCAGCTTAATAAAAATAAAATGACCAGAGTTACACTTATTATGCGGGCCGACGGTGGTCCCTGAACTTGCCGAAGGGTAGGAGGGAAGCATTATGTTTGCGAAATATATTGGTCTTATTCAATTTAACCTTATTTAAAAAGCTGATTGATATTGCTTTTATACATTTTGCCAATTGGCACAATGTGATCTTGAATATAAATTCTATTCCCTTCAATTCGATGTATATGCTTTTTAGAAACTGCAAATGATTTATGCACTTGAATAAAATCATTATCGGAAAGTAATTGTATCGTATCAGACACTTTTTCGCGGATGGTTATGGTATCTTTAATCGTAACAACTTTTGTGTAATTTCCAGAAGCTTCAACAAACAATATGGAATCTAAACCTACTTGAATATGACTATTGTTTTGCTTTAAAAAAACATACCTTTCTTTAGGTTTTAGATTTACGTTACTTTCCTTTTTTATTGAACTATTGTGAGAAGATGTTACTTTATTTATTGCACTTAAAAAGCGTTCGAAACTAAATGGTTTTAATAAATAATCAACAACGTTTAATTCATATCCTTCTATTGCGAACTCACTATATGCTGTAGTTACAATAACTTTAGGAGGAGACGATAGTGTTTTTAAAAATTCAAACCCTTTTAATTTCGGCATATTTAAATCTAAAAAAATCAGGTCTACATCATGTGTGTTCAAATAGTCAATAGCTTCTATGGCATCATAGCAATTGGCTTTAAATTCTAAATTTGGTAGCATTTCACAATACCCTTTAATAATATCATGTGCTATATGCTCGTCGTCTATAATTAAATAGGTAATCATAGGTGTATATTCAATTTAGCGTTATAAATAGCATTCGTTTTAGTAAGTGATAAAGTATGCTTTTTAGGATATACTAACTCTAATCTACGTTTTAAGTTATGTAAGCCAATACCTTCCTCATGCTTATCTTCAGTAGCATCAAAATTATTTTCTATTTCAAAATTAACTTCATTATTTTGGGTTACTAAATTTATATGAACATAAGCATTCTCTCTTAAGTTTTCTACACCATGTTTAAATGCATTTTCCAAAAGTATGATAAACAGAAGTGGCATTATCTCATAATCAATATCCGTCATTTCAATATTGAATTGTATATCAATAACTTTATGATAACGCATTTTATGAAGTTCAATATAGTTTTCTAAATAAGTTACTTCTTCAGAAATTAGCACAGTTTCTTTGTCTCCTTCATATATACTATAACGCATCATTTCAGAGAGTTTCAGAATGAGTTCTTGGGCTTTCTTAGCATCTTTACCTACCAAGCCATAAAGATTGTTTAGCGTATTAAAAAAGAAGTGGGGATTTACCTGACTTTTTAAATGCATTAATTCTGTTTTAGACTTCTCATTCTTTAATCGAATAATAAGTCTAATTTGTTTAAATAACCAAAATGCAATTGCAATAAAAACAAGTATAAAATAGAAGGCAATAAACTCTACGAATCCTTCTAATCTCCCAAAAGTGTCATTAAAAATGACAATGATGAATCCGATAAGAACAAGCAATACGCTATAAACACGCCTTATAGTTTTCTTGTTCCACTCTGATATTTTCAATTTCATAAGTCAATATTAGTTAATTAATGTACCGCTTACAAACAAGTTGATAAACAGTATTTAATTAGTGATGAACTATCATGAAGGTGTTTTAAAATACATTAATAACACAACAGCATTAGTTTGTCACTCATATAAGTGTTTGTATCACTAACACTTCTCAAAGGCTAAAATGACCTTTATGTTTGTTTCAATCAATCAAAAAACGAACAAGCATGGAACTCCTAATTGACAACCTATCTAAAACCTATTCAAATGGTGTTAAAGCATTGCAAAACATCTCATTAGACATTCCTACTGGTATGTTTGGCTTACTTGGGCCTAATGGCGCTGGCAAATCTACATTAATGCGAACCATTGCAACATTACAAGAAGCAGATACTGGAAATGTAACGCTTGGTGAAATCAATGTATTAAAACAAAAAAATGAATTGCGACAAGTATTGGGATATTTACCACAACAGTTTGGCTTATACCCAAAGATATCTGCAGAAGTATTACTCAATCATTTTGCTGTACTAAAAGGAATCACAAACAAAGGGGAACGTAAGGACTTAGTACAAGCATTATTGCATAAAACCAACTTATACGATGTTAGAAAACAAAACCTTAAGGGGTATTCTGGTGGAATGAAGCAGCGTTTTGGTATTGCTCAAGCTCTACTAAATAATCCTAAACTTCTTATTGTAGACGAACCAACAGCAGGTTTAGACCCTGTAGAACGCAATAGATTTTATAATGTATTAAGCGAATTAGGTGAACATACGGTAGTTATTCTATCTACACATATTGTTGATGATGTTAAGGAGCTCTGTACCAATATGGCAATCATCAATCAAGGCCAAGTATGTTTAAAGGGTAATCCGTTACAAATCCTTGAAAACCTAAAAGATAAAGTCTATAAAAAAACAATCGAAAAGACAGAATTACCCCTTTACAAGCAAAACTATCAAGTCATCAGTGAAAAATTATTTCTTGGAAAACCAACCATTCACGTCTTAAGTGATACCAATCCAGGAGACGGATTTTCTCTTATTGATGCAGAGTTAGAAGATGTGTATTTCTCAGAAATATTTAATGATACGAATTTTAAATCTAACTAATGATGTGGTATCAAATTTTCAAGTTCGAAATTCAATATCGTATTAAGCGGCCAGACACCTATGTGTTCTTCCTTTTTCTCTTCTTATTTTCTATTGTTGGCGTAGACTTTATTTTTCAAGGTTCAGAAATGGGACTAATGAAAAAGAACTCCCCAATAGTAATCGCAAAAACTATGGGTGCTATTACGGGTATCTTTATGATTTTGGCCTCTATGATTATGGGAGTTTCTGTGCTAAGAGATTTTCAATATAATATAGAGTCATTATTATTCTCTTCCCCAATTCACAAAAAAGACTATTTATTGGGCCGGTTTTTAGGGTCGTTTACGGTATTATTATTCGCATTTACTGGCATTTTATTCGGTATGATACTCGGCGAATTTATGCCTTGGAATAATCCAGATGAGCTATTAGCATTTAATGCGTTGGTTTATATAAAGATGTTTCTATTTATAACCTTACCAACCTTATTTTTTGGAGCAGCTCTATTTTTTGTTACAGGAGCTTTAACTAGAAACCTAATGGTTGTGTATACGCAAGGTATTTTTTTATTCGTAGTATTTATGCTCACCAAAGCCATTAATAATGAGTTTTGGCAAGCCATTCTAGACCCATTTTCACTAACCACCACCACCTTTGTTACAAAATCGTGGTCTGCATTAGAAAAGAGTACAGAAGACCTTCCATATTTTGGTGCATTGCTATATAACAAACTGTTTTGGTTTTCCCTTGGAATAGTTGCATTGATATATGGCTATAAAAAATTCAATTTTAATGTGGTTAAAGAAAAGCGTTCTAAAAGAAAGCAAACGGTAGCTTTTAAAAAAACCACAACAAATGATACTATAGTGATTCCCGATTCCAAAAAACACTATGGTTTAGGATCTAAATGGACGCAATTAAAACAGTTTACGAGGTTTTATTTTACAACTATTTTTAAACAAGCATCATTCTGGTGCATTGTCATTTGCGGTATGATTATCATCCTTATTAATTCTGTAAATCTAGGGACTGTATATGGCGTAGATAGTTATCCGGCAACCTATTTTATTGTAGAAGAACTCAAAGAAACTTCTATGTACTTCTTTCTTATCCTATTGGTGTTTTATTCAGGAGAATTGGTATGGAAAGAACGAGGGGCAAAACTAGATTTAATTTATGATGCTACACCAATGTCCAGCTTTATGAAGTTGCTTGGTAAGTACATTGGCTTAAACTTAATTTATGTGGTATTAATGCTAGCGTTAATATGTTCCGGAATCATATTTCAAACTGTTAGCGGCTATTATGACTTTGAATTCCAGATTTATTTCTTTGGATTCTTTCTAGAGATTTTACCGTTTTTAGCATTGTACACTTGTATTGCATTTTTTATTCAATCTGTTGTGAATCATAAGTTTGTAGGAATCATGATGGTCATTATATTCTTTATCGCCAATATAGCATTAGGTCTATTTGGGTTTGACCATGATTTATATTTCTTTGGTGGCAGCGCTTTAGGAGCGTATTCAGATATGAATGGTTACGGGCATTTTTTAAAACCATATCTCCTTATTAAATCGTATTGGTTTCTCTTCGGAATCTTATTACTAATTATTGGTTCTTTAGTAAACGTAAGAGGTACTGAAACAAATTTGGTAAAGCGTCTTAAAGGAAGTAAATACAGGTTGAGCAAGCCACTTTTTAAATTGGCGAGTGTTGTTTGTGTATTATTTATAGCTATCGGAAGTTATATCTTGTACAATACCAATGTTTTAAATACCTATTGGACTGATTCTCAAGTTACCGAATTTAGAGTTGCATATGAAAAAGAGTTGAAGCAATTTGAATATATACCACAACCCAAAATAGTAGATGTAAACTTACAACTAGAACTGTATCCTGCAACACGAGATTATACCATAGAAGGTTATTATCTATTGAAAAACAACACTACGGAAGTAATTAAATCCATTCACATTCAAAAACTTTTGGAAGAGAATATCACTTTAAATAGGGTCTCCTTTGAAGTTGGATTTACAGTCGATAATCAATATGAAAAGTTTGATTATGCCATTTTTAATCTCAATACGGCTTTAAAACCTGGAGATACTATAAAAATGCATTTTAAACAAAGCTTTAGGACAAAAGGGTTCGAATCTGGAAATTCAAATGTAAACATCAATAATAACGGGACATTTTTTAATAATACCGATTTGCCAACAATTGGGTACAATAGAAAATATGAACTCAATGATGAAGATGAACGTAAAGCGTATATTTTACCCAAAAGACCAAATAAAGCAAATAGAAATGATGTAAACGAGCTTAAAAACGCTAGGTCGGGTAGTGATTCTGACGGTATAAATTTTGAAATGATTATTGGCACATCAAAAGACCAAACAGCTTTAGTTCCAGGGAATTTATTGAGAAAATGGACAGAAAATAATCGCAACTATTTTCATTATAAAATGGAAAGACCAATGATAAATTTTTATTCCATCGTCTCTGCGGAATACGAAATTAAAAAGGATAAATGGATGACAAAAGATTTTATTCCACAGCCTGTTGACCTTGAAATTTATTATCACAAAAAACACGATTATAACATAGACCGAATGATGACGTCTATGAAGGCTTCATTGGATTATTACGGCAAAAATTTTAGTCCATATCAATACGAGCAGTTACGTATTATGGAGTTTCCTCGGTATGCCCAATTTGCACAATCATTTCCGGGAACCATTCCGTTTTCGGAGTCCATCGGTTTTGTTTTAGATATAGATGATGAAAAAGATGTTGATATGGTATTTTACATAACAGCGCACGAAATTGCGCACCAATGGTTTGGAATGCAGGTAGAAGCAGCTAATATTAAGGGACATCTAATGATTTTAGAAACCTTATCACAATATGCAGCAATGATGGTCTTAAAACAACAGTATGCTGAAGAGAAGTTGCTTCATTTTTTAGAACATCAAAAAGAAGTTTATAAAAAAGGAAAGGATAGAGAAGCTATAAACGAACCATCACTGTCCATGGTTGAAAATCAAGATTATATCTACTATGCAAAAGGAGCTATCAACATGTATGAATTTCAAAAAGCAATAGGAGAGGAGAACGTAAATAAGGCAATAAGAAGTTTTCTTGAAGATTGGAATACAACAAATGGCAAACTAAAAATGACCACGGACAGATATGCAACAAGTCAAGATTTGTTAGGATACTTTAGAGAGGTAACACCAGAGCACCTTCAGTATTTAGTGACTGATTTGTTTGAAAAAGTGATACCTGTAGGATTGTAATTAAACATTATAAAAAAATACAATAAGATGAAAACTAAACTATATAATTATTTAACCAAACCCTATGCTGTTGTCATAGTAATACTAATTGCAACTCTTTTATCTCTAGAAGATAGAAACTTGGGGTACTTTTTCGGATTAGGGATTATTCTGTTTATGATATGGCAAAAAAAATGGGATTGGTCATTTGCCGGTATTGGGCAAAAAATAAATCTAAAGACAATAATAAATAGCGTTTGGATATCAATTTTGTTCTTTTTCGTAACGGGGATAATCGATGCAGTTCTTCAATATTACCTCGGAAACCAAGATTTAAGCTCTTTAAATGATATTCGAGGTGATTTTGGTAGTTATGTAGGCATGATGGTTATGATGTGGATTTTTGCAGCCTTTGGTGAAGAATTACTATTTCATGGTTATTATATGCAACGTCTTGCTAAACTTTTTGGAGACTCAAATAAAGCATGGATTCTATCAGGAGTTTTGATTGCTATCTATTTTGGAATTTCTCATGGATACCAGGGCTTATCGGGAATAATCGGTGTAGGTATTGGCAGCTTATTTTTCGCTGCATTATATTTTAAGAATAGGAGCAACTTATTGCTATTAGTTCTAATTCATGGAATTTATGATTCTATATGGATTACCCTCATTTATATGAATAAAGACAGCATGGTAAATGAATGGTTTCTGCAGCTACTTTTTTAAATTATTTTCGGGCAATCATCCAAGTCGATAAAATAAGGAATACATATTGTAGTAAAATATAGTTTTATAATAACACTTAAACCTTATATCTTACGCTCCTGTACTTTACCTTTCACTTTAAAAAAGTATTCTGTTACTTTAATAAAGAATGGATTCTAATAGAAAAAATAATAGTAATACAAGGGTATCTCTTTATTGGAAATGTCAACTCTTAGGGTGGGGCGCTGTGTCTATCTATTGGGCATATACGGTTTATACAAGAGATCACTATGGTGCGTTTTACACCTTTCTAAATTATGTGTTGGATATTTCCATTGGTATATTTCTAACACATTGTTATAGACAATTTGCATTAAATAAAAAATGGAATGAACTATCCCTTAAGAGATTACTGTATAGAGTAGTTCCAAGCATCGTTCTTTTAGCACTATTATATGTTTTAATCAACAATGTAAAATGGTACCTCTATTGGACTGTCATTGCAGGTGAAGAAAAAGATTTATGGGAAGCACTTATCTATTGGGACCCTATTTTACTTACAGGTTTGCGATTAATGTCTATCTGGATTCTTGCGTATCACTTGTACCATTATTATCAAAGAGAGGTTGCGACTGCCAAGAAAAATGCAGAACTATCAATTCTAACAAAACAAATTCAGTTAGATAATTTATCGGCTCAATTAAATCCTCATTTTTTATTCAATTCCTTAAACTCCATTAAGTCTTTAATAGAGGAAAATCCAAGTATAGCCAGGAGAGCTATTGATTTATTATCAGATTTATTACGCTCCTCTTTATATGAAAAGGATGAAGAATTAATTTCGATAAAGGAAGAACTAACCTTGGTAAATGACTATATAGAATTAGAAAAACTGCGTTTTGAAGAACGGTTATCATTGAACATCACTTTGGACAAAAGTTTAGAGCAAGTTAAAATCCCTACTTTAAGTATTCAATTATTAGTTGAAAATGCCATCAAACATGGAATAGATAAGTCTATAAAAGGAGGCATAGTTAGCTTGGTCATTGTTAAAAGTGAAGACCAGATAACCATTAGCGTACAAAACCCAGGAAAAATAACTTCAAATAACGCTAAAGGATTAGGAATTAAGAATTTAAAAGAACGATTGGCAATACAATATAAAACAGCGGCATCATTTCATTTAACTGAATTAGAAGATGACGTAGTAGAGGCTAAGATAATTTTACCTTTGAAAACCAATGAGGACATTTAAAACCATTATTGTAGACGATGAGCGTTTGGCTCGAGAAGAGGTAAAACGCGCTTTAAAGCCACATAAAGAATTTTTTGTAGTTGGAGAAGCATCCAATGTGGATGAAGCTATCAAACTTATTGAAACTGAAGAACCAGATATTATTTTTCTGGACATTCATATGCCTGAAAAGTCTGGTTTCGATTTATTGGAAGAACTTGGTGCAGTTCCAGAGGTAGTTTTTACTACAGCTTATGATCAGTATGCCGTAAAAGCATTCGAATTAAATGCGTTGGATTATCTGGTAAAACCTTTAAGAGAAGAGCGCTTTGCTAAAACTATAGAGAAGGTAAAACAAGAATTGGTTAAGAAGACAAAGGTAACTTCAGGTGTATTGCCTATGCATCGTAAGATATTTATTAAAGATGGAGAAAATTGTCATTTTATTCCATTGTCTGACATTCGTTATATTGAATCTTTAGAAAATTATGCGCGTTTGTATTTCGGAAATCAAAAAGCAATGATTAAACGTTCACTAAATCATTTAGAAGAAAAATTAGATCCTACGGTATTTTTTAGAGCCAATAGAAGTCAGATTATTAATATACATTTCATTCAAGAGATTTATCCACATTTTAATAATAGACTACAAATTAAATTAACTACAAGTGAAACGATAGATGTTTCTAGCCGTCAATCAGTTAAGTTCAAAAATTGGAATAGTCTGTAAACGTAAATAATACCATTTAGTTACGTTCAATTAAGTTTCTTTACGCTCCTGTACTTTTTGTTTTTTGAGAATAGTATCTGACTTTAATTTGTATCATAAATCTTTAAAACTACTATTATGATAATTAGTACAGTGCTACATAACGCAATTAAATTGGTATTGATTTTAACGTTATCGTTTTTTGCATCTTGCCAGAACATTCCGGAAACCATAGTGACCAAACAACCCGTATTGTCCAATTATACACTAGGAGAGAAATGGGTATGGAAATACAAAGGCGTTTCTGATGAAGGAGAAGTCCGTTCTAATGGAACTGACACCAGAAAAATTGTTGATGTTAATGGAGCACTAGGAATGACCATAGGAAAGGATACTGTTTTGGTATCTGAAATCGTAAAACCGGAAGACAGTACAACCTCAAAATATAAGTGGCCTTTAGAGGTAGGTAAAAAATGGAAATATGAAAAAAACTGGACAAGTCAAGATGGTACCACAGGAAAACAAAGTCAAGATGTAGAAGTGTTATCTTTTAATGAAGAAACAGTAGACGCAGGTACCTTTATGGCCTATACCATTGAGTATAAGGGTGAAATTACGAATTCTAGAGGGTACAGTGCCAAAACAGATGAAGTATGGTTGTATGCTCCAGAAATTAAGAATTTTATAAAAATGACTCAAATTCAAGATGGTTTTTCCTATAGCGAAGAGTTAATTGAGTATTCAAAATAAAGCACTTATTACATGAAATCAATTCAAAGTTTAAAGGCATCATTTTTCCTGCTGTTAGTAGCATTAGTTTCTTGCAATCCTATAAAAGAAGTGCAGCAAGAGCCAAGAACTGTTAGTAGGGAAGGCAAAGAGTATTTGGTACAAGATTCTGTTTTAATTTCAACTAGGGACGGTGCTAAAATATCTGCACTAATAGTTAGAAGTAAAGCTATAGAAGAACCACAACCTGCTATATTATTCCATACCATATATACGCGTAAGAAAGACATCAATAGAGCTTATGAGGCAGCCGATAAGGGATATGTGGGCATTGTATCTTATACAAGAGGTAAAAACTTAAGTCCAGATGAAATAACTCCCTATGTTCATGAAGGTAAGGATGTGTACGATGTCATTGATTGGATTACAGAGCAGGAGTGGAGCAACAATGAAGTTGGTATGTATGGTGGTAGCTATGTAGGTTTTGTTCAGTGGGCTTCTATGAAAGAAAAGGTACATCCAGCGTTAAAAACTATTGTTCCGTCTGTTGCTGCGGCTCCAGGTATTGCCGAACCCATGGAAAACGGCGTTTATTTTAACTTTCATTATCCTTGGTGGCATTATGTAACGAATAACAAAACCCTTGATACTGTTTCTTATAATAACGGAAAACGTTGGAATGATTTGTATTTCGAATGGTATAAAAAAGGAGTGGCTTATAAGCATTTGGACAGTTTGGATGGTACGCCAAATTCAGGATTCAATCAAAAACTGGAGCATCCAACATTTGATGAATATTGGAAAAATATGACACTGTATAAAGCGGATTTTTCCAAAATTAATATTCCCATCTTAAGCACTACGGGTTATTATGATGGCGGACAGTTTGGAACTATGCACTATTTAAAATCCCATTATCAATTCAATACAAACGCAGAACATTTTCTTTTGATCGGGCCTTATTCACATTTTGGGGCGCAAGAACTTCCCGAAAAGAACATTTTGGGGTATACCATAGACCCTGTAGCGCAGGTAAATATCAAGAATTTGATTTTTGATTGGTTCGACTACATTTTTAAAGGAGCTCATAAACCTGCTTTGTTAAAGGATAAAATCAATTATCAAGTTATGGGTTCAAATAGGTGGAAACATGTTGCATCGCTCGATAAAATTGCTACTGACACGCTAAAGGTGTATTTGAGTAAACAACGTTCTGGTGTGGCGTTTAAATCTACCTATAATACAGGAAATCTTGGGGTAAACGAACACTTTAGTTTATCCGATAGTTCTGATGCAACAGGGTATTTAGAACAAGAGATAGATTTTGCTGATCGCAGTCAATTTTCTTGGAATTTAAGTGGAAATCCTACTATTGTCTCGGAAACTCTAACTGTTGGTCAAGGATTCTCATTTGCCACAGCACCCTTCGATGAGGATGTAGAACTAAGTGGAGCAGTACGCGGTGTTTTAAACGTGTCCATCAATAAAAAAGATTTTGATTGTAACGTTTTACTCTACGAACAAACGGCTGACGGAACCTTTTTTAGCTTAACACTGCCGTTTACAACAAGAGCAAGTATGGCTAAGGATATAGAAAATAGAAACGTATTGACTCCAAATAAAAAGACCTCAATTCCCATTCATAATTTTAGAATGACCAGTAAAATAATTAAAAAGGGAAGTAGAATTGTGGTACTAGTAAATGGAATTAAACATCCGTTTTCGCAAATAAATTATGGTACCGGAAAAGATGTGAGTGAAGAAACCATTAAAGATGCTACAACGCCCTTAAAAATTAAATGGTATACCGATAGTTATATTCATTTTCCGGTTGCTAAAAGCATTACACCTGCGTCTGTTAAATAATAACTTCCCTTTAGAAATTAGCTGTATTTAAAGATATAAAACAATTCATCCATACTATTCAACAGTTCAGTAATTCGTGTTTAATATTTACCGAAAGCTAATACACATTTGCAGCATATAACGCAATATCATTATTCGGCTAAACTTAATAATGAATTCAATTACACATAGAAATTATCAATCAAAACAATCAAAAAACGAACAATCATGAAAAAAATTAAAATGACAACAATCAAAAAACAAATGGTATCAAGAATGGCTTGTGTTGCCTTTGCATTATCATCTGGTATAACCTACGCACAAAACACAAATCCTGAAACAACAACCCAAAGAGATGGTTTTATCTTCGAAATTGTAGTAGGTGGAGGTATTATCAGTTTAGAAGATAGTGCTGGTTTTCAAACATTCGACAACTCCCAAGGAACCTTCGTTTTTCCAGATTTAAAGTTGGGCTATATGTTAAATGAAAATCTTGCCATTACTGCGGCTATGCCAGGAAACATATACAAATTTCAGGATAATGACAGGCATTTTGGAGGTTTTATCCCATCGCTACAATATTGGGTAAAAGATCGTTGGTGGATTCATGGCGGAATTGGTTTAGCAATAGATTCGCCAGCACTGTATGATATTGAAGACGATGTAAATGACGATTGGAACTTTGGTTGTGCTGTTATGGCCAGTACAGGTTACGAAATTTACAAAAAGAAAAATTTTGCGCTTAATATTCAGTCTAAACTAGTTTTGGGTCGTGCGTCTTTAGAAGGTGACGCACATAGAGATGCAGTACTCTTTAATGTTGGAATAGGGTTTAGCTGGTTTTAAGCTTTATTATAAAAAATGATTTTTCCCTTATTCACAAACCTATTAAAAAGAAACTCTTTACAATTATGAACACAAAAACATTTCAAAAGCTCGGTGGATTTTGCTCAATTTCACTTGGATTAATCTACATCCTAGCGTTTATAGTTTATGGTGGAATATTAGATTATCCAAAAGCAGACGCAACAGACATGGAAAGGGTACATTTCTTGTCCGATAACTACATAATGCTATCAACAATAAACTTGATAAGTTATGTTTTATTTGGAATTTTACTAGCAGTAGTAGTTGTTGCAATACACCAAAAAATAAAAGAGTATTTGCCCAATCTTTCGATACTGGCCTCTGTTTTTGGAATAATCTGGGTTGGCTTAGTTATAGCCAGTGGAATGATTGCAAATATTGGACTTAATTCCGTAATTGAAATGGGTATTGAGGAGCCACAAAAGGCTATATCAATTTGGAAAAGTGTTGGTATTGTTTCGGAAGGACTTGGTGGAGGCAACGAAATTGTTGGTGGTGTTTGGGTATTACTTTTAAGTATGGCAACCTTTAAATATTCGTTTTTCTCAAAACCATTGAACCTATTAGGCCTACTTGTAGCGCTTGCAGGCATTCTAACTATTTTACCTTTCGAGGTATTCAAAGAAATTTTTGGAATTAGTCAGATCGTTTGGTTTATATGGATTGGCATAGCAATGATTCGTCAACCACATCCATCGTTTGCTCAAAAAAACTAAGTAAATAAGAAAAAATAATAATTAATTGAAATTTGAATAACATCTTATTTCCCAGTTTATTTCTAGTTTTAACTTGTTCAGGCAAAACCAAAATATAGCTTAAAAATGAAAAAAACATATTTTATATCGACACTTATATGGTTTGTTTTGCTGTATGCTTGTAAAACAGAAAAGACGAAAGCTAACATTCCACCAACCTTTAAAAACGCATACTTAGGACAAACCCCACCAAATTTAACACCCATTCCTTTTGCTCCAGGGTTAATTTCTACTGAAATTTATGAATACGATGGTGCATTTTCTAAAGATATGAAGGCGTTTTATTTTATAAGAAGAGGAGAAGAACATAAAAAGTCAGCTTTTTACGAATACAAATACAATGAAACAAATGGGAAATGGGAAAAATCAGAAATAGCATCTCCATGGATAGGACGACCTGTAATATCCCCAGATGGACAAACCATGCATTTAGGTGACAAATATCTAAAAAGAACGGAATCTGGATGGTCAGAATTACAAAGCCTTGAACCTCCTACGGTAAGTAATGATTCTATGTATATTATGAGGCTTTCGTCTTCAGCGAATGGTACGTATTATTTTGATACCTATAAAGAGAATGATTCCACTTTTCCAATTCACTACTCGCGTTTAATAAATGGCAAGCATGAAGCACCTACAGCTTTACCCAAAGCAATAAACACTGGAACTTTTTTAAGCCATCCATTTATTGCCCCAGATGAATCGTATTTATTATTTGATGCTGAAAGGGAAGATGGTTTCGGAGATTCTGATATTTACATCAGTTTTAAACAAAAAAATGGCACTTGGGGCAATAGTATTAATTTGGGAGATAAAATAAACACCAACGCTTGGGAAGCTTCTGCAAGTATCACCCCAGATGGTAAATATCTTTTCTTTAGTAGAAATGTAGGTACAGACGATTTTGAAAATGTAGATATTTTTTGGGTAGATGCCACAATCATTGAGGCGTTAAGACCTAAGGATACTAATCAATAATTAAAACCAATGAAATATACCGTATTATTTAGTTTACTAATAACGATGAGTTGTTCTAATAGAACCAAGTCAAAAGAAATATCGACATCTTCGAAAAATCAACAAAACCTGATTGCTGTTCTTGACACCATTTGGGCAGCAGAGCAGCATCCTATCAGATCTAGAGATTCCATAATTGCTCTTTATGGAGTTGATCATGATTTAGTGAAAGAACAACAATTAATTATTGATAAGAATCACATAATTAATGAAAAAAAAGTAAAAGGAATTCTTGATACATATGGCTGGCCAACAAAAGAAATGTCGGGAGAGCGTGGCAATTGGACCCTATGCAACGTTATTCAACATTCAGATAATGAAGTTCGAATTCAATACCTCCCCATGATGAGTCAGGCTGTAAAAGACAAAAAATTAGAACCTCGTTTTTTGGTTAGAGCGGAAGACAGAATTGCCACTGAACGAGGAGATTTACAAATCTATGGAGGACAGATGAAATACTATCCAGAAACCAAGAGTTTTAATTTATGGCCCGTTTATGACCCAGAAAATATAGATAAAAGAAGAACTGAAATTGGATTGGATTCAATTGCTGTATTCCTTAAGAATAGATTTGATTTTGAATGGAATCTCGAAGAGCAAATAAAGAGAACAAAAGAATTTGAATTGGCAAAGCAAAATGGTAACAAACAACTATGACCGCTTTAAAACCGCAATAGTTGTAGTTGTTTTATTTGTAATTGGCACGCTTCCAAACATTCCATTTAGTAGCGAATTAAAACGATTAAAAATAGAGGCTGGTACTACACACGTAAAAGTATCAGATACAATACCTAGTGAAATCATACAAAGTGAATAAACACTTGTTAAACGAGCTTAGCTTGTCCTTAGCGAAGTCGAAGGGAAAGGAGGGAGTGCAATGTGTATGGAATGGGATAGAGGTAATCTATACAATGTTAAAACCCTGTCAAAGAACCTTATAATTGGTGATATTTTTATTTAATTAATTACCTTCTGCAAAATAATAGATAATCAGAAATAGTAACTTTCAATATCTTTCCATATTAGTATATTAATTTGAACACAATACTATGAAATCCTTGAAAACAAAAACCAGCCTTTTACTGCTTTTATTACCCATACTACTGTTGAACGCACAAGGGGAACTAAAATCGGTTGAGGGGTATTCACCGCAGATTGGTCAAATGGTCTATATGTTAGAAGACTTAAAAGACAGAATTACCCAACAAGTTAAGGACTTGGATCAATCACAAACAGATTTCTTATATGATGCTGATGCTAATAGTATAGGATTATTGATCATGCATTTAGTGTCTACCGAATCGTATTACCAGATAGCGACATTGGAGGATAGGGAATGGACAGAAGATGAGCAAATGAGATTTGGTAGGGCAGGCGAACTTAATGAAGAAGTAAAAAGCAAACATAGGGGTAAGCCGATTAGCTATTATTTGGATTTATGGGATGAAGTCCGTGAAAAATCCTTAAATGGACTCAAAACCAAAGATGATGTTTGGTTTTCATCTAATTTAGAAGAGGGATTAAACTACCACTATATCTGGTACCATGTAATGGAACATTCGGCCAACCATATGGGGCAAATAGGAACCATAAAGAACCGCTTGCCCAAATAAAACGATAAAATTCAAAAAAAGAGTTGCAATTTTACGATAGATACCAATTTGCACTATAATGTTCCGCGTGGAGTTTACCCTGAGCAAAGTAGAAGGGTAACTTGAGCTTTGGTAAAACAAAGAATGAATTGATAAAATCTCCTTTTAAATTTTTCTACTAAAAAGACCATTTGTAAGAAAATGAAATACTGTTTTGTCGAAGCAGCATAATTTCGTAGGTAAAAGAGTATGAAATGGTATAAAAACCATAAAAATTCTAAGGTTTTTATATAATGGATTTTAACAATCATTTTCTATATTTAAGAACTCCAAAGTATTGACTTCCTACAACATACTAATTCCCCCCATTTAAAAATACCCTCTAATGGGTATTGATATATGTATACCAATGTTTGAATTTTATCAATAGGTAAAGCCATAATAATGAAATATAAAGATCTGAAACCTCTATTTTTTAATTACAAGAAAAATGTGGTTTTTAGATTATCATTGATATTAATCTGCACCTTTATAGGTTCTAATCACTTGACAGCCCAAAAAAAGTTGGAGTCAAACTTTACTTTAGACACAACACAAACACAAATATTACCATATGATTTAGATTTCTCTTTGAACTTGGTTGACTCAGAAACGGCCAGAGTCAAATGGGTATATCTAGTCAGACTAAACAATAAGCGAAAGGTAGTTTTTGACAACCAGACATCATTCTACCGTTTAGGGCAATCACCAAACTCAAAAAACCTAATAATAAGTAAGTTAAATAAGGATATCCTGAAATCTAAAGAACACTTAAAAGCCTATGCCGATTCGCTCAGATCATGGAAAAAATCCAAAGAAGAGAATGAAAAAAGAATAAGTAGCGAAGAAGAGAAAGATAAAATCGAACAGCTAAAATGTGAGAATAGAGTATATGAACTGAGAATAACACAATATCTCAAACATCAAAAGTTTTTAGATAGTTTAAATACTGATTCTAAAGGATACATAAGTGAAGCAAAGAAACAATTTGAACTTTCTCCTTTAGAAATAGAAAGTAGAAATAAAGACACATTAACGGTAGTCGTCCCACCCTTAAGACCTAACAAGAATTATCTGATTCTAGCCGTCAATGAAAGTAAGAAAACCAAAACATTAAAGACGCTAGTAGAAAAATATTTGGAATGTGGTGCTGTCGAGAAGAAGGAAGTAGTCGTAATACCCTTAAAATATCTTCCTAAAAATTCAAATCGTCGTGTAAAGTTAGATTTAAATGGTATAAAGAAAGAAAATGATGCTTTTAAACAAAAAAAAGAAGAAATTAAGTTTGTAATCCCTGCCAAAACATTTGAGAAAGCATTTGCCAATGCTAAAGAAAAAAAGATAGATAGTCTGTTGGCAATTAACAAAAAGAAACTAGAGCTTATTGGTTTAGATAGTTTCAAAACTTTCCCCGGGCCATTTAAATATCCCATTTCTTCTCTTAAAAATAATACCCGTCCGGATTCCATTTTCACTTATGTGCCAAATGAGTTCAACAAGGAATTCAAGATTGTCAATGCAGTCTTATCTCAGTTTAAAAATCACGGAGATAGTATTATCAGGGGTAAATACAAACTCATTGAAGATGATAAAGATGTATTAAAAATTGACTTTAAACCAAAAAGTGATTTGACTAATCAACTTACTACTATTGCCGAACATCTCAATATAGCTAACAAATCCCAACAGGCCCTATTTTTATTAGCTGAGGCAGAGAGTGATAATTACAGAAACTTTGACAGCTATTTTTCAAATTTAATTAATGTGCTATCACAGAATAGGGACACATTGGCAAAAAGAGTTGATGCGGAAACCAAGGTTAATAGTTTAATAAATTCTATGAATATTCCATATGGGCTTCAAACCCAGTCTTTGGAAAAAGGCACTTTTTCATACCAGTTCTTAACAAGAAGCAGTGGAATTATTAAGCAAAGTGCTGGTTTTGTTTATTATACTTCTGCCAAGGGTGATTTTTCTGGATTCGCACCTTATACAGGAGTTGATTTCCAAATACGCTCAACAAATGAGAATAGCAAATTTTGGAAGATTAGGGGTTGGGAGAAATTTTTAAGTTTTCAACTTGGTGTTCCGGTTTTCGCTTCTGAACTAACCAAAGGGGAGAGAAGGGAGCATCTTGTTGGTGACACTTTTTCACTTTACACTGGAATTGGATTTAATTTAGGGCATGCTGTTAAGGTAGGCTATGGGGCGGTTCTATTTAAATCTATTGATGGTAGTTCAATAGGGGAAAGAACCTATAAGATTAATTCAGCTCATGCTATAACAATTGGGATCAATTTTAAATTGATACCATTATTAAAGAACATATTTGGGTCAGATCAAGCAGTTAATTTGGTAAAATGAGAATCAAAACAGAATTATTATTTTTCACTTCGCTCATTATTTTTGGGTGTTACAACCCTGACGAGGATATAACGGTTATTAGAAATACAGAATTCAGCTTAATTGAGCCTGATGAAATTATAATGGCAGATGGTGCTTCCAATTATTCTTTTGTTATAAAACTGCCCGGAATAAGATATGGTGAGCCAAAAGAAGTAACCTTGGAAAGTAATTGGGGTAAATGGGCTAATGATGCTTCAACAACTAATTTGTCGATTAAGTATGATATTGTCGCCGATGCTTATGTTGATACTGTCAGACTTAAAGCTTCAAGAATTGCTGGGCCATTCAGAATTAGGATTGTTCAAGATTCGGTTAGTGCTAATACGATTAGTTTAGAGGCAGAAGCGCAATTTCCTTCATTTGTTCAAATTGTTTCAGATTCGGTAAGTCTAAAACTTTTACCCAACAACTCTACAAATTTAAAAGCGTTTTTTTTCAACGATAATGGATTCCCAAGTGACAATACTAAATTTTTGTTTTCTGCGGATTCGGACGTTAATATTTTCCCCCGAGAAGTTTTTATTGACTCTTCTAGAACCTCCGCCACTTTACAATTAGCTACGGGAACTAATGTTGATACTATTCAGATTTATGGTGAAATTCCTGCTATGGGAACATTACAACCAATTATTGACACATTAAAAATTGCAATTACTAATTAAATACAATTAACTATTATGAATGAAAAATTTGAATTATCGGATGAACAACAAGAATTCCTCAAGAACAAAATGGGTATCTTAGATTTAAGTAAGGTAAGACTGATTTTTGAAGTAGATTCTGTTGATACTGAAGGCATATCTGAAGACTTCACAAATAAATCCTCAAGATTATCTTTCATGATGTGTCCTTGCCCTGACGGAGGGTGGAGTTGGTTGTGTTGTTAATTAACTGAATACTGCTCTTGCCTTTCTTTTGGTCATCATAGCTTTCCAAAGCTGCAAATTTGAGTTCCATAAAAATTTGGCAATAATTTTGCCTTTCTAGTGCTGTAAAAGCATCTTCCGGTAAATAATGAAACATATAAATTGCTTTATTAAGCCAATTTGCTAAAGATAGTAAGTTACCTTCATGGCATTCATTCAAATAATCTAGAAAGGGAGATAAGTCTATTTCTTCTAAATCTATTTTGGTCTGATTTTTGCCTTCCATTTGTCTAAATTAAAGATAAAATATTCCGATTATCGGAACAAATATATTGAATGTCAGACAATATTTATAATAAAAGTTTAGATTTTCAGAAAAAAGTATCCGAGTATTTAACTTTATTATCTTAAAATCAGATAAAAATGACTGAATTAGGGTTATTTCTTGCAAAGAAATCGGTGAATCGCTCTGATGTGGCTAGGAAAACTGGTATTAGCAAAACACGTTTGAGTGAATTAGCCAACAATATAAGAACAAAGCTCAGAGCGGATGAACTGTATTTGATTGCTTTGGCAATTGATATAGAACCATGTGAAATATTTGATGAAGTATGTGGAAACTTAAAACTCGAAAATGAGGATTAATTGATGAGTAAGAAATTGAAACATATTGAATTATTTGCGGGCTGTGGGGGATTGAGTCTCGGTCTGGAAGCTGTGGGATATGATTTATATTTTGCTAATGAACTATCCCCAATGGCTTCTGAAACATTTGCACACAATATTCTTTCTGAGACTCTAGAAAAAGATACGGTTCCAAAGAATGTTCTATGGTTAAAAAGTCTTTACCCAAAGAATGAAATTGTAAAACGCCTAAGAGAGAATCCGTTTGAAGCTAGTAAAGGTGATTTTTGCGATATTGATAATAAAACTGACTTCAAAGGCAAATTGTTGGTCGGGGATATCAATAAATTATTGGATATTCTAAAGTCGAATAGAAAATTGGCAAAAAAAATTCGTGATGAAGAAATTGATTTAATTTCTGGAGGTCCACCTTGTCAAAGTTTCAGTTTAGCTGGAAAAAGAAAGAAAGATGACCATAAGAATACATTACCTCTTTCATTTGCCCAAATTGCTGGGTTAATTAAACCAAAAACCGTTTTACTGGAAAATGTGAAGGGAATTACCGCTCCTTTTTCGCAAGATGGCAATAAATATTATGCATGGCTTGAAGTTTCAAAGGCCTTTGTATGTGAGGGTTTTGTACCAGTATGTATGATGTTGAATTCGAAGTATTTTGGTGTTCCGCAGAATCGTCCAAGATTCATTTTGATTGCTTACAGGAGAGATGTTTTTAATTCAATTTTCAAGAAGGACCCTAAAAACGAAATTTTAAAAATTTCAAAGTCATTTTATAACAAAGTAAGAAAGAATAAAAATAATCTCTCGTTGGTTAATATAGAAGATTTCAAGTATTATGATATTGAATCTGAACCTGAATTATTCAATGGGAATATATTACCAGAAATAACCCATTTAGAAAGAGATTTTATTACTACTAGCGAAGCAATAGGAGATATTCGTAGGACACAACTCCAATATTATTTTAATAAAACCAAGGGTAAGTATGCAAATCTACTTAATGAGATTTTCCCAAAAAATTCCTACGAAAATTCAATAATTCAAAATCATGAACCAAGAAGACATAGTTTTGTTATAAAGTCAAGGTTCAGATTTTATCAAGTAATCGAGCAGTTTCAAAATGGACTTAAAAAGGGTGCTTTTGACCTATTTACTGGGAAAGATGTGTCAAACGAGATAAGAAGTAAGTTACTCGATGAATTTTCTCATCACAATTTACTTTTTTTCCCTGAAAAAAGTGATCGTGAAACTTTAATGGTTCCAAAAGATATTGAGGAAGTCGAAGAATTGATAAAATCTATACCAACAAAAAAACATTCTCAAAGGGCATTAAAAGAATTTGAACCGGCACCGGCTCAATTAACTATTCCTGATGATTTATGTCATTATGATTCGGAACAACCTAGAACTCTGACCGTTAGAGAAATGGCAAGGTTCCAATCCTTTCCTGATTGGTTCGAATTTAAATCTAAAGTAACCACCGGCGGTCAAATGCGAAAATTTGAGGTGCCGCAATATACTCAGGTCGGAAATGCTGTACCTCCTCTTTTGGCTAGAGTGTTAGGCATTACAATTAAAAAACAGCTTCTAGAATTACAAAAGATAAGTAAATGACAGTAGAAGCATTTAAAAAAAACTGTGTTGACTTAAAACCAGACGTTTTTGTACAAAAATTTTTAATTGAAGACGAGACGTTTTTTTTCAAAGAAATAAAATCGGGAAAAGAATTTGATTTTAAAAAGGATATAGCTTCAATACTCGGTGTTCACATAAGAGATATTGTTATAGTTGGGTCCGGTAAATTTGGATTTAGTCTAAAACCAGATGATGCTTCTGAAGGGTTGTATCTGTTTAAGGAATTTGACTACAATAATAAAAAGGAATCTTCAGCAAAGAAATCAGATTTAGATATTGCTATAGTATCTTCCTATTTATTTGATAAAGAATTATTGAATTTGTATAACCATACTGGCTTTTATAAGAATACTTGGGATAATAGGAATTCTTTCGGGAAATACGCCCTTAAAGGAAAATTGGCCATTAGGTTTTTGCCTTTAGAATTCAGATTGACAAAGGAAATCCTAGAGGTTCAAGAAAAATACCAAAAAGAGTACGGGAGAGAAGTCAATTTAGAAATATATAAATCCTGGTATTTTTTTGAGACTTACCATCAACAAAATATAAAGAACATTCAAGTAAACTTATTGAGATAAAATTCATGAAACTTAAAGCACCCATACCGTCTAATAGTGTAAAACTAATTGATTTATATAATAAAATTACATCAGGTTCTTTGATTTTAGGCCCTGATTTTCAAAGGAAACTTGTTTGGAAAAAACAGCATAAATATGCTTTTATTGAAACAATACTCTTAAATTTTCCTTTCCCAGAGGTCTACATAGCTAGTGAAGAAGTGGATATCGATAACCTTAAGGCAAGGGAAGTTGTAGTAGATGGCAAACAAAGACTATCCTCAATAGTTGATTATATTCAAAAGGATGGAGATTTCTCAAATCAAAAAAGTATACCCCATTTTGATGATTTAGAAAAGGCTGAAAAAAGAGAATTCTTGAATTACTTGATTACAGTAAAAGATTTGAAGGATATCGGCGAAGAAAGAATAATTCAAGTTTTCAAACGAATTAATAGTACGAATTATTCACTGAACTCAAATGAAATTTTGAATGCCGAATATGGTGGAGGTGAATTTGCAATTTTCGGCAAACTATTAACAGATATTGATTATAATCCTAGTGAGAAAGAGACAAGTGTTTTGATAAGTGCCGACTTAAGACAGTCAATAATCAATTTCTTTGAGGAAAATAAAGTTTTTTCTAACAATGATGTTAAGCGAATGTTCGATTCGCAATATATAATGCTCATTGCATCTACTTTACTGGAAGGCACTTACTTCGGAAGAAGTAATAGAATAAATTATTATTTAGAAAAGTATAATGACGATTTTTCTAGTTATTCTGATATTCTCGGAAGAATAACCAATTCAATTTCTATAATTAAAGAATTGAAATTTTCTAGTGGAAGCTATTGGTTTAATAAAGCAAATCTGTTTACTCTAATTGTAGAATTAAACAATATAGAAAAATCTGATTTGGATTTAGATTTATTGGAATTTATGTTGCTGGATCTAGAAAACAAGTACGATATCTACTATAATGGAGATGAAGAAGAGGAGTTAGAGAAACTTACCGCAGATGAAACAAAGTATTTTGAAGTTGCTAGACAAGGAAGTCATGAAAACGCAGCTAGGGAGCATAGAGGCAACGTAATTAGAGGGCTTATTAACGAATCTAGAATTAATGAGGCTGTGATAGCTGAAAGTGATGTTTATACAAAGAATATTGAAATTCTTAAGGCGAAAGGAATTGATTATTCGATTATTATTCCAACCGATACAGGTCTGAAAAAAAGTATTATGGATGCGGTTTCAGGAGTAAGAGAATTTTTACTCCGTAATGGTATTCACGATTATGAAAATCAAGAATTGGGTCCTACTCATAAAGTCAAACCAGAGTGTATCTTCATAACAAATGATGGTGAATTTTCAACAGAAGTTTCTCTGTATCGTTCAAATGGAAGGGGCGATTATCGAATATGGTTTAGTGGTTTAGGAGATTTTGCGGATTCAAAGGATGAATTAGCCTTAATTTATATTGACGGTACATTAAAATTGCTTAACATTTCTAAAATTGATTATACTGCGAAAGTCTAATTGTGTGTTTTTAGGCCTAAGAGAATTTTAGCTAAACAATAGGCGAGGGGAGCGGCCATATTTTAGGGAGCTGGTTACTATTTATTTTTACGGTTGAAAAGATGCTTATACATTAAAGCAGTCTTAAGAGTTAGGATGGATCCTAAAATATAGCGACTAAGCCGTACATTGTTTCTAAAATTATCTGTAAGCCTTGATTTTTTTGTTTCTTTTTTTATCAAGAAAAAAAAGATAAAAGAAACGCTTACTGGTTAAGATGTTGAAATCCTATTTGACATAATGTTAGAAGTGTCTAAAGAAAAGATTCAAACAAGACGAGAGGTTAGCAAGTGCTAAGAAATTATCTCGCAGAGTAATTTTTAGCTCTTGCGGCAAACTGACGAGAATGTCGTGGAAAAAAATCTTGTACACATTTCCTTGAATACTCGAATTTTAAATGAATCTAAAAGGCTAGCTTTTAAATTCGTGACAAATAAGACTAGCCAGTGGCTCATAGTATTTGGTGGCCAGATGAAGATGAAGCGGTGGCAGAATAATCCAAGATAGTAATCAGTAGTGTAAAATTCTCTTGAACATAATTCTAGACGTTATAGCACAACTACGCCGTGGCTATAACTTAATTATGTCAAATATCGCATAAATGCGCTATTACGAGAATTACACATAAATGTTCTATAATTTATATTATGTAAAATAGAATATTTTAAACCCCCATTTCACTATACTACTTTAAAGCTGGTGGAAAATCTATTAACCT
The DNA here is from genome assembly GCF_011927795.1 of Saonia flava. Classification (GTDB taxonomy): domain Bacteria; phylum Bacteroidota; class Bacteroidia; order Flavobacteriales; family Flavobacteriaceae; genus Saonia; species Saonia flava. The sequence continues at coordinate 365,885 of NZ_JAATJJ010000001.1, read as the reverse complement.
CTTTCCTTTTTGGTAAGATACGTCCCCATTAGTTTGTCCCATACATTAAAATACAATCCATAATTTCCATGTCCCTTATGATGATGATAGTCATGGTCCATAGTTGTATTCTGGTATTTTAAATACGGGAACCCACTAACTTTATACCCCAAATGAATAAATACATTGTACAGGGTCATAAAACTAATAAAACCTATTAACGCATATTGGTGATATGGCACCATAAAAATAATAATAGGTATAATTCCCATAGACAGCATGCCTTCCAAGGGATGAAAAGCAAATGCTGCCCATGGCGTGGGGTTATGAAATCTATGGTGTGTTCTATGCACATATTTAAACACTTTGGAATGGTGTATTAGTCTATGTGTCCAATAAAAATAGGCATCATGTAAAACCACCATGAATACAATACTAAGTACCAAATAAACAGTACCGTAGGTGTCAATATTCGTGTACAATTTGGTCTTTCCGTTCCTTATCCAATATAGAAACAAGAGAATGGAACTCCCATATATGATAAACGTACCAAGGGAATAGATTATTTCCTTTTTTATCTGTCCCACTCTAGGTTTTTTATGCTGTATTTTCTGGTTCCACTCCTTTTTCTTAAAAAACACATAGAACAACACATAAAACAAGCCCGCCACCACTAGATATCTAAGCATAAATAGCAAGGTGGTCACTATCCAGACCATTATATGGGACAATTCTTCTACAGGCATGGCTCCTTCCTTTTAGTTGTATAGGTGGGACATCCCTCCTCTTGTAATTTTTTTAGGTTTTGGTCAAAATGGCCATCCAGTACATTGCCGGTTTTTTTCTGGCAAAAGGGACAGGCATTTATATCGCCATCCGTATCCACATACAACCCCTTAACTCCTGCACTATAACAACCTTGCCGTCTTTGGTAATACCCATGGTAGGTAACAATGGGATAAGTTTTACAGGCTGGGTCAAAATTCATTGTTAGATAAAACTCCTCCAGCAAACTAATTTCATGGGGTTGTAAAAGCACATCTTTGGCCGCATAATGCCCTACGGCCTTGGGTTCCAACAACTGTACAAAGGATACGTTTAGTCTTTTTGCCAGTTCCATATAAGAAAGAAGATTTTCTCTGGAGATAAAGTCCCTTGTGGCACAGAGGGACAAGGCCGTTGCCAATCCATGTTCATGTGCATTTTTCACCGCTTCTTCCACCCAATAATAGGCCTCTTTAAAGCCTCTAAACTCGTTATGTTTTTCTGGTACAAAATGGTCTAAACTTATATGGAACCCTGTTACCCCTGCTTTCTTTAATTTTTTTGCATTTTTATGGGTAAGTTTAAAGCCAGAGGTTAAAATCCAGAAATCTGTTTTTTTCTCCACTTTTTCCAATACTTCAAGGAGCATGTCTATTTTCAGTAGGGGTTCTCCCCCACTAAATTGGATTTGGCTTACCCCCTGCTCTTGCAATTTTCTAACAATTTGAGTCAGTTTCTCTGCAGATAGAACATCCTTTTTGTTTAAAGTATCCCATTCAAAACAATGTTCACACTGTAGGGCACATTTTTTGGTAATGGCAACAAAGGCATTGTTAAACCTGTTTAATGTGCCATTAATGGGTTTGTAATCATTTAACTGTGAAGCAATAAAGGTTTTGTAAACAGGACTGTTCCACCCCGGGGTATAGAGTCCCATATAATATCTATCATCTACCAAAGCAATCTTTTGCAGTCTATGGTTACCTAAAAACCGTTTTCGCAATTTCACTAGATACCTTAGCGCACCTATCCAATCAAAGGGATTGGAATAGGATTTTATGGCTATGCCCAAAAGCGTGTATTTTAATCTTAAGTGCACCCATATTTTTTTTCTTCCAACAAGTACCTTGGGTTGATTTGTTTGGATATTTTCCCCATGGGAAATAGAGGTGTTTTCCTTCTGTGTTGCGGTTACCAGTGTATGTATATGGTTCATAATGAAATGTTGTTTGGGTTATCAAAAGCCATCAAGGCCTTGTACTCGTTTTCGGCAAATCTGGTAAACCTGTTTTTCTCCTTAAAGGATTTTAATCTACTAAGGTCTGGCACCCCTTCATAATTTCTTATGTAGTTGTAATACCCCCTGTTTTTTAAGAAAACAGATCTGTTTAAGGAAGAATCCGCGGTCTTAGATGTAAATGTCACCACAACTTCATTCCCTATAGAGGGTTGTTTAAAATAATTATGGTCCGCCTTTTTAAGAATATCCGTTACAACCCTATCATTTTCATCAATGGCCAAGGAGGGTTCCAGCGTAGTAATGTTTAGGGGTTTAGTATCGGAATAATCAATTCCTATATAGTCCAGTTCCCAGAACATAAAACCGGTTTCCAATAGAATTTCCAAGGGCTCATCTTGGTTGTTTTCAAAAGCAATGGGTATGGCAATATCCCTTGTGGCCATAGGTCCCACCGTATTTATTTGGTCTATGAGCTTCCATTTGTTATTGGACTTTACATATATGGAAAGGGGTATGTTTTGGTCTGTTGCCCATTGTTGTATTTTTTCCTTTGGCACCTTTTGCTGATCTTTTTGAAATTTGTTGTAGTAGGAACCAAACTGTTTATTGAACTGACCAAAAACAAAATCTAACCAAAAAGAATTTTTTGCCGTAAGCAATAGCTTGGCGGAATGGGAATTCATTGGGCGGTCGAATGTAAAAACTACTTTTCTGGTACTATTGGTGGTTTCTTCTTGGCCATCGAACAAATAAAATTGCCCATCTTTTTCTAAGATGGATTCTATTTCTTCCTTGCCTTCTGTACTCATTGTTTTTGGTGAGGATAAGGATGTAAAGGTTTGGACCGTCCCGTTTTTGTCCAAAAGGACTTTTAGGTCTTTTTCATGCTCTACCACCAGTAGGTTTAGCAGATCAGTGTACTGTATTTCTTTTAACTCATTTGTAACTTTTAGAACAAATTCATTGTTTTCAGCTTTAAAATTAGGAAGGGGCAAATAATCGTCCCGCTCCAAATTGGCCGTAATGGTCCCCGGATATAGCTCTCCCGTAAAAACATATTCCTCTCCATTTTTTATATAAACAAAAGGGCAAGAGCTTTTGGTTAAGGCGATGATCAAGAACAGGCCAGCAAGGACGCCAACCGTACCCAAAAAGACATTACCAGCAGCACGGGACCTGTTTTTGTCATTTAGGGAAAGCGCAAGAATCTTGTTAAAAGGTACTGTTAACTCTTCCCCGTTTGAAATGGAAATTGAACTATCAATTGTAAAGTGCAATTCATTTAAGGGCTCCTTTTTATATTTTTTGTACCTATATGTAGTTTCGTCCCATCTCGCCTTTTTATCCTGATGCTCAAAAGGTAAAGGGGTTACCCTACCCTGTATGGTTCGTTCATCCTCATTGACCACTAGATTCTCTAGGTGCCAAGTTTGATTTATAATGGCATAGTGACCCTGGGTGTTAAATTCTTCAATTGTACTGGATATGTTTTCCTTTGTTATATTGACCTCTCTCACCTTATAATAAGAGCATCCAACGGTAAGGTGCAGAATTAAAAAGGAAAGTAATATGGACAATCTTGAGGTAGTTTTTTTGTTTTGCTTAAAAAACAAAAAAGGATTGATTTGCTGTTGATCAATTGCTTTCATATTGACAGATTTAATGGGTTTCAAAAAAAGGAAATTGGTTTCCCTGGTTTTAGTTGAGCCAAAATAATCTTATGTCATTATAGGTATGTCCAGAATTATGTTTGATGGAGAAATTAGGACATAAAGAATTAATTATCCACGAATACTTTAGACTTTCTCCCTCTTTTCGTACATTGAAAATTATTAGAAATATAGTAAAATGGAAAAATTAATAAGAGCTGTTCTTGCCGGTATCGGTGCCAAAAAAATTGGTGGTGGCAAATGTGGTTGCGTGGGAACCGTGGTGGTCTTTATTATTTTGTACTGGCTTTTGGGGTACGTTTTTAAAGTATTTTAAAAAAAAGCCTCGGTAAACACCGAGGCTTTTTATATTTTAAATCTATATTAATTCCTAATCATCTAGGTTTATTACTTTTTCAACACCGTTTGGATAGGTCAAGGTTGCAAGATCGTCGCAATCACCTTCTCCAAAATCAACATCCACGGCCAAACCATTTTTGGATAGCTCCATAGTACCGCTCGTGATAAATGTACAGGCCAAGCTTCCTTCCAAAGTTTCGGATACACTTACACTATATACATCGTTGTTAATAGTCACGGTCCAAACACCGCCTATACTATACGTACTGTCCTCTATGGTTTCTCCAAACATAAAGCTAAAACTCTTGGTTCCGTCAATGGAAATAACATCCTCATTTTCCATGATTACAGTCATATCACTGGTAACACTAAAAGAATAGGAGTTGGACTCTGGATCTCCAGTTAGGGTAAAACTACGGGTACCGTTTATGGATATGTCCCCTACCGAAAAATTGGTATAGGTGGCACTATACGTGGCACTCCCCGCTTCTTGTCCATATACAACGGATATGGTACCGTTCAATATATGGCCATCACCAGGGTCACATTCATTAAAGGTTAGTGTAAACCCTGTATCACTATGAACACCTTCATAGCATTCGGTCATTTTTTGTGCCTTCTTGCCAGACGACGACTGGGCTTCAATATATACTTCGGAAACTACGGTATCGGCAATGCCGGCAATATCATCGACCTCTAAAACTGTTTTTACATCGGTTCCAGTAATCTCTTGGTCATTAAGACTTTCATTGTCCTTGGTACAGCCAATGGCCATAATAAGGGTCAAGGCCATTACTATTCTATTTAAACTATTCTTTCTCATTGCTAAGTACATTTGGTTACGGGTATTAAACGTTTGGTGTTTATTTTTAGTGTTTGGCCCCCTATTTTATCGACCATCTACCACCTTTCTTTATTTTGAAACCTAATTTTAAGCAACCAAATAGTTGCTTGTTTGGAATATTTGTTTAATTTAGCAACCGTAGAGTTGCATATTAATCAAAAAAACGAACAGTCATGAATGATTTAATCACCAAAGAACACATTTTTAACCAACCTATTGATAAGGTTTGGAATGCCATTTCCATTGGGGAAGAGCTATCGGAATGGTTTATTAAAGCCGACTTTAAAGCTGAACCTGGATACAAGTACACTTTTATGGCCAGCGAAGAAGAAGGATGCACCCAAATTACGGGTGAAGTAAAAAAAGCTGACCCTTACACCCTTATTTACACATGGATTGTGCAGGGTACCCATACAGAAACTATTGTGAAATGGGAATTGGAACCTATGGAAGGGGGTACAAAATTACATTTGGAGCATTCGGGCATTTCCAACTATCCCAAAGAATCCGCGGTTACCTTTTTCAATAATTTTAATGGCGGTTGGGACAACTGCATTAAAGCACTTACCTCCTATTTATTAAAATTATCACATGCAAAATAAAATAACCAAAACCCTTAAGGCCATAGCAGATCCTACCAGACGTGAAATATTTCATGCCTTGGTAGTGGCTGCCTGTGCCATGCCCATAACACAAGTATCCAGTCAGTTTAACATGAGCCGACAAGGGGTCACCAAGCATTTAAGAACTTTGGAAGATGCCGGACTGGTTTTAATACAGACCAAAGGAAGGGAACGTTTTTGTTATGCCAACACTGCCCCATTAAAAGAAATTAACCAATGGCTTAAATTCTATGAAAAATTTTGGGACGATTCTTTACAAAATTTGGGAACGTATCTGGAAGGGAAAAGTTAGTTTTGAACCTTTTCTTTCAGTTGGAATGGCTATTGTTTTCATTTTTACTATCTTTAATAGGTTAAGATTCAATTTCTTATGAAGATAAAAAATGTACTACTTATTGGCGTGCTGGTTCTAATGGGCAGTTGTAAGAGCACAACCTCTACTTCCAATGATACTGACGGGATTGAAGAGCAGACCAACACGATTTCAGATTTACAACCGGAGATTTCCTTGGAGGATTATCTTAGGCGATTTTCAGGGGTTTCTGTTAGGGGAAGTGGTCCAGATGCCACTATTTTAATTCGTTCTGGAGGAAACTCCATTAACATGAGCTCCGAACCCTTGTTTTTAGTCAATGGGAATCAGTTCGGTGGTACGTTTTCGGAATTAACGGGAATCATTGCGGTTAACGATATAAAATCTGTCCGTGTCTATAAAAACGCCTCAGAAACCGCCATGTTTGGTGTTCGTGGAGCCAATGGGGTCATAGAGATTTTACTTAAATAAATGGCAATGGCTAAAGCCTCCTAATTTTTATATTCTTATACCATACCTTTTGCCCATGATGTTGGAACATGATATGTCCTTTTTTGGATGTTCCGTATTCTGGATTATCCTTGAACTTACTTTTTGCCAAGAGCGCATTTAATGCTTCTCCCCCAATAACATAGTCCACCACTTTTTTTCCATTTATCCAGTGTTCTACGTGATTGTCCTTCACAATCAATTTTGCCGTATTGTACTCCCCTACTTGCTTTAAAGTCTTGTTTGTAGGTGTTATTAAGTCATAAAGAGAACCAGCCGAGCGCATAGGGTCTTTATCATAAAAATCAATATCATCTAAAATTTGAAACTCAAAATCGTTGAGCCAATTTGGGCTGTTCCCATTTCCCGCTTCTTGGTCAAAAACTTCTTGTACATGAAAAAATACCCCACTATTTCCTGCTTTGGATACCTTCCATTCAAAAACAAGTTCAAAATCTTGATACATTTCTTTGGTTACAATATCCACATTTTGAACATCCGTAATAGTGGAAAGCGCTCCATCTACAACCTCCCACCTATCTGTTGGGAAAGTATCCATTTTGTAACCCCGTAGCGCGTTTATATTTGCTCCATCAAAAAGAACTTCCCACTCTTGGGAATAGCCCTTGGAGCTTAATAATATCAATAGGGCGACAAAAATAGGTTTACAATAATTCATATACTGTATGGGCTAAAGTTTAATATTCCAGAAGTTCTATGGAACGAAAATCTATTGGGTGGCTGTTGGATTGTAGCGAGATATATCCGTCCTTAACTTGGTCATTGCCGTCTACAATAAAAGTTTTTCCAATCTCATGATTGGGGTCGTATGTTGGGTTTGTATAGGTCAATATTTTTTCACCATTTACATAATGCGATATGGTTCCATCTTTAATCTCTATTTCCATGGTCACCCATTGATCCCCATGAAAGGTTCTTTTAACGGTAGCCGGAGTGCAATAGGAAGTATTTTTGGCCCCATTTACTTCCACCAAAGTACCCCCTGCACATATCTCGCCCACAGGCCGCTCATCGGTGCCATTACCTCCATGGAGGTTGTATTCCAAAGAAACTGGAAAAGATTGGTTTAGGCCTACCGTTTCTGGAGGTTGACAATGGTATTGTACCCCACTGTCCCTATATCCCCATTCCGGGGCACCAAGACAGGTTTCCCCCACAAACCTATACTCAACTTTAAGTCGGTAATTGGATAATTTTTTATCATAATATAGGGCACCAAATCGGTTGTCAAAATTATCTTCATAGGCATCGTATCTAATGCTAAGAATGCCATCTTCTACCCTAAAGGTATTTCCAAAATTTTCCCCCAGTTTATGGCCCACAATTTTCATGTTCCAACCTGTAAGGTCTTTACCATTGAACAAAGAAGTCCACGTTCCCGTCTCCCCTGCCATAGTAGCAGGTTTTTGGACTACTTCCATAGCCGGTTCTTCTTTTGTTTCGGTTGTTTCAGCTTTTTTTTGTTTACATGAAATGGACAATACTAAACACAAGAATAAGAAGGATAGGTAACGCATTATTTTAATTTTAGTTGGTTGATTACTAAAGTAATAAAAAAGAAATCTCTCATTTCTGAATTAAGATTTTATTAACCTTTCGATTTATAAGTGCAAGTAAAGACTTAAAATTGTTGAATTTTAAGTAAATTCATTGATAGTAAATAACTTAGGCATGAAAAGGAATCTGTTAAATATGGCTTTGTTGGGAACGTTTGTTCTAATGGGTTGCAAGGCAAATAAAACTCAATCGGAGGTGGTCCATGAGGACCTACCTACGGGCAACTATAATGTGGAATTGGCCAATAAAAATGACCAAATTGTAGATGAGGGGATTGCCATCAAGAATTTAACGGATTATTTACGGGGAATCCCTGGCGTTAGGGTGCAAGGCGATGGCGCCAATGCAAATATTGTTATTAGAGGGAGTAATTCCCTTAATCTTAGTGAGGAACCCACTTATATCGTGGATGGCCGGCAGTACCATGGTTCCTATACGTCCTTGTTTTACTCTTTGCCGGGAGAGGTAATAAAGTCGGTCACAGTTCTTAAAGACGCCTCTTCCTTAGGAATGTATGGTTCCAGTGCCGCCAATGGAGTTATAGAAATTGTGACAAAGAATTAATTAGGGGTCCAAAACGGATCACCTGCCGGAACAAATTCAACGGGAACCTCGGAAATAAAACTCTTTAACCACGATGCACAATAATCCATACCGGGTTCTTCGGAATTGGCATGACCAATAATAATTAGTGCTTTCTTTTTGCCAAGGGTTACAGCATCCCTAACATATTCAACAGTTTCCCATTCATGTGTTTCTCCAATTATTAGTGCCTCTACATCCTCTCTTTGCAATACATTTATTTGCCGAGCAGACCCAGCAGCGCCCAAAACCATTCCCACCTGGGTAATTGGCATACCTGGGTTTCCCACAATACGAATAAGGGGAGTGTTAAAAATTGTTTTAAGTTGATTGCCAAGTTCTTTTAAGGTCATCTCTGGTAATTTATAGATATAGGGCCTTTGTTTTTGTTCATACTTTTTCCAATCCATTTTGTCCACAACCCCCTTGTAAATACCGTCTATGGATGTTTGGTGGATGTGGTCATGAAACCTAAAAACTACCATTCCATTGTCTTTTATATATTTTTGCTTGGCAGCAACAATGGAGTCCCCTTCAAATTGTTCTGTAGTATCAAAATGGTTGTAAAAAGTTGGCTCATGGGTTATGACCATATTCAAACCTTTTGCCTTTGCTCTCTTTAATACATCCATAGTGGCCAAAAAGGTAGTGGCTATTCCAGTAATTTTCATTTCTGGACTTCCTCCCTTATAGGTGTCTACCGTTTCCCTTTGCCATTCTACCGTAATATTTTCTTTTATTCGATCTATTATTGTTTCTGCATTAGGCGAGGAAGTTTGGGCCTTGCAATTAAGGAACATTAGTAGTATACCAAAAATGATTAGAAAAGAATGCGTTGTATTTTTCATAAAACTAGTTAAGTACTTTCTTTAGAAAGTCAATTATTTTTTAAGTGAATTCTGGCTGATAGTAATCTGGGGAGCCATGCCTCTCTATGAACCCATACAATTAAATAGGCATTGGGTTATTTTTAGGTAGGTAGATATCAACTAACAACTGGCGTTCGCCTACTTCTGCATATACAAGGTCTATATGCTGTTGTGAAAAACCAATTGGGCTCCAAAGAAAAAGGATTGCCCAAATTCTTTTAAGCCCAGATTTAATGATTCTTTTATAACCAGACAAGATTTATTCTTTAATACCTTTTCCTGTTGCCGCCCAATAGATGCCGCCATAAAGATGTTGTAAGAACCAAGGTTCGCTATACACACTGGAAATATGACCTAAACCAGTAAAAAAAGAACGCCCACCATCAAAATTATGGTACCAAGCAATAGGATGATATCCCATGCCCTCGCCAACATTATCTCCCCACTTTGCATAGGGTTTATAAGTAGTTTCATCCAATGTTAACAAAACGTTGACTTCGGAATAATTTTCCTTTTTAAATTCATACCATTCGTCTGTCCACATAAAACGTTTTGGAAAAACTTCCATGCCAGGAAAATTGTAGTCAGCTACATCAATCATTGCTGTTTGCTGTGCCGGATGAATTTTAAACATTTTCCCTACCAATTGGTTGTACCAAGGCCAGTCATATTCTGTGTCCGAAGCAGCATGAATCCCAACATACCCTTTCCCGGACTGTATAAATTTTTCAAATACCTTTTGTTGGTCATCGTTGAGGACATCAGCTGTAGTATTTAGGAAAACCACCACGTCAAAATCCTTTAAAAAGTTTTCGGTAAAGCAGCGATCGGCATTCTCTTCCCATACCAGGTCAAAATTGTGACGTTCGGCCAGATTTCTCATTGCGTTGACTCCATCATGAATAGAAGGGTGATGCCATCCTGCGGTTTTGGTAAATAAGAAGACCTTGAATTGAGATTGTGAAAATGCCTGGAATGCAAACAATACGCATAGTGTTAAGGCAAAAAAAGTTTTTTTAGTGCTCATCATTTTAATTTTATTGTTTAGTAACTATTGCGGCCCAACCACCTCCAGGAGCCATACGTATCCTTGTTTTGGTTGAACTATTTATATTGATATTTTCTTTTTTGTAATCTTGTGCATAACGATCGGCGTTTATGCCGTCCTTCATAATTTCTGCATTGTAATCACCATCAGGTAGAAAGGAAAAGTCAATTTCTATTTCTCTTGGGCTCCAATCTGTCATCCCTCCAATATACCAGGCATCCCCTTTTCTCCTGGCCATGACCACATAGTCCCCTACTTTGGCGTTCAGGGCAATGGTTTGGTCCCATGTAGTGGGCATTTTACTAATAAACTCGGTTGTTTCCAACTCCTTTTCATAGTTGGATGGAGAATCGCAAAGCATTTGTAACGGGCTTTCGTAGATTACATACATGGCAATTTGATGACATCGTGTCCCCAAGCTCATGGGGCGTGCAAAAATATCTGCATAATTACCCTGTTGAGCGTTGATCATTGCTCCTGGTGTAAAATCCATGGGTCCGGCCACCATTCTGGTAAAAGGCAAGGTAACCGTATGTTCCGGGGAAACATCTGCGCTCCATTTATTGTTTTCGTTTCCTTTTACTCCTTCGTAGGATATCATATTGGGATAAGCTCTACGTAAGCCTGAGGGTTTATATGCTCCATGATAATCTACAAGCAATTCATTTTTGGCGGCTTCCTTTACCACACGTTCATAGTAGTTCACCATTTGTTGGTCCGCACGCTGCATAAAATCTATTTTAACCCCTTTTATACCCCAATTTTTATATAACTCTAAGGCTTCATTAAGATGGTCATCTATAGGTTTCCATAGGGACCATAAAATAATACCAACGTTTTTATCTTTTCCATAATTCACCAATTCTTGGATATTAATTTCTGGGTTGGACTCTAAAATATTGGTTGTGGTTTTGGACCATCCTTCATCGAGAATTATATATTCTATTCCATGTTTGGAAGCAAAATCAATATAGTATTTATAGGTATTGGTATTATCACCAGATTTAAAGTCGACCCCATAAATATTATTGGCATTGTACCAATCCCAAGCAACTTTTCCCGGTTTTATCCAAGCGGTGTTTTTTAGTTGAAGAGGCCTTGCTAATTTATAGACCAATTCGCTCTCCAATAATTGTTTGTCATCATCGGAGATAACAAAAGCCCTCCATGGGAAACTTCTTTTTCCAGAAGTTTTGGCAATATAATCCTCTGGGACAATCACTTGGTTTCTATCTTCCGCTCCCGGAGCTGGAGAGGCTTCTTTTACTGCTTTTGGAAAACCAGCGGTAAGTCCGTTGCCCTTTGTTCCATAAAGAAACATACCTGGATAGTCATACAAATCTGATTCTGTGACCACAATTTTTACATCTCCAACTTCTAGCAAAGTGGGAAGTGAAGCGAATTTTGCATGACCAAGAGTGTCCAGCTTTGTAGGGATATATGATCTTTCGTAATGGGAAATTAAGCTTTCTTCCTCAGGAAAAAGGCTTGTGGTAGTATTAGAGAAGTTTAAATCTGCTACCTCATTTTTAATGGTGATTTCCTTGCCTAAATTGGTTAGAAACCTATATCCTACACCATCGTTATAGGCTCTAAACTCAACTGAAAATCCATTCTTGAAATTTAGGGCCAATTGTTTGTACTTGTCCTGTATGACAGCATTTTTTTGAGCAATAACCGGATTTATGGAGGTGTCACTAAATGTTTCCACAGCTTTTTTAACGATTGAACTATGTCCTAAAATAGTGCCGTTATCCAATTCCAAAGCAATTTCACTTTTGTCTATAATCAAATTCCCCTTGTACGAAACGGACCAATTGAGCTTTGGAACCACATCGACCATTATTTTTAAATTTCCATCAAAGGAATTTAATTCATAGTCCTGGGAAAAAAGATAGGAGGTATTACAACAAAGGCATAGAAGTAATACCCATATGGTTTTTATGTTCTTATTCATTTTTTATTTGATTAACTCGTAAGCCATTAATCCATTTTTATAAAAAGTGGGAACCAGTAATAAGTTTTTTTCCTGGATATATTCAATATCCGCAGCCCCAATTTCATCTGAACTGGTATCCAACAATATTTTTTTACTCCAATCCGCATTTACCAAATGAACCAGTCCCTGCCAGCTAGATACCAAGTAGGAACCATCCCCTACAGCTTCAATCCCGTCTGGGTTTTCAATTCCTTCGGTTCTCTTTGTTATTTCATTTGTTTCTAAATTCAATGTATTCAATGTTTTTTCATCCCAAAGCGCCATTAGGAATGTATCGCCATCACTTAAAACCCCATTTGGTCCAGGCAAGCCTTCCATGAGTCGGGTAGTCATTCCATTTTCATAAACAAAAAAATTACCCCCATTGGAGTCACTTATATATACTTTACCATCTGAAGTTGTTGTAATATCATTTAAGAACACCGAGCCTTCAATGGGTATGGTTTTGGATACTTTGCCCGCATCAATATCTATTTCCACCAAATTGGTCAGGTCCGTAACATAAAGCTTGTCCCCAACTATACCTAATCCTTTGGGAGCGTCCAAACCAGATATCCAGTTCACATCAGTAATATTACCCTCTAAATCAACTTTGGAAATAAATCCAATTCCATCTGCCTCATCGGGTACACCTGCAATATTGGAAACATATAGAATGTCCCGCTTTTTATCATAAATAACGGATTCCGATGTTGTTAAAAGTGTATCGGCAGACCATTTGTGTACCAGCACGGTCTCCTTTATTTCTTCAATTTTAGGTTCGCTTACCTCTTTTTTTGCCTTTTCCTTACAAGAACTTAAAAGAAGTATTGCCACTATGGTAAATACATTTAAATATTTCATTTTCTTTGGTTTATGGGTTGTTAAACTAATGATGGTGGTCAGAATTATGGTAGTGCTCCTTAATTAGATTTCTACCAAAATCGCCATTAAAGTCACGCCATACAGCATGAATGTGATTGGCATTATTCTGTGAATTATCAAATTCGATAAGAAAATTTTTACCCTGAATTCTATAATAGTGTGGTTTTCCCAATCCCATTTCTTTGGCGCCTGCCCAGGCAAAATATATATCAACAAGTTCCTCTTCTTCCATTTTGGTACCTCTTTCAACAGCAATTTTATCTGGAACCGATGAGATGTACTCGTTAATAAGGGTAAACAGTAGTTTTTGTTGTACAGCGTCCATCTCTGTTGCCGGAATACCTTCCACTTTCAAAGGGGAAATTTCTGCTTTGTTAAAAGATAAAATATCATTGAAAGTACCTTCCTCTTGGATAATCGCCTTTTCTTGTTGCTCTGCGGAAAGCAAATTAATTAGTTGTAACCCTAAATCTTCTTCATTGACCAATGACCTATGTCCTTTTCTTGGTCCTTCCATTACAACAGCAGGATTAGCACCATAAAATAAGGGTACATAGGTGATTTTATCACCGTCCGTTGTAAAGTTCAATGAAACATGATGCCCTTCAAAAGACCAACTCCAAGGTTTTTCTGTATTTGGCTCACCATAAAAGGTAGTATAATAGCGCCCCGTGTCCCGATAAACGCGATCGTTGGTGAGATCGCCCAAGATGCCCTCTAATTCAATGACACCCATGGTCTTTTTGTATCCACTTTCACTGAGATAGGTTTGCAATAATTCGTGTACTAGCTCTTTTTGGTTTTCCTTTAATTCTTTTAGCTGGATACCTTCCCTGTTAAACATAGTGGAAGGGAAAAAATGCCAATCGGTCCTAACCGAATCGTCTTGTTTTAATAAGGTTTTGGCTCTTTGATTTTCGTCTAAAGAATTTAAAAAGCGAGTGGCAATATCATCCGGCACGGAAGTTTCTTTCTTTTTTTGTGCGCAACTGGTATTTAATACTACAGAAAATAGCATTATCGTAAGAATGTGCTTCATTTTGGTTGGTTTTTGTTATTTAAGAGTTGACTTTTTGGGTATTTATCAAAAAGTAACGCTACAAGTTAGTTTTTTAAGAAGCATGCAGGAGAATTTAAACATACATTTAACACTTTCCTTTTTAATGTGAAAAAGCCTGAATTAAATCAGGCTTTTTGTTTGAGTATTAACAAATCGGTGAGACATACCCTCCCATGTATATTGCAGAATATCATAGGTGTAGATTTGAGGTAAAATATGCAGTCACTAACAACACCTATTACAGAGATCTTTCCTTCCGGAAGTTTATTATTGAGTATATCATGCTCTGGTGCTATTCCTTTATATTGTCCATATCATCCAAAAGTTTCTTGAATCCCAAGGCAACACCATTTGTCCACCCAAAACCATCTTGGGTCTTATATTCGCCACCCCCTGAAAGTAAGCTGGTGTCCTCTACATTATATTTCTCCATCATTTTCCCAGTATTTTTATAAACTTTCTCGTTAATGCTCAACCATCTTTCCATTATTTCTTTGGCTTCTTCTATGTAGCCATAGTTTAGCAGTCCATTTACGGCAATCCATTGCAAAGGTGCCCAACCATTGGGAGCATCCCATTGCTGTCCTGTTTGCTTAAGGGTAGTTATAAGACCACCATCTTTTAAAAAAGTACTGATTAATCTATTCTTCACTGCTTCTGCCTGTTTTGGAGTTGCCACATTAAAGAACAAAGGATATGCGGCCGCCAAAGTTTCTTCGTCTGTCGTGGATTGTAATTTAAAATCATAATCCATAAAAAAACCAAGATTACTGTCCCAAAACAATGTTTGTAGTATTGCTTTTCGGGTATCTGCTTTTTCTTGGTATTTAACTTGATTTTCATCGTCACCCTTAAGTCCGTACCCCTCAGCAATTTTCTTTTCCATAAAATATAGAAGACAATTTAAATCTACAGGAAGGATTGTGGTAGTTGTGGTAGATCCAAAGTCATCCCCACCATACCAACGGCTGGAATAATCCCATCCTGATGCTGCCCCAGACCTTAAATTGTTGTACAGAGCCTCTTTTTCTTCTAGGGTTTCCAGTTTGTTGGCCAAATGCACATCTTCTTTATAGGCCTCCGGTCTGGGTGTACTTTTTTTATCCCAATACCTATTTAAGACCGTAGTGCTGTCTAATTGTACTACTTGTCTTTCTGCTGGGTTGTCAACTGAGAGATCAGATAGTCCCGACATCCAAAATTCATACTCTTTTACCATGGTAGGTAGATATTCCAAAAGCAACGTACTATCTTTTCTGGAAAGCGCATCTACCATAACAGCATAGAATGGAGGTTGTGAACGAGAAAGAAAGTAATCTCTTGTACCGTTCGGTATAAATCCAATAGTGTTAATTAGATGGCTGAAATTATCAACCATATTTTTTGCCAATTCCTGCTTTTCATCAACCAATAGCCCTTCCATGGTAAAATAACTGTCCCAATAATAAATTTCCTGAAACCTTCCGCCGGGAACAACATATTCGTGCGGCAAAACTATTCTAGATGAGTTCGCAAAGGCCGAATCCGGTGTTCTGGTTAACTTCTCCCACATGGAAGTAATGTGCGCGTACATGGTTTTGGTTGTATCCGTTTTAAACTCCAAAGCCTTCATGGAATTATCCCTGAAGTTTGCTTCCACAAATGCCTTCAAATTAAAACCAGGCTTGTTCTTTTCTTGTTCGTATAGGGAAACGAGTTCAGTATGTGATTTCAATGGTAATTGGTCCACAAATGTTTTGGAATCATCATAAATGGCAGCCATTTGAATGTCTTTAAACAACTGTGTACCATAGAAGTCAACAACTTCTATTTTTTGTGTTTCTGTTTTACAGGCAATGCATGAAATCAATAAAAATGCAAGGACAATATGCGTAAGTTTCATAAAATATGTGTTTCGAATTGCTAAATATAAGGGTAATTTTAATATTTGAAATAATTTGCTTAATCGTATACGATATAGTATTTTTGAGATATGATTCAAAAGGTTAATTTCAGAGATCAGGTGCGTAAGCACCTTTTAAAACAGATGCAAAAAGGGGAGCTGCATCTTGGAAAGACCATAAATCTTGCTGCTCTGGCAAGACAATTAGATGTGAGTGTTACCCCCATTCGTGAGGCATTGACACAGCTTCAACAATCGCAAATTATAAAGGCAATCCCCAATAGAGGTTTTATTATTTCTGGATTAAGCACCCAAGAAGCTAAAAACATTTATGAACTTGTTGCCAATATGGAAGCTTTGGCCTTGGAAGAATCAGAATTTGATGCAGGTTCAATAGAACAGCTAAAAAAGCAACAAGAATTATTTCTAAACACCAATAATCCTTTGGAACAGGTGAATGCCGATATGGAATTCCATAGATTACTCACCTGTAATTATGCAAATGACATTGCCCAACAAATAATCTTGGACCTAAAGACCCGAATCTTTTTTTATGAAAAAGAATTGGCAATGAACACTGAGTTTTATAAAAATGCACATAACCAGCACGATTCAATCATTAATGCAATCCAAGATGATAACAGGCCCACAGCTGCATTGATTTTAAAAATGAACTGGTTGCAAAGCTTGGGGTATATGCAAAAATTAATGGTACCCGCAACCGCTTAAACAATTGCCTACTTTGTAAACCAATAGGTCAGTTTTAAGGTTAGCGACCAACTTCTTCCATCATATGGCTCCAGCAAATGGTTATTGGTATAGACAATGAATAAATCTGAAGCTGGTTTATAGCGCCATTGGAACCTGGAGTTCCAATTAAAGTTTTTAGATTGTTCATTGTACTGAAACAGATTGGCAAAAAATAACTTGTTGGTAAAGGTGATGTCCACTTCCGATCCAATCAGCCAAAACTCCGTGGTATTCCATGGTTCCGTTAATTTAATATTGTTATAGCTTATATTAGAAGTTAAACTAACATAGGGTTGAAAACGGTACCCTATCTCTGTAGTAAGGTTGGTTCTGTTGCCATCTAGGTAATACCCTCCAAAACGTCCTCCTAAAGTATAGGTGAACAGGCTTTGTGGTTTGGAATTATATTCAAATCTCATGGCATTCCAACTGTGTTTTGTTCCGGTACTAAGAGAATCCTTTCCGGATCTTGTAGGATCAAACGGTTCCAACAGCTCTACATATTCATCAACTACGTCTACTGTCAAACTACTTCTGTTCCTAAAATTCAACCCGTATTGCAATGCACTTTGGTTGTCAGTTTTCTCCATTTTTTCATTGAAATAATAACTGGTGTTCAAAACCGGGCCATGACTTAAGACCTTACCCTTTTTTGGGAAAAATAAGTGTCCTGCAAAGGATTGTAAATTTATGTATCCATTTCTAGGAACAAAGCCCACTTCTGCAGTATACTTCTCTCCTACCGATTCCTCTTGAATTCTCCAGTTCCACTTTCTGCTCTTATACTCTAGATGGGATGCTTGCGTGATTCCGTTGCCCACTTTATTTGGTGAAAAGGATTTAAGTAAAAAGGCCTTTCCCGTCCATAAATTATTTGCCGATGCCAGATTGTACTCCAATCCAATATTTCTGTTGAATTTGGGATATACGGTTCTTAGGGAATCAGTGTCTTGAGGATAGCGCAATGATTCTTTATCCACGAACATGAGTCCTATACTGGATCGGTTAAAAACTTTTCTCTGTAGGGATAGTACCCCAAAATTTTGATTGGGCAAACCAATATTGTCTATACTGGCAGTTTGCATATCCATTACTCCCAATCGCCATTTTTCATTTAAATTCCCACTCAGTCGGGCTCCGGCCCTAATAGGAACACCAAGACCTATACGTCTTGAAAAGAAAGGACGAATAGTTGGGTATCCAAAATTGGCGAACAAATCCCCATTTTCTAAGAAAAATTGTCGTTTCTCAGGAAAGAATAATTCAAACCTATCCAAATTGGCCACTTGGCGGTCCACTTCTACTTGGGAAAAATCCGGATTGACCGTCAAATCCAAATTAAGCGAAGAGGTTAAACTGATTTTTACATCACCTCCGACCTTTGTTTCATTAGATGTATTTCCTTCAAAATCTTTATTAAGCCCTCCCAATAGATAGGGAATTACGGAAATGTTTGTTCCAGGAGATGGTGGTGGTTTGTCCCAAACCAAAACACCGGTATAGGCTAACGATGCGGTAGGGAATTGACGCGGTATTGGGGTCCAGCTGGATTTTTCACTAGCTTTTAAATCCAATCTGCTAAAGTTAATTCCCCATTCCGTCACACCATCCTTGTATCGGATCGATTTAAAAGGAAGGGCCATTTCAAACACCCATTTAGTATCTTCCCTAACCACTTGGGAAACCCATTTACTGTCCCAATTAAGGTCCACCTTGCCGCCTTCATACATAGTTCCGTCCCATTGTGCCCCAGCGGCATTGGAACCAAAAGAAAATCCTGTGGTCTGATTATTAAAAGGGTCTAGAAAAAATAAAAAATTATCATTCTTGCCGAATGAAAAATCTCGGCGCAAGGATTCAACATAATTGGGATTGGCGGTACTATTGTGAAAAATGGCAACCAAATAAATATTGTCGTCGTCGTAGGCCATCCGGATTTCAGAACGCTCATTTGCCTTTCCATCGTCCATGGGCAATACCATAAAAAAATCATCCGCTACATCGGTATTTTTCCATGCCTCATCATCGGCAACGCCATCTATGACTATGGGAGAGGTGGCTTTTCGGATATGTAATCTATAGTTTTGGTTTTTTTTTTGGGCACTTAAGTTTAGCGCAAACATGCTCACGCACAAGCTTTTAAAAAAAATATTCATAAGACGAAATTGCTGCGAGCTATGAACGGGAGAACTCAGAGTTTTTATTAAGTTTAAATGTAATACTTTATAATGAAAACACAACCTCTTTTTGGCGCACTTTTGTTCCAATTGTGTTTAAACAACAATTGGAGCAATTCCCCGTTTATATTATCCTAGAAATAAGTTTGTTATGCAATACCTCAATAAAGAAATTGAAAATTTAGCCAAGAAAAAAGCAGCAAAATCACTTGTTAAAAAGCAATATTCTTGCGGAATTTTTCAAGACTTGGGTAAAACTACCATGGGTGTTGAAGAAAGAGCCCAAAAAGACGCCCCCTAATCTACAATTCTGGAAATAGACTTTTGTCCAATCCAGGAATAAGCTTTAGGGCATTTCCATAGTACACTTTCTTTAATACAATGTCGGGCAATCCGAGCCCATACATGGCCCAGAACGCATGGTATTTCTTGTAGTATGGAAAGTATTCATCTTCGGTCTCCAAGACTCTAAAATAAGTCGGGAACTCATTAGGTTGCCAACTATCCTTTCCAAATAGAATTCTATCTTGGTATTTTACGAAAAATGCATGAGCCTGCTTTGGCTGTCTTCCAAGTTCCGCTATAACTGCCGCAATACCAACATTCATATTTGGAATTTCATCCAATAACTCGCTCAATTTTCCCAAATCATTGGCATACCAACCCATATGTGCGTTTATGAAATTGGTTTTGGGATGCTTTTTGAACATGTTATGTTGCTCCCCTATGATCTGTTCCCAGGGGGCTGGATCCGTGTCGGAACGCTTTCTGCGAGAATGTGTCTTAAGTTCTAGCCAACGTTCGTTATCGGCATCAAACTCGTCCCAAAAGGGTTTGGGGTCCGCAGCATGGATTAGGACAGGAATGCCCAGTTCACCACATTTGGCCCAAATAGGATCTAAACGGATATCATCAATGGCCAACCTGTTGCCATCAACATCTTTATTATAAAGACCAAGGCTTTTGTATATTTTAAGGCCTTTAGCTCCATTTTTTACATCGGCTTCTAGTTGCGCTACTGCTTTTTCTGTCCAACCAGGGTTACCTACACCGTCAAAATCAACATTTGCAAACACTACAAATCTATTTGGGTAACTTTCATTTATATGTTTTACCGCATTGGTAATTCTGTCCCCATTGCCGCCGCTTAAGTTGACCATGATGCCTTCATTGAGTCCGTCCATAAGCTGTATCAACTCCGATAAATCCCGGGTATCCATATTACGTTGATGGCTATGGACATCTATAAAAGGAAATTTTGCCTGCATTCTTTCATTTGTGGGCACAACCAAGGTAGATGTGGGGTTGTATTCTTCAAACCCCATTTCTTGGGAATAAGAATGATTAAAAACAAAAAGAACTAATACATATATAAAATTTAACGTATTGATTGGTTTCATATTAAGTTGTTTAATTTATAGTATTACTTTAATATTTTTTGATACACTTCCTTTGTATCTATATCCTGTGTTTTGCCATTGGAATCGATGCAAAGAATGGAGTTTTCATATTTTTTTAATATGTTTTTGGCCCCTATATCCCCTTTAATGCTAGATAGTTCTTCAAAATAACTGGCATTAAAAATTGCCGGCACCCCAGCCCTGTTCTTATATTTTGTTGCCGTAATTTCAACATTGAATTCATTGTGCTTGCGAATTAGTTCGTTTAGGTAATCCACATCAATAAAAGGCTGGTCGGCAAGCATTATTAAACAGGTTCCATACTTTTTGGTGCCATCTAACAAGTATTGTATTCCACATGCAATGGAATTTCCCAGACCCATTTCCCAGTTAGTATTGTCTATATACGTAACTGTGGATTTAATCTTCTGTTTAATCAAATTACTCTGTGCGCCTACCACCACATACACATCTTGCGAGCAGGAGCAAGCAGTTTCTATAGTATGTCCTAATAAAGTGGTGTCTTTCCATGGAAGTAACTGCTTTAGTTTTCCCATTCGGGAAGCCGAACCAGCTGCTAAAATCAAAATAGCTATGTTTTTATTGGTTGAATGCATTAGCTGTGTATGGTTCCTTGCTTGTTCTTCAATTTCATTGGTTTCTTTTCCCTTAAAACAGATAGAATCTCGGACATTATGGAAATAGCTATTTCTTGCGGGGTTTCCGCACCAATGTCCAAACCAGCTGGGCCGTGGATGTTGTCAAAAAACACATCGCTTATATCGGGACAATACTCTAAAAATTCATTTAAAAGTTTCTCCCTGCGCCTTGATGGACCAAGGATGCCTAAATAGAACGGCTTTGTTTCTTTAAGGGATATCAAATATTTTAAATCCTTCACATAGCTATGGGTCATCAAGACCACAGAAGTTTGCTCATCTATGATAGGGCGGTACTCTTCTGGAGAGGCAGCGATAAGTTCCTTTGCACCGGTAAAATAAGCTATATCCTTTTCTTCCATAGGGGTCACTACAACGGTAACTTCCCAACCTGTTAAGGCTGCATAGGAACAGAGCTGTACGGCATCGTGCTCAGCTCCAATAATAATTAACTTATCACAAGGCTCCATTTTTTGTTCAAAGGCTTCGAAGCCTTTATTTGTTTGATTGGGTTGCAAATTAAAATGCTCTTTTTCGAATTTAAACACGGAGCCATATCCAGCATCCATACTATCCTTTTGGTTAAAAAAGGAGGCTATTTTAAAACTTTTTCTTTCCTGTATAATTTTGTCGAATACCTCTAAAAAATCATTTTTTGGAGCAAAAGGCTCTATTAAAATATACAGAATGCCTTCGCAGCCCAATCGATATCGACCATCATAGGTCATTATTTTTGGAATACCTGTTTTAAAAACTGATTCCGATTGTCTAAACACTTCTTTTTCAACACAGCCTCCGCTTACAGCACCTACGAAAGTTCCATTTTCCATGATAAGCATGCGGACACCAGGTCTGCGATAAGATGAACCTTCTAAGGCCACTACCGTGGCCAGTACGGCTTTTAAGCCACTATCCTGAGCTTTGATATATGTTTGTACAATTTTCTTTAGTTCGTGCGTCATATTTAAAGTATGCTGCGTGCAGCGATAAATGGGACAAGGTCACCAGCTTTATATGGGGTTGTTTTAGGGGCTAATTTTATAAATCCGTTGGATTTTACCAAACTGGTCAAGTCCCCAGAACCGTTTCCATGTATTATTTTCGCATATAATTTACCGTTTTTAATACCTGCTTCGGCACGTATAAAACGAGTTAAGTCACCACCAATGTTAATATCCTCTTTTAAAATTACATCAATTTTTGGAATGGGGAGTCCTAATGTTTTGTTAAACCAATCTTTAAAATAGATAGTATAGTTGGCAAATGTAGAAGCTGGATTGCCAGGGAAGGAAAAAACAACGGTTCCCAATTCCTTGTGCACACCAAACCAAAAGGGCTTTCCCGGCCTTTGCAATACTCTGTGAAAAACTTTTTGCACCCCCAAAGCTTGCAATGCATCCGGAATAAAATCATACTTTCCCTTGGAAACTCCTCCACTTAGAAGAAGGACATCATTTTCTTTTAATGCTATTTCCAATGATTGCTCAATCTTGTGTTTTTCATCCAATAAGTGCAATGAGCTAGGTAAAATCCCTTCTTCTTTAAGTGCGGAAGTTAATGTATGCATATTGGATTTTCTAATTTGGTGGGGCAATGGTGTTTCGTGCACATCTACTAATTCATTCCCAGTAGAAATCAAGGTTATTTTAGGTAGTTTTTTGACTAAAACCTCTGATTTTCCTACCGAAGCCAATACGCCAACCTCTGCAGCTGTAATCTTTCTGTTTTTATGGAGCACAACGGCTCCTTTCTTTTCATCCCCTCCTTGGTAGTGGATATTCTGCCCTAAAATGGGCGGTTTGATCACTGTAGCTTTGCCATCCTTTATGGCAATATGCTCGTACATAATCACCGTGTCGGTATTTTCAGGAAGCACAGCACCTGTCATAATCTCAAGACAGTCATAGCTATCATTTAATTTTGATTGCGGAGCCCCAGCGGCTAAAGTCCCTTGAATGGAATATTCCACCTGCCCTTTTTCAAAAGCTTTAAAATTAATGGCGATTCCATCTTTCGTGGAGCGATCATAAGGGGGGAAATCCCTATCCGCGACAATATTCTCTGCTAAAACCCGACCGGTAGCATTATTTAGCGATACCGCTTCATTGCCATAATTCTGACTATGGTCCAACACTTTTTTGTAGGCATTTTCAAATGAAATCATAGCCATGGGAACAATTCCAAATACGAGTTAATTCCCCCTGATACATTGAAAAACTCTCCATTCATTTTTTTTTGAAGCAATGTCACCGCTGTCTGACTACGTTTCCCAGATTGGCAAACAACATAGACAGGCAGGATACCGTCTATTTCCTTATAACGATCTTCCAGTTCATTCAATGGAATGTTTTTGCTTCCCGGCAAAGAATATGTTGCGTACTCCTTGGGTGTCCTTACGTCAATGAGTTGAAGTTCGGTATTGGAGGAAATAAGAGTTTGCAATTGGTCAGCACTTAGGTTCAAGATGTTTTCGCAATTGTCATTTCCATAGGTGTCCTGAAGTTTTAGAATGCTTAGGTTTTCTGTATTTAAATTAAAATTAATTTTTTGAATTGATTGATTTAAACCATTGTATATGAGTAATATGCCGCTTAAAACTTCACCTATTGATGTAACTAATTTAACAACCTCCAAAGCCTGTAGGTTACCAATGATTCCAGGGATAACCCCCAGCACTCCGTTATCGTTGCAATTTGGTATTTCTTTAACTGTGGGCATATTAGGAAACAAACATCGGTATGTGGGGCCACCTTGAAAATTAAATACACTTACTTGACCCTCAAAACCATGAAGTGCCCCATAAACAAATGGCTTTTTAAGAATAACACAGGCATCGTTTACCAAGTAGCGGGTGGGGAAATTATCCGAAGCATCCACTACCACATCAAACCCTGCTATTATCTCCAAAGCATTGTCTCGGGTTAAAAATGTATCAAAAGTCTTGAACTGGGTCCCTGAATTTTGTGCTTGTAATTTTTCCAAGGCCACCTCTAATTTCTGCCTCCCAATATCATTTTCAGCATATAAAACTTGTCGCTGTAAATTGGTTAGTTCCACCGTGTCCTGCTCAACCAGCCCTATGGTTCCCACCCCCATTGCGTTTAGGTATTGCAAGACGGGAATACCTAAACCTCCAACACCTATTACAAGTATACTGGCATTGGCAAGCTTTTGTTGCCCTTCTGCTCCAAACTCTTTTAGATTGGTTTGTCGTATGTATCGTTTTGTATTCAAACTGCTGCGAGTTTTTGTACTACCTGTTCATATTCTTCTTTGGAATTGGCATTGATAAGTACTTCGTCACTGTCTGGATAGACTATGGCAATCTCAGAATTTATTAAAAATTTTCTTGGACAAGTGCTTGTTCCGTTTTTAAGATGCTCAATGGATTCAATTAAACCTTTGGGTTCCCAAATTGCAGCCAAGGGTTCTGGAAGGCTACTTTTTTTAGTAGCGAAGGCTGTTGCATTTTTATTTTCTAACCTATTTGATATCAATTGTTTTAATGATTTTATATCAAGTAAAGGTATATCACACGCAATAACCAACCAGGCTACCTCTGGATATGCTTTATGGGCACTTAAAATTCCATTATATGGTCCTTTGTACTCATTTAAATCTTCAATAAAAGGTAAGGGTCTCGATAGTTCAACCTTTTGGTCAGAGCGAATGCTTATAAAAGTTTTATCGCAAACTTCACTTAGCAAATTGTAGAGATATTCTCGTTGGGGAATACCATGATACTTAATTGCGCCCTTGTCTTCCCCCATACGGGTACTTTTTCCACCTGACAATACCAATCCGTATAATTTAGAAATATCTTTCATAGTTGCAATAGATGTCTAGACCTCTCTCTACATGATAAATTATTAATTAACCACCAATGGAGGTCATGGAACTCTCAAAGACCGACTTGTGTTCCTTCTGTGCATCAAAGCCCGTTTTGGCACGGCTCCCAATAGCTTTCAATAATTCATTTTGGATATTTTCTTCTGCATTTTCACTACGCATAATATCCCTAAGATTTGTTTTGGGTTTTCCATACAAACAAGTGATTACATCACCCGTGGCAGAAATACGTAATCTATTGCAAGTGCCACAAAATGTACGACTAAAGGACGGTATTAAACCAAAAGTACCCACATGTCCTTTGATTTTATAATTTATTGAGGTAGATGTAGCTGGAGAAACTAACTTTTCTGTTTCTGGATATTTAGAAAGTACATGCTCCAGAATTCTTTTATAATCCCATTCAATGGTATTGAATGTTTTACTTCCTCCATTAAAGGGCATTTCTTCTAAGAACCTCACAGAAACATTGTAATGTTTCATTAGTTCTAAAATGGGTAAAATGTCTTGTGTGTTTTGATTTTGTAGTACAATAAAATTAATACGAACATTAAAACCTTCAGAAATTAATCGAATTAGATTGTTATGAACGGTGTCATACTCATCCCTGCGGGTAATACGCTCAAAAGTTTCCCTATTGATGGAATCCAAACTTACATTGACATTCTTAATGCCCAATTCCTTGAGTTCATCAATATACGGACCTATTAAAGTGGCATTGGTGGTAATGGAAATATCATTTAGACCATCAAGATGGGATAGGTGTTTTAATAACACCATTAAATCCTTGCGAACAAAGGGCTCTCCCCCTGTGATTCTAATTTTA
Organism: Saonia flava; assembly: GCF_011927795.1. GTDB lineage: Bacteria > Bacteroidota > Bacteroidia > Flavobacteriales > Flavobacteriaceae > Saonia > Saonia flava. The sequence goes on along the minus strand of NZ_JAATJJ010000001.1, from coordinate 340,080 downwards.
TCAATCCCCTGCCTTACAACTAATTCACTAAGTTTACATAGTTCTTCTATAGAGAACAATTTGTTATTCTTTGCAAAATTAATCCCTTCAGAGGGCATACAGTAATTACATCTAAGGTTGCAACGATCTGTTACGGCCAAACGTAAGTAATTAATGGTTCTATTGTGGTTGTCTATAAGCACAGATTTCTTTTTAATTACCCTCCACTAACTGGAGGAATCAAAGCTATTTCATCAAAGGTATCAATTTTTGTCTCATCCCCAGCGTAATTATTGTTCACAGCTACCGCCAACGAAGACAATTCTAGCAAATCTGGGTACGATTGCCCCAAATATTGTTTTAAACCGCCAACGGTTTTAGGAATAGTATTGTTTGATACGGGAATTGATAGGGATGAACTCCCAACAATATCCTTCGTAACACCAAAAAGTAGTATTGTCATATTTAACCTAATATTTCTTTTTTAGGTAAAGTTAATAATTCTGGATTTTTGGTGAAGGGTTGTCCATAGATTCTTTTTCCTGTTGCCGCTTTCATAGCATTAGCTACCGCTCCTGCCGCTGGCGGCAATGCAGGTTCACCCAATCCTGTTGGGGAATATTCGTTTTCAATAAAATGGCATTCCACAAGGGGGGCCTCTTTCATCCTGATCAACCGGAAGGTATCAAAGTTATTGGACAAAGGTTTTCCATCCTTAAAGGCTAAATCACCATACATTGCATGGCCTACCCCGTCAATAGCTCCACCTTCCAATTGGTTTAATGCACCCATTGGGTTCACTACGATTCCACAGTCCACCACGCAAGTGATTTTTTTAACCACTGGAGTCTCATTTTCTATTACAACATCCGCAACTTCTGCCACATGGCTGTTATGGCAATAGTAGCCCGCAAAACCTTGGTACACCCCTTCTTCTTTCTTGCCCCAACCTGATTTCTCCACTGCAACTTTTATTACATTTTCCAATCGCTCTGGGGAATACTGAATTCTGTCATCGGTGGTGCCTTTTACTTTTTGAAGCATATCCAAATGCAATTGAACCTGATCTACCTCCATTAATTCGGCCAGCTCACTAAAGAAACTTTGTTCCGCAGATGCCAAAAAATTGGTATATGGAGCCCTCCATGGTCCAGTGGAAATATCACTTTTATAATTGGCAACATCCACTTGGTAATTTTCAACGGCTCCCGCTGGAAAGAAATGGGGAATTAATCCATACATATTACTGTTAAAGGAAGCTTCTTTTAAATGGTAACCTGTTATCTCACCATTTTTTACCGCTGCCTTAAAACGGTATTTTATGGCCATGCGATATATACCACCTTCCATATCATCTTCCCTTGTGTACACCAATTTAATAGGCTTTTTTGTGATATTGGATACTTGTGCGGCTTCTATGGCATAATCCCCTATTAAACGTCTACCAAAACCACCCCCAATTCGGGTCATTTCCAGGCTAACATCAGCCTCATCTCTTTCAAGGATATCGGCAATACTTTTTGCAGTACGCTCTGGTGTTTGTATAGGACCGATCAATTCCACTTTATCCGCACTAACATCTGCAAAGAAATTCATGGGTTCCATGCAATTGTGAGGTAAAAAGGGAGATTCATAGGTCCGTTCCAAAACTTTATCTGCATCGGCAAAGGCCTTTTTAATATCTCCATCTGCCCGCATGGTATTAAACTCCTTACCATCTAAAAGTCCATCCAATATATCATTGTGATCTTCTGAGCTTTCCAGTTTTTTATCTTCCTTCCATTTTGCCTTTAATGCATTTTTACCCTTGAATGCCGTCCATGTATCCTTGGCCAATACGGCAATTTTATCATCAAACTGAACCACATCTACAACACCACTAATTGCTCGAGCTGCAGTATCATCGAAAGAATCCAATTTTTGACCAAATGCAGGGGGTCTTAAAACACAGGCATGTAGCATGCCTTCTCGTTTAAAATCCATTCCATACAAAGGTTTTCCAGTAACGATTTTGTCAATATCCACATTATGGGCATCCGTTCCTATAATTTTATAGTCTTTTGGTTTTTTAAGCTTTACTTTTTCAGGTATTTCAACCATCGCAGCTTCTTTCACAACATCCCCATATCCCAGGGTCTCCCCGTTTGCATTGGAAATAACACCCTCATTGGTTGTGCATTCCGATGGATCCACTCCCCATTTGGTTGCTGCTGCATTCACGAGCATCTGTCTTGCAGTGGCTCCAGTTTGCCTAAGGGCGTCCCATCCAAAACGAAGGGACTGACTTCCACCAGCTACTTGCCTTGTAAAGTTTTTGGTATCCAAAGGGGCTTGTTCCACAAAGACGTTTTTCCATGCTACATCCAATTCTTCGGCAATAATCATGGGAATGGCTGTTTTTATGCCCTGTCCTACTTCTGGATTTGGTGAAAAAATGGTTACCGCACCATTATCTGCAATTTTTATAAAGGCATTAAAATCGTTATAATCCAATAAGGATAAATCTATGGGGGGCGCCACATTGGGCTTACACGCATTAAACAGGTTAAACCCAATTAATAGACCACCACTGGCCAAGGACGAAGTTTTTATAAAACCTCTTCTACTGAATTCTATTGGTTTTGTTGTTGACATTTTATTTTTTTTAGGTCTTCCTTAGTGAAGGAAAACGGTTTGAGGAAAAGTTGTAATTGAGATATTCGTTCAGAAATGAATTACGACCCCATATTTTTAGAGGCAGTCTCTACCGCTTTATAAATACGGTTGTAGGATGCACATCTACAGATATTTCCGTGCATGGCACTTTTAATTTCATTCTCGGAAGGTGTTGGATTTTTTTCTAAAAAGGCCGACGCGGTCATAATCTGTCCCGATTGACAGTAACCACATTGCGGAACATCTATTTCCTTCCAGGCTTCCTGTACGGGATGGGAACCATCTTCGGAAAGACCTTCTATGGTTGTTATGGATTTTCCTTCTGCTTGGGAGGCCGTCATGGCACAGCTTCTTACAGCATTGCCATCTAGATGGACTGTACAAGCTCCGCATTGGGCAATACCACATCCATATTTGGTTCCAACAAGGTCCAAATGATCACGGAGTACCCAGAGCAGTGGAGTGTCTTCGCTAACATCCACACTTTTAGACTCCCCATTTACTTTTAATTGATACGTTGGCATAGTTTTATTTTTAGGTTGATAATTGATTTAGTACGTTTTGCAGCATCAAGTTACCAAAAAAACAAGCCGAATATTTTAATTTAACAGGGTATGGTTTTTTTTAACGTTTTCTTTTGAAAACTGGGCTAATAACTTACAAACTAATCCATTGGAGTTAAAAAAGAAAAAACTAAATTCACTATAACCAACCAACTAAACATATGAAAAAATTTCCCAATGCATTTGTCATTATCATTGCAGTTATTCTCTTGTCGTGGATTCTTACCTATATAATTCCCCAAGGAACCTATAAAAGGGTTGCAAATGAAGAATCAGGATTAATAGAAGTTGTCAATAATTCATATCAACGTATTAATATAGAGCATCTCTCGGCTTTCGATTTAATTTTGGCAATCCCAAGGGGCATTATTGGTAGAGCTGATATCATTGTATTGATTCTTTTACTTGGTGGTTGCTTTTATATTATAGAAAAGACCGGGGCCTTGTCCCAGGGTCTTGGTAAGCTTGTTGAGCTTTTAAAAGGTAAGGAAACACTCGCGTTAATTATAGTTTCAGCACTTTTTACCGCTGCTGGGGCTACCATTGGATTACAGGAAGAAGTAATTGCCATGACTCCCATTCTTTTGCTATTTGGGCGCAGTTTGGGCTATAACACATTTACAACTGTCTACATGAGTTATGGCTCTACGGTTGTGGGAAGTGCCTTTAGCCCCTCTAATCCTTTCGCTGTTATTATTGCACAGAAGGAAGCCGGACTACCCTTACTTTCAGGAAGTGAGTTCCGACTTATAGTTTTATTGGTAGCTTTTGTATTATGGGTATTATATCTTATTAACTACGGTAATAGGAATAGGGTTAAAAAGGAAGAAATGACTTCCGATAATCAATCAGTAAGCGGTAGAAATCAAATAATTCTTTTTTTGTTATGCATAACCTTTGGTGTAGTTACCTATGGAATGTTGGAACTGGAATGGGGATTTAATGAATTGTCAGCCTCCTTTTTTGCTCTAGGCATAATTTCTGGCCTAATTGGGAAACTAGGAGTTAACAAAACGGGTGAGACTTATGTTTCTGGATTTAAAGAAATGATTTTTGCAGCCATGATCATTGGTCTGGCAAACAGTATTTCATTGATTTTAAAAGAAGGTATGGTAATAGACTCTATCGTTTATGGACTTTTTGGTCCTTTAAAATCCTTTTCACCGGCCTTTTCTGGTGTTCTTATGATGATTTCCCATGTTATATTGCATTTTCCCCTTCCGAGCTATTCAGGTCAAGCCGTAATGACCATGCCCATATTAGTTCCTCTTTCGGATTTAATAGGCATGTCCAGACAAACTTGTGTTTTGGCCTATCAGTACGGTGCGGTAATGGCAGATATGATTGTACCCACAAATGGGGCATTGATGGCTGTTTTGGCCATAAACGGTATTTCGTATAACAAATGGTTCAAATTTGCCATAAAACCAACGCTCTTGATTCTGCTAATTGGCGCAATAGCTATTGTTGCTGCAGTTACAATGGGCTATAGGTAAGCACTTAATAAAATTGGCATATTAAAATTAGGTTGAAACTTTGTTTAATTTAAATTGCTCAACTAGTTTTATAATTGGAGCGATACTGGATTTATCCATATAATCAAACCCTTCCATCTCTTCTTTTTTGGCTACAGGGTCAGGATTTTTCATACCCGCAATGATTAACATTAGTCTATCAAACAAAGTAAGTTCTTTTGGTATCTGCCTTCCTCGTAAAGCAACATGATACATTTTTGAAATAAAGCTTTTTGGTAGACTATTTGTAATCCAATCACTTAGCTTTGGGCCTGCCGGAGCACCTGATACACTGAAAAAAACGATTGGTTTGCCCTCAAGAACTGATAAATTTCTTTTTACCCACTTTTGAATTAAAAGTTTGTAATATATAACTGGACTGCCTATTATTAAAAAATCATATTTTGCAGGATCCGCGTTATGGTCTTTAGTATTAAATACAGGTAGACCTGTTGCTTCACTTACCCAATTTGCATATTCCGCCGTACTTCCATACTTACTTGCATAAAAAATTGCACCATTCATATATCGAGTTTTTTAAGCTATTTGGAGGGAAAGCAATCCAATCAAACAAAAAGTAAAACTTTCGGCTACATGTACACTTTGGTTCCAATTAAGTTATAAAAGTATTTATACCCCATAGGAAGTACAATGATTTTAATCATCTTATGGATATTAGCTGGTAAATTAGTACGAAGTACTGGAAAGTCAATGTTTCCAAGCTTCCTCTATATAAAATATGGGGTGGAAAAAATTAGCAACCCGTATGCTTAAAAAAATAACTATTTATCTGCCCGGACTATTTTATCCCTTAACTCCTTCCAGGTGACCAATACAATGCCTTGTTTTTTTATAAGGGCGCCACATTTCTCACTTGTAAAGAAGTCAAAATCTGCTTGTCTCCATTTTGCTCCCCAATAGGGATGATTTACGGTGACAGCTTTCATTTCATCATCATCATAGGCCAAATGAAGAATTAGAAAATTTAAACCAGGTTCCAGAGTAGTAAGCACATTGGTGTAAAACTCTTCCATACCTGCATCGAAGGTTGCTGGTGATGCGGATAAAATCTTATCTGCCAGTACCGTATTTGGTCCTAAAAGTTTTTGTATAGCGTCATTTGGAATATCATAGACTCTTTTATCCATTAATACTGGCAAACCATATTCCTTCCCAATTCTCATATACGCCTCCAAATAATCAGGTCTGCTCATGGCCGCACCCATATGTCCGTCCAAGTGCGTCACATTAATACCCGCTTTATACGCCTTTTTTACTTGGTTACGCAACTCTATTTCAACTTCTTGGGCGGTTCCCTGCATTTGAAGACTATCCACCGAAGAGAAAAAATACCCGTCTTTGTTGACCAAACCAGGAACAGAATCTTTGGAAGAGACCGGTCCCCATTTATAAAAATCCCATTCACTGTTTAGGGTAAGGTGCAAACCAAAATCTACATTTTGGTTCTTGCGGGCATAGGCCGCAATTTCTGGGAACCAAGGACAGGGTACCATAATACTGGCCGAATTTACAGGGCTGTTCTCCAAAGCCTTTATGCTTGCCCTATTCTGGGAATTGGCAACCCCTAGGTCATCCCCATGGATAATCAATAGTTTTGCATCTTTGGAATATCCCAATCGTTCTGCAATATTTAGATTTTGTGCACAAAGTATATTCCCTAGAAAAGAAAATGAACAGAGAAATAAAATTGATTTTTTCATAATATATGGGTATGGGTCAATTATTTACAGTTTTTGAAGCTACAAAAATTGAATTTGGGATTAACATAGTTTAACATAGTTTTTTATACTCCGCATACTAATACTAGTGTTTGAACGTTTTTCGTGAAGAACTGAAACACATATTATGATGATGATGAGATTTTTAAAACCCCTATTTTTTGTTAGTATTCTTGCGTTGGTATTTTCCTGTGGAAATGCAGATGACGATGTAAGTCTCGATTTAAACCTTGGAGGTCTGGGAAAAGGAAAGCCAGTGGACGACTGTCTTAATTTAGGCGAAAGCGATTTGGTGTTGTCCATACAAGAGCAGTTCACTACCCTACCGGGGAAAGTATCTATCTTTTTTAAGGTTTCCGATGTAGAGGGGAATCCAGTTTCTGGATTAACGGCCAATCAGTTTACCATATACGAGCAAGGAAGAAATGATGATTGTTTTAACACCATTTCTTCTTCAGAATCTTTGGCACGTATATCCCCAAGATCACAAATTTTTAATCAGAACACCTTATTGGTACTCGATTTAAGTAATAGTGTACTAAGCGGTAGTTTGGATGAATTAAAAACTGCATCTGTAAGTTTTATAGATAATGTAATGCCAGATGTTACCGAGGAATCTTTTAAAATGGCCATATATTGGTTTGATGGGGAGGATGAACTTCATTTATTAAATGAATTGAGTTCCTCAAAAGAGGAGTTGGTTTCAGCAATCGAGGGCATCACTACCGACATAAGTAATGACCCATCGACCGATTTATATGGCGCTGTAATAAAGTCGACCAATATTGCCGAGGAACTAATCAAAACAAATACAAACAATGATATCATCGGGGCCGCTTCCGTTGTGATTTTTACGGATGGTACAGACCAAGCGTCTCGCTATACACAGAGTGCAGCTCTTAAAAAGGTAAATGATGCCAATCCCAACATATCGTTCTTTAGCATTGGTCTTGGTGCTGAAATAGATACACAGGTTTTAACTGAAATTGGAAAGACCTTTAGCGTTTTTGCCGGCAATAAAGAAGAATTGGAAACAACCTTTAACGATATTTCTTTCCGAGTTTCGCAGCAGGCAAATAGTTTTTACTTGTTTGAGTACTGCAGCCCTAAACGTGATGGTAGTGGAGAGAACAATTTGGCCATTCAGGTAACCAAAGGCAGTATGCAAGGTGCTGTACAAACCAAATTTAATGCTACTGGTTTTACCGGAGGATGTGAATAGGTTATCGTTTAAAAAATATAAAAGGGCTACTTATTTAAGTAGCCCTTTTTTTTATTGTCAAAACTCAAAGTAGGGTTTTTGGCCCGGTAATTGTTTTATATACAACAAACCATAAAACCAAGTTGCTTTCAACTTACATCCTAAAAGCTAAAAACTGAATGTTTAACTCAAAAAGAAAAAGTCATGGATGTATTAAACGAAATTATTCAAAACAGCGCAATAGGAAGTCTTTCCAAGGTATATAAAAGTATCGTATTGCTATTATTTTCAACCATAGTTGCCGTGTTAATGATTATGTTGGTATATGTAATCCTAAACGGTTCCCAGTTAACTTTTAATTTTGGGTATTAATCTGGTTATCTGATTATCAGAGCATTTTTAAAATTATTTTTATCTGATTTTAAATCAATTAGAAACCCGTTGAGTACGGCATGCGTTAAGATGCCATTTTTTTCCAAGAAGAATGTAGGGTTGATGCCTACCTCTAAATAAAGTTCTGGTTGTTCAAAATCCGGATTTACAAGATGCATTTGAAGGTTGGAAGCAACCATTTTCATTGGAATGTTTTTAACCTTTAAATAGGCATACCCTAATTTTAAAAGGGAAGAAATGTCCAATTTTGATAGGTCGTTCATAGAGGATATAACTTCTGGATATACTTTCCCAACCTTAATCTTATAATCTTTGGCATCCAAGTTTTCATATCCATAATACGTGGATAAATCTCCTTGGTCCATGATTCTACTGCTGTAATAAAAATCGGAATGGTTTTCATTGTCTACTTCCAACCGTTGTATGCCCAAGTCTATAACATACTCATTCCCTTTAAGTTCATAAGTGGCTCCTTCTATTTTTAAATCAAACAATTTTCTATCGTTTTGGGGAATCTTTTCATAATCCCCATGAGGTATGTTTTGGTAACTTTTGTTGGCAATAGTGTATAGGGCAGAAAGTATGGAAACATAGTTCAATTTTCTAATTTCTTGTTTTTCCACATCGTTGGCATATCCTCCAGACTCAATTAAAATAAGGCTTGTGCCCCATTTGGCAATATTGTCTCCAAATGCCCTTGGCTCAAAATCATCACTATATCTACCAACCTGTCCCGGTGCATACTTTTGAATGATGTCGTTCATAAAAACAATGACCTGCATGGCCTTTATGCGAACATCATTAATGTCCTTTTCATAGTTGTAGGCTGTTGCCAAATAGGAAATAGTTGCAGGTTTACTGGTTAATTCCGCATTGTAATACGTACTTTGGTCATGAAGATTAAACCCGAAATCCGCATTTAAACTATCTCTTATTTTCTTTAAAGTTTGCCCTTCTGGTGATTGTAAACGCAATGCATCCCGATTGATATCTATTCCCAAATGGTTCCTTCTTTGAAATACCTCTGCTCCATCAGGATTTAACATGGGTAAGAAATGGAGGGTAAGATTTTCTAGAATCTGTTTTTTCTCATCCTTAAAATCTGGACTGTCCAAAAAGTTTAGAATATCAAAAATCGCCTGTGTTGCCGTTGGCTCATCCCCATGCATTTGTGACCATAGGAAGACATTTGTTTTTCCAGAACCCATACTGATAAGTGATAGGCTCCTTCCTTCAATGGACTCCCCTACTTTTTGAACCTTAAACTTAGGATTTGCAGCATATTTTAGAATCAAAGGTTGAATATCCACATGTTTTATTCTCCGCTTTCCAATAGAAACTTCCCTGTATTGCCCATACGTATCATAAAGATCAGTAGTAATATCCTTTTCCTGACCATAAAGGGTAAGTGTTAGTAGTAAACTTAAGATTGATAAAAAAGTATTCTTCATTATGGTTTTATTGGTGTCTGTTTAAAATTATGTTTTTTGTTGGCCTGTTTTACTTTTTCCAAGAAATCTTTTCCTGGATCTGTTTTTGTGGTTCTATACCCTTTATCCTTTTCTAACCAAAGTTCGTGCCCTACAAAATTAGTGTACTCATAGTGCCCTATAAGATACTCAATATCATATTTGTTGGAGAGATAGTCTACCAACCAAATATTGGCTTCCAATTGTTTTTTTGTTAGGGGTGTATTTTCTGTTCCACCCACATTCTCTATTCCTATTGCAGTATGATTAAGGCCAATTACGTGCCTCGCCATAAGGGTTTCTGGCATTTGGCGATATATGGTTCCATCTTGATCCACTAAAAAGTGAGAAGATACATTTAGTGCTCCGGCACTCTTTATGTCTGGACGTGTGTTGGGAAGTTTGGAAGGATTAAATGCATCGAACGAATCTTTTAAGGTTGGGATAGCCGTCCAGTGCAACACAATCATCTTAGGATCTATTTCTGGGGTATCTTGTTCCAATCCATATCGTTCTGATAAATATTCTAAACTCAAAATTTTTCGTTCTTCATCAAAAACAATGGGTTTATCCACTATTTCCTTGGTAATACCACAGGAAACAAAAACTATTGTAAATAATAAAAGGGTAGCCTTTTTCATCACTTTTAATTATTTAATTCATTTTCCAATACCATTAGATCCACATTTTTTTCATTCCAAAAATCTACCATTTCCTTTATTACAGGGCCAAATGGATAGGTAAAGGAACTTAAAATTATGTCCTCATCTCCGTCTTCATCTATATCCGCCACATCCATTAGAAACCATTTCCCTAAATTGGAATCCTTAAACGTATAGGTTTTAAAGGAGAAGGACTCCCCTACCTCATTTTCCAAATAGACAAAGGAGAATTCTGGGTTGTTTTCATAATCGGGAAACGAGGCAATTAATCCAAAATCAAAATCCCCATCTTGGTCAAAATCCCGTGCAACAACCCTGGTTGCTCCATTTAGTGGATAAAAATAAGATTCCTTAAACTCATTTTCTCCATTGTTTATGTGGATTCTCATTCCATGATATGGTTTATGCACGTATGAATCATCTGCATTGTCCCCATTTACCACTACAATATCCATGTCTCCATCACCTTCGTAATCAATCATTTCAAACCAGCTGCTTCCATATACCGGACTGTACCTAATTGCTTTTTCAATTTTAAAGTTTAGGTCGTCCTGTTGATATAAAATTGTAATTCCTTCGTCCCCTTGGCCCGTTAACACCACTAGATCTTCTCTCCCATCTTTATCCATATCCATGGGTACAACCTTTATTGCCCCCGGCTGATTTAATATTGTTTTCTTTTGGTATTGTCCGGTTCCATTACTTGTCAACAATGCAAGTTCCCCCTTTAAATTACCATATTCGCAGACTACAATTTCATCTGTACCGTCTTTGTTTAAATCCAGAACCAAAGTATTCACAGGTCTATGAAATACATCATGAACAGGATTCATTTGGCCATTTTTTATGTTAAATATTCTCCCCGATACCATATCAGAGGGAGTTAAAATGCCTATAGAAGTAACAAAATACTGGTTTTCTTTTCTAGAAAAGGATGTAATGGGCGAACCCACTTGGCCTAGAACCTTTGTTTGCTTTTCCATGAAATCATAGGTAAGCATTTGTCCACTAACTGTACCAAGCTCCAGTTTTTTAGAATCTTCGGAGTAGTTCATAAAAGTAAAATAAGAACCAGGAACACTATCCAAAGTTATTGGTTTTGGTTTGAAACGAGTCAACTCCTCCGAGTGCCTCTCAAGGTCATTTGGCAAACTATCAGGCGCTAAGGCAAGGACATATTCCTTTAGCATGGCCCAGTCCTCTAGCGGCATTATGGGTTGTGACGGATATAATCCGGTGGCAATGATGACACTTTGTTCCCCAAAAGGCAAACCGGCATAAGGGCTATATCCATTTTCCCTAATCCCCAATCTCGCTCCCATTTCTGGCAGTATGGCCTTTTCCCATATACCCTTGGGCAAATCTTCAATGTTTGGTGCAATGTGACAGCTGGCACAGTACGTTTTGTATAGATTTTCCCCTGTTTTTTCTTTTTTGGGAGCACATGAAAGTATTAAAGTAATTAATAAGTATACGGGATAGTACTTCTTTGACATATTTTTAATTGATTTGGTATGGTATCTTTTCGCCTTTATAATACGCAACTAGGTTTTGCGCGGCAAATAATGACATTCTATTTCTTGCTTCTACAGTAGCAGAACCTATGTGGGGTAAAACAGCAACATTTGCCATGTTTAACAAAGGGTTGTCTGTTTTCATTGGCTCTGGATTGGTTACATCCAATCCAGCACCCCATATTTCATTGTTTTCTAATGCTTCAATTAAATCAGCTTCATTATGGACACCTCCTCTAGAGGTGTTAATAAAGATTGAACTTGTTTTCATTTTCTTAAAAGCGTTGGCATTGAACTTTCCTTTGGTTTCTTCTGTTAGGGCACAATGAAGAGATATAACATCACTGTTTTGCAAAAGCTCTTCAAAACTTACTTTACGTGCGCCCAATTCCTTTTCGGCTAGTTCATTTTTTGAACGATTGCAGTAGATTACATTCATACTATAAGCCCCTTTGCACCTCTTGGCAAACTCCATCCCTATGGTCCCCAATCCAAAAATACCTACAGTTTTGTTCTTAAGCTCGAAACCTAAATTTGCTTGAGGTCTAAAATGTCCCCATTTCCCATCTGCTATGGTTTTGTGCATGTAGAACATTTTACGGGAAGTAGCTATCATTAATCCAAAAGCTGTATCAGCAGTGGCATCGGTCATAGCATTGGGTGCATTTGCAATGGGGATCCCCATTTTTGTGGCTGCTGGGACATCAATATTGTCATACCCCGCTGCATATTGCGAAATAATTTTTAAGTGCTTGTTGTTATTTAAAAATGCTGCGTCAATTGAATAGTTGCTGGTGGATAGTAAAGCATCATATTTCTTGGCTTCCATGTTCAGTTCTTCGGCGGTCATAGGCAGGTCATGTGTCCATTTGGTAACCTCTATCCCTTCGCTTTTCATTAAATCGATTCCTGTATTGGGAATGTTAAGACAGACCAGTACTTTCATATTAAAAAATTATCCTATAAAGTAAAGATAAAAGGCTAAAGAATGAAAACGGAACTCTAATTTAATTTTTATTAGTACTTTCCTGCTACAAACCAAACACGATAACTAACTGCCAATCAAATGAATACTTTAAAAAAACTCTTTAAATCCCTCTTGCCGGGAATTTTTCTTTTTGGATTTACTGTGGGGACAGGTAGTGTTACCGCTATGGCAAAGGCGGGTTCCGATTATGGCATGTCCCTTTTATGGACTATTTTCCTTTCCTGTGCAATTACTTATTTCCTAATTAACCTTTTTGGTAAGTTTACTTTGGTAAGTGGATATACTGCTTTAGAGGCCTTTAAGAAATACATTCATCCTGGAATAAGCATCTTTTTTATAGTTACCCTTACTGCACATGTCTGTGGTAGTGTTATTGGGGTAATGGGCATTATTTCTGATGTGTGTTTTGAGTGGTCCAAGAACTATGTGGATGGTGGCATTTCCCCTATTTGGTTTGCTCTTCTTTTTATCACCATAGTATACTTAATTTTTTGGATAGGAAAAACCAGTGTGTTCCAAAATGTACTAGCCTTCATTGTAGGGATTATGGCTATCTGCTTTTTAATCAATTTTTTTATTTTAATGCCGCCTTTAGGTGATATTTTAAAAGGGTTTATTCCTAAGGTTCCCGAAACAGGTCCAGGGGGAAATGCCTTTTTGGTCATTGCATCCATGGTTGGGACCACTGTTTTTTCTGGACTGTTCATTCTACGTACTACTTTGGTAAAAGAAGCTGGCTGGACAATGGAAGATTTAAAAACTCAAAAAAGGGACGCTATGTTTGCCGGGGTAATGATGTTTGTGGTGAGCGCCTCTATTATGGCAGCTGCCGCAGGCACCCTGTATCTTCAGGGCACCACTTTGGAAAATGTTTCTGAAATGATTACTCTTTTGGAACCAATGGCCGGCTCTTTTGCCGTTGCCATTTTTGCCATAGGCCTTATTGCTGCCGGCGTTTCTTCACAATTTCCAAATGTGGTGTTGTTACCGTGGATGTTGGATGATTACCATCAGCGCAAATCCAATATGAAAAGAACCAGTTATAGGATCATTGTATTGTGTATTTCTCTTTTGGGATTAATAGTGCCCATTTTTAATGCCAAACCTATTGCGGTAATGATAACCTCCCAGGCTTTTGGAGCCTTGGTGTTGCCCGTTACAGTTCTATGTATTCTATTTATGGGCAACAAAAAGAAGCTCATGAAAGAATATAAATTTAATGGACTTACTAATTTAATCTTGGCAGCCATTTTTGTGTTTGCCGTAATTATGAGCTATATGAGCTTTACGGGGATTGTTGCAACCTTAAAAGCTTTATAGTACTGCTATTCTTTGTTTTCTTTTAGGGCCATTACACTTTCATACGCTTTTTTAGGCTGATTGTTTCTATCAAAAAGTAAGCAATAGTTTGTACGTCCCCTAGCTGGAAAGTTATTTTTCCATGAGTCCCCATCGTTTACACCCCAAAGGGTAACCCTACTTATTTTGTCTGAGTGTTTTAAAAACAATTTGAATAGATCCTCATAGCGTTTTGCCAATGCCACATTAATAGAATCTGGCAAGCCATTAACATATGGGTTGTTCTGGGCATCTATCTCTGCTCTTTGACTTATATCCGCACCTTCTACATTTCTTGGATTGGGAAGTACATCAATATCCAATTCCGTAATGGCCACTTTAACTCCCAAGGCAGCATATTCTAAAATACTGGTTTCAATTTCCTCTAAAGAAGGAGAATCTAAATGCCAATGTCCTTGCATACCTATTCCGTCTATCTTGGCACCACTTTCTTGTATTTTTTTAACCATTTCAATGACCCCTTTTCTTTTTGCTTCCCCCGTCATACTATAATCATTATAGTATAAATCCGCTTGTGGGTCTGCCGCGGCGGCCAGCTTAAACGACAATGGCAAATAATCTTCACCCAATACATTCAAGAAAACAGATTTTCTTAGTGAACCATCTCCTTCAACAGCTTCATTGACCACATCCCAACTATCCAATTTTCCAGCATATCTGCCAGCGATGGTGTTAATATGGTCGGTCATTGCCGAAACCATTTCAGTACTATCTTTAATTCCATAGAAGAAGGAAGAAAGTTGACTGTGCCATATTAAGGTATGGCCATGAACTTTAGCTCCATTTTTTTCAGCTAAGGCAAATAGTTTGTCGGGCATTTCAAAATTAAAAGTGTCCTTTGCAGGGTGAATGTGCATGGATTTCATGATATTTTCAGCTGTATAGCTATTAAATTCTCTAGCAATCAAGGCATTTTGAACACTATCTTCTTCATTTATTTGTCTTCCGTTAAGTGCTGATCCAATTAGAAAATCATTTTCGTAGGATGCTTTTAAAGAAGGTATTTCTTCCTCTACAACCGCTACCGTTTTCTCCTTACAAGAAGTATAGGTAATTAGTGCTATGGTTAGTACTACAAGTGTTTTAAATGCTTTCATGATGGTGGTTTTATTTGTTTTGGAAATCGATTGCGTAATATGTATAAAACTACAAAAATATACCAAACAATATTTTTAAAATTTGTTTAATTGCTCTTGTTCTTGATGAAATCCAGTGCCTCATTCATGATTTCATGAATATCTGCCACTGGTAAGTCCTTGTTTGGGTCCACAGGGAAAACTTTCATTCTAGCACGTGTACCTGTTTCCAACTTTGGGTGGTTAAGATGCTTTCCTTCCACCATAAGAAAATAGGGTTCACGACTCTTTTTGTCCACCCATAAATAACAAAACACCTTGGTTTTATATACAAAGCAGGGCATTCCATATTTGGTTGTTTCAGTTATCTCCCGGTCATAGCCAAGCACAAGATCCCGCATTGCCAATAGGCAGCTTTTGTTTGGCTCCTCTTTGGTAAGGTAGAAATTAGTTGTGTGCATTAATTCTTGGGTACCTATTTAAAGCATTAAGGGCAACTAAACAATATTAAAAATAATTTTTAATTAAATGGTTACCCGTTCTCCATTCTTTGAAGCGGATTTCTGTATGGCCTCCACCACTTTTATGTCCAATAAACCTTCTTCTCCGGGAACAAGGACATTGTTTGGGTCTCCACTAAGAATAGCCAAAGCATCATCATCCATTTGTCTAGCTTGCTGGTTTCCTTCGGATGGGTTTAGTATTTTTCCATCACTCGTAGTTCCTTTAACTCCTGAATAACTTTGAAAAGGTTTTAGCTCATATGACCCATTTTCACAAATAGTATGCAACATTCCAATATTTGCTGCAAAAGTGGCTTTACAAGCAGCTGTTATTTCATTAGGGAATTCAAGATTAAATACGGTAGTTTCATCCGCATCAAAAATATGGGAACGTGTATTGCTTTGTATGGCACTAACGGCTATGGGTTCCAGTCCTGTAACATAACGTGAAGCGTTTAGGGCATACACACCCATATCGAACATGGCACCGCCTCCATATTCCTTGCGTATTTTCCAGTGCATAGGGTCATTTGCGCCATTATGGAATCCTGTTTCTGAAAATACATGTTTAATGGTTCCGTAAGGTTTCTCTGTTGCCCATTTGGTTATTTTTTGTGTAACAGGCTCGTGCTGCAATCGATAACCAATAGTTAATTGCACCTTATTTTTCTTGCAGGCATCAATCATTATTTGGCAATCTTCTACAGTAGTAGCCATTGGTTTTTCGCACCAAACATGCTTGCCTGCATTGGCAGCTATTAATGTATATTTTTTATGTAATGTGTTTGGGAGTACAATGTAGACTACATCTATTTCGTCATTATTTGCCATCTCGTGCATGTTCTCATAATTGTAGATGTTCTTATCTTTTAAACCATACTTTTCTTTCCAAACAGGTATTTTTTCTGGACTGCCCGTTACTATTCCCTTTAGTTCACAATTTTCTGTCAATTGCAAAGCAGGGGATAATAAATCTCTACTGTAGTATCCCAGGCCCACTAATGCAACACCCAGTTTTTTCTTCTGTATGGGTATTGAAAACGCGGTAAGGGGCAAAGAACTTGCGGCTACCAATAATCCAGACTTTTTAATAAAGGTTCTTCTATTTTCCATGAGGTTTTGGTTGATTATTTCTAATATTCAACAAGTTATGAAAAAGGTATGTTGGTTTTAACAATCGATTGCATTTTAACGTTCTTTTAGAATTTTATGAAATAAAAAGCCTGATATTTATATCATTAAGTACCTTGTGTAATTCTGACAGCGCTTTTTTTCGAAGAGGAATCCAGGAGATTTATAATAGATTTCTTTCGAAATAATCTTTTATATTTAAATAACCAAAACCCATTCCTAGTGAAGCCTTTATTTCTGATATTTTCTCTCTTTTTGCTTGTTTTGGTTGGATGTAAGTCCAACCCGGTAAGTTCCATTAAAGAGAATGGGGCCTTGGTGATGAAGATTAAAAAAAAGCCTGTGTTGTCCTATCAATTTACAACCTATAAGGCACCAAAAGGTGTTGACCCTGCCTATGCCAGGAGTGGTTTTATACATCCCTTAAAAACCTTGAACGGACATACCTTGACCCAGATTCAGCCCAAAGACCATTACCACCATTATGGTATTTGGAACCCTTGGACGCAAGTACTCTTTGAGAACGATACCATTGATTTTTGGAATATTGGAGGAAAACAAGGGACAGTCCGTTTTGCGGGTTTTACAGAGGAATCAAAAAATAGTTATAGTGTCCTGCACGAACATGTGGTCCTTAAAAATGGAAAGGACAAGGTTGCTTTGAACGAGGTACAAACGTTAACAATCAATCCTCTTTCTGAAAACCAATACACTATTGATTTTACCTTAGAATATAGTTGTGCCGCGGACAGTCCCTTTAAAATACTGAAGCACCGCTATGCTGGTTTTAGCCTAAGGGCAACAGAAGAGTGGAATGCAACAAATAGCGAAGTTATTTCATCAGAAATAAATACAAGAGATGAGATTGATGGTACAACGGGAAAATGGTGTTTGGTTCAAGGAGAACTGGGAGATGATTATGGTGGGGTACTCCTCCTCTCCCACCCTAACAACTATAACTTTCCAGAACCTTTACGGGTCTGGCCAGAAGCAAATCATGACGGATTTATATTTATAAATTTTGCACCGACCAAAACTACGGATTGGTTGCTACAACCTAAACAAACCTATATTTTAAAATACAGACTCGTAGTAAACAGCAAAAAAATAACCCGTGAGGAAGCGGATTCGCTTTGGGACACATATCAAGAAACTATAAAATGAAACACTTAAGACAATTCTCAGTAGTATTATTTTGTTTGGGCATTACAATACTTAAAGCCCAAGATGATTATGAACATGGGCCCAATTCATGGAGTTATGAAGGCATCCCAAAAGGAGTGGTCACAAAATATTCGTGGGAAAGTACAGTTTTTGCCAATACCATAAGAGATTACTATGTGTATGTGCCTGCACAGTACGATGCCTCTAAACCAGCTGCCTTGATGGTCTTTCAAGATGGCCATTCCTATGTAGATCCAGATGGGGATTTTAATGTTCCCGTAGTTTTTGATAATTTAATTGCCCAAGGAAAAATGCCCGTGACGATTGGATTGTTCATAAACCCTGGGCATGATAAATCTGCACCCGCAGCAGAAAGCCCATGGCGCGTGACCAATAGAAGCTTTGAATATGACGATGTTACGGGACTGTATGGTGATTTTCTCTTAAAAGAAATGATTCCTGAGTTAAAGAAGGATTATACTATTTCTGATGACCCAAAAATGAGGGCTATTGGTGGCTTGTCATCCGGTGCCATTTGTGCCTTTTCCGTAGCATGGTTCCATACGGACTCCTTTCAAAAGGTACTAAGTCATTTTGGAAGCTATACAGATATTAGAGGAGGGCATAACTATCCCCCCATGATTCGTAAAAACGACAAAAAGGATATTAAAATATTCATGGAGGATGGTTCCAATGATTTGGATAATGAGTATGGTAATTGGTGGTTGGCCAACCTACAGATGGAATCTGCCCTTACCTATAAGGATTACGAACATATATTCATAGCTGGAAATGGAGGGCATAATGGCAAGCATGCAGGTTCTATTCTACCAGAGTCTTTGGAATGGCTTTGGAGCGATAGGGTCCCTAAAAAAGTAGAGGCCAAAGTATATTCTTTGGAAGAAGATGAGTTAAGCTCTGTTTTAATTAAGGGAGAAACCAATCATTTTAATGATATGGTATTCAATATTAACTATCTATCAAAAGCAGAAAAGAAAACACTTTACAATACCAAAAAGGAACAGATACTCATTGTTAAGGAAGGGGATTTAAAAGTAAATGTAAATGGAATTTCAAAAACAGTTGGCCCTAATAGTGTAATGCTTGTATTGCCTGGAGATACAGGGGAAATAGAGATTTTATCGGACAAGGCCAGCTATTATCAAATGACCTATTCCTCGGATGATATGGATTTGGCAAGGGGAAAAGAAGAGGGCTCCGCTATTTATAATTTTGAGGAGATCGAATTCAAAGAGCATGACAAAGGCGGAATTAGAAATTATTTCCACAGAAAAACGACTATGTGTCCTTATTATGAAATGCATGTGACCAATTTAAATGGCGGTATTAAAAGCCACGAACCCCATACCCATGGAGCAGCGGAAATCATTCTTATGATCAAGGGGGAAACAGAAATGGAAATAGGAAACAAAAAGTACCAGGCCAAAGCAGGGGATGTATATTATGCGTCTTCAAATATTCCCCATGCCATTAGAAATTTAGGAGATGAGCAAAGCATGTATTTTGCTTTTCAGTGGGATTGAGGTTTTGGAAAGAGATTTCTCCCTTTGGTTGGAATTACGTTATGGAGATTTCTCGCATTCGCTCGAAATGACCAGCAGTGGTTCAATAGTCATTTCGACAGAGCCTGAAAGTGCGACGAGAAATCCAAGAGAACAAGGTTGAGATTTCTCACTGTGTTCGAAATGACACAAAGAAACCCAAGGTCATTTCGAAGGAGGAAACGACTGAGAAATCTAAAAGAACAAAGTTGGGATTTCTCCTTACAGTCGAAATGACAAAAAAATGTACTTAGTCATTTCGAACCGAGTGTAGCGAGCGTGAGAAATCTAAAATCCTTATATTTAAAAATGCTGCATTCTTTCTTTGTTTATATAGTCACAAATGAAAACAAAACAACTCTTTACATTGGAGTGACCAACAATATTCAAAGGCGGCTTTCACAGCATTATTTTGATAGTAAAAACCAAAAGATATCCTTTGCTGGCAAATATAATTGCTACCATTTGATATACTATGAAGGATTTGAAAGTATAAAAACTGCTATTCTCAGGGAAAAGGAACTTAAAAAATGGCGTAGGGAGAAAAAGGATAATCTGATTAATTCCTTTAATCCTGATTGGGAATTTTTGAATCAAGAAGTTATATAGGTAGATTTCTCGCATTCGCTCGAAATGACTGCAAAGAAACCCAAGGTCATTTCGAAGGAGGAAACGACTGAGAAATCTAAAAGAACAAGGTTGAGATTTCTCGCATTCGCTCGAAATGACAAGCAGTGGTTCAATAGTCATTTCGACAGAGCCTGAAAGTGCGACGAGAAATCCAAAAGAACAAGGTTGAGATTTCTCGCATTCGCTCGAAATGACTGCGGAGAGATTTCTCACTGCGTTCGAAATGACAGGATTACTCTAAAACAGCATACCCAAAATTCACGGAAAAGGGCACACACCATACCATAATAACATTGTGGGTCCCAAAATCTATAGTGTTGGGCAGTTCATAAGTAAAATCCCCTTCCAATCCCTGTAGTCCACCTAAGGAAACATATTCATCGGCATTGGTATTGGAAGCAATGTACAATTCCAAGGAAGGACCATCGTCCGATTTAAAATTGGTCAAGGTCAATAGGGTCATATCCTCATTTATGGTTACCGATCCACTGGTAGGATGAGCGCCATCCATAAATTCCCCCATTAGGGCCATAGAGGATTCCTCTTCCTCTTCCATCATATCCTCCTCCATCATCTCTTCTTCCTCTTCTTCCATGACCATTTCCATTTCTTCTTCCTCTATAATTGCCATTTCCTCCTCTTCTTTTATATCGGTGCTAGAGCAAGAAACCAAAAAAACAAGTAAAACAGATAGTAAGTACACGTATTTCATAATCCAATTTCTTTAGATATTACACAAAGATACTGGTCAAATATCACAAAAAGATCACCACACAACATTTATGGGCAGGTTCACAACAATAGTTTTCTTTTAGCCTATGCTGAATATATATTTACAGTGTAATAAAAAAGAAGTTAATTTTTTCATTTTCATATAGTGTTCTCGTAAAAGAGTCTTGTCTTAATTGATAAGACTCTTTTTAGTTTGGGGTATCCCCAAATTTCTTCCAAGAAGTGCTGTTGTATATCATATGGGAATGCCGCTGCATTCCACATAGGATGCGGAATCCACTAATGCGGTATTGACTCCTGCTTTCTCAGGAACGGTACAGAACTTTTAACCCTATTTGCTTTTTACGGAATCCAATTATCTTTTCCAAAGTTGGGCTTACGCTTTTCCAAGAAAGCGTTCCTACCTTCTTTGGCCTCTTCTGTCATATAGGCCAAACGTGTAGCTTCCCCTGCAAATACCTGCTGCCCTACCATACCATCATCGGTAAGGTTCATGGCAAACTTTAGCATTTTTATGGATGTTGGGGATTTTTCCAATACTTCTTGTGCCCATTGGTAGGCGGTATCCTCCAATTCCTCATGGGGAACCACGGCGTTTACCATACCCATTTCATAGGCCTCTTGTGCAGAATAGTTCCTGCCCAAAAAGAAAATTTCACGGGCTTTCTTTTGTCCCACCATTTTTGCCAAGTAGGCAGAACCATACCCGCCATCAAAACTGGTGACATCTGCATCTGTTTGTTTAAAAATGGCATGTTCCTTACTGGCAAGGGTCATGTCGCACACCACATGGAGGCTATGGCCACCACCTACGGCCCAACCTGGCACCACGGCAATAACCACTTTGGGCATAAAACGGATCAATCGTTGTACCTCCAAAATATTGAGCCTGTGCATACCATCTTCACCTACATAGCCTTTGTGTCCCCTAGCCTTTTGGTCACCCCCACTGCAAAAGGAATACACTCCGTCTTTTGTGGACGGCCCTTCCGCTGAAAGTAATACCACGCCTATGGACGTATCCTCTTGTGCATCATAAAAAGCTTTATAGAGTTCGCTGGTGGTCTTTGGTCTAAAGGCATTGCGCACATTGGGCCTATTAAAGGCAATACGTGCCACGCCGTTGCACTTTTTATAGGTAATATCCTCAAATTCCATGGCAGTCTGCCAGTTGGGTGATTTCATGCTAGTTTATTTTGAATGACAAAGTAACGGAATTTAGACAAAAACTGGGCAATGCCCAGCTTATCAAAATCTATAGTATTGAGGGTTAAGAACTTTGGTGTATCTTTAGGCATACCCCCTTTATTTTTATTCGGAAAAGCTAATTTTTTTACAATAACTGAATGTGCCTTTGCAGATAAGTCATTTTTGTCCATATAAAATTTATATCTAATTCATTGTTAGTCATTTTGAACACGCTATGAAGCTCATTAAATTCACGTTAATTTTTATCCTGTTCACAGGAACCTTTTCCTGTAAAGAAAAATCTATTTCTAAAGAAGAAAAACTACAGATACTTTTAGACTCAATTTATAATAAACATCCCAATGGAATTGGTTTCATCTTGCATGTAGAAGCTCCCAATCAAAACATTTCATGGGGAAGTGCTGTTGGTCATTCAAATCGCAAAACAAAAGAACCTTTAAGGAAAGAGCAACCAGGACAAATAGCAAGCATAACTAAAACATTTGTTTCTGCATCTATATTAAGACTTATCGAAAAGGATAAACTTGGTTTATACCAACCCATTGAACCTTTATTGCGTGAAAAAACAAAAGCTCTTTTGAGTGATGGAGGATATAATCTGGACAGTATCACAATTGCACATCTATTATCCCACCGCGGGGGAATGCCAAGTATGGTTACAAAAAAATGGCTTAAACTTGAATCTGAAAATCTACAATATAACTGGACCAGGGACGAACAAATTGAAGATGCTCTCACAATGAAAACCAAGGGAAATATTGGTGATTTTAGGTATAGTGATTTAAACCATTCTTTGCTCACCGAAATTATGGAGGATATAGAAGGAGTGCCATTTTATAGTTCAGTTAGACACTTATTAAAATTTAATGAAATTGGACTTAACAGTACTTGGTTTTATTCATTGGAACAAGACCCAAAAAATGCAGAAGAACGTTTTTACCAATATAAAGAATCTAGAAATTGGGTAAGTACATATGACGAAAGCCCAACCTGGGGGCTATTTGGAGCAGCTGGACTTGTATCTACAGCAGAAGACTTGGCTAAATTTTCTCAAGCATTATTCTCAAGAAAAATTTTTGATGATCAAGAAACTTTAAGTATGATGCTGTCCGATATACCCAATTTGGAATATACAAAAGATGATTTAGAAGATGGTTTTGAGGCTAGTTATAAAATGGGAATTGAATTAATAACAGGGCCCGGAGTCAAGATATATGGGCATGACGGATATTGGGGTTCTTTGATGTACCATTACCCAGACTATAATGCTTCTTTTGCTTTGTATGGTTTAAATCCAGATGAACTTATCGATTTTAACAAACTTATGCAGGAAATTGTAAAAATCATTAAATAAACAAACACCTTATTTTTTTTTTAATTCTAAACAAGCCATAAATCACATTGAAAAAATATATGTTACCTTGGGTTGGATAACCACGTAAAAGAAGCAATTAGATTTTAAGCTTCAACAAACCAAAGTGTTTAAAAATGGCAAATAAAGAAGAGCGCGACCCCATTACACATTCAAAAGACACAAAGTCATTACTAGATAGGCGAACTTTTATTACCACCATGGCAGGTGCTACCTTATTGCTTACAGCTTGTGGCAGATCAGCATCAAAAGGGAACTCCACACGGGGAGCTATGGAAATAGATTTTGATGGCAAAGGACCCATTATGCCAGATAACTTTATGGGGTTCAGTTATGAACTGGCCCAATTGATGGATCCTGATTTCTTTTCGCCCCAAAATACAGAATTAGTTGCGTTGTTCAAACAGCTTAGTCCCAATGGAGTGCTTAGACTTGGCGGCAACAGTAGTGAATCTTGTTGGCTTAAAGTCGATGAAAACACCACCGCACCTACCATGCGAAGTGTGGACACCGAGGATGATGCCCATTGGATGCCGCGCGAACTGTTTATGTTGCCAGCATCTTCCATTGTTTCTTTAGCTGGTTTTTTGCAAGCTACGGGTTGGTCGCTTATCTATGGGTTTAATTTTGGCAATAGTACCAAAGAACAGTTGGCCCATGAGGCCGCTTTTATTTATGGGCATGTAAAGGACCACCTGCTTTATTTTCAGATTGGCAATGAACCGGATTTTTATCCCGAACCCAATAACCGTACACGACCAGAAACATGGGGCTTTGATGAGTATCTTGAGGAATGGGTGAATTGTGCAGAGGAAATAGTTAAAAAAGTACCTTCTGCTGTATTTGGTGGACCCGATGTAGGGGCAAGTTCCGATTGGATAGAACGTTTTATACCCACCGCATCGGCCAGGTTAAAAGAAAGGTTGATTGCGGTAAGCGGACATTATTATCCCATGGGACCACCCGATGACCCAACGGTGACTACGCAGCGTTTGTTTTTGACCAATAAAAAAGTGGGAGCCTCCACAAAAGTGATTGTGGATATGGCCTCAGAACATAATTTTGGCTATAGAATGACCGAGGGCAATTCCTGTTATAGAGGTGGTAAACCCGGTACAAGCGATACTATGGCCTCCGCTCTATGGGGAGGTGAGTACTTGGCCATTTTGGCAACCGAAGGTTGTGTGGGCGTTAACCTGCATGGTGGCAGTAGAAACATACTCAAAGCAGCCTTGAACAACCATTTGCCTGGGGAGAATGTTGCCACCGCTGCGGGGAGTGACTCAAAAGGCAGTTTTTATACGCCCATTGCCGGAGAAACGGATTTTGGCTTTGTGGCAAGACCGTTATTCCATGCCATGTTTATGGTGCAGCAATTTGTGGGTTGTGAAATGAAAAGAGTCGTGGTTGACTGTGAAGGTTTGGATGTCACCGCCTTTGCAGGGGTAGAAAACAACCAATGGAAGGTGATAATCTTTAACAAAGAAATTGACGATGCAGTTGACCTTGCTTTTAAGGTACCGGCACATGTTACCTCTGGCACGTTGTGGCGTCTTACGGCACCAGCACTGGACGCAAGAAAGGAAATCCTGTTGGCGGGCAGTGAAATAACACCCAATGCACCATGGACACCACAGAAAACAGAAGAATGTGCTCTATCCAATGCAATCTGTTCTGTATCTGTGCCCGCTACCAGTGCACTGATTGTGTTCCTTAAGTAAGCACATAGTATAAAAAGCAGTGGAGTTAAGAGAAAAAACAGGATTTTGCCCAACAAACAAGATGTAATTAACTGTACGTTAATAACTTCTGCGTACCTTTACGGAATTCCCTCACAATTTATAGAATAGATATCCTAACTTTGGTACAGGAGCTAAATGTACCTACCTACCGTAGACGGGTCATTTTTGGTCGATATAGAATCATTAAAACGGATTTATATCTAATTGGTTGAAAAACATTAAAACAAAAAAGATGGATGTAAATGTTCCTTATATGCCTTCAGTAAAGAATCTGAAGGAAATTTTGACGAAAATTCAGAAGGCTGCGGTTCCTGAACGATTTACCTATGAATTTCTTACAGACTTAGGGTTTAAGAGTTCAAATGACAAGTCTATTTTAAAAGTACTTAAATATTTAGGATTCCTCGGCTCCGGAGGTGAACCTCAGACTGCCTATCGTGAATATGTTAATGAGAGTAAGAGTAAGCAGGTAATGGCTCAAAGACTAAGAATAGCATTTGATGACTTATATGCGAGCAATAAATCGGCACATACTCGAACAGTGGATGATTTGAAAGGTTGGTTTAAAACCAAGACTGGCAAAAGTGATTCAGTTGCTTTGAAAATTGCAACAACGTTTAAAACTTTGGCAAGTACTGCAGACTTTTCAAATGTTACTCCTCCTAAAAAGGAGATCGAAACAAATGAAGAAACTGGTAAGACTGAAGTTAATCTACCACAGGTTCCTCCGATAATTCAACCTCCTCAACCAGTTAATAATATGGGACTTGTGTACAGAATTGAAATCCATCTGCCAGATACCCAAAATATAGAAACACACAGAGCAATTTTTAAGGCACTCAAAGAAGAACTAATGTGATGAAAAATAGACTTGACTCTTTTTTACTTAAAGGAATGTTTTCCACTTACTGCATTAAAGATTTGCAAGCGAATGGTCTTTTAAGGCTTCCTACCTATGATTCACAGGAGCGAAAAGATCACGATTTATTTGCAATAGCCTCTGAGTCTGTAAGAACCAGTTCAATATTAATGCAGAGGAATTTCAGAATTCTTTATGTGTTTGAGAACCTAGTTCGCGAATTTATCATCAGCACTTTCATAGATGAAGATAAGACGACCGAATGGTTTGAAAAAAGAGCTAATGCAGATATGAAGAAGAAGCTTGTTGATAGAAAGAAAAATGAAGAAAAAAATCAATGGCATACAGGAAGAAATGAGCATCCTCTTTTTTATATGGACTTTAGTGATCTTTCAAAATTGATTCTAGCACATTGGGACGTTTTTAAAGACTACTTTCCTGATCAAGCTTGGGTTTCAAGTCGTATCAAAGATTCTGAAAGGACAAGAAATGTAATAGCTCACACTAACATTTTATCAGCTGAAGAGGGACAGAGGCTGGAAATGCACTTACGTGACTGGATAAGACAAATAGGATAAAACGTTTTACAACAAGGTATATACCGCATTGAAACGCGCTATATACAAACCGATAACGAAACCCTCTTTACCCCTTATTCTTTTCTGCTATCCACCGAGACATATATTCTGTACTTGCCATACTATGGTGCAATAGCATAGCTCCCGTGAAATTTTTGGTCCTATGAGCTTCTAGGTTCTGTTCCAGTTCCTTTAATTTGGTACTTAGGCCTTCATTAAGAACCGTTTTATCATACAACTGGTTAATAATTGCCACGCCATTTTCTTGGGCCTCTTGCCATTTTTCTTGGTTTTGGTACAAGTGCACCGCTGCTTGTGCAAAACCCTCTACTGTGTTTTCTATGGCCCCGTTCCAAGGGAGGTTTTGGTGCATGCCCTCTGCTCCTATGTCCGTGGTAACACTTGGAGTCCCAGCAACCAGGGCATCTGCCAATTTTCCTTTGATCCCCGCCCCAAAGCGTAAGGGTGCCAAGTTAATTCTGGCCTGTCCCATAACCTCTTCTACATCGGCTGTCCTGCCCAGTACATAAAACCCTTCTGCTGGGTTATGTAAGTCAGTTATTTGTTGCGGGAGATAGGAACCATAAATATGTAGCTTGGCCTTGGGCAGTTCTTTATGTATGCGTGGCCATATGTCTTTTTTCAGCCATAAAAAAGCATCAACATTTGGGCTGTGCTTCCCTGTTCCAATACATATAAAATGGGTTCTCTCCTCAAAGGACAACCCATTTTTGGTTGTTTCAATTTTATCCAATTGGAAGGGTAAATGGTGCAAAATAGTCGTTGGCACTCTTAGCACATTCTTTAGAATATCCATTTCGTAGGATGAAATAATAAGCGATACATCACTCCTATAAATACTTGCAATCTCCCTTTTGGTAACAACATGCCGTATCCAATGATCCAAAGTAAACGGAACGGTGGCTTTATGGCAGTC
The DNA here is from genome assembly GCF_011927795.1 of Saonia flava. GTDB lineage: Bacteria > Bacteroidota > Bacteroidia > Flavobacteriales > Flavobacteriaceae > Saonia > Saonia flava. The sequence goes on along the minus strand of NZ_JAATJJ010000001.1, from coordinate 312,549 downwards.
TTCCCTTGCTGCCCGTAACGAGTGTAGATCTTCGGTATCCAAAATACGGATGGCATTGGGTGCATGTTTTGCCACACGCCAGCCAAATTGTTCTTCGGTCAAAAAACGGTCAAACAGTACATGGGATGGGTTTAGTTCTTTTATAAAGGCATCAAAACTGACATGGTTAAGTTGAATGCCCTCCTTTTTAATCCCAAGCGCATTAAAATCTATGGTGTTTATATTATCTGTGGCGGTACTGGCAAAGGTAATGGCGTACCTTTTTTCCAGAAAAAAATGAATCAGTTGCAACATTCTACCCCCAGCCGCAGTGGCATTGGGTTCTGGCCAAACAAAACCAATAATGAGCAATTTTTTGTGCATGGTATTTTTGGAACTACATTCGGGCAGCGAACTTTTGGGAAATGCTCAACCGCAGTTTCCGCTCATAGTCCTCCTCTAGCCACTCCTTGTAGTTTTTGGTATTGTTCATAATGCAATAGGAATACTGTCGTACGCGGTACATAATTTCCTCTTTTAGTTTTTTGGCAAGGATACGGGCATCAAACACATCCTCACTGTTCTCCACACATATCTGGGCATGCTGCTCTATACTTCGCTCCAACACCAGTTTGGATTTTTTGCCCTGCGCAAAAATCTTTTTGTACTCTTCCTTAATATCAAACTCTATATTCTTGGACTTACCGAACAAGGCTTTTAGCTCTTTGGGCATTTCGTACACAAATTCCCTTTCTATGTCCTCATCGTTCTTTATGTTCTCCAGATAAAAATCCGGGAAATGAAAGATCTCCTGCCAATCTATAGGCGCATCCCACTGCCCAAAACGTGCCAGGTTGTTCCCTAGGTCTATTACGCTAAACTCATTCTTATTGGGCAAAATCCTGGACCCTCTACCGATCATCTGGAAATACAAGGTCAGGGACCGGGTGGCCCTGTTCAAAATAATGGTTTCCACGGTAGGTTCATCAAAACCAGTGGTGAGAATACTTACGGATGTTAGGATGGCGTCCGGGGTCTCTTTAAACCATTGCAATATTTCCCGCCTTTCTGATGCGTTGTTTTTGTTATCCAGGTGCCTGATCTGGTATCCTGCCTTTTTAAAGCTTTCATACACGTACCTAGATGTGTTGATACCGTTGTTAAAAATTAAGGTCTTGGTTCCCTTGGCAAGCTCTTCATAGGCAGAAACCAATTTACTGAGCATAATGTTGTTGCCGTACAGCTCTTCTGAGGATTTTACTGTATAATCCCCATTAATGCCCAGTTTTAAACCACGTAGGCTTACATCGTAATTGTGGGTCTTGGCCTTGGCCAAAAAATTCTGTTTGATCAACGAACTAATGGATTCCCCAACGATCAACTTTTTGTAGTTGTCCTTCATTGGGAGTTTTATATTGGAGCTCAAGGGCGTGGCCGTAACTCCCAGGATGATGGATTTTTCGAAATACTTAAACAGTTTTCTAAAGGAATTGTAGTGGGCCTCATCTATAATGACCAGTCCAATATCATTGATCTCTATCTTTTCTTCTTGGAGCCTGTTGTTGAGCGTTTCTACCATGGCCACAAAGCACATGAACTCATTTTGGTCCTTAAGTTCTTTAACCTCGCTGTTGATTATTTTGTTCTTTACGCCAAACCCTTTGAGCATTTTGGAAGTCTGCATGCTCAATTCTATCCTGTGCGTAAGGACCACCACCTTTTTTTTGCTTTCATTGATAAACCTACGGGCAATCTCGGAGAAAATAACGGTCTTCCCCCCTCCTGTTGGCAATTGGTACAAGAGGTTTATGTTATCATCGGATTCGTCCAAACACTTAAAAATAGTGTTCAGGTCCTCTAATTGATAATCGTAAAGGGTTTTTTCTTTGTGTTGTTTTTGCAGCTCCAAAGTAGACGGTTGAAAGGTTGTTGTGAAAAAATAAACCTTGCTAAATTAAAAGTTTTTTGTCCTTAAAAGAAATATTGAACAAGAAATGCCAATAATTTATAAATATCCACATCAAAATACCAAGTGAAAATTTAAAGGGGAGTTTTAGTCCAAAATATCTAAAACTCTTGAAAATTCTTCCCCATGGAGCCATTCTTTTTCTTGGGTGATCGTGTATATTTTTAAGATCCTCTCCTTAAATTCTGGAAGTAGTGCATTAACAGAAATATACTGCACCCCCTCTGCAAAGGAATTGAGCATGCTTTTGTAAAAGGCATCGGGCACATTTTTGTTTTCTTCAAAAGTCTGCGCAACTTCTATATTGAACAGCATAACATCTGCAACCAGAGAAGGCTCCACACCCAGTTTTAGGAAATGTTTAATGTATTTCTGTGCCACGGACCGTCTTGCTTTTGGCTTTCTTCTTTTTATGGGAAAATATTCGTTGGAGATTTTGGTTTTGGCCTCTTGTACCAATTTGTCCTCTTTTGGATTAAATACAAAGTCGTAGTATTCTTTTACCACAGGGAAACGGGCATACAAATCCATTAATTGTTCTTCAATTTCTTCTTTTTTTATCTCGGACAAGTATTTTTTTAGGGCTCTTTTGCTCACTTTTTATAAAGTATGTGAATTGGTTCGTACTAAGGATATCCCAAAAATAAGGCTTATTCCCTTATAGTATGGGGTAGGCTTCGTATTGATAAGATTAGGATAAGAATAACAGTTTGCTCTTGGAAAATCCATATTAAAAGTGTATCATGTAAGTTTAAAACATTTAACCAAAATATAATATGAGGCAACTAAAGATTATCAAGCAAGTAACAAATAGAGAATCAAAATCTTTGGACAAATACTTGCAGGATATCAGTAAGATTGACCTGATAACGGCAAATGAAGAGGTGGAGTTGGCGCAGAAGATAAGAGCAGGTGATCAGGCGGCCCTCGAAAAACTTACAAATGCCAATTTAAGGTTTGTAGTTTCGGTGGCCAAGCAATACCAAAACCAAGGGCTTAAATTGCCAGATTTAATCAATGAGGGAAATGTTGGGCTAGTAAAAGCTGCAAAGCGCTTTGATGAGACCAGAGGGTTTAAATTTATTTCCTACGCCGTATGGTGGATAAGACAGTCCATTTTACAAGCATTGGCCGAACAGTCCAGAATTGTTAGATTGCCATTGAACAAGATTGGTTCTATAAACAAAATAAAAAAGACATTTTCTTATCTGGAACAGGCCCATGAAAGACCTCCTTCCCCTGAGGAAATTGCCAAAGAACTGGACATGACCATTTCTGAAGTGAAGCAGTCTTTAAAAAACTCTGGACGCCATGTTTCCATGGATGCTCCTTTAAGGGAAGGTGAAGATTCCAACTTGTATGATGTACTGCGTTCTGGGGAATCCCCAAAACCGGACAAGTTATTATTGCTACAGTCCTTGAATACAGAAATTAATAGGGCCCTGGAAACATTGTCCCCTCGAGAGGCCGATGTTATTAAACTCTATTATGGTATTGGTGACGAAGCATCTATGACACTTGCAGAAATTGGACAGACTTTTGACCTAACAAGGGAACGAGTGAGACAGATCAGGGAAAAGGCCATTCGTAAACTAAGGCACAATTCTAGAAGTAAGATCTTAAAGACCTATTTGGGTTAACAAATGGATATATAAAAAAAGAGCCTCTTACTAAGAGGCTCTTTTTTTGGTTTTTTTATTTAACATACTAAAAGTATGTAAGCTTATTGATATTATAATCAAATAGGATTTCATTTAAATCCTCAATGAAAGAAATGTAAGCTGTGTTGTCATTATTTTGCTGTGCCATAAGTAGGAATATTTAAGGTTACTATATATTTGGGTTATAAGTAATCCAGTTCAACTAATTCATTTAAACTTAAAATTTCATTTAATTCTTGGAGAAAGTTTAGGTATTCCTCTCCGTAAGTATCATATAACATAGTTAAGTTTATTTAGGTTATTATTTGGGACTCTAATAATTATAGTCTAAACCTATTTATTTTTTCCAGTTGAAACAACAAAATGTGGTGTACCTGCTTTTTTTTGTTGTAAAATATATGAATGGTAGTGGAGAACATCTTTAAAACTTAAACGGGTCTGTATTCGTACTTCTGGAAATGATAATGAAATAGTTCCCTACGCCGAACACTATTCTTATCTCCGAAATTTGGTATGGAATTTCCCAACATTTTGCTCCCCATACTATATAAATAAATATACTGTACTACCTTCCCTGAATTTTATCTTTAGAAAGCAATCTAGGATTGATGTTATTCTTGGTTTTTCTACAATAATAGCGGTATAAGTCCGTTGAATATAAGACAAATACACCCCTAATAAATCCTCCTATTTTACCCAGATAAATTTATCAAATGAAAAGAAACAAGTTGTTTACAATACATGCTACTCTTATACTATGCTTAGTTCTTGTTGTGTTTGTAGGTTTTACCACTACCGCTTTTGCAAAAACAAATGAAAACGTTCTTCTTATAAAAAACATGGAGACCCCTACCGTAGTTCTTAACAGCTTTAGCTTTAATGCAAAAAAGAAAAGTAATTTTATAGTTAACGGGCAGAAGGAGCCAATTGACAGGGGGCTAACAATTATACATTTTCAGTCCAACGGAAAATTTGAGTTTAGAACTTTTGACACCTATGGCAGTGAAGAAGATTCACAAAAGCTTATAGAGGCTTTAGTGTCCATGCAAAAGAACAAGTCAGTTTTCGCAATTCTTGCACATGATTCTGCCAACAAAAGCTTAGTAGGTCAATCGGAAAAGCTAGCCCAAATGGGATTTGTTAAATTAAGCACCATTGCAAGTAGACAGGCTTATGTTATGCATAATCTTGATGGGGTTATTACAGAAAGTATAGATGATGTTTCCATTACACAATCCCAGATGGTGCCTTCCAACATATTGGATAGTCAGGTTTATTTCCCAAGAATAAAGTATGAATTTGAGCCCAATAACAATAGATATATTGCCCATGCCGGTGGTGAGGTAAATGGTGTAAAGTCCACAAACACCAAGGACGCCCTTGATCAAAATTATGCCAAAGGCTTTCGTCTTTTTGAACTGGATATCATTGAAACCTCTGATGGAAAACTAGTGGCGGCGCATGATTGGAATATGTGGTCACGTTTTACGGACTATGGAGGAACTTTACCCCCCACCCATGCGGAATTTTTAAAGCATAAAATTTATGGGGACTATACAACTCTGGATATGGAAGGAATTAATAAGTGGTTTAAAACCCATCCAGACGCTACCCTTGTTACCGACAAAGTAAATGATCCCGTAGCTTTTGCAAATTCCTTTGTAGATAAAAACAGATTGATCATGGAACTCTTTAGTGTTATGGCCGTTGAAGAGGCAACCAGAAACGGTATTCATGCAATGATTTCCCACAAGCCTTTTCTTGGTATGGATGGAGACAAACTAAATTTTTTAGAAGTAAACAATGTTAAGTATGTTGCCCTATCCAGAAGAGCTATTAAAAGAGAGACCAAATTATTATTACAATTAAAGGAGCATGGTATTAAAGTATATGTGTACCATGTAAATTTTGATGAGGGTAGGGATGAGGAATATGTCCAAGAAAATGAAATTGGGCTTGTTTACGGGATGTATGCTGATAAATGGGTGTTTGATCCTGTTAAAGAGAAACAGTCCAAGTAAGTTCTAGAATTTCACTGAATAGGTGAGTCCCGCGGATACGGCCCAGAAGTAGTTACCTGTATCGTATGAAAGTTCTTGGCGCCTTACCCCTATATTGGTTTTATAAATATTAGGGGAATCTTTACCTGTAAATTGATATTCCAAAGCTAAACGTTGCGATTCTATATACAAAAGAGTTTCTGCCAGCAATTCATCACCAGCTGTTAGTTGCCTTAACTCGGGAGAATAGCCCATTCCAAACGAGGCACCTAGATAATTTTCACCATCTTTTAAATACTTTCTAACTAGAAGATTACCAGATACTTTTGTTAAATTATTGGGTCTTGGGGTTATATATGATCTAAGCGAAAAGTAATAATTACCCCGATAATGTCCTAAAGAATTTGTAAGGACAGACACATTTCTAGTGTCAAAAATTATGTAGCGGCCACCACCAGAAAGCTCTATTGCACCTGGTAAGCTAAAATATACGTCACCCGCCAACTTGTGGGAGGGATAAATAGAAGCTTTAGAATAGCCATAATTAAGAAAGGCATATATTTTCTTTGCCAACTTGGGATATAAAGAAACGTCATACTGTATTCCGTGTCTCCCCAAACGATTGCTATAGTTTATTCTAGGAATAATACTGCCGTATTTTGTTTGGTGTTTTAAAGAAATGCTGGAATATATCATAGGGTCATATCGTTGGTCATAGATAATAAATGAGTTTCTTATTCCAACTTTATTCTTTAGCTCTTCCTTGTCCAATGGAGTTTTTGGCTTAATCACCTTGGCCACCTCATCTCCTTCTTTTTTTTCCTCTTTAGGTTTGTTAGCACCAGAACTTCTTTTTATTTCACTGTTTTGGTTAAACCATCCCAATTCTGGATACTTTTGATTTTCAATTCGCTCCAGTACCAATTCTTTTAAGCGTTCAACTTCTGTATCGTTCTTAAGATAATACAATGCTTTGTTTATTAAACCCAATGCCGTTGCATTATTGTTTGCATATAATTCATTTTTAATAGCCGATATCCAAACATTTCTGTTATCCCTAACTTTAGATGTTATTTTGTTGAATTCGTCCCTAGCTTTCTCAAATTCACCTTCCCAACTATAGATACTGGCCATTAAAGAGCGTGCATTTAAGTTTTCTTCGTCTTTTGAAAGAACTTCTAGCAGTGCAATTTTCGCAGAATTATGATTTCCTTCATAGGCCATATCATATGCATTTTTGAACAAATTTTCTTTGTCATTATATGCAATGTCCTGAGAAATCCCCCAAAGACAAATCATGAAAAAAAGCAAGGTTAAATATTTTTGTTTAAAGATCATTGGATTAAAATTTCAAAAGCACTTAGTTCATTTTTTAATTAGGGCCTACACTGTTTAACACAATATGGTTTTTCTTTGCTAGGGTTTTTGCCCTGGTTATTTTGTCCTGAATTTCATTGGCACTAGAGCTATTCTGTTGAACCAGCTCTATTAACTCCAGCCCTTCCTTATATCCACCAGACCAGTAATAAACATCAAAAAGTGCGGCGTAGGAATCTATATATTCCGGAACCGTTTTAATACATTCTTTCAATATTTTTATGGACGCTTCATAGTTTCCACGCCAGCCATTTATTCTGCCTGTTAAAATTCTTGCATCTATGTTTCCAGGAACTTCAGAAAGAATATATCGACATAAAAGGAGTGAACGGTCATATTCTTTTTCAAAGGCCAGCTCCCTAGCCGTTAAATAGGCCTTGTCCGAATTCTTACCATTATAAACACTATTGATCCATACAATTTCTGCCTCTGTAAATTTTTCTTTTTGAAGTGTAAAAATTGCTAAACTATCCGGAATTATTTTGTTGTTTGTGGTTACATAAGCATTCATTGCCATAAAATTATCCAGCTTACTCTCAAGCTTGGAACCACCGCTAAAGGTTGAACTTAAATCCATATTCTCATCAATCTCAAAAATGCTACCTCCACTAATAAATTTAGCTTCACTAACGTAATCCTTTAGTTCATTCTTATTGCGCATAAGGGGAATATCCTTTGTAGACCTAAATTCTTTGTTCATATCCAGTGTATTGCCCATCCATGCAACCCTTTTGGGCATTTTAAGTTCGTACGAACTGTTTAAAAGGGAAAGTATGGTGGGTGTTACATCAAAATGCGATGAAATGGCACTCATTTTACGAGTGTTTTTTAGCATGGGACTATAGATGATAAGCGGAACATGAAATCTACTTATTGTATTTCTTTGGGGAATGGGAATAAGCCTATGGTCTCCCGTGACAATAAAAATTGTATTGTCATAGTTGGGCTGTTTTTTATAGGCCTCAAAAAGCCATTTTAAAGCATCATCTGTATAAAGTAACGAGGCAAAAACATTATCATTTTTCTCTATTACCTTTTGTTTTTTTGAGTCATAATTTCTTTTGCCAATAATTTTTTCAACAATGCCCTCATAGTGTTCCTGATTGGGAGGTGTAAAGGGCTCATGAGTACTAATGGTCATATAAACTTCCAACCTGGGTTGCTCTTTTTCTCGAGGAATGCTCATGGTTTTCTTAAAGAGTTCTTTGTCTGGATAACCCCATGTAAAACCAGCTGAGGTTTCAGCGGCAAGCTCGTAGTTCTTTCCAAAACCGGATTTATCCAATACAAAATCAATATTCTCACTACGTAGGAATTTCTCAACATTGTCAAAAGAACTATTGGTTCCTTGGTAAAAAGAAGTGTGGTACCCATTGTTCTTGAGAATGGTATATAGGGTTAGTTTATTGGGGTATTCCTCTAGTTCCATAAAACCACTTTTACCAAAAGGTAGCGAGCCCAATAATGAAGGGAGTACTCCAAAAGTTCTTCCTGTGTTGCTAAGACAGTTTTCCCAGTACAAAGATTTGGTGGTAAGTGAATCCAGAAAGGGTGTAAATCCTTCATATTCTGCGCCTTCTCCCACAAAATCCCTTCCAAGACCCTCTACCATAATGAAAACAATATTGGGTTTTTGGTCTTTTAACTCAAAATAGTCACCCAAAGCGTTTTCTGAACTGGGTCTTTTTATCAATGGGTACTCCACATCCGCAGTGTATGAATGGTCCTCTGTGGATGTGGTATAAAGGTTTACCGCCAAATATTGCGTTTTATTCTGGTTAATGGGCTTACCTTCTGTAAATAGAGTAGCAACAAAAAGACTGAACAATACAATTGTAAATGGGTACATCTTACTAATTCTATGATAGAATTTTGAAGTAATACGGTACAAACCAATAAAAAGTGCGACTATGATCACTATGCCAATAAATAGATAAAAATACATGGCCGTACCACCAGAGTTGGCAATGGTCATTTTAATATCTGAATAGCTGTACCCCAATAAATCGGAACCCAAAGGAACCAAGGTGGTACAGTAATAACTTATAAGCATGGCTTCTGTTATCAATAGAAAACTCAATAGAACAAAAACCAGATTAAAGCCATATCTAGGCCTTAGGTTTTCCCAGAAATTAAATGGAATAACTAGAATGATCCCTGTAACGGCAGTAAATCCTATTTGATGGAAAACAGCAATCAAAAAACTTGTGTTAAAAATACCGTCTACCACCCCTTTAAAATATAAAGTGGTGTACTGTACAATAGATAGAACAAAGAGGCATCCAAAGAAAGAGATCATCAATCTGGTGTACTGCTTTAATGTATATCTGTCTAACTGACTTGTATTCATTACTTTTATTTAAGTTGCCTTCGCAAAACCTTTACGCACCTGTAATCCCCAACCAGAATCAACCCCAAACAGTTTTTTTAAATTTCCACGGACAGCGGACCATACCACAATAGGATGAAAAATTATAGGCTCAATTAGGGAGCATAACATTAATATTAATATGTCCTTTGTCTTATTATATTCATTATAGCTATATACATCCCAAAGAATGGCATACAAGGAAAACATAATTGAGAACACGTAAATTGTCCCTGTAATCGCTATAAAGAATTCCCAGTTGAGTATGCCCAAATAACAAAAAAAGATAACCGTAAGAAGTCCAAAGAATTCTAGTATGGGGGACAACCACTCATAAAAAAACCAATACGGATAACTAAGTAGACCCAAACGGCCATACTTGGAATTAAAGAACATATCCTTATGTTTAAATAAGGTTTCTAAGTTACCACGAGCCCATCTATCCCTTTGGTTAATAAGTATGCTTATATCCTCTGGCACTTCGGTCCAGCATAAAGAATTGGGTATGTATTCTATGGTATAAGGAGTTTTTTGGTCGTGCATGTACCGCCTCATTTTAAAGACTATTTCCATGTCCTCCCCTACTGTGTCTGTATCATAGCCCCCAACTGCCACAGCAATTTCCCTATCAAAAAAACCGAAGGCTCCCGATATAATCAATAAACTATCTATTCTTCCCCAGGCCATTCTACCCAAAATAAAGGAGCGTGTATATTCCAATAATTGAAATTTGGCTAGCCAGCTTTTTGGCAAGCGAATTTCCTCTAACATACCACCAGCTATTTTGCATGAATTTGCTACCCGTATAACACCACCTACAGCAATTACCTTTTTCTGTGTTCGTTCATAGAACGACTTAACTACATGTAAAAGGGCATCTGGCATTAATAGGCAGTCCACATCTATACAACCTACATATTTACTATCAGAAAGCTGTATACCCGTATTCAAGGCATCGGATTTTCCACCATTCTCTTTATCTATTACTATTAATTTTGAAAAGGAAAGACGTTTGGATTTGTATACTCCCCGTATTGGTTTGGATTTTATATTTGGATCTATATCATGATCTACCTGCACTAAATCATAGGACTCAATCATTTTTTGCAATGTATCATCCTTACTGCCATCGTTTACAACCATTACCTCATAGTTGACATACTGCAAGGACAATAGGGAACGTATATTTTCCACTATGGTAGCCTCTTCATTATAAGCAGGTGCAATTATGGTAATACTTGGGGCTATGGGCGAGGCCATAATTTTTGACAAATCACCAAAACTATTTTTATTTCTGTAGTGAATGGAATTTCTTGTGGATAGGTACCCCATAAAAGTAAACAGTGCAAATAGCACCACTGTAAACACAAAAAATACAATGTTTATATAATTTAGAACAATATCAAATACTCCGCCTCCCACTACTCTTTTTTCTTGTTTTTATTATATGAGACATTTTTAGCCTGATTCTTATAAAACTCTTCGGTCAGTTCAAAATCAATGTTAAAAATGCCCATTGGTTTAGGTAATTCTATTTCCAGTTCATCCAATAAAAAGCAAAACTCCAAAGGTATTTGCCCTTTGTTATTTTTGCGTTGAGTGCTTTCTTTTGAGCTTTTGGATGAATTATATGTTATGGACTGTTGTAATTGGAAGCTCTGATCATTCAATGGGAAAATAACATCCGATTCCAAAATTTCATTTTCCTCGTTACTATCACTGCTAGCTGTTTTCTGATAATGAGTTCTTTTTTCCAATTCTCTCTTTACGAGTTTTACTTTTTCACTAATTGTAGGGTCATTTTGATTTTCTAGCGAGTTTAAAAAGGCTAATTCTTTTTTGTCCCCTATTCCCATTATTTCATCTAGCAAAACAAGTTTTGTTGCCCTATCTGATGTATTGAACAATTGTTTAAAAACACTGTCTCCATTTATTGGGGCATTATTTACATACAGTATTGCATCCTTCTTGTTTATGTGGTATTCTGTCTCTGAAAATTCGTTCAATATTTCCAAAGCGCGCTCCCTGATTGTTTCGCTAGTATCTTTTTCGATAATTTCCTTTAGAAAAGGTATTTCCTTTTTACCCCCAAGGTCTTCCAGCGTATCCAATAATAATATTTTGTTATAGCTATCCTGTTCAAAAAAGTTATTATTAAAAATGTTTGTTGTGGAGGTTGCCATAAATTCTTCAGCTTCTATTTCTTCTTCATTAATAACAAAGGGTAAAAAATTTATTCCAAGTTCATTTTCTAAAAGCTCTTTTTCTTCCTCTTCTGTAATTACAACCTCTGGAGGCAAGTAGGTATCATTTAATTTTTCTTCTATTCCAAGGTCGACTTCTACCTCCTCTTCTATCTGTTCAACCTCTTCGATTTCTTGAACATCTTCCGCCTGTTCTTCAAACTCTTCAGAAATTTCTATATCCAAAGTGCTTTCTATTTCCATAGCTTCCAGATTTTCTTCAAGGGTATTTTCCGTAGCTATGGCTTCTCCTTCCAATTCTTGTGTAGAGTCTTGGTTGTCCAGGTTTTTTTCAATTTTATTGGTTTCTATTTCGTCCTCAAGAGTTATAGTGTCGGAATCAATAGGATTTGGATCTATATCCTCCATTTCTAAGGCTTTATCAAAAGCTGTGAAATTGTCTTCCGCTTCTTTCAACGTCTGAATGGAATCCATGTCTACTTGGGCAATCCCTTCAGTAGGCATTATTGTTTCTGGAACAATAGCGTTTATTGCGCTCAGGGCCTTGTTTTTAGTGACAAAATTGGTTTCCCTGTTCACGGCCAGTTTTAAAAAGCCAATGTCTTCTTTGTTTCCCAAAGAAGCTATTGTATCCAAAATCAATATTTTAACATGCACATTGCATTTCCAAAAAACACTTTTTAGGGTGTCTTTAGCCTCAATAATTTGAAACTTCTTGATACAGCTTATTGCCTCTTCTTTTATTTGATGGTTTCTATGCCTAACCAGTTCTATTATTGAACTATATGATTGGTTCTGATTATAGTATTTTATTAATCGTAATGAAAAAAGAACAACATGCCTATTAGAAGAAGTAAGCCATGCACTAAATTTTGGAGGGTCAAAGTCTTTATGGTTTCTTACCACTTCCAATAACTTTAATTGTTGCCATTCCGAAATTTTATATTTTGTAGTATCCAAAAAATAGCTTAAACCATCATTTTTAAGAGTAACGGTTGCTATTTCTGCTTGTTTCCTAATAACACTTCTTTTGTCATTGATAAACTTTTTTATGAAGCTATAAGAATCAAAGACTTCCATTTGGGTCAACTCTAAAATCCCTTTAGAAACGACTTGCCATTTCCAGCTTCTAAGCTTTTTATAGGCATCTAAGTGAAGACCTAAGTCTTGATACAATTCAAAAACCCGCTTTTCGGTATTCCCGGATACATCTTTTTGCAAATCAAGAAGCACCTCTGACAGTACCTGTCTATTAAAATCATTTTTTAGTAATTCCCTTATTTCAATCTTAAGTTTTATATAGTTGCTTTTCTCCTCTTTGGTCGCATTCTCTTCATAAAAAAGAAACTCGCTTATTATTGGTGACAGCTCCCTTTTCTTTTTTGTTACTTGCTTTTCTTTGGATGCTATCTTATTCCTAAAATAAAATATAGAGGCAAAATATATTGTTCCCAGCCCTAGAAATAACCACGTTAAATCCCACAAAAGATCCGTATGGATTTTTGGGGGATCAATAAAGGGGATAATATTGTAGACTTGTACTCTAATAAATAATTATGTTTTGTTTAATTCCCGTGCTACCCGTACCAAAAGTTCGGATGGACTAACTGGTTTAGAAATAAAATCATTCGCACCTAACTCAAAAGCGCTTAACACATTCTCTTCGTTTCCTGCGGATGAGATTACAATTATCGGGATGTTGGATTTTAATTGATTTCGAACAAAATCTATGAGCTCTATGCCCGAGAAATAGGGCATCATAATATCTGTCACAATAATATCAGGAATATTTTGGCTTAAATACTCCTTAACCTCTTTACCATCCCGCTTTAGACAAACTTCATAGCCACCTTTTTCCAGCCTAAAACTTATTAAAGATGCCAACAATTCATCATCATCAGCTAATAGCAACCTTTTCTTCTCCTGCATCTGTACTATTTATTGTTATTTTCTTTTTAATTTTTCTACCTCTACATCAATGGCCAGTTCCACTAGAGAATATTCTTTTATGAAACAATTGAACAGGTTTTCTATTTCTACCATGTTTTTAATTGTTTCGCTATTTTTATGGATATTCTCCACAAAATCACTTAATGCCCTAGTTTTCATCATCTTTAAGCCTGTCTTAATTTTATGGGCAGCAAACTTAATAGCAACAAAGTCTTCGTTTTTGATTCCTATTTTTACCTTTCCTATAAACTCCAATGCGTTTTCCTTAAACAGTCCCACCAACTCCTCTAACAAATCCATTTCTCCCATACAGTCCTCATATACAATGTCAAGGTCTACAATAGAATCCCCTTCTTCAACTTGGGTATTTGTTGTAACTATATTTGAAGGACTTTGAAAATTTTCAATTTCTTTATTTGCAAGAAGTTTGTGTATGAGTTCGTCCGGACTATAGGGTTTTAGAATAAAATCATTGATTCCATGCGCATCACATTTCTTTTGATCATGGATAGAAAAATCTGCCGTTAAAGCAATAATGGGAACGTTTTTAATTCTATCATCCTTACTGGACCTAATTTGTTTGGTGATTTCAAAGCCATCCATAACAGGCATTCTAAGATCCATTAGAACAACATCTATCTTGTGGTTCTTTAGAACATTGAGACCGTAAATAGCCTTATCTGTTAAAAACACTTCACACTTCCAATTTTCCAATCGGTGTTTGATAAGTCTTTGGTTTAGATGATTGTCCTCGAATACAAGAACTCTCATGCCTTCCAGAAGCTCCTCCTGGCCTTTGTAGGGAGTAACTTCTTCTACAATAGCTGTATTATTATTGCTCTTTTGGTAAGGAAGTGTAAACCTGAAGGTGCTACCAACACCCAAAGTGCTTACAACGTCTATTTCTCCATTTAGTTTTTCAACTATCTGTTTTACAATGCTTAGGCCTAATCCTGTACCTCCGTATTTTGAATAGGTATCGGTTTCTGCTTGCTTAAAAGATTCAAAAATATTCTCAAGACCATCTTTGGATATGCCGATACCGGTATCCGTAACATCAAATTCTAATTGAACATCATTACTGCTCAAGCCAACTTGTATTATGGTCAATTTAATAGAACCTCTTTCAACAAACTTTATGGAATTTCCAATAAGATTCAACAGTATTTGAGATAACTTGGAGGGATCACCGACCAATATTTTAGGTATGGCACTGTCCATTCTCACCTCAAAATCAATGCTTTTGTCCACAATTAATGTTTTGCACAAATAGGATACATCGTTGACAAGCTTATGAAAATTAAATTCAATGGAAGTCAACTCGTTTAAACCAGCAGAAAGTTTGGAATACTCCAAAAGCTCGTTTATGATTTGCATCAATGTTTGTGATGCCGATTGTATGGCATCTACATGATCCGTTTGTTTTTTGGTCAACGAACTCTCTTTTAAGAGATCTGTAAAACCAATGATTCCGTTCAATGGAGTTCTTATTTCATGGCTTACCTTGGCTATTAAATTGGCCTCGTCCGAGCTTTCACTTTTTTTAGTGGCTTGGCTTTCGGCTTTATTGGATTTTCCACCAAAGAATTTATTTTCCAGATTGTTTTTGAAAGACTGAAAAGTCATTTTTAATTCTGAAGCTTCCTCAGAAGTCAATTCTTCAAATGAAAAATTATTCAATTGCTCTTCAATGTCCGATAGTTGAGAAAAAAGATTTCTGGATTTAGTAGGCATTTTACTTATTCTGTTAATTTGTCACATTGGATAATTATGATTTTTATCCAACAAAAAATATTAATTCCCTAAGCCATAACTTAGGATTTTAATAAAAGTCCATAATAGGTATAGCGTACGCAATTAAATGTTATCTACGTGCATGTAGTTGTTGTCAAAATGCTTAATTTGTAGGTGTAAAAATTAGAAAATGAAACAGTTTATCGGATTAATTTGTGCTTTATCGGTGCTCTCGTGTGCAGAAGGTGAAAAAAAAGAGGAGATTTCAATTGAGGATAAAGCAAAAGAAATCCATGAAAAAGTGATTACGATAGACACGCATGATGACATCAATGTTAACAATTTTACGGACAGTATTAATTACACCCAAAACCTGAATACACAAGTTAACCTTCCAAAAATGAAGGCTGGCGGGTTGGATGTTGCTTGGCTAATTGTCTATACCGGACAGGACACTCTTACAGATGCAGGATATGCAAAAGCCTCCGAAAATGCAATGGCTAAATTTGATGCAATTCATAAACTCTGTGAAGAAATTGCACCCGATGAAATTGAGCTGGCATTAACCTCCAATGATGTGCGTAGAATACAGAAGGCAGGCAAAAAAGTGGCAATGATCGGTGTTGAGAATGCATATCCCATGGGAGAGGATTTTTCAAATTTTGAAAAGTATCACAAGTTAGGTGCCAGATATGTTTCATTGGCGCATAATGGACACAGTCAATTTTCTGATTCCAATACGGGGGAGCGAGACAGTATATGGTCATTTAATGGTTTAAGTGATATTGGTAAAGATGCTGTAAAAGAGATGAATAGATTAGGAATAATGATTGATGTGTCTCACCCATCCAAAGAAGCTATGAAACAGATGATTGCCCTATCCAAGGCTCCCATTATTGCATCACATTCTTCTGCACGGGCATTATGTGACCATAGTAGAAATTTAGATGATGAACAACTTTTGATGATGAAAGAGAATGGTGGAGTTGTTCAAACTGTAGCCTTTGGGTCCTATCTAAATACGGAAAAAAACGATAAGAGGTCAGAATATATGAAGGGTGTTTATAAGAATGTTGCCGATTCTTTACAGATGGATTGGTACGAACGTTCCCAATTTGGCAGTTTAACGAATGAGCAAAGAGCATCATTTTTTAAAAACTACCGTGAAGTTGTTGCCGTGGCAGAAGAATTAGTTAAGGGCGATGAAAGTGCTCCACCAGCTGTGGATGTCGGTGATTTTGTGAACCATATTGATTATATGGTGAAGCTTATGGGAATAGACCATGTAGGTATTAGTTCCGATTTTGATGGCGGTGGCGGAATAGCAGGTTGGTCCGATGCCTCAGAAACTTTTAATGTTACGCTGGAACTTGTAAAAAGAGGATATTCGGAAGAAGAGATTTCCAAATTGTGGGGTGGTAATTTATTGCGAGTTTTGGATGAAGTCCAGGCAATTGCCGAAAATTAAGAATTCTTCTCTTCCTTGGCTATTCTGTCTTTTACATATTCTATTTTGGTCTTTCCGTGATTTTTAGGCTTTCCATCATCGCCAAGATTTACCATAATTATGTTGTCCACTGTAACAATGGTCTCAAGGGTCATTTTATTCCTAACTTCACATTTTAAAGTCAGTGAAGATTTCCCAAATTTAACCACTGCCACACCAATTTCAATAATATCCCCTCTATGGGCACTGCTCATAAAGTTGATTTCCGACATGTATTTGGTAACCACCTTCTTATTTTCCAGTTGTATAATGCTGTAAAGAGCTGCCTCTTCATCTATCCATGCCAAGACTGCACCACCAAACAATGTTCCATTGGCATTTAAATCTCCTGGTTTTACTAATTTTCTAGTATGAAATCTCATTATATACGATTTAGAGAGAGCAAAGTTAGACTATCAAAAAGAATTAAAATAACTTATTATCGGAATCATGTAACGTTTTTGGAATTTGTAAATTACAACCTAGTTTTTCGTTCAATTTTCCAATAAAATACCCCGATAATAGTGGAGATTCCAACTCCATATTTTGATGCACAAAGAAATGAATGTTTCTAAGGCCTTCAGTCTTCCATTCGTATAATCTTGCTACCCAATCGTCCAATCTAGTATAGTCACTTTCATGGTTGGCCCCTACATATCTAACAAAGGCCTCATTATTGGTAAGGCGCATATGCATAAGATCACGCCTGCCGGCTGTATCTACCAATATATTCGCAATATTGTTTTCTTCCAAAAGGTGATAAAGTTCTTGGGCTACTTTTTCATCGGTGAACCAATCTGTATGTCTAAACTCAATGGCCAATGGAAACTGTTTGGGCCAATACTCTACAAATTGCACTACTCTATCCCAATTTTTAGGCCCAAAATTACCATGCATCTGCAAAAAGATGGTTCCCAACTTCTCTTTTAAGTGTGATGTTACATCCAAGTACCTGTCCACTATGGGGTACACTTTTTCATTTAACCTTCGTAAATGACTTATATCTTGAGAAATTTTTGGAAAAAACTTAAAATTTTCAGGGGTTTTGTCATACCATTTATCATATTGTTCTTCTGGAAAAATTCTATAAAATGTTGCGTTAAGCTCAATACTATTAAACTGGGAAGAATAATAGACAAGTTCATCCTTGGTTCCTCTTGGGTAAAAATTCTTTAAATCTTGTCTGTTCCATTTGGCACATCCTACATAAACAGATAGTGGAATTTCCTTATCTTGTCTTTGTAGAAGAACCTGGGTATAAGGATGGTCCTTTGGCATCGTAAAATCTATTAATTCTGGATGGTCAACTTTTCCGAACTTCATTTAGAGTCTTTTTTTAAATAATTATTGGACAAATTTGTAACAATAAAAACACATTTGATACTAACTAAAAGGAATAAAACTATAAATTAAAATAAAAATCATGAAAACACTAAAATTAGGTATTGCTTTATTAATGCTACTAATGACGTTGCCGTCACAAGCGCAAACGGCCGATGAAATATTAAGTAGTTATTTTGAAAATATAGGGGGGCTAGAAACCCTAAAAGCCGTTAAGGGTTTAAAAATGGTAGCAAAAATAAATCAACAAGGGTTGGAAATACCCTTGGAAATTATACAAATGAGCGATGGGAAACAAATGACTTCCTTTACTTTTCAAGGCAAAGAAATAAAGCAGGGTGTTTTTGATGGAGAAACCTTATGGAGCCATAATATGATGACCATGAAAGCAGAAAAAAGCGATGCCGAGTCCACCGCCAATTTTAAATTAAACTCTAATGATTTTCCTGATGCATTTATTGATTATAAAGAAAAGGGATATACTGTTGAATTAATTGGAAATGAAACCATTGATGGTGCCGATACCTTTAAAATAAAATTGGTTAAAGAACCCGTTACCGTGGATGGTAATGTAGAGGAAGATGTTAGTTTTTATTTCTTTGATACAGAAAACTTTGTTCCCATAGCAGTCCAGTCAGAAGTTAAGTCTGGCCCGGCAAAGGGAATGATTCAAGAAATCACAATGAGTGATTACCAGGAAGTAGATGGTTTGTATTTTCCATTTTCAATTACACAAGGTGTAAAAGGACAGCCTGGTTCTGCACCTATAACTATTGAGAGTATAGTATTAAATCCAGAGGTGGACGAAAAATTGTTTGTCTTTCCAGATGAAATGGAAGGAGAAAAATAAAAACCATATTTAAAAGGCCCTTATAATGAGGGTCTTTTTTTTAAACCCATCTAAAATGAAAAACATACTAGTAGTAATAATAATGGGATTTTTACTTCCCAATATTGGATTTTCCCAATCCAACCCCAAAGTAAATGGCAAAGAATTATTTGGTGATATAACTGCAAGACACATTGGACCCGCCTTAATGAGTGGTAGAATAAATGACATGGAAGTACACCCTACAAACAGTAGAGTCATTTATGCCGGTACTGCCGGTGGAGGTGTTTGGAAATCCAATGATGCTGGCACAACCTTCAATTCAATTTTTGATGACTACTGCCAATCGATTGGAGTAGTCACTTTGGACCCCAATAATCCAGATAATGTAATCTATGTTGGAACAGGTGAGACATGGACACGAAATAGTGTTTCTGTGGGTGATGGTTTATATAAGTCTGTTGATGGAGGGTCCAACTGGAAAAAAATAGGTTTTGAAAAATCTGAACGTATTACCAGTGTACTTGTAAATCCAAAAAACTCCAATGAAATATATGTAGGTGTTCTTGGGGCTTTATGGGGAGATAGTGATGTACGCGGTGTATATAAATCCAATGATGCCGGTGAAACTTGGGAAAAACTATTGTACATAGATCAAAAAACAGGTTGTGCCGATTTAACAATGGACCCCAATGATCCAAATATTTTATATGCCTCCATGTGGGAGTTTAGAAGAACGGGATGGTCTTTTGAATCTGGCGGAAGCAATAGCGCATTGTATAAATCTACTGATGGCGGTGCCACTTGGAATAAAATTCACAAAGGTTTTCCTGATGGTAAGCTTGGTAGATTGGGAATAGCCTTAGCCCCCTCCAATTCTAACATTCTCTATACAGTAATTGAAGCTGAAAAGGATGAAAAGAAAGGTCTTTATAGAAGTGATGATGCTGGGAACAGTTGGGAACAGCTTAACAATGATTTTGGTATTACAGTTAGACCCTTTTACTTTTCTAGAATTGTTGTGGACCCGAAAGATGAAAATGTTATAGTAAAAGGTGGACTATTTGGCTCTATATCAAGGGATGGAGGAAAAACCTTTAAAAGTCTTGGCAATATGCACAGTGATATCCATGATATTGCCTTTGGAATAAAAGATTCGGATGTGATGTATGTTGGCACGGATGGAGGTGTCTACCGCTCATGGAATGGAGGTACTACAATGGAAATTGTGGAGAATTTACCTCTTTCACAGTTCTATCATATCAGCGTTGATGATGCAACACCCTACAATATATATGGAGGCTTGCAGGATAACGGTTCTTGGTATGGGCCTTCCTCTTCCGATGGTGGTGTAGAAGCAAGAGATTGGAATTCAGTGGGAGGTGGAGATGGTTTTAGGGTGCTTAAACACCCAACTAAGAACATTGTTTATTCAGAAATGCAAGGTGCCGAAAATGTATGGAGGTATGATGTGGACAAAAATCTCACAAAGACTATACAGCCATTGGTCACCAAGAATACTGAAAAGCTTCGTTTTAATTGGAATGCTCCCATGGCACTAAGTAATTTTCAACCCGATAGGTTTTATATGGGAAGCCAATTCTTGCACAAATCGGAAGATATGGGCGATACTTGGGAAATTATTTCCCCAGATTTAACAACCAATGATCCAGCAAAACAGGAACAAGAAAACTCGGGAGGCTTATCCATGGATAATTCCGGGGCAGAAAACCATACTACCATCTTTACAATTGCCGAATCTCCTTTGGATGAAAATATCATCTGGGTAGGTACAGATGATGGTAACGTACAGGTAACACGGGATGGTGGTAAAACTTGGACCAACACCGTTGAAAATATTGTTGGTTTACCTAAAAACATATGGACATATCATATTGAAGCAAGCACATTCAATAAGGGATCCGCCTATGTTGTATTTGATGGGCACACAATGAACAATATGAATCCCTATGCTTATAAAACTACGGATTTTGGTAAAACTTGGACAAATATTATAACGGAGGACGTTGTTGGCATAACACGGAACATTCAAGAAGATTATGTTAACCCAGATTTATTGTTTTTAGGAACTGAGTTTGGGTTGTACATAACCACCAATGGCGGAAAGAACTGGTACAAGTTTACAAATAACATGCCTTCCGTTGCAGTACATTTCATTGATTTGCAAAAAACGACCAATGATTTGGTTATGGGAACCCATGGTAGAGGAGTCATTATCATTGATGATATTTCTCCACTTAGGGAATTAAATGATGAAGTATTAAACAAGGATGTCCATTTTTTTGTAAATGCACCTACTGTTATTAATGAAGAAAGTGGATTTACCGGTGGTTTTGGAAATGAGACGCAATTTATTGGCGCTAGTAAGAGCAAAAATTTCCAACTCAAATATTTTCTTAAGAAAAGACATACGTTTGGTAAAATGAGTTTGGAAATCCAGGATATGTTGGGCAATGTAATTAGTGAGATGGGCCCTGGGAAATCTAAGGGAATCAATATTGTGAACTGGAACTATAGCAGAAAACAACCAAAAATGGCCAAAGGAAAAACATTTAGTTTTTCTGGATTCACAACCCCGCAAGTTCCGGCAGGGACATATAAAGCGGTGTTAACAAAAGGGAAGGAAACCTATGAGCACACATTTGAATTGATATATGATAAAGACTCTCCCTTAAACGAAGCCGACAGAAAATTAAAAAATGAAACCATTATGTTATTGTATGATATGACCCAGGAATTGGCATATTTGGTTTATGAGTTAGATGAAATGATTGCGAAGGCCGAAGCTGACAAAAACTCTAAAATGGAAACTAAATTAAATAACTTAAAAGAGACCTTGGTTATTACTACAGGTGATAATTATGTGGGAAGCGCGGAACCCCAGCTACGTGAAAAAATAGGGAATTTATATAGTAAATTAGTTTTAAGCTATGACAAACCATCTCCAACAGAGTTAGATAATTTAGCTATTGTTATGGAAAGATTTGAAGAGGCAAAAACAGAGTTTTCAAAATTAAAAAAGAAATTTAAATCTTCAGAAGGTATTGCTGTTAAAACCTATCAGGAGTTTTTAGAAAGTAAATAAGATTATTGCATAATTTTTAAAAGCCACTGAAAACCTCAGTGGCTTTTTGTTTATAACCTCGTTAAAAACTAATTTTCGCACAGAAATTCCTAGGCCTTCTTATGATTATCTTTAGGAAAACTACACAGATGAACACTAGATCTATGGATCTACTAAAGATTCGCCCACAGATTTCCAGTAGCAGTTTAACAGAAAACATGAGTGATAATGAGCGATTTCAAAATGAAACCCTTAGGCCCATTATTAAACTTCAGAACAATCTTTTATTGGCTGTTTTTAAAAACTATATTAAGAAGCACAAAAATTATTTTTTGGAACTTTCCCTTGAAAAGAAGTTGGTCTATATAGAAAATGCAATTCAAAAGGACATTAAGTTTAGAAACTCCTTAAAAGGAATGGTCATTGGTCAATTTACAGTGGAAGAATACAATCTATATATAAAGGATTCGTCAGCACTTAACAAGAGAATGATGAATATGGTTATAGAACGCTTAAAGGACCAAGTTCAATTTTTTGATAAACCTGTTTTAGTCTAGTAGTGACTCCCCATTCAAATTAGTGGTAAGGATATCACTCATTAAGTCAAAATAGGGTCTAATGGACTTAAAGGAATCGTCCACAACATCAATAAAGTTGTTGGAAAGAACTTCCTTATTTGTGAAATTGCGAACAAAAATAAATTGTTTCATTCTAATTAAATCAATATTTGGGTCTTCTTTATCAAAACCTTTAGGGGCCGTTTTTAACCCCTCCCCTTTTATTTCTCCCCATACATTTTTGAGGGTCTTGTCATTAATTACTTTTCGAATCTCCGTGCTGTCCATTTCAAATTCCTTTCGTATTCGGAACAAATCGTCTTTGTTGGGTTCCCAAAAGCCCGTGGCAATAAAAGTTTCATTGTTGGCAACCTGCAAGTAGTAACCTCCCCTTAATCTAGCGCCAGACCTAGAGAATGAACCTCCAAAATGTGTTTTGTACGGAGTTTTATCCTTTGAAAAACGAACATCTCTATAGATTCGAAACATTTTAATTTTCTCAATCTCATCATGGACGTTTAGTTTGTCCATTAAAACTTTATAGAATCCTTTTATATCGGCTTCATGAGCTTTAAACTCGGTTTTATGCTCAGTAAACCACTCTCTGGTATTGTTTTTACTTAATTCATTTAAAAAATTGAGGGTGCTCTTGGTAATTACAGGATTGTTCATTCGACTTAGCAATAGATATTTTAAGCTAAAGTTAACCATTTTGACAGACCTGCTTTTGAAATATTGGTTAATTTTGAACTACAACGAATTCTAGGATGGATATAAAATCTATAATTGACAAAATAATTCTTCACAAGAAGCAGCCTAACCTAAGGTATTGTCTTAAAGAAAAAACAGAGGTATTTGCCAACACCCTTTTTTACACCCTATTTGATATTGACACCCCAGTTGAGGAAAATTTGAAAAAGCTGGAAATTCTTTTTGATGAATTAACCAACTTGGCCTGTTGGGAAGTTGAAAAACCGTGTTCGGAACTATGGAAAAAATATGTTTCTAAACTACCGAACATTTTGGAGAAATTAAATTTGGATGCAGAAGCCACAGTTAATTGTGACCCAGCTTCCTTATCAGTTGAAGAAGTGTATATGGCCTATCCCGGTTTTTATGCCATTGCCATTTATAGGTTGGCACATGAACTTTATATAGATGGATTTCCTTTGGTGCCACGTTTAATGACGGAATATGCCCATAGACAAACAGGAGTGGATATAAATCCAGGCGCTACCATAGGTGAATCTTTCCATATAGACCATGGAACGGGTGTGGTTATTGGTGAAACAGCCATTATAAAAGATCATGTGAAAATATACCAAGGGGTTACTTTAGGAGGGCTGTATGTTGCAAAAAATCTTCAAAAAACTAAGCGACATCCCACTATTGAGTCAAATGTAACCATATATGCAAATGCCACTATCTTGGGAGGAGAAACTGTTGTTGGTGAAAACTCCATTATTGGTGGAAATGCATGGATAACCAGTTCTGTGCCTGCAAACTCAAAAGTTTTTCATACCCCTGAGATCAAAATAAAAACCCAACCACATGTCTCATAATATTCTGGATTTAATTGGTAATACCCCATTGGTGGAATCAAGGGTGTTAAACCAAAATCCCAATGTAACCCTTTATTTTAAATTGGAAGGCCATAATCCTGGTGGAAGCGTAAAGGATAGGCCTGCTCTAAATATGATAAGGGCTGGTTTGGAAAGAGGTGATTTTGACACCAATTCCAAACTAATAGAAGCTACCAGTGGCAATACGGGAATTGCATTGGCCATGATTGCAGGTATATACGGTTTGGATATGGAATTGGTAATGCCCGAAAACTCAACTAAAGAACGAGTACAGACCATGAGGGCCTACGGGGCTAAAGTTACTTTGACTCCTTCTGATATAGGTATTGAAGGAGCGAGGGATTATGCCGAATCCAAGGTTAATAATGATGGATACATCATGCTCAACCAATTTGCGAACAATGACAATTGGCAAGCACATTATAAATCCACCGGTCCAGAAATCTGGAAGGATACAGAAGGGGAAATAACCCATTTTGTTTCTGCTATGGGAACTACGGGTACCATTATGGGAACGTCTACTTATTTAAAGGAAGTGAATCCAAATATTCAAATTGTTGGCGTACAACCAGAAGATGGTTCTAGAATTCCTGGCATAAGAAGATGGCCAGAAGAATATTTGCCAAAAATTTTTAATCCCAGCAAAGTAGATAAGATTTTGGATGTAAATGAGACCGATGCCAATGAAATGGCAGTTAAAATGGCTAGGGAAGAAGGAATCTTCTGTGGTGTTAGTAGTGGTGGTGCCGCCACCGCAGCACTTAGGTTGGCCAAAACTTTGGATAGTGGGGTCATTGTGTCCATCGTCTGCGACAAAGGCGATAGATATTTATCATCTAATCTGTTTGGTTAGAAACTAAAAAAGGACGCATTAGTATGCGCCCTTTTTTATTATGTGTGCAGCTTCTTAAGAATTGTCGTCTGTTGCATCATCAATTTCATCTTCAATTTCTTCTACACCTTCTTCTAAGTCGTCTCCAACTTCTTCAATTCCATCTTCTACTTTCTCCTCGGTAGTTTTGGGGTCTCTACACCCCATAATTACAGTGGATAAGGCAAATATGGTTATGATACTTAATAATAACTTTTTCATTTTAATGTGTTTTTATGGTTAATAAATTATTTAGATAGTAAGCCTTTTACAAGGGATAGTACAAACAGTACTATGAATATGAAGAATAATATTTTAGCGATTCCTGCTGATGCTCCAGCGATTCCCCCAAATCCCAAGATTCCGGCTATAATGGCGATAATTACAAATGTGATTGTCCAACGTAACATAATTTTAGTTTTTAAGATTAATATTCTATTTATAATGGTATTCGTGTTATTTATTTGGTGTTCCTCTTATTTTATGGAGGTATGACTTTCTACAAAAAGCTCTACTTCTTTACCTTTTCCATCAGTAAACACATATACTTTTTTATTGTTTGCCTTGGATTTTAAGGTTATATTTTCCAATATTTCTAGGTTACTTCCGTCTTCGACAGCAACTATTATTTCATCTATATCGCTTACCAAAACAAAATCAGAAATGCTATCTGTCATGTAGCTGAATACAATTTTTTCATCATATTTATCGTCCTTGTCATTATCTATGCGTACAGTCTTGGTCACCTTTTTCTTATTTGGAAAAACCCTGGTTTGATTGACTTTCTTTTTATCTGCATCATCTGTCAAAATAGGTTGTGAAATTTTGGTATTCACTAAAACAGAATTCTTTATCAACTTTCCGTCCTTATATAATTTATACGTCTTCTTAGTGGTTTCCTGAACTGTTTCTTTAGATTTTTCTTGGGCACTTATTACAGTTGTTCCCAGTATAAATGTTGCGATTGTAATTAATTTTAAATATTTCATTTTCTGATTTTTAGGGTTAATATTAGTTGTCTCTTCGTCTTTATTTATAGTATGGAGGAGGTTGATTTTAAGTTATCGGAGTTATTTTTATGCCATGCATCCAATATCCAACTCGCTTTTTCCAATTCCCTTATATATCCACCAATGAGATCTATGGTTCCCTCATCCCCTACTTCATTGGCCTTTCCAATAACAATGCTCATTTGCTTGAGCAATATTTGATGCGCTTTTAGTATTTCCATGACCATTTGCCTGTCAGATGGAGAATCGTTGTTTTCATTAATGGATGATGTCTTTAGATATTCACTGTAATTACTCATGGGATGGTACCTCAAGGTTAAAATCCTTTCAGCAATTTCATCAATTTTAATTCTGGCTTCTGTATATAGCTCTTCGAATTTTTCATGTAGATCAAAAAAATTCTTACCCAGAATATTCCAGTGAAAGTTTCTTAGTTTTTGATAATAAATGTGGTAATCGGCCAAAAGTGTATTTAAGCCCATAACTACAGGAATTAATTTTTCTTCATTAATATTTAAATATTTCATGAATAAATTTTTTAATTAAACAATATGTAAATGTTGAGCGGGAAAAGTCTTTGTTATGCTATGAAACTAGCAAGTGGACGAATGTCCTGTTCTGTAAAAGATTGTGATTAATAACTCAACGCTCTTAATATAAGGGTAGAGACAATTTTGTCAAGTCCTTTAACGACGTTTAACCTTTGTTAAGAAAAATTAACATAATAACTGTTAAAAGAAAGATGTCTTTTTAGATGAAGTTAACATTCATGACGACAGAATTAGTTTTATAAAACTAGCACTATTACAGTGTTTTCAATATTAAATATCATAATTCTATTAAAGAAATAACTTCAAAAGAAATTTAGCAAGCAGGTTTTTGAAAATGGGTTTAATTGGCTTTTAAGACCAATTCTCTTCTCATTTATTACCTAATGCTTATGTTTTTTACATTTTCTGTTACCAGCCATTCGCGGGCATCTGGTAATTCTGATGATATATTGCAATTTTCAAATTCCACATTATCTGTATGCCTAATATAAAACCCATAGGCATTTGTATTTCCAAATTTGCTTCCTTCAGGATATGCGCCATCGTATTCCATGACAGTCTGATCAGTAGTTTTTATACCTCCCTTTAAATTAAAATTTAAATTGTTAAAGGTTACATTCTGAATATTATGCCCCCTTATTCCAGTAATTATAGAAGGGTATTGTCTTGTAAACCCTTCTCCACTAATATTTTTAAAATGAATATTGGAAATACTCCCTATCCTTGGTTCTCTTTCTGGAACCGTACGTTTTCTATCTGCCAATAATATAAAAATGGCCTGACCAGAGTTTAAAATTTCACAATTGCTAACATTTATATTGTCTATTACCGCACCATCCATAGATTCTATTACCAAAGCTGAATTTTGATTTGCATTTTTAAGGGTTAATCCAGAAACATCAAAATTCATAAAGCTCCCCAAACCATCTGTCCCCAATTTAAAACAATTACCTGCATTTACATTTAGTTTATCAATAATACAATTGCGTACTATTACATCTTTGCACCCATATTCACTACCGCTCTTAAAACATATTCCATCGTCCTCGGATTTAATATCACAATCTTCTATTAAGACATTATGGCAATCGACAATATCAATACCATCCCTATTAGGTGTTAAATTACCAGTATTTACTTTTATATTTCGGATAACAACATTATCAGATTCTATGTACACTTGTGTCCAACATGCTGGTTTTACCATGGTAATACCAGAAACAACAATATTTTCGGACCCAACAAAGGCCAAAATAGAGGGCCTATCTTTTTCCGTTCCCAGTGATTTTACATTCATCCATGGTTCATAATCACCCTGCCCATTTATTTTTCCTTTGCCCGTTATGGTTACATTTTTTACATGGTTCCCATAAATTAATCTACGTTGGCAATCTTCTAGCATTCTGTTTGGAAATTTTGTCTCAATTTTATGGTGGGGATAAGCTTCTTCAGAATCAGATTGAATTCCTAAAATAGTGGCCATTGAATCAATTTTTATAGTCATGTTGCTTCCCAGCATTAATTGACCGGTCAAAAAGGTTCCTTTAGGAAATAATACTGTGCCACCCGTTCCTTTACATGCATCAATTGCTTTTTGGATGGCTTTCTGGTCATTGGTAATGCCATCACCAACAGACCCATAATCGTAAACATTAAATACAGCTTTCTTTTTATCTGAACTGGAGCATTGGAACAAAATTGGAACTATACATAATAGAATATACTTTTTCATGTCTTTTAGTTATTTCATTGGTTAGCATACTATTCCCAATCTAGCATACTTATTTCTAAACACTCATTTTTTAAACTCCAACTTATTTAATAATAGCCCGGAACCAGGGGCTACATAGGAAATTTGGTCGTTGTATCCTTCTTGTAAAGATTCTTTAATAGCCTCTAAGGTAAGTTCACCTTTGCCCAAAAGAATCAAGGCCCCCATGATCATTCGTACTTGGTAGCGTATAAATCCCTCACCTTCCACGTATAGCGCATAGCTTTTTTCTGGAAAAAAATTGGCTTTTAAAAGGGTGTTTTCTGTTATTTCACAATTGGTAACAATCCTATCAAAAGTGGTATTCTCTTGCGGTCTTGCGGTGTAGGCCCTAAAATTATGGTTGCCAATAAATAACTTGGCTCCTTTTTTCATAAGTTCAATATCCAACTCTTCTATTATATTGGCTAAAAAGGGAGCGCAAAAAGGATGGTTCTTCTGTCCATGGGCGAACAGGTATACATATTCCTTGGATTTACTACTTTGAATAATATTGAAACGTGCATCAACTTCTATGATATCAAGGGCCTTTATATCAGGTGGTAGGTTTTTGTTGAACTCGTCTAGAAACTTTTTAAAATCATTTATTGTTTTTTCTTCAATAAACAATTCAAATTTGGCATCCAATGCAGAGACTTTAGAATCTGTTCTACCAGCCCCCAAAACTTTAAATTTTGTATTGGGGAGGACAAATTTCAAGGTTTTTACCAACATACTTTCAATAGTTTTTTGACCAGGTTGTTTTTGCCAACCACTGTATCTAAAACCCAAAAATTGAAGTTGTATTAAGTAGAAATATCGCTTTTTAACCATAAAAGTGCTCTATATAAAGAGTAGCCCTAAGGTATGATTTTAACATTTAACCAAGAATTTGACCACAGATTTTTTAAGATACCCAACATTCCTATCCTTTCATCGATTATTTCAAATAATAGATAATGCCCCACGTTTTTAAAACCGAAAGGAAACTAAAGATCCCTCAAAATATATGAATCACCTTTTGCGTATTTTTTCATGGAAACGAAGCATGTTGCTTTCAATTTGTGTACTATGTATTTTAATAGTGCTCAATTTCTATGGAGTATACACCAATAAGTTCTACTTTTTAAGGCCGGACAATTATATATTTCCCATACTTACCATTGTACATTTTGTTTATATTTATGTTATTCAGTTTAAAATCAGGGAGATGGAAAGGCCGGACATACAAATGAGAAATCTTGAGTACTCCCTATATATTATCCTATTTGTATATCTATTTAAACTATATGAATCGGTTAACAAGTTGTTGAGCTATACTGATTTTAAAGACCATTTATTGCCAGATTCTTTTAAACCAATGTCAATGCTTATTTTATACCTATATATCTTATTGCTTTTTTTAACCTTTCTAACATTTAAACACCGAAAGGATTTAGTGGGGAATTATGTTTTTGACGATAAGGACGGAATAGACTCCTGGGAATAAAATACCAATCTAACTATATATACAAGAAGGCCCAGCGGAATTCCGCTGGGCCTTCTTACTAATTAATAACTAACACCTATATTATTATCGGCTTACCGTTCCCGTTGGGAAACTGGCACTTACATTGTCTCCCAATGCTTGTACACCCATAGCGTCTGCGGGAATCATACCCACAAGTGGCTTTAATGTAAATGGCATTGGGCTATTGTCTGGGTAAGGTTCTATGGAGATTACGGCAACTCCACCCCTTAAATCTGTTGGAAATGTTAATCCACTTGGAGCATTGTGCAAGAAATCCTCTCCTGGAAATGGAGGACCAGGATTGGAGCCACTAAATGGATCGGCTTCATCAAAATCGTCCACTGCGGTAAAGGTACCTGTTGTTACAGGGACACCGTCAATTACAGCCCATCCTTCATACTTCCAACCATCATTTAGAGTAGGTAGTTCCAAACCGACCATTGGACTTCCTGAGCTATTGTTCAAGAACCACAATCCACTATATTTTTCATTTTCCGCACCCGTTCCTGTTGGTGTAGCCAAAATGTACTCCCCTGCAACGGTATCAAAACTTGCGGCAACAGTACCTGTGGAAACAGCTGCCATATCCCCATTAAATTCTCCAATTAACAATTTTGTTGGAGCAGGGTCTGGGGATGGGTCTGGAACTGGTTCAATAGAGAGAACAAAGTTAGTGGCACTTTCCAACATTTCGGTATCCAAGGAAAAGGTACTTTCGGAAAGTTCTCCGCTGGCATTCACCGAAAAAGTTCCCGTTGAAACAGGAGCTCCGTCAACAATTATCCATCCTTCGTATAAAAAATCGCCACCTAAGTCCTCCAAACCATTAAGGTTTAGGGTTAAATTGGACATGGCTGGTTCATCGTCCACGTTGCCTCTATGACAACTACTTAATAGAGCAAGTACTCCTGCAAATAATAATAGATTTTTCATAATGATTTTTTAAAGTTAATACTGCAAACTAACCCCAACAACATAACAGTGATATCACAGAAACATAAACTCTTACGTAAGTTTCATGACTTTTCTGTGACTTCTTTGGTATTACATTTCTTATTTTAGGAGCAATGACAGGAAAATTGCGGTTCTATAGCTAGAAAAAGACGGTTAACCATCGTTATATTCCTATGTGATAGTTATGTGATACTTTTTAATTCTCTTTGTATACAGATTAGTTATGAAGCAAATATTGATTATAGAGGACGACCAGGAAATTATTAAACTCTTGGAAATTCATTTAACAGGCCATATTTATACCACTTCCGTCGCAACTGATGGTGAAACTGGTCTTAATATGGCTTTGGAAAAGGAGTATGACCTAATTATACTGGATTTAACCTTGCCCATTATGGACGGAGTGGAAGTCTGTAAACAATTGCGTACTAAGAAAAATACACCCGTAATTATGCTAACGGCCAAGTCAGAAGAAATAGACAGGGTACTTGGCCTAGAAATTGGTGCGGATGATTACATTACCAAACCTTTTAGCATACGGGAACTGTTGGCAAGAATAAAGGCAGTAATGCGTAGAACTGGTAAACAGCAAATAGATGAAGGCAATTCTTCCGCTCTCACTTTTGAGAATCTTTTGATTGATGTAGAAAAACGTAAAGTTTTAGTGAACAATAAAAAAATAGAGCTTTCTCCCAAAGAGTTTGAGCTTTTGGTTCTTATGGCAAGTAATCCTGGTAGAAATTATTCCAGAACAGAATTGTTGAACATGATTTGGGGCTATAATTTTGAAGGGTATGAACATACGGTAAACTCTCATATCAATAGGTTACGTGCCAAAATAGAATCGGATATGGCCAACCCAAATTATGTATTGACCACTTGGGGAGTTGGCTATAAGTTTAATGAAGATATGGTAGCATGAGCAAAACAGAAAGAACCCTCACCCCTAGCCTTACAAAGAAACTATGGCTGGTTTTTATATTGATCATTGTTTTAATGGGGGCATCGTATATATTTATTACCGGCTATTTTGCCAATAAATATAATCAGGCAACGACTCAAAAACTTAATGCCAAGGTAGCCAATCATTTAATTGAAGAAAAATTCCAAAATGCATCTCCTTTTTTAGAAGATGGTAGTATAAATAAAGAGTTGTTTGGGGATTTAATGCACGATATGATGGCCGTAAACCGTGGTATTGAGGTGTATCTATTGGGAAATGATGGGGAAATACAATATTCTGTAGTACTTAGTCCCAGTGAAAATGAAGCGGCAGAAAAAGTTTCCCTAACTCCTATACAATCTTTTATAGCGGATGAAGGCGAGAATTATATTTTAGGGGATGACCCAAGAAATCCCGGAGAACAACGAATATTTTCTGCGGCACCTTTTGATATTAATGGTAAAAAGGGGTTCATCTATATTATTTTAGCGGGGGAAGAATTTCAAATGATAAGCCAAAACATGCTGGCCCAGTACTTTGTGAAATTGGGTATTGGTGCCACATTGCTCACCATGTTTTTTGCTGCCTTATTAGGAATTTTAAGTATTTGGTTCTTGACCAAAAACTTAAGACTTATGACCAAAACAGTGCGTAAGTTCCAAGAGGGAGATTTAACAGCCCGAATTGAAAATCCTGAAAAATCGGATATAGAAGTATTTGCCAAATCTTTTAATGAAATGGCGGACACAATTACGGGGAACATAGATAAAATGCAATCTGTGGACACGCTACGTAGGGAGCTTATTGCCAATGTATCCCATGACTTGCGAACACCGTTGGCAATCATGAAAGGGTATATAGAAACCTTGCAGATTAAAAAGGATACTCTTACAGAAGCAGAAAAACAAGAATATTTACAGATTACCAATGACAATGTGGACAAGCTTTCTGGCCAGATCAATCAGTTGTTTGAATATTCCAAATTAGAAGCAGAACAGGTAACTCCAGTAAAAGAGCCTTTTTCCATTACAGAGCTGTCCCATGATCTTATTGCAAAATTCAAGGTCATTGCAGATAAGAAAGAAATTACTTTAGAACTTAACAATCCAGAGGAAAACTGCATGGTATATGCCGATGTTAGCTTAGTAGAGCGTGCATTGCAAAACTTAATTGAAAACGCATTAAAATATACAGCTCCTAAAGGCAAGGTAACCATGTCCTTAAATAAAAAAAATAAGAATATTGAAATCTGTATTGCAGATACAGGTACTGGAATTCCATTGAGTGAACAACCTTATATTTTTGATAGATACAAACAAGTGAACAAGAATTCCAAAAAACAAGGTTATGGACTTGGGTTGGCCATTGTTAAAAAAATAATGGATCTACATGAAACCACAATAACGGTATTGAGCAAACCCAAAGAGGGCAGTTCCTTTATTTTTAACCTGCCTGCCTATTAAAAAATTAAACGCTTTGTCATATCGAATGTACATGGGATATCTAAAGATTTCTCGGTCTTGCGCATAGTCAAAAGGCTTCTTCGAAATGACAAAAACCCGTAAATGGGAAAGATTGCTATGAAAGCAAAAGCCCCTCTTTTGAGGGGTTTTTGTGTTTAATGAATTGAGTTAATTGATAGTATGTCAAAAACAACTACTTTTAACAGTAAAGTTTTTAACCTATTAATAACCAGCTTTACTATATTAGCTTTTCCAATGTTACGGTAGGGTTTCTATTTTAATCATGCTCATGTAATTTTAGTAACAATTCTTAAAGAAAAAAGTACTAACCAAAATAGCCATAAACCATGAAAAACATATTTTTAGCTTCTTTAGGAATCTTTATTTCATGTTTATCCATAACTGCCCAAGAAGATCCTTATTTATGGTTGGAAGAAATAGAGAGTCCAAGGTCTCTTGAGTTTGTAACAGAACAAAACAATATTACTTTAGATAAATTAAGTAAAGTAAAAGAATATCAAAACATATATGATAAATCTCTGGAAATATCCAATTCCACGGATAAAATTGCCTATCCCAAAGTTTATGGTACCTATGTTTATAATTTTTGGAAGGACAAAGACCACATTAGAGGTATATGGAGACGATCTGCAAAAGACGCCTATATAGATGGTAATCCTACTTGGGACACCCTATTGGATTTGGATGAAATGTCTGCTGAAGGTAATATTAAATGGGTTTATAAAGGGGCCCAAGGCCTATACCCCAACTATAATAGGTTTCTAATTAGTTTATCAAACGGAGGTGCAGATGCAACAGTAACTAGGGAGTTTGATGTAGAAACAAAATCGTTTGTTGAAAACGGTTTTTATATCCCAGA
This sequence comes from Saonia flava, assembly GCF_011927795.1. Lineage (GTDB taxonomy): Bacteria > Bacteroidota > Bacteroidia > Flavobacteriales > Flavobacteriaceae > Saonia > Saonia flava. The sequence continues at coordinate 278,497 of NZ_JAATJJ010000001.1, read as the reverse complement.
ATCCAAAGGCGGGGCAACCTATCTGGATGGAAATACACTCATCGTAACTTCTGATTTTGGAGAAAATACGATGACCACTTCTGGTTATCCAAGACAAGTTAAGCTTTTGAAACGAGGTACTTCATTAAAAGACGCTGAACTTGTTTATGAAGGATCAACTACAGACGTAGGAAGTTTCAGTGGTATTTTGAGAGATGGTCCAATAAGCTATCAAATAGTCAATCGTTATAAAACAATGTTTTCTAATGAAACAATTGTTTTAATTAATAATAAGCCTATTGTTTTGGAAATTCCTGATGATGCTGTAAATAGTGGAATTCTTAAGAATCAACTTATTACTGAATTAAAATCGGATTGGACAGTTGAAGGAAAAAAGTATAAGCAAGGTTCTGTCATCAGCCTAAATTTCACTGATTTATTGGTAGGAAAGAAAAACATACAATTGATATTGGAACCAGATGAATTTTCCAGTGTATCCAGTATCTCCGTGACCAAAAGTAAATTGCTGATTAATTTATTGAATAATGTAAAAGGAGAATTATATATCTATTCTTTTGATGATGAAAAATGGAAAAATACCAAAGTGAATGCTCCAGAGTTCGGGACTATTTCAATTATTGATACAGATGAATTATCTGACCAATACTTTTTTGAATTCGAAAACTTTTTAACTCCATCAACCCTATTTTTAGCAAACGCAGATGATGGAACTTTCCAATCATTAAAATCTCTCAAAGCCTATTTTGATGGTACCAAGTATAAAGTTGACCAAATTAAAGTAAAATCAAAAGATGGAACGCTAGTACCCTATTTCTTGGTTACTTCCAAGGACATGAAATATGATGGTACCAATCCAACTTTGCTCTATGCCTATGGTGGGTTTGAAATATCTTCTAATCCTTTTTACTCTGGCACATTTGGTTCAGTATGGCTGGAAAATGGCGGAGTTTTTATTTTAGCCAATATTCGTGGTGGCGGTGAATATGGTCCAAAATGGCACCAAGCAGGATTAAAGGAAAAAAGACAAAACGTTTTTGATGATTTTCATGCGGTTGCTGAAGATCTTATTGCTAAAAAAGTAACATCTCCAAAACATTTAGGGATTATGGGTGGTAGCAATGGTGGACTATTGGTAGGAACTGCCTTTACGCAAAAGCCAGAATTGTATAATGCCGTGGTTTGCCAGGTTCCCCTCTTGGATATGCAGCGTTATAACAAACTGCTTGCCGGTGCTAGTTGGATGGGAGAATTTGGTAATCCTGATGTTCCTGAAGAATGGGAATACTTAAAAAAATATTCTCCTTACCATAATTTGAAAGAAGGAGTATCGTACCCAGAAGTTTTCTTCTATACTTCTACCCGCGATGACCGTGTTCATCCCGGGCATGCAAGAAAAATGGTTGCCAAAATGATTGAAATGGGCAATCCAATTTATTATTATGAGAATATAGAAGGTGGTCATGCGGGTTCTTCTACCAATGAGCAAAGTGCTAAAGCCAATGCATTGATGTTTTCATATTTATTATTGAAATTAGCTGATTAGAAAAAACCATTTTGAAATAAGTAAGGGTGTGTGAGATTTAATTTTGGATGGATATTGCTCTATTGTTTTTTCATACCTCTCATGGGATTTTTATATTACCAGTTATTTCCTACCAATTTAAGCTGATATAAGAAATATGTTTGTAAGAGTTAATAACTTAGTAATAATGTAATTAATTGATTCGTAGCTTTTTAATATTTATGATTATTTTTGTTGTATAAGACAAAAGTTTCAACCACTGAAATGTAGTTTAGGAACCTTTTTTGGGTCGTGGTTGTTATAAATAAGGATATGAAATACATTTTTCTTTTTATAACAATATTCTATTTATCTGGGTGTAAGGACCCCTCCAATACCTATGACATAGTGGTATCCAATGTTAACCTTATTGATGGTACAGGAACCCCAATGAAAAAGGCTGTTACCATTGGTATAAAAGACGGTAAAATAGCGGTTGTTGATTCAATATCGAAAATTAAGTTCCTCAAAAAAATAGATGGTACCGGTAAATTCATGATTCCCGGGTTGTTTGATTGTCATGCGCATACCAATGATTTTAATAGGGATTTTCCAAGATTCATCCACTATGGTGTTACATCTATTTTAGTTCCGGGAGGATCCACCTGTACAAATGAATATTATTCGGCCATGCGGGAACGTGGTGAACAAGATACTGTTCCGGCTCCCTATGTGTTTCATACCAGTCAACATTTTACAATGGAAGGTCGCCATCCTTCCAAAACCTATACAAATAGTAATTGGCGAGATGGAGAAACTATTCATTATCTAAGGGATACACTTCAAATTGAAAGACTTGTACAGCAGGTAGTACAATATCCTATAGCTGGAATAAAACTGACTATTGAGGATGGACCAGGCCCACCCTTTGTAGAGCGAATGCCCCAACATTTTATAGATAAAACAGTAAAGGAAGCTTCTAAACATGGTTTGGAGGTTTTTGCCCATGTGAGTGACAATATAGAATTGGAAATGGCAATCAACGCTGGAGTTCAAAACTTTCTCCATTATACGGGAGTAAAACTTAACCTACAAGATACTGATCAATTGCACCTAATAAATAAAATTAAGGAAGGGGATCCTTTTTGGGTGACTACCTTAATGATAGATAAGTCTTTTCTATATCCCTTACATCCAGAATGGTTCAAAGCAGAAGATATGCTTCCCGAGTACCAACAGTTTGTTAATGAATTAACCCCAAAGTTTATCGAAAGGTCTAATATGTACCTTAAAGCTCTCCAAGAGGAATATGGACTAGGGGGAACTAGTTTGTCCAGTTTTATTTCCCCTCAGGCAGAGGATATTCAATTTCTACATGAAATGGGCATCAATATGGTCTTGGGAACGGATACGGGAAACGATTTTAACTTTCCTGGGTATAGTTTACATGAAGAAATGCAGCTTTTGGAAATGGGTGGAATATCTCCTTTGGATATTATTAAAATGGGGACGTTGAATGCTGCAAAAATGATGGGAGTAGAAGATCAATTTGGCTCAATTGAAGTTGGGAAAGTGGCCAATATGGTGTTATTGGATAAAAACCCATTGGAATCCATCGCTAACACTCTTACTGTGAACACCGTAATTAAAAATGGACTGGTCCAAGAACGGATTATAAAATAGCCGGAAATAAACATAACTACTTCTTTAGAGACATTGGTTCTTATTTTTTTTGTGGTTAACTTCGTTATGCACATTCAAAAACTTGGTATTAAGATGAAAAAGGCCTATTTACTTCTACTAGTTACACTTCTTATTTTGAGCTGCGAGGATAAAACGGAAGCCAGTTCCATAAATCTCGAAAACTGGTCAAAAAGGATTGCAGATATTAGCACCAAGGATTCATTGGTATATGGAAAATCGTACCTTTCCATTTACTCACAGATATATAGTCTTTCCGAGCATAAGACCCATAACTTAACGGTAATGGTAAGTCTAAGGAATACGAGCGATTTGGATACTATTTATATTGTAAAGGCAGAATATTACGACACCCATGGTAAGTCTGTTACCAATTATTTTGACCACCCTATTTTTTTGGCACCAATGGAAACAACAGAAATTGTTATTGATGAAATTGATATATCTGGTGGAACGGGATCTAACTTTATATTCGAGTGGAAAACTCCAAAAGACTGTCCAGAGCCTTTGTTTGAAGGAATCATGAATTCCACTATGGGACAACAAGGGTTGTCTTTTGCAACACAAGGGAAACGAATTAAGTAATAACATAAATCATTGCGAACCGAGTGCAGGGAGTTTGGGAAATCCATTACTTTTTATTGGGATTCCTCAATCGCAATTTCACTTCTCATGTCGGAATTACTTATTGATGGTGCTTTCGAATGAAGGGAAGCGAATATGAGAAATCTAATGTTGTAGGTTGAGATTTTCCAGTCTTGATCGGGGTCGAAAGAATCCTTTGAAATGGCTGAATTGCTACGGAAAGATTTCCAGAGTTAGCTCACAAATTAAATAATTATTTCTTTTTGGTAATAAATTAAAGCACAGAACTTTAATAAGTCTACCTTCGGTAAAAAATAATGTCCATAGAGCAAAGAGTGCAATTGGTAGAAAAACTTTTTTATCAATTGGAGCAAGAAAGCGCTCAGTTTCAAAAATCATCGGGAATGGGTTGTGTTTCGGGTTGTGGAAAATGTTGTGCATCCCCGAATATAGAAGCGTCTCCCTTAGAATTTTTACCATGGGCCTTTCACTTGTTTTTAAACGGGGGGGCAGAAAAAATGCTCAGTACCCTTAATAAAACCAACAGCCCAGCCTGTTTGATCTACAAACCCTTATCCATAATTAATCAGGGTCGCTGTGGTAGTTATAAGTACAGGGGTTTAATATGTAGGTTATTTGGTTTTGCCGCCAATACGGATAAATACGGAAAATTAAGATTGGCTACTTGTAAAATCATAAAAGAAAACCAGACGTACAACTATAATTCCACTTCCCAAGCAATTACAAAAGGGCTGCCTGTTCCTATATTTACCCATTATTACATGCAATTAAATCAAATAGATTTTCACTTGGGGAACCTAATAGTACCTGTAAACAAAGCACTTAAACTGGCTTTGGAGGAAGTTTTACACTATTATGCGTACAGACCTTTCCCAGATTTAGAAAAAATATGTCTTTAAAACAAAAGCCGCAAAACAATGGCTTTTGTGCTTATAACCATTTAGAACCAAAGGTGGGGAGTGTGAGAAATCCAATAGTGTATGTTGAGATTTCTTAGTCGATACTCCAGCGAAATGATAAAGTGAGTTTATTAGGTTAGATTCCTCAATCGTCGATTTTCTCCCCATGTCGGAATGACAGAATGTTATAGAGACCAAATGATTGATATTGAATGCAAAATCAACTTCTTTTCAGGCTTTGAGCACACCATAATCCCCGTAAACTGATTAATATCATAGTCCACAGTAGAAAATCTCTATACATTTATTGGCGTAATTAGAAAGGAATATGCTCCCTTCTTCCATAATCTATTATCATGAAAACGTTCACATATGTCTTTTTGATTTCGTTGATTTCTTTGACTTTTTCCTGTAGTTCGGATGATGATGGCCAATATGTACTAACCAAAGAGGGTAGGTTCCCAATCAGCGAACTTGCTGGGGACTGGGAGGCCACCAAAGCCCAATTTAGTGTAAACACCCTCTCCGTAGATGTGGTCGAGAACGGAGGAACAGCCAGTATGTCCGTACAATCCAATGGCCGCTTTACCCTTACAATAGATCCGGTAGATCGGAATGCTTATACTGTAAGTGGAGAGATGTTCTGGGAAGAATGGCAGAAAACATTCTACTTTGCAATTGTCTGGGATGATGACCCTGATGAATGGGATACCTACGGCGAAACTTTTGACGGAACAACCCTATCCTTGAATGGGGGCGCCGATACCGGGGAATACGACTTTGACAATGACGGGGATATGGAATCGTGTTCTGCCCATTTCATCTTTGTTCGTTCCTAAGGGCTTTGTACGCTACCAACCAGATAATGAATGTGTACCCATAAATATCTTGGCTACCCTAAACAAAATACTACAATCCCCATTGATGCCAGTCATTTTGAACCGAGCAAAGCGAGTGTGAAAAATCTAATTTTGTTGATTGAGATTTCTCAGTCAATCTTCTCCTTCGAAATGACGAAATGTACGTCGGAAAGCATATAGTTTCTTATTAATCAAAGGTCATTTCGAGTGAATACGAGAAATCTGATGTTTTAAGTTTAGATTCCTCAATCAAAGTTCCACTTCTCATGTCGGAATGACTTATTGCCAGTCATTTCGAACCGAGCAAAGCGAGTGTGAAAAATCTAATTTTGTTGATTGAGATTTCTCAGTCAATCTTCTCCTTCGAAATGACGAAATGTACGTCGGAAAGCATATAATTTCTTATTAATCAAAGGTCATTTCGAACCGAGTAAAGCGAGTGTGAGAAACCTAATTTTGTTGATTATGATTTCTCAGTCAATTCTTTCCTTCGAAATGAGAGGGTATTATTAGATCCACACCGTTGATAACAATTGGAAAGCAACGGCTTAGGTTATATTGATTCTTAATTTTTTTAGGACTAACTTCGTTATCGGTTGAGATAAACTATTAAAACAGATTTATATCCTACATCGTTAGCCTTGATTATGGCAGCCATTATAAAATGTGAAATCATGAAAAAAATAATTTTATTACTTATTTGTACTTGCTTTTCATTTGGAATTAAAGCGCAAAGTGTAATTGGTGCATGGGAAACCTTTGCAACTTCTGAAAATGGAGATAAACTAAGAAGTGTGGTTATTTTCGCAGATGGCTATCAAGTGTTAACTACCTATAATGCAACTACTGGGGAATTTATTCACTCGAATGGTGGCACATGGAATTTAGAAGGAGATATTATGACCGAAAAAGTAGAGTTTCACACAGACAATCCTGGACGCGTGGGAACTGAGACAAGTTTTAAAGTGATTATTAATAATAACGTACTTGAAATTGTTGGAAGTAACAAGAAATTTAAAAGAATTGATAACGGTTCGCCTGGAAAATTACAAGGAGCATGGTTAATGTCTGGCAGAATTAGAGAAGGGAAAACCCAATTACGTGATACAAGTAGACCAAGAAAAACTATGAAAATTTTATCAGGAACTCGATTTCAATGGATAGCTTACAATACGGCAACAAAACAATTTATGGGATCTGGAGGAGGCACATACACCACTTTAAATGGCAAATATACCGAGAACATCGAATTCTTTTCAAGAGACGATTCCAAAGCAGGACGTAGCTTAAAATTCAATTATGAACTTATTGATGGTAAATGGGAACACTCAGGTTTGTCGAGTAAAGGAGAACCAATCCATGAAATATGGAGTGTGAGGAAATAATCAAAAGTCCATTGAATAAATAATGAAAGGCTTACAATGGCTATAATTCATTGTGGTTTTGTGCCACACCAAAATAAAAGTATAAATCAAACGGCTGGATTTGGGCGGAATAATCCTGCGGATGATTCCATAACGAAATCACAGCCCAGACCGATAACGAAACCTCCCTCTTCAATGCTTAATTTACAGCTTACTAATAAAACTCCCATACATATCTTTAAACTGGTAGCCCTTTGTAAACCTATGCTTACTCAATTTTTTATGGGAGACCAAGCCCCATAACAAGAGTTCTTTAAGAAAATAGACATCTGTTTTACCAATGTTGGGCTGGTATTCTTTTATCAATTGGTTTAGCGGAGGAATGCTGTCCAACAGCTTTTTGTATTCGGCATCGGTAGCATCATCCAAAAGCTCAAACCCCTGGCTTTCAAAAAACCAACTAATCAATTCATCATACGGGCTGGGCGCATCTTTACGTTCCAATTTTGCAATACTAGGAAAGTATTTTGGGAACAAGGTTTTAATGGCATCATCTATTAAAGTTTCGGCAACGGCCCCTGCTCCCTCCTGCTCTCCTTCATAGACCAATTCTATTTTACCCGTAATAGAGGGCACCAATCCCATAAAATCGCTCAACCTAATGGTTGTTGCCTTTTCATCGCTCAACAAGGCTCTGCGTTCTGCCGTGCTCAATAAATTTTCAAAAGCCGTAATGCTCATACGGGCACTCACACCACTTTTGGCATCTACATACTCACTGGTACGGGCCTCAAAACTAATTTGTTCCAACAAATCCTTGGCAAAATCGGGCACATGGACCAAAGAGCTTTGGCGTTCGTCCAATTGGGCCTCTTGTTCGGTAATTCTACGAGCGGTTTCTATATCTTCTGGGTAATGGGTCAAAATCTGTGAACCAATCCTATCTTTTAAAGGGGTTACAATACTTCCCCTATTGGTATAATCCTCTGGGTTGGCAGTAAATATAAATTGTAGGTCCAAGGGCAAACGCAATTTAAACCCGCGAATCTGTATATCGCCTTCCTGTAAAATATTAAACAGGGAAACCTGGATACGTGCCTGTAGATCGGGCAATTCATTGATTACAAAAATACATCGGTTGGCACGGGGTATCATTCCAAAATGGATGACGCGGTCATCTGCATAGGACAATTTTAAATTAGCTGCTTTTATGGGGTCCACATCACCAATTAAGTCGGCCACTGTAACATCTGGCGTTGCCAATTTTTCAAAAAAACGGTCGTCCCTGTGCAGCCAACTAATGGGGGTTTTGTCCCCTTTTTCTTTTATAAGTTCCACTGCATATCTGGACATGGGTTTTAATGGGTCATCATTGATTTCTGACCCCTCAACGACGGGAATGTATTCATCCAATAAATTCACCATAAGCCTTGCCAAACGCGTTTTTGCCTGACCACGCAATCCCAACAAATTAATATTATGGCGAGAGAGAATGGCCCTTTCCAGCTCTGGAATTACTGAGTTTTCATAGCCCCAAACTCCATTAAAAATTTCTTCCTTTTGTTGGATTTTATTACGGAGATTATAACGCAATTCATCTTTTATACTTTTACTCTCGTAATTGGCTTTTTTAAGGTCGCCCAGTGTTTTTATATTGTTGTGTTCTTTCATATATAACTAAAATCTACTAATAGTTTATCGTCAATTACGTCTCGACTCTACTTAGACTCTGCTCGGTATAGACTGCTCAACATGACATTAACTTATTTTAATCTTTTTCTTCTATTGGTCTCGTAATCCTCAAAAATCATTTCTCCCAACCCTTTAAGGCCTGTGTAAAACGCCTTTCCTTTATTGGCTTGGGTAAATTCCTTTACAAACCGCATTAAATAGGGGTCTTGGGCAATCATAAAAGTAGTAATGGGAATATGGAGTTTCCTGGCCTGCTGCGCCATGGCATAACATTTTTCAACAATATGCTCATCCAGCCCTACACTATTTTTATAATAGGTGCCGTCGGGTAAACGCAAACAACTGGGCTTGCCATCGGTAATCATAAAAATCTGCTTGTTGGTGTTCCGTTTTCTACGGAGCATATCCATTGCCAATTGTAGACCTGCCACCGTATTGGTGTGGTACGGCCCCACTTTTAAATAAGGTAAATCTTTTATTGGAATAGGCCAAGCATCATTACCAAACACCAAAATATCCAAGGTATCCTTGGGATAACGAGTGGTAATCAATTCCGCCAAGGCCATGGCCACCTTTTTAGCGGGCGTAATTCGGTCTTCACCATAAAGAATCATACTATGGCTAATATCTATCATCAACACCGTGCTCATTTGGGCCTTGTATTGGGTATCCTCCACCACCAAATCCTCTTCACTCAGGGAAAAATTGCCCAATCCGTGATTTATCTGGGCATTTTTAAGGCTTTCAGTCATAGAGATTCGCTCTAAAGCATCTCCATACCGGTATTCCCTAAACTCCCCGGTGTGCTCATCTCCCCTGCCCGATTTTCCTGTTTTATGGTTTCCAGCACCACTGCGCTTTAGTTTTCCAAAAATCTTCTCCAAGGCACGTTGGCGAATGAGCCGCTCCATCTTGGCAGTAATAGAAAGGTTTCCGCCTTTCCCTTCTTCACCTTCGCCTTCACCCCCACCATCTTCAAATTCTTCCCGTAGATACCCTTTGGATTTTAAATCTTCTATAAAATCATCTATGGTATAGTCATCATCGGTCAGTTCATATTCCTTGTCCAGCTCTCGCAACCAATCCAGAGCCTCATCCACATCCCCAGAGGTATGTGTAATGAGTTCCTGAAAAATCTCAAAGAGTTTTTCAAAAGGAGTTTGGTCCGGGGCCTCATAGTTGAAAAACCGAAAGCCTTTGCGAATTTGCTTCAACATACCCATAAAATTAAAACAATTACATTTATTCGTAGCAGTTTTAGTTAAAACTTAACGTAGCAGGCGCCTCTATTTAATAGTTCCTAATTAAATTACAATAAAACCGTTTAGACTGTAACTAATGAGACTATTGATCGTCAGTTAAATAAAAAAATATTCAGCCTGTATGCAACCCTTCATTTTTTTTCTTGTCTCTTACTAGTAGGAGGAGCAAAAATATAGGAGCGTAGCGCTAACATCGACCTAAAAATTAATTGGAAACAAATATTCTATTTACTCATAAAGACCTTGTTGAAAAAGGCAAGTCCGGGGATAGAAGTTCACAGTACCAGCTGTACGAACTCTATGTAGATGCCATGTACAATGTTAGCATGCGGATGTTGCGCACCAAGGAAGATGCAGAAGATGTAGTACAGGACAGCTTTGTGGAAGCCTTTAAAAATCTCTCCTCTTTTAGATATGAAAGCACTTTTGGCTCTTGGTTAAAGCGGATAGTAATCAATAAAAGCATTAATCATTTAAAATTGAAACGAGTGCCCATAACGGCAATTGATGACCATGAATTTCATTTAAACGATGAAACTGTTGAGGAAAAGGAAACGGACTATGACATTAAGAAAATTAAAAAAGTGATAGAACAATTGCCCTTGGGATATAAACAGATAATAAACCTGTATTTGATTGAAGGGTATGACCATGTGGAGATTTCTGATATTATGAATATTACAGTATCTACATCAAAATCCCAATACCACAGGGCAAAGAAGAAATTGATTGAAATGATAAAAGAATTGTAATGGACAATTTTGAAAAATATATAGCAGAGAACAAAGACTCTTTTAATGAGCACAAAGCAGATAGAAAAAAGCTTTGGTCCAACATAGAGCAAGAGCTGGACAAAAAACCAGCACCTAAAGTTTTTAAACTTTGGAAATCCCCTATCATGAAAGTGGCGGCAAGTATTTTTATTGTATTGGGTCTATTTTCGGTCATCAGCTTTTTTATGAACGGTGGTATTAATCCTGGGCAAAATGATATAGTGAACCAAGAATTGGAGGAAATAGATATGTACTACTCAAGTATGGTAACACAACAGGTACAATTGGTAAAATTAAACACAAAGCTTTCCCAAGAAGACAAAGATGAATTTTTATCCTTTATGGATGAATTGGATACGGAATACAAGGAACTACGCATAGAAATGAAAGAGAACCTGGACAATGAACTTGTTTTGGCAGCTATTGTAAACAACTACAAAAAAAGGATAGAATTGATAGAGAAGTTACTGGAGAGAATAAATAATTCAAAAAATATTGAAGATGGGAACGGATATATTTTATAGGAAAATATGGGTAATACTGGCTTTTATAATGATAAGGTCGATATCATTTGGACAGGAAACGGTATCTAAAAAAATTGAGAAGAGCTATGGATTAACCAATAGTGGTGAACTGCACCTTAACAATAAATATGGGGATGTAATCATTAATGGTTGGGACAGAAGTTCCGTAAGACTGACCATAGATGTAGAAGTCACACACAAAAAAAAGGAAAATGCAAAAGACCTTTTGGACCGGATAGATGTTACTACCAAAGTAACAAAGGATTTAGTGGACTTAACCACAGAAATACACCAAGGCAGCTCTGGATTCTTTGCCAGGTATTTTAGCAAGGTAAATCCGTTTGATTTGGACAAGAGCAATATTAAAATTAATTACACAATTTATTTGCCCAATAATGCAGAAATGAACATTACGAACAAGTTTGGGGATGTAATTATTAGTGATTGGCAGGGGAAATTAAAGACTAATATAGAACATGGTGATTTTTGGATCAATGACGACCTTACAAATGCCCACATAAATATAACGTTTGGAAAATTGAATGCCAAGACGATCACTTATGGAAACATTACCATAAAGAATGGTGAATTGGATTTGGAAGGGTCCAAACAATTACAGCTTACCAGTTCTGGCACCACCATGGAAATAGGCGCCATTTCATCTTTGGAAATTGAGTCCAGTAAGGATGAAATAAATATTGATGAAGTAAAAAGCATCCATGGAGACTTAGACTTTACCAAAATACATATAAATACCCTTGGAGAGGAAATAGATATTAAAACCAAAGTAGCTGATTTTTGGGTATCGGCTATCACTAAGCCAGACTCTAAAATATACATTGATCAAGAGTCTTCTGAGTTTAATATTAGTATCTCAGGACAATCCCTCATCTTTAATGCAACTTTGGAACAAGGTCTACTGCGCATTCCTAAAAGCTTTACAGATATCCATACAGATATTATAAACAATAGTAGAAAAATAAGAAAAATCAATGCCACCTATGGTAAAGGTCCATATGGAGAGTTTGTTCTTACGGGTCTAAAAGGTGTTATCATTTTAAAAGAAAATTAAATTTTAAAATATGCAACCTTTCCAATTTTAAACTGTCTATGATAACAAGAACAACCTAAGTAACCATGAAAAGACTTTTATTTCTTTTTGCCTTAGCAGGCTGTTTGCAGTCTATGAATTCACAGGATACAGATGCGTATTTCGAATTTAATGATAGAAAAACCGTTGTTCATGGTGTGTATGTTGGGGTTAATTTCTTCTATGGAAAAATTGACAATGCCAATACATACTCCTTTGAAAGCCACGTGGCATATGTTGTAGATCGCAAACTAATTCTTGGACTGGGATGGACAAGTTTTTACTCCGAACAAAATTTTACACAATTCACCTTTTCGGATGATATAGATTTTGCCGGCGGATACGGGGGTTTCCATATAGAACCTATTTTGTTTAGTGAAAAAAAGGTCAATTTATCTTTGCCTGTTTTAATTGGTCTTGGGTATGTTGGATATTTGGATAAGGTATTTGATAGAGATGGTACCAATGAGCTATTAATCAATAACAATAATGACCTGGTTTTTGTCGTGGAACCGGGAATTAATGTTCTCTATAATATTTCTCGCTATGTTCAACTAGAAGCAGGGATTCGGTATAGAATTTCAGATAAAATTGACTTGGAACCCCATTACATTAAAAATATCAATGGATTTTCTGCTGGTTTGGGAATACGATTGGGTGTATTTAATCTTGGAAGAAATAGGTATAAAAAGAACATTGAAACTGAATAATAGAGAACTAAAATCAATCAAAAAAATGAAACAATCACAATTTATAATTGCATTCCTAGTAGTGCTCTCTTTTGGCTCCATTCATGCCCAAGAGGACGAATCTGAAGATTACATTGAGTTTAATGATCGTAGAAACATTGTGCATGGAGTATATCTGGGTTTTTCTGGCAGCTATGGTAAGGTAGCTGGCTATGACTCTGGTCTGTTTGGTATTAAATTAGCCTATGTTGCCAACCAACAGTTTGAAGTTGGTTTTGCGGCAACGGCATTTTACGCTGATCAGAATTTACCCAATGTGTTTCCCGATACAGATGGGGATTTACTTGGAGCCTATGGCGGTTTACATTTGGAGCCCATTTTCTTTGGTAAGAAAAAGGTGAATCTATCTTTTCCGGTCTTATTAGGTAGTGGAATTGTAGGGTATATAGAGGATATAGAAGAAAATCCCGACCCTGATTTTGACGAGGATAGTGACACTTGGGATATTGCCTTTATCGTAGAACCAGGGGTTAGCCTATTGTACAATATAAATAGATATGTGCAACTGGAACTCGGAGCGAAGTATAGATTCTCCAATGAAGTAAAATTAACCCCCGATAGTATTAAAAACATTAATGGTTTTTCTGCAGGATTTGGCATTAAACTAGGTGTTTTTAACCTAGGTAGAAACCGTTATAAAAAAAGCTTGGACAATGAAAACTAACAAGAATCAGATTATTGATACCCAGTATGTTTATATTAAAAACGAACAGGTCTACTTTATAAAAAACAATGAAGAAATTCCTGTAATAATAGACTGGATGCCAGTAGGTACCTAGTAAGAATTTAATTATCAATCAATGCTGAACTCGTTTCTGCACTAAAAATCATCAATCAAAATGAAATCAATCACAAAAATTTTAAGTATTACACTAGTATGTTTTTTAGTCCAATCTTGTGACTATGAATCTATACGGGCATCAAGCACAGTAACTGTTCAAGAAGTATCCTATTTAGATTATACTGCTTTGAGTGTTTCCGATGACTTTAACGCATATGTCACTTTTTCTGATACAGAAGAAAAAATAGAAATTGAAGCAAGCCGGAATTTACATGACCGTATTATCGTCAGGAAGGACGGTGATAAACTGTATATAAAAATGGAGAACAATCTTAACATTAAAGGTCAGGAAACCTTGAACATTTATATTACTACAAAACAGATTACCGACTTTGAAGCAAAGGGAGATTCAAGAATTGTTTTGGAAAACCTGTTGGATGCGCAAAGTGCCAAAATAGAGTTGTCCGGAGATAGTTATTTTACAGGAGAGCTTTTTCTAAATGATTTAAAGTTAGTGGCCAAAGGTGATTCCAAGGCTGATGTTTATGGAGATGTTGGGTTACTATATGTAGAACTAACAGGTGACAGCACATTAAAGGATTATGATTTGGAAGTTGATGACCTATTGATGGATTTAAGGGGCGATAGCGATGCATATCTTACAGTAAAAAATACGATAGACATAGATGCTAGGGGAGATAGTGTACTACGTTACAAAGGAAATGCGGTAATTACACATGTAAACTTATCCGGAGACTCAAAAATAATTGATAAGAACTAGGTTTGATGTAGTTTTATTATTTTTTTGAAAGCCTTGTAGAGATACAAGGCTTTGTTGTGTAACAAATTGATTTTCTTGCCGTCTATTTATTGTAACCAACTATACTCACAATGAAAGCTGTTATCTATACAAAATATGGTGGTCCAGAAGTACTTCAATATAAAGAAGTAGAAACACCGCAACCAAAAGAAAATGAAATTTTGGTAAAGGTACATGCCACCACAGTGAATAGAACCGATTGCGCAGCCTTTAGGGGAGCTCCCTTTGTTTATCAGTTTTTTATTGGGTTGTTTAAGCCAAAAAGGAAAATTGCGGGCACCACATTTTCTGGCGAAATTGTTCAACTAGGTTCCGGAGTCACTACACACAAAATAGGAGATAGAATCTTTGGGTTTAATGATAATGTGCTAAGTTCTTATGCTGAATATATGGTAATCAAAGAGAATAGTTTCTTCGCAACTATCCCAGAGAACATAAGTTATGAACATGCAGCTGCAAGTATTGAAGGTGAACATTATGCCCGAAACTTCATCAATAAAGTAACGATAAAGAAAGGACAAAATATACTGGTAAATGGAGCCTCAGGTGCTATAGGGTCCGCTATGGTACAAATATTAAAATCCATTGGTGCAGATATCACGGCTGTCACCAATACAAAAAATATGGAATTGGTAAAATCTTTGGGAGCTAGTGAAGTAATTGACTATACCAAGGAGGATTTTACAAAAATGAATGGAAAGTTTGACTTTGTTTTTGATACCGTTGGCAAAAGCACTTTTGGGAAATGTAAGCCCATTTTAAAACCTGAGGGGGTGTATATTTCTTCAGAATTGGGTCCTTGGTCGCAAAATATTTTTTATTCTATTTTTAACAAACATGTAAAATTTCCTATGCCAAGTGATATCAATGCCAGCCTTTCCCTTGTTAAAAGGTTAATGACGGAAGGCAAGCATACTCCCGTTATTGATAGAACATATTCCTTGGAACATATTCCCGAAGCGTATA
The DNA here is from genome assembly GCF_011927795.1 of Saonia flava. GTDB lineage: Bacteria > Bacteroidota > Bacteroidia > Flavobacteriales > Flavobacteriaceae > Saonia > Saonia flava. The sequence goes on along the minus strand of NZ_JAATJJ010000001.1, from coordinate 262,909 downwards.
CCTATGTAGAAAAAGGAGAGAAAACAGGAAATGTTGTTATAACCGTTTAATGTCTTTTCTTTAGGACTTCTACTATGTCATTTAGGGTATAGCCTTTTGCCTGAAGTAAAATCAAATAATGGAACAATAAATCGGAGCCTTCATTTAAGAAAAGCTCCTCGCTGTTATCTTTTGCTTCAATGACAATCTCTACAGCTTCCTCTCCTACTTTTTGGGCAATTTTATTAATCCCTTTTCGGAAAAGAGAAGCGACATAACTTTTCTCATTATCCATATTGGCCTTTCTATCGGCTATGATATCTTCTAGCTCAGAGATGAAGCCAAAATTTTGTTTGTTCTCTTCTTCCCAACAGGTATCAGTGCCTTTGTGACAAGTGGGTCCATCTGGGCTCACGGTTATTAAAAAAGTGTCATTATCACAGTCATTCTTAACTGAAACAAGGTGTAAGAAGTTGCCACTCTCCTCACCTTTTGTCCATAGCCGCTTTTTTGTTCTACTATAAAAAGTAACCTTTTTAGTCTCTTGGGTCTTTTTTAAGGCCTCCTCATTCATATAGCCCAACATAAGAACATTCTTTGTTGTAGCATCTTGGATAATGGCAGGGATCAATCCGTCAGCGTTTTTATTAAAGTCTACTTTCATATCTATTTCTTGTGTCACCTTGAGTACAGTCCAAAGGTCTTATCTTAATATTAATCTTTTTTACATTTTCCCTCGCCCCAAGGGAACAGTTAGCCTATAATCGAACAGGAATATTGTTCCTTCTCAATTCTTCTTTTAAATCTTTAATTTCTATTTCTTTAAAATGGAAAACACTTGCAGCCAATGCCGCATCAGACTTTCCTTGTACAAAGGTATCGGTAAAATGTTGCATTTTCCCTGCTCCACCAGAAGCAATTATAGGGATATTTAACTCTGTGGACAGTTTGGCCAAGGCTTCATTGGCAAAACCATCTTTAGTGCCATCATGGTCCATACTGGTAAACAAAATCTCCCCTGCGCCACGTTCTTCCACCTCTTTAGCCCACTCAAACAACTTAAGTTCTGTTGGCACTTTGCCTCCTATTAAATGAACTATCCAATCCCCATCAATTTGTTTTGCGTCAATAGCAACCACAATGCACTGTGAACCAAATTTTGCTGACAATTCATTAATTAAATCTGGATTTCTAACAGCAGATGAGTTAATGGAAACTTTATCGGCTCCATTATGTAAAAGAATATCCACATCCTCAATTGATGAAATACCACCTCCCACAGTAAACGGAATATTAACTTTTTCGGCTACATGGTATACTAGGTTCGCCAAGGTTTTTCTACGTTCCTCGGTAGCGGAAATGTCCAAGAAAACCAGCTCGTCAGCTCCATTTTTGGCATAAATTTCAGCTAATTCCACAGGGTCTCCGGCATCCCTTAAATCAACAAAATTGATTCCCTTTACGGTTCTACCGTTCTTAATATCCAAGCAAGGAATTATTCTTTTTGTTAGCATACTTCCCCTGTTAATTTGTTACATTCAAATCTACTCCATCGTAAAAACCCAATCCGCCATCTGTAAGTTGTTTTACCCAAAATGCAATTTGACCTGTATGATAAGAATAGTGCTCTACAACATGGATAATGATTCCTATTCCTGAAAAATAATAGCCTTGGACATTACGTTTTCTCTGCAATTCTGAATCTGAAATTTCCTGTATGGTATTTTTTGCAATTTCTACAGTCTCTATTAGTTTGTCCAATAACTGTTCCTTGGTATAGCCTTCCCTTGCGTCAAATTCAGCATCACGTTCTCTCTTATCTTTTAGATTGCCAAGCGATGAAATCCCATATTGTGTAATGTTTCCACATAAATGTAAGAGTTGATTGCCAATACTATTGGAGCTTTCATTGGGACGTTTCCAAACATCATTTTCATCTATTTTAGAAAGGGCAATGGTAACCATCCGAGTATTTTGATCCATTCTATACAGGGCATTCTGCTTAAATTCTGTAATAAACTCGTCCATCTTAATTACTTAAAATATAATTTTCTAATTGTTTCATGGATATTCTTCCTTCATAGATGGCCTTGCCGATAATTGTACCCTCACAACCCATTTCTGCAAGTTTTGGTAGTTCATCAAAAGTTGAAATCCCTCCGCTGGCGATAAGATTTATTCCTTGAGCATTTGCTAGAATTTTTTTGTACAGATCAAATGAAGGTCCTTCTAGCATTCCGTCTTTGCTAATATCTGTGCAAATAACATATACAATTCCTTCTTGCCGATAAGCCTGAATAAAAGGAATTAATTCCTCCTTAGACTCCTCTAACCACCCAGAAACCGCCACTTTTTCATCCATAGCATCTGCTCCCAATATAATCTTAGCAGAACCGTATTGTTTTAACCACCCCAAAAAGGTTTCCCTGTCTTTTACGGCGATACTCCCTCCCGTAATCTGACTGGCTCCACTTTCAAAAGCAATATGTAGATCACTATCCGTTTTTAGGCCGCCCCCAAAATCAATTTTTAAATGGGTTTTAGAAGCGATAGTTTCCAATATTTTATGGTTTACTATGTGTTTGGATTTAGCCCCATCTAAATCCACTAAATGCAAACATTCTACCCCATGGGCTTCAAATTCTTTTGCTACTTCCAGAGGATTTTCATTGTACACTTTTTTAGTGCTATAGTCACCTTTAGAGAGTCGTACACATTTACCATCTATAATATCAATTGCCGGTATTATTCTCATTCTATATATTCTTTTTCATCATCCATATTTCAGGATTATCAATATTATCAAAACCAAATTGTTTATATAGATTTTGGGCATCCAATGTTTTTAAACCAATCCCTGATACTTCTTTCATTTCTGGAAGATTGACAATAAATTCTATCAATAATTTTCCAAGTCCTTTCCCTTGATACTGTTCATCAATAAAAACATCCATAAGCCAAGCCACAGTAACAAAATCCGTTGCGATACGTGCGAAACCAACTTGCGTGTTGTCATTATCATATACACCAAAGCACAAGGAATTTTCTATTGACAATTTTACCTTTTCCAAGGTTCTTCCCTTGGCCCAATATGATTGTTCTGATAGGTAATTATGGATGAAGTTAACATCCAATTTTGTCTTGTCCCTTGATATATAAAAATTACTTTGCATTATAATTCTAAAAAATTCTTCAATATCTGTTCCCCTACTTCACTGCTCTTTTCTGGATGAAACTGGGTTCCATAAAAATTATTTTTTTGCAATGCGGCAGAGTAGGTTATCCCATACTCCGTTTCTGCAATGGTTTCTTTGCACAAAGGAGCATAAAAACTATGTACCAAATAAATATATTCACCCTCAGAAATGTCCTTAAATAAGTCTGATTTTATGTTTGTAATTTGATTCCATCCTATCTGCGGTACTTTTACCTTATTGGAAAACCTAACCACATCAACATTAAAAATTCCAAGGCCTATGGTATTTCCTTCCTCCGTAGAGTTACACATTAACTGCATACCCAAGCAAATACCAAAAACAGGCTGTTTTAACAAGGGAACTAAGCTATCCAACCCTGACTCTTTAAGCTTTTTCATTGCTGAGCTTGCTTCCCCTACACCTGGAAAAATAACCTTGTCGGCATTCTTTATTTCATCAACGTCATTACTCAAAATAGCCTCGTACCCCAAACGCTGAATGGCAAATTTGATGCTTTGAATATTTCCTGCGCCATAATTTATAATAACTATCTTCATTTACAGCATTCCTTTTGTACTGGGTAAAACCATCTTTTCCACATCTCTTTTAACCGACATTTTTATTGCCTTTGCAAAGGCTTTAAAGATTGCCTCTATTTTATGGTGCTCGTTGGTGCCCTCCACTTTTACATTTAAATTGGCCTTTGCCCCATCTGTAAAAGATTTAAAGAAATGATAGAACATTTCTGTAGGCATGTCTCCTACTTTTTCTCTTTTGAAATCAGCATTCCAAACCAACCAATTTCTTCCACCAAAATCAATAGCCACCTGTGCCAAACAATCGTCCATGGGCAGACAAAATCCATAACGTTCTATTCCCAATTTGTTGCCCAAAGCTTTATTAAAAACTTCTCCTAAAGCAATGGCGGTATCTTCTATGGTATGATGCTCATCTACTTCTAAATCTCCATTTACTTTTATATCTATATCCATTTGACCATGACGTGCCAGTTGGTCCAGCATGTGGTCAAAAAAGGCTAATCCTGTTTCTATTTTACCTTTTCCCGTTCCATCAAGATTTAACTCTATTTGAATATCTGTTTCATTGGTTTTTCTATGAATAGAAGCCTTTCTTTTTTCTAATCTTAAGAACTCATATATTTTCCCCCAATCATTGCTCTCAAGGGCAATAAATTCATTTAACTCCTCATGCTTTATAGTTATTTCACCCGTCCCTAAATTGGTTTCATCATTAATGTAAATACCCTTGGAGCCCAGGTTTTTTGCAAGTTCCATATCTGTAAGGCGGTCACCTATTACAAAGGAATTGGCCAAATCATATTCTTCTGAGAAATACTCGGTTAAAAGGCCTGTTCCTGGTTTTCTTGTGTTTGCATTTTCGTGAGGAAAGGTTCTGTCCAGAAATACGTTATCAAAAACAACCCCTTCATTCTCAAATGATTTTAGAATAAAGTTGTGCACCGGCCAAAAGGTGTCTTCGGGAAAAATATCTGTTCCCAATCCATCTTGATTGGTAATCATAACCAGTTCATAATCCAATTCCCTGGCAATTTTACCTAAAAAAGTAAATGCTTTGGGATAGAAAACTATTTTCTCGAATGCATCTATTTGTTCATCGGCAGTTTCTTTAATGATGGTGCCGTCTCTATCTATAAAAAGGACTCTTCTAGCCATTTCCTATTTCTTTTAAAACTTTAATTAATTTCTCATTCTCTTTTTCTGTTCCAACTGTTAACCGCAAAGTATTTTCGCACAAGGGTTGAGTTGTTCTATTTCTAGAAACAATTCCATTTTCTAACAACTGATTGTATCTTCTATTGGCATCATCGACCTTAATTAGAACAAAATTCGCATCAGTTTTGTAAACCTTTTCAACAAATTGTATTCCCTCTAAAGTTGCAACTAACTCATCACGGTTTTTTAGTATTTCTGATATCTCAATTTGTACGCTCTCTGTATCCAAAACTCTCTCCATTGCCTTACGTTGTGTAAGTTCATTTACATTATACGGAGGCTTAATCTTGTTTAGAATTGAAATGATATCTTCTGATGCAAAGCATAATCCCAAACGAATACCGGCCATTCCATATGCTTTTGATAAGGTTTGGGTTATGATTAAGTTTGGATAATTTATTAATCGGCCAATCCAACTTTCTTCGCTTGAAAAGTCAATATATGCTTCATCTATAACAACTACTCCGTTGAACTTCTCCAATAATGTTTCTATCAATTGATTTGAAAAACTATTACCAGTAGGATTATTGGGAGAACACAAGAAAATAATTTTACTGTTTTCATCAATCGCTTTTAAAATTTCGTCGACATTGGGTTCAAAATCATTGGTCAATAAAACTTCTCTGTTTTCAATGACATTTATATTGGAAAGCACTTTATACATTCCATATGTAGGAGGCAAAGTAATGATGTTATCCTCTTTGGGTTCACAGAATGCCCTGAAAATTAAATCCAGAACTTCATCACTTCCATTACCTAATAAAATGGTTTCAACACCTACACCCCTCTGCTTTGCCAAAACCGATTTTAAACTTCTTTGATGTGGATCTGGATAACGATTTACACCATTTTCATATGGATTCTCATTGGCATCCAGAAATATCATTTTAGAACCATCAGAAACATATTCATCTCTTGCAGAGGAATACGGACTTAGAGATTTTACGTTTTCTCTTACTACACTTTGTATGTTAAAACTATTCCTCATTTAAACTCTTTAATCGTAATATAACCGCATTTTTGTGTGCTTGTAAACCTTCGGCTTCCGCCATTATTTCAATGGTTTTTCCAATATTTTGAATCCCTTTTTTAGAAATTTTCTGAAACGTAATACTCTTCATAAAACTGTCTAAATTCACTCCACTATATTGTTTTGCGTACCCATTGGTTGGTAAGGTATGGTTGGTCCCAGAAGCATAATCACCTGCACTTTCAGGAGTGTAATTACCAATAAAAACAGATCCTGCATTTTCAATTTGATTCAAGTAAAAATCTTCATCGGCAACACACAAAATATAGTGTTCCGGACCATATTCATTGATTATATCCACTGCATCCCGCTTGCTTTCAACGTATATAAGTTTACTGTTTGCTATGGCCTTTTTAGCTATTTCTTTTCTTGGTAGACCATTTATTTGCTTTGTTATTTCGCTTTCTACCAATTGAATCATTTTTTTAGAAGTTGAAATCATGATAACCTGACTATCCACTCCATGTTCTGCCTGACTCAATAAGTCCGAGGCAACAAAAGCTGCATTAGCCGTATTGTCCGCCATGACCAACAACTCTGAAGGCCCAGCAGGCATATCTATTGCTACTCCATGCTTGGTTGCAATTTGTTTGGCCACCGTAACAAACTGATTCCCTGGACCAAATATTTTATAAACAGCAGGGATGGTTTCTGTACCAAAGGTCATTCCTGCAATAGCCTGTATACCTCCCACTTTATAAATGTTTTTAATTCCACATAGATTAGCAGTATATAGAATTGCAGGATGTACCTCTCCTTGCTTATCTGGAGGAGAACATAATATCACTTCTTTACAGCCAGCTATTATAGCAGGCACTGCTAACATTAGTATAGTTGAAAATAAGGGTGCTGTACCACCTGGTATATATAATCCAACTTTTTGAATAGGCCTTTTTTCTTGCCAGCAAAGAACACCTTCAGCAGTTTCCACTTCAACAATGTTTGTTTTCTGTGCTTTATGGAATACTTCAATATTTTTCTTTGCCTTTTTAATAGCGTCTTTTAAATCATTTGAAACTAAATCAACAGCATTTTGTATCTCTTTTTCTGTAACTATGAAAGAACCAAGAGCAACACCATCGAACTTCTGGGTGTATTTTTTAAGAATACTGTCCCCACCTGCTTTAACTTCCTCAAAAATAGAATTGACAGTTGCTTCAATATCGGCTACTGTTTGTGTAGGTCTTTGTAATAAAACCTTCCATTCGCTTCTTTTGGGTTCGTATATTGTATTCATGTTAAGTTTACTCAAATTTTTTAATCAAATGATATCCTACTGGTTCGTATCCTTGTCTCTCCCAAAAACGTTTGCCCTTTTCATTCTTAACATAACAATTGACCTCCGTAGCATCACAACCTATTTCCTTGGCATATTTAAAAAGCCAGTCCATCATTAGTTGTCCAATACCTTTACTTCTGTATTCAGGCATTACAAACACATTATCTGGCTCAACATGTTTGCCTGCATATAATTTATTTAGAACCCAAATTCCACAAATACCAATTAACTTATCCTTGTCATAAACTCCAATACACTCATAGCCCTCCATGGCAAGTATATTTTTAAGTCGCTCTGTAAGAACATTCATAGGTATCTTTCCGCCATTAAGTAATACTACCAATGGTAAAATACTCTCCATTTGATTATGGGGAATCAGTTCAACTCTAAAATTGCTTTCCATAACAATTCATTTTTACAACACCATTTTCTCAATAGGACAAACTAAAATACCTTCTGCTCCTGCTAATTTTAGAGCATCTATTACATCCCAAAAAGTATGCTTGTCTATTACGGTATGAACTGAGCTCCAACCCTTTTCTGCCAATGGTAGTACCGTAGGACTACGCATTCCTGGCAAAATGTTGATTATTTTATCCAATTTGTCATTTGGGGCATTTAACAGCACATACTTGGATTGCCTTGCTTTTAATACCGACTGTATTCTAAACTGCAATTTTGTTAAAATTTCTTTACCCTTTTCAGATATTTTAGGCGATACAGCAAGAACTGCTTCACTTGTAAGCATTACTTCCACTTCTTTTAGGTTATTTTTAAAGAGTGTACTACCACTGGAAACAATATCACATATTCCATCCGCCAAGCCAATATTTGGAGCAATTTCAACAGAGCCACTAATTATATGCAATTCGGCATTCACGCCCTTTTCTGCCAAGTAGTTCTTAACTGTATTGGGATATGAAGTGGCAATACGTTTTCCTTCAAAATCTTGAACAGAACTATAATCTACATTCTTGGGAACAGCAAGTGACACTTTACATTTTGAAAACCCCAATTTTTCCGCTACAATAATATCCTCTCCTTTTTCCACAAGTACATTTTCACCAATTATGGCAATGTCCACAACACCATCCCTAAGATATTGAGGTATGTCCCCATTCCTAAGAAAAAACACCTCTAAAGGGAAGTTTCTTGACTCTGCTTTAAGTTGGTCCTTACCGTTGTCTATGGATATTCCACAATTTTTTAATAGCAGCAAGGAGTCTTCATTAAGTCTACCAGCTTTTTGAATAGCAATTCTAATTTTTGTCATTTTGATATTTATTTAGTTCGGCGACCAAACATGCTTTAAAAAAATAAAACCCGTTTGATTGCTCAAACGGGTTCGATATATTTTGATTAACACAATACATCCTTACCTCGCTTGATAGCAAGTGTAAAAATGATGATGTGTAGAATTATTTCTCATTATGATGATAAAATTAAAATTAATTTCCAATTTTAAAAAATTAAAAGAAAAAATATTTCAATTTGTATTCTTAAAGTTAAAATTTTAATCTTAGTTATTTCCAAGAATTAACGGCAATCCAGAATCTCCGCTTCCCACAATGACCACTTTAGAATTGGGTGATTCTGATAGTTTTAATGTAGCATCTATTCCTTTATCCTGTAGTATCTTATCTGTCAAGGATGCGCTCAATATTTTATTGGCATCAGCTTTACCTTGTGCTTCAATTCTAACTTTTTCAGCTTCTTTGGAGGCGGTAACCAAACGGAACTCATATTCCAGTGATTCCTGTTCCTGTCTAAGCTTGCGCTCAATTGCCTCCTTAATTGTATTTGGCAAGGTTACATCCCTAACCAGCACCTCATTTAATTGAACAAATTGCTTATCCAAAATCTTTTTTGTTTCTGCAAATATTTCATCTTGAATGGCATCCCTTTTACTACTATATAATTGCTCGGGGGTATACCTACCCACTACACTTCTTGCTGCACTGCGTATGGCCGGTTGTATTACTCTTGCCAAATAATTCTCGCCAAGGGATTGGTGCAAGTTTCCTAAATCATCATATACAGGTTCGTACCAGGCAGATGCATCAATCTGGATTTCTAGTCCGTTGGATGATAATACCTTCATTTTCTCAAAAAGTTCTTGCTGTCTTACTTCATAAACAAAGACCTTGTTCCAAGGTGCTACAATATGAAAACCTTCCCCTAAAGGCGGCTTATCCGTAACCACACCGTCCCCAAAGGTTTTGTATAATACACCAGCTTCACCAGAACCAATGGTAACCGCTGATTTTGATATTAAAACAATCAATATAATTGCTATAAAAATTACAGGTAATGCAATTTTAGGTAATTTGTCCATTTTCTATTATTTAAGTTAATCCGTTATATTTTCTAATAAACCATTCAGCAGCCAATGCTAGAATGATAATTCCCAACAGAAATCTGAAATCTATCAAAGATACTATATTTTGCTTGCTTTTTTGGACAGGGGTGTACTGTTTGTCCTGCAGCAAATTTTCAGTAAGACTATTGACCTGGTTAGGATAATATAGTATTCCACCTGTATTTTCGGCCAACCTTTTTAATTTTTTGTAATTGCTGGATAAAAACTGCTGTTCCACATCGAAACTAACTATTTCAAAATGGCCAGATTTTGAAATATTTTCATTTAGAACCGTTATTGTGAAGTCATACTTGCCAGGTTCCAAATTGCTTAAATCCGATTCATAATGATTTCCTTTAAGTAGCATGGGAACGTCAGTTGAAATATCATTATTTCTCAAATTTAAAACCAAAGATGCATTTGGGTCAAATACTAGTATTTCATCAAAATAACTGGCTGTTATTTTTGCATCTTCAGAACCTGAGTAAATAGTTTCATAATCAATATTGAGTCTGTCCTTGGAATTTCCAGCTGCAAGATATAGAACAATTTTCCCAATGAAATCATCAAATTTTTTGAAACTACGGTCATTTCTATAGACTTGCATGCGCCATTTCCATATATTTTCACCAAATAAGAAAGCTTCTTTTTGAGCTGTGCCCGGAATTACTGCCATTAAAGGTTCATTGAAATCTACTCCCTTTATTTGTTGGCCCAATAAAGTTTCATATGGTTTATTAATAAACAGCTCTCCAAGTTCAGATTCTAAAGGAGGAAACCCTTGTATGCTAAAATCTGAAATATTGAAAATGGAAAAACCTGGATTTAGGATGGGGGAAATATCTTCAATAACCCCGTTATCATTCTTATTAACACTATTTTGAGCTTTATTTAGAAAATTCCAATCCGTTTTTGGACCGGTAATCGTCAAATTGTTTATTCCTCTCTGTTCTATGAAGTCGTAAACTTTTTGAAAACTAGTATTGGGTTGGTATAAAAAAATTAAATCTGCATCCTCTAAATTTGAAATATCTTCGGTTGGTTTTCGGATTTGAACCGAGCGCTGCTCATTACTTTCTATAGCTTTCTTTAAAACACCAATATCAGGATGCACCAAATTTGAGATAATTATAACTTCTGTTTTTTCGTCAATGACCTCTAATGCCACATTCTTACTATTGTTCTGTATATTTTTTTCATTTAATATTGGGGCAAGTGAAATAAGTACCCTCTTAAAGCCAACAGTGTTGGCATCCAGTAGTGCATTAATTTTTTTGGAGTTTTCCTTTGGAGATAATTCTATATTTTCAGAATATACATTTTTTCCATTTATCTCAAGGGTTACTTTTGATGATATATTCCTTGTTCCATCATAGGTGACATAGGCTTCTAGAGGGTATTTGTTTTTTAAAAAAGCATAGTTGTTTACATTGACTTGACCAATTCTTAAATCTTCATATGTAGTAGTATCCCCCACTACAATTGGATAAAGGGGGAAGTCTTGGGTTTGTCCATAAAATTCATAATCCTCGCCAATGGTTTGATTCCCATCCGTAATGAGAACAATGGCTGTGTTGCCTTTATCGTAAACTTCATTTAAGCTTTTTAAAGCATTGGATATATTAGTGTTCCTATCTTGAAACATGATACTGTCATTGGTGTTCAAAAAACTTCCAAAAGTATATTTCGCTATATTGAACTTGTCGGCAACACTACTATTCCCATCTAATTCGTTTAAAATGGAAAGAGCATCATCTTTTTCCAGAAACGCACTCATAGAGGATGAGTTGTCTACTAAAAATAATAAATTTGCCTTCTCTAATGAGTATTCATTTTTTGAAAACTTTGGATTTATCAGGAGCAGTAAGCTTCCAAAAATGACCATAAAACGCAAAAAAGAAAGAATAACTTTAAGTTTTCCTCTCTTTTTAGATTTGTAATAGTATTGAAACCAAGCAATTACTAACGCAACTATAGCAGATAAAATAATCAATAACAGCGTTTTGGTCTGCATTTATAATGCTTTAGAATTAATTGTTTTGGGTTTATGTCAGCATTCCTCCATCAACATTCAATACTTGTCCAGTAATATACCCCGACAGATCCGATGCCAAAAACAGGCATGCATTGGCAACATCTTCAGGAGTACCTCCACGTTTCAAAGGAATTCCATCTCTCCATCCTTGAACCACCTTTTCATCAAGCTTGTCCGTCATTTCAGTTTCAATAAATCCGGGAGCAATTGCATTGCAACGAATGTTTCTTGATCCCAGCTCCAAGGCAACCGATTTGGTAAATCCTATCATTCCCGCTTTTGAAGCCGCATAATTGGTTTGACCGGCATTTCCTTTAACACCTACAACGCTACTCATATTTATGATAGAACCTTTTCGTTGTTTTAAAAATGTACGTTGTACAGCCTTGGTCATATTAAAAACAGACTTCAAATTGATTTCGATCACAGAATCAAAATCATCTTCTCCCATTCTCATTAGGAGATTGTCCTTTGTTATACCAGCGTTGTTTATTAAAACATCTATACCTCCAAAATCTTCCAATACCTGTGCTACCAACTTTTCTGATTCCTCAAAACTGGCCGCGTTACTTTTATATGCTTTGGCTTTTACTCCCTTTGCAGTAAGCTCTTTTTCCAATTCCAATGCTGGAGCTTCGCTAGAACTATATGTAAAAGCCACATTGGCACCATTATCAGCAAATACCTCAGCAATTCCTCTTCCTATTCCCCTACTGGCTCCTGTTATAATTACATTCTTTCCTTCCAAAAACTTCATATTGTATTTAGTTTGTTTCGTTATTTCAAATATAGTCTATGTTTAAGATAATGACGAAAAAATCCCGAATGAGTCGGGATTTTTAACCCAAAGACATTTCTTTGGCCATTACTATTATTTAGGTAATTATGCCATTACCTCTTTAACCTTTAATCCTATCTCTGCAGGAGAATCTACTACATGAATTCCGCATTCTCTCATTATTCTTTTCTTAGCCTGGGCTGTATCATCACTTCCTCCAACAATTGCACCAGCATGCCCCATAGTTCTACCTGCAGGAGCTGTTTCACCAGCGATAAAACCTACAATTGGTTTTGTGCTACCGCTTTCTTTGTACCATTGTGCAGCATCGGCCTCCAATTGACCACCAATCTCACCAATCATAACCACACAATGAGTTTCTTCATCATTGATCAATAATTCAACAGCTTCTTTAGTTGTAGTACCAATAATTGGGTCCCCTCCAATACCAATGGCAGTAGTAATCCCCATTCCTTGTCGCACCACTTGATCAGAAGCTTCATAGGTCAATGTTCCGGATTTAGAAACAATACCTACATTTCCTTTTTTGAAAACAAAACCAGGCATAATTCCAACTTTTGCTTCTCCAGGGGTTATCACTCCCGGACAGTTAGGGCCTACCAAACGGCAATCTTTATCTTTTATATAATCGTTTGCTTTCACCATATCGGCAACAGGAATACCCTCGGTAATTGTAATAATTACTTTGATTCCTGCATTGGCAGCTTCCATAATGGCATCCGCAGCAAAAGCTGGGGGAACAAAAATTATAGTAGTATCTGCCCCTGCCTTTTCAACAGCTTCTTCTACCGTATTAAATACTGGTTTTCCCAAGTGTTCTTGACCTCCTTTACCGGGAGTTACACCTCCAACGATGTTGGTGCCATATTCGATCATTTGCTCGGAGTGAAATGTTCCTTCACTACCCGTAAAGCCTTGTACTATTATTTTGGAATCTTTATTTACTAGAACACTCATTGTTTATTGGTTTTTTAAGCAGTGCAAAAATATAGGTTTACAAATGAATTTTAAAGTATTCGTTTGCTTATTTAATTTTCTAATTTTTTAATTATGTTAGGAATTTTTTTAACATTGGCCAATTGTTTCAATTTTTCTCTCGCTTCCTCTGCTGGGCTCCCAAAATAACTTTTACCTCCTTCAAGGGATTTGGCAATACCTGTTTGGGCAAGAACAACTGCTTTTTTTCCAATGGTAATACCGCTTGTAACCCCAACTTGGCCCCAAAGGGTAACTTCGTCCTCTACTATAACACAGCCGGCTATTCCTGTTTGGGAAGCAATTAAACACTTTTTCCCAATTACCGTATCATGACCAACTTGAACTTGGTTGTCCAACTTAGAACCCTCTTTTATAGTTGTATCACCAGTAACTCCACGATCTATTGTACACAAAGCCCCAATATCAACATAATCTTGAACAACAACTCTTCCCCCAGATATTAACTTATCAAATCCGTTTGGTCTATTCTTATAATAAAAAGCATCTGCTCCAAGAACAGTGCCTGCATGTATGGTTACATTATTGCCAATCACACAATTATCATAAATAGAGACATTTGAATGTATAATACAGTCATCGCCAATTTCTACATTATTTCCAATGAATACATTTGGCTGAATTACCGTATTCTTTCCAATTTTTGAGGAAGATGATATAGATTCATTAGAACTTTTAAAGGGATTAAAAACCTGTGTAAGTTTATTAAAATCTCGAAAAGGGTCATCAGAAATCAATAAAGCCTTTCCCTCGGGACACACAACCTGTTTATTTATCAAAACTACAGTAGCCTTTGATTCTAGGGCCTTAGAATAATATTTAGGATGGTCCACAAAAACAATGTCTCCAGGTTCCACAACATGAATCTCATTCATTCCCAACACTGGAAAATCATCAGAACCAACATAATCGGAAGCTATAAGGGTAGCAATTTGTTTAAGGGTTTGGCGAGTTGGGAATTTCATCTATTTATAAAAATTATTCTTTTACTCTTTCCATATAGACTCCCTTCTCCGTATCAACCTTAATTTTATCTCCCTCATTTATGAACAAAGGAACATTTACTTCAGCTCCTGTTTCAACAGTCGCTGGTTTGGTAGCATTGGTAGCAGTATTTCCTTTTACTCCCGGTTCTGTATACGTAACTTCCAAAACAACACTTGCTGGCATATCTACAGACAAGGGCATACTATCCTCAGTATTAAAAAGAATGGTTACAACCTCTCCTTCTTTTAATAGCCCAGGTGCATCCAAAGAACTTTCTTGCAGGGTAATTTGATTGTAATCATCGGTATTCATAAAATGATAAGTCTCACCTTCTGCATATAAATATTGATAAGAACGCGTCTCCACACGAACATCATCAATTTTATGACCTGCAGAGAATGTATTGTCAATTACTTTTCCAGAAGTAACACTTTTAAGCTTAGTTCTAACAAAAGCGGGACCTTTTCCTGGCTTTACATGTAAAAACTCTATTATTTTATAAATGTCATGATTGTATTTAATACAAAGACCTTTTCTAATATCTGATGTTGATGCCATATACTTTAATTTGTGCTAAAATAACCTTTCATAATTCCTCGTTGGGAATCTCTAATAAATTGTAAAATTTCGTCTCGCTCTGGAGTAGCTTCCATTTCTGCCTCAATAATCTGAACAGCTTGGGAATTGTTGTAATTCTTTTGATACAATATTCTATATATATTCTGAATTTCTCTTATTTTTTCTGATATAAAACCTCTTCTCCTTAGGCCAACAGAATTTATCCCAACATAGGACATAGGTTCCCTTGCCCCTTTTACATAAGGAGGAACATCTTTACGTACCAAAGAGCCCCCTGTTACAAATGCATGATTGCCAATGGAGACGAATTGATGCACAGCAACCAATCCTGCCAAGATAACATTATCACCAATGGTAACATGGCCTGCCAGCGTGGAATTATTGGAGAAAATACAGTTATCCCCTATAAAACAATCGTGTGCTATATGGCAATATGCCATAATTAAACAATTTTTTCCAATTATCGTTTTCATTCTATCCGCAGTACCTTTATTTATGGTAGCACATTCACGAATAGTGGTATTGTCTCCAATAATAACGGTTGTTTCTTCCCCTTCATATTTAAGATCCTGTGGTGGAGCGGAAATTACGGCTCCAGGAAAAATATTACAGTTTTTTCCAATTCTTGCACCTTCCATTATGGTGACGTTGGAACCTATCCAGGTTCCCTGCCCTATGGTAACATTATTATGTATAGTGGTAAAAGGCTCTACTACTACGTTTTTAGCAATTTTTGCTCCGGGATGAATATATGCCAGTGGCTGATTCATAACTATTATTTTACTTTAATTATTTGGGCCATAATTTCTGCCTCTGAAACAAGTTTGTCATTTGCAAATGCCCTTGCATGCATTTGACAAAGACCCCGTCTTATAGGCGACATTAAATCCAATTTAAATATAAGTGTATCCCCAGGGACAACTTGTTGTTTGTAACGAACTTTATCAATTTTAAGCAAATACGTTAAATAGTTTTCTGGATCAGGTACTGTGTTCAATACCAATATTCCACCTGTTTGGGCCATAGCCTCTAGTTGCAGAACCCCCGGCATTACAGGAGCTCCCGGAAAATGACCAACAAAAAATGGCTCGTTCATAGTAACATTCTTTAAACCAACAACATGGGTTTCCGAAAGTTCAAGAATTTTATCTACCAGTAAAAATGGAGGTCTATGCGGTAACTTTTCCATAATCTGGACCACGTCCATCAATGGAGGTTGTTTTATATCATAGGAAGGAACGTTGTTCCTCTTTTCCAGCTTAATGATTTTAGAAAGTTTTTTTGCAAATTGAGTGTTTACAAAATGCCCTGGTTTATTAGCAATTACTTTACCTTGAATCCTTGTTCCCGCCAATGCCAAATCACCAATTACATCTAATAATTTGTGCCTTGCTGCTTCGTTGGGTTGGTGCAGTGTTAAATTATCCAAAATTCCATTTGGTTTTACAGAGAGCTTTTCTTTATTAAAAACTTTTTCAAGTTTTTTCATTGTGGCTTCAGATATTTCTTTGTCCACATAAACAATAGCATTATTTAAATCGCCTCCTTTAATAAGACCATGTTCCAAAAGTGTTTCCAGTTCATGTAAAAAACTAAAAGTACGGGCATCTGCAATTTCTGTCTTAAAATCAGACAACTTTTCCAATGTAGCATTTTGTGTGCCCAACACTTTGGTTCCAAAGTCAACCATAGTGGTAACTTGGTATGTATCAGAAGGAATTACAGTGATTTCACTGCCAGTTTCCTCATCCTTATAGGACAGTACTTCCTTAACTACATATACTTCCCTTTCAGCATCTTGCTCAACAATACCGGCCTTCTCCAACGCTTCAACAAAGAACTTTGAAGAACCATCCATAATGGGAGGTTCAGATTCATCCAATTCTATTATAACATTGTCTATTTCCAATCCTACCAAGGCCGCAAGCACATGTTCGGACGTTTGAATCTTTACTCCTCTTTTTTCAAGATTAGTACCCCTTTGTGTATTTACTACATAATTTGCATCCGCCTCGATAATAGGCTCTCCATCCAAATCCACTCTTTTAAAAGCATATCCATGGTTCTCTGGAGCTGGGACAATTTTCATGGTCACATTTTTGCCAGTGTGCAGCCCTACGCCTGTAAGGCTTATTTCTTTGGCAATCGTTTGCTGTTTTTGGGTCGTCTTAATTATCATTTATCTTCTTTTCCAGTTGGTTTACCTTTTTAATGGTTTGGGGAAGGTTTTTAAAATGCACGTAGGATTTATTATAATCGCCATAATTTAATGCTGGAGACCCCTGAAGGATTTCATCATCTTTTACATTTCTTCCTATCCCAGATTGCGCTTGGATTTTTACACGGTCACCTATTACAATATGGCCCACAATACCCACTTGGCCACCAATCATGCAATTTTTTCCAATTTTAGTGGATCCAGCCACACCCGTCTGAGCCGCAATTACAGTATTTTCACCAATTTCAACATTATGTGCAATCTGTATTTGATTATCCAATTTAGCTCCTTTTCTTAATATTGTAGAACCCATTGTGGCCCTATCTATAGTTGTACCTGCGCCAACATCTACGTTGTCTTCTAGAATTACATTTCCTGTTTGTGGTATTTTGGTGTACTCACCATTTGAATTTGGAGCAAAACCAAAACCATCTGCACCAATAATGGCCCCACTATGAATAACACAATTATTACCAATTACCGTTTCTGAGTATATTTTAGCTCCAGCAAAAACTACCACATTATCACCCAGGGTGACCTTATCACCTATATATACGTTTGGATATATTTTTACGTTTTTGCCCAATACCACATCATTCCCAATATATGCAAACGCGCCTATATAATGGCCTTCACCATAGACAGCGGTTTCAGAAATAAATACAGGTGTTTCAATTCCGTCTTTATAGTTCTTAACCTGATCATAATACTCAAGCAATTTAGAAAAGGATTGATAAGCATCATCCACTTTTATCAATGTTGTATTAAGGTTGTGCTCTGGCACAAAATCTTTACTAACAATGGTGATGGATGCCTCTGTAGTGTATATATATGGAGTATATTTTGGATTAGAAAGAAAAGTTAAGGAACCAGCTTCTCCCTCTTCTATTCTAGCTAGTTTGTCAACGGATATTTCCGGGTTTCCTTCTACTTCTCCCTCTAAGATACCCGCAATCTGGCTAGCAGTGAATTTCAATTCTTATGTTTTTATCGTGATGGAACACAAAAGTAAGAAAAATTGTCAAACAGATTCTTTGGGATAGCACATATAATATTTTGTAACTGTATTTGATAAGGCTTTTAAGTTTAAGTGGTCGGATGCCTTGGCAACATCTATTAATTTTTTATTGGGCTTTAAAATATTTATGTTCTGTTTCTCTTGGTCATAGGCCCTGTTTTTTATTTCTCCCTTAAACACAAAGTAGGAGGTATCTTCATCACTTAAATTATGTCGCTTTTTTATGGTTTTAAAACGTTCATCGAACTTAGGTCTATTTAGAGGCTTATTTTTTAATTTTATTTCCAATAATTTCCGGTCAATTAGCATTCTACACAACTTAGAAAGCACAAAATCGGGATGGCTTTGCCATGATTTAATAGCGCTTAGAATATCCACATCATCCAATTGCGCAAATTTTTGAAGTACGTTGTCATCAAAATTTTGCTGGGATATCTTGTTGTTTAAAAAGTAGTATAAAGCCTCACTACATTGAATGGTATTTTCTTTTTCCATTAATTCCTTAACCCTATCAAAAATTTTTGACAACAGCTGCTCGGCTACCAATGAAGTTTTGTGCAAATAAACTTGCCAATACATAAAACGGCGTGCCATTAAGAATTTTTCCACCGAATAAATTCCTTTTTCTTCTACAACCAGTTCCCCATTATGAACATTTAGCATGGTAATTAGACGTTCTGAATTAATATTGCCTTCGGCAACCCCAGTATAGAAGCTATCTCGCTTTAAATAATCCAATCTATCCATGTCCAGTTGACTGGAGACTAACTGATTTAGAAACTTTTTTGGATAGATTCCTTTGAATATCTCTAGAGCAAGGGTTAAACTTCCGTTAAACTTCATATTAAGTTTTTCCATAAAATGGAGAGAAATTTCCTCATGTGCAATTCCAGAAACTATGCTATGTTCCATGGCATGGGAAAAGGGTCCATGGCCAATATCGTGCAAAAGAATGGCAACCAACAACCCATCTTCTTCCTCGGTTGTAATTTCAACATCCTTCAAACGAAGTACTTGCACCGCTTTTTCCATGAGGTGCATACTTCCCAATGCATGGTGAAAACGTGTGTGATGAGCACCTGGATAGACCAAATAGGACATTCCCATTTGCGAAATTCTACGAAGACGTTGAAAATAAGGTTCTTCAATAAGGCTGTAAACTAAAGCGTTGGGTATTCTAATAAATCCGTAAATTGGATCGTTGAAAAATTTAAGTTTGTTTGATTCTATCAAAACAGGTTTCTTTTACAGAACAAATATAAGTACTATATGAGCAAGATCACAATACTTTGGGTAGATGATGAAATAGAATACATGAAGCCCCACATCCTTTTTTTGGAAGGAAAAAATTACCAAGTGACTACGTGTAAAAGTGGACAGGAGGCCTTGGAAGAAATAGCTCAGAATAGATTTGATATTGTTTTTTTGGATGAAAATATGCCTGGAATATCTGGGCTTGAAACCCTTACTGAAATTAAAACTATAGATACCACGCTCCCAGTTGTAATGATTACAAAAAGTGAGGAAGAATATATTATGGAAGAGGCCATTGGCTCCAAAATAGCCGACTACCTTATTAAGCCGGTAAACCCAAACCAAATATTGTTGTCCCTTAAAAAGAACCTGGATAATTCCAGATTGGTGTCAGAGAAAACCACTTCCAATTATCAGCAGGAATTTAGGAAAATTGCTATGGATTTATCTATGGTAAATACCTACGAAGAATGGGCAGAACTCTATAAAAAACTTATTTATTGGGAATTACAACTGGAAGAAATAGAGGACTCCAGTATGTTCGAAATATTGGAATCGCAAAAAGTAGAGGCCAATAATCATTTTGGAAAATTTGTGGACAACAATTATAGGGATTGGTTTAATTCTGACGATGGCCCCGTAATGTCCCACACACTTTTCAAGGAATGGATTTATCCAGAAATAAAGAACAATAAAACATTATTGGTGGTCATAGATAATTTAAGATATGACCAATGGTTTGCTTTTGAAGAAGGCTTAAATGCATATTATAAAAAGAGTAAGGAAAAACCCTACTATAGTATTTTGCCCACAGCAACCCAATACGCCAGGAATGCCATTTTTTCTGGATTGACTCCCCTTGACATGGAAAAAAAGTATCCAGAATGGTGGAAAAATGATACGGATGAAGGGGGTAAAAATCTTTTTGAAGACAAGTTTTTGGGAGAACAGATCAAACGCCTTGGACTGGATTTTAAATGGGAGTACCATAAAATAAGCAGTCTTAAACAAGGTAAAAACCTATCACAGAATTTTAAGTCACAAAAAGACAACGATTTAACAGTAATTGTTTACAATTTTGTGGATATGCTCTCGCATTCCAGAACCGAAATGGAGGTCATAAAAGAGTTGGCGTCCAATGATAAGGCCTACAGGTCCTTAACGCTTAGTTGGTTTAAGAACTCTCCTTTATTGGAAATTATTCAGCAAGCGCAGGCTATGGGACTAAAATTAATTATCACAACAGATCATGGCACTATTAATGTAAAGCAGCCTTCCAAAGTAGTGGGTGATAAAGAAACCAGCCTTAATCTACGTTATAAAACGGGACGTAGCTTAAGTTATAATGACAAAGATGTTTTAGCTTCCAAAAATCCAAAAGAAATACATTTGCCAAGCATTAATATGAGTAGTTCCTATATTTTTGCCAAGAACGACCTATTCTTTGCCTACCCAAATAATTACAACCATTATGTGGGTTATTATAGAAATACGTACCAGCATGGGGGTGTATCGTTAGAAGAAATGATTATTCCCTTTATAGTTTTAGATCCAAGATAATTTAAATGCAGATTACTTACACAGAGGGCCAGCTACAAGAAGTTGTAAAACAAATAATCATAAAGGCTAAGTCCAAAACCATATGCTTTTATGGTGAAATGGGGGCCGGCAAAACCACTTTGATAAAAGAATTCATAAAAGAATTGGGAAGTATGGACAATCCCAATAGCCCCACTTATGGAATTGTAAATGAGTATAATGGTAAGACAGGTGATTTATTGGCCTATCATTTTGATTTTTATAGATTAAATAATGAAACGGAAGCCCTTGATTTAGGTTTGGAAGATTATTTAAGTGCTGATGCTTGGATATTGATTGAGTGGCCAGAGATGGTAAAATCCTTACTCCCAAACGATAAAACAGAGGTTTACATAGAAATTCTAAGTCCCAATACCCGAAAACTAACTATTTTAGATTAAATTCAAATTAAAGATTCATCGTAATACCGTTGGTTTTATTGTATATTTTTCGATGAAATGTAAAAAAATCGATTAAATGCTTTTTTTTTACGTTAAAGTGTTTATTTTTACAGGTGAAATGCAAATAGAAAAAAGTTTTTTAACTATATTTGTAATGAAAATGAATCAAATCTTTAAACTAAAAACCCTCATGATGATGAACACGAAAAGAATTTTATTTGGATTAATGACATGCGCAGTTCTTTCTTTAACAGCAGTTTCTTGTACTCCTAATACTGCAGATGATAATACCTATGAGCAAGGTGTTGACAAAAGTAAAGTGAGAAAAAGTAACAAAAATAACTAATCAACTTTAGTTTCTTATAAAATATTTTGAAAGGGCAATCAATAAATTGCCCTTTTTTTCGTTTCTCTAGTTGAAATGAATTTCAATGTGAGTATGAAACGAAGAATTACTGATCAAGGTAGTAGAGCAAGGAAGAAAATAATCATAGATTCATTTATAGTATTCTTTATTATTATTTCCCCTTTTGTTTTCAAGATGCATGAATATGTTTCTGAGGATCCCAATGCTACTTTGAAAATTTTATGGTTTACCTTAGACCGTAATGGTTTTTTGGATCTTAGTACTTATGTATGGTTTTTGTTAGGTAAATTAGTTCCTTTTTATTTGTTCATAATTTGGTTTTTCACATGTAAACATTGGTGGTATCACATTATTTTGATTCCTATTACAATGTATGCTTTTCAAATCTTTGAGGTAGTATACTCGGAGGATTTATTTGTTGATACAGAAAATGTTTTGTGGTTATTGCCGGTATGTATGGTAATTATACCCTTTGTTTACTTTATTAGGGTAAAACTTTATGATAAATATGTTCATGGTATAGATTTGGATGCCATGGATGCAGAACTCAAAGAACTTAAAGAAAGAGAGCGTTTAAGAGAAGAAGGCTTAGATGATTAAAAAAATCGTAATTTTGACTATATTGATTTCTGTTAATTTATAGAAGTCATAGATTACGTATATGAATCAACCCACTTCACCGTTTAGCAAGCAACAATTACTCCCACAAGAGGAAACCCTAGAAGTTTTAAAACAAAAAGGAGAACTATTTATTGGTATTCCAAAGGAAAACCAATACCAGGAAAAAAGAATCTGTCTAACCCCAGATGCCATTAATGCCATTACGGCACATGGGCATAGAGTGTTGATAGAATCTG
Organism: Saonia flava; assembly: GCF_011927795.1. Lineage (GTDB taxonomy): Bacteria > Bacteroidota > Bacteroidia > Flavobacteriales > Flavobacteriaceae > Saonia > Saonia flava. The sequence continues at coordinate 240,222 of NZ_JAATJJ010000001.1, read as the reverse complement.
GTGCTGGTGAAGGTGCAGATTACACGGATATTGATTATACCAATGCGGGTGCCGAAATAACTAAGGATAGAAAAAAAGTTTTTTCTTGCCCCCTACTTTTAAAGGTTGAGCCTCCTACCCTTTCGGAAATTCAATTGATCAACCCACAGACTACTGTGATTTCTGCATTACAAATTAAAACGCAGTCCAAAGGATATTTTGAGGAATTGGCAAAAAAAAGGATTACGGCCATTGCTTTTGAATACATTAGGGATGAGGAGGGTAAATATCCTGCCGTACGTTCCTTAAGTGAAATTGCCGGTATTTCTTCTGTTTTGATTGCCTCAGAAATTATGGCCACTACTAATAATGGAAATGGCCTAATGTTTGGAAATATCAGTGGAGTTCCTCCTGTTGAAGTGGTCATTATTGGCGCTGGAACTGTAGGGGAATTTGCAGCACGTTCGGCAATTGGTCTGGGAGCCAACGTTAAAGTCTTTGACAATTCCATCACCAAATTGCGAAACATACAAACTAATTTAAAGCAGACGGTTTATACTTCCACTATTCAACCTAAAAATTTACTAAAAGCATTAAAACGTTGTGATGTTGCCATTGGTGCAACACGAGGAAAAGACCGATCGCCTGTCGTGGTATCCAGTACCATGGTGGAACATATGAAAAAAGGTGCCGTTGTTATTGATGTGAGTATTGATATGGGAGGTTGTTTTGAAACCAGTGAAGTTACAACCCATGCAAAACCCACAATTATTAAATCGGGCGTTGTCCATTATGGAGTTCCTAATATTCCATCTAGATACCCTAAAACGTCTTCTATTTCCATCAGTAATATTTTTACACCCTATTTGTTGAAAATTGGGGAAGATGGTGGACTGGAAAATTCCTTACGCTTTGATAAAGGTCTAAGAAACGGTTTATATATGTATCACGGCATTCTTACCAATAAATCTGTAGGAGAATGGTTTGACCTTTCTTATAGTGATATCAACTTTCTTATTTTTTAAAAATGGCATTGTTAAAAAGAATTGGATTTTACCTCGTGGGACTATCTATAGGAATTGTTTTCTTAACACTTTTCTTAAAGAAAAAATCTGAAGAAACTGGAGTTGAGTTCTGTTATTTTCCTAATTGTAGGGTATTAAAGGATATGCGTTCCAAACCGTTGTTCTACTCAGATGAAATTAATAAAATGCTCCAAGAAAAGAAATTGGATTCCTTGGAAATAGCCAACTTCTTCACCAATGGGGATATTGACTTTGGGAAAAGCAACACAAAAACCAATCCCTGCAAAAGCTATTTAATAGAGGGAGAAGTTAATGGGAAAGATGCTTTCTTAAAGGTTGACAATTGTACGGCTAAATTGTTGGTGAAGAGCTTGGAATATAACTAAACTAAATCTTCCTTCTTAAACGCTCCTTTTTTAATAATTCCAATTCCCTGTTAGTCTGGCCAGCTACGGATGTATTTTCTTCGGCCCTTCTAATTAAATAGGGCATTACATCCTTTACAGGCCCAAAAGGCAAATATTTAGCAACATTGTATCCCTTGCTTGCCAGATTAAAAGAGATATGGTCGCTCATACCAAATAACTGTCCAAACCACACCCTTTCATCATTGTTGTCAATGCTTTTGGATTCCATTAGTTCCATTAATTTGTATGAACTCTCTTCATTATGTGTACCGGCAAAAATTGAAATAACATCCAAATGTTCCACTATATATGAAATTACATTATTAAAATTATCATCTGTAGCCTTTTTGGTTGCACAAATAGGGTTGGGGTATTTCATTTCTTCTGCCCTTTTCTTTTCCTTTTCCATATAGGCCCCACGTACTACTTTCATGCCTATTTTAAAATTGTTTTTAACGGCCTTTTCCCGTAAACTCTCTAAATAGTCCATTCTATCCCATCTGTACATCTGCAAGGTGTTAAAAACAATTGCCTTTTTTTTGTTGTATTTCTGCATCATTATTTCAATCAATTGGTCTGCCGCATCCTGCATCCAACTCTCTTCTCCGTCTACCAAAAGGCACACATCCATGTCATAGGCCTTTTTACATACTACATCAAACCTATGGACAACTCTTTGCCATTCATCCTCTTCTATACTGGTAAGTTCCTTATTTGCGCTTACTTTTTCAAAAAGTTTAAATCTTCCAAAACCCGTGGGCTTAAAAACAGCAAAAGGTATGGCATCTTTCTCCTTAACAAAATTTAGAATATGCAGGATTTTGTTTAATGCTAAATCAAATTGGGCTTCTTCTTCCTTTCCCTCAACAGAATAATCCAGGACCGAGCACACTCCTTTTTCATACACTTTATCTATAAGAGGCAAACAATCTTCCTCATTTACCCCACCACAGAAATGATCAAAAACTGTAGCTCGTATTAATCCCTCAACAGGTAGATGGGCCTTTATTGCAAAATTAGTGGCAATAGTTCCAATTTTCACCAAGGGTTCATTGGCTATCATTTTAAATAAAAAATATGCACGTTCCAATTCAGAATCGGTCTTTAGGGCAAAAGCTGTTTTTGTATTTTCAAAAATTTCTCGCATTTATTTAAAATTGTTAGGAATCAAATATAATTACAGAAATAGTATTCTTATCAATAAAAATAACCTTTATTTTGTAGGCTTAATCTTTAGAAAATGGATTCTATTACCTCTTCCTCCTATGCCGTTCATTTTAATGCAGTAGCTTATTCTATGCTTAATGAGCATTTGGAAAATGCAAATTATTCCAAAGTTTTCATTTTAGTTGACGAAAACACCCATGAGTACTGTCTCCCAAAATTTATGTCCAACATTTCGGTTGCATGTGAGTTTGAAATCATAGAGATTGAAGCTGGTGAAATTCATAAAAACATTGAAACCTGCTCCCAAGTATGGGAAGTCCTGTCCGAACTGGATGCCGATAGAAAAAGCCTAATGATAAATCTAGGAGGTGGGGTAATTACCGATCTTGGGGGGTTTGTGGCATCTACCTTTAAAAGAGGAATAGATTTCATTAATGTGCCCACTACCCTATTGTCCATGGTAGACGCATCCGTAGGTGGAAAGACAGGAGTGGACCTTGGCCCTTTAAAAAATCAAGTAGGAGTCATTAACCAGCCCATAATGGTGTTAGTGGTTTCTAACTTCTTGGAAACTTTGGAAGAAAGACAATTACAAAGTGGTTTTGCAGAAATGTTGAAACACGGATTATTAAAGAGTATGGAGTATTGGGAACAGTTAAAAAATGTTACGTCCTATACCGATTTGGATGCATTAATTTATGAATCTGTAGTAATGAAAAACGAGGTTGTACTCCAAGACCCAACGGAGCAGAGCTTGAGAAAAATATTGAATTATGGACACACACTGGGCCATGCCATAGAATCTTATTTTCTGGAAAGTGATGAGCATGAACTATTGTTACACGGAGAAGCTATTGCAATTGGAATGATATTGGAAGCTTTTTTATCTTACAAACTTACCAACCTTAGTGAGAAAGAATTGGTTGATATAAAAAAGGAGTTCTCATCCAGATACAAGAAAGTTGACTTCTCATCCGAAGACATTAAAAGTATTCTTGAACTATTGAAGTTCGATAAGAAAAATAGCCATGGAAACATCAATTTTGTATTGCTTACAGCCATAGGAGAAACTGCAATTGATGTTCAAGTTCCCCATGAATTGTTCAAAGAATCATTTGAATACTATCAAGAATAAGTTCTACATATACTAAAATACTTGTTTTACAACTCTTTACGCTACTAAAGAGAAATAATTTATAGTTTAGAAAGGATTAACAAAACCAACTAAATTATGATGCGAGTATTAATTGATTACAAAAAGCTAAACCATGAGATTGGGGCTTTATTGATAGACACCTATCCACATGGATATGGTGATGATGACATTATTGCTTTTAAAAATTCTAAAGGCGAAATAGTAGAGGCTGTTGAATTAAAAACTAAAGATGTTCTTTATCTTGTTAAAATAAGTAAAAGCCTTTCTAACTTCATTGCGAACTTTGATGATGCAATTGAAAAAGAATTAGAGGTAAAACCAACCACTGAGGAAACTGAAAGCTCTTTATCCGATGATTCTGTTCTTGAAATTAACCTAGAACGGGAACTGGATGAGGAAATGGATTAAAAAGTTATAAATATCTTTCGTTTAGTATTGTAAGATGGTGCTTTTGGTGGCCCGAGATGGCGAAGCCTAGACCTGCTACACTCCATGTAAGGTTACTAGCTGTTCCAGAAAATCGTAATTGCTCTTCTGTAAAATGCTTAAACAGGGCAATACTAGAATCCCGAACAGCGGTATATTCATCTTTTAAATCCTCTATACTCCTTTCATTAGCGTTGGACCCAAGAACATAATCATCTTGCTCAAACCCTGCTAATGGTGTTGTATCTCCCCTTCCAAAACGCAATGCCCTATAAAGAAATATACGCTCTGTATCAATAATATGAAGGAGTACTTCTGCAATGGTCCATTTCCCTACATCATAATTATGCAAAAATTTGTCTGCGGGCAACGTATCCATAAATTGAATTAAATCATCCTTCCCCTTATTAAATTCATCAAGTAAATCAGACTCTTTATTTAATGTGCCTAAATATGTGCCATAAAAAGCTTCGAATTCATAGGGTTGTAATTCTGATAGTTTCATAGTACGAATAAAAAAATCCTATACACAGAAAGGCATAGGATTTAATTGAATTTATTTTAAAATAATATGCTATAGTTCATTAAATATTGTGTGCATCAAACGCTTTTTGTCATTAATGCTTTCTTCCAAAGAAATCATGGTCTCCGTTCTACTTATGCCATCAATGTCGTCAATTTTGAAAATAATGTTCTTTGCATGTGTTGTATCCCTTGCCCTAATTTTACAAAAGATATTAAACTTACCTGTTGTTATATGCGCAACGGTAACATATGGTATTTGATTTAATCTTTCCAGTACAAATTTGGTCTGATGTGTTTTTTCCAAGTATATACCAACGTAAGCAATAAAAGCATATCCCAATTTAATATAATCCAATGTTAATGAGGAACCTTTTATAATATCTGCTTCTTCCATCTTTTTTACCCTGACATGTACGGTTCCAGCAGATATCAATAATTTTTTAGCTATATCAGTAAATGGTGTTCTGGTATTGTCAATTAACATGTCCAGAATTTGGTGGTCAATTTCGTCTAGTTTTACTTTGCTCATATTTTAATGATATTTTAAGCGAAAATAACACATTGAAAAATTAAATTCAACAAATCTTGTTTTTTTTTACAAAAAGTGCAATAGAACGAGGAATAGGTTGAATAAAACGAATTATTTCAAAATCTGCATCAATACGGATTCCTTTTTTAGTTCCTTAAGATCAGTTTCTTTGGAACAATCATAAACGCTATGCCCATAATAATTGGCTAATTCTCCCATTTCGGCAATATATGGTTCAAAACATACTGTATTGTCTTTTAAAACTTCTTTATACAATATTCCAATTCTGGCGTTACCTTCAAATTTAACGTCAATTAAATGCGGGTTTGCTATTAATACATCAAAAAACAGTTTTCCATTTTCAGGAATTTCAAAGTAATCTTTATCGGAATAGCCGTCATAATTTTTTAGGCCAATAGCATGTGTTCCAGATACCAAAGCATAAAATATGTACTCTCTGGTAAATTCTCGCCCATAGTCATTGTGGTAATGCCCAGCTTCAAATAAAATAGTGGGGGTATTCAACATTTGGAAGGTATCACCCACACAATTTGCATTAAAAGAATCATCATATCTACCCACTTGATGAGGAATATGCTTCTGTAAAGCATTGTTCATAGTGGCTATTATCTGCATGCTTCTTATCCTACTCGGGGTAATACTTCGTTCTTCATCTTGGGAAGGTGTTAGAAAAGAAATTGTAGCGGGTTTGGGGGATTTACCAACATTAAAAATGGTACGTTGTCCATGCAAATTATAGCAAAAATGAGGTTGAATTTCATTATATAGGTTCCTTAATACAAGACTTTCTGGTTGGGTAAGGTTTTGTGCATCCCTATTTAAGTCTACCAAATTTGCATTTACGCGAGTATATGCCTCTGCCCCATCAGGATTTAAAATAGGAACAATGGTCAAACTACAACTGGCCTTTATGGTTAGTGCGATTTCATGATCTGTATCCAAGAAGTTTAGAAAATCCAAAAGAGCACGGGTAGTAGTGGATTCATTGCCGTGCATTTGGGACCACATTAAGATGTTAATATCTCCATTACCATACTCAATAGAATAAATGGGATTGTTTTTAACCGACTCTCCAATTTGTTTTACAATGAAATTTGAAGATAAGTTATCTAAGAAAGGGGCAATCTTGTGGTGCGTAATATACCGCCCAGTAACCGATTCTTCTTTTATGGCATTATAATCCAACATATTTACAGCCTTTGTTTAAAGACAAAAATAACTGCTAAATATTTTATAATGCCATAAGATGTATAATTTAAAAGTTATTGCCTTATTTTGTTACATGACAGTTATAAGAACAAGCTTACTTTTTATTCTCTTACTATTAGCCTCATGTTACGAACCCCAAAGGGAATGTAAAGATTTTAAAACGGGCACTTTTACATTTACATCAGAAATCAATGGAGAGGAACAAACCACGACTTTTGTGAGAACCAATGAAATTGAAATTGATTATTTTAATGGCAAGGCAGATACATCCTCTGTAAGGTGGATCAATGATTGTGAATACATTGTAAAGAAACTGAATCCAAAGTACATGGCTGAGGAAAAATCAATACACATGAAAATATTGTCCACAACCAAAAATTCTTATATTTTTGAGTACAACATTGTGGGAGACCCAAAAAAATCTAAAGGAACAGTCATTAAAACTAACTAACCATGTTCGAAATTTTCACCAGTCCAGATGCCTGGATAGCTCTATTGACATTAACTTTTTTGGAAATAGTTTTGGGTATAGATAACATTATCTTTATCTCTATTGCTGCGGGCAAATTAGAAAAAGCCCAGCAGAAAAAAGCTACCAACATAGGTTTGATATTGGCCATGGTAATGAGAATACTCTTATTATTTGGAATTTCGCTACTGACATCTTTGAAAAAACCATTTTGGATACTTGATAAATCGTGGATACATGGTGGGATTAGCTGGCAAGCCTTAATATTGTTTTTAGGGGGATTGTTTCTATTGTACAAAAGCACAAAAGAAATACATGAAAAAATTGAGGATAAGGGTCATGACGAACGGGAGGTCACAAAACATAGGTCCACATCATTAAGGAATGCCATTGTTCAAATAACCGTCATTAACATTGTTTTTTCTTTTGATTCCATTTTGACTGCCATTGGTATGACCAATGGGATATCTCCCAACCCCAATGATGCTTTGGTCTTAATGGTAATTGCTGTAGTAGTTTCCGTAATTATTATGATGTTGTTTGCCAATCCTGTTGGGCAATTTGTAAACAAACACCCTTCTATACAAGTGTTGGGACTTTCTTTCCTAATTCTTATTGGTTTTATGCTGATAGCAGAAGCAGCCCATATATCCCATTTGGTTGTTTTTGGAAATGAAGTGGGCACCATTCCAAAAGGATATTTATACTTTGCCATAGCATTCTCTTTACTGGTAGAGTTCTTTAATATGAGAATTCGTAAAAATGATGTGGTAGAAGACAATGCCTAATTAAATTTTGGTGAAGGTTACAAGTAAATCTAGATAGTATCTTATATATAATTACGTTAGAGCCTATTTAATAAAGCAAGAATGATAAAAATATATGGAGCTTTAGTTTTTGTTTTAATATCACAAATTGTACTTAGTCAAGATTATCAAGCGGAATTTCAACAATATTGTGAAACCAACGATACATTAGGCCAGTTAAAGGTTTTAAAAAAGTGGCAATCCGAAAGCCCAAAAGATGCGGAACTTTTTACAAATTATTTTAATTATTATTTTACCAAATCAAGACAAGAATTAGTCTCTTTAACAACCACTCCTCCGAATGGAGAAAGTTATATGTTAAAAGACAGCACAAACCAAACGGCTGGTTACATTGGAAGTCAAATTAATTATAACCAAAGTGAGTTAAAAAAAGGACTGGACAAAATAGATGAAGGCATTATACTATATCCTAATCGACTTGATATGAGATTTGGTAAAATATATGTCTTTGGACAAATTTCGGACTGGAAAAGTTTTACTTCGGAAATAATTAAAACAATTGAGCATTCGTCTAAGAATCAAAATAGTTGGAGCTGGACAAACAATGAAAAATATGCAGGAGGGGAAAAAGAATTTCTTTTAGATATTCAAAACTATCAATTGCAATTATATGATACGGGAAATGATAACCTGCTTAAGAATATGCGAGAAATTGCTAGTTCTGTTTTGAAATTTTACCCAAATCATATTGAGAGTTTATCAAACCTATCAATTACATATTTGTTAACTGGAGAATTTGACAAAGGAATTAAACCTCTACTACGAGCTGAAAAAATTAATCCAAAAGACTTTATAGTACTTGGAAATATTGCTCAAGGATACAAACTTAAAGGGGATAAGAAAAAAGCTATTGAGTATTATGAAAAGACGGCAAAATATGGAGATGAAAGAGCTAGGGAATACGCCAGACAGCAAATAAGGGAGTTAAAAGAATAAAAACTGGCTCCACACTGATTATAATTCAACTTGGCCTGCATAAACTGAAAAACATTAAATTCTAATTAGGCCTACTAAAAGCAACTTCTGGGTTTTTGGATTTTTCTTCCTTAAACATACGCTGCTGCTGCTTTACCGTCATGGTACTGCCATCATGGCTCCATCCAGGAGGTCCAAAGATGTACATAAGCTTATGGGAAAGTTTTTTGGATTTTTTGGTGTCGTTCCAAATATCCTTGAACTCATGGGTTAATATTACAACAGGGTTATAGGATTCAGGTGCATGGATTACACCATATTTTACATCAATATCATCATCCAATTCTTTCCAAGTGCCAAACAATTTGTCAAAAATGTTTAAGAAACCACCATGGTTTTTATCCAAATACTCCACATTTTGTGCATGGTGCACTTGGTGCATGGTGTGGGTGTTCATAAATTTTTCGATAAAACCCATTTTTGGAATATAAACAGAGTGCAATTGAAATTGCCACAAGGCCTCTATTCCTAAACAGACCACTACCATTTCTGGAGGAAAACCAATTGCTGGCATCCACATATAAAACAAAGGTTTGTACAAGATGGTAAACCACCCGTTTCTCACAGCTGTACCTAAATTAAAATTATCTGATGAATGGTGTACAATATGTGCTGCCCACAGAATTCTTATTTCATGATTGGCCCTATGAAACCAATAGTAGGTAAAATCATCCGCTAATTGACACAATAGCCAAACAAACCAAGCATAACCAAAAGATTCGTACCCCATAATATTGGTTCTTACCCCATTGATTTCTGGATTAAATATTCCATAAACAAACTCAAACAGCACAATAGCAGAAATCACTTTTATCAACGGAGCAATAATAGCGGAACCTATTCCCATAAATCCACTTGCCGCCAAGTCTTTCCAATTATATAAGTCGTCATCGCCATGTGTTTTACTATAGGTAAGCTCCAATAAAATAAAAGCTATAAAACAAGGCACTCCATAAACCAGGGGGTTGGTAAAATCCATCTAAAATCTAATTTTTGCTAAGATACTACTAAAGAGAAGGTCTTTTTCCATAAATAATACTAAAATAGACAAGGTTTATACTAAAATAAGGTATGCTGATCGGAACTCCCATTTTGTTGACTGTCCTTGGTATCTTTTTTTGTAGGCTCTACATCTTCTTCGTCCACCACTTCCATTTCTTCTGGGCTACTTTCTTTGGGCTCTTGATATGGCAAGGGTTCCAATGCATTAATGTTCCTCACTTTGTCTGTTGTTAATTGATTGCCCAATGCCTTTATTCCTTTTATAGAAATAAAATTTTCCAAATCCACAGTTTGATTTGGTTTTGCTTCCTTTCCTCTTGGCTTTACAAATTCTATTTCCGCAACGGGTCGCCAATCCGTAGAAATAAGTTCTAAAAATGATTTTGGATGATCAGAAATAAACTGTTCTTCTCTTTGCTCATTTTCAACCAAGAATCTTTTTACGTAATATTTGTCCTTTTCACCATCATAGTGGATAGCGGAAAGTGGTTTGTTGGGCTTCCATTTTTCTAAAACAATCATATCTTCATCAAAATGGGTCGTTAAATCGGGCAAAATGGTCTTGACCACTCCTTTTTGGGTAACAATCAATAACAGATCATCTCCTTTAAATTCACCCAAAAGCTCTCCTCTACCATCTACATTTAACCGTCTAACAACATCATCGAACCATATTTTACGTGGTTTTAAGGTTGATACCCCTTGTTCTTTGAACTCAATTCGTTTAACAGTGTATTTAGTGACAATATTGCCCTTAGAGGCTCTGCCCTTTATGAGAACATCAGAAAAATCCAAATCCCATTTTAACTTTTTAATACTGCCGGCCTGTCGCAATAAAACAGTTATAACTTCCGCTTCTCCATTGGGATTAGCGGTGAAATAAAGTATATCTGAGCTGGCTTTCCCAGTAGTTAAATCGTATAATTTATCTCTTGTAACAGAGGTAACCGTAAATCTTTTTATGTAACTGGGACCTCCCCTACCATCTTTATAGACCATATTATATACAGTACGGCTGTCTTTCTTTTTAAACACGGCAACATGGATAATGTTCTTACCAATAAATGTCTTGGCATCCACTTTGGTAACCATCATCTTGCCTTCCTTTGTAAAGACAATGATATCGTCTATATCACTGCAATCTGTTACATATTCATCCCTTCGCAATGATGTTCCAACAAAACCTTCATCTCTATTTACATAAAGTTTTGTATTTCTAATGACCACTTTTGTTGCCTCTATATCATCAAAAATCCGAATCTCTGACTTGCGCTCCCTTCCTTTTCCGTATTTCTTCTTTAATTCTTTAAAATAATTGATAGCAAACTCTACCAAATTGGCCAAATGATGTTTTGTCTCTGCAATTCTTTCTTCCAGATTATCAAGATGTTGCTGCGCTTTGTCCAAATCAAATTTGGAAATTCTTTTTATTCTGATTTCCGTTAAGCGAGTAATATCCTCCTCCGTAACCGGTCTTTTTAAATGTTCTATGTGGGGTTTTAAACCTTTATCTATTGCACTGATAACCCCTTCCCAAGTTTCTTCTTCTTCAATATCACGATAGATTCTCTTTTCTATAAAAATACGCTCCAAAGATGCAAAATGCCATTGTTCCTCTAATTCTCCAAGCTGAATTTCCAACTCCGCTTTAAGAAGGTCTACCGTATTGTCCGTAGAACGCTTTAGCATTTCTGTTACTCCAATAAACAAAGGTTTGTTATCTTCAATAACACAGCCCAAAGGAGATATGGAGGACTCACAGGCGGTAAAGGCATATAGAGCGTCAATTGTTTTATCAGGAGATATGCCTGGAGGAATATGCACCAAAATTTCTACTTCGGCAGCTGTATTGTCCTCAATTTTCTTGACTTTTATCTTTCCTTTGTCATTTGCCTTAAGAATGGAATCTATAAGGGAGGATGTATTGGTACCATAGGGAATTTCATTGATGACCAACGTATTTTTATCCATTTGGGATATCTTGGCACGCACTCTTATTTTCCCCCCACGGAGACCATCATTATAATTACTGACATCAATAATTCCCGAAGTTGGAAAATCTGGATATATGGTAAAGCGCTGTCCCTTTAAGTGTTTTACAGAGGCATCAATAAGTTCATTAAAATTATGCGGCAATATCTTGGTAGAAAGACCAACGGCAATTCCTTCTGCTCCCTGGGCCAATAAAAGTGGAAATTTCACAGGGAGATTAACGGGCTCCTTTTTCCTACCATCATAGGACATTTGCCATTCCGTGATTTTTGGGCTAAAAATTACTTCCAAAGCAAATTTAGACAGCCTTGCTTCTATATATCTGGATGCTGCAGCCCTATCACCCGTTAATATATTTCCCCAGTTTCCTTGGGTATCTATTAACAAATCTTTTTGGCCTATTTGGACCATTGCATCGGCAATACTGGCATCACCATGGGGGTGGTATTGCATGGTATGCCCAACTACATTGGCTACTTTATTATACCTACCATCATCTAGCTCTTTAAGCGAGTGCATTATTCTTCTTTGCACTGGTTTAAAGCCATCCTCAATGGCCGGTACAGCTCTTTCTAAAATAACATAGGAAGCATAATCTAAAAACCAATCTTTATACATTCCAGTTACCTTTGTAAGGGTGTCCTGAGAATCTATCTGATTATCATTATGTGCTTCGTTCAACTCTTCATTTTCTTCCATAAAGAAAGATGCAGGTATTTTGTTTACAATTGGTTTTCTTCAACTAAATCTAGTTCCACCTTAAGATTATTTATAATAAACTTTTGGCGGTCTGGCGTATTCTTGCCCATATAAAATGCTAAGAGGTCTTCAATGGACATGGCCTTATCCAACATCACCGGCTCTAATCTAATATCATCCCCTATAAAATGTTGAAATTCATCCGGAGAAATTTCTCCTAACCCCTTAAATCGGGTAATCTCAGGTTTTCCCGTCAATTTATCTATTGCTGCCCTCCGTTCCTCATCACTATAGCAATATATTGTTTCCTTTTTATTACGAACCCTAAATAAGGGGGTTTGTAAAATATACAAATGATTCTCCTTTATCAATTCTGGAAAAAATTGTAAGAAAAAGGTGATTAGTAATAATCGTATGTGCATGCCATCTACATCCGCATCCGTGGCAATTACAATATTGTTATACCTTAGATCCTCCATGGATTCTTCAATGTTCAATGCTGCCTGTAACAGATTAAACTCTTCATTCTCGTACACAATCTTCTTGGACATACCATAAGAATTCAAAGGCTTTCCTCTAAGGCTAAAAACTGCCTGTGTGTTTACATCCCTAGATTTGGTAATAGAACCCGATGCCGAATCTCCCTCTGTAATAAACAAGGTACTCTCCAAACGTCTGTCCTTTTTTAAATCCCCAAGATGTACCCTACAATCCCGTAACTTTTTATTGTGCAAGCTGGCCTTTTTTGCCCTATCCCTTGCCAGTTTTCTAATACCTGATAATTCTTTGCGCTCTTTTTCCGCTTGGACAATTTTACGCTGGATTTTTTCAGCAGTTTCAGGGTTTTTATGAAGAAAATTATCCAGATATTTTCCAACAAAATCATTGATATAGGTTCTTACCGTAGGTAAATCCCCTCCCATGTCCGTAGAGCCCAACTTTGTTTTGGTCTGACTTTCAAAAACAGGTTCCATCACCTTAATGGATATGGCAGAAATAATTGATTTTCTTATGTCTGATGGGTCATAATTTTTTCCATAGAAATCGCGGATGGTCCTAACCAGTGCTTCTCTAAAAGCGGTTAAATGGGTCCCTCCCTGCGTAGTATGCTGCCCATTCACAAAAGAATGATACTCTTCACTATACTGGGTTTTGCTATGTGTAAGGGCTACCTCAATATCATCTCCACGTAAGTGAATTATAGGATAAAGCATATCCTCTATATTATTGTTGTCTTCCAACAAATCCCTTAGACCATTTTCTGAGTGAAATTTTTCACCATTAAAAACAATTGTCAACCCAGGGTTTAGGTACACATAGTTTTTAAGCATGCGTTCTACATACTCATTTCTATACTTGTATTTTTTAAAGATTATTTCATCTGGAGTAAAAGAAACTTTAGTTCCTTTTCTTTTAGTGGATTCCATGGGACCTTCTTCCACTACCAAGTTACCTTGATGAAATTCAGCAGTCTTTATCTGGTTCTCTCTACTGGATTCAACCTTAAAAAATGTAGAAAGTGCATTTACGGCCTTTGTCCCTACTCCATTTAAACCAACCGATTTTTTAAAGGCACGGGAATCATACTTTCCACCCGTGTTCATTTTTGAAACAACATCCACTACTTTTCCCAAAGGAATACCACGCCCATAATCCCTAACATGTACAACATTATCCTTGATGCTTATGTCAATGGTCTTACCCGCACCCATAACAAACTCATCTATACAGTTATCAATGACCTCTTTTAAGAGAATATAGATACCGTCATCCGCCGAAGAACCATCCCCCAACTTTCCAATATACATTCCAGGACGCATGCGTATATGCTCTTTCCAGTCCAACGAGCGTATATTGTCTTCGGTATATTGTGTGTTTTCTGCCATTAAATAGTTTTGCTATGTAGGTCTGCTAATATAGGAAGTGTAATAAAAAGATAAAACCCCTAACCCTTAAAGTAATTAACAATCAAAGACTATTTTTTGTTGATAGGCTATTTTTGGGACTGTTTTACCCTTGTGACCAAGGCAACGCCCAAAATTACAATGAGCATTCCTATAACTTGCACACTGGTAATTGTCTCATCTAAGAAAAAATAAGCCAGGATAATTGTGGAAATGGGACCCAAACTACCAAAGATTGAAAAGGTTGAAGCACCTAACCTACCTATTGCTTCCGACACCAAAAAAGAGGGTATTAAAGTCGAAAAGATGGCCATGGCCAGTCCCAAAAGATATACTTCTGTGGGGTATGTGAACAAAATAGAGCAATCCGCACTCAAAAAGTAATTTATCGCTACATAAATTGTAGATGCAATCATGGCATAGGCCGTAAAACTAACTGACCCAAACTTTGGTATTAACCATCCACTACCTACTAGGTACAAAGCATAAGTAAGAGCGCTAAGGAAAATTAAAAAACCACCCCAAAGAACAGCATCTCCTGTTAATCCAATTTCGTTCCAGAAGACCGCTAGGACGCCAAAATACGTAATACATATAGCAGTGGCCTGTATCTTGGTAATTTTCTTTTTAAAAAATAACCATGATAAAAGGACTACCAATGTTGGATAGATGAACAAAATAATACGTTCCAATCCTGCTTTTATAAACTGTAAGCCTTCAAAATCGAACAAACTGGCCAAGTAATACCCTACAAAACCAAAAAAAGCAATCCAGAGATAATCCTTGGTCTTTATTTCCTTTGGGTACAGTGGTTTTTTCCAAAAAGCAATAGCAATATAAAAGGGAAGGGCAAACATCATTCTAAAAAAAAGTAATGTTACCGTGTCTATACCATATCTATAGGCTAATTTCACCATAATGGCCTTGGCAGAAAACAAGACCACACCAAGAATGGCAAAAATCACTCCTAATGAGACGGATGAATTCTTAATCATACCACTAAAGTAGTAGCGAAATACGTAAGGGTTATTTCAATTGAAGTTAAATTACGATGTTCAATAAAGGTTTAAACATTAAATCTAAAACATACTATAATTTACAATTCCCATCAATCATATCTTGTAAAGTCGGATTGTATAAATTAGAGGAAACTATAAAAGACTCAGAAAAGCCATTGATAATTAAATTATTGAAAATACAAAAATCATCCAAAACAGAATTATTCCTGATTTGAAACCTTTCACCCACGGAGGTCAAATTACTAAAAGCAGTGATTGATGTCAAGAGAATATTAGAATCGATTTGTATTTGCCAATCTAAATTGGTTAAAGAATCAAATCCTTGAATTGAAGTCAATTCTCTATTATTGGTTATTTCAACAAATTTCAAACTGCTTAATAGATTAAATATATTAATCTCCTTTAGCATAGCATTTCCACTTATAACAATACCGTTAGCCATCTCAAGAGAACTTAAGGGAGTAATGTCAGTCAGAGAATCATTATTGTTTAACCATAGCTCCGCTTGTCCACCACTAAGACTCGTTAAATTGGAAAATCCGCTTAAATCTGTAAGCACTGGATTGTTTGTGATTTGCAAATTGGTTCCAAGCATTTCTAAATTGTGAAAACCTGAAATAGTCTCAAGACTAGCATTGTTATCAATCCTAAGAAGGGAATTTAAACTTTTTGTTTGGGAAAACCCTGAAATTGTTTGTAGGGCATCATTTCCAATAAAAAAAATTGCTGTAGTAACACTCAGATCAGCTAATGCCGAAATATCAGTTAATAAATCATTACTAATGAACTGAACTACATTCCCAGTTGAAACCAAGTTTTCCAATCCGTTGACAGATACAAGATTGCTTGCATTTGAAACAATTAAATCTCCTCCAAGGAGTTCTATGGAACTTAATGGGGATAAATCAGTGACTGTTCCAAATATTCTTAAATCCCCAGTGATTTCAGTATATCCTTCTGCTCCAAAAGATTCCACCAAATCTTGATTGTTCAAGTCAATTGTTCCTTCATAGATCTTTTGTACAGGTTCTGGCTGAAGTGTTGTAAAACTTTGCTCTTCACCATAAGTTGTTCCCTTGCTGTTAGTAGCATATGCCTTTATAAAATATTCAGTATTCTCCTCTAGGTCAGAAAGTGTAGATGAGAAATTACCTGTTCCGGTACCAATCAATAGCTTATTATCATTTTCTGTTGGATTAGGCGTTGTTGCCCATACTACACCCCTTTCCGAAACATTTGCCCCTCCGTTGTTGGAGATGTTCCCGCCAACAGTTGCCGATGTTTCTTCAATATCGGTGACAGCAAGTGTTGTTAAAGTAGGAAGGTTGACAGTGATTTTCTCAACTTCTTCTGGGGAATCTGAGGTAGAGCAGCCATAAAATAGAAGAAGGATAATTGTTGCAAAAAGGACATTTCTCATTTGAGCTGGTTTGGATGTTCATCAGCTAAAATAGATTAACCTAGAAGGTCAACAAAATGTTTTCGATAAAACTAAGGCTATATAGAGAGATTACACATTAAACCTAAAATGCATAACATCACCATCCTTAACTACATAGTCCTTTCCTTCCACCCGCATTTTACCAGCTTCCTTTACTTTGGCCTCGGTACCATAAATTACGTAATCATCATAGGCAATGACTTCTGCTCTAATAAATCCTTTTTCAAAATCTGTATGGATTACCCCCGCAGCTTGGGGAGCTGTGGCCCCAACAGGAATGGTCCAAGCACGAACCTCCTTAACTCCAGCTGTAAAATAAGTTTCTAAATTCAATAACTTGTAGGCGCCACGTATCAACTTGGCAGATCCAGGCTCAGACAGGCCCAAATCTTCCAAAAACATTTGTCTTTCGTCATAGGTTTCCAATTCAGTAATATCTGCTTCTGTACCCACTGCTAAAACTACGACCTCCGCATTTTCATTGGCTACAGTTGCTTTTACTTTTTCAACATATTCATTACCATCCACCGCAGCACCTTCATCTACATTACATACATACATAACAGGCTTGTCTGTTATAAACTGTAGGGGCTTAACATACTCCAATCTATCTTCTTTTTCAATCTCAATAGCACGCACAGAAACACCAGCTTCAAGTCCGTCTTTCAATTTTAAAAGAACTGCTTCCTCTTTTTGGGCTTCTTTATTCCCAGTTTTAGCGGCACGTTTTACTTTATCCAACTTTTTTTCGACCGTTTCTAAGTCCTTAAGCTGTAATTCCATGTCTATGGTCTCTTTATCCCTAATTGGGTCTACAGAGCCATCCACATGAACAATATTATCATTGTCAAAACAACGTAGTACATGTAAAATGGCATCTGTTTCACGAATATTTCCGAGAAACTGATTTCCAAGACCTTCCCCCTTACTGGCTCCCTTTACTAAACCAGCTATATCCACTATTTCAACAGTTGCGGGCACTACCCTTTCTGGGGCTACCAGCTCTTCCAGTTTTTCCAATCTGGCATCTGGTACATTTACCACTCCAATATTAGGTTCTATCGTACAAAACGGAAAATTTGCACTTTGCGCCTTAGCATTGGAAAGGCAATTAAAAAGAGTGGATTTCCCCACATTTGGCAATCCTACAATACCAGCTTTCATGTTTTAATATTTTGAACGTGCAAATATAAACCAAGTAGATATTTTGTAGTGTATTAAGATGATAATATTATTTATAGAATGACTATTGAGGTGTTATTTACAGTTAATTTAACAGTAAAATTATGATATAAATTGTAGTATAAATGGTTGTAAATCTATAGGAAATTAACAATAAAATTGTGTAAGTTTTACTAAATCTTTAAGGAATTGTTGAAATAATTACCTATCATTGATTTTTTTAACTCAAAAATTACACATTATGAAAAAAACTTATCTTATTTTATTTCTTGTACTATTCAGTGTCTCCCCAATGTTCGCCCAGAACTCGGTAAGTGGTACTGTTAAAGATGATAGTGGGGTTCCACTTGTTGGTGTCAACATTGTGGAAAAAGGAACTTCCAATGGAACAACAACGGATTTTGACGGTAACTATACTATAGATGTAGGGGATAATGCTACCTTGGTTTTTAGTTATATAGGTTATAGTTCTAGCGAGCAAGTAGTTGGTGGCCGTTCCACAATTAATGCCACACTGGCCGAAGGCGTTCAATTGGAGGAATTTATTGTAGTGGGATCGCGTACTGCGCCACGTAGTAATGCCGATACTCCATTACCGGTGGATGTGTTGCCTGCAAAGGAATTAACGGCTACAGGTCAGACTACTTTTGACAAGGCCCTACAATATAGAATACCTTCATTTAATACAGTACAAACACCTGTTAATGATGCCACTTCTCTATTGGACCCCTACGAAATTAGAAATATGGGACCCAGTAGAACATTAATTCTTATTAATGGAAAAAGGAAGAATTTAAGTGCTTTATTATATACTCAAACCTCTCCCGGACGTGGAGAAACGGGAGCAGATATTTCTGCTATCCCAACAGATGCCATTAAAAGAGTTGAAATACTTAGGGATGGGGCATCTGCCCAATACGGTTCTGATGCCATTGCAGGGGTAATGAACATTATTTTAAAAGACAGTCCTTCCGAAGGCTCCGCAACACTTAGGACGGGTATTACCTCAGAAGGCGATGGTGAAATGTTTGGTATTAGTATAAACAATGGTACCAGTATTGGAGAAGACAAGGGCTTTGTAAACTATACTGTTGATTTGTCCAAAGTAAATTTGGCAAACAGACCAGGTACAGTAGATGCAGCTGGTGAAGCTGGAGATTTTGGTGCTGATATTGCAGATGTGCAAGAATTTTTATCAAGAAAGCCCGATGCTGGAAATATTAATGGTTCCCCGGAAACTGCTGCCGCCAAGTTCTCGGTAAACTTTGGACATGATTTAAGCGATAATACCTCATTGTATGCAAATGCAGCCTACGTTTATAAAGCGGTTAACAGTTATGCAAATTACAGAACCCCATATTGGAGAACTGAGGCTGATTTTCCTTATTTAGCGGATTTTTTCCCTAATGGACCCAATGGTTCTTATGATGGGTATGTTCCTACTTTTGAAGGCTTGTTAAGTGATTACAATGGTACGGTTGGGTTCAAATCAACTATAAATGATTGGAATATTGATGCAAGTTTCACAACAGGAGGAAACCTGCAAACATACAAAGTAAACGACTCCCATAACCGAAACGTAGTGTATTCCCCATCCACATGGGTAGATGCCAATACAAATGGTGTTATAGATGACGGAGAAGTAACAGAAGGCTCTCAATTGTATAGAGAAAATAGTCAGCAATCATTTGATCCAGGTGGAACTAAATTTTCACATAATGTGGGTAACATCGATATTTCAAGAATACTTTCTGATAAAATTAGCATTGGTATTGGTGCAGAGTTTAGAACAGAAACCTTTGAAGTCATAGAAGGTGAATTAGCTTCTTATGATGGGGGTGGTGCAGATTCATTTGCAGGGGCTTCTCCCCAAAACTCTGGGAAATTTAATAGATACAATATTGGTGGATATTTTAGTTTGGATTATGATGTGTCCGACGAGTTTTTATTGAGCGGTACTATTAGAACCGAAAACTATTCTGATTTTGGTAATGCATTTGTATACAAGTTTAGTTCTCGTTATAAAGTAAGCGATGCTGTTACCTTAAGAGGGTCTATTTCTTCAGGTTTTAGAGCCCCAACCCTACATCAAATTTATACACAAAAAGCACAGTATAGTTTTGTTCCTGGACAGGGAATACAGGTGGGTGGATTAATTAATAATGTATCCACTCAAGCAAAATTATTGGGTATCCCTCAATTGGATGCTGAGACCTCCAATAACTTTACCGTAGGGATTGGTGGAAAAATAGATGATAATTTCAGCTATACTTTGGATTACTATAATATTGCGGTAAAAGATCGTATAGTTTTGGGAACAGAAATAGGGCCTAGTGGAGATGTAAATAATCCACTGGATATTCTTCTGGCCAATAATAACCTGAGCGATGTAAGTTTCTTTTCAAATGCAATAGACACTAAAACATCTGGTATTGATGTAGTTCTTGGATATAAAAACATTGAATTAGGTGAAGGTAACCTTGGTTTTAACTTATCTGGTAACTATACAATTCAAAACGAGCGAGATGGAGCTGTAAAAAATCCAGATTTGGTTGCCCAAGCAGGCCAGTCAGTTGTAAATGATACACAGGAGGCCCTTTTCTTTACATCTAGGCCAAAAACCAAATGGATTTTGGGAGCAAATTATGACATAAACAAGTTTGGGTTCTCACTGAACAATACTTATTTTGGAAAAACTACTTTTAAGCAACAAGGCATGAGCACTGACTTAAGAACAGAGTTCACTCCAAAAATTGTTACTGATTTAGGCGTTAATTTTAATGCAACGGATAAGCTAACCCTTTCCTTAAATGTGAACAACTTGCTTAACGTGTTGCCAGAGTGGAGCTTTGTTGCAGAGAATGCTGCTGGAACAGCTCTTATTAATGATGCGGCTGCCATTAAAAACCAGTCAAATTTAATTACGTTCAATCAGCGTTATTCTCAAATGACTTATGATGGATACCATTTTAGTCAATTGGGCACCTTGTTTAATCTATCATTAAACTATAAGTTCTAAGATTAAACCTATAGAGTAAATAAAAATGCCACCTTTTGAGGTGGCATTTTTTATTAGTAAACTAATTAGTTCTATTCTGGGTGCATAAAACGCTGTTTCCCCAATAGCACCTCTTCAGATTCTACGTGGTCGTCATCTGGAACACAACAATCCACAGGGCATACTGCGGCACACTGGGGTTCTTCATGGAAGCCCATGCATTCTGTACACTTATCAGGTGAAATATAATAAATCTCATCACTAATAGGTTCTTGCGCATCATCGGCATTTACTTCCTTGCCATTAGGCAATACCACATCTCCTTCCAGCGAAGTTCCATCAGCATAACGCCATTCATCAGCTCCTTCATAGATTGCCGTATTTGGACATTCTGGTTCACAAGCCCCACAATTAATACATTCATCTGTTATTATAATTGCCATAATCTTCTTTTTCTAAATGCGTACTTTTGTACAAAGGTAATCTCAATAAAAATTTTGTACAAATATAATGACCGACGTCGCTCTTAGATCAAAAGCTTTTGTTAAACTTGGAACGTTTCTACGAGAATTTTGTGAATATTCTAAAAAACCTATAGATTTAGTAGGAATTAACGAACACTGGTTCCCAGAGTTTAACGCTAAAATTGACCTTTCTGGCCATAAAAATGGTTGGCACACAAGAGAAAATGTTCTTTTTAGCTTAGAAAACTGGGGGCGTCAGTTAACCGAAAGCAACATAAATAATTGGTTAAAAGAATATGATTTAACCACAATTAGCCCAAAACAAGTTGCCATTATTATGGCGGGAAACATTCCTTTGGTAGGCTTTCATGATTTTCTATCCACACTAATCACAGGTAACAACATATTGATCAAAGCATCAACCAATGACAATGTGCTCCTACCCTTTTTGGCAAAATATCTTGTACACATAGAACCCTCATTTAAAAAGGCAATAGTTTTTGTGGAAGGTCAATTGCAAAACTATGACTGCGTTATTGCAACGGGTAGTAACAATACGGCACGCTATTTTGAGCATTATTTTGGTGGTAAACCAAACATTATCAGAAGAAATAGAAACTCTGTTGCTATTTTAACAGGTAAGGAAAGTGCCGAACAATTACATGCTTTGGGAGAAGATATTTTTAGGTACTTTGGTCTTGGTTGCCGCAGCGTTTCAAAACTTTTTGTCCCTGTTGGTTACAATTTTGATGCTTTTTTTAAGGCGATTTACCCCTATAAAACAATTATTGAAGGGGTTAAGTATTCCAATAACTATGATTATAATAAAGCAGTGTATTTAATGAGCGAGTTTAAAATATTGGACAATGGCTTCCTATTGCTCAAAGAGAATAAGAGCTATGCTTCGCCGATTGGCACTGTGTTTTATGAACCATATGATTCTATGGAAAATTTAATGAATTTGTTGGAATCGGATAAAGAAAAGTTACAATGCATTGTAGGCAATGGTATATTGAAAACTGAAATTCCCTTTGGGCAAACACAAACGCCTTCCCTAAACGATTATGCCGATGGGGTGGACACTGTTGAATTCTTGTTAAGAACATAACAGAAATTGTTGTGTTTTGCCCATGAAATTTCAACTTATTTTATGACCTTTAGCTGCTTAATTTTATTCCACTAAAACGAATCAAATGAAAAAACATAATTTTAGTGCAGGTCCATGTATTCTGCCACAAGAAGTAATGAGAAAAGCTGCGGAGGCAGTTATAGAACTTGATGGTATTGGGCTTTCCTTAATAGAAATCTCACATAGAAGTACCGAGTTTGTTGCTATTATGGATAGGGCGAGATCGTTGGTGCTGGAACTTATGGGATTAGAAAACAAAGGATACCAAGCTCTTTTTTTGCAAGGAGGCGCTAGTATGGAATTCCTTATGGCCGCATATAACTTACTGGAAACCAAGGCGGGATATGTAAATACAGGAGCATGGAGCGCAAAGGCAATCAAAGAGGCTAAGCTATTTGGAGAAGTTATAGAACTGGCCTCATCAGAAGACAAAAATTTTAATTATATACCTAAGGGATATACTATTCCAGATGATTTGGACTATTTACATTTAACATCCAACAATACCATATTTGGAACTCAAATAAAGGAATTCCCAAAAACCAATGTTTCTGTGGTTTGTGATATGAGCTCAGATATTTTCTCAAGACAAATGGATTTTTCCCAGTTTGATCTTATCTATGCCGGAGCACAAAAAAACATGGGTCCGGCTGGGACTACCTTGGTAGTTGTAAAAGAGGACATCCTTGGAAAAGTTAGTCGCCAAATACCTTCTATGTTGGATTATAAAGTACATATAAGCAAGGACAGCATGTTTAATACACCACCTGTTTTTCCAGTATACGTCTCTATGTTAACCTTACAATGGCTTAAGGACTTAGGAGGAATTGCTGCTATTGAGGAACTAAATGAGAAAAAAGCACGGTTAATTTATTCTGAAATAGAATTGAATCCATTGTTCAAGGGCTTTGCCGCCAAAGAAGACCGTTCCAACATGAATGCAACTTTTAATCTTACAGATGATTCATTAAAAGAAAGATTTGATGCTATGTGGAAAGAAGCCGGAATAAGTGGTGTAAATGGCCACCGTTCTGTTGGCGGATATAGAGCTTCTATGTACAATGCCTTATCTCTTGAGAGTGTTGGCACACTGGTAGATGTCATGAGCGAATTGGAAAGAAAAGCATAATTTAATCTTATATGAAAGTATTAGCAAACGACGGAATAGCCCAATCTGGTATAGCTGCTTTGGAAAATGGAGGGTTTAGTGTTATCACCACCAAAGTTGCCCAAGAACAATTGGTGAGTTATATCAATAAAAATGAAATTGATGCTCTTCTTGTCCGTAGTGCCACAAAAGTTAGAAAAGATATAATAGACAACTGCCCTACCCTAAAGCTTATTGGCCGAGGAGGAGTGGGCATGGACAATATAGATGTTGACTATGCAATAGAAAAAGGGCTTCAAGTCATTAACACCCCTGGAGCCTCATCTGAATCTGTGGCAGAATTGGTGTTTGCCCATTTGTTTGGTGGAGTCCGTTATTTGTATGATTCCAATAGAATTATGCCTTTGGATGGTGACAGTAAATTTAAGGCGTTAAAAAAGGCATATGCCAAAGGTATAGAATTGAGAGGAAAAACATTAGGGGTAATTGGTTTTGGTCGCATCGGCCAGGCAACGGCTAAAATTGCCCTTGGCGTGGGAATGAAGGTTATTTACTTTGATCCCTTTTTGGAGGAAACTACTATAGAAGTTCCCTTTTTTGATGGACAGTTAGTTTCTTTTCCATTGGAAAGCTCATCAAAAGATGAAGTTCTAAAGATGTCAGATTTTATTACCGTACACGTGCCCGCCCAGAAAGAGTATGTTATTGGAAAAAAGGAATTTGAATCTATGAAAGATGGTGTTGGTATAATCAATGCCGCTCGTGGAGGTGTATTGGACGAAGTAGCTTTGGTAGATGCTCTAGATCAAAATAAGGTATCCTTTGCGGCACTGGATGTATATGAATCTGAACCAAATCCTGAAATAAAAATTTTAATGCATCCACAAATTTCATTAACCCCTCATATAGGTGCCGCTACAAAAGAAGCACAAGAAAGAATTGGCATAGAACTTGCTAATAAAATCATAACTCTATTGAAGTAATTATTTAGGTTAAATACATATTACAATGAGTTATTTTTAATACATTACGAAACATTAACTAATTAAATATAAAATGTCAGGATTATTAGATTTACTAAGTAGCCCAATG
The DNA here is from genome assembly GCF_011927795.1 of Saonia flava. Taxonomy (GTDB): domain Bacteria; phylum Bacteroidota; class Bacteroidia; order Flavobacteriales; family Flavobacteriaceae; genus Saonia; species Saonia flava. Next base: position 215,477 of record NZ_JAATJJ010000001.1, on the reverse strand, counting down.
GGCAAACAATTAATTCAAGGTGTAGCAGGTCAAACTGGACAACCAGAAAATAAGACGGCCGATGTATTGAGCATGGCCATGCCCCTTTTAATGGGAGCAATGAAAAGAAATGCCTCGTCTCCACAGGGAGCTGAGGGTTTAATGAATGCCCTTTCTTCTAAGCATGATGGTAGTATTTTGGACAATCTAGGTGGATTGTTTGGAGGTGGTGTAGATCAATCTGTTATGGATGATGGTGCCGGAATTTTGGGTCATGTATTTGGAAACAAGCAGGTAAATGTGGAAAATGCATTAAGCCAAAAATCTGGTTTGGATGCAGGTTCAATTGCCAATATTCTTAAAATAGCTGCTCCTATAGTAATGGGGTTTTTGGGAAGACAAAAAGCACAGAGCAATGTTAGTGATGCCAATGGTTTAAATACTTTATTGGGAAGTGTTCTTGGTGGACAGCCTCAGGAAAACCAAAGCCTTATTGAAAGATTGATTGATGCTGATGGTGATGGAAGTGTTTTGGATGATGTTGCCGGAATGGTACTCGGAGGAAACAAAAAGAAAGGCGGTCTTGGAGGTCTTCTAGGAGGACTTTTTGGAGGAAGATAAATTCTTTTAACATATATTAAGAAGCCATTTGAACAATCAAATGGCTTTTTTTGTATCTTCTTATCATGAAAACAATCAAATCAATATCTTTCTTGCTCTTATTGGCTTTTTTAAGCTGTAAAAGCACCAATAAATCTGTAATTGTCTCTGACCAGGAAAAAGCAATTTTTGATCAGGAAGAAGGGGATGATTTAACGATTGGGAACGAGGAGACTGAATATGAAATAACCATAATAGACCCTGGGTTCTATACGTGGTTGCAAAGCATAGCAAGGCCAGAAGGTTACTACTCACAATCTTTTCTTGAGAATAGAAATATTATTTTTGTACAGGAATGGAATAGACGAGTTTTACAGCCCAGCAGGTTTGATCCAAACTTGTATGAGTTGCAAATAAATTACGAACCCAATATTGATTATGGATACGAGGTGAATTACCAATTATATAATTATTTCATATACTTTCAACGCAAATACAATCAGAGACTCGGCCCTTTTATTCCTAGAATTTAAGCGGTATATTTGTGTTGACAAACTAGTTAATGGAGAAGTTAAAGCAACGTTGGGGAATTAAATCAAATTTTCAAATTATTATTATTTTTATTGTCTTCGCGGTCACTGGTTCCACAGCTGCAAAATTGGCGGCCCCATTGACTGAATTCATTGGTTTGGAAAGGGAGACATCCAATGCATGGGTTTATTGGATAGCTCGTATTTTATTGATTTTTCCTATCTACCAAGTTTTATTGGTTGCTTTTGGATGGTTATTTGGGCAATTTCAATTTTTTTGGAATTTTGAAAAGAAAATGCTCGCTCGCCTCGGATTAAAAAGGTTTTTATAGAGAATGAATCGTGTAAAGAAAATTTTAGCTTCTGTACTGGTACTCCTTTTGACTGGGGCTTTATTCTTACCCTCTGTTATCAAAATTTCACATGCTCTTTTTGAGCATCAGGAAATAGAATGTAAAAATCTTGGCACCATACATTTGCATGAATCTGAGCTTGATTGTGATTTTCACAAATTCAATTTAACCCCAGAATTTTATCCAGAATTACAGGAATATTCAATCCTTCCTCCAAGAATAATAAAAGAGGAAATCAACGATAAGTATACTTTTCTAAGTAAATATCAAAAACTACATTTTTCCTTAAGAGGGCCTCCATCACTTTCATAACTATATAGAAAGAAAATCTTTTTTTAATTTAAATTTTAGTTATGAGTAAACTATTTTATTCATTGTTTTTTGCAATGATGTTTTTACCTATTATTTTTTGTTATTCACAAAATACATTGACCGGTACTATTTTAGATACATATAGTAAAGAGCCTCTAGAGCAAGTTGCTGTATATTTTCCACAATTGGAAAAAGGAGTGGTCACAAACGAAGAAGGAAAATATTCCTTTGGCGATTTGCCTGTTGGAACGTACAATCTGGTGATATCCTATTTGGGGTATCAAACCTATTCCAAACCTATTTTAATTGATACGGGCGCCAATGTTTTGGATATTCAATTGTACCCAAGCGCCATTGAAATGGAAGAAGTTATTTTATCCACTCCCTTTCACAAGCTCCAAAGCGAAAATGTTATGAAGGTAGAAACTGTAAAAGCTGCAGACCTTAAAACTTTGGGGTCCACAACTTTGGCGCAAGGAATAACCTCAATTCCAGGTGTGGAAAGTGTATCCACAGGTATGGGTATAGGAAAGCCCGTTATTCGAGGCTTAAGCTCCAACAGGGTATTGGTGTACAGTCAAGGGGTTCGTTTAGAAAACCAACAGTTTGGAGATGAGCATGGTCTAGGTATAAATGATGCTGGAATTGAGAGTATCGAAGTCATAAAAGGTCCAGCTTCCCTACTCTATGGTTCGGATGCATTGGGCGGTGTTCTTTATATAAATCCTGAGAAATTTACCTCACCCAAGAACACAGAAGGAGATTTAAGTATGGATTATTATACCAACACGGAAGGGGTAAGTACAAATGCAGGTTTTAAAACTTCCAGTGATTCTTTTAAGTTTTTGGTTCGTGGTAGTTTAGCATCCCATGTGGATTACAATACAGGTGATGATTCCAGAGTTACCAATACAAGGTTTAAGGAATATGACATTAAAACAGGGGTGGGGTACCAAGTTTCCAATTTTAAAACGGAACTGCGCTATAACTTTAATAATTCCGATTTGGGTATTCCTGAGGAAGTTGGCGAGCAAACCAAAGAACGTACTCCGGACATGCCCTATCAAGAAATAGGGAATCATATTCTAAGTTCTAAAAGTAGTTTGTTCTTTAACAATTCTAGTTTGGAAGCCACGATTGGCTATACTTTTAATAATAGGAAAGAATTTGAAGAGCACCATGAAGAAGAGGAAGAGGAAGGTGAAGTACACCATGAAGAAGAAGGTCCAGCATTGCATATGGAACTGTCTACTTTAAGCTATAACCTACTTTATCATTTGCCCAAGTTTGGGAATTGGGAAACCATTGTTGGAGTTCAGGGAATGCACCAGAAAAACAAAAATTTTGGTGAGGAACTATTAATCCCTGATGCCGTTACAAATGACATGGGTATTCTTGTAACCTCCCATTTACATCTAAACAATAGCGATGTTCAATTTGGATTGCGGTATGACCATAGATCTATTGATGGTGATGAAATGGGCTTGGAAACAGAAGAAGGCTATATTCCTGAACTAAGCAATACGTATAAAAGTTTCAATGCGGCCCTTGGTTATAAATTCAACCTTGGCAAGAACCTTATCACAAGAATTAACCTTGCTTCTGGATTTAGGGCTCCCAATTTAGCAGAACTCACCTCCAATGGCTCTCATGAAGGAACCAATAGATATGAGGTTGGTAATCCTGACCTTAACAATGAAAAGAATGTTCAAACAGATATTGGTCTGGAATATAAGGCGGAACACATAGAATTTTTTATTAATGGCTTCTATAACAACATACAGGATTTTATTTTTATTGAACCCAATGGTGAATTTATTAATGAAGACGCTGTATTTGCATACAATCAACAAGATGCAAAACTATATGGTGGAGAAATTGGGTTTCACTTACACCCGCATCCTTTAGATTGGTTGCACGTACAAAGTAGTTATGAAATGGTTATTGGACAATTGGACAATGAGGAATATCTGCCTTTGATTCCCGCAAATAAATTGAACAACACCTTAAGAATTGAGTTCAGCTCCAAAAACGAAGGTTGTTTTAATAATGGATATGCTTTTATCGCCTTAAACTCTGTTTTCAATCAAAACAACACAAGTGCCTTTGAGAGTGAAACAGAGGGCTACAATCTATTAAATTTAGGGTTGGGCGGTGAATTAACTCTTTTCAATCAAAAAATGAATGTCCGTATTAGTGGCAATAATATTTTTGATACAAATTATATATCGCACTTATCCAGACTAAAAACTGATGGAATATCCAATATTGGTAGAAACATCAATATTGGTATAAGCGTGCCTTTATAAACTAGTAAAATGAAACATCCATCCATACGATGGGTGTTTCATTTTTTAATCTACATCAATGATTTTTCCTTTTTTGCTTTTACTTCCTTTAAAAATATAGGTGTACAACCACATAATTGTAAAAGAAGGAATTATATCCAATCCGGGAATCAATTCCTCAACAAAGGTGACAAGCCCAGCTGCTTGTCCTATTTTTCCCTTGTACATTCTGGTCATTAACCAAGCAGCCAAAGGTGCCCATATAATATCGGAAAACTCTCCTATTCCCGGTATTGCAAAGGACAGCATTCCAAGGGCATCAAAAAGCAACCCCAAAAAAAGGTTCCGTATTTTTTTATCTTTTAGTTTAGACATGTTTCTAATTTAAATATTCTATTGCAAGGAAACAATAAAGATGCCAAAATAAGGATTACGATAAATTGGAACTCACCAATTTTAAAAACTCGTTTCTAGTTTCAATTTTTTCAAATTGTCCTCTAAATCCAGATGTGGTGGTCACTGAATTTTGTTTTTGTACACCTCGCATCATCATGCACATGTGGGAAGCCTCAATTACTACCGCTACTCCTTTGGGTTTAAGGGTATCATTTAAGCATTCCAATATATCATGTGTCAATCGTTCTTGCACTTGCAACCTTCTGGCAAAAACATCAACAACACGGGGTATTTTGCTTAATCCAACAATATGGCCATTGGGAATGTAGGCAACATGGGCCTTTCCAAAAAAAGGCAACATATGGTGCTCACAAAGGGAATACAGTTCAATATCTTTAATAATGACCATGTCGTCATAACTTTCTGCAAACATGGCTCCTTTTAATATTTCTACAGGGTCTTGGTCATATCCTTGCGTTAAAAATTGCATTGCTTTGGCCGCTCTCTCTGGTGTCTTTACCAAGCCTTCCCTGGAAGTGTCCTCTCCTATTTCATCAATGATTTTAGAATAGCGCTCTTTTACCTCATTGGTCACCTCAATATTATATTCTTCTAAATTTCTATATGACATGTATTGTAGTATTTGTTCTTGAAAAATGACAAGAAATCAAAAATACACATTAAAGTACTTATATCATTAATTTTTGCCATGTCTGTACTTATGTTTACTTTCATCCAGAAATTATAATTTAATGATACAGGCCAGTAATATTCAAAAATATTATGGGGAGCTCCAAGTACTAAAGGGAGTTGATTTACAAATAAAAAAAGGAGAAGTGGTATCCATTGTGGGTGCTTCTGGAGCAGGCAAAACCACTTTGTTGCAAATTTTGGGAACTTTGGATGTACAATCCAACAAGCAGGATAGTACACTAATGATCAATGATATTGATGTGGTAAATTTATCTGATAAAGCTTTGGCCAAGTTTAGAAATGAACATATTGGCTTTATTTTTCAGTTCCATCAATTGTTACCAGAATTTACTGCTTTGGAGAATGTTTGCATTCCTGCCTTTATTAAGAAAACTCCACGTGCGGAAGCAGAGAAGAAAGCAAAGGAGCTTCTTGATTTTTTGGGATTGTCCTCTAGATATGACCATAAGCCGAATGCTCTTTCGGGAGGGGAACAACAACGGGTTGCCGTTGCCAGAGCATTAATAAATAACCCTTCCATTATTTTTGCCGATGAACCAAGTGGAAATTTAGATTCGGAAAGTGCCGATAACCTGCACCAACTTTTCTTTAAGTTAAGGGATGAATTTGGACAAACTTTCGTTATTGTGACCCATAATGGGGAGCTTGCCAATATGGCCGATAGGAAACTAACCATGGTGGACGGACTTATAACCAGTTGATATGCTGAAAAAAATTTGGGGTTTTGTAAAAAACCCTGTTTACGCTAATTATTCAAAAGGTTCATCTAGGTATAAGAACAGAATATTTTTTTCTTCCCTTTTTTGGTGTCTGGCAATTGGTATTGTCTTAACGATGTGTACAGGTTTAATAACGCATTTTTTCAGTATGGAACTGGGAGAGCATGCCACTGAAGAACTTTTTGATAAATCCATTTTTCTAATCTTTATTTTGGTAAGCATTGCGGCTCCCGTTATTGAGGAAACCTTGTTTAGGGGCCCTTTGGTTTTCTTTAAAAATTCTCCTTATTTTAAATATGCTTTTTATATTTCTGCCATCCTATTTGGGGTGATTCACATTTCTAATTTTGAATTTAACCCGCAGGTACTGTTGCTTGCTCCATTATTGGTGGCCCCACAAATTGTAATTGGTGTTTTTTTAGGGTATATACGTGTTAAGCTAGGACTTCTTTGGTCCATTCTACTGCATGCAGCCTATAATACCGTATTGTTTCTTCCTATGCTTTTTGCAAGGCTTTTAGACATTCCCATAGAATGAACAAAACTGAATTAAAAGAATTTTTGGATGCCAAAGTGGTCCAGTACAACAATCCAAAATTTTTGGAAAGTGACCCATTACAGATACCCCATTTGTTCACAAAAAAGGAGGATGTGGAAATCAGTGCTTTTTTAACGGCGACCATTGCTTGGGGAAATAGAAAGAGCATCATTAACAATGCACAAAGTTTAATGCAACTACTGGACAATGCTCCCTATGATTTTGTGTTGAAGCATACTAAAAATGATTTAGAATCTTTTAATGGTTTTGTCCATAGAACCTTCAATGCTGAGGATTTAAAATACTTCATCAAAAGCCTTAGGAACATTTATGAAAGCCATGGTGGACTAGAACAGGTATTTGCATCCCATGGCGAAACAAGATCCATGCAGAATGCCATTTCCCTATTCAAAAAGACTTTTTTTGAAATTCCGCACCCAACAAGAACCACAAAGCATGTTTCTGACCCAAACAAAGGCTCTGCCGCAAAACGCATCAATATGTTTTTACGATGGATGGTTCGTGATAATTTAACAGGTGTGGATTTTGGCTTATGGAAAAAAATCCAACCAAGCCAACTATCATGCCCATTGGACGTTCACTCCGGAAACGTAGCCAGAAAATTGGGATTGCTAAAACGCAAACAGAACGATGCCAAAGCCTTGGCGGAATTGGACACCAACCTTCGTCTTTTAGACCCAAACGACCCTGTTAAGTATGACTTTGCCCTATTCGGATTGGGAGTGTTCGAGAAATTTTAGATTTGCTCGTATTCCTTATCCGTTAACGTCTTCATAAAAGAAATAATAGATCTAATTTCTTTCTTGCTCAATTCCAATGAATCCGGTGGCAGTGTTTGGTAAGGAACATCCAGTCCCATTCCTTGACCTCCACCTTTGTTGTAAAAATCCATTACCTCTTCTAAAGTCCCAAAAGCCCCATTGTGCATATAGGGTCCTGTTACCTCAATATTTCTAACGGTAGATGTCTTAAAAAAATGACGTTTCTCTTCCACTTCATATGGATGGTAAAGACCTGGGTCGTCATCCAAAATAGGGTGTTCAAAATCAGTGTTTTTGGTTAAACCTAGATTTTCAAATTCCGTTTCATCATATTTTGGAGGAACGGTTCCAAAAAACGCAGGAGGAAAATGACAAGTAGCACAAGCCGCTTTACCCATAAATAGGTTAAAGCCCAATATCTCTTCCTTGGTCAAGGATTCTTCCAAGCCTTGCATATTACGGTCAAATTTAGAATCAAAAGGCGTTAAACTTCTTATGTAGGTCGCTATGGCGTTTCTAACATTCATATTGGTTATTTCCCCATCATACAACTTGTTAAATGGTTCTATATAATCAGGATTCGTCCTTATTTTTTCCTCTATGGCCTTTAAATCCATATGGAATTCGTTTTCGTTGTTCACAACGGATACAATTTGGCCCTCTAGGCCATCTCCCCTACCATCATAGAAGAATGTTTTTTGATAAACGGCATAGGCAAGTGTTGGAGTATTCCGTTGCAAATCCTTCCCATCATTGCCCATTGCTTTTCTACGACCATCTGTAAATGCCCTTTCACGAATATGACAAGTGGCACAGCTAATGGTTCCCGTGCGGGAAAGTCCCTTATCATTAAAAAGTGTTCGCCCCAACTCTACCCTTTCTTCCGAAATTGATGGAGAACCCTGCAAGGAGAACATTTTCATATTGAAAAAATTTTTGGAAAATAAGTTAATGGCTTTGGGATCTAGTGCCCTGGATTTGTTTAACTCAATTCCCCAATCGGAAGCTGTGGCATCTACCAGTGCTAATTGGGTGTTGGTATGGTCTTTTATGAAACCGTACCTGTCAAAGCTATCAAATTCCTGATTTTTGAATGTTTTTATGGTTTTATTGATTTCATTGGTCCACTCATCGTATAGAGTTTTGTCTTTAAATTCACTTTTATAAAAACTTAAAACTTCTTGAATGGATTCATAGTTATAAATGGCTTCGATTAGGGAATTGGCCAACATAGGGGAGTCAAAGCCCGTAATTCCCTTAGTCGCTATATTTACAATGGCATCCCTGATCATTTTTAAATGATGACGGTCCCTTTGTGTGTAGAGAATGTGATTTTTTCTAATATATGGGATTCTAACCTTTAAATATTCCAAGACCAAATGAAGATCTTTTTGGAATATTTCTTCCGTGGAATACAAAAGCTCTTCCAATACCTGATAACTTTTTGGCTTTATTTTTTTAATGTCCGTAAAATCCTCCATTTCCACTTTTAATAAATTGGGAGCATTCAGAGAAAGGTAATTTTCATAATCATATGCAATCAACATGGGTTCTGCACGTTTGTACCACTCCCTACTTTTTAGAAAATACTTTTTGTTTATTTCCAATGTATTTGCTGTGTCCAGTTTTTGAATGAAGTATGCAGCACTATCCAAGGTTTTAAAATAATACTGCCGAATGTCCTCATTGAACATGGATTCTGTATTGGCACTAATTGTCTTTGGTTTTTCGTGCTCTCTACAGGAGGCTATGACCAATGAAAAAAGAAGGATGAGAGAAATATATTTTAAGGCATTCATATGTGTTGATGGAATTTTAAGCAAAAAGGCTCCCATCCAGAAATGGGAACCTTTTAATGTTAAACTTACTTACAAAACTATCTTGGAAGACCAGTGAGTTTGAACAAGAAGGAACCTTCCATTGTTGCAGAACCTTCATCAATAGCTGTGGGGTCTACAAAAAGTTTTCCATCCGCCCTTTGTGCTGTAGCAGGGTTAGTGCCAGGTCTCCACCCATGAACCTGTGCGCCACCTATAAAAGTAGGCTCAGAAGCACCAATGATATCAGTAACATCAATTAAACCTGTTATTTCCCACATACTGTCAGTATTACCTATATCCATTCCTGATGCAACAGTTTGGTTACATTCCAGAACCTCTACAAAAGTACCTGTGTTTAAATCCAATTGCCAAAGCTTGGCATAACCCGTAATCTCTGGGTTAAGATCAGCATAACCATTGGGATCTTCTTGAATGTAGGCATAATTCGAAGTGACCAAGATATTATCAGGAGAATGCATGCCATCACCCTTTCCACCTTCTAAATCGCCATCTACAACAACTGTTAATTTGGCATCAGCAGTAGGATCAGTTGGGTCAAGTACCAACTTGTAAACACGGCCAAAACCTGTACCCCTATTGTTTAAATCAGGATTATCTGAACGAATTCTACCAGTTGCATTAAAATATACTTCACGGTTAGCTTCTGCAGAACCTCTTCTCCAATCAATATCTTCAATTCTTTGGAAACCAATAGCCAATGAATCGATTGCTTCTTGGTTTAATTCGTCAATTGTTCTTTCTGTCACTTTTACCCATTCTACATCGTATTCAATATCTTCGGCCATTCCCATTTCAAATAATTGACCCCCACCGCCAATAGCGGTTTCGGTTGGGTTCTTACCTCTAAGTACATAGAGATCACCACCGTATAAATCACCCAATGTGCCAACGTACATTCCGAAGTGAGCTTGTGGATATATATTATCACTATGGTCATCCCCCATGAAAACGACAGTCTGTCCTGGAAATGCATCTTTACCAATAGCTACAGCATTCTCCGTTGACCACTCACCAAGAGCGGGAAGTCTATCAGCTTCTACCCTATCATCAGAAGAACGGAAAGGATTTACTTTGAAAACGCCTTTGGCATTTCCTCCCCATTCCCCTCCAGAAAGATAAAGAGGTCCAAAACCATGTTCTTCAACATTGATAGAAGAACCTGAACACATTGCAGTAAAAGCGGTTGCGGTAGAGTTTACAATATAATCACCCTCCATCGGTTGTAGATCTGCATTCATTCTAATTCTGGCAATTGAATAATCTGCCTCTAGGTTATTGATAAAAGCAAACGTACCAGAACCGTCATTGTATGGATATAGAGCTGCACCATCCATATATGATCCGTATACAAAAGTGGTGTCCGTTGGTAAAATGTCTGCAGATGTTAGAATCATTTGCAGTTCCGCAGTTCCGGAAAAACCACCTTTTAATTCAAACACATCATTAGAAACAATGGAGCCAGTAAGTGGATCCATTTCAGCTACGGTTAGGTCCGCACCATCCTCGCCATCTACCCCATCCACACCGTCAACTCCGTCAACTCCATCAATACCGTCACGGCCATCTACACCGTCCTCAGCATCACAACTTATAAAAATGGTTCCCATAACGGAAAAGCACAGTACACTCAATAATAATTTTTTAGAAATCATCTTTCAAATAGTTTTTAGGTTCTTATTAGTATCCCAAAACTACCTGAACAACCTTATGATTTCATTAACTGAATATATTGATTGAATTAATCTTGAATTAACTCAGTGTTAAGATGTAAAATAAATGTTAGGCTAATGTGATAAATAGAAAACTATTCTCCAAATCCAAAACCAGGCTCAAAATTCAAGGCCACTTTTCTATTGCCCTCCGCTATGGACTTTACTATGGCTTCCATGATCATTACATCCCTGAGTCCCATTTCTCCTGGAGCTCTGTGGGGTGCTCCTGTCAATACATGTTGGGCAAAATCATCCATTTGTAATTTTTGCTGACTTTCATGTGGGAATTCTATGATTCCCTTGGATGTTTCCCCTTTTAAAGGGCCATATCCCGTTGCGGGATCAAGTCCATACCACCCATCAGAACAATTGGCAAGAAATTTATTACTACTAATGTTATGGGAGGTCATTATGTTTCCAATGGCTCCGCTAGGGAATTCAAATTGTGCCGTTATGGTCTCGTCTGTATCCTTAAAATATTCTGGTCGGGTACTGAATTCCTGTGCGGTCACCGAAATAGGATTTTCACCCGTACCATAAATTACGGCTTGTATGGCATACACCCCCATATTTCCCAAGGCGCCGCTTCCGGATAGCTTTTTGTTCAATCTCCATTGGTCCGGATTACTGGCAGAATGGTACCCTGCTTCAGCCGAAATATATCGTACATCCCCGAACGTTTTTTCTCTAACGTATTTCTGAATTTCTTGGGTATAGGGCTCCGATTGTAATCTATATCCCATTCCCAATTTTACACCAGCCTTATCACAGGCATCAATAATGGCATTACATTCCTCGGCATTTATGGCCATTGGTTTTTCACAGACCACATGTTTGCCCGCTTTTGCGGCCCTAATGCAGAATTCTGCATGCATGGAGTTTGGCAGTACCACATACACGATATCAATATCTGGATTTTTGGCAATGTCATCAAAATTATCATAGTTATAGACATTCTCTTTTGGAATGCCATATTTGTCCATCCAAATTTTCTCTTTGTCCGGGGTTCCTGTCACAATACCCGCTAAATAACAATGTTGTGCGTCCTGTAATGCTGGGGCCAATTGGTGGGTACTATAAGAACCCAATCCCACAAGGGCGTACCCCAATTTCTTTTTTTGTCTTGAGGCTCCCATGGCACAAGCCAAGGGCATACTTCCCAAGACGGAGGCCGCTGCCACTCCCCTTGTCATTTTTGAATTAAAATCTCTTCGATTGATTTTTTCCATGGTTATAGTTTTTCAAGGTTGGTTTTACTATTTACTTCCTAAAGTACATAAAATTAGGAAACTAGACTTTTTAAATAACAGGGTTTACTGTTAAGAATATCTTAATATAAATCTTTCCCCTAAAATGAAAAAGTATTGGGTGTTTACTCTCATTCTAAATTCCTACTTTTAAGTTTAAATCAAAAACCGACTAATTATGACAAAAAAACTACACCTACCTATTCTTTTCTTTTTAGGTTTCAGTATCTCCGGTTTCTCACAGAGCAGAACCATTCCGGTAGACACTACCGTCACCACCCAGCACAGTGTAACCGTTAATGGAACCACTTTTTCTTATACTGCGGCCACTGGCACCCAACCTGTGTGGGATGAGTTGGGCAAACCCATAGCTACCCTTCACTATACCTACTATACAAGAAATAGCATAAAAGACAGAGCCGCAAGACCCCTTTTGATCTCTTTTAATGGCGGACCCGGTTCTGGGAGTGTATGGATGCACTTGGCCTACACGGGACCAAGAATTCTTAAGATTGATGACGAGGGCTATCCTGTACAGCCCTATGGTATAAAAGAAAATCCCTACTCTGTATTGGACGTTGCGGATATTGTCTATGTAAATCCTGCCAATACGGGCTATTCCCGTACTATTCCAGAAACTGGGGATGAAGTGGACCGTAAAAAATTCTTTGGTATCAATGCCGATATTAAATACCTAGCGGAATGGCTCAACACTTTTGTTACCAGAAACAACCGTTGGAGGTCCCCAAAATATATCATTGGGGAAAGTTATGGTGGCCCTCGCGTAATGGGTCTCTCCCTAGCTTTGCAAAACAATCAATGGATGTACCTCAATGGGGTGATTCTGGTTTCCCCGGCAGATTATAAAATCATTAGAAATACAGGTCCGGTAGCAGAGGCCATTAACCTTCCCTATTATACTGCGGCTGCTTGGCACCATAAAGCATTGCCGTCCGCATTGCAACAAAAGGACCTTTTGGAAATTCTTCCAGAATCCGAAGAGTATACCATAAATACCTTGATTCCTGCTTTGGCCAAAGGTGGATTTATTGGGGAAACCGAAAAAAATTCGGTGGCCGAAAAAATGGCGTACTACTCCGGCCTGTCCAAACAAGAAATTCTGGACCAAAACTTAAGTGTGCCCACTCAGTACTTTTGGAAAAACTTGCTTAAGGACAAAGGTGGATACAATGTGGGTAGGTTAGACTCTAGGTACTTGGGTATAGACAAACAATTGGCAGGGATGAGGCCAGATTATAGTGCGGAACTAACCTCATGGTTACATAGCTTTACCCCGGCCATTAATTATTATCTACAGGAAGAACTTAATTTTAAGACAGATATAAAGTATAATATGTTTGGGCCTGTGCATCCATGGGACAATTCCGATGAAAATACCCGTGAGAACTTGCGCCAGGCCATGGCCCAGAACCCATATTTAAATGTATTGGTACAATCGGGTTATTATGATGGGGCAACTACCTATATCAATGCCAAATACCTTATGTGGCAAGTAGACCCAAGTGGAAGAATGAAAGACCGTTTTAGTTTTAAGGGCTATAGAAGCGGACATATGATGTACTTGCGCAAAGAAGACCTAAAAACGGCCAATGAGGACATACGGGATTTTATAAAACGCACATTATCCAATGGAAAAAGTGCTAAATATTGATTGAACAGAGGTGTCTTCGATACAATTGCTTTGCAACCACTCAGGCACCAAAATGCAATTGGTCATTGAGTGATTCTTGAAGAGAATTGTACCGAAATGACGGAAACAACAATAGAGGTGTCTTCGATACAGTTGCTTTGCAACCACTCGGACACCTAAATAAAACGGGGCATTGAGTGATTCTCAAAGAGAATTGTACCGAAATGACCGGAAACAAAAACAGAGGTGTCTTCGATACAGTTGCTTTGCAACCACTCAGACACCAAAATGCAATTGGTCATTGAGTGATTCTCAAAGAGAATCGTACCGAAATGATCGGAAACAACAACAGAGGTGTCTTCGATACAGTGGCTTTGCAACCACTCAGACACTAAAATGCAATTGGTCATTGAGTGATTCTCAAAGAGAATCGTAGCGAAATGACAGGAATTAAATAATAATGAAAGGATTTGTTTACATTCTAGAATGTTCTGATGGTAGCTACTATACCGGTAGCACCAAAGATTTAGAACTGAGAGTAAAACAACATCAAAATGGAGAAGGTGCAAATCATACTAAGAAAAGGCTACCTGTGAAATTAGTTTATGCAGAAGAACATCAAAGAATAGATGAAGCTTTTTATAGGGAAAAACAAATTCAGGGTTGGAGTAGAAGAAAAAAAGAGGCATTAATTACTAATGAGCAGAATATATTACCGAAACTATCTAAAAAAATCTTCGATTAACTGTTTGGAGAAGGTGTCTTCGATACAGTTGCTTTGCAACCACTCAGACACCCAAATACAACGGGTCATTGAGTGATTCTTGAAGAGAATCGTACCGAAATGACCGGAAACAACAATAGAGGTGTCTTCGATACAGTTGCTTTGCAACTACTAAGACACCAAAATGCAATTGGTCATTGAGTGATTCTTGAAGAGAATTGTACCGAAATGACAGGAATTAAATAATAATGAAAGGATTTGTTTACATTCTAGAATGTTCTGATGGTAGCTACTATACCGGTAGCACCAAAGATTTAGAACTGAGAGTAAAACAACATCAAAATGGAGAAGGTGCAAATCATACTAAGAAAAGGCTACCTGTGAAATTAGTTTATGCAGAAGAACATCAAAGAATAGATGAAGCTTTTTATAGGGAAAAACAAATTCAGGGTTGGAGTAGAAGAAAAAAAGAGGCATTAATTACTAATGAGCAGAATATATTACCGAAACTATCTAAAAAAATCTTCGATTAACTGTTTGGAGAAGGTGCCTTCGATACAGTTGCTTTGCAACCACTCAGACACCTCTATGCTTTCGCCATCTATCCTTCAGAGAAGAACCCCAAACATTAAACCCATCGTTTATAACTTTATGCCCATCTGAGTGGTTTAGGGAAGGTTTTCAAGAAATCGCTGTAAATCCAATGGAAGTACGTTTCACAAAGCGAAAAAGAGTATGCAATATGGATTTAGCAGCAGTTTTATTCAGGAAGTGAATAAAAATTTCCCAGAAACCTTCTTGAGTTTTTGCTTCGTTTTGGGTCAAGCCAAAATGAAGAAAAGGACAGAAAATAATTGTTTCCAAATTCATGTTGTCCGTTCGAGCCTAACCATACCTGCAGGCAAGCAGAGTCGAGAACAACCTCAAAACAAGTACATTTTTCATCTAAAATCCCTACATTTAAGTTCAAATCAAAAAACATGATAGTACAAAGAACAATCACCACCCTTCCCCTTCTATTTATCTGTATGATCCTCACTGCCCAGGACATCCCATCCAAGGAGTGGCAAATAAAAACAGCTGTGATGGCCGCCCCAGCGGAATATAGGGAAGGCGCCAAAGTGTATGGCTATGATGAAAGTGGCAATTTTGTAACGCTTCGGGAAGGTAACAATACCTATATCTGTTTGGCAGACGACCCAAAGAATGAAAACTTCTCCACGGCGGCCTACCATAAGGATTTGGACGAATTTATGGCTCGTGGAAGAGAACTAAAAGCAAGCGGAATGGAGTTCCAAGAAATTTTTGACAAACGGGAAGAAGAGGTAAAAGCGGGGACCCTAAAAATGCCGGACAAAGCCACTTTGTGTGTCTTTTCTGGAACTGTGGATACAGAAACTTTGGAAATTAAAGACCCTTATGTACGCTATGTGTTTTATATGCCCTTTGCCACAGGGGAATCTACGGGTCTGCCTACTACTCCAACACCCCCTGGCCATGCGTGGTTAATGAACCCGGGCACCCATAGGGCGCATATTATGATTACGCCACCGAAGGAGGAGAATTGACAAGGTATTTACATTTTAGAGAAGGTTTAAAAGTTTTTTGGTAAAAAGTAATCCTTGGCCTACATAACTCAGAAAAACATCTTAAATTGGTTATGCCAAGCGTTAAGTTTAAAATAAAGCATTTCAAATTAAAGTACCCCCACACCAAGAACTTATTTTTATAGTGTAAAATGGAGTCTTAAATTTTAGAATGTCCAATATCAGAAACCAAAATCCAGAACAAATTGCTCGTGATAAAATTGACGAAATGTTGAAATTATCTGGTTGGTTAGTTCAGTCAAAAAAGAAAGTTGATTTATCTGCGGGAAAAGGAGTTGCTGTGCGTGAATACCAAACGGATGTTGGACCTGCCGACTATGTTTTGTTTGTAAACCGAAAACCAGTCGGAATTATAGAAGCAAAACGTGAGGACGAAGGACACAGACTTACAGTTGTTGAGGAACAATCTTCAAACTATGCCAACGCAAAATTAAAATACTTAAATAACGACCCTTTGCCTTTCGTTTATGAAAGCACAGGAACCATAACAAGATTTACAGATTATCGGGACCCAAAACCGAGAGGGCGAAATGTTTTTAGCTTTCATAAACCTGAAACTATAGCAGACTGGTTAAAAAAAGGCGATAGTCTACGGAAAAGACTGCTATCAATTCCTGCTCTAGATGTTACAGGACTTCGTCCTGCTCAAATAGTAGCAGTTAATAATCTAGAACATTCTTTTAAAAAGAACAGACCAAAAGCATTAATTCAAATGGCAACTGGTGCTGGAAAAACATTTACAGCTGCAACTTTTGTGTATCGATTATTAAAACATGCAGACGCAAAACGTATTTTGTTTTTGGTAGACACCAAAAACCTTGGCGAACAAGCAGAACAGGAATTTATGACTTTTCAGCCAAATGATGATAACCGAAAATTTACAGAATTGTACAATGTTCAGCGTTTATCTTCAAGTTATATTGCTTCTGATAGTCAAGTTTGTATTTCAACTATACAACGCCTCTACTCTATTTTAAAAGGAGAAGAATTAGACGAAAGTGCTGAATTGGAAAATCCGAATGAAAATTCTTGGCTACAAAACAAAATGTCAAAAAACAAAGCTGTTCCTGTTGAGTACACACCAAAAGTACCCATTGAACAATTTGATTTTATAGTCATTGATGAAGCTCACCGTTCTATTTATAATTTATGGAAACAAGTATTAGATTATTTTGATGCTTTTCTAATTGGTTTAACTGCAACACCAGATAAAAGAACCTTCGGTTTTTTCAATGAAAATGTAGTGAGCCAATATACTTACGAAGAATCAGTAACAGATGGTGTAAATGTTCCTTATGATGTGTATACGATTGAAACTGACATTTCACAAAATGGTGCAATGATTGAATCTGGTTGGTTTGTAGATAGACGAGATAAACTAACACGTAAAAAACGTTGGCAACAAGAAGATGAAGATACCGACTATAAACGCAACGATTTAGATAAAAAAGTTGTCAATCCAAGTCAAATTAGAAACATCATTCGTGAATACAAAAAGGCTTTAAAAACAACTATTTATCCAAATCGTATTGACGAAAATGGCGATTACGAAGTTCCAAAAACCTTAGTATTTGCAAAAACAGATAGTCACGCAGACGATATCATAAAAATCATTCGAGAAGAATTTGACGAAGGCAACGACTTTTGTAAAAAAGTAACCTACAAAATTGAGGAAGACCCAAAATCGGTTTTAAACCGTTTTAGAAATTCCTATTATCCTCGAATTGCAGTTACAGTTGATATGATTGCAACAGGAACAGACGTAAAACCATTAGAGGTTTTATTGTTTATGCGAGATGTAAAAAGCATCAACTATTTTGAACAAATGAAAGGTCGTGGTACACGAACTATCAATAGTGATTCTTTACAATTAGTAACCAAAACGGCGAAAACAAAAACGCATTTCGTAATTGTAGATGCAGTTGGTGCAACAAAATCTAAAAAAACAGACAGCAGACCTTTAGAACGTAAACCTTCTGTTCCAATGAAAGATTTATTGGGAGCAGTAACAATGGGAGTTGCAGACGAAGATTTGTTTTTGTCTTTAGCAAACCGATTAATCCGTTTAGAGAAACAAATTACGTCAACCGAAAAAGATAGATTATTAGAATTTTCTGGTGGTAAAAACTTAAAACAAATTACCAAAGAACTAATTACAGCTTTCGACCAAGATGAAATTGAAACCAAAGCACAAATTGAAATTGACAAAATTCCTGTGCATGACCAAACACCTGCTTTAATTGAAGAAGCCAAGAAGAAAGCTCAAGAACAGTTGATTTTAGAGGCAAGCAAAACATTTAATGGAGAGTTAAATGGTTATTTAGATAATGTTCGTAAACAACATGAACAAATTATAGATAGCGTAAACATAGATACAGTTACAAAAAGTGAGTGGGAATCCACTTCTGTAGATAAAGCAACCGAAATTGTAAAAGATTTCACAGCATATTTAGAAGCAAACAAAGACGAAATTAAAGCCTTAAGCATTTTTTACAATCAACCTTACAATCGTAGAGACATCACCTTTAAAATGATAAAAGACGTGATGGAAAAACTTCAATTAGAAAAACCATTATTAGCACCAGATTACGTTTGGGATGCCTATGTCACCCTGAGCGGAGTCGAAGGGTCTCAAAAACCAAAAGACCAATTAACAGTATTAGTTTCTCTAATTAGAAGAGCTTGTGGTATTGACAGCGAATTGAAAGCCTACGACAAAACGATTGAAAACAATTTTAAAACGTGGATTTTTAAGCAAAACGCAGGACAACACAATCGCTTTTCACAAGAACAATTAGATTGGTTACGAATGATAAAAGACCACGTAGTGAGCAGTTACCATATAGAAATAGACGATTTAGAGTATACACCTTTTGATGCCAAAGGCGGTAAAGGAAAAATGCACCAATTATTTGGCAACCAAATGAATGAAATTATTAAAGAACTCAATGAAGTACTAGCAGCATAATGAAAGAAGATTGGGTTCAAACGGATATAGAAAATATTTTCAAGAAACTTGAAAATGGAAAAAGAATAAATCAAGGATGGAGTCCACAATGCAAAAAAAGTCCATCTCCATCTGATAACATTTGGGGGGTTTTAAAAACAACTGCAATTCAAAAGAATTTATTCTGGGCTCACGAAAACAAAGAGCTTCCCGAGGACAAAATAGTTCGTCCACATTTAGAAGTAAAAGCTGGCGATATTTTACTTACTTGTGCCGGCCCTCGTAATAGATGCGGTATTGCTTGTACCGTTATTAAAACTCGTCCAAAATTACTTCTCTCTGGAAAGATGTATCGATTCAGGCCAGACGAAAGTGTAATGACTACTGATTTTTTGACTTTTTTCTTGCAAACACAGGAAGCTTGGCTTGCCATTGATAAAATGAAAACTGGAAGTAGTGATAGTGGTCTTAATTTAACTCATGCGAGATTTAAAAAATTACCTGTTAGAATCGCTCCTCTCCCTGAACAAAAAGCAATTGTAAAAAAAATAGAAGAATTATTTAGTAGTTTAGATAGCGGTATTGCAGACCTTAAAAAAGCACAAGACCAATTGGTTATTTATAGACAAGCAGTTTTAAAAAAGGCTTTTGAGGGTGAGTTGACTAAAGAGTGGAGAGATAAAAATGAAATTAAATTCGATTGGGAAAATACAACTACTGGAGAAGTAATGCCTGATATTAGTTCTGGTTCAACACCAAAAGCTGAATTTCTGTCCAAAGATGGTGAAATTCAATTCCTCAAGGTTTACAATTTAAATTTTGATGGAACTTTGAATGATAAAAAAGACCCAGCATATACTACAAAGGAAATTCATAATACACGAAATAAAAGAGCTATAAGTAAGGCTGGAGATGTCTTAATTAATATTGTTGGTCCACCCTTAGGAAAAACTTCTATGATACCTTTAAACTGTAAAAAGGAATTTAATATTAACCAAGCAATTGTGCGTTTTAGACCAAATGAAAAAATATTGTCGAAATTTTTATCCTTCTTTTTGCAAAATCCTGAAACAATTAATTGGTTAGAAGGAACCTCAAAAGCCACAGCTGGTCAATATAATGTAAAGGTTACAACTTGTAGAATAATACCAATTTCTTTACCACTAGTTTCAGAACAATACCAAATCGTACAAGAAATAGAAAGTCGTTTATCAGTGTGTGATAAAGTAGAAACAGACATTGCAGACAGTTTAGAAAAAGCCCAAGCCTTACGCCAAAGCATTCTTAAAAAAGCATTTGAGGGTAAATTATTAAGCGAAGAAGAAATTGCTAAATGTAAAGCAGATAAAGCCTATGAGCCAGCATCTGTTTTGTTGGAGAAAATAAAAAAGGAGAAAAATGGATAAGAAAATTCAGAGATTGATTGATGGTTCGAGTGAACTTGCGAGACATTTTAAAAGTGAAGATGACTACTATTGGACATTCCCAATAGATTATATTAATAGTAACGACCATTTACAATCTTTCCTTTTAAATAATAAGGACATTGAGGTATTCTCTTTGTTCAAAAAGCACTATCCTCAATTAGAGCCATATATAGAGAACTACAAAGCACCTTTAGTTAAACTTAATGATAAAGAGTTTATGGTCCATGATTCGGTTCGATTCATTCTATATAATTATTGCGTATTTAAATTAACTAATGATCTTTTAACTTACTGTTCAAACGTAAGAAATACTCCTGGTCTTCGAATAGAAGATGGTCCAAATAAAAGATACTCTTATCCCTATTCAGATGAATATATTATGCGAAAATTATTTTTAAAAGATATCAAACATCCACTTGCAGTAAATAATTTCATTTCTAGAGGTTTTTATATGAGAAGTTATATAGGCGGTCGTCAATTCCTTAACCTTAATCATATTGAAATGCTTGTAGAGCGTGCTGAAGAAACTTATGATTTTAGTGAACTTAAAATCAATTAATAAAATATTACTAAATGGAAGAAAGTTTTAAACCCAATAGTTTAACCATAAATAAATTACTCACTGATTCGGATGCATTGTATCAGATTCCGGTTTATCAACGTCCATATAAATGGGGAGATGATGAAATTGATAAACTTTGGGATGATATAATAGAAAGCTATAGCAATCAAGAACCGAATTATTTTTTAGGTTCAATTATTACAGCAAAATCTAGCCAAGGCACGAAATATCTCGATGTAGTTGATGGACAACAACGATTGACTACGCTTATTATATTAATGGCAACCATTCGTGATTTATACCCAAAAATTAATGAAGAGCAATGTGAAGAAGACCCATTTGCAATTGGTATTGAACAAATAAAAAATGCAATTATGGTTAGCGATAAGTTTGGGCGTTTGCGTTTGGCAACACATTCTAACCATAGTACAGACTTTGACAAACACATTATAAAGGGCAATACATCAATACTCAAAAAACCATATAAAAAGGATTTAAGAAAAGATGAAGCACCAGAATTTAAATTTATTAATACGTCAGTAGAGTTTAGGTATAGATTAGAAGAGCTAGGGGAAAAAGAGGCAGGTAGCTTATTAAACTATATTTTTAATCAGATTAAAATTATTAGAATAGATTGTACAAATGTAGGGTTTGCAATCAAATTGTTTCAAGTACTTAATGCCAGAGGATTAGATTTAACAAATTCTGATTTAATTAAAAGTTATTTAATTGGTAAACTTTATACAAACTATGATGAAGAGGTAGTAAAGATTAAGGAAAGCCAGTTTCTACAAGATTGGATAGCTTGCGAGGGAATTGCATTGGATATAGAGGAGAGTATGAATGAGTTGTTCGTTATGTACGAATACTTTTTATTGGCATCAAACCCCAAGAAATCATTATACGATGAATTAGAACGTCAGTTTGAGAACGAAGACCCAATAGATGTTATTGGTGACTTTAAAGCATTTATTACTGGTTATCAAAACCATGTCTATGACACAAAAAGTCCATTAGATTATTCGTTCTTCTATTTACGTTGGTCCATATATTGGAAAACTATTTTAAGTACAGCTATTCATATTGGGTATTCAGATATTAAAGAGTTTAAAGAATCCTTGAGAAGGTTTTTCTACTTATTTTGGATTGCAGGTTTTACCTTATCAAGAATTAAGCAAACGTCATTTAATTTAATAAAATGGTTAAAGGATAAAAAGCTGATTAACGAAATTAAATATGAACTGGAAAAAAGTATTAAGGAAAACAAAGTTCAAGAAAGAGTTGAAAGTGCTTTAAGTGGTAATGTATATCAAGAACCTTGGTGTAAACCACTTTTGGCTTTAATTGAATACAATCAAATTGATAAACCAGAATACATTTGGCTAGGTGATAGGAATATTCATGCAGAACATATTCTTCCTCAAAATTTTAATGAAGTTTATGGTTGGAAACATGTAATTGAAGATGATAGAGACGGTATTGAATATGTGAATACTTTTGGTAATATGACTCTACTTAGTGGGAAGAAAAATATTGAAGCGAGTAATGATGCATTTGAGAATAAAATAAGCATATACCAAGGCAAGGGAAAGCACGGCAGTTCTGATAATAAGATTACTTCATTTAGGATTACCCAAAAAATATTTGATGATTACAATCAAAAGAAGTTGGAAAGATGGGATATTGATACCATTTTAAAAAGAAAAACAGAACTACTAGAAGAACTTGAGGAAATACTAAAAATAGATTTAAAAAACATTAGATGACTGACAGCTCAATAATATCAAAAATATGGAACCTTGCCAACGTACTACGTGATGATGGTGTAGGGTATGGAGATTATTTAGAACAAATAACCTATTTGCTATTCCTAAAAATGGCAGATGAACTAAATAAACCACCTTACAACAAAGGCTTGGTGTTTCCAAAACTAAAAGATGTAGAAGGTAATGAGGTTACAGAGGCCGAAATAGCAAACTGGGAAACCTTATCTAGCAAACGTGGTGCAGAATTAGAATCATTTTACAGTCAATTGCTGCGAACACTTTCCACAGAAAAAGGAACACTTGGGCAAATTTTTACCAAAAGTCAAAACAAAATACAAGACCCAGCCAAATTATTAAAAGTCATCAATCTCATTGATAAAGAAGATTGGTCTATGATGGGTGCTGATATAAAGGGTAAAATATACGAAGGTCTTTTAGAGAAAAACGCAGAAGATACCAAAAGTGGAGCTGGTCAATATTTTACACCAAGGGCATTGATAAAAACAATGGTAGCTTGTGTACAGCCTAAACCTCTAAAAACCATTGTTGACCCAGCCTGTGGAACTGGTGGTTTCTTTTTAGCAGCTTACGATTGGATTGTAGATAACAACAAATTGGACCGTGAAGAAAAGGAGTTTTTAAAGAACAAAACCTTTTACGGAAACGAAATTGTTGCCAATACACGTAGAATGTGCTTAATGAATATGTATTTGCACAACATTGGAGAAATAGACGGAGAATCGTTTATCAATCCAAACGATGCATTAATTTCAGATGATGGAGAACGCTACGATTATGTATTAGCAAATCCACCTTTTGGTAAAAAGAGCAGTATGACGTTTACCAACGAACAAGGTGAGATTGTAAAAGAAGATTTAAGTTATAATCGTCAAGATTTTTGGGAAACTACATCTAACAAGCAATTAAACTTTTTGCAGCATATAAAAACACAGCTTAAAATAAATGGAGAAGCTGCAGTAGTGCTTCCTGACAATGTTTTGTTTGAAGGTGGGGCGGGTGAAGAAGT
Source organism: Saonia flava (assembly GCF_011927795.1). Lineage (GTDB taxonomy): Bacteria > Bacteroidota > Bacteroidia > Flavobacteriales > Flavobacteriaceae > Saonia > Saonia flava. The sequence continues at coordinate 191,755 of NZ_JAATJJ010000001.1, read as the reverse complement.
GAGAAAACAACTCATGAAAACTGCTGAATTACACACAATTTTGAGATTACCAACGGGGATTTTTTATGCTCAGGGTGTAAAGGCAAATGTGTTGTTTTTCAATAACAAACCCGCAAGTAAAGAAGCTTGGACAAAAGATATTTGGTTTTATGACTATAGAACAAATGTGCATCATACGCCCAAGAAAAACCCCATGCGTCAAGAACACTTGTCGGAGTTTATTGAGCTATATAATGGCAGTAACATCAATAAACGCGCAGCAACTTGGAGCGAAGAAAATGAAGAAGGAAGGTGGAGAAAGTATAGCTATGATGAAATCATTGCAAGAGATAAAACGAGTTTGGATATTTTTTGGTTGAAAGACAAAAGTTTAACCGATTTAGACAATCTACCAGACCCAGACATTTTAGCAAGTGAAATCATTGATAATTTAGAATCTGGCTTAAACAGTTTTAAAGAAATCATGGAAACGATAAACGGAGAAACGGAATAAATTAATTGAATTAAAAGAACGAGCATTTGTTTTCTCTACCCATAATGTAAGCCATAAAACTATGGGTTTGCTTAAACTATCGTAAAAACTATAAAAAGGGGAAAGTCCCATTTTCTAATAAACATTAATCATAACTAATACGGTCCCGTATCGTACCATCTGCTCTATGGATAATAACATCGGCCTTATACTTCTTTGCAATCCTTTTGGCTTTTCTAATGGCAGTATCCTGGCGTCTGTGTTTAGACGTAATGCGTTTGTTTCCCTCGCGGCGTACCGCCCACCCTTTATCATTGGGGACCACGTGTTGGTGCCATGTTCGTGGCCTATTACTTGTACGAGCACTCTTAAAAAAGACCTCTACAAGTTGGTGTAAGATATCTAACCAAGAATTTTTGCTAGTAGACATAGGGTATTACTTAGTGCCTAACAAGATACTATTTTTTGTTTTTAGAGCTATGGGGATTGGTAACTTCCCTAAGCCAAACCACCCTTTCCCTCAATCTTGGTTTTTTAGGAATACCAGTACTCCTAGTTTAGCTCTAAATAAAAACCATTATGAGCTATATAATTACCATCCCAGAACCATGTACCGAGAATTGGAACACCATGGCCCCCACCCAAAAAGGGGCGTTTTGTGACAAATGCAGTAAAGAAGTCGTAGATTTTACGCATACCAGTAGGTTTGAGCTTTCCAAAAAATTAGAAAGCGGCACTAAATTATGTGGTAGGTTTAAACCAAGTCAGTTAAATACACCCATTCCCTCTGTTTCCCAAAACACATGGAAACGCAATGCCGCTATGTTGGGTTTCACCTCCTTATTGGCTATTGGAAGTCCGGTCGCGGCACAGCAAACAAAACCTGCCCTGGAAACGGTAGAAGAGGAAATAGTCACCTTGGGAGACATTGCCATTGTCCCAATAGCGCAAGAAAACATAACCATCCATGGCAATGTAAAAGACTTAGAATTTCCTCTCCCCGGGGCTACTGTGGTTTTAAAAAATAGTACAGTGGGTACCCAAACAGATTTTGATGGGAATTTTAGTCTTACCCTACCCGCTTCGGAAATACAATCACTAAATACATTGGTTATATCCCATATAGGATACATAACCAAAGAAATAGCTGTGGATAGAAATACGCCCTTCCTTGAGATTACTTTTGCAGATGAGGAAATAGAATATATGGGAGGATTGGTTATCATTGAAAGACAAAATATTTTCAAAAGAATTGGCAACCTTTTTAGAAGAAGAGACTAGGGCTTTTTGTAACAAAACCTTCATTTTCCCTACCCATATATAAAACAGGAAGATATGGGAGGAGAAGGAAGCATGTCACATGCAATTACAAGTTTAAGAGAGAATAGAGCATTATTAAGGAAAAGGCGTACGTTTAAAGAAATTAGAGAATACTATGCAAATCTTTCTGGAAAAACCAGATTAGACTTTAAAAATGTCAGCCCAGAAGAGTTGCTCATTATTAGAAATAAAATTATTGAGAAAGCCAAGAAAGACAAAAAGAAGGAAATACTTATTTCCATTGTTGCTTTGGGGTTGGTATCTCTTTTCATTTATCTTGTCTATTGGTGGTTTACGGTATAAATGGTATCTTGGTGTAGATTTAAACCAACCCAATGCCTACCCAAGAAAACACTGTTCCCAAACCTTTTTTACAAACCTTGTCCATGTTACATTTAGGCCTTTTTACGGGCCTGGTAGCTTTTACAGGCTTTGCCTATTACACGGGAGATTCCTTAAAGACAGAAAGTTATCCCAATGGAGATGTTTTTCTTTATCTAGTGCCTATTGGTGCCATTGTTGGCTATTTCTTTAGTCAGTTTATGTTTCAAAAAATGGTGGGCAACATTCCCCAAAAGCGACCTTTACAAAGTAAATTGGCACGTTACCAAAGTGCCTCGCTCATTAAATATGCCATTTTGGAGGCTCCGGCCTTTTTGGCCCTCTTTGCCTTTTTACAAGATTCCCATGCCCTATACCTTACCATTGTGGTTAGCTTAATCGTGTATTTTTTTACACAACGTCCTACAGAAGATAAAATAAAAAAGCATTTGCATTTAAGATAACTACCCATGAAAAGCATAGATTATCAATTAGTTAGAAAACCAGAGAATAGACCGGTATATAAAAACGATTAAATAATTACATATAGGAACTTGGTTCCTTACCTATTTTTTTACTTCAAAATACATTTACATTGAAAAACATAAACAGAAGGGAATTTGTTAAAAAGTCGGTTCTTTCCGCAAGTGCCGTACCTTTTATTTCTCCCATTTCCAGTATCCTATGGGCATCCCAAGAAAATAAGCTGCCCATTCATATTTTTTCCAAGCACCTACAATTTCTGGATTATAGGTCGGCCGGAGAAATAGCGGCGAAAATAGGTTTTGCAGGATTGGACCTAACGGTAAGGCCAAATGGCCATGTACTGCCCAAAGACGTGGAGAAAGTGCTGCCAAAAGCCATAACAGATATTAAAAAGGGAGGTTCATCTTGCTCCCTAATGACGACGGCAATAGAAAGTGTACGCAATGAAAGGGATATGGCCGTCCTAAAAACAGCTGCTACCTTGGGGATAAAATTCTACCGTTCCAATTGGTTTAACTATAATGGGGAAACATCCATGCCGGAAGCTTTGTTAAACTACCAACAGGAGGTAAGTGACCTCTCTAAAATTAATAAAGAGTTGGGACTGGTAGGCTGCTATCAAAACCATGCCGGCACACGTGTTGGTGCCTCTTTATGGGAAGTGGCAAAATTATTGGAAACAGCGGATCCATCACATTTTGGGGTGCAATATGATATTAGACATGCTACGGTCGAGGGAGGGCTATCCTGGGAAAACGGCCTTAAATTAATACAGGAACATATAAAGACGATAGTGGTAAAGGATTTTAAATGGGGGCTGGTAGACGGTGAATGGACCACTGTGAACACCCCCATTGGTGGGGGAATGGTAGATTTTAAAACCTATTTTGGGCTTCTTAAGAAATATAACATCCAAGCACCTGTAATCTTACATATGGAATATAATTTGGGAGGAGCAGAACATGGGCGTACAGCACTTACAGTAGATAAAAAAGTGGTTTTTGAGGCAATGAAAAAGGATTTGAAAAAAGTACAGGAACTATGGGCAGAGGCATAAAATTATTCATGGCTCTTGGGATAATCATGTTCATTTATGGGTGCCAATCCCCTACTCCCAAATTGGATGTGACTACGTATGTGGCAGAGCTGCAGTTGGAATCTAGCCTATTGGTTGCCACGGAAGTGGCCCATAATTTGGAAGTTCCATGGGATTTGGAAGTGGGTCCAGATAACTGGGTTTGGTTTACGGAACAAAAGGGAACCATAACCAGGGTGCATGTAGAAACCGGTGAACTTCAACAGTTAGTGACTGTTAATGATATGTTTTATAGAAAATCATCGGGACTGTTCAGTATGGTCTTACATCCAGATTTCTCCGATAATCCCTATGTATATGTGCATTATACCTATGCAGAGAAAGATTCCAATCTATTGGACCATATTTTTTCCAGAGTGGTCCGGTTTACCTTTAAGAATAATGAGTTAATAGAGCAAACCACAATTCTAGATGCCATTCCTGGGAATACCTTCCATAATGGTTCTAGAATGTTCATTGGGGATGACCATACCCTATTTTTAGGTTTGGGAGATGCTGGTGGTGACACAGAACTGACCCAAAACCCAAAAGTTATGAACGGTAAAATACTCCGTATTAACTTAGACGGAAGTATTCCAACAAACAACCCCTATCCCAATTCTCCCGTTTGGAGCATGGGACATAGAAATGTACAGGGCATTGCCTACGGAAATGGGAAACTCTATGCATCCGAGCATGGTCCACTTAATGATGACGAAATTAATATCATTACCAAAAAATCCAATTACGGTTGGCCAGATGTCCATGGATACTGTGATTTGGAAAGGGAAAAACTATATTGTGACCAACACAACATTAAGGAGCCCTTACAGGCATGGACACCCACTGTGGCCACTTCGGGGCTTTTGTACTACAACCACACACTTATTCCTGAATGGAAGAACAGCTTGATCCAAGCAACTTTAAAAGGACAATCGCTCAGGGTATTAAACTTAAATAATTCTGGTGACCAAGTAATCAACGAACACATCTTGTTCCAAAAAAGGTTGGGAAGAATTAGAGATGTGGCTATGGGAAAAAATGGTGAAATCTATATTGCCACCAGTAATCTAGATTGGCATCCCGGGCATCAACCTTGGATGTATGATTCTCTACCAAAAGAAAGGGGCGACCGCATTATTAAAATAGAAAAAGTAAATTCCAATATGTTGGAACAATTGGCAACCCTAGAAAACCGAATGGAGCTTGTAGAGGATAAAGAGCCTTATGCCCTACCCTCTGAAGATTGGAATTTTAATGCTACAGATGATGAATTGTTAAGTGGTCAAAAATTGTATATGGCGCAATGTGCAGCGTGCCATAGACCCGATGGAAAAGGAAATGTGGGACAGATTCCGCCTTTGGTAAACAGTGAATGGGTCACTGGGAACAATTCCAGATTAATAGATGTAATGCTAAAAGGGTTAAATACCCCTATTACGGTAAATGGTGTGGAATACCAAGATGAAATGCCATCCTATCAAAATTTGCCAGATGAAGAAATAAGGGATATCTTGAATTTTATTAGAATAGAATTTGGGGAAACCTCTGGCAATATTATTGCTGCGGACGTATTGCACCAACGTAAGGGACTTAAATAAAACCATCATATCATACCAAACCAAAAAAATAAACTCATGAAAACAATTAAAATAGCCATGTTCGCAATGATAGCTTCTCTTTTTAGTATGAACAACACTATTGCACAAGATATTTCCAGGGACTGGTGCAACTTGGGCAGATTCCAAGAAGACAATGCAGCGCTGGGTGACCCTAAAGCGGGTGAGGACAGGGTTGTTTTTATGGGGAATTCCATTACCATAGGTTGGAGCCACCACCAACCCGAATTTTTTGAAGGGAAACCCTATGTAAACAGGGGAATCGGTGGGCAGACCACGCCACAAATGCTCCTAAGATTTAAGCAAGATGTAATAAATTTAAAACCTAAAGTGGTGGTTATCTGCGCAGGGACCAATGATATCGCAGAAAATACTGGTTATGCCAGTACCCAAATGATTATGGACAATCTAACTTCTATGGCCGAGATTGCCATGGCCAATGGGATTACTGTTGTGCTGGCCTCCGTTCACCCTGCTTTTGATTATAGATGGAGACCAGGCTTAAATCCCAACATTAGAATTCCTGAGTTAAATAAGGAGATTAAAAAGTATGCCCAAGCAAAGGACATTGTATATCTGGATTATTTTTCTGCCATGACAGATGGAAATAATGGTATGAGAGGTGAATTGACCTCTGACGGGGTGCACCCCAATAAATTGGGTTATGAAATCATGGCCCCTTTGGCAGAAGCGGCCATAAAGGAAGCTTTAGATAAATAAAATACCTTAACATGTTAAAACCGGCCAGTTTATTGTTATACCTACTTGCTTTTTTGGTTTTCACCCTATTCGGAATTATGATAACCGGAATAAGTGGTGTGGCAGACGGACAAGGATTGGCAGGTAGTGCCACCATATTGTTCTATGGGATTGTAATAGGCTTTGCAGCCTTGGTGGCCTCTTTTTTTGCTGGCCATTATCTGGCCCAAAAACTAATAGTAAAAATGAACAAGGTGCTTTTACTGGTTCTCGCTATTGCCTTTGGTATTTTTACCTATAGATTTCTCACTATGGAAAAACAAGATTCCAATAATCCTGTTGAGCCAAGTCCGGTGACCAAAACCATGGACAGCGATAAAGAATAGGAACATGGCAAGGGCAATTCCTTCCTATTTTCCACAAATACAAGGAATTGAACAACTTATACTGTATTTAGGGTAGTTCATAAAGTGTACGGCATTGCAACATTCAGTTTTTTCTAGTTTTATCGTTTTGTTTCAAACCTTTTGGGATTGAACAATACTTAGGGAACTTATTGATCATTTTATGTACCTTTAAGCTTCAAGACGAAAAAGACTGAAATCCAGTCAATTGATTAATGTAGAACAAAAAGTAAATTACAATGGAACTGGTAAGCAACAAAGAGACCACCGTTGCGGTGTTACCATTTCAGATTTTAACCGAATCGGATAAGTTAAGCCCTATTATCACCGGTTTTACAGAAGACCTTATTATAAATTTTTCGAAGTTTATTGGTCTTTCTGTCATTTCCCAATATTCCACCCAAAATATACAGGACCTGTCCCAGACCCAGCCCATTGAGCAATTGGGTGCCGATTATTTGATCAGTGGTAGTTTTAGAATGCTATTGGACAAGATTAGAATTAATGTACAGCTTATTCGGTTTAAGGACCAAAAGGTGATTTTTGCTGGTAATCATGATGAGACCATAGCATCCATATTAAGCACCCAAGATACCATTATACAGCAGATTGTAAGTGTATTGCAACAGCAAATAGATTATGACCTTCTTTCCTATTCCTATAAAAAGGAATCCGTGGAACTGCCGGCCTACGAAAACTGGCTCATAGGAATGAACCATTTAAAAAAAGGATCCTTAGAAAGTGACAAGATAGCAAGAGAACATTTTGAGGCCGCATTAAGCATAAATCCCAAATTTGCCCGTGCCTATACAGGAATTTCCCTTTCCTACTTTAATGAATGGAGTTGCCAACTATGGGACAGATGGGACGTTAGTCAAAAAGGAGCGCATGAATATGCCTTAAAAGCCATTGAATTTGATGAGAACGATTATGTTTCCCTTTCAGTTTTAGGGAGAACCTATTTATATCTGGAAGAATATGAAAAGGCCGAACATTTTTTTAGAAAATCCTTGCGCATGAACCCTAATGATGCAGATAATTTGGTGCAAATTGCATTTAGTCTGGTGTATTTGGGCTACGCTGAAGAAGCAGAACAAATTTACCTAAAGGCGCAAACCCTTAACCCTTTACATGCAGATGTTTACTTTCCCCATGGTTCATTAATTTATTTGGAATTGGGTGATTACAAGAAGTCTGCCGAGCTGGGTGAAAAAGTGAAAGACATTTCCATTTGGACAGATTTCACTGCTTTTATGGCCGCTGTCTATTATTTAATGGGCGATAAGAAAAAAATGAATTCGTATTGGGCCAATTATAAGGAACTTTTTAAGCAAAACATAAATAAAGGGAAGGAAGCCACGGACAAAGAGGCTGTGAATTGGCAAATTTTGGTAAACCCCTATAAGGTGAAGTCCAAAGCAGAGCCTTTTTGGGAGTATATGGGGGGAGAAAAACCCAAAGCCAGTTTTGAGAACAATACTGTCCAAGAACCTATAGAATCTTCATTTATATGCAAAGGGGAACTATGGGAGCTTAGCTATTTGGGGGAAACCATAGCCTTAAAAGATGCCAAGGGCTACCATGACATTTCCAAGTTGTTAAAAGAACCGGATAAGGAGTTTCATTGCTCAGAATTAATGGGGGCTATTTTGCAGGATAACGGTGGTGAAGATGTTATTGACAATACGGCCAAAAAGGATTATAAAAAAAGAATACAAGAGCTCCAAATGGAAATAGCCGATGCAGAAGAAATGGGCAATACCATTCAATTGGATGTACTCAGGGAAGAATACGAAACCTTAATCGACCATTTGTCGCAAGCTATGGGATTGGCAGGAAAAACACGTAAAGTAGGCTCGTCTGTTGAAAAAGCAAGAACTGCCGTTACATGGCGAATAAGAAGTGCCATTAAAAAAATTGAAAAAGCGCATCCACAACTGGGAAAGCATCTTTCAATGGGTATTAAAACCGGGACTTTTTGTTCCTATAGCCCTGAAATACCGATACATTGGGTTACTTAAATTAAGTACGTTTAAAACCTTAGAGGGCCAACTTACATTGTGAGGAAAAAACTTTCGCATATATAAGTGAAAACAGATTGTATCACTTAACAATTAAAAATCATTAAAATGGAAAGTATTTTAAACAATTTACCTAACCCCATTGACTTGCTCTTGGATCCCATTTCCTTAATAGTATTGGGCATCTATGGAGCTTTAATGGCATGGGAGGCCATTTTCCCTGCCCGTAAACTACCTAAAATAAAAAATTGGAAGCTAAGAGGGATGGTTTCATTTGCTATCTTCTTTTATCTCTCTTCCTATCTTCCTATGATATGGGATGTTTATTTAGCCGATTATCAAATCTTTGACCTTACCGCTTTAGGTACGGGTTGGGGTGCTTTTGCAAGCATTATGCTCTATGAACTTGCCTTATATGGATGGCATTGGAGCATGCACAAAAGTGATACCTTATGGAAGGTGTTCCATCAAATGCACCATAGTGCGGAAAGAATGGACAGTTATGGTGCGTTTTATTTTAGCCCAATGGATATGATCGGTTTTACTTTCTTAGGCAGTTTGTGTTTGGTGGTCGTAGCAGGTTTTACACCGGAAGCCACTACCCTTTTTATTCTAGGTACCACATTTTTGGCCATTTTTCAGCATAGCAATATAAAAACACCTAGATGGATTGGGTATCTCATACAAAGGCCAGAGGCACACGCCATTCATCATGCAAAAGGAATTCATGCCTATAATTATTCGGATATTTCTCTTTATGATATTCTTTTTGGAACTTTTAATAATCCCTCCAAATATGAACATGAAGCAGGGTTTTACCACGGCGCATCAGAAAAGGTGTGGGACATGCTAAAGTTTAAGGATATTTCTAATGAAGACGTTAGTACAGAGAAGAAACCTAATCTGCAAGAAAATGTCATGCACTAGTCCATATCATAGAAATTACCATGAAAAATTGGAGAAGCACTTTCAACTGACGGATGAGGAATTTGAAAAACAATTTGAGTCCTGCAAATTAGAACCTTCATTTTTTACCCATGAAGCACATATTAGATTGGCTTGGATACATCTAGGTAAATACAGTGAAGAAATAGCAGCAGAAAATATATGTAAGCAAATTCTAAATTTTGACCGTATACATGGAGATGGGAACAAATTCAATAAAGGTGTTACGGAAGCATCCGTAAAAACTGTCTCCCATTTTAAGGCTAAATCTGCATCAACAACATTTGAAGGTTTTATAAAGGAATTTCCAGAATTGAAAACAAATTTAAAAGAGTTGCTGCACCTATCTAAATAAAGGTTTTTAATATAAAACACACGAGTACAATGAATAAAGTAAAAAAGAGGATCAATAACCTCTTGTGGTTTGGTTGGGGAGAATTTCAACCGAAAAATAAAGAAAATCCTAATAAAACAAAGGACTAGAAAGTCCATTGGAGAAAAATTAAATTAAGGAGTCCCATTCCCATGGGGCTCTTTATTTTTTTAACTTGCAGGCCATGCAAAATTCTTTAGTAAGCATTCTTATACCCTTTAAAAATACCTCCTTCTTTTTGAATGAATGTTTGGATTCCATTCTTCAGCAAACATATACCAATTGGGAAGTATTGGCTATAAATGACCATTCCCAAGACAACAGTATGTTAATTCTTGAAGAGTATGCTAAAATGGATTCTCGCATCAAGGTTTTTAATAACCAAGGAAAAGGCATTATTGAAGCTTTAAGAACAGCCTATTCCCATTCTTCTGGGAATTTAATCACTAGAATGGATTCTGATGATATTATGACCCCAAATAAATTGGATGTCTTAGTTTGCAATCTGATGGGTTCTGGCAAAGGCCATCTTGCAGTAGGCCAAGTAAAGTACTTTTCCAAAAAGGGTATAAGTAATGGGTATGAACGGTATGAAGCCTGGTTGAACAGGCTCACAAAAAAGGGCTCAAATTATACAGAAATATATAAGGAATGTGTAATCCCCTCCCCTTGCTGGATGGTGTATAAAGAAGATTTGGATACATGTGGCGCTTTTGACCCTAACCGATATCCTGAAGATTACGACCTAACTTTTCGGTTTTATGAAAATGGGTTACTATGTATTCCCTGTAATGAGGTTTTACATCATTGGCGTGACTATGATTCCAGAACCAGTAGGACCAGTGAACACTACGCCCAGAATTACTTTTTGGACATTAAACTGAGTTATTTTTTAAAGTTGGACCATGACCCTAGAAAAACCTTGACAGTCTGGGGAGCTGGTTTTAAAGGAAAAGCCATCGCCAAAGGGTTATTGGAAAAAAACATAGAATTTCAATGGCTATGCGATAATCCAAAGAAAATAGGAAAAGAGATCTATGATGTTGTATTAAAACATTACACAGCTCTTGAAAACATTAGTGCAGCCCAAAGCATAATTACAGTTGCCAATAAAGAAGCACAAACCTTTATAAAAAGATATTTTAAAAATTTAGAGCAGGTCCATGGTGAAGATTACTTTTTCTTTTGTTAAACATTCTAGGTAATCTTTGGGGTTTTATTATATTTGCCAAATCAAAATAGGGAATGCAGTTTAAACATCCAGAACTCCTTTGGGCCTTATTCTTACTACTCATCCCTCTATTCATTCATCTTTTTCAGCTTCGGAGATTTAAAAAAACGCCATTTACCAATGTAAAATTATTACAAAAAATTGTGGTGGAATCCCGCAAGAGCAATACATTAAAAAAGTGGTTGCTACTCATTACTAGATTGTTACTTGTAGCAGCTCTTGTTCTTGCTTTTGCCCAACCTTTTTTTGCGGAAGAAACGGCTCTTGCCAAAAAAGACACCGTTATCTATTTGGATGATTCCTTTAGCATGCAAGCAAAAAACAATAGTGTATCTCTATTGGAAGATGCAGTACAAGACCTCATAAAATCAATCCCCAAAGAAAACACCTTTTCTTTGTTCACTAATGAGAAGACGTTCAAGAATGTTGAATTAAAAGATATTCAGAATGATTTGTTGTCGTTAAATTTTTCGAACAAACAACTAAAATTAAAAGAGGTAGAATTAAAGGCCAGCACTTTATTCCCCCAAAATAAGGAATCAATAAAAAATCTGATTATGGTTTCAGATTTTCAACAGCACATCTTTTCTGGTAGTATAGATTCCACCCAAACAGGTATACAAAAACATCTAGTACAACTTTTACCAGAAAAGAAAGAGAATGTTGTAATCGATTCGGCTTATGTAAGTACAACTTTACCGAATACTATAGAGCTTACTACTGAGCTTTCCAGTACGTCGCCAATAGAGAATATTCCTGTTTCTCTTTACAATGGTGAAAATCTCATAGCTAAAACATCTGCCAATTTTGGTGGCACCAAAAAGGCCTCCATGGTTTTTACCTTGCCTAAAAATGAGGTAATACATGGTAAAATTGAAGTTTCTGATGCTGGTTTGGCTTATGACAATACCCTCCTCTTTACTATTAATGAGAAAGAAAAAATAAAGGTTTTGTCAATTACCCAAGGGGATTCAGGCTTTTTAAACCGTATTTTTTGGGATGATGAATTTCTATATGCATCGTATTCCCTTCAGAACTTGGACTATAGCTTATTGGAATCGCAAAACTTGATTGTTTTAAATGAATTGAACTCGATTCCCAACTCGCTCCAAAATGCTCTTAAGTCCTTTAAAAACAATGGAGGATATTTGGTGGTTGTGCCATCCCAAACTACGGACTTAACATCATACAATCAATTTTTATCAAGTATTAACTCTACAACTTTTTCCGAACTTATGGAGGGTACTTTTAATATGACCCAAATTAGCTTTTCACATCCGTTGTACACCAATGTTTTTGAAAAAAAAGTGACCAACTTTCAATACCCCACAGTTTCCAAATATTATAGGAGTCAGTCCACAATGCCCAATATTCTTTCCTTTGAAAATGGAAATCCGTTCTTGATCGGTGAAAATGGATTTTACGTTTTTACAAGTTCTTTATCAAAAGACAACACCAATTTTAAAGCATCCCCTTTAATAGTTCCCACATTTTATAGTATGGGAGACAATAGCTTAAAGTCCCCGGAACTGTATACAATTTTAGGAAATTTTTTTAGTACAGATGTAGCCGTAAGTCTTGGAAAAGACAATATATTAAAGCTTGTCCAGGATACATATGAATTCATTCCGCAACAACAGTCCTTTGATAACAAAGTAACCCTAACTTTTGACAATAATTTTGAGCGAAATGGGATTTATACCATTAAAAATGGCAATGAAAATCTTAAAAATATCAGTTTTAACCATCCAAGAAATGAAAGTGATTTATCGTACTTGGATATAAATACATTGCATGCAACATCCAAGCAAAGTTCTATTATCTCCCTTTTTAGTGAATTGGAAAATGACAATAGAGTTACAGACCTTTGGAAATGGTTTGTTATTTTAGCATTGCTTTTTATTCTGGTTGAAATTCTTATTCAAAAAGTTTTTAAATGAACATACTTCTAAAGTCCGCCACAATTGTAGATGCCTCTAACAAGAATTTACATCTTAAAAAGCGAGACATTTTAATAAAGAGTGGTGTTATAGAAAAAATTGCCGCTAAAATAGAAGCGAGTGGTAATACCAAAGTAATTAATTATAAAAACCTACATATCTCTCATGGTTGGCTGGACACTGGTGTTAGCTTTGGTGAACCGGGGTACGAGGAAAGAGAGACCATAGCCAAGGGATTAAATGTAGCATCCAAAAGTGGTTTTACGGATATTGTTCTTAATCCCAATAGCCATCCTGTCCCAGATAGTAGTTCTGACATCATATTTTTAAAAAATGCCGCTCAGGGACAGAGTACAAGTTTGTACCCTATAGGAATGTTGACCACAAAAGGGGAAGGTATTGACCTTGCAGAATTATATGATATGAAAAATTCTGGAGCAGTTGGTTTCTATGACTTTAAAAGTGCAATTACAAATTCCAACCTCCTTAAAATAGCCTTGCTATACGCACAGAATTTTGGTGGATTGGTACACTCTTATCCTTTGGATCATGGAATTGCAGGAAAAGGAATTATTAATGAAGGAGAGACGTCTACCAAACTGGGTCTAAAGGGAATACCGGCCCTTGCAGAAGAGCTTCAAATTGTGCGAGATCTTTTTATTCTGGAATACACTGGAGGTGCCCTTCATATTCCAACCCTATCAACTGCGAATTCGGTCAACTTAATAAGAGAAGCTAAAAAGAAAGGATTGGATGTTAGCTGTAGTGTGGCCATCCATAACCTTTGGTTCAGTGATGAAGTCCTGGATGAGTTTGGTTCCAATTATAAAGTAATGCCTCCCTTAAGAACAAAGACGGATGCCAAAGCATTGATCAAGGGATTAAAGGACGGTGTTATTGATTATGTGACAAGTGACCACATACCTTTAAATATTGAATTAAAAAATGTGGAGTTTGATAATGCCGAAAATGGAACTATAGGATTGGAAAGCTTGTTTGGAGCTTTAAATCAATTGCTTGGTATAGAAAAATCCATTGAGCTACTAACAAAAAACAAGGAGCGATATGGCATTTCAACCTCAAAAATAACTGAAGGGGAAAAGGCATGTATTACTCTGTTTAACCCTGATATTGAATATGAATTTGCAAAGGAAAACATACTATCAACTTCCAAGAACAGTATGTTCTTAGGTGAAAAATTAAAAGGAAAAGCCTATGGTGTAATTGCCAATGGTAAATTTGAAATTCAACAATAATTATATTGAATGGAAGAAGAAGTAAAAGGAAAAACCAGTGCCGTTGTTGCTTACCTAACCATCGTTGGGGCAGTAATAGCAATTAGTATGAACTCAGAACCCAAATATAAGTTTGCAAGGTTTCATACAAGACAAGCGTTTGGGCTGCATATCATATTTCTTGGATGTTCCTTGTTTTTAAGTCAGTGGTTTAATCAATATGCTTGGTACGGGCTATATATATTCTATATTGTTTTATGGATTTATGGTTTTGTAGGAGCATTGAGCGGTAAAGAACAAGAAGTGCCTGTATTGGGACCCTACTTTCAAAAATGGTTCACCTTTATTCAGTAAAACAATATGACTACAGCTCCCCTATCTTTAGAACATATTATCCGCCCTTCCAAACTAAAAACCGGAAAACCACCAGTACTGTTTATGTTGCACGGTTATGGCAGTAATGAGGACGACCTTTTTTCATTTGCCAATGAATTGCCAGAGGAGCTATGTATTATTTCTATACGAGCCCCATATACCTTACAACCCTATGGATATGCCTGGTATGCCATTAATTTTGACGCGGAAAATGGAAAATGGAGTGATGAAGAACAAGCAATTGAGTCGAGGGGTAAGATTTTGACATTCGTAGATGAAGCCTGTACAACATACCATTTAGATGTAAATAATATAACCTTGTTGGGTTTTAGCCAGGGCACAATTTTAAGCTACTCCATAGGATTGTCTTTCCCTGAAAAAGTTAAAAACATAATAGCCTTAAGTGGGTATATCAATGAAAATATTCTTGTGGATGGTTACAAAAACAAAGACCATTCTCAACTTAATATTTATGCCTCACATGGAACGGTAGACCAAGTAATTCCTCTGGAATGGGCACAAAAAGCTCCATTGTTGCTGGATGTATTAGGGGTTTCCCATATCTATGAAGAATTTCCAATCGGGCATGGGGTATCTCCACAAAATTTTTACTCATTTAGAAAATGGTTGAATGACAAGATTTAGTTCATTAGTATTAACATTGTTCTTACTTTTTGTGATAGGTTGCAAGGACAATAAAAAAACAGAGGGGGACGATGTTTTAGAAAACAGTAAGGAGTTGCCCAAAGAAAAAATGGCGACTGATTCTACTCTATCACTCCATCCAAAACCTGATTCTGACAATGGTGAGCTGTTTTTGCCAGATGGATTTGGAGCTCTCATTGTTATAGATAGTGTTGGGCCATCTAGACACATTGCCGTCAATGATAATAATGACATTTATGTTAAGCTACGAATAACTACAGGCGATAAAGGTAATGTTGCCCTAAGGGATACAAATAATGATGGCAAAGCAGATGTTGTGGAACGTTTTGGGGAATATCCAAATGATGGTGCCTTTGCAACAGAAATGCGAATTCATAATGGCTATTTGTATTATAGTTCAGAATTAGTGGTTTATAGACAAAAGTTAACCCCTGGCAAACTTATTCCCGATGGTACACCCGAAACCATATTAACAGATCAATTCCCAATACGGTGGCACAATGCCAAATCATTGGCCTTTGACAATAAAGGAGGTATGTTTGTTACATTTAGTGCCCCAACCAATGCTTGTGAAGATCCAAACCATAGAGGAGAAACCGCCAAAGGAATGTATCCATGTCCTGGATTAGATGTTTTGGGTAGCATTTGGAGGTTTGATGAGAACAAATTGGGACAATTTCAATCCGATGGTGAAATTTTTGCAACAGGGCTAAGAAGTATTGTGGCAATTTCATGGAACGATGAGGACAATAACCTATATGCCGTAAACCACGGAAGGGACTATTTGCACAACCATGATCCGAAGCATTTTAGTCAATGGCAAAATGCAGTTTTACCCGCTGAAGAATTTATGTTAATTAAAAAAGGGGATAATTATGGTTGGCCCTATAGTTATTTTGACCATTTTAAAAACAAAAGAGTATTGGCTCCTGAATATGGTGGTGATGGTATCCAAACAACCACAGGATATACCGACCCCCTAATGGGATTGCCAGCACATTGGGCACCAAACGACATGTTGTTTTATAAAGGCAGTATGTTTCCCGAAAGATATAAAGAAGGAGCATTTATTGCATTCCATGGGTCAACCAATAGAAGTCCTTATCCACAAGCTGGATATGTTGTTGCCTTTGTTCCCTTTAAAAATGGCAAGCCAACCGGCAAATGGGAAGTTTTTGCAGATGGTTTCGCGGGCGTTGATACAATTGTTGATATGAAAGATGCCAAATATAGACCCATGGGACTGGCGGAAGGGCCGGATGGCTCTCTATATATATCAGAATCCAGACAAGGAAAAATATGGCGAGTATTATATACCGATGAAAAGTCTAATTTCAAAGATTCCCAACTTAATATAATGGAGAAAAGGAAATCTAGATCTTATATAAAAACGCCAGATGAAAACTTGGACAATTTATTAAAGAACCCTTAATTGCTCCTGGTGTACAATAAATGGTCGATTACAGTAAAATCCACACCTAGATCATCCTTTAATTCATAATGTAAAAGAAGCTCCCCCCAATACTTACCATCAGAAAAATCGGCAACAATCCATTTGTGGTTCAACAACTTAATTTTGTTGATTTTAAAATCACTTTCCATTCCTTCATAAGGAATCAACGGGTTGTCCCCTTTTTTCTCATTGGTTTCCAATAATTTATCAGATACATACAGCGACGGATCTTTAAGGTTCAAATGATCGTAATATGCTAAAGCATCATCATTGTTTTCTAAAGAGAAGTATTGTAAATCCAATGCCTTAAGTTGTGACGCTTGTAAAGAGTCTTTTAAATTGGCAACATTAGTTTGTAAGCTCTCAATAGTTTTGTCCTTATCCTTTATCATATTATTTGCACTAACAAACTGGTATAATGCAATCATAGCTGCAAAAATAAAGAGGTATAAAAATATTTTACTTTTCATTAAATTATAGGTTTACTATTAAATTATCATACGCCAAATGTACATTGTCTGGCAGTTTCTTTTCAACTTCATTATGAAATCCCAGCATATGGCTTATATGGGTTAAATACGTTTTCTCCGGCTGTATCTTTTCGGCAAACTCCAGTGCTTCTTCCAAATTAAAATGAGAATGATGAGGCTCTTCCCTTAGTGCATTCACTACCAATACCTTAACACCTTTGGTCTTTTCAATTTCTGTATCCGAAATAGTTTTTAAATCTGTGAAATACGCAAAATCCTTTATTCTATATCCAAATACCTGTAATCGGTTATGATAGGCCTCAATGGGAACTACTTCTAGTCCACCAACATTAAAGGAATGATTGTTCTTCACGAAATTTACCTGTACCCCCGGTGCTCCAGGGTATCTATTTTCACCAGCAAAAATATAATCAAATCGGTGTTTTAAAGAGTCAACAACCCTTTTATGCGCATAAATAGGAATATCTCCCTGTCTAAAGAAAAAAGGGCGAATATCATCTATGCCTGCAGTATGGTCGGCATGTTCATGGGTAAAAAGAATACCATCTAGTTTATCTACTTTATGGGTAAGCATTTGTTGCCTAAAATCGGGTCCACAATCAATAACATAGTTATTATTTTCCCATGAAACCATAACAGAAACCCGAAGCCTTTTATCCTTTGGATTTTTACTTAAACATACTGGGTGCTTGCTTCCAATCACCGGAATTCCCTGTGATGTACCTGTACCCAAAAAAGTGATTTTCAAGCCAATTTCCATTTTATCCAAATTTATAACTAATTTATTTAAAAGAATGGTCGATCTTATTAACTTTGTTTTCTAAGAAAATCTATGGAATGGCTTCAGTTTTAAAAAAGGATGTTGGATTTGAGAATGTCCCGTCAATCAAGGCAAAAACTCTCAGAATAAATTTAAATCCAAATATTTATGGAACTTTTGCAGAAATTGGTGCTGGACAGGAAACTGCAAGGCATTTCTTTAGGTCAGGAGGGGCTTCGGGTACCATTGCCAAGGCAATGAGCGCTTATGATAAGGACTTTAGCGATGCTATCTATGGAGTCGAAAAAGATGGTAGATATGTTTCCCAAGCGAGATTAAAAACTATGCTTTCCCATGAAATGAATTTAATGGAAGAGCGAATTAGTAGAGAGAACCAACCGGACAGGCTTTTCTTCTCATATGCCAACACGGTGGCAACCATAGATTTCTCCAAAAGATACAAAGGCCATGGTTGGGTAGGTATCCGTTTTCAATTAGATCAAAGCCAAAAGGAGTTTGATGAAATTATAATGCACGTTCGTTTTAAGCAGAACGAAGCTAGACTTCAACAGGAAACTCTGGGTATAATGGGAGTTAACCTTATTTATGGTGCTTTTTACAAGTTTGACAAACCAAGAAAATTAATAAAATATTTATACGACCATATCGACAAGGACACTGTAGAAATTGATATGGTAAATTTCTCTGGTCCAAATTTTAAAGATGTGGACAATAGGTTAATAAGTCTTCAGCTTATTAAAAATGATATGACCGATGCTGTTATGTTTGGTCCAGATGGGAACAATTTATTGCCAGCATCAGTGCTGTACAAGAAGAACATTCTTGCCCTCCGAGGTAGTTTTAGACCTGTGACCAAGGTGAACATGGATATGTTGGAAAAATCATATGATATTTTCATAAGGGAACAGACCGTTGTGGAAAAGAACACCATTGTTGTTTTTGAAATTACACTGGCCAATTTAAAGGCTTCGGGTAAGATTGATGAACAAGATTTTATGGATAGGGCCAAACTCCTGTGTTCCTTGGGGCATACGGTAATGATATCCAAATTCCAGGAATATTATAGGCTTGTAGAATATTTTAACAACTATACCAAAAATAGAATTGGATTGACAATGGGCGTCAATAATCTAATTGATATTTTTGACGAACAGTATTACAGCCATTTAAGTGGTGGTATTTTGGAAGCCTTTGGAAAATTGTTCTTCAAGGATTTAAGGGTGTATCTATATCCTATGAAAAATGCCGAAACGGGTCAGATTATGACCAGTAACAATATACAAGTACATCCTAGGATGAAAGAATTGTACAAATTCTTTAAATACAATAGTAAAGTAATGGATATCATAGATTATGATCCAGAAATTATGGATATTTTCTCTCGCGATGTCCTAAAGAAAATTGTTAATGGCGAAGGTGGTTGGGAAGACATGCTACCAGAAGGTATTGCCGAAATCATAAAAAAAGAAGGCCTGTTCCAGAAAAAAGTAGTGGTGCAAGAAAAATAAACCTCTTGTTAGAATTCTAGTAAAAAAATGTCCCTCATATAAAAGGGACATTTTTTTATTCCAATATCTGCTGTGCGTGGTTACTTGTTTTTACTTTGTCAATAACCTTGGTTATAACACCTTCTTCATCCAAGACAAAAGTTTTTCTATGAATACCATCAAATTCTCTTCCCATAAACTTTTTTAAACCCCAAACACCAAAAATGTTTAAGACAGTATGGTCAACATCGGCCAACAAGGGAAATGGGAAGTCAAACTTTTTCTTAAAATTAAATTGCTTTTTCTCTGTATCAGCACTAACACCAACTAATTCATAACCAGCATTTTGCAATTCCTTGTAATTATCCCTAAGATTACATGCCTCAACTGTACAACCTGGTGTATTTGCTTTGGGGTAGAAAAAAACCACCAATTTTTTACCTTTATAGTCTGATAATGCTATAGTGTTTCCATCTTGGTCCTTAACCGAAAAATCTGAAACCTTATCCCCTACTTTTAATGTGTCCATTTATATATTATAGTTAAATTTGAGTTCACTCATTGAGCAAAAATACACATTAATGACGAAGGCAGAAAAAGTTGATTTTGCAATACGGACCCTACAAAAAATATATCCTACAATACCCATTCCCTTGGACCACAAAGATCCATATACTCTTCTTATTGCAGTACTTCTTTCTGCACAAAGTACAGATGTAAGAGTTAATCAAATTACACCTTTGTTGTTCGCGAAAGCTGACAATCCCTATGATATGGTAAAATTATCTGTGGAAGAAATCAGGGAAATAATTAAACCCGTTGGGCTTTCCCCAATGAAATCAAAAGGAATCCATGGTCTATCAAAAATATTGATTGAAAAATATAATGGAGTTGTCCCTTCAGATATTGCATTGTTGGAAGAATTCCCGGCTGTAGGTCATAAAACGGCAAGTGTTGTAGTTTCCCAAGCTTTTGGTATTCCAGCTTTTCCCGTAGATACACACATTCACAGATTAATGTACAGATGGGGATTTAGTAACGGTAAAAACGTAGTTCAGACAGAAAAGGATGCAAAAAGATTGTTCGCTAAAGAACTATGGAACGATTTACATTTACAGATTATTTGGTACGGACGTGAATACTCACCTGCGAGGGGCTGGAATCTTGATAAAGACATCATTACCAAAACAATAGGAAGAAAGACAGTGTTGGATGATTATTACAAAAACAAAAAAAGCTCTCAATGAGAACTTTTTTGTTTTAGTTTAAATTTCCTTCAAAACTTATATAGTCATATTTAGTTATATATAATGACCTGGAATAATTCAAAAGAAATTTTACAGTTTCCGGGCAAACTTTTGCCAGTCTGCATGCATTTTGTTGTTCTGAGTAAATTTTTTCCATAAAATAGTATTGTTATGATTAAATAACGCTACTAAAATGGAATTATTGCTTTAAGAGAATTTAAGCTATTCTTAGTTGGTAAGAACAATATTGTGCTTATCGATTATTTTTCTAAGGTTGATAAGCGCATATCTCATCCTTCCCAAAGCAGTATTTATGCTAACCCCAGTGTTTTCGGATATTTCCTTAAAACTCATATCTTTATAGATACGCATTAAAAGGACTTCTCTTTGGTCTTCTGGTAATTCATCTACCAACTCACGTAGGTCAGAATCAATTTGATTTTTAATAATCTGCTTTTCAGCATTTAATTTATCATCGCCTATAACAGAAAAAATATTAAAATCATCACTACCTTCAAACATTGGCATTCTTTTGTTCTTTCTAAAATGATCTATGATTAAGTTATGGGCAATTCTCATAACCCAAGGTAAAAATTTACCTTCTTCGCTATAAGAACCTTTTTTAAGAGTGTTGATCACTTTAATGAAAGTATCTTGGAAAATATCTTCCGTAATATCACGGTCCAAAACCTTAGAATATATAAAGCTACTTATTCTTTGGTTATGTCTATTAATAAGAATTGACAAAGCTTTTTCGTCTCCGCTAATATATTCTCTTACTAATACTGAATCTTCTATTTTAACTTCCATGTTACTTAGGTTTTTTTAGATGAGCCCCTTTTTAAAGGATGATTTTTTGTTTTAACGTTAATAGTTAATACGTAATTGATAGGTTATATGGCTGAGTTTCAATTACAATTTAAAAGTATAGAAATAGGGAGGTCCTAGAAAAAGTATGTTGTCAAACACCGATTTTTTGATGTCAAACCATCGTTTTATATTTCTTTACAAAAAAAGCCACATCTTTTGATGTGGCTTCTTCTCTTTTCTATTTTGTAAAAAAAAGGCAATTTAGTGCCCAATATTACGTTGGGGGAAAGTTTGTATCTCTAATTCTTATTGTTTTCAAACTTTAAACCATCATAATCAACAATGTGCATTGACTTGGAATAATTCAATAAAAACTGTACAGTTTCTGGTTGAGCTTTAATCAATTCACATGTTTCATTCTTCTTAGCGTAAATTTCTTCCATATTATTTTGCTTAGTTGTTTTAAGATAACGCAGCCAATATGGAGGTATTTAGATAGTTCGACCTACTACCTAATAATTCGTTAAAACAATGTTATGGGTCTCAATTAACTTTCTAAGATTAATAAGTGCGTACCTCATTCTGCCCAAGGCTGTATTTATGCTAACCCCTGTATTTTCGGATATTTCCTTAAAACTCATATCCTTGTACATACGCATAGAGATGACTTCTTTCTGGTCATCGGGCAATTGTTCTATTAGAAGTTGTATATCAAAGTCTATTTGATCTTTTATCAATTGCTTTTCCGCATTTAACTTTCCATCGCCAATAACAGAAAAAATGTTGAAGTTCTCGTTACATTCAAACTTGGGCAATCTTCTATTCTTTCTAAAGTGGTCTATAACAAGGTTATGGGCTATACGCAATACCCATGGTAAAAACTTACCTTCTTCGCTATAACTGCCTTTTCTTAAGGTACGTATGACCTTAATAAAGGTATCCTGAAAAATATCTTCGGTGATGCTTTGGTTTAATACTTTGGAATATATAAAGCTGCTAATTCTTTGATTGTGCCTGTTTATGAGGATTTCTAAGGATTTTTCGTCTCCTTGAATGTAATTTTTGACTAAAACAGAGTCGTCTAATTGGAGTTCCATGGAATTACTTTTTTGGGTTAAACTTAGGGGCCTCTCCTCACGGAGAGATTTAAATTATAATAGGTTAACTTTTAAAAAGTAATTGTGCGGTATAGGCGTTTCTGTTTATTAATTACATGCCAAATATAGAAAAAATATAAAATATGGGGAATTAAACCTCTTTTCTTTCAAATTAAATATCATTAATAACTTCCTAATAGCAATTAAAAAGGACATATTGTATCTTTGATACCTTAACAAAGCCCATGCCTACATTAGCAGAAGTAAATCCTAAAGAGAACATTATTATTAAGGGTGCAAAACTGCACAACCTTAAAAATATTGATGTGGTGATTCCAAGAAATAAATTGGTTGTAATTACTGGTTTGTCAGGCTCTGGAAAATCTAGTTTGGCTTTTGACACCCTCTATGCAGAGGGACAAAGAAGATATGTAGAAAGCCTTTCTTCTTATGCCCGCCAATTTTTGGGCAAGTTGGACAAACCTAAGGTAGACTATATAAAAGGTATTGCCCCGGCCATAGCCATTGAACAAAAAGTAAATTCCACCAATCCTCGTTCCACTGTTGGTACTACTACAGAAATCTACGACTATTTAAAGTTATTGTTTGCCCGTATCGGGAAAACTATCTCGCCCGTTTCTGGAAAAGAAGTCAAAAAACATTCGGTAACGGATGTTATGAACTACATTAAAACCTTTCCTGAGGGTACCAAACTCTTATTGCTGGCTCCAATTACCATAAAAAAAGACCGAGACCCCATAAAATCCCTTCAAATGTTATCCAAACAAGGATACGCAAGAATAAAACATAAAGGTGAAATTCTTAGGATTGATGACTCTATTACCAAAATGGATAGAAATTTTCATTTGGTAGTGGATAGAATTATCACTAAAAATGATGAGGATTTCTTTAACCGATTGGCAAATGCTGTAGACACTGCCTTTTTTGAAGGAAATGGGGAATGCATTATTGAGGAGTTGGAAACAAAAAAAGAAAAACCTTTTAGTAACAAATTTGAATTGGACGGAATGAAGTTCCTAGAACCCAATACACATTTGTTCAGTTTTAACAATCCATATGGTGCTTGTCCAAAATGTGAAGGGTATGGAGATGTCATTGGAATCGATGAAGATTTGGTAATTCCCAATACCTCATTATCAGTCTATGAAAGTGCTATTTTTCCATGGCGTGGAGAGAGCATGGGCTGGTACAGGGAGCAATTGGTAAACTCTGCTTATAAATTCGATTTTCCCATTCATAAACCGTGGTTTGAGCTTACGAATGAACAAAAACAAATCGTTTGGGACGGAAATGCCCATTTTATTGGAATTTCTAAATTCTTTAAGGAACTAGAGGAGAAAAGTTATAAAATACAGAATAGGGTGATGCTTTCCCGCTATCGTGGAAAAACCAAGTGTACCCAATGTAAAGGAAGAAGATTACGAAAAGAAACAGATTATGTACAGGTAGATGAAAAATCTATTTCGGATTTGGTAGAACTTCCCATAAAAAAATTAATGGTATTTTTTGAATCACTTTCCCTAAGTGAGCACGATTCCAAAATTGCTTCCCGGCTTTTAATAGAGATAAATAGCCGATTAGGTTTTTTAAGCAAAGTAGGGCTAAGTTACTTAACACTCAATAGAAAATCCAATACCCTTTCTGGTGGGGAAAGCCAACGTATTAATTTAGCAACGTCATTGGGAAGTAGTTTGGTAGGTTCCATGTATATTTTGGATGAACCCAGTATTGGTCTGCATCCAAAGGATACCGAAAATCTCATTGAGGTGTTAAAATCACTACGTGATCTTGGAAATACCGTGATTGTAGTAGAACATGATGAGGATATTATGAAGGCCGCGGATACCGTTATTGATATTGGTCCAGAAGCAGGCACCCATGGTGGTGAAGTAGTAGCACAAGGTACCTTGGATGAAATTTTATTGTCCACTTCCTTAACAGCAGGTTATTTAAATGGGACACAAGAAATTAAGGTGCCTACCAAGCGGAGAACATCAACCAACCAAATTACGGTTGTTGGTGCAAGGGAAAACAACCTTAAAAATATCAATGTTACATTTCCTCTGAATATGTTAACTGTGATTACCGGAGTATCAGGGAGTGGAAAAAGCACCTTGGTCAAAAAAATACTTTACCCCATTATTTTAAAGGAAGTGGGTGGATATGGTGAGAAGGCTGGGCAGTATACAAAAGTGGAGGGCAAATATGAAACCCTACAACATATTGAGTTTGTAGATCAAAACCCCATCGGCAGGTCTTCTCGTTCCAACCCAGTAACCTATATAAAGGCTTACGACGATATAAGAGCATTATTTTCTTCACAAAAGCTGAGCAAGCTACGTGGGTACCAACCCAAACATTTTTCTTTTAATGTAGATGGAGGTCGATGTGAAAAATGTAAAGGAGAAGGTGAAATTACTGTAGAAATGCAGTTTATGGCAGATGTACATCTGGAATGTGATGTGTGCAATGGCAAAAGGTTTAAAAAGGAAGTGTTAGAGGTTAAATTTGGCGAGGCTTCAATAGATGATATTCTAAACATGACCATAGATGATGCCGTTACATTTTTTGAGGCCCATGATCAAGCTAAAATAATGACCAAATTAAAACCTTTACAGGACGTTGGTTTGGGCTATGTAACATTGGGCCAGTCCTCCTCTACCCTTTCTGGCGGTGAGGCCCAACGGATTAAATTGGCTTCATTTTTGATCAAGGGAAAATCCAAAGAGAAGGCCTTGTTCATTTTTGACGAACCAACAACCGGGCTTCATTTCCATGATATTAAAAAACTATTAAAATCTTTTGACGCCTTAATTTCTGAAGGACATTCTATTATTGTCATAGAACACAATATAGAATTGATTAAATGTGCTGATTATATAATTGACCTAGGCCAAGAAGGAGGGGAACAAGGCGGACAACTTATTGCACAGGGAACACCTGAGGAAATCATAAAAAGCAAGGAATCTTATACCGCCCATTATCTAACGGAAAAAATTACATAATATGGAACCTTTAGTGTCTGTTGAATGGCTTCAAGAAAATTTGAACAATCCCAAACTAATAATTCTAGATGCCACAGTAAAGAACACCATTGCCAACATTGATACTGTCTATCCAGGAATCCAAATTAAGAATGCACGTTTTTTTGATATAAAAAATTCCTTTTCGGATAAAGAAAGTGCTTTGCCCACAACAATGCTTTCTCCCGAAACTTTTACGCAAGAATGCAGAAAATTGGGTATCAAAAAAGATAGCATAGTTATTATATATGATGGATTGGGAATATATTCCAGCCCAAGAGCTTGGTGGATGTTCAAAATAATGGGTTTCCAAAATGTGGCCGTATTGGATGGTGGCTTACCTGTCTGGATAGAAAAGGGTTATGAAACGGAAGCAAAAGAAATTAAATTTTATAATTTGGGTGATTTCACAGCGGACTATCAAAAAGATTTGGTGGTCACCAATGAGGATTTAATTAAAAATATAGAATCCAAAGAAGCAACCGTATTGGATGCTAGATCCAAGGCTAGGTTTTATGGTGAGGTTGCTGAACCCAGAGAAGGGTATAAAAGCGGACATATCCCAAACTCTATAAACCTACCCTATTCCAAACTGCTAAAAGATGGTAAGTTTCTTCCAAAAACGGAGCTTAAAAAAGTAATTGAAAAACTCAACCTAAATGATTCTCCACAAATATTCACCTGTGGTTCGGGCATGACGGCCTGTATTATTCTTTTGGGATGCCAATTGGTGAATGCCAACAATAAAGCACTTTATGATGGATCATGGGCTGAATGGGGGCAGGAATCCTGTGATTTTCCTATTGTAAAATAATATTTCTCATGTTTGTTCATAATGAGAGAAAGCAATCCGGTCATTTCTAAAGAGCAAAGCGACTGAGAAATCTAAAAAACATTAAGTGAGATATCACCCTCTGGTAGAAAGGCAATCTAAATTGTAATATCCAAAAAATCACCTGGTCAATTCGAGAAGAATATAGACCTTTTAAACTAAAAATTTCACTTCCAACTAGTCCTACACTTACCTCGAAAGTATTCTCACTCTTCAATTCAAAATTTATAACTAATTAAATATCAATGAGTTAATATCTTTTTTCATTTTTTGGCACGCTGTTTGTAATATACTAAGCGAATGCAAAATAGTTTCATTCGGAATTTTAAAACCTTATATGATGAAAAAAATTATATACCTTTTAACAGCACTGGTTTTTGGTACTTTAAGTACTATGGCCACAACAACAGAAGATAAGGTTGCCATACCAAGCAATGCTTATAGATACAACAACTCCTTCATTTTTTTGGAGAACGGCATTACTTTTTCGGTATATCCGGATGGAGAATTTGACTTTTATATAGATAACCGAGTTGGTTTTGGAGCGTCCTATAGCTCAAGAAGAGCAAACATCACTTTTAACTCTGGTTTTGATTATAACCCATTTGTACAGTATGATGATTACGGAGCTGTAATCCAAGTAGAGAATGTTCCTATCTATTATGATGCTTTTGGTCGTGTGACCCAAGTAGGAAGTGTGGATGTCTGGTACAGACGAGGTAGAGTTAATAGAATTGGAGGCATGTATGCTTATTATAACAACCGTGGATTCTATAGCCACCACACAGGATTTATAAATGTGTACAACAGACGTTATGTATATAGACCTTTCCATAGGTTCTTTGCTAGACCGGCCTTAAACCTTTGTCTAGTGTATAACAGACCCTACAGGCAATACTATAGCCCAGTTAGATATACTTATTATAGACCTTATATGCACAACAATAGAAGGGCATATGCAAAAATTGGAAAATCTTATAAGTATAAGAATAGAAATGATAGAAATACGGTGTACAGAAATGATAAGCGAGTGGTTGCAAGAGAGAACACCTACAAGCGTGCCAATGCGCAAAGAAGCAATAGAACTGTGGCCCAAAGAGGAGATATCACCAAAACCAAGAGAACGGTGGTACGTACCAGTCCAGAAAGAGGAACGGTGAGCAGAACTACTGTAGATAGAGGAAACACAAACGGTAACAGAACGGTAAGACAAAGTACTACTGTGCGCAAAAACACAGGTAATACACAAAGGTCTACACCAACTAGAACCGTAACCAAAAGAAAAGTGACCACTACTCCTAGCAGTAGAACAGTTACCAGAAGTACTACTTCTACAAACAGAAAGCCTGTGACGAGAACAGTACAAAGAACGGTATCACCACAGAGACAAAAAACGGTGGTGTATCAAAAACAAAGAACACCGCAACGAGCATCTGCTCCAACAAGCAGAAGTTCCAGAAGTACACAAGCCACAAGCCGAAGTACCTCTACCAGAAGTAACAATACAATGTCCGCTAGAAGTTCTAGAAGACAATAAGATAGTTTTTAGGTTGGTTAGTTGTAAAACCCCGTAGCGGATTAAGTTCCCTACGGGGTTTTTCCTTTAATAATTTTGTAGTTTCCCTAATTTATTGGACATTTATAAGTATCTCCCCCTAGTTATTATTGCTCCCCCATTTTTTGAACTTAAGTTCAATAATCTTAAGTGGCCCAATATGAGAACATTATTCATTACTCTGGTTTTATTGAAGGCAATAACCTTGTATGAATAAGAAACTAAACAAGGGAAAAAGTCTTTACAAAAAGGAAATAATATATAATGAAATGTATATCCATACGCTAGCAACAAATCATAAACAATGAAAAAAATTACCATACTCATTGCATTTTTTACAATCTTCGGAAGTATATCCCAAGCCCAAGAAAAAGTATTTTATTCCTCTTTTAGACCACAAGGATGGGACATTTATTTGTCTAAAGATGATGGAAAAAGCTTCTCTAAATTCACGGAACACGAAAGTTTGGATTACGATGCCAAAATTTCACCAGACGGAAAATGGGTAGTGTTTACCTCTGAACGAAATGGTCGTCCGCAATTGTTTCTTAAAAGTATTCAAGATGGCTCTAATCCAAGGCTTTTGGTAACAAGTAATTCCATGCAAGATCAAATGGACTTTTCACCCGACGGCGAATGGATGGCCTTTGTTTCTACTCACGAAGGCAACTCGGATATCTATAA
This sequence comes from Saonia flava, assembly GCF_011927795.1. Classification (GTDB taxonomy): domain Bacteria; phylum Bacteroidota; class Bacteroidia; order Flavobacteriales; family Flavobacteriaceae; genus Saonia; species Saonia flava. Next base: position 163,092 of record NZ_JAATJJ010000001.1, on the reverse strand, counting down.
ATTACCTTTTTCACCTTTGGATACCTTGGATATTTCAGAGGCGGTCAACCTAACAAATAATAAAGGCGGGGATTTTAGACCAAAGTTTTCTAATGATGGGAAAAAAATTGCCTTTTCAAGTGATCGGGCACACGAAACCAAACCACTTCCGAGATTGGTTTTTACAATGCAACGAACAGGAGATATATATGTGATGAATGCAGATGGGTCCAGTACAAATAGACTTACAAATTCCAAGGATTGGGAAGGAAGCCCGGTTTGGTCCAAAGATGATAAAGAAATCCTTTATTATTCTGCCGATTATCTTTATAACAATGGCAATGAATCATTCAAACTATTTAAAATGTCAAATACTGGTGAGAACGCCAGGCAAATATCTCCCGATACTTATTCTTGTGTATCTCCTCTTATGAAATCTGATGGTAAAATTTTATTTACCAGTTTTATAGAAGAGCCTAATGGGTTTTCTATTCTTGGACTGGACCCAAAAACAAAGGAAATAGACTCCAGCTTGGTTCAACAAATGAATATGTTGAACGTAGACTACCATGATTCTGGTATAATGCTTTATCATGGTGGTGAAACACCTAAGCAAGAACCCACAAATATGGATGATTTTGTTGGCGATTTATTGGTTAAAAACAGCCCTCAAGTCATAAAAGATATACCAAACAAAACGCTTTCATTTTATGGCATTAGACGATCTTTTGCCGCACCAGCAACACCTGATGGAAAGATTGTTTATAGTGTTGCCAAAGCAAATAGTTTTCAGGAGGCCATAGCACCATTTGCCTATCCCGTCCTATTGCTACCATTACTTGCAATTGTTTGGTTGCTCTATGGAATCTACCAGAGTGTTAAGAAAAGAAAGACCATTTCCTTTTGGAAGCATCTCATTTTTTCTTTAGTGGCTGTTGTTGTTGTTGCGTTTTTGGTAAGAACTACCGACAATCAATTGTTCTTCAAGGTAATGCCCATTAGTACAGTAAAATCTTTTTTACTTGTGACGGCAACTGTGCTTTTAGTACTGGGCATATTGGCCTATTTCATGTATACTAAAAGAAGACAGTCACAGAAGCCCATTGCTTCGTTGTATAAGCTTTATACATTTATGTTCATTCCTTATGCGTTGGTTATTCTTTACGCAGGACTTATGTTGTCTTCATTTTTTAATACAGAAAAAGATTTTTATGCAGTAGATTACGCAGCAAATAAAATAGAGCACTTGTTCAACTTTCGGCCGGATAGTGGTTTTAACCCGCAGTTTTCTAATATAATAGACACCAAAGTTACTCCAGATGGTAAGTACCTTCAGTTTTCCGTAGGAGGTTTTAGAAGAAGCCCAGAAGCCAGGGGTTGTGTTTATCGCTACCACTTTGAAAACAAATCATTGGAACGTGTTACCGATTTGGAGAGCAATACTGGCTTTGCCGACTATTCTGAAGATAATAAAGTAATGGTTTTTAGAAGCGGAAGAACCGGCAATATGGATATATATGTTGAAGAAAATGGAACCACAACCAATATTACCAATAGCCCGGACAAGGAAACCTTCCCTGTAATCTCTTATGATGGCGATAAAATTGCTTATTGCTCGGACGTGAGTGGCATTGATAAAGATGGTACTGTAAAAACCATGGACATCTATTTAACTGAAAAGGTCAACAATGTATGGAGTGAACCAAAACAACTTACCACCTATTCGGGACAAGAGGGGCATCCGCATTTCTCTCCAAATGGTGAATGGTTGATCTATACCTCCGAAGAATTTGGAATTAATGATGAACAGCCATTAATACAGCCTTATATTTTCAGTCCTCAAATGTATGGTGAAATTACGGCGATAAGACTCGCAGATGGGGAGAAATTTAGATTAACACACAATAAGTGGGAAGATGGTGCACCGCTTTGGCTAAAAGAGAATTAATGTGAATACTAGCCAAAGTATATAAGCCCTTAAAAAGGTACAGAACCTCGCCATAAAGAAATCATAGCCTAGACCTTTTTTAAAGCAGAACTAGAACTTAAAAATCTTTTCCAATGCTCCAATGATGTCTTTGGATATTCTAAATCTATATAATGCCCCAACAAAAAGTAAAACCACCACAATGCTTTTTAAAGCTATGTTTATAAGGGCGTGGAAAGGAAGTTGCAAAAAATAAATTGGGATTCCTATAAGTAACAAAAGTCCCAACACTTGCATAGTTTCCCATGTAAAGGGTTGTGCTTTAAATTTCTTTTGTACATAGAATAATTTAGTGGTGTTAAAAATAACAATAGCGAAAAAAGTGGCCATAGCTGCTCCATTTAGGCCATATTGAGGAATAAGCCATAAATTTAAAACAATGGTCGATATAGCCAAGAAAACACCCAAGAACAGTACTGTTTTGTAGTGGTCAGAATTATACAAAATGGAATTATTGTTTCCCAACAAGGCATCATACACTTTTGCTAAACCAATTAAAAAAACAACAAAAAATCCTCCTCTATAGGCTTGGGGAACTAAGGTATATAAATCGGAAAGGTTTAAAATAATCAATACAAACAGAAGCCCAGAAACAATAAACAAGGTCAATGAACTTTTTTGGTAGAGTTCTTTTAACCCTATGCCATCCTTCTTGTTCATGAGTTCTGCTGTCAAAGGATAGGTGATTTGATGCATTGCCCTAGAAGGAACAACAATAACAGTGGCAATGAATATAGCAACACTGTAATATGCCACATTTTCAATTGCAATATATTGGTTTATCATAAAACGGTCAATCTCCAATACAATAACAGAAGCGGAAGCACCCAAAATAATAAAGGCACTGTACTTAATAATTTCAGAAGTGTTTTTGGGAAAAGTGAAATTTAGCTTAGGAAATTTTAAAGTATAAGCATAAAGCTTCATAATGATGGTACGTAATAAATAGACACAAACTAAAGCCATTAAAAAAACATCAACGGATATAATCTTAAAATAGACCAGGCATAACAAAACTGTGACACATATACGGGCAAAAACCTCTTTCATAAAATTCCCAAAAACAGATTTCATCTGTACCTTGGACCATGCATAAAAGACTTCAAAATAGGCCATGGCCAGACCTATTAAAAAAATGTACCACACATATCCTTTTACTATAGTGTTTTTTTTGGATAAAAAATCCCCAATCATTTCAAAACCAATATAAGTAAGTAGCGTACAAGGTATAATTATGGCAAGGGGCAATAACAGCATTAAAGTAAGAAAACCATCTTTATCTTTGGTATCTATAAAACTGCTAAAATATTTCACCAAGGTATTGGGAACTCCAAATGCCATTAGAGGCATTAGGATGGTTGCTGTTGACAACAGAACACCCACTAGTCCAAAATATTCATCCGTTAAGAAATTGGTATATAGAAATAGAATGTTGATGGCCCCGATACCAAAACCCAAATAGGTAATAAATGTGTTCCTAAAAGATTGTTTTAATACGATTCCCATGTAATATATTCGGCTAGTTTCCCTGTGAGTTCCCTTCTACTATATTGATTTATATTGGTTGAGGAAATAGTCAATTTTTGTCGTTGGTACTGCAAAAACCAGTCTAAAATTACACTTTTTAAATCTGATTCTGATTGATGCTTAAAAATTTGACCAGAATAAGTGTCTTCTACCATTTTAGCAACTTCCCAACCTTTTGGACCAACTCCCAAAATAGGCCGTTTTGCCGCCATATACTCGAACAATTTTCCAGGAATTATCCCTTTGGTTTCTTCTAAATCAATCTCAACCAACAATAACACCTGTGATGCCCGCTGAAGTTCCAAAGCTTTTTGATGATCTACATACCCTAAATAAGATGTATAGGATTCCAGACCTGCTTCTAAAATACTCTGCATAGTTTCTTTGCTCACCACCCCAGCAAATTGTAATTGTAACGACTCCTTAAAACCTTCTTTTTCATTGACCAACCCAGCCAACACCTTCCATAGGTTCTTTGGGTTCCTTCCACCTAATAAAGAGCCAATATGAGAGATGGTAAACTTACTATCCAATTGAATCCCTTTGTTATCAGCAGGTTCAAACCCATTGGTAATTACTTTAATTGATTTTTTAGTAATGGATTCAAACTCCTTTTTAGTTGTTTTGCTGGTTACGATTAGTTTATCTGCACTGGTAAGCACCAACCGTTCTAATTCCTTGTGTTTGTTTTGTGCAAATCGGGAGAGCTTCAATTTTTTATGATAACCAATAGAAGTCCATGGATCCCGAAAGTCTGCCAACCATTGAAGTTTCATCTTCTTTTTTAATCCTAAGCCAATAAGGTGCACAGAATGAGGGGGACCAGAAGTAATTATAGTGTTAATAACTTCTTTCTTCAATACTTTAATCAAAAACTTTATGGATGGTTTAACCCAGTATTTCCGTGCATCAGGAATAAAATAATTGCCGCGGACCCACAACATTGTTCTTTCCAAAAAAGATTGATCTTGAGTTTCTATAATTCCAGAGCTTATGCGCTTTGTTTTCTTTTTTGACAAAATATTGGCTAAACGATAAGGTTCAAAAATAGGTTGCCTATAAATAGTGATTCCCTCTGGAACTTCATTTAAAAAAGATTCATCGGTAATGGGATAGTTGGGGTTTTCTGGAATATATACAACTGGCTCTATATTAAATTCTCTAAGATATGTCACAAATTTCAACCATCGTTGAACTCCCGGACCCCCTGCGGGTGGCCAGTAATATGTTATGATGAGTACTTTTCGCATGTTATTCTTCCTCTTTCTTACGAGGGTGCCAAAAAGAAAATCCTATACCTCCTAAAACTCCCAATCCCAGTAAAATACAGCTTGCTAAAGTTATTTTACTCCCTGTTTCCACAACTTTTGGCTCAAACTTAAACTCAATCGTATGTTCGCCCTCTGGCAATCTTAATGCGCGTAACACATGGTTAATTTTAAAATGGGGTTTAAGGTTACCATTAACATAGGCATTCCAACCATTGGCATAATACATTTCCGAAAATACAGCAATCCCCACATAAGGATTGGTAGATTTATAAATTAAGTGATTGGGTTCATATTTTATTAATTCAATAGATGATGTAGAGTCCACTTTAAAATCGAACCTTCGAATATCTGGAAAAGCATTTGTATTTATGAGAGCTTCATTGGCCGTATCCAATCCATCCAATGCCAAGACTTCCTCATTGGCGCTTTTAACTTCCTTTAACTTTTTTACAAACCATGCATTACCATTTGCATCTGGATTAAATGCCGCACGGCTTCTACCCTCTTCATCTTGTTGAATTACGTACTTTACATTAAGCATGTTCAAAACACCAATCTTGTTTCGATACAAATAGAAATCAAATAAATCTTCCATGCCTCTGGGCCTAGCGGCATGATAACCACTAATGGATTTATGAAAATAGGCGGTTCTGGCCTGAAACCCTTCCGAGGGGTCAAACACTCTGTAATTAGAAGTATCACTTTGTATTTGCTGATCAACGGCTGTTATTTGAAACGGTTCTGTCATTCTTCTTTTTCGAACAAAATCCTCCCCATCAACATACCGCAAATCCACCCCAATTAAGTCGATTACTATGAGTAAGCCTACTCCTATAATAGCAATGTTTTTATTAATTTTTTCCTTAATGAACAGCCAAATAACAAAAGCTGCCAAGATAACATAGATAAGGGAACGAATGGTATCGCTAACATACACAGCTTCTCTATCCCGTTGTATCATGGTCATTAGTTCGTCACCAAAATACCCTCTGTATGTTTCATCGTTTATCCCCGAAAAATCGAACATACCCTTTAAAAGAAGTAAGGCAATACCCAAACCAGCCATGATTACAAAACTAATTTTCAAGGCGCTTACCTTATTTGCTTTCGGAATTTCTTGCTTAAATAATTTCACAAGAGCCAAAACGGCCAAAATGGGTACACAGAGTTCCAATACTATTTGGATGGAGGATACCGCCCTAAATTTATCGTACAATGGAAAGTAGTCTATCATGAAATCCGTAAGCAAACTAAAATTCTTTCCCCATGACAATATAAGGGACATAACTGTCCCAGCAAGAAGCCACCACTTGGACTTTCCCTTTACCAAAAACAATCCCATAATAAAGAGAAAGAAGATAATTGCACCTATATAGGCCGGAGCGGAAACACCAGGTTGGTCTCCCCAGTACAAGGGCAATCCGCTGGAAAATTCCAATGCCTTTGCTCTTGACAAACCTTGGCTTGTGAGATAATCGTATGCCTTTGACTTTGTTCCCAAATCTTCTTGATTACTGCCTCCAAAAAGTCTAGGTACAAATAAATCCAGTGATTCTGTGATTCCATAGCTATATTGGGTAATGTATTCCCTGCTCAATCCTTCGGTATTTTCTTTTGGTGAACCATCGGGGTTAATGGTAAGCTCCGTTTTCCCCCTTGTACTCCAATCTGCATATTCTTTAGTGGCCAATAAACTTGTGGCATTGGCACCAATACCAAGAACAACAGCTCCCAATAAAATACCAACAGAGATAAAAAAGTGTTTATATTCTTTGTTTTTTATGGCATAAATAAAGTAGACCGTTCCCAAGATTAAGACCAGCAGCATAAAGTAATAGGTCATTTGGTAATGATTAGCCACAACCTCCAGCGCCATGGCTATTGAAGTAAGTACAAAGCCCCACAAATATCGTTTTTGAAAGACGAGCAAGATTCCAGCTAAAACCATGGGCAAATATCCCAAAGCATGTGCTTTTGCATTGTGGCCTACACCAATTATAATGATTAAATACGTAGAAAAACCAAACGCTAAAGCCCCAAGAATGGCTAACCTAAAATCTACTTTTAGGCAACAAAGTAGTATGTAAAAACTAATGAGATATAAAAAAAGATAATCCGCAGGTCTTGGTAAAAAGCGAATAAGTCTATCCAGTTTCTTTACATAATTATGGGGGTAATTGGCCCCCAATTGATAAGTGGGCATACCGCCAAAAGCACTATTGGTCCAGTAGGGTTCCTCTCCTGTTTTGTTTTTAAAATCGGTCTGCTCTTTTGCCATTCCATTATATTGAACAATATCCGATTGCAAAATGACCTTTCCTTGCAGAACAGGATGGAAATACGCCAGTGCGGCTACAATAAAAAATACGACAACAAAAAAATGGGTGAATAAAGCTTTAAAGCCAGGTTTCATTGAGTTGATTTTACGCTAATATCAATCAATTTCTTCAAAATCTATATAATCTCCAACTTTTTTTGAAGAGTTGTTTTTTCTGGTTGGCTTTTTATCAATGATTACATCTCCTACTTGTTCTCCCTTGGGAGCATGTTCATTGGTGAATTTTTCAAAATTTTCTTTAAAATGTGCCTCGGTTTTTTTTGCGGCATAGCTAAAAAGTTTAGGCGCAAACAATCGAAAAAGCATTTTAAGCAAATAATATACTAATAGTAGTATTAAAAGCGTTTTTAGTACAACCATGAATTAGACTAGTTTCTATCAAAAATACAAATCTACCTTTGCAATACGAATGCAAAAGTCATAAAATAATACTAAAATAGCCTAAAACAGGCTGTTTTGCATCAATCAGAAAATGAAAAAAATAATTTCCTTCCTCCTGTTTTTACTTCCTATTGTGGTAGTTTCTCAATATACAGATGTTATAAATTCCAATCGGCCTGGGCAATCGGTAAGTGCCTATGCTGTTGGAAAAAGTGTATTACAGACAGAGGTGGGCTTTGTTTATGAGAATCAAGAACATACTGAGTTATTGACAAAAGTAAATCGTTTTGGTGGCGAAATGGCCATTAGATATGGTCTTTTGTTTGAAGAATTGGAACTCATTTGGGAAGGCACCTATGTGCATGAAAACAAGGATTATGAAAGTCTAGGTGAATATTATTCCAGAACAAATTTTACAAGGCACAGAGCTGGGTTAAAATTCTTGGTGTTTGATCCCTTTAAAAATCCAGAACGCAATAAGCCCAATTTACTTAGCTGGCGTGCCAACAATGTATTTCAACTAAAAAATCTTTTACCAGCCGTTTCCCTATATGGTGGAGCAACCTTTAACTTGGGAGACAACCCATTTTATCCAAGCGACCCAACTATTTCTTATAGGGGAATGATTGCAACACAAAGTAGATTAACCCCTCGGTTTGTATTGATTACCAATGTTGCCTATGATCGCATAGGGACAGAAGATCCTGAGTTAAGTTATATAATATCCATTACCCGTGCCTTAAGAAACCCTAAGTGGAGTGTTTTTCTGGAAAACCAAGGCATAAAAAGTGACCGCTACGGAGACATGATCATTAGAACGGGTATGGCACATCTGTTCAATGAACGTCTGCAGGCAGATGTTAATTTTGGAGGAAGTTTTAAAAACACGCCTTCCCGCTTTTTTGCATCAATAGGAGGTTCATATCGCTTCGATTTCCATAAAGACAAATTAGTTCCCATTGAAGATCAAAATGCTGATGAAAACGGTGGGGAAATAAGGAAAAATAGTATGAAAAAGAACAGTAAAAAAGGGCTGTTCGGTTCTTCTAAAAAGAAGAAAAAGAAAAAGGGTAAAAAGAAAAAACCTACCGATAATGGTGTGATAGATTTTTAGATTTATTTTAATTGATACTACAAAAAATACATTCCTGTTTTTTCTATTGATTTATATTGCTGATATTGGTCATTGAAAAATGAGCATATGATTACCCTTAAAGAAGCAGTCACAAAATCTGACTTAAAGAAGTTTGTTTCCTTTCCTTTTTCTTTGTACAAAGACTCACCTTATTGGGTTCCTCCCATTGTAAACGATGAACTGGAAACTTTTAATAAAGAAAAGAATCCCGCTTTTAAAGATGCGGATGCATGGTTTTTTCTTGCCTATAAGGGGAATGAAATTGTAGGTAGGGTGGCTGCAATCATCAATAAAATAGAAATTAACCGCCAAAAAGTAAGTAAAATGCGTTTTGGTTGGTTCGATTTCATTGATGATAGTGCTGTTTCTGAAGCACTACTAAAGAAAGTAGAAGAAATAGGAAGAGAACATACCTTAGAATTCATGGAAGGCCCCGTAGGATTTTCCAATCTTGACAAAGTTGGTGTTCTCACTGAAGGTTTTGATCATATAGGTACCATGATAACTTGGTACAATCACCCATACTATGCTTCACATTTTGAAAAATTGGGATTTGTTAAAGAGAAGGAATATATGGAAAATAAGTTTCCGTTTTCTAATGCCGACCCAAAGTTTTTTATGAAAGTAAATGACCTTATTAAAAAAAGGTATGGAGTAAAAGCCATTAATTTCACCAGTACAAAAGAGGTGATGCCCATGGCCGATAAAATGTTCGACCTTTTTAATGAGACCTATTCTGTTCTATCCTCTTTTGTTCCCATTACCGATATCCAAAAAGAGTATTTTAAAAAGAAATATATTAGTTTTATTAATCCAGAGTATATCAAATTCATTGTTGATAAGGAAGATAAACTAATAGCTTTTGGAATTGTAATGCCTTCTTTTTCTGAAGCTTTACAGAAAGCAAAAGGTAAACTATTTCCCTTTGGGATTTTTCATCTTTTAAAAGCAAAAAAACATAGTAAGGACGTTATTTTTTATTTGATTGGAGTGCATCCCGAGTATCAAAATAAGGGGATAACAGCTGTCATGTTCAATGAATATTATAAGACTTTCAAAGAAAAAGGAATAGACACCTGTATTAGGACTCCGGAGTTAGAGGATAACATTGCCATTAAGCAAATTTGGAAACATTTTGACCCGGTTATTCATAAGCGTAGGAGAACATATAGGAAAAACTTAGGTTAAACTCTCTGTTAGAAGCATTGTGTTTTAAACTGCTCCAACCCTTAAGATTTTCTCCATCTTACGCCCTTTAGCTAGTTCATCCACTAACTTGTCCAAATACCTTACCTTTTGGGTTAAAGGGTTTGTGATTTCTTCTACTCGATAACCACAGATTACACCCTTTATTAGACGAACGTTGGGGTTTAACAATGCATTCTGAAAAAAAATTTTAAATGTAACTTTATCATCGATTTGTTCCTGAAGCTTTTTTTCATCATAACCTGTTAGCCATTTAATGACCTGGTGTAATTCGTCCTTTGTTCTACCCTTCTTTTCAACCTTGGTGAGGTAATGCGGATATACCGAAGCAAATATCATTTGTTCAATACGCTCATCTTGACTTTTTAATGCGCTCATAACATGAATTTTATTATTAGGTACCCAAACTAGTCAACCTCTACAAACACTCTTTGTGATTGTTCTCCCTTTTTTTTCAAAATAAAATAGAGGTAGATATTGACAACAATGTATAAAAAATCCCAAACTCTAGAAATTAGAATTTGGGATATATTTTCAAAGTGTAGTTAGTTACTCACCCATTGCCGCAGCAACAGCTGCTGATAATCTTTTATATGTTCCATTTTCCAAACGTTCTCTAATTCCAGAGAAAGCATCTAAAGTAATGGCCACATCTTCTAAAGTATGAGTAGCCGTCGGTATTAATCGTAGCAAAATTAAACCTTTAGGAATTACCGGATAAACGACTATTGAACAGAAAATACCATAGTTTTCCCTTAAATCCTTTACAAGTGCCATAGCTTCCGGAATACTTCCATTTAAATATACCGGTGTAACACAACTACTTGTGGTACCAATATCGAAACCTCTCTCTTTAAGGCCGTTTTGTAATGCATTTACATTTTCCCATAGTTTCTCTTTAAGCTCTGGCATAGTTCTAAGCATATCCAATCTTTTCAAGGCTCCTTTCACATAAACCATAGGTAATGATTTAGCGAACATTTGAGAACGTAAGTTGTATTTTAAGTAGTCTATGATCTCTTTATCTGCAGCTACAAACGCTCCAATACCAGCCATAGACTTAGCGAAGGTCGCCAAATATACATCAATATCATCTTGCACTCCTTGCTCTTGCCCTGCTCCTGCTCCTGTTTCTCCAAGTGTTCCAAAACCATGGGCATCATCCACCAATAGCCTAAAATTGAATTTTTCTTTTAAAGCAACTATCTCCTTTAATTTGCCTTGTTCTCCACGCATACCAAAAACACCCTCAGAAATAACCAAAATTCCTCCACCGGTCTGTTCTGCCATTTTTGTGGCGCGTTCCAAATTCTTTTCCAAGCTTTCAACATCATTATGCATAAAAGTGAAACGTTTGCCCATATGCAAACGAACACCATCTATGATACAGGCATGTGCATCTACATCGTAAACAATAATATCATCTTTAGTAACCAGGGCGTCTATTACTGACATAAACCCTTGATAACCAAAGTTCAACAAATACGAAGATTCTTTACTTACGAAGTCGGCCAATTCTTGTTCCAACTGTTCGTGCAACTCCGTATGACCGCTCATCATACGAGCACCCATAGGATATGCCGCTCCATGTTCAGCTGCCGCATCTCCATCAACTTTTCTAATTTCCGGCAAGTTGGCAAGACCTAAATAATCATTGATACTCCATGTAATTACTTCCTTCCCTTGGAACTTCATTCTATTCGAAATTGGCCCTTCCAATTTGGGGAAAACAAAATATCCCTCTGCTTGTGAAGCCCATTTTCCCAATGGTCCTTTATTCTCAATAATTCTATCAAATAAGTCTTTCATCTAACCAAAAATTGATTTAACTGCAAAATTATGGATTTTTTGCTGGCATTCATAAATAATTTTGCTCAAAAAAAAAGCAATGGTCATTCTGACCATTGCTTAAATATACTATTCTACTTTGTTTATTTTACAAACTCTATTTTTTGCGCTTCTTCTGTCTTAGCATCAAAAAACCCTTGATTATTCATCCAATCATCACTGTATACCTTGCTCATATATCTAGAACCGTGATCTGGGAATATAACAACAACATTGCTGTTTTTATCAAATATTCCTTCTGCGTTTAATTGCTTTAATGCCTGCATGGCAGCACCGCTGGTATACCCAACAAACATTCCCTCACTTTTTGCAATCTCTCTTGCTGTATGGGCGCTTTCTTCATCGGTAACTTTTATGAATTCATCAATGACATCAAAATCCGTTGCGCCTGGAATTAAATTTTTTCCCAGACCTTCAATACGATATGGATAAATTTCCTCGGCATCAAACTCTCTGGTTTCATGATATTTCTTTAATACGGACCCAAAAGCATCAACGCCAATAATTTTAATACCTGGATTTTGTTCTTTTAAATATTTTGATGTTCCCGAAATAGTTCCACCAGTTCCGCTACAGGCTACTAAATGAGTAATGTTCCCATTTGTTTGTTCCCATATTTCCGGTCCAGTAGAATTATAATGAGCTTCCATGTTCAGCTCATTAAAATATTGATTGATATAGATTGAACCTTTTGTCTCTTCATGCAAACGTTTTGCTACCTGATAATAAGACCTTGGGTCGTCTGCGCTAACATGGGCTGGGCAAACGTATACCTTTGCACCCATTGCTCGTAACATATCTATCTTATCTTGGGAAGACTTAGAGCTAACAGCCAAAATACATTCATACCCTTTAATTATACTTACCATGGCAATACTAAAACCAGTATTCCCAGAGGTTGTCTCTATTATGGTGCTTCCTTCCTTTAAAATACCCTTACGCTCTGCTTCTTCAATAATGTAAGCCGCTATTCTATCTTTGGAGGAGTGACCTGGATTAAAGGCTTCAAATTTTGCATAAAAATTCCCTTCAAATGAGGAGGTAATTTTATTTAACTTGATTAAAGGAGTGTTTCCTATAAGCTCTAGGAGACTATTATAAGCATTGATTTTGGGTTCCATAAAGGATTGTCTAGTTAGGGGAATATGATTACAAGATATAAAACTGATAACAATATTCCAGCGACAAAATTAACAATTTTTTTTAAACTACTGTATTTGTCCTTCTAAATCCAATAAAAAGGCATAATCTTTAGCTGTTTCCTTTAGGGCTTCAAATCGACCTGATGCCCCGCCATGCCCCGCATCCATATTTATATCAAACAAAAGCAAATTAGAATCGGTCTTTACTTCACGTAATTTTGCCACCCACTTTGCCGGTTCAAAATATTGTACCTGCGAATCGTGTAAACCAGTGGTGACATATAAATTAGGATAATCTTGAGCAACAACATTATCATATGGAGAATATGATTTTATGTAATCGTAATATTCTTTATCATTTGGATTTCCCCATTCATCAAACTCCCCTGTTGTCAATGGTATAGAATCATCTAACATTGTGGTAACTACATCTACAAAAGGAACGGCGGCTATAACCCCATTATAAAGCTCTGGAGCCATATTTACAATAGCCCCCATTAGTAATCCACCTGCGGAACCACCATAGGCATATAAATGTTCTGCACTTGTAAATTTGTTCTCAATTAAATACTTGGAACAATCAATAAAATCTGTAAAGGTGTTTTTCTTCTTAAGTAATTTTCCATCCTCGTACCACTGTCTTCCCAAATACTCTCCTCCCCTAACATGGGCGATTACGAAAACAAACCCACGGTCCAAAAGACTTAATCTTGAAGTTGAAAAATAAGGATCTGTAGTGCTGCCATATGAACCATAGGCATACTGCAATAAAGGACTAGTTCCATCCAGCTTGGTATTCTTATGGTATACTATAGACATAGGTACTTTAACACCATCCCTTGCCGTTGCCCAAACTCGTTGTGAACGGTAGTTCTCTTTGTTAAATTTTCCCCCTAATACTTCTTGCTCCTTCTTTACCTCTTTATTCTTAGTCCTCATATTAAAATCGATAATGGAATAAGGAGTGGTAATAGCATTGTATACATAACGAAGAGTTTCCGTGTCAAACTCCAAATTGGCATAGCTATAGGCCGTATAGGTCTCATTGTCAAATGGCAAATAATAACTATCTGTATTGTCCCAACGGTTAATTTTAAGTTTGCTTAACCCGTTTTCTCTTTCTGAAAGCACATAATAGTCCCTAAAAATGTCTATATCCTCTAAAAGTACATTTTCCCTATGTGGGATGAATTCCGTCCAATTTTTATGTGATGTTTTTTCTTTACTTGTTTTCATCAACTTAAAATTGGTTGCCTTATCCTTATTGGTAAGAATATAAAAATCGCTGTCAAAATGGTAAATAGAATATTCCAACCCACGCTCCCGGGGTGAAAACATTTTAAACGATTCATCTGGAGTATCCGCTTTTACAATTTGATACTCACTTGTTAAAGTACTATATGAGCCAATTATTATGTATTCTTTGGATTTGGATTTGTATACAAATGTGCCAAAAGTATCATCCTTTTCATGAAAAATTAAAGTATCGTCATTGGCATTTGTGCCAAATTTATGCTTGTAAATTTTGTCCGACCTAAGTGTTACCGGGTCTTTTTTTGTATAGAACAAAGTTTTATTGTCATTGGCCCAAACACTGCCTCCCGTTGTATTTTCAATCTTGTCTGGATAGATATCTCCAGTTTCAAGATTTTTAATTTGTATATAGTATTGTCTTCTAGAAACGGTATCCAATGCAAAAGCGGCATATTTGTTGTCCGGGCTTATGGAAATCCCCCTTAAATTAAAGAATTCATGCCCCACTGCCATTTCATTGCCATTGAACATAATTTCCTCCTGAGAGTCTAAGTTGTCTTTTTTTCTGGCATGAATAGGGTATTCTTTTCCTTCCTCATACCTTGTATAATACCAATATCCATTACGTTTATAGGGAACGGATGAGTCATCCTCTTTAATTCTAGACTTTAATTCATTGAAAAGAGTGTCCTGAAAAGTTTTTGTATGAGCTGTCATCTCCTTGTAATAGGCGTTCTCCTGCTCTAAATATTCTATTACCTCATCATTTTCCCTATCATTTAACCAATAGTAATCATCAATTCTAATATCCCCATGTTTTTCCAGTTCTTTTGCCTGTTTTTTCGCAATCGGTGCCTTCATTTCAATTTTGTCCTTTTTTTGGTTCTGACAAGAAAGCGCAAAAGTAATACTTAACAACAAAACAACTTTATTAATATGCAAATGGCTCATGGATAGTGTATTTAATTCTCCCAATTTACTATTTTTGAATATATAATTTATTAAAACCGCAGCAATATGTTTGGAGATTTAATGGGAATGATGGGTAAATTGAAAGAAACCCAGAAAAAAGTTGAGGAAACTAAAAAACGTTTAGATTCCGTTCTTGTGGATGAAAAATCATCTGACGGATTAATTAAGGTTACCCTGACCGCCAATAGAACAATTAAGAAAATAGATTTGGATTCTAGCCTGTTGAAAGACAAAGACCAATTGGAAGATTATTTGATAACAACACTTAACAGGGCCATAGAAAATGCCACAAAGATAAATGAAACTGAACTTGCGGCCGTGGCCAAAGATGGAATGCCCAATATTCCTGGAATGGATTCGTTATTTAAATAATACCACAGGGTCTATTGATATGCCCCAAGTGAAATTTAACTATATGAAAACAAAATTATTTATTTTACTCGTTCTTCCCTTTATTTCATTTTCTCAGATGGATAGTGCTATAGAGAAAGAACTGAATTGGCAAACTGATTATAATAAGACCATGGAGAAAGCCCGAAAAGAAAATAAAAATGTTGTTTTGTATTTCACGGGAAGCGACTGGTGTGCTCCATGTAAGATGCTAAAAAAAGATTTGTTTGACAAACAAGAATTTGCAGATTTATCCAAAGAGTTTATTCTCTTGTACATTGATATTCCCCGAAATCAGGATCTACTATCCGATTCGCAAATTAAACATAACAAAGACATGTTGCCCATATATAATAAAAAAGGGGTGTTCCCGCTTCTTAAAATCTTAAATCCCAAAGGAAAAGTATTAGATGAAATCTCTGGCTATAGTATGAACGGTGAAGTTGGTTATCATCTTAATTTACTTAAAAATCATAAATAAAAAAAGGCTTCCATACAGGAAGCCTTTTTTTATTAAAAGAGAATTTCTTTTAGTTGTTTATCAATCTAAACTCTGTTCTTCTATTTACAGAATGATCTCTTTCTGTACAAGAAACACCATCAGCACATCTGTTCTTCAATCTTTGTTCTCCATATCCATTTGCAACCAATAAACTAGAGTTAACTCCTTTAGAGATTAAATAGTCTGCAACCGCTTTCGCTCTTCTATCAGATAAATCTTGATTTGAACTTGAAGTACCACGAGCATCCGTATGAGAAGCTATTTCTAATTTAGCTCCAGGATTTTGCTTTAATACTGGCATTAAGCGTGTGTCAATAATGGTCTTTGCTGCACTTGTTAATGTTGCACTACCTAAATTCCAGTTAATTGGTAAGGCTTGATATTCAACCAATGAACATTCTACTTCTTTCCAAGAAGTTAATCCACCCTTGTCCTTTAAAACCTCTTTTGTAATTGTTTTTGTTACTGCTGGGATAGATTCTTCAACTGTGTAAGCATCTTTATCCAATACTGTTTTTGTTATTTCTTTGTACTCAGCAGGAATTACTACTTCCACAACCTTAGCTGGCTCCAAAAGAACTCTTTTGGTATATACTGCATTTTGACTCCCCAATGGAGATTTTGTTGTACTTGCATCACTACCTAAAACTTGTGTTTGCACTGTTGTATATTCAGCAGGATACCCTTTATAACACCAATAGCGACAATCATCTGGGTTTCCAGAAGCACAATCAGGGGCAGGTGATCCCAACTCCCATTGAGCATACGCTGGCTTAATTTCAATTGTTTCAGAAGCAGACCTAAAGGAAGCAGGAATTATACTTAAGCTATTACCTCCTTCTTTAGATACATATGATACAGTTTCTGTACCCCACTTTGCAGCAACAACAGTAAGTTTCTTACTTTCCTCTTTAACAAGAACTCTTTCTGTAACTGTCTTAAAAGTGGCAGGATAGGTTTTCAATACTTTATATGCAGGCTTTGTAATAAACGTTACTGTTTCATTAACGTATACATCTGGTGTTGTACAGCGTACATAACATTTTCCGGGCTCTGGATTTGTTGGCAAATCTTGTGCCATCGAAATTGAAAAGGTAAATAATGATAAAATAAATAGAACTTTTTTCATAATCAGAAGATTAGTTTTTAAATAATTAATGGTTTACGGTATTCTTTTAATACCTCTATTCTTTTAGAAACATCATTCTTAAAAAAGTCACTTTTAAATTTAAAAAATGTATTTTTTTTGGTGTTTAGCTACAAAATCAACAATTCTTCATAAGAAGTTGTAACTTTAAATAAAGTACAGAGCAATGATTAAAATTGAAAAAGAAGAAAACCATACCTACCGGTTTAGTTTAAAAACCGAAAGTGGTAATACTATATTAAAAAGCGTGCCCTTTAATAGCAAGGGTGAAGTTGAAAGTACCCTTGCGGGACTTAATCCAAAATTAAAACAGAGTCCATCCGTATTTGAAAGAAAAACAAATCACAATGGTAAATTTCTTTTTAATTTAAAAGACAAAAAAGGAAATTTAATTGGGAGTAGTCAACTCTATAATTCAGAGGCTGGGATGGAAAATGGCATTAAAAACATTAAGAACAGCTTAGCTAAAATAGCCGATTGGAAAAAATTATAATTTTTTAAGCGTATTCAAAACAATTTCATGCATTTCTTGGGTATAATCATAATGTGTGACCATTCTTAACTTTCCTTGACCCATTCCAATTATATGAATGTCTTTTTCTTTTAGTGTTTGGGTAAAATGGGATTGGGTCATTTTAGACTCATCAATTTCAAATATTAAAATATTAGTTTCAATAGGCTCTACCTTTTGAATATAGGAAAGTGAATCAAGGCATTCTCCAAGTTCTTTTGCGCGAATATGGTCTTCTTGTAGCCTGTTCACATTGTTGTCTAAAGCGTAGATAGCAGCTGCAGCTAAAAATCCGGCTTGCCTCATACCTCCACCAAATACTTTTCTTATTCGTAATGCTTTATGTATAGAATCTTTACTGCCAACCAATGCAGAACCCACAGGACATCCCAGTCCTTTACTAAAACAGACGCTTATGGTATCAAAAAGTTCTCCGTATTCTTTTGGCAAGTTTTTTTTTACAACCATGGCATTCCACAACCTAGCACCATCCATGTGGTAAGATAGGTTGTGGTCACCACAAACTTTTTTTATTTTCTTTAATTCTTCCATGTCCCAACAGGCACCACCTCCTTTGTTTGTTGTATTCTCAACACAAACCAATGAGGTTAAGGGACTATGATAAAAATCAGGGGGATTAATGGCCTGCTCTACTTGCTCAGCCGTCATCATTCCCCTACTTCCTTTTAACAACTTACAAGAAACACCACTATTAAAACTTACGCCTCCACCTTCATAGTTGAAAATATGTGCATATTCATGGCAAATTAATTGCTCTCCAGGCTGTGTATGCAATTTAATTCCTGTTTGGTTAGCCATAGTACCACTTGGAAAAAACAGAGCGGCTTCCATCCCAAATAGTTTTGCCACTTTCTCTTCTAGGGCATTTACAGTTGGATCTTCCTTAAAAACATCGTCCCCAACCTCAGCAGACATCATTGCATTGAGCATATCTATACTAGGCTTGGTAACCGTATCACTAATTAAATTTATTTTCAATCCAAAATTGTTTAGTTAAAGCAATCCATGCCAATAGGTGAGCCATCTGGAATTTTTGGAGCTATTGTTTTTCTTTCATATCCTTTTGGATTGCCAATAAAGGATTCCAATTCTTTTTTGATAAGAACATTCG
Source organism: Saonia flava (assembly GCF_011927795.1). Classification (GTDB taxonomy): domain Bacteria; phylum Bacteroidota; class Bacteroidia; order Flavobacteriales; family Flavobacteriaceae; genus Saonia; species Saonia flava. The sequence goes on along the minus strand of NZ_JAATJJ010000001.1, from coordinate 144,370 downwards.
TTGGATTTATTTTCTTTTCACTTATCCAAGTCTTTAATCTCATCATTTCAAACAAAACTATTTCAGTAACTTGCGGAGAGCTGATCTTACTGCTTGCCAATGCCATTAATTCCTGTAGCACTTGCCAATTAATTGTTTTTTGCACATCTCCTATATATCCATCACTACTTTTGGATTTAATGGTTTTATCTAGAAGTGAAGAAACAACATCCTCTAAGCCTATCTGGTTTTTATCCATTGCTTTTTGTTGTGTCAATCTATTGGCCCTCTCAGGGTGCAACAAAAATGAAAGGGTGTTGTTACTGGCCGTTTCTACCGCCCCTAGTGGATCAAATGCAACCCCGGTTCTTCCATTAAAGGATTCCCTGCTTCTATAAAATCCTGTCGCTCTTGGGGGGAAAAGAATTAGTTTTTCTTTGGGAATAGCTATTTCTTCTGGATCCAAGGTTTTAAGAATACTAGCTAAAGCCTGTTGCTGTGTCTCTTTATCAACCACAGAAACAGTATTTTGCCCATCTCCCTTAACAGTATAATTATAATCCAATCCGCCAATTATCTTAGAAACTGCTTCTGTTTGATAACGATGAAAGAAATACAAAGGAGCAAATACATCTTCAAGTACCGAATTTGCCTCTCCAGTTCTAATATTATCCATTGAAAAATTATTGATAGCCAATTTTCTGATAGCCAACACATTATTCAACTCTTCACTGATGTTTTTCCCATTGTCCCACAAATGTCCCAATGCATGTGCTCCGCCTGAGGGTCGGGCATCACGATCAGAAATATAACGCAACCCATCTGTTTGGGCTTTTTGTAAAATCTCGTTCAATCCTTTTTTTTCATCCGTATTTTCAGGAAAAACCGTATAAGAATAGGCTACAATTGCTTTGTCCCATTCTCCTATTCCAACATCATAAGCATTAGAAAAATCTATCTCACCATTATTAATAGAGAATTGTGGATGGGGATAATCCATTACAGAAGCCCTACCATTTGTACTAGCAGCAAAATTGTGTGCAAACCCCAAAGTATGTCCAATTTCATGGGCAGATAACTGACGAATTCTGGCAAGTGCCAATTCTAACATTGCATCATGGTTATCATCTCTTTCCCCAAAAGGTTTGTTCATTAAAGCTTGTGCAATCAGGAAATCTTGACGGATTCTAAGACTTCCCAAACTAACATGACCTTTTATTATTTCTCCGGTTCTGGGATCTGTAATATTGCTACCATAACTCCATCCTCTAGTTGAGCGGTGGACCCATTGTATAACATTGTATCTAGCATCAAGGGGGTCAGCATCATCTGGTAATATTTTTAATTGAAAGGCGTCTTTATATCCAATAGATTGAAATGCCTGGTTCCACCACTTGCCTCCTTCCATCAAAGCAGAACGTACGGGTTCTGGGGTGCCATTGTCGAGGTAATACACTATGGGTTCAACTGCTTCACTTATTAGAGCGCTTGGATCTTTTTTTTCTAATCGGTGCCTTGTTACAAATTGTTTTAGAATAGGTTCTTCCACCGGTGTGGCATAATCGTAATATGAAAATGGATATGACCCACACCTGGGATCAAAAACCCGTTTGTTGTATCCATCATCCGGAAGTTCTATAAAAGAATGATGTTGTGCCACAGTAACCAATCCAGGATTTGGAGTCACAGAACGTATGTACCCGCCCTTTGGTTCTCCCTTAAAGGTTAATGCCACATCAAACTCTATATTTTTAGGAAAAGCTTTTGTGCGCTCAAGTGCAAATGCACTTCTGGACAAATCCAAACTGTAGGACCCTTGGTCCGCTCTTTTTAACCGGTTTGCCACACCATGGGCATCCTGCATTAAAAAATTAGTAATATCTATTACGTATGTTCCGTTCTTTTCCTCTTCAATTTTGAAACCAAAAAGGATGGATTTGGCGAATGCCTGTTCCACAGACTTTTTTTCCAATTCATTATTGGTAAGTGCCCTATATTTTAAATTAGGCTGAACCAAAAGCAACTTACCACCTGCTTTTTTAAAATAGACTACTTGTTCGTTTCCCAATTGCCCTCTGTCCAAACCAATATCATTACTGCCAATACCGCTACTTAAGGAATACACATATAAAAATTCTTTATTAAGATCTTTAACTTCCAAAAAAATCTTGTCCGTATCCTCATCATAATAAAAGTCATACAGCCCTTCATATTTTTGGTACTCAGCTTTATTGGATGAAAATTGGGACAAACAACTATAGGTTGTAAAAACTAAAAAAAAAGATAAAAGTATTTTTTGCTTCATAAATTGAAAATTTGACAATTTAAATTTATGCAAAATCAAATTAAATATCATGGTTTTTACCTATAAACACCTAATAAAAGAAATTCTTAAAAAATGTTTTGATTTTTTAACTAAACGACAATAAAGTAATTGTCTTTTGCTAGATTCCTAATAAACAATTCGTTAAAAACCCTTAACTTGATGAAAAGCAATATTGAATGGTAAATACTGAAAATGCTATATTCTCATCATACAAAAGAGATCCAAACCTAAATGATGAGATATTTGACAAAAATGGCAATGTAATAGAGATTTATAAAAAGCTTTTAAAGCTTTATGGCGATCATTCAATCAATGACTATGTAAATTTAAATACCAAAGCCAAGTCTTCCTTTTTTAATCAAGGAATTACTTTTCAAGTATATAGTGAAAAGAGTACGCAAGAAAAAATTTTTCCATTTGACCTTTTTCCAAGAATAATAGCTCCTGAGGATTGGGAAATTATTGAAAGCGGTTCACTGCAACGTAGTAAAGCATTAAATCTTTTTCTGTGGGATCTATATCATGAGAAGAAAATTATAAAACAAGGCATTGTCCCGATGGAATTGATTAGTTCTTCCATTAATTATTTACACCAAATGATGGATATAGACCCTCCTGGCGGAATATATAATCACATATCTGGAACAGATATTATAAAACATACCGATGGCAAGTATTATGTACTTGAGGATAACATTCGATGTCCATCAGGTGTTAGTTATGTTATCTGCAACCGAACTGCTCTTAAAAGGGCGTTATTTGGGGTTTTCAACCATTATCAAGCCCATACAGTTACTAATTATGCAGAAAATCTTCTAGACCTTCTAGAATCGGTCAAACCAAAAGGTGTAGATGTTCCCAATTGCGTTGTTATTACTCCGGGAATGTATAATTCTGCTTTTTATGAACATTCTTATTTAGCTAAAACCATGGGGGTTGAATTAGTTGAAGGAAGAGATTTGTTCGTGGAAAATGATTTTGTGTATATGAAAACCATACAAGGTCCGCAAAAAGTAGATGTCATCTACCGACGAATTGATGACTTTTTTATTGATCCATTAGAATTTAAACCAGATTCGGCTATTGGGGTACCTGGTCTTTTCGCGGCCTATAAAAAAGGGAATGTAACGTTGGCAAATGCTCCGGGAACTGGGGTTGCCGACGACAAAGCCGTGTATACCTATATGCCTCAAATTATAAAGTACTATTTAGACGAAGAACCTATTTTAAACAATGTTCACACCTATCATTGTAGTAGGCCCGATGAATTGAAATATGTGTTGGAACATATTCCTGAGCTAGTAATAAAACCTGTAGATGAGGCAGGTGGATATGGAATTTCAATTGGTAATAGGCTTTCTAAAAGCGAAATTGAGCAAGTAAAAAAACAAGTAGGCCAAAATCCAAGAAAATATGTAGCTCAGCCTATTATGTCTCTCTCCGTTCATCCTACTTATATTGATGATACTGAATCTTTTGAACAAAGACATGTAGACCTTAGAACCTATACAATACTTGGCAAGGATAAAGAATTTGTCTTGAAAGGTGGACTAACTCGCGTGGCTTTACAAAAAGGCAACCTAATTGTTAACTCATCCCAAGGGGGTGGATCCAAGGATACTTGGGTCCTAAAAAAATAAAACCTTATTATGCTTGCACGAGTAGCCAACAATCTTTTTTGGATGGGACGTTATATTGAACGTTCTGAACATATTGCACGATATCTTAATGTGAATTATTTTTCATCCTTAGATGCACCCAATGAAATATCACAATCAAGACAATTTGTATTGCGATCCATGTTGTTCATGGTAGGTGAACCAGAAAATGATTCCAAAAAAAAATTAAACGAAGAAGAAATATTATACAAAATTGGTCTAGATCCAGAATTTTCATATTCTATTTTAAATAATGTAAAAAGCACTCGGGAAAATGCAAACAGTGCTAGAGATTTAATTTCCACGGAACTATATGAAGCTATAAACAAATTCTATCATTTTGTACTGAACTACCCAGCTGAGTCTTTTATGAAACAAGGTTTGTTTGATTTTACTGTAAACATTACCGAAATGACCTCTATACTACGAGCTAAATTGCGTGGTACTTTACTACATAATGAAGTTTATGCAATTATAATGATGGGCGTGAACATAGAAAGGGCAACCCAAGTAATACGAATTATTAATTCTAAATACAATGATGCATTGAATGCCCAGGGAAGTTATGGAGACAAATTCAGTAATAGTTATGAATGGTCCACATTGCTAAAATGTGCAGAATCCTATGATATGATGAAACGATTTTATAAGAAAACACCGACCAGCATTTCTACCTTGGAGTTTTTAATTTTGAACCCAAATTGTCCCAGATCAATTATGAATAGTCTAAACCAAGTTTATAATCATGTAAAGGTGTTGGACTCATCAAAAAAATATAATAAAAATTCGACTGCTTTCTTAATAGGTAAAGTAAGGGCTGAATATGAATTTAAATATATTGAGGAAATCGAAGAGGATATTCAAAGCTTTATAGAAAATATTTTGGAAAGTCTTGTGAAGATCAGCAATAAAATGGAAAAGGAGTTTTTTGACTATTAATGTTCTTCTTATGACTTACCTTAGCATACCTGTATATAAACTCTCATGTTCTTAGAATATTCCATAAGCTATAAAGCCCAAAATAGTTACGAAAACTGGGTTAATGATGCCCATTGGCAATTTTTAATCATTCCAGAGGAAAATGATACCCAAGAATTTATTAGTGTGGAGTTTAATAATTCCATCAATGCTGTAAACCAACATTCTATAAATGGATTGGGGTTCAAAACAATACGGGTACATCCTAAACAAAAGTTCAAAAACATCTCTTTTAATGCTTCATTTAAATTAATAAAAAAAGAAGTGAATCCTTTTGGTTTTGTCCCATCGCCAGACATAGAGAAAGATTATGAAAGAATCCATGATCTAAGTTTTAAAGTTGATTTTGAACCATTTCTTAGAACTACATATTTAACATCCTTGCCAAAAAACAATGAAAGGCTATTTGTTTTTAATGAGGAGAAATCAATTTTTGATAATCTTCAAAACTTAAATTATTTTGTTTTTAAACATCTCTATTTTAAAACTGATGTTACTGATGTTGAAACAACACTTGACGAAATAATTGAAAAAAGACATGGTGTCTGTCAAGATTTCACACATCTTTTTTGTGCTCTGGCAAGGCAAAATAGTGTGCCTGCAAGATATGTTTCAGGTTATTTACACCAAGGAAATGGCTATTTCGGAGATTCCCAAATGCATGCTTGGGCAGAGACCTATATACCCAATTTGGGTTGGGTAGGTTTTGATCCAACCAATAATTTATTGACCAGCATTGATCATATTAAAGTTGCCCATGGTAAGGATTATAAAGATTGTTCACCACTTAGGGGAGTCCTCTACACCAGCGGGGAAAATAAAACCATCCATTCCGTAAAAGTATTTAGCCAACAACAGTAAAAATTCCCAGGTTGTCTTTAAAACAAAAAAAGTAGCTTACTTTTGGGCAAATTTATTTTAAATGGTAACAACAGATCAACATAAAGGTCTTATTGATCGCCTTGGTGCGTTAAGGAGGTATCTTTGACATCGATGCGAAACTTATAGAAATAGAGAACGAGGAAGAAAAAACCTTGTCTCCAACTTTTTGGGACAATCCACAAGAAGCACAAATTCAAATGCAATCCATCCAATCCAAAAAAAAATGGGTGGATGAGTACTATCATGCCGAAAATTTGGTCAATGATCTAGAAATTTTCATAGAATTTCAAAAAGAGGGAGATATCTCGGAGAATGAAGTCAATACACATTATGAAAAAACTCTTGCTTCCCTCGAAAAGTTAGAGTTTAAAAATATGCTTTCCGATGAAGGGGATGAACTTACAGCCATACTACAAGTAACAGCGGGTGCTGGTGGCACAGAGAGCTGTGATTGGGCTGCCATGCTCATGAGAATGTATATGATGTGGAGTGAGAAAAATGGATATAAGGTAAAGGAGCTTAATTATCAAGCCGGGGATGTAGCGGGTATTAAAACTGTAACGCTAGAAATAGATGGTGAATTTGCTTTTGGTTGGTTAAAAGGCGAGAACGGTGTGCATAGATTAGTACGTATATCACCTTTCGACAGTAATGCAAAAAGACATACATCCTTTGCATCAGTCTACGTATATCCTCTGGTTGATGATAGTATAGAAATAGACATTAATCCAGCAGATATAGAGATTACCACGGCCCGTTCAAGTGGCGCTGGAGGCCAAAATGTAAATAAGGTTGAGACCAAAGTACAATTGGTGCATAAACCATCTGGGATACAAATTCAATGTTCAGATTCTCGCTCCCAGCATGACAATAGGGCAACAGCTTTAAAAATGCTTAAATCTCAGCTCTATGAAATTGAATTGAGAAAAAAAATGGAAGCCAGACAAGAAATTGAATCTTCCAAAATGAAGATTGAATGGGGTTCTCAAATTCGTAATTATGTTATGCATCCTTATAAATTGGTTAAAGATGTACGAACAAGTGAGGAGACTGGAAATGTTGATGCGGTGATGGATGGAAATATAGATCAATTTTTAAAGGCCTATCTAATGATGATGGGACAAAAGGAAGAAAGTTAGTTATGATAAAAATATATCACAATCCCAGATGTAGAAAATCCCGGGAAGGTTTGGCTGTTTTGGAGAACTCTGGCAAGGATTTTGAAATCATCAAGTATATAGCAAACATTCCTTCAGTGGAGGAATTAAAACAAATAATAGAATATTTGTCCATTGAACCAATAGAGCTGGTTAGAAAGAATGAATCCATTTGGAAAGAAAAATATAAAGGAAAAAAATTGTCCAATGATGAAATTCTATCAGCTATGGTAAAGTACCCCAATCTAATAGAAAGACCCATAGTTGTTAAAGGCAACAAAGCTGTTATAGGTAGGCCAGCAGAGAAAATTGAAGAGCTATTAGATTAGTCGCTCTCGAAAGGTATATTTACTTTAACAAACATTTAACGATAGGTGCTTAAACCTTAAAAAACATTTATAATCCAAGTAAACGATTGAAATCATGAAAACACATTACAAAAATATAATACTGTTCTTTTTTTTAATCATAAGTTCTATAGAAATGAATGCCCAATATGGTTATGGTGGATATGGTTATGGACGTGGTGGATATGGTTATGGTGGGAGAGGACGTAGTACGGTTCCGCAAGCAGAAATTCCGGACAAGGAACCAGAACCTAAAACAGCAGAGGAGATTGTTGAAGGGGAAATGCCAAAAATTACTGAAGCCCTGGAACTAAGTGAGTTTGAGACTGCAGTGGTCAGTAGTATACTTACCACTTCCATAAGAAAAAGAATGGAATTGCAAATTCTTCAGCTAGATCAAGAAAAAACCAAAGAGGCATTAGAGAAAATATATAAAACCCAAGATGATGATTTAAAGGCAAGCCTCTCCGAGGAAAAGTACAATGCCTTTGTTAAATTACAAGAAGCTGGTTTTAAAGATAAAAAGAAGAAAGAAAAGAAAAAGAAAAAAAAGAAGAAGACTTAACCAAAAACCACCTATGAGAAAACTACTCCCTTTATTTTTGCTATTGACAATATCTTTATCAATAACAGCCCAAAGACCTTCCCCAGATCAAGGACAAAGGCCACCAATAAAAATCACAGGGACAGTTTTAGACCAGGACAACAATCTACCCTTGGAATATGCAACACTAGTTCTACAAAGTGTTCAAAATCCTAATATTGTAACGGGTGGAATTACCAACGAGGATGGAAAGTTTGATGTTGAAGCAAAACCTGGTAGATATAATATTCGAATTGAATATATCTCATATAAAACGTATACGCTAAACGATCAATTATTGAGTTCTTCAACAGATTTAGGCACAGTAAAGCTGGCTTTGGATGTAGAACAGTTGGAAGCGGTAGAAGTGGTAGGTGAAAAAACAACTGTTGAGGTTAGATTAGATAAAAAAGTATATAACGTAGGTAAGGATTTAACCACAAGTGGTGGAACTGTAAATGACGCCTTGAACAATATCCCATCGGTAAATGTGGATATAGAAGGTGCAATTAGCCTTAGGGGAAATGAAAATGTGCGAATCCTAATCAATGGCAAACCTTCTGCCCTTGCAGGGTTTGGCTCAACAGATGTGTTTAAACAATTACCTGCAGATGCAATTGAAAAGGTTGAAGTAATAACTAGTCCATCAGCAAGATATGATGCAGAAGGAACTGCTGGTATTTTAAACATTGTTCTAAAGAAAGAGAAAACTTTGGGCATTAATGGTTCTATTAATGCTAATATTGCTGATCCATTTAGGTATCAAGTATCTACTAATTTCAATCTAAGAACAGATAAATTCAATCTATTCAATACCCTTGGATATTTTCATAGAGAATCACCTGGGAATGCTTTTTTTGATAACACATATACCAGTGGCGACTTTGACAGGATTTATGAAGATAGGGATATATCCAGAAATGATACCGGTTTTAATGTAAACCTTGGTCTGGAATATTTTCTTTCTGAAAAATCTTCTCTTACCGGTAGTGTTTTTGCTCGTTTCTCAGATGAACAGGACATTAATGAAAATGCAACGCAGCGTTTTATTGGTTCTACCATTGATAGCAGAACCTTCAGAAGTGAGGATCAAAATGAAGATGATAGCAATTACCAGTTCTCCATGAACTATACAAACAATTTTAATGATGACGGACATAAGTTAACCGCGGACGTGCAATACTCGTTTGATGATGAGGATGTTCTTACAGAAATTATTGAGAACAATACTTTTCCCAATAATGAGTTGTTGGCATCAGAGAGAATCTATGAAATTGAAACCCAAAACAACTATTTAGCACAAGCGGATTATGTACTGCCAATGGGTGATTCCCAATTTGAAGCAGGATACAGGGGAACATTTAGAGAAGAGCTAAACGATTACCAATTGGATACCCTAAATCAAGGTTCTGGCCAGTATATTACAAACACGGATTTAACCAATAAGTTTACCTATACACAAAATGTGAATGCCTTTTATTCCCAGTATGGTAACAAATATGGCAAGTTTTCATTTTTACTGGGTTTAAGACTTGAGAATACCCAATTAAAAGGTGAGTTGGAATCCGATGTAAATGCAGAAACACTTTCTGAGCAATTGGGAATTGATGTTGATGTGAATTTTGATAAAAATTACTTGGGCCTTTTCCCCACACTCAACTTAATTTTTGAAATACAGGAAAACGAAAATATATCTTTAGGATATAATCGAAGAATAAATAGACCAAGAGGATGGTTTATTAACCCTTTTCCATCTAGGGCAAGTAGAACAAATGTATTTCAGGGAAATCCAGATTTGGACCCGGCATATGCCAACGCATATGACTTGGGATATTTAAGAAGATGGAAGAAATTAACATTGACATCATCTATTTATTATCAAAAAGAAACCAATGCTTTTGAAAGAGTGCAGGAAGAAACTGGGGAAACAACATCAGATGGAATTCGAATTATTAGATCTCTACCTATAAATTTATCCACCAATGAAAGGGTTGGTGCAGAAGCTGGCATATTATACAATCCTGTTAAATGGCTACGTGTAAACAGTAGCTTTAACTTTTTTAAATTTACTACAGAGGGGGTTTTTAATAATGTGGATTATGGAGCGGAAAACACCAGTTGGTTTTCACGTTTTAGCACCAAAGTTTCCTTACCATGGAAAATAGATTGGCAGAACAATGCTTTCTATATGGGACCACGAGAAAATGCCCAAACCAAGACCAAAGGCATGTTCTCTTTAAATACCGCTATGAGCAAAGATATCTTTAAAGATAGAGCAACTATTTCTTTTAATATAAGTGATGTTTTTAATTCCAGAAAAAGAATGTCATATACAGAAACCGAGTTCTTTACTTCAGAAAGTGAATTCCAATGGAGGCCAAGGGAATTTAGATTATCTTTTATTTATAGGTTCAACCAACCAAAGGAAAGAAGAAGAGGTGGAGAACGCAATGGAGGTGGAGATGACGATGGAGAAGGTTTTGAAGGTTAGAAAAGAAACTTTTTATAAAAACAAAAAAGAAGCCTAATGGCTTCTTTTTTTATTCGTTACGCGCTGCTCTTTTCTTATCGCGCTTTTCTTTTAATAACTCTTTTATATTTCCAAACAACCAATAAGGCACAACAAATGTCAACAAAAATATCATTAGCCAAAAACCTATGGTCAATATGGTTAAAAAAGCTAAAAATCCTAAATACTGGTCAAACTCAAACATGGAAATTATTTTTAATATTACAAAGATAGTTTGAAAACTATAAATAGTGCAAATCAAATTGAAAAAAATACCAAAATCACTTTTATGAAACATAAAATGTTCATCAAAACAGTACCTTTGTTCCTTATCAAATGTATTAAAAATGAGTTTTAGGATAGAAAAAGACACCATGGGAGAGGTAAAGGTCCCTGCAGATAAATATTGGGGCGCACAAACAGAACGCTCCCGTAACAATTTTAAAATAGGGCCAAGCGCATCCATGCCTTTGGATATTGTTTTTGGTTTTGCCTATTTAAAGAAGGCCGCTGCGCATACCAATTGTGAGCTAGGTGTTCTTTCCAAAGAAAAAAGAGATTTGATCTCAATGGTTTGTGATGAAATTTTGGAGGAGAAACACAATGACCAATTCCCATTGGTCATATGGCAGACCGGTTCTGGAACACAAAGCAATATGAACGTCAATGAGGTGGTCGCCAATCGTGCCCATGAAATTGCCGGTAAAATAATTGGTGAGGGAGAAAAAACAATTCAGCCAAATGATGATGTCAATAAATCCCAGTCTTCCAATGACACCTTCCCTACGGGAATGCATATTGCCGCATATAAAAAAATTGTTGAGGTCACCGTTCCTGGCATAACACAATTACGAGATACGCTTGATAAAAAATCTAAAGAATTTTCTAGTGTTGTAAAAATAGGCCGCACACATTTAATGGATGCCACTCCCCTAACCTTAGGTCAAGAATTTTCTGGTTATGTTTCCCAATTGGATCATGGACTTAAGGCATTAAATAACTCCTTGGAGCATTTAAGTGAGTTGGCCCTTGGAGGAACAGCAGTGGGAACAGGATTAAACACTCCAGAAGGATATGATGTTCTTGTCGCCAAGTACATTGCAAAATTTACAGGATTACCTTTTATTACAGCAAAAAATAAGTTTGAAGCATTGGCAGCCCATGATGCAATTGTTGAGAGTCATTCCGCTTTAAAGCAATTGGCTGTTTCTTTGAACAAAATTGCCAATGATATTAGAATGATGGCTTCTGGACCTCGTTCTGGGATTGGAGAAATTATTATTCCTGCCAATGAACCTGGAAGTTCTATTATGCCAGGAAAGGTTAATCCAACCCAATGCGAAGCTTTAACAATGGTTTGTGCTCAGGTAATGGGCAATGATGTGGCTATATCAGTCGGAGGCACACAAGGGCATTACGAACTGAACGTTTTTAAACCCATGATGGCTGCTAACATTTTGCAATCTGCTCAGTTATTGGGTGATGCTTGTACTAGCTTTGATGAACATTGTGCTTCTGGCATAGAACCTAATCGCCAGGTAATAAAGCAATTGTTGAACAACTCTTTAATGTTGGTAACAGCTTTGAATACCAAGATAGGATATTATAAGGCTGCCGAAATTGCAAATACTGCCCATAAGAATGGAACAACGTTAAAAGAGGAGGCAATTAACCTAGGGTATGTCACAGCCGAAGAATATGACCTGTGGGTAAAGCCTGAAAATATGGTAGGGTCTTTAAAATAAAATTAAAAAAAGCAAAAAGGGAAAATCAATAAGATTTTCCCTTTTTTTAGATAATAGATAGTGTTTGTGTTATTTTAAAGTAAAATTGGAAGTACCCAATAATTTCAAATTATCATCATAAACGTTTGCCATGTAGTTTCCTTTCTGAAAATCACTAGCTGGTTTATCAACGAAATCACATACATCCAATGTGCTGTTCTCATAATAGAAACCAGTTCCCTTACTATAGTTTATAGAAGCACCTGCATCGTTGGTTTTAGAAAGACCGCTACCAATAACATTTCCTTGAGGATCTAGAATTTCTATTAAAAACTCTCTATCACCAGCTTCAGCAATAACATTGTTCGCAATTGTGAAGCATACTTTTACTTTATCTGTGCTTTTTGCTCTAGAAGTAGAAACCAATTTACCATTGTTTCTTTCTCTTACGGCATCAACATTGATTTTAGTTAAGTTCAATGCAGAACCTCTTTCAACCGCATCTGCCAATTGGGTGTTTTGCACAACCAAAGAATCGTTAAATACAGTTTGCTTTTCCAACTCAACATAAGTACTGTCTCTTTGCATTGCCAATAAACTGTTAGATTGTGTTAAAGAATCTACTTGTCTAAGCAATTGCTCTCTTTCGGCTTTAAGTACATTAACTTGTCTTCTGTATCTAGAAAGTGAAGAAATATCAGCTTTCATTGTTTTAACAGAATCAATGTATTTTGCAATTCTGTCTCTTGCACCTACCAATTCTTCGTTTGTAGCATTGCTTTCCATAATAGCTTTATCATATTCAGATTTTAAGCTATTTAGGTCTTCAACAACCAAATCTTTTTCTTGAGTAAGTAAAGTAGTTGTCTTTTTCTTGTCTTGATAAAGACTTACTGTGTAAATAATGGTACCTAGCAAAATTACACCCAGTAAACCTGCTATTACCTTTAACCCATTGTTATTCTTTGTTTCCGTCATAATATAGTATTTAAATAATCTTGTTCGTAAATTTTATAATAGTTGTTTGATTTTGATTTATATACGCTACATTTTAACATTTGGATTTTTTTAAAATAAAAAAACATCTATTTAAAGATTGATGTCTTAACTTTATAATTCACGAGAACATATTGCTACTTCATTAACATTGAATGGATTATAGCATGTATGAACCTAAAATGAATTTTTATGAAAAAAATATTTTTTACGATTACTTGTTTCAGCCTAATTTTAGTTGGTTGCAAAGAAAAAAACAAGTCCAACAACTCCGAGATCGATTTAAGTTCCAACGAGTCCATTACCTTGGAAAATACTATTTCTGATGTTAAAATAATTCCGATTGAACACGCTACCGCTGTTTTAGAATGGGGAGATATTACTATTTACATAGATCCTGTTGGTGGTGCAAGTACGTATGAAGGTCAAAAACAACCTGATTTGATATTAATAACCGATATACATGGTGACCATCTTAATGTTGAAACCTTGCAAGCGCTAAATACGGAAAAGGCCAAAATCATTGTCCCACAGGCCGTGGCTGATGAAATGCCGGATGAATTCAAAGAGATAATCACAATTCTAAACAATGGGGAGTCCAAAGAACTTCTGGACATTATGATAGAAGCTATTCCGATGTACAATTTAAGGGAAGAGGCATTGAATTTCCACACCAAAGGGCGTGGCAATGGGTATGTGTTAAATATTGGTGGCCAACGTATTTATTTTTCTGGCGATACAGAAGATATTCCAGAAATGAGAACATTGAAGAACATTGACAAAGCCTTTATTTGCATGAACCTGCCCTATACCATGACGGAGGAAAGTGCAGCCAGTGCAGTACTAGAATTTAAGCCTACGCAAGTCTACCCTTATCATTTTAGGGGAAATCCAGATGTTAGTGATGTGGCAAAATTTAAGGAATTAGTCAATTCTGGAGATTCCAATATTCAAGTGATACAATTGGATTGGTATCCATCACAACCCTATTAATATTTTGTAACATTTGATAAACAATAGAGTCCTATTTATATTAACTATCCTTAAAAACAATATATGAAGCAAACATTTAAAATGTTTTCCATGGTGTTAGTAATATTACTATTATCTAATTGCAAGGAAAACAAAGAGAAAAAAAAGGAAATAGCTAAATTCCAAGTTCCAGTAGAATATTATAAGTTGGATAATGGCTTAAAAGTAATTCTTTCCCAAGACAAGACCTCTCCTACCGCAATTGTGGCTGCATATTACAACATTGGTTTTAGAATAGAACCCAGAGATCGTACAGGTTTTGCCCACTTGTTTGAACACATGATGTTCCAAGGGTCCAAAAATTTGGGTAAAATGGAGTTTGTTAAACTAATTCAACAAAACGGTGGTGTTCTCAATGGTTCTACAAGGTTTGACTTTACAAATTATTTTGAAATTGTTCCTTCGCACAAACTGGAAACAATGTTATGGGCAGAAGCTGATCGTATGCGAGGATTGGATATTACCCAAGAAAATCTTACCAATCAACAAGGTGTTGTAAAAAACGAAGTAAAGGTAAATGTGCTAAATCAACCATATGGAGGATTTCCATGGTTAGACATGCCACAATATGCAAATACCAATTGGAACAACGCACACAATTTTTATGGTGATTTAGAGGATTTGGATGCGGCAAACCTGGAAGATGTTGCTAGTTTTTTTAAAACTTATTATGCTCCGAACAATGCTGCTATTTCTGTAGTAGGTGATTTTGAGATAGAAGAAACCAAAGCATGGATAGAAAAATATTTCGGGAATATTCCATCGGCTGAGCTTCCTGCTCAACCAGACATTTCAGAACCAAGACAGGAGGTAGAAAAAGACACTATAAAAGATGATGCTTTAGCCAATAAACCCGCAATTGCTTTGGCATATCATATGCCAGAAAGAAATACTCCAGAGTATTACGCCATGGGCCTTTTAGATCAAATTTTGTTGCAGGGAGATAACGGCCTTTTAAAGCAAAAATTGGAAAAAGAAAAAGGATACACATCCGATCTTGGAGGTGGTATTAACTACTTAGGGAATATGTTCAATTACAAAGGTCCAATGCTATGGATGTATAATTTTACTTATGATACTGAAACGTCAAAAGAAAATATATTAACATCTATTGATGAGGTAATGACTGATGTAAAAACCAATATGTCCCAAGAAATGATCGATAAAGCAATTATAAAAGTTAGGTCACAATTATATGATGATCTAGGTGGCTTTTTTGGGCTAGGCAGAGCTGATTTACTATGTAGTTTTGCCTTATTTGATGATGACCCAGATAGGATAAATTATATTGAGGATGAGTTTAAAAAGGTGACCCCAGAAATCATGCTAAAAACAATTGATGAGTACCTTAGAAAAACAAACCGTACTATTTTAAGAGTAAATCCATTATTGGCTAATAACGAAAAAACAGAATAATGAAGAATATTATCATATATATTGTAGTGTTTGCATTTACTTTTTCTTTTATACAAGCTCAAGAAAAAGAACAACCGCCAGTAGGTGGAGAACCTAAGAACTTCTCACTTCCCAATAAAGAAGTCATTGATTATGACAATGGATTAAAATTGGTACTTATTCCTTATGGATCTTTACCAAAAGCAACTATTAGATTTAATATAAAGACTGGAAATATAAATGAAAAAGAAAACCAAGTATGGTTATCTGATTTACTAGTTGATTTATTGGAGGAAGGGAGCACAACAAAAACCTCTAAAGAAATAGCAGATGAAATGGCTGGCATGGGAGGTAATCTAAATATGGGTGTTGGTTCCCATACCACATACTTAACTAGTTCTGTTCTATATGAGTTTACTCCAAATGCTGTAAAAGTAATTGCGGATGTTCTTAAAAACCCTAAATGGCCAGCAGAAGAATTAAATAGATTGAAAAGTGATATGAAACGCGAACTTTCAGTAGATTTATCTACTCCAGGTTCTCAAGCTTATCGAGATTTTTATGCTGAAATATATCCTGATCATCCTTACGGGCGGGTATATCCATCTGAAGATAATATAGATTCTTATTCAGTTGAAGATATAAAAGAGTTTTATGAAGCAAATTTTGGAGCTAAACGCACTACCATCTATGTTGCTGGAAATTTTGATTCTGATGAGGTAAAAGAAGCAGTTGAAACTTCAATGGCTGATTGGAGGCCTGGGAACGAATCTGAATATCCAATCGCCGAGGCGGTCACATCCAACACTGTCAAAATTATTGATAGACCAGATGCTCCGCAATCAACCATTTATTATGGTTTACCAGTAGCAGACCCTTCACATTCAGATTATATTGCTCTGGATGTTACTAATTCCATTCTAGGAGGTTCTTTTGCATCTAGGATTACAAGTAATATTAGAGAAGATAAAGGATATACCTATTCTCCCAGAAGTGTTTTAGCAGAGAATTATAAAACTGGTATTTGGTATGAAAGAGCAGATGTTACCACAGAACATACCGGTGCTTCCTTGCAAGAGATAAAGAATGAAATTGAAAAACTCCAAAATGAACCTCCTACTCAAGAAGAATTGGATGGTATAATAAATTATGAATCTGGCATTTATGTTTTACAGAATTCATCCCCAAGTGGTATTATTGGTCAACTCATATTTTTAGACACACATGATTTGGATGATTCATTCTTAGAAAACAAAGTAAAAAGCATGCATGCTATTACTCCTGAAAAAGTTCAGGAAATGACCAGAAAATATATTAGACCAGAAAATATGACCTTAATAGTTGTAGGAGACAAGCAAAAAATTGAAAACCAGATAGAAGAAACAATCAAAAAGCCTTTGAAGCAATAGTATGTTCTCTAAATTCTATGAAACATAAAGCTCCCAAAAACGGGAGCTTTTTTTATCTTATTAGTTTCTTATACTTAATACGCTTAGGCAATAAATCGCCTCCTAAGCGTTTCTTCTTGTTTTCTTCATAATCAGAGAAAGAACCTTCAAAGAAATAAACCTGTGAATCCCCTTCAAAAGCCAATATATGGGTACATATTCTATCCAAAAACCATCTGTCGTGAGATATTACAACTGCACAACCTGCAAAATTTTCCAAACCTTCTTCCAAAGCTCGTAATGTGTTTACATCCAAATCATTGGTAGGTTCATCCAACAAAAGGACATTTCCTTCTTCTTTAAGCGTCATAGCTAAATGAAGTCGGTTACGTTCACCTCCAGAAAGCATGCTCACCTTTTTGTTCTGTTCACTACCAGAAAAATTAAATCGACTTAAATAGGCCCTAGAATTTACTTGTCTCCCCCCCATCATAATAAGCTCTTGCTCATCACTAAAATTTTGCCATATAGTTTTCTCGGGGTCAATATTGGAATGGCTTTGGTCCACATAAGCAATCTTAGCAGTATCTCCAACAACAAATTCTCCCTTGTCTGGAGTCTCCTCTCCCATAATCATCCTAAAAATAGTAGTCTTACCTGCTCCATTAGGACCAATAATACCCACAATTCCAGCCTGTGGAAGATTAAAGTTTAAATCTTCATAGAGTAGTTTATCCCCGTACCCTTTACTTATTCCTTTTGCTTCAATCACATTGGTTCCCAAACGGGGGCCATTTGGAATATATATTTCAAGTTTATCGTCCAGTTGTTTTTGATCCTGACTCATTAACTTGTCATAATTCTTTAATCGTGCCTTTTGTTTAGTCTGTCTCCCTTTAGCTCCCTGTCTTACCCATTCCAACTCTCGCTCCAGGGTTTTTTGCCTTTTGGAAGCCTGTTTGTTTTCTTGGGCCAAACGTTTGGATTTCTGGTCTAACCAACTAGAATAATTTCCTTTCCAAGGAATACCCTCTCCCCTATCCAGTTCCAATATCCATCCTGCTACATTGTCCAGAAAGTATCTATCATGCGTTACTGCTATAACAGTTCCTTTGTACTGGGCCAAATGATGTTCCAACCAATGAACTGACTCGGCATCAAGGTGGTTGGTGGGTTCATCCAACAACAATATCTCTGGCTCTTGCAATAAAAGCCTACAAAGTGCTACACGTCTACGTTCACCACCAGAAAGAACGGCAATTTTCTTATCGGAATCGGGGGTACGCAGTGCATCCATTGCTATTTCTAATTTGGTATCCAACTCCCAGGCATTAGACGCATCTATCTTATCCTGAAGTTCTGCTTGCTTGTCCATGAGTTTTTGCATCTTATCTGCATCCTCATATACTTCGGGCAAACCGAACATATCATTTATTTTATTGTATTCATCAAGAATTGCTACCGTTTCTGCAACTCCTTCTTTAACAATTTCTAAAACAGTCTTATTTTCATCCAATTTGGGTTCTTGTTCCAAATAACCCACATTATAACCAGGAGAGAAAACAACATCTCCTTGGAAATTCTTATCTACCCCAGCAATAATCCGTAAAAGGGTGGATTTACCAGAACCGTTGAGACCTAAAATCCCAATTTTGGCACCATAAAAGAAACTGAGGTATATATTTTTTAAAACTGGAGTATTGGCAGTTTTATACGTTTTTGTAACCCCAGACATGGAGAAAATGACCTTTTTATCGTCAGACATAAGAAATGAATTTAATTAAAAAGAAGAAACTGAAACTATTTATACCCTTCCTTTAAGAGCATTAAAAACCCAGGCAATCGCAAAAAAACCAACACCCACAGCTGCAAAACCCCAACCAGCAATTTCGTCATATCGAAAAGCACCCAAAGCAATAAGTCCTATTCCTACACCAATCATAATAAAAGTGGCCCATGCGAGCACTGTATTCTTATTCATAACCATATTTAAAGTTTAGTTTATTTGTAACCGTCAAATATCGTAAATTTAAAGGAATACCCTAGTCTACATAAATTTTTTAAGATTCAAAAGGAAAAACCACCCCTACTTGTCTCCTAACTTCATCCATAAGTTCCATTAAGTCCAAGCTGTTTTGATGGGACCATAAATCGCTTTCCAGTTTACCTGCCCTAAGACAATTATGCACTTCAATAATCTCATAAGAATACCCCATTCCAAGGGTTGGCAATTTAAAATCTTGAACAGCACCCCCTTTTTCAATTGAATATCCTTGTGCCATATGCCACATGGGATGCAATACCAAAGACCCCTTGCTTCCTGATATTTTTCCCTTCACCTGCAAGTCTGTGGCAAAACCACTGTGAAGTATTGCTTGTGAATTTTCGTAGTCAAAAATCATGGAGGTCTGAATTTCCACTCCTGTTTTATAAAAATTTGAACGAGCAATAATTTCATTGGGTTTTCCCAAAATAAGATAGGCCAGGAAAATTGGATAAATACCAATGTCCAAAATAGACCCTCCTGCCAACTCTGGATTTAATATTCTACCTTCCTCATCCCTATCCAAGCCATAATAGGTAAAATCTGAATTAACATAGGCAACATCTCCAATTGCACCATCATCAATCAATTCCTTAACCTTTATAATCGATGGATTAAATCTGCTCCACATGGCCTCCATTAAAAACAAATTGTTCGCTTTAGACGCAGCAACCATTTTTTCAACATCCTTTCTATTTACGGCAACAGGTTTCTCGCAAAGTATGTGCTTTCCATTGGTCATGGCAGCAATACTCAATTCTGCATGCGAATCATGTGGTGTAGCAATGTAGAGAACATCCACATCGGGAAACTTAAAAAGCTCATCATAACTACCAAAAGCATTTTTAACATTATAATCTTTTGCAAAAGCCTTGGCTTTATCCAAGCTTCTTGATGCAACTGCCACCAATTGCCCATCATCGACCAACTTTAGGTCATCAGCGAACTTTTTGGCAATTCCACCAAGGCCTATGATTCCCCATCGGATTTTTTCTTTCATTTTTGTTCTTGAGTTTTCTCAAAGTTAATCAATATCTTTAGCATAATTAAAGAAACCTATTAAGAATGGATATCAACTTCAACAAAAATGAAGACCATAATAAATTACTCCTCTCAAATCTAAAAAAAGAACTTGCAAAAGTAAAGCTAGGAGGCGGAAAACAACGCATAGAAAAATTGCATGCTCAAGGAAAAATGACCGCCAGAGAGCGTATTGACTACCTTTTGGATGATAAAAAGGAAGCAATTGAAATCGGGGCCTTTGTTGGAGATGGCATGTATGAAGAACATGGTGGTTGTCCATCTGGAGGTGTTGTTGTTAAGGTTGGCTTTGTTAAAGGAAAGCAATGTGTTGTGGTTGCCAATGACGCCACCGTAAAAGCTGGGGCTTGGTTTCCCATTACAGGAAAGAAAAATCTTAGAGCGCAAGAGATAGCCATTGAGAATAAACTTCCTATTATTTATTTGGTAGATAGTGCAGGAGTATACTTGCCCCTACAGGATGAAATTTTTCCTGATAAAGAACATTTTGGACGTATTTTTAGAAACAATGCGGTTATGAGCAGTATGGGAATAACCCAAATTGCAGCGGTTATGGGAAGTTGTGTAGCCGGAGGTGCGTATTTACCCATTATGAGTGATGAGGCACTAATCGTGGACAAAACAGGTAGTATCTTTTTAGCGGGCAGTTATCTGGTAAAAGCTGCTATTGGAGAAAATATAGATAACGAAACACTGGGTGGGGCAACTACCCATTGTGAAATAAGTGGTGTAACCGATTATAAATCCAAGGACGATAAAGATGCCTTGGATACCATTAAAAATATAGTAGATAAAATAGGTGGTTTTGATCAGGCTGGTTATAGTAGAACAAAGACAGAAAACCCAATAGATAATCCTAATGATATCTATGGGATTTTACCGGCCTCCCGTTCTGACCAATATGATATGTTGGAAATTATTAAACGCTTGGTGGATAATTCAGATTTTGAACAATACAAGGAGGGCTATGGAAAAACAATTTTAACGGGCTATGCCAGGATTGATGGCTGGGCCGTGGGAATTGTTGCCAATCAAAGAAAAGTAGTTAAAACAGCCAAAGGGGAAATGCAATTTGGCGGAGTAATTTATTCTGATTCCGCTGATAAGGCGACGCGATTTATTGCCAACTGTAACCAAAAGAAAATTCCGCTTGTTTTTTTACAAGACGTAACCGGTTTTATGGTGGGTAGTAAAAGTGAACAAGGAGGCATCATTAAAGACGGAGCGAAAATGGTAAATGCAGTGGCCAATTCCGTAGTACCCAAATTTACCGTGGTTATTGGGAATAGTTATGGTGCAGGGAACTACGCCATGTGTGGAAAAGCCTATGACCCCAGGTTAATTGTAGCATGGCCGAGTGCAGAGCTCGCAGTAATGAGTGGAAATTCTGCGGCCAAGGTCTTGTTACAGATAGAAAAAGCTTCTTTGGAAAAGAAAGGTGAAAAAATTACGGAGAAAAAAGAAGCAGAACTATTTAACAAAATAAAAAATAGATATGATGGGCAGGTTTCTCCATATTATGCGGCTGCCCGTTTATGGACCGATGCCATTATAGACCCGTTGGAAACCCGTACTTGGATTTCTATGGGCATAGAAGCCGCCAACCATGCTCCTATTGAAAAGCCTTTTAATATGGGGGTTTTACAGGTTTAAAAATTAAAGATGTTACTTTCATAATAATTCAGTTACCCATAGCCAATAGAGTATTGGATATTTCGAGAAGTTCTTGGTTGACATTTTTTTCTGTTAACTTGAATAAATGCACTTTTCTTTCCTCCTTTTTGGTGCCAAACATGGTTTGCACCGTAACTTTAAGGTAAGTAGGTTCATAGGTTTTATTCCCTAGGTATTTTAGATTGACCCTCCATTTGCCTTCCAACTCATTGTGCATAAAATATTGAATACTGGAATATCCTTTGGTCTTTTCATTATAGAATTGATTTTTATCAGATTCATAGGTATGCTCAAAAGTATAATAGTGGTTATCTGGGTTGACAAATTGCAGGCCAAATTCTGCATCACTATGACTCCATTCAAAAACCAAACGTGTTGTTCCAGTAACTACTTGGCTTTTTTCGCCAATTTTTTGACCAAACTCGGTCATGATTATGGAATCGATATTTTTAACATTGGAAACGGTATCCAACTTCGTGTAATTGATATACCTTGAATATATTTCAACTGCTTTGTTATCATTACCCAGTTCTCCATAGACATTGCCTAAATCCCTGTAGGATTGCGCATAGCTGGGTCGTAGCTTTAATATTTCCTCATATATATCGATGGATCGATGAAACTCTCCCGAAGCATCCAAAATGAAGGCAAGAGATTTAAGTATAACAGGGTTTTGTCCATGTTCCAACAAGATCGTTGACCTTAAATCACTTACAATTTCGTCCCCACTCCATTTCTTTCTGAAAAAAGCATAAGAATCCAGTAAAAAATAAGGTGATTTTCCATAACTAATCTGTTCTTCTTTAAATATCTGCCATGCTTCTCCAACGAAAGAAGCACTTTCCAATTTCTTTAAATAATTTGGTTTTGTTAAGTTGTAAAAAGGCATCGTCTCTGATGACAAAACATTGTCCCTTAACAAGGCATAGTCATAAGGAGTATTATCTGGTTCTTTAGGCAAGTACGTTCCGTTCTTTGTGTTGATCACCACCACACCGCCATGGGCCATAGAACCGTACCTGGTCGAAGCAGCTAGACTTGACAAGATTGCGACCCGTTCAACAATACTGGGATCCAACCATGTGGGACCGTCATTAAAAATTTGTCCATCAATATCAAAAATAGCAGGCTTTGGCGAATAAGATGAGCCCGGTCTTAGAAAAACATCAAAACTTTGATCCGGTCGTATGCTTACGCTAAGGCCAGCAAATTTTCCTTGTAAATACATTCCAAAATGGTAATGATTGGATATCATATCCCTCTTAGTCAATACCCTTACCCTATATGCAACTTTGGCCGGATCAATAATCCCAAAAGCAGTGCGAACAAGCCTTTCATTGGTAGCATATTCAAGTTCTAACTCTTTTTGACTTTGGAGCAAACGTTTTTTGGTGACTACCACTTCTTTTAGTTGTTCCACTCTTGGTGCCATTTCCATGTTCAATATTTTGGTCACATCCTCCACAATGATAGATATGGAATCCATGCCCATGTATGTAAAGAGCAATTCTTCTTTTGGATTAGCGTGTATTATATAATGTCCCTCAATATCAGAATTAACACTTATATCCGAATTTAAGTTTTGGATATTGGCATTAGACAAAGGGACTCCCTTGTTGGTGATTATTCCCTTAATCTCTTTTTGCCCATAAGAAATAGGAGATATTAAGAGAAATGCTAGTACTGCAAACAATAACCTCATACGCTAATAATTTAATAGTCAACAGGTTATTAAAAGTACAAAAAAAAATCAATTTCCCAATTGAGGTTTGGGACGGGGTATCAACAATAATTCGGTCTGTCGACCATTAACATACCTAAACCCATCTTCTCCATAAAACCCTGCTTCCTCCAACATTATTCGTATATCCCGTTTCCACTCTGGAATTGTAACCGTAGTGTTTAACTCAATAGCATATACTGTATTAGGGTTTAGCGGATAATTTTCCCCATCATCCTTCATAACACCGCCTTGGGAATCCCACATACCAATAGTTGTACCGGCAGAATGGCCGTACATTCCAAGAGGATGTGTATATATTGCGGGTTTTAAACCAGCACTTTTTGCTTTTTGAAGAGATTCTAACAAAATTTCATTTCCTGTTTTTCCCGCAACCATGTTCTGGGTTAAAAAATCCTGTACTTTGTTACCATCCTTCAAGGCATTTACCAAATAATCTGGTGCTTCAACCTCCTTGGGTTTAAGTACATAAGCCAATTCTTGGCAATCCGTGTTCAATCTTAAATAAGTTATTCCAAAATCACAATGCAATAAATCTCCAGGCAAAATTACTTGGTCTTCTGGTCTACCGGAAAAGGAATACAAATGACCCACTAGTTCTTCGCTAGTTCGCTGTATATCCACAGTTGGGTGAAACCACGTTTCCAATCCCAGATCGGTTACTTTTTGCCGCATCCACCATTCCACATCATTAGTTGTTGTTATTCCCGGGGTGATTACTTTTTCTGAAAAAGCTTCGGCTATAATATCATGTGTAATATCCACTAACTGGTTATAAATAACCATTTCCCTTTCCGAGCGTGTTTCAATCCACCTTACCCCCAATTGTTCAGCAGAAACTATCTTAGAATGGTACTTTTTTGGAAGGTTTTGCATAAACTCATCAAAATCTGTCTTATCTAAACCATCTGCTATATTATGATCTTTAGAATAGTTTAAACCTATTTTTGATGGATTTCGCTCTTCTATCAGTTGTATTAAACGTTTCCATTGATTGGGCTCTTTTTCTTTATCCCAAGCAGATTTAATATTATCACCAACATTGTAGCGGGCCACTGCCAATTTTTCTATACTATTCTTAGACCTATCCCTATAGAAAAGTAAAATTGTTCTTCTGCGGGCATTTAACCAAGTAGAAGGCAACATGGTCCTTAAAACTGGGTCTTCATTGTACTCTCTGGAAATAAGAATCCACATATCAATCCCAGTGGCATCCATTAAACTTGGAAGTAAATTATTAAAACGGTCGGCCAAGATTTCATCTACTACTATGGCTCTTTCTTTTTCCGATAAAATTTGCTGGGAATTAACCGCAAAACATAAAAGAAATAAATACAGTCTTACTATTTTTTTCATACTTCTAACTTTATTGGATGAAAATACAAAAATGAATTCCTATTTATTGTCAACAAGTTGTTCAAGTGTTCTATGGCGGTCAATTTTCCCATTACTGGTTTCTATTATCTTTTCAACCATAAAAACTTCTTTGGGAATTTCGAATTTTGACAAGGAATTTGAATTTTTTATTTTCTCAATTATTTTAGTTGAGCTTTCATTTCCCTCAACTACCAAAATAAGTTTCTGTCCCAATTTTTCATCAGGAATTCCCGCAACAAAAAGTCTGTTCGTAATAATGGATGCGAGCTTAGATTCTATTTCTTCTGGAATAAATTTAATACCGCCAGAATTTATAACATTATCAAAACGCCCCAACCATTCAAAGGTTGAATTGGAATGTAATCTTACTACATCATTGGTTACAATATTGGAGTCAGAAATTTTCGGTGCGCTGATAATTAAACAATCTCTATTATCCTTTGAAATCGTAATACCGGGAAGAATGTTAAAATAGTTATTGACTCTACTAGAAGCACTGGATACTTTTCTTACGGCAATGTGTGTTATAGTTTCCGTCATGCCATAGGTTTCATACACCTTAGATTTTATAGTGCTTAGTTCTTCTTCAAGGCTATAAGATAATGGTGCGCCACCAACTATTAATGTTCTTATTTGATTCAATTTTTGCAAAGAACCTTCAACCTGTAAAGGAACCATTGCAGCAAATTCATACTTTTTAGAACAATAGAGTAGCGGATTAGCGCTTGGCTCAACATAGTCCAACTCTAGCCCAAGTGCCATAGCTCTTACAAGCATCATCTTTCCAGCAATGAAGTCCGTATGTAAACATAATAGGGCAAGGCTTCCAGATTGTATATTGAAAAAGTTTCCTGTGGCCAAGGCAGAATTAACCATATGCTCTTTTTTTAGAACAATGGTCTTGGGGATTCCTGTAGAACCCGAAGTTTTTACATTTATAGTAGATTTTGATGACAACCAATCCAAAAGAAAGTATCCTATTGAAACCTCATAAGGCATTCCTTCTTTAATAAGGCCACAGGCGACTTGTCCCAATTCTTTTTTGGAACAAGAAATTCCATTTAATTTAAAACTTGGATGAATGTGATTATAATTGGACATCATTAACATTAACTTCTGCAAAGGATTCCTTGGAAAGTACTTTCCCCGTTAATCTTTCTTTCCAGTTTGTCCAGCCATATTTCTTTGAAAAAATAAACAGTAAAATTGGGTATACTACCAAAACAGGGATAAAAATATCCCATCCTAGAGTAGGCTCCGAAATGTCCCTGTAAATTGAATCTGTAGTAAAAGCAGTCCAATCCGCCGTTACCAAAAGTGCCGCTGTAAGATTATTTGCGGCATGAAAACCAAGGGCCAGTTCCAAGCCTTCGTCCATTAAGGTAAGGATTCCTAGAAAAAAACCAGTTCCAATATAAAACACAAGTACTCCATACCCAAGCTTACCAATTTCTGGATTAAAAATATGCATAAGACCAAAAAGTGTGGACGTAATAAATAAAGGAACCCATCTATTCCCTGCCATAATACCAATGCCCTGCATCATATAACCTCTCATAAAATATTCTTCCATACTGGTCTGTATGGGAATCATTAAAACAGCAATGACTGCCAAAATTAGAAAAGGGCCTAAATTAAAATTAAACTCATAATTCTCAGGTGTGAAATAAATATCTATTAATATAAAAGCAATAGAAATTATAGCCCATAGAAAAAAGGAAAAAAGAACTCGTTTCCAATCAACCCTATTTCTTGATGTTGTTAAATATAATATTGCTTGTTTGTGAACAAATTTCACAAAAACAAAAAGGCAAACTAGTCCAATAACAAAAGTTAAAAGCATAAAAAACAGGAAGGTGTTAGTTCCTAAAATTTCAGCCATTTGCCCCAAATCACCAGTTAAGTCGGCAAGTGAATTGGATTTTAAAATTAAAGCCGCCATTAATGGGATACCTCCAACAAATTGCCATGCAATAAAAACTAAAAAAAATCCCAAAACATATCTCCATGTTTCACTTAAACCCTTATAAGCCTGTTCTATATACATAAATTCTGTATTAAATCATTTTGCCAACTATTATTGGTCTTGTAATATATTCTTCCTTTCTGAATAGTCAAAGGAGAATTTATATTATTTGTATACAAACTACCCGTACCCAATCCCTGAGGCAATTTATTGTTTAAAGTGTATGTCCATTGTGCAATGGCATTTAATCCAATATTACTTTCCAAGGCACTTGTCACCCACCAACCAATGGAATATTCTTCTGCCAAATCAATCCACTCTTGGCTTCCCTTGTACCCTCCAACCAAACTTGGCTTTAAAATGATATACTGTGGTTGTATTGTTTGTAGTAATTTTTTCTTTTCTGTTACATCATTTACTCCTATCAATTCTTCATCTAGAGCTATGGGCAATGGGGTTTTGGAACACAATTCCTTCATTCCATGTATATTGCCCTGCTTTATAGGTTGTTCAATTGAGTGTAGGTCGCAATAAGATAGGACCTTAAGTTTTTCCAATGCTTCATTTGGATGAAATGCTCCATTGGCATCTACCCGCAATTCTATTTCTTCTTTTGGATACATTTCTCTAATAGATTTCAGCAAAGAAATTTCCGTCTGAAAGTTAATTGCTCCAATTTTCATCTTTAAACAAGTGAAGCCATGGGCAAGCTTTTGCTTAATCTGGTCGTGCATAAAAACTTGATCTCCCATCCAGATTAATCCATTAATGGGAATTGAAGCTTCGTTTATGGTAAAATCTGAAGGAAACAATTCAAAAGGGTTCTCGGCCTCTAAGGAAATAAATGCCTGTTCCACTCCAAATTGAATGCTTGGAAACTTTTTCAATTCATTCCACAACAAGTCCTTTCCTAGATGTATATTATTGCACACCCATTTAAGTTTGTCTTCATATTCTGGAACATCATCAAAACTTAACCCTTTTAACAGGCCACATTCTCCAATACCATACTTGTTGTTTTCTTCAAGAATTAAAAACCAGGTTTCTTTTTGTGTAAGAATGCCCCTAGAAGTACCACTGGGCCTTTTAAAATTTAAAGTATGTTTTCTAAAAAGGGCTTTCATGCTTAAAATCAAAATTAGAGAATTTTAAGCTGTAAATAGAAGATAAATTACAAATTGAATCTGTTACACTAAAAAACTATTTAAAATTAAACCAAAACCTCACACCATCAACAGTTTTGTCAATATTTAAGGTGGATTGCAGTTGGTTAACCAATCGGTTCATTAAACGGATTCCCATGGAAGAATTGGCCCTTTCGTCCGTATCTTCTGGAAGCCCAACACCGTTGTCCGTATATTCAAAATAACCTTGGTCGTCATTTTTTCTAAGGTGAATATATATTTTGCCATTTTCGTCTCCATCAGGAAATGCGTATTTAAAAGAGTTGGACACCAACTCGTTTAAAATTAACCCAAAGGGAATAGCCCTATCAATGTCCAATTCTACTCCTTCGGTATCTATTGTGATATTAATATTGTGCCCACCTTTTTTATAAACAGACTGTACACTATTGATTAGACTTTCAATATAGCCTTGCATTTCAATCACAGATAAATCATCATTCTGATACAGTTTTTGATGAATCAATGCCATAGCCTTTACCCTACTCTTACCTTCTTCTAAAGCTTCAATTGCTGCCTTGCTTCTTGTATTTTTAGTTTGCAAGCTCAAAAGGCTGGACACCATTTGAAGATTGTTCTTTACCCTGTGATGAATTTCCTTTAATAGAGAATCCTTCTCAACCAAAGAATTTTCAATAATATGTTTCTGCTTGGCAATTAAACGCTGGTTTTTGATACTTTTTAGATAAGCAAAAACTAATCCTGCAAAACCTAATAAAGTAAAAATTAAAGAAATAAATACGAGGCTCATTTTTTCATCTTTGGACGCCAGTTCATTTCTCGTTTTCTCCATTTCCAGTTTCTGCTGATTGATCATGGACCTGGATATTTCCATTTGTTTTTCTGCTACGGCCGCTAACTGCTGCCTTTTTAATTTTGGTGTAGTAAGATCAACAGAATCTGCTATTTTAACATTTTTCTTTAAATAAAAAGAAGCATTTTTGTAATCCTCGATCATATCATAATAAAGGGCTAGCAGCCGATTTTTTTTAATGATATGAGCAACGTTCGTTATTCTTAACTCTTGGTCCAAATATTCCTTGGCAAGTTTGTAGTTTTTTAACTGTAAATGACAATCAACCAGATTTAGCGTGTTTTCTATAACATCTTCAGAATATACCCCTTCATGGTTTTCATTAATGGACTCTATGCTTTTTTCTAAAAAAGGAAGGGCTTCTTCATATTCTTTTAATTGAACATGACATTTTCCAATATTACCTTCAATAATACCTTTTAACAAGTTTCCCCTAGCAACTTCCCTTTCTGTTTTCTCTTCGGTAATATCGATTAAGTAAAGGTCAATGTAACTAAGGGCCTTTTTAAAATAAGGAAATGCCGTTGGGGCAGACCTATCCAATCTAAGGAAATTACCCACATTGTTGTTGTATTCAGCCAAACCATAATGATCATCTTCACTAATAGTTTTCTTTACTTCAACGATATAATCTTCCATGGCTTTTCTATGAAGGCCTAAATTGGAATATATATCATAAAAGGCGACATCACTTGTTAAACCTAGATGGCGTTTTTCCTCCCTAATTTCAATTTGCTTGTCATAAAGTTCTAATTTGGAGTAGGCATTGTCCATTATATTTAATAGACGTTCTTTTGTTTCCAGGTCCAGTTTGTTGATTTCTGTATAAAGTTCTTTTGTTATGGCTATGCTTTTATCATAATCACCAATATCATGATATAATTGAGACTGTATTAACTTGTATTGCCTTATGGCAGAAGAATCATTTATTTTATAAGAATTATTATGGTATATATTGACAGCATCCAACCAATCATAGGCTGAATTTTCATTATATCTATTAAGTGTATCAAAAAAGAAAAAATAACGCCCATTGGCATTTTCAGCATCTTGGAACTTCTTTAATAAATTCTCTTCCGTACTTAAAGAATCTTGTGCAAAGACACATGCGCCGGTCAAAAAAAGAACTATGAGCGCACATTTAATTTTACAACAGATTTTTTTAATCATCACACCAGGGAAAAACTTGCAACTAATATTTTGCTTTTAGCAATAGGTTATCAATCAAACTTACTATTATATAACAGTACTTATTAATTTTTGTTGTAAACAAAAATTAAAGTGTTGTATAAACCGACTTGTACACGTTAAATCAACTTGTTTTATACTTATACAAAATATAATAGGCTATGTAAAACTACATAGCCTATTATAGAATTATATGAAAAATGATAAGATTTGGGGTCATCTTATTAACACTCCAAATGTATTATTATCATTAAAGCAAAATTGAAATTTGTTGTGTAATTATGGTTTTTTGTTGTAAAAAGAGATATAGCCTTTTTTAATTGCCTTTAATCGATGTTTTGGGTTTTTTGTCTCTCTAAAATGTAAGAAAAATTACTTAGTATAAACCAATGCAAACACGTTTATATATTATGAGTTCATAGCAGAAATGATAAACTCTTTAAAATCTTTAGATATAGGAATCAATTTGTTGTTGATCATAATATCCTTGGAGTTGATGGCATTGATATGATCTACGTTTACAATATATGACTTATGCGCCCTATAGAACTTATTCTGAGGTAATTTCTCCAAATAATCTTTTAGGGGTGAACGTACCAGGAACTTTTTATCAACAGTATTTACCTCCAAATAAACATTGTCCGCCTTTATAAATTGAATATCCTCAAACTGAATACGATAGTAAAGATGCTGCTTTTTAACAAAAATTGAATCTTTAAGTACCGCATTGGACATTAGTTTTTCATCTTCATCCACATTATTAATACCTTCACTATTTTGAGATTTCTCATTATAATTAAAGTTTGATAATGCTATCTCAATAGATGTATAAAGGTCTTGTTGCTCAAATGGTTTTACCAAATAGCCATTGGGCTTTACTGTTTTGGCATTTTCCACTGTAGCTCTATCTGAGTTTGAAGTAACAAAAATGAAGGGGATATTATACTTTTTCCTTATCAGCTTCCCTAAATCTATTCCTGTCTTATCAGAAGCAAGAATAATATCTATCAAAACTAAATCTACCTCCTTAGTCTTAAGAACTTCCTCTGCTTGTTCGTAAACAATAACATTGTCAACAATCTCATATCCTATTTCCTCCAACATGGATTGCATATCATCTGCAATGATAACATTATCCTCAACGATAAGGATTCTAATTGGTTGTTCCAAAGTAGTTAAGTTTATTATTTATACTCAAATTTACAAAAATTTATTAAACGCAATATAAAAGAGTATCGCAACCAAAAAAGTACTTAGTGCTATTTTCTTTAATTCTGGATCTAACAAAATTGGCTTTTTAATATTACGAACCTTTATTAAATGAAGGAAAATAGGTATAAAACCTAATAGTACCAACATATTTTTTAAATGCAAATAATTAAATATTGTATATAATAGCATGCATATAAAAGATATGGAGAGCAATAAATAATGATACTTCTTACCTCTTGTATATCCCAATATTACCACTAAAGTATTTTTTTTTGATTTTTTGTCAGATTCATAGTCCCTAAGATTGTTAAGATTTAAAACTCCCGTACTCAATAATCCTATTGAAATAGCTGGAAGCACAGCATAAACAGTAAGAAACTTGGTAAAAATGAACATGGATCCCAAAACACTCAGCAATCCAAAAAATATAAAAACAAAGACATCTCCAAATCCCCGGTACCCATATGCAGATTTACCGACAGTGTATTTAATCGCGGCCCATATGCTTGCTATACCAAGAAATATAAAAACAAGTGGGTATACTATATTTTCAGTGCCAAATGCTCTATATACCACCAAAACAACAAGTAACAAACACAATAGTACCGAGAAACGTATTCCGGACTTTAGCTCTTTTCTGGTTAAAAGGCCACTTTGCAAGGCTCGTTTTGGCCCAATTCTATCCTCATTATCTGTTCCTTTAATGCCATCACCATAATCATTTGCAAAATTTGATGTTATCTGAAAACCAATAGTTGTAAAAATCGCCAACCAGAACAATAACCAGTCAGTATAACCATATTTATTGGCTATTGCCGCACCCACTATAATGCCAGATACAGAAAGAGGAAGTGTTCTTAACCTCGCCGCACTAAACCATGCTTTTGCTTTTGTCAAGATTATTAATATGGATCTTCAATTGCTAATCGTTTCCCATCTTGGTAGGAGGCCACAAAGGCATCTTTAAAGCCCATTTTTACAAGCTGAAATCTAAAAGACCTAGCCTCATCCAATGTTTCAAAATTACCAAGTGAATACGAATAAAAAGGATTTGTTTTAACAAAAAGAGTGTTCGTCAATGCATCAGAAGCAAGAGTAACATTGTTATCCACAAATGATTTTACCTGTACAGAATATATTTTTTCTTTTTCCAAAAATTTCTTTGCCAAATAGAACTCCTTAACCAGACTAAGCTCATCGTTCTGTTCTTTTAGGTTATCTATTCTAGCTTTTATGGCATCCAGGCTATCTATAGAAACAAGCAGGTTGTTGGTGTTTTGAGATTCCAGCGAACCAGATTGGCTAACTCCCGCAGAAAAAGAAAATATTGCCAATGTGCCTATTAAGAAAAGCCCAGTAACACCTGCCAACACATTGCGTTGAATTTTACTTTTTCTAAGTTCTTTATTTTTTATTTTAATTTGATCAAGCAGGCGTTCGTTAATTATTTGTGCCTTATCAACATCCTTATGCAATTCCAGTAAATCACTTTCTTCTATAAATGGCATACATTCTAAATTTTCGGGGTCCTTAATATACTAAAATACAGTATTATTCAAAAATAGATATTTTCTTAAAACTTTAAAATTAATGGGGCAATTAATTCATTATATTTATTTGATATTCATTTCGTTATGCAAGAATTTACTGTTTAGCAATTAAATTCATATAATTTTTATCCCATTTTCGTTAATTACTATTTTTCTTTCCTTGTACAAAACACCAATTCCTCTTTTAAATGATTTCTTGCTCATTTGCAGTTGGCGCTTTATCTCCTCAGGATTGGATTTATCATGTAGGTTTAAGAACCCTCCATTCTTTACCGCAGCTTCATAAATAATGTTTGCCGAGGGCTCTAAGCTTTTAAAACCAATGGGTTCCAGGGAAACATCTATCTTATTGTCTGGTCTAATATTCTTTATGTATCCTTTTGTTTTATCGCCTACAGCAATTTCTTTATAGACATCACTAAAAAAAATTAGCCCTTTATGGGCATTGTTTATAATGGCTTCCCAACCCAAATCTGTTTTTCTGGTAATAATAATATCCACTTCCTCATACGGTTCAATGGTCAGGCTTTCATTGCTAATAAACTTGTTCAACTTATTGGATCCAACCAATCTAAACGACATTTCATCCATATAACAATAAACAACATACCATTGCCCTTGTTTCATCTTGTCCCTTTGCTCCCTAAAGGGAACCAATAGATGTTTTTCCAGCCCCCAATCTAAAAATGCCCCATACTCATTTACATCTACAACCTTTAACAGAGCAAAAGTATTTCTAATTATATAAGGTTCTAAAGTTGTGGCAATGGGCCTTTCATCATAATCCAAATAACAAAAAACGGAAATATCATCTTCCATTTCATAGGTTTCTGGAACATACTTATTCGGAAGAAGTACATCGGTACCTTCACTATCTTCCAAAAAAAGACCTACGCTCGTATTTCTAACAATTTTTAGTGTGTTATAGTTTCCTAATTCTATCATTTTGCAAAGGTATTGTTTAACCTTGGATATAAAAAAAGCCGTTCTAATTGAACGGCTTTAATAGTATATTAAATTTTACTAGTATATTGACTCCTTGCCAAAATGCTTGGTCAATAAATAATAGACAACAGCCCTATATTTATTTCTTTCAGAAGAACCATATTTTTCAATAACCGAATTAATTCCTTCCATAAGTTTTGGAGAATCACTTAAGCCCAACTTCTTTATCAAAAAATTATTTTTAACCGTTTCCAACTCTTTTTCGTCCGAACCTGATACTGTTGAGGCATCACGATTATATATTGATGGCCCGCAACCAATTGTAACTTTGGTCAACAAATCCATATCTGGAGTAACTCCAATTTTATTTTTCAAATCAGAAGCATACTTTTCAATTAATTCGTCTCTTTTACTCATAATTATTAATGTTTGTTAAGTGTTTAATAAATTTATTCTTCTAAGATATAAAATCAAAATAACTAAGCAAAATTTTATCATTTAATAATCTAGGGGTCTTTATCTCCAAAAGTTTAGGGCTACTGGACTTTTCATAAAATGTTGACAATGCAGTATTTAATGAGTTGTCATCCCATGCTAAAATATATTCAAAACCATACATCTTGGCAAGATGGGAAGCGTTCAGTTTATGACTCGTTTCAAAATAATTCCTATACTCTTCTGTATCTTCTTTGCCGGGCAATATTCTAAAAATTCCTCCACCTTCATTATTGATCAATAGTATCCTAAAGGTTGGCAAAATATAGTTGTTCCACAAGCCATTACTGTCATAAAAGAAACTCAAATCGCCTGTTATTAACAAAGTAGGAGCTTCATTGTAAATAGATGAACCTATGGCCGTAGAAGTGCTGCCATCAATCCCACTTGTTCCCCTATTACAAAAAACATGCAATGATGATTTAAAATCGAACAATTGTGTGTATCTCACTGTAGAGCTATTTGCGAGCTGCACTTGATACCCATTTGGAATACATTTTATTAAATCGTTAAATACGAATAAGTCTGAGAAGGGAATCTTGGAAAGGTACTCGCTTCTTCGTGCCACATATTTTTTTTTGATTTCTAGCCAATGCTCCAAATATTCACTGTCCATTGAATGGGCAACATCCAAAAAACTATTAAAAAATGAATTTACATCCATTTTAAAATGATGAGTTAGGCTAAAAAAGGTATTGTATGCCTTTTTAGTACCAACATGCCAATGGTTTTTGGGTTTATATCGCCTTAGGAATGCCTTTATTTTCTTTGAAACAATAAGCCCACCAAAAGTCAATAAAATATCTGGTTGCAACTCTTTAAAAAGCTTCTCTTTTTCACTGGATTTTTCAATGGGGGCAATAATACTGTCAATACTTGGAAACAAATTAGGGTGATGAAGATTTGAGGTGGTTTCTGTAAATATTAGTAGAGAAGTATCCTCAGCCAGTTCGTCCAAAAATTGCTGTTCCATACTATTTGGGGGGCTGGCACCTACTAAAACCATTTTCTTTACTGATGAGTTCCAAATTTGGGCATACTCTTTAAAATCAGTTTCAACGGTTTTTTTTCCTATTTCCCTTAAAACTACCAAAGGGGTAACCGTACTATTTTCTACCAAATCATACAAGGGCTCTTCAAAAGGTACGTTTATGTGTACCGGAGAGTTGTCTCCAATGGCAATATTAAGAGCCCTATTTAATTCATTGTCATTATACGATTGCACCTGCTCCTGCCCTGCCAAACTGTTTTCTAAATTGGAAAACAAAGCATTATTTTCCTTTTTAAGCTTTTCTGTTGCATGCAAAATATCCAACTTTAAATTTGCTGAATATCCAATATGATTTTGAAATACATTTTCTTGGCGTATGGTCTGCCCATCGCCAATATCAATCTTATGGTTGGGCCTATCTGCAGAAATAACAACTAAGGGAATATCACTATAAAAAGCTTCGGCAATTGCAGGATAATAATTCAACAAGGCGCTCCCGGAAGTACAAACTAGAATAACTGGTTCTTGAATATTTTGAGACATTCCCAAAGCAAAAAAACCGGCACAACGCTCATCCACAATACTAAAGCACCTAAAAAAGGAATCCTTGGTAAAACCTATGGTCAATGGTGCGTTTCTAGATCCCGGGGAAATAACAATATTTTTAATATTGTTTGCCTTACAGTGATGCACAACGGTCTGCGCAGAAGGAATGCTGGAATATTTCATTAAGGACAAAAGTACAACGCCTTATATTTTAAACCCAATCATTTAAAAAAATTAATAATATTGAGCATTGTTTCTGCCTTTATATTGGTTTCTTTCCATTCTTTTTCTGGTATGGATGCTTTTGTGATACCTCCACCTACATATATAAATGCCATACTTTTAACCAATTTCAAGCAGCGAAGATTTACAAACAAATGACTCTCATTACTATCTTCACCAAAATTTACCTCTCCCAAAAAGCCCGTATAATACTCTCTATCATAATTTTCATGCGTAAGAATAAAAGCTTTTGAATTAGACTTGGGAAGTCCACATACGGCAGGGGTTGGGTGCAATGCTTCAACCGTTTCTTTTAGTCCAATGGTGATTTCTCCTGATATATTACTCCGTAAATGCCATAAATTTCCAGCCCTAACCGATTCAGGTTTGGAAACCGTCATTCCCTTGAGGTTGTCTCTTAGATTGTCAGAAATATATTGAGTCACCAATTCCTGCTCATTGAGTTCCTTCTCTCCCCATACAGGCTCCAGATTGGCTTTGTACTCCAAAGTACCCGCCAATGACATGGTACTAAACTTTTTGCCATTGGCAGTTAAAAGTGTCTCTGGAGTAGCCCCTATCCATAGCCCAACTTTGGGATGGTACCAGATATAACAAAAAGTGTTTTTATATCTTTTTAGAAGCAAAAGGAATAAGGAAAGTGGGGCGGTATCGCAGGGAACTTCAATCTTTCGGGACACTACAACTTTTTCAAAAGATCCTTGCTTAATTTCGTTGATTGCCCTAGTCACCAAATCTATATGAAACTCCTTCTGATGTTTATCCCCCGTAGCAAATGGATATTTATCAATAGCTACTTCCATTTTCGGGTTGTATTCTACCTCCTCAATTCTGTCAATCTTTATCCTTATGGGGTGTTCATCATCGAATGCACCAAAAATAAATCCATTTTTAGTAAATTCTGTAAACCTGTGAAGTTGGTCATTTTCTTGGAAAATTGCCTTGACCTTAGTTTGGTTAGGTTTCCTATAAACAACAAAAGGTAATTTGAGCGAATATTGCCCATCAACTTTTTCTAAAAACTGGGAGAACATATTACTTTTTAGGCAATGAAATAGTGGTGAGTTTACAAACGGAAATTAAGTCATCATTGTCATTGGTTATTTTAATTTCCCAAAGTTGGGTGGTCCTTCCCTTGTGCAATATTACGGCCTTGGCATAGACAAAACCCTCTTTCACACTTTTTACATGGTTTGCGGCAATTTCTATTCCACGAACAAAAAACTCTTGCCCATTTAAAAAAATGTAAGATGCGGCACTACCAACACTTTCGGCAAGGGCAACGGACGCTCCTCCGTGCAATACCCCATCTGGTTGGTAAACTTTGGGAGTTACCGGCATTTTTGCAACCAAGAAATTCTCACCTACATCAATGTATTCAATATCCAAAGTCTCCATTAAGGTTCCTTTGCGGGTTTCATTACAAATGTTTAAGATTTTATCTCGATATTCGTCCATGAATTCATTTTTTGTAAAATTAAGCATTCCCTAATCAATAAAAGCAAATACAATCCTATTGATTTTAATCTATGGAAACTTCTGAAAAGCAAATTACATATACATCCACAAATTCATATTCTTATTTAAATGGGCTTTCCGAGAAGACTAAAAATGTTTGGTTGGTCTTTCATGGAATTGGTTATTTAAGTCGGTATTTCCTTAAGTATTTTAATGAATTACCATCGGAGGAAAACTATATAATTGCACCGCAAGCTCCCTCTAAATACTACTTAAACAATCAATACAAACATGTTGGTGCCAGCTGGCTTACTAAAGAGAGTACCGTTCAGGAAATGGAGAATCTTCATGGCTATATAAATGCAGTTTTTAAAGCAGAGAAAATACCTCCCCATTGCAATCTTATTGTTTTTGGTTTTTCTCAGGGAGTCTCCATTGCTTCCAGATGGGTAGCTAAAAACAAAATTGAATGCAACCAACTTATTCTCTATGCGGGTGGCATTCCCAATGAGTTGACTTCTAGTGATTTTGATTTTCTGGAAGAAAAAACCTCTGTCACCGTCATTATGGGGGACAAAGATGAATATTTAACAGAAGAACGTTTGAGAACAGAAAAACAAAAGATTGAAATTTTGTTCAAAGGAAAGGCCAAACAGATTACTTTTGATGGAGGACATGAAGTAAAAAAAGAAATTGTAAATAGTCTAGTGAAATGAATTTCTCTCCAATTGTATTAGAAAATGACTATGTAAAAATCTCTCCCCTAACCATGGAGAACTATCACTTTTTAATCCCTATAGCCTCCCAAAAAAAGCTGGTGCAGTATTCACCATCTGATATTGAAACTCCAGAGGCCTTGAAAAATTATGTTGAAACCGCCCTACAACTTCAAGAGCAAGAATTGGCCATCCCTTTTGTTATATTCGATAAAACAAATAAAAAGTATGCAGGCAGTACGCGTTATATGCGCATTGACCGGAAGAACAAAGTCCTGGAAATTGGTTCAACTTGGATAGGTAGAGAATTTCAGGGAACCGGACTTAATGGACATATGAAATTTCTAATGTTGAACTATGCTTTTACTACCATGGGGTTTGAGAAAGTGGAATTCCGCGTGGATGAGCGGAATATGGCCTCCAGGAAGGCTGTTGAGAAACTAGGAGCCGTACTCGAGGGCGTATTGCGCAAAAATGTTTATTTACTGGATGGCTATAAAAGAAATACCTGTCTCTATGGTATCTTAAAGGAAGAGTGGAGTTCCAAATAACCTTTAACTTTTGCAACAGGAGCAATACAAACTATTTAAGTTTTTTCCCTGTCAGTATTTTTCTTCTCAACTATATAGGCAACTACACAACAAAGATTAAGCTGTTTACCACATTTTTTTTATAATTAATCTAAGATTCCCAATCTTGCGCCACCCGGACCTAAATCTATTAAACTAGAAAACCTAAACCGTGTTATGAAGAATTTTACATTAATTTTATTCTTTTCCTTACTAACCACCTCTTTTCTTTCTGCAAATTGTGACACAGCATATTCAGCAGCAACCTACGCAGTAGCACATACCAAAAGAGCCTTAAATGCAGATAATTTTGACCATCAAAAATATTATGCGGAAAGAGCATTGGAGGCTTTTGAAAAAGCTGAAGGACTAATTACCAACTGCGGATGTAACAAAGCCCTAAATCCAATTATAGACGGCATAGACCAATTAAAAAGCGCTATTGACCCAGAAGATTGGGACATGGGCAGGTATCACACCAAAAGGGCATTTGGTTATGCACAGGATGTTTTAACAACAATGGACGTCTGTTCTGGAAACAACAATGCTCCAAATAATTCTGTAGATCCTGATTTGATAGAAAACATAGTGGATCAGAACCTTACGGAAGAACAAAAAAGATTGGCTGAAGAACAAAAAAAGTTGTTAAAACAACAACAGATTCTTGAGCAAAAAATTGAAGAGCAAAAAATCTTAGCGGAACAGGCAAAAGTTAATCGCCAAATTGAACTGGAAGAACAATTGCGACTTAAAAGAGTAGCCGAACAGTCTTTGGACGATTTGGAACGAAAAATCAAAGAATTGGCAATTATATATGGATGCGACAATACGCAATCTCTTATCAATGGTTATAAATCCAGAAAAGATGAAGTATTGAACAATGAGACGTTAGAAGAGACTAAAAACTATTATTTGCAGCAAACCATATCATTACAAGCAAAAGCAATGGAAATGTTTAAAAAATGCGTTTCCAATCCTTCAAAATAAAAGCTATGGCACAGTGTTTAAAAGGGCATATTTAATTATATGTCCTTTTTTATTTTTCCTGGGTTACCTCAACTTGGGCATAATATTCTATTTTCCTAGTGGTATAGGCATTATCCGGAGTTCTTATTTTCTTGATCCAATTTTGGTGAGGTTCCCCATCGTATTGATAAATAAATTTCTTTATATCCTCCGTTCCTTCTCTATTGGATTTTAAACCACTTATCATCCCCTTTTCATTGTAACTGTACTGTAATTTCTCTGCGGGAACAAATCCTTTGGTTACAGTATCATAAGTAAACTTAGTTTCGGAAATTAATTTTTGGTCATCACCAAATATTTCTTCCGACGCCTTTATGGGATTGCCTTCCAAAAACTCTTTTGTTAAAACAGTCCTCATAATTTTCCCGTTCTTCTTTTTCTTTTCGGATGTCCTAATGGATTTTTGCACCACTCCGTTCAAAAGGTACGATGTTGTGCTTTCCCCCTTATAGATGGTATAATCTACGACTGTCTCATCTACTCCATCATTATTTGTCTTCTTTATGGATACCAGCCTGTTGTCCCCATCATATATATATTCATATTGATCCAGCGCCTCATTGCTATAGGAAAATATTTTTTCTGTTACTTTTCTGTTTTGGGTAGTATCTATTTCATAAAAATTTGCAATGGATGTACTCTCATCAAACTCCCCATCTATATAATTTTCGACCCTTTTTTCCATAAGCTCCCCGCTGTCATATTTATAATGGGTCGTTGTGTAATCCGAGTCGTTGTAACGGGTTACCAATTTTGTTAAGTACCCCTTTTCATCAAAATCAAACTCCTCCTTACCATAATCGGTCATGACCAGGCAAGATTTTACATCTCCCTTTAGGTCAAAATCATTTAGGGTAAAAATCCGTACTTCTTGGGAATACAATAAAGTATTCATCCAACAAAAAACAAATAGAAAAGTAATGGTGTAGTGCTTTTTCATACTTCAAAATTAGTCTTTAAAACCTCATTATGGAAAAAAAACCGACCAAATGAAGGGGGAGGAAAATTCTCAAAATCGAATATATTTACTGTTGGACTACAAAATGCAATAAAAACCTTACTACGCCAGTTGAACTAAATTGAATAACCTAAACTTAATTTTATGGAAAACAATGAACCCAAAGTGATTCAATTAGTTAGTGACCTAACAGATGAATCAAGAGTTGCATTTTATAAGAAAACCTATTCCCATTTGGCGGGTGCAGTGTTATTATTTATACTGGTGGAAACCTTGTTTTTTCAAGTTGAAGCCATTGTAAATCTAGCTTTATCCTTAACTGGTGGTTATAGTTGGCTTCTTTTGCTTGGAGGATTTATGCTAGTGACCAACTATGCGGAAAAAATGGCCTTAAAGAGTGACAACCTAAAAACGCATTACGCAGGCCTGGTTTTATATGTTATAGCAGAAGCTTTTATTTTTATTCCATTAATCTTTATTGCCATGGTCATGGCGGATGGTGGTGCCTTTAGCATTCTTAACCAAGCGGCTGTATTGACCCTATCTTTGTTTACAGGATTGTCTGCAGTTGTTTTTTTGACCAAAAAAGATTTTTCTTTCTTAAAATCTGCTCTAACCATTGGTTTTTTTATAGCATTAGGGTTAATTATAGCAGGAACCTTGTTCGGGTTTAACCTTGGGCTATGGTTTAGCGTTGGGATGGTTGTGCTGGCTTCTGGTTCTATTCTTTACCAAACTTCCAACATGATACATAAATACCAAGAGCATCAATATGTAGCTGCCTCTTTAGGGTTGTTTGCTTCTCTTATGCTTTTGTTTTGGTATATCCTTAGTATACTATCTAGAGATTAAATACATCTAAACTTTTATAAAATAAAAACCCGCAGTTTTACTGCGGGTTTTTTTATGAAATATAGTTTTCTTTTTAAAGATTACTTCACTTCTTCAAAGTCTACGTCTTCAACATCATCGCCTTCCTTGGGACCTTCACCAGAAGCAGTATCTCCTTCTGGAGCTGCACCACCTTGTTGTGCTTCTGCCTGCGCTTTGTACATTTCTTCCGATGCCACTTTCCAAGTTTCATTGATTTTCTCCAAAGCTGGCGTAATCACAGCCAAATCTTTGCTTTCATAGGCTTTCTTCAACTCTTCCAAAGCATCTTCGATTGGCTTTTTCTTATCATCAGATAATTTATCACCAAACTCTTTTAGTTGCTTTTCTGTTTGGAAGATCATTCCATCTGCCTCATTCAACTTATCGGCTGTTTCCTTGGCAGTTTTATCCGCCTCAGCATTTGCTTCTGCCTCAGCTTTCATTTTCTTGATTTCCTCCTCTGTTAATCCAGAAGAAGCTTCAATACGAATATCCTGAGTTTTGTTTGTTGCCTTATCGGTAGCCGAAACTTTAATAATACCATTGGCATCAATATCAAAGGTTACCTCAATCTGTGGTGTTCCCCTTTGTGCTGGTGGAATACCGTCCAAATGGAAACGACCAATTGTTTTGTTGTCCGCCGCCATAGGTCTTTCCCCTTGCAGCACATGGATTTCCACTGATGGCTGATTATCCGCTGCTGTTGAGAACACTTGTGATTTCTTTGTTGGAATCGTTGTATTGGCGTCTATCAACTTAGTCATTACACTACCCATAGTTTCTATACCTAAAGAAAGAGGTGTAACATCCAATAACAATACATCTTTAACGTCTCCTGTTAATACACCACCTTGGATAGCTGCGCCAACTGCAACCACCTCGTCCGGGTTTACCCCTTTTGATGGTTTTTTACCAAAGAATTTTTCTACCGCTTCCTGTACAGCAGGTATTCTTGTGGAACCACCTACCAAGATGATCTCATCAATATCACTTTTAGACAGACCAGCTGCTTTTAAAGCAGTTTGGCAAGGCTCAATGGTCCTTTTTACCAAATCATCTATCAATTGCTCAAAAGTGGCCCTTGTCAAGGTACGTACCAAGTGCTTGGGGCCTGATGCCGTTGCCGTTACGTATGGCAAGTTTATTTCTGTCTGTGCAGAAGAGGACAATTCAATTTTTGCTTTTTCTGCAGCCTCACGTAAACGTTGCAATGCCATGGCATCTTCTCGTAAATCCATAGACTCGTCTTTCTTGAACTCCTCGGCCAACCAGTCAATTATTTTTTGGTCCACATCGTCACCCCCTAAGTGGGTATCTCC
This sequence comes from Saonia flava, assembly GCF_011927795.1. Lineage (GTDB taxonomy): Bacteria > Bacteroidota > Bacteroidia > Flavobacteriales > Flavobacteriaceae > Saonia > Saonia flava. The sequence continues at coordinate 101,486 of NZ_JAATJJ010000001.1, read as the reverse complement.
GTCTGTTGCCAATACCTCGAAAACTCCGTCTCCCAATTCCAGGATGGAAACATCATGTGTACCCCCACCAAAATCGAATACTACAATTTTTTGGTCTGTATCTTTTTTGTCCATTCCGTACGCCAAAGATGCCGCTGTAGGCTCATTGATAATACGTTCTACGGTAAGACCTGCAATTTCCCCCGCTTCTTTGGTAGCTTGTCTCTGCGCATCGTTAAAGTAAGCAGGTACCGTAATTACGGCACGTGTTACATCTTGTCCCAAATAGTCCTCGGCCGTTTTCTTCATTTTCTGAAGAATCATGGCAGACAATTCCTGTGGCGTGTACAAACGGCCATCTATATCCACTCTTGGAGTATCGTTATCCCCTTTTACCACTTTATAGGGTACTCTATCTGCCTCTTTTTTGGACTCGGAGAATTTGTTCCCCATAAAACGTTTTATGGAGTAAATGGTCTTGTGCGGATTTGTTACCGCTTGTCTTTTTGCTGGATCCCCTACCTTGATCTCCCCACCTTCTACAAAGGCAATGACAGATGGAGTGGTTCTTTTTCCTTCTGCATTAGGAATTACAACGGGCTCGTTACCTTCCATTACGGAGACACAAGAGTTGGTTGTTCCTAAATCTATTCCTATAATTTTACTCATGTTTATGTTTTAAATAATTAGTGCGTTCTGTTTTTTACTCGGTATTGGAATGACAAACAATATGCCAAGGGAGAAAAACTGACAGGATGTCATTTATAAGTTGACAAAGCCTATAATTGCGTATAGGAAGGATATTGAACCTACAAAACCAGTTCACAGAAAATTCAAGGGTTTTTTACAGAAAGTATGTTTTTATTGGATACATGAATTCCCAATACGGTAAAATCCAAAAGATACGGCCTCATTAGCTATAACCGGTCTACTACTATGGTAGATGCCCTACATAACCCGGGGTTACGATATTGGTCTGGCACAAAAGAATATTTGTCAACATTCATATGTGTATTTTGTATATCAGTAATTTACTATATGAATTTGATATACAAAATAACCAATTACATAAATCTTTCTTATTGTCTGTTTTTACTGGCTTTACAAAATATATTGTATTTTGTGGGTAAATCCAAAACTTGCATATATTTATGTGTTGTAAGCCATTTAAAAAACATCCATCTAAGAATTATAATGAACAATTTGAAAGACTTAAATATTGAAAAAGAACTCTTACCATTGTTCGACTATTCTTTAAATATGTTCGCCAAGGAAAAAATTATTGGAATTTTAAAAACACCTTTAGAATCGACAACCAAAATTGTTACTCGCCAGAATATTTTAAAAGGGTTTACCGCCAACAATCAAATTCTTAAAGACTATTCATATACCGTTTTATACTTAAATGAAGTCCATTATTTTTTAAACGACGAAAAAATAGAGGACTTATCCCAAAAAAAATTAAAGTATAAACTATTTGCTTCCAAACAAGAAAAAACTCGATATACAAGTAAGTTCAATCAACTAATATTATTCTTTCATCGCTTAGAATCAAGGTACTTTACACGACTAAAATTAAATCAATTTCCAGAAGAATATGCTTCCGAAATTAAAGAAATTTTAAAATTTCTATCAAGTTTTGAACTTTTCAAATATGAGCATATTATCCGAGAGAAAAGGTTAAAGGACAAACACGTTATAGAATTAACAGAAAAAATAAAAACCCTTAAAGAAACAGATTTGATTAAGCCTTTTTGGAAAAATTTATTTCTGTTTGAGGCTTATCTATCAATCAATTTAGGGATTAATAAAAACAACTTTACATTTCCAAATTTTGACAAGGAACATATTAAACTAAAAGACTTTTATCATCCATTAATCAACAAACCTGTAAAGAACGATTTTGAAACCGAGAGCAACGTGATTTTATTGAATGGACCTAATATGTCAGGTAAGTCAACTTTCCTAAAAGCTGTTGGACTCTGCATATATTTTGGACATTTAGGAATTGGAATACCTGCGTCTTTTGGAGAAATTCCGTTTTGCAATCGCTTTTCAATAGAAATTAATAGACGGGATGACATTCTAAATGGTTACAGTCATTTTATGACAGAAGTAATTAATCTCAAAAACGTTGTTAAAAACGCAGCAAATGGAAAAAAATGTTTTGCAATTTTCGATGAACTGTTTAGTGGTACAAATGTAGAAGATGCTTTCGAGATTTGCCAAACAACAATAAATGGTCTGAGTAAATTTAAAAATTCCTATTTTTTTATATCAACTCACATTCAGGAACTGAAAAATATTTCCAATGACCAAATATCAAATTATTACATTGTTTGTGAACTTATAGAGGACAAACCAACCTTTACTTATAAACTAAAAAAGGGTTGGTCAGACATTAAAGTTGGTCGGATTTTATTCGATAAAGAAGGATTAAATAAATTATTAAACTAAATAAAATGCGTAAAAAACGGCTTACAACACCGTATAAAAATAATTGCGGTTTAGTCCTTAATCAATGGTTGTTGCGTGTTTGTAACGTCTGATTTTCCTTCGGAAAATCCTCGCATACAAACCCGCAACTATTCTTATACATAAACGTTATGCCCAAGCTTAGGAGCGAACTGCAAAAGTGAAACTTATGGATTTTAACAGAGAATTAATAGAAAGAGCACATAAGAATTCGAGTTTACATAAAGCTGAGATACTCAATAGTGATATTTGCGGATGTTTCTATTGTTTAAAGACTTCAAAGCCTAATGAGATTGTAGAGTGGATTGATACTGATAATCCTAAAAGTGCGACCGCATTGTGTCCCCACTGTGATATAGATTCATTGATAGGTTCTGCCTCTGGGTTTCCAGTTGATAATGAAGATTTCTTAAAAGCAATGAATAAGTTTTGGTTCTAATATGGATTATTATAAAGCTGGATATTATTTGATTAAAACTCGAAAGATTGATTTCGGGACTTTTATTGGCAAAAAGGTTTTGACATGTAGCAACTGCATAAATGATAGTTTGTTGGATTCATTTTCAAGACCATGGACTATTCGTGAAAATGATAAAGATGAAGTGAATAAGAATTTTAACATTAATTCCGAGACACTAAATCACATACATTCTTGGACTGATAAAAAGGATATTGAGAACAAGATTGGTTTTCCAGAGTTGTTTTACAACATTGATTCTGTCAGAGAATATCGAGATAGATTCTTCTCACACATAAAGGAATCTATGATTTTAGGAATTTACCTTCCACTGTCGGAAATGGATAATCTGATTGAGGAATTTGAACCTCAAGGTGAGAATATGGGTGAAATTGGATTAAGGTATAAACTGAGGAATCGAGAACATGATAACGACAATGGAAAATTACTAGGGTATGATTTAATTGGAGTTGAATCTGGCGGCGGATTTCATACATTTCATTGCCACGATTTACACGGAGACTTAAAACGTGATTTAGAAATAGAACTCAACGATTATGGATTAATTGACAATGATACAAAATGGAAAGAACTTGTTGATTATATGAACGACGAAGATAAAGGATTTGAACCTGTTCCGTGGTATTTTGCGAAAATTAAACTGATTGATAATGAATAAAAGCCAGGGCATAACAATGTATAAAAATAATAGCCAGGATTGTAGTAAATTCAAGGGTTGTAGCCCGCTTCAACTTTTTTGTAACTTGACAGGAAAGTACCACGCAGTTGGCTACTATTCTTATACTAACCGATGATGTCGAATACGCCTGCGGCGTACTTTTGCTGCACTGCTACCGCAGCCTATGCACCAAAAGCCAGTCGACATCATCGCCGCGCTCTGTCAGATTGCCAAATCCGTAGGATAAGGGACCTTTTTGCCAAGATCGCCGCAACGGCTCATCTACTCGACACATCAAGACGCTATATACAATCTGGTCGACCAATTTTATTCCCAATACCGCAAAATCCATAAGATACGGCCACTATGTGGCCTTCTTGAGGCCTGTTATTTGGGACACGGTGACCAAAAAATGACAAGTTCCCAAACAACAGTCATGCGATTTTGCTATATTTCCTTAAAATTAGCCGGACTTCACATAGCGCGGCGTTGGCAAACATTATGAATAACTCAACTAGAATATTTTTTTGCGTACTGTTCTTAATTTCAGTTAATGTAATGGCTCAAACAAATAACTTAACTGAACACTCGGTGATTAAGCCTATTAAGCATCTAAAACTGCTATTGGAAAAAAATGAAACTACCAATTTTCAAGTTCAAATAATTAATCGACATAACGGAGAATACAGAATAAATTCATTAATCGAATTGGATAAGGATAAAGTATCTATAAAAAGCCATATAAACGATATGACTAACACCTCTTCTGATATAAATCTAAATTATTCGAAAGATAAGTTTATCGAAAAGTTAGAGAATCTTTTAACGCACACTGGTGATTTTTATATTCTCGCTGGTCACTATCAAAATATACAAATAGAACAAGGAAGCACTATTGTTGAGTATTTGACACGTGATGCTCATGGGTTAATAAATTTGTTAAATAGAGATGATAAGTCAAACTGATAAAAAATAACGTTAGCCAACAACGCATCCTATGAAAAGCCCTAGTCCAGTTCTCTAAAGTTAAATAATATTTTCTTTTTGCCAAGATCGCCGCAACGGCTCATCTACTCGACACATCAGGACGCTATATACAATCTGGTCGGCTAATTTTAAGGAAATACCGCAAAATCCATAAGATACGGCCACTATGTGGCCTTCTTGGGGCCTGTTATTTGGGACACGGTGACCAAAAAATGACAGGTTCCCAAACAACAGTCATGCGATTTTGCTATATTTCCTTAAAATTAGCCACCAGCGCTCCAACCCGCACACTGCTTTCGCAGATGTCGTACATAGCGCGGCGTTGCCAGTAATTTAAGAAAAATTGAGAAACCTAATAATAATTCTTACTATATTTTGCCTTCTATCTTGTAATAGAAAGGATGAAATTCCAAAAGAGCTGAATTACTCTTTTGAGTACTTAAACGAAGTTTGGAGTGCGGAAGATATAGAGCATTTTAAAAACATAAAGGAAAACGATACAACACCTAATGATTTGCACTTTGGAATTGGATTACACTTGAGAAACAATTTATTACGACGTCACGCTAAATCGGACTCCATCGTGTCGTATTTCAATTCATTAGGAATAACTCACTATGATTATATGTCTGGATTAATATTATATTCTTATCATCAATATCTGAATGATGAAAACGTTTATATTCAAGATAAAGTGAACGAAATAATTGAAAGCGAAAAGCCATATATTGAATGTGCGAAAGAACAGAAAATTATAGGTTTAGAAAAATATAATAGTTACCAAATAAATGACACTATCAATGTCAAAATGCCTGTTAGCGAATATAATAGTGTTGTGGATTATTCTTGTCCGAACTTAGACTGGGATTTTAACTCATCAAAGGACTTATCAGTTGACGGAATAATTACTGGGAAATATTTTGAAGATGACTCAAAAGAACCGGTTATAAAGGTCAAAATTTTGAACAAAAACCACCAACTGACTGAAATTATGATGGAGGAGGTGAACGTTGGAGACGAATTTGAAGTATGGCTAGAAGAAACTGCGTGGAAGATAAAAACTACTGGCAACAATGCCTATAGCAAATAGGGCGAAAAGTGTTATCTTCAAAGGCTTGGGCGTGTTTGTTAAGTCCGCCAAATCTTTTGGATTTGGCTTTTAAAATGAAAAAGATAAAAACAAAAAGCTTTGGCTCGTAGACCAGACTGAAACGAAAAGTTTCCTTGCCTGCCCTACTTGCCATAGCCATGACCGTTGTAATGCATTTTGCACATACTTTCCCTAACCCAAACTATGGTTTTACTCAATATGACTTTTTCTATGTTATAAGTTGAAATATATTAGGTAGAAATAAAACCATCCTATTTTGAAAAAAACTATTCTCTTTGCATTTCTTATTGTCAGCGGTATTTCTTTCAGTCAGTCAAAAGAATATACTGGGGTAGTGATGTTAAAAAGTGACAAAGAGCCATTACCTGGTGTTAATGTGATTATTAAGGGCACACAAAACGGGACCGCAACAGACTTTGACGGAAAATTTAAAATCATTGTGCCTGATTCTCTTGACGTCTTGACTTTTTCATATATTGGCTTTCAAGCTCTTGAATTCAAACTAGGGGAGAAAAGAAATCTTGAAATTTTCATAAAAGAGGACTGCAATATTGATTGGTTCGACGAACGACATATTGGGTTCTATTTAAATAGTGGGCTTGTTAATAATCCTGTCGGAGGGCAGTTTCACTTCTCATTTACACCAAATTATAGTTGGCCGACTGTTAAGACTGGTGTTAGTTACCAAACCAACCTTAAAGAAAATAGGTTTTTGAAGGCTTACATAAATTTACACCACCTTTTTGTTAGCTGTGATTTTAACGCCGACTTTAATTCCTCCCTTAGAAACTTGGACTATAACAATAATATAGAGCTATCCGCATATTCAGCAGAAACAAGCCTAAATTTCAACAGGATTAGTGCGATTATTGGCGTAAGCTCTATTGACTTTAGTAAAACATCAGAAAATAAAAGTATTAAATCAGTTGGACCAACGTTTGGACTTGCAACTTGGGTAGGACAACCATTTTTAATATCGATATCTGCGAAAACGACAATCTATAAAAACTTGAGTGAATATCAAGCCGAAATTAAAAAACAGTATAAAGGGGTATATGGGTTTCTAAAATATTATAAAGTAAATGACTTCAGCGAATTGAGTTTAGGAATTGGAATTGAATTCAGTTATTGAAAAAACGCATTACAACAATACCTATAATTAATTGCTATGGATTTTCCTCACGGAAAATCTTTCTCAATTATTAGTAACTTTAAACCTACGCTGGAAATATCCTAACGGACATTTCCGCAACTAATCATAGCCTAACCGATGATGTCGAATACGCCTGCGGCGTACTTTTGTTGCACTGCTACCGCAGCCTACGCACCAAAAGCCAGTCGACATCATCGCCGCGCTCTGTCAGATTGCCAAATCCGTAGGATAAGGGACCTTTTTGCCTAGATCGCCGCAACGGCTCATCTACTCGACACATCAAGACGCTACCTGCCCGTCCGGCAGGCGGGTATACAATTTATTCACTGTTGCTTTTTATTTCACGGGTGTTCATCGGTCGCTGCGCTCGGTGGCACGGCAAATTTTATTCCCAATACCGCAAAATCCATAAGATACGGCCACTATGTGGCCTTCTTGAGGACTGTTATTTGGGACACGGTGACCAAAAAATGACAAGTTCCCAAACAACAGTCATGCGATTTTGCTATATTTCCATAAAATTAGCCACCAGCGCTCCAGCCCGCACACTGCTTTCGCAGATGTCGTACATAGCGCGGCGTTGTGCAACATTTGACCAAAATATCCTGAAAAATTATGTTTACACCAATTATAAGAATTGTACTTGTTATAATTAGCTTAATTGCGGCTGCATATTTTTACTCAAAAGAGGATTTTGTAAATATGTCAATGATGTTAATAGCAGGTGGACTTTTTATTTACGGATATTTCAAATACGGAACTGTTTATGCTGCTTTTCAACAAATAAAAAAAGACAACGTAAAAAAAGCAGAAGAACTGATTTCTAAAATCAAAAATCCAGATAAACTGACTAAAGGACATAAGAGTTATTACTACTTTACAACTGGAATTATTGCTTTAGAGAAAAAGGAATTTGAAAAAAGCCATTCTGATTTGACTCAAGCATTGGATATAGGTTTAAGAACTGAAAATGATAAATCAATCGTATTATTGAATTTGGCTAATGTCGAACTATTGAGAGAAGATTATAATAAAGCGATTGAATACATTAAAAAAGTAAGGCAACTTAAATTAAAACCATTAGTCGAATCGGAAACAAACCGAATTGAAAAAGAAATAAAAACGTTGCACAACAATGTATAACCGCAATTACGGCGGATTCGACTACGTCCGAATCCACTCGGAATTGCTAAAGTTAGTGTTAAGCCGAAAATAAACGCTAATTTAACCCGTAACTGACGGTTATACGTGACCGATGATGTCGAATTATTCATTGATTTTATTATTTTTAAAAGTATTCATCGGTCGCTACGCTCGGTCGCCTGCGGCGTACTTTTGTTGCACTGCTAACGCAGCCTACGCACCAAAAGCCAGTCGACATCATCGCCGCGCTCTGTCAGATTGCCAAATCCGTAGGATAAGGGACCTTTTTGCCAAGATCGCCGCAACGGCTCATCTACTCGACACATCAGGACGCTATATACAATCTGGTCGGCAAATTTTATTCCCAATACCGCAAAATCCATAAGATACGGCCACTATGTGGCCTTCTTGAGGCCTGTTATTTGGGACACGGTGACCAAAAAAAGACAGGTTCCCAAACAACAGTCATGCGATTTTGCTATATTTCCTTAAAATTCGCCACCAGCGCTACAACTCGCACACTGCTTTCGCAGATGTCGTACATAGCGCGGCGTTGTAAAACATTTACGAAATGAAAATAGGATACAAAAAGAAACAACTGAATGTGAATTTAATTTTAGGACTAGTATGGTTAATTTGGTTCTTTGTCGGAGTTTTTGGAAAAGAAGAACCGAATTGGACTGACTATGGATGGATTATAATTTCTCTAATGTATTTAGGACTCTACTTTTACCAAAAAAAGTATAAATATTTGACAGTCGAAAACGGAATTATTAATATAAATGGACCGTTTGGAAAAAAACTAAATCTGACTGAAATAAAACGAATTAAAAAGTTTGCGGGAGATTATATCTTAAAAACGGACAAAAAGGAATTGACCATTAATACGCAGATAATTGAACCGAATTCACTCGCTGAATTAAATACGGAATTGGAAAAACTAAACGTGGAATGGAATTAAAAAACGTTTTACAACAATGTATAACCGCAATTACGGCGGATTCGACTACGTCCGAATCCACTCGGAATTGCTAACGTCAGTGTTAAACTGAAAATTAACGCATATTAACCCGTAACTGACGGTTATACGAGACCGATGATGTCGAATTATTCATTGATTTTTATTGTTTTTAGAAGTATTCATCGGTCGCTACGCTCGGTCGTCTGCGGCGTACTTTTGTTGCACTGCTACCGCAGCCAACACACCAAAAGCCAGTCGACATCATCACCGCGCTCTGTCAGATTGCCTAATCCGTAGGATAAGGGACCTTTTTGCCAAGATCGCCGCAACGGCTCATCTACTCGACACATCAGGACGCTATATACAATCTGGTCGACCAATTTTATTCCCAATACCGCAAAATCCATAAGATACGGCCACTATGTGGCCTTCTTGAGTCCTGTTATTTGGGACACGGTGACCAAAAAATGACAAGTTCCCAAACAACAGTCATGCGATTTTGCTATATTTCCTTAAAATTAGCCTCCAGCGCTCCAACCCGCACACTGCTTTCGCAGATGTCGTACATAGCGCGGCGTTGTACACAATATAAAAAACCATCAAAAATGAAGAAAATAATATACCTGTTTATACTTATTACCAATTTTGGATTTGGTCAAAGTGGACTTATTGAAATAGAAATTAAAGATTCTATAAGAATGAAACCAATCAATTTTGAATATAATGTTCAAATAAGTGAATCCAAATTTAATCGCTATGATGAAAATGGAGCGATTGGCAAGGATTCTGCTAAGATAAAAATGCAAGAAAAGTATAAGGAGCTTGAATTATTTCTTGAAAACAAAAATTATAAAATCCGACCTTTAAATAACTCTGAATTTCAAATTCACGATTTTGCGGGATTTTGGAAATTAGGATTTGCCGTTGAACTGAATACCTCTAAACAGTTGGAAAAACTGACGACTGAATTGAAAACGTTAGACTATATAACAGGTTCAGTAGGGGTAATTGAATACGGAGATACAGAATTGGACGAAAAAAGGTTGTTTTCAAAAATTTTAGAAAAAGCAAATAAAAAAGCACAAATGATTGCTAGTCTTACTGGACAAAAATTAGGTAAGATTATCGAAGTTAGAGAAGGAAAAGAAGTTGATAATATTAGTATTAATATCAAAGACGTTTACTTAAGTGCTCTTCAAAATAAAAATTGGGATGTTAATAAAAACATCATATTTGGACAGGAATGGAAAACAGTAGTTATTAAATTTAGTACGGAATAATACTGTGTACAACAAAACCTAAACGTAATACGGACTTTAGGGCTAAATCGAAAGGTCTGTGTATATTTATGATGTCGCTAAATCTTATGGATTTAGCTTTGGAACAAAAAAAAGAAAAAGCAAAACAATAAGCTTTAGCTACGGTGGCAGACGGAAACGAAAAGTTTCCTTGCCCCCCGCACTACGCTTAGCCCAACCGATGATGTCGAATTATTCATTGATTTTTATTGTTTTTAAAAGTATTCATCGGTCGCTACGCTCGGTGGCACGGCAAATTTTATTCCCAATACCGCAAAATCCATAAGATACGGCCACTATGTGGCCTTCTTGAGGCCTGTTATTTGGGACACGGTGACCAAAAAATGACAAGTTCCCAAACAACAGTCATGCGATTTTGCTATATTTCCTTAAAATTAGCCACCAGCGCCCCAGCCCGCACACTGCTTTCGCAGATGTCTTACATAGCGCGGCGTTGTGCTTCATTATCAGAAACCAATAACCAATGATAAAATTCTTTAGAAAAATTAGACAAAAAATGCTTATAGAAAATAAGTTTAGCAAGTATATGCTTTATGCCATTGGCGAAGTTATTCTTGTAGTTATTGGAATTCTAATTGCTCTTCAAATCAATAATTGGAATCAAAAAAAAACGGAACACAAGATCGAACAGGGTTATATTTCTTCATTAATTGAAGACACAAAAACAGATTTGTCCAATTTTAAAAATGCAATTGCTCTAAATGAAGAACGTATTAATAATCTGGATTCACTAGCATTAAGTTGTTATAGTTATAATATAAATGACAATAAAGACCCTGAGCTTATAATTTTGTATGTAAAAAGCCTTGTGCGCCCTGATTTTGTTACCCAAACTGACAGAACCTTATCGCAGCTGAAAAATTCTGGAGGTATGCGGTTAATAGAGGATAAAACTAAAATAGATGCTATTATAACATATGAAGAATCTTTTGAAAGGCTATATAACCAGCAAGTCTGGTATGAAGGAGGATTAAAAGATTTAGTTAATGCCGGAGTTCCTGTTTTCAATTATAAGTATATCCCAGTATCTAAAAATTTTATTTTTAGTGAAGAAACTTTTTTGAAGACTGCACGCTTGCTTAGAACAGATAACAGATTGATTGTTGAATTAGGTAATAGAGCAAGTATTTATAATATGCTTACCTCTTCCTATCTTAATTATTTAGAAGAAGGGAAGCAAGAATGTCTTAAACTAATTGATATTTTAGAAAATAAGAATACAACTGTTCAAAAAAATGAATAAAGAAATACTGAAAATAATAACGAAAGCACAACAAAGAACTGAGTTAAAAAACAAGTTCTTTTAAGTTAACCCAGACACATAATTCTTATCATAGGGCATCCCTGGCAAACATTTATCAAAACCTTCAAAAAATGTTTAGAATTCTTATTCCAATCAAATAGAATAATCATTTCCTTATTCCATATTTTTTAGTTTTAATGGAATAACGTATCTTTGAATTCCAATAGACTGGAATAAGAAAAATGATGAAAAACCACAAACTTGAATTATTACCTCCTAAAATCGATTATACTCTTATAATCAAAGAAATAAGTGAAGCAAATAGAGTTTTAGGAAGCTTAAACGGATTGTTGACAAATATTCCTAATCAAAGTTTATTAATTTCACCTCTCCTAACTAAAGAAGCAGTCGCAAGTTCTAAAATTGAAGGTACTCAAGCAACGATTGAAGAAGTATTTAGATACGAAGCAGATGGAAAAAGTTCAGAGAAAGATTCAAAGGAACAAGACATTCGAGAAATTATCAATTATAGAACTGCAATTCATATTGCTATTGAATTATTGAAAAAGAAACCAATTGGAGAAAACTTTATAAAAAAACTTCATTCTATCCTATTAGATTCAGTAAGAGGTACAAATAAGGACAAAGGTAATTTTAGAAAAATCCCTGTATTCATTGGGAAACCAGGTGCTACTATAGATAACGCAATTTTTATTCCACCATCTGCAAAGGAACTGAATGATTTAATATCAAATTGGGGGAAATTTGTGAATTCAATAGATGAACCAGATGTGCTAGTTCAAACGGCAATTGCTCATTATCAATTTGAAGCGATACACCCATTTATGGATGGAAACGGTAGAATAGGGAGATTACTAATACCTATTATGCTTTATGAAAAAGGAATACTCTCATATCCATTACTTTATGTTAGTGAATATTTTGAAAGGAATAGAGATGATTATTATGCTTATTTAAGATTAGTTGATAAGGAGAATGATTGGGAATCTTGGGTTAAATATTTTCTTATATCAATAAAAGAACAAGGTTTAGACACTCAAAATAAGGTTATGAATATGCTTGATTTATATAAATCAGTAAAAGAAAAACTATCAGATTTTAATTCTCAATATGCCATTCATTTACTTGATATAATTTTTGAAAATCCAGTTACTTCATTCAGGAATATAAAAACTAAAATTAATACAAATAGCTATCAAACAATTTATAATCTTTTAGACAAATTTCAGGAAGAAAAAATATTGATAGAAATAACAGGCGGAAAACGAAACAAGATTTATGTCTTTGATGAATTAATGAAAATCATACGTTAAAAAACGATTTGCCAACAAAGAACTGAGGTGAAAAACAAGTTCTTTTAAGTTAATCCAGACACATAATTCTCATCATAAGGCATCCCTGGCAAATTTTATTCCCAATACCGCAAAATCCAAAAGATACGGCCACTATGTGGCCTTCTTGAGGCCTGTTATTTGGGACACGGTGACCAAAAAAAGACAGGTTCCCAAACAACAGTCATGCGATTTTGCTATATTTCCTTAAAATTAGCCGGACTTCACATAGCGCGGCGTTGTACAGCATTTAAAGAAACTATCTTCACAAATTCTATTTTTATTTTTTGTAACCAAATTGTTTGATTTGTCGTCCTACGAATAAATATATTTAGAAATAACAAAAAATGAAAAAAGCACATTATTTAAAGTATCTACTGATTATCATCTTATTCTTTAATTTACAATCTAAAAGCTATGCTCAAAACCTTGAAGCTAAAATTGATAGTTTAATCTTAAATACATTCAAAGATAAAAATGGTCCAGGTGGAGTATTTTTAGTAGCAAAAGCAGGAAAACCTATTTATCAAAAATCAGTCGGAAAAGCCAATCTAGAACTAGATGTTAATTTAACTTCAGAATATGTTTTCGAAATAGGTTCAATGACAAAACAATTTACCGCAATCGCCATTTTAATGCTCTTAGAAGAAGGTAAACTGAATTTGAATGACAATATCACAAAGTATATTCCAGACTACCCTACACACGGAGAAACAATAACAATTCATCATTTATTAAATCACACTTCTGGTATAAAAAGTTTTACAAGAATAAAAGGTTTAAATGATATTGCTAGAAAGGACTTAACACTTCTAGAAGTCATAGACTTCTTTAAAAATGAGCCTATGGATTTTAAACCAGGAGAAAAGTTTAAATACAATAATTCAGGTTACCTCATTTTAGGTTATATCATAGAATCTATATCCAAACAGAGTTATGCTAGTTTTATAGAAGAGCATATATTCAAAAAGCTAGGTATGGATGCGTCGTTATTCGCAAGTCACAGGAAGGTTATAAAAAAACGAGCTTATGGATATCATAAAAAAGAAGACTACATTAACGCAAGGTATATAAGTTTCACAATACCCAGTTCTGCTGGTTCTCTGATGTCTAATGTAAACGATATGTTAAAATGGCAAGAAGCTCTTACTTATAACAAATTAGTAGACAAAAAGATAGCTGATAAAGCATTTACCAATTACACCTTAAATAATGGAGACAAAATAAATTATGGATATGGGTGGCATGTTAAAAAAATAAATGAAAACCTAAGCAGAGAACATGGTGGAAGTATTTTTGGGTTTAAATCTATGGGAGTTTATCTTCCAAATGAAGACATTTATGTTATTGGACTGAGTAATTGCGATTGTAACTCACCAACCAAAATCACACGAAAAATTGCTAAATTGACAGCGGAAATAAATTAAAAAACGCTGTACAACATTGTATCCTATGAAAAGCCCAAGTCCAGTTCTCTAAAGTTAAATAATATTTTCTTTTTGCCAAGATCGCCGCAACGGCTCATCTACTCGACACATTAGGACGCTACCTGGCCGTCCGGCAGGCGGGTATACAATTTATTCACTGTTGCTTTTTATTTCCCGGGTGTTCATCGGTCGCTGCGCTCGGTGGCACGGCAAATTTTATTCCCAATACCGCAAAATCCATAAGATACGGCCACTCTGTGGCCTTCTTGAGGCCTGTTATTTGGGACACGGTGCCCAAAAAATGACAAATTCCCAAACAACAGTCATGCGATTTTGCTATATTTCCTTAAAATTCGCCACCAGCGCTCCAACCCGCACACTGCTTTCGCAGATGTCGTACATAGCGCGACGTTGGCAAAAATTTAGAAAGGCCTCATGAAAAAAAGAAAAATTATTTCATTATTACTTTTGATTATTGGTGCTGCTTTAAGTGTTGCCTTTATATTAAAGATTGAATTTCCTCAAGGATTTGAGGCATATTTTAAAAGAGAATACTATAACCAATTTGGTCCTTTGGCCATAAGTATAGAGCTGTTAATTGCAAGTTATTACCTATTTGTAGGGCATAAAAAGACAAATTTTACTTTAGCTCTTTTTGGATTTACTGCTTTGCTAGATCCTCTTTTTAATCAAATAGGCTTTTTCAATAGCATAGTACCTTTATACGGAACAATAATTTTATCGATTTGTGCTTTGTTCTGTCTATGGCTAGCATTTGCAAACACATTTAAATTAAAACGTTTATCTCGTTTGGTAGCTACATTAAGTGTTATCCTTGGTGTTTTTGTTGAACTATTCTTTAATTACCTATAATAAACATTTGTCAACAACGTGTATTGTTCATATACCAACTTAGTGCTTCACGAAAGGAAACATACACGAACACGTTGCTTTTTATTTCACGGGTGTTCATCGGTCGCTACGCTCGGTGGCACGACCAATTTTATTAACAATACAGTCCAAAACCAAAAAAGGTTTTCACTATATTTCCTCAAAATTAGCCTCCAGCGCTCCAACTCTCACACTACTTTCGCAGATGTCGTACATAGCCCGGTGTTACCTGTAATTTGTAAAAAGGAGAACTGCCAAAACTAAAATAGATAACCTTAATAAAAACACAAAGGGTAAAACCAAAATTAAATCAAATTTTATGAAAAAATCAATCTTGTCAATTTCAATAAATCTATTGTTCGGTTTATTGTTTTCCTTTATTGGATTTGTAAATACCTTCTGGGGAAATGACCCTTTTTTTGGTCTGGTAATAATATTATTATCCCTAATTTTTTACCTTCCAATTCTCAACTATATAATAGAGCTGATACCCAAAAAAGTACAGTTGATTATTAAAATTATTCTTGGCATTCTAATTGTCTGGGCAAGTCTAGGGGTGGGTGAATTATTTGAAAAGATAGACTTGATGAATGAATATTTTCCTTTACCAAGTTATGAATCGTTTCGAGATAATTAAAAAATGCTCTTATAAATTGATTTTAAATAATATTCGGTAAATAAAAATAAAAACAGCAGGTAGCAATGTATAATATTCATTGCTAGTTACAGGCTACTTGCGCAAATTACGCTGGAATTTACTATCCGTGATTTGTTTGCTAACTTTAGTACTTAAACACGCAACGAAGCCATATACAAAACCGTTGACAGTAATTATGACCCGTCCTGAATAAAGGCTACATAATTTTAAACATTATGTACAAAAATGACAAAGTAATCAGACGGTATTCAGAATCTTTCAAACTCAAAATTTTAGACGAACTTACCACCGGAAAACTAAACAAGTATCAACTAGGTAAAGCGTATGGTATTGCCCCTACCACCATTAACGAATGGATAAGAAAATACAACCGTACAGACCTTATGAACACCAGAGTGACCGTGAAGACAAAAGACGAGATTACACGCATTAAACAGCTTCAAAAAGAGATTGAACAACTAAAGAAACTACTCTTAAAAAAAGATATGGATGCGCTCATAGACGATTCCTATCTTGAAGTGGCCGCAGAACAACTGGGCTATAAATCCGTTATGGAACTTAAAAAAAAACTAAGTATCAAGCCTTGATAAAGGCCAAGAAAAAGTCCAAGGGATCTGCTTCTCTTTCAACTATAACAGCTTGTTTCGAACTTAAACGTGATGCCTATTACAAGCATAAGGATAGGGCGGAAAAGCGCTTAAGACGGGAACAACAGATCATTCAGATAGTTCGAAAAAGACGCAGGTCCCTCCCAAGGGAAGGTGTACGAAAACTTGAAAGGTCACTGAAAGACGAATTTGCCAGGGCCAATCTGAAAATAGGCAGGGACACCTTGTTCAACATCCTAAGAAAACACAATATGCTAACACTTAGAAAAAAATACAGTTCCAGAACAACCAACTCTTTACATAGGTTCCACAAGTACAAGAACATCATAAAAGATATAGAGGTCAATAGACCAAACCAAGTTTGGGTCTCCGATATCACATACATTAGAACCGTAAAAGGGTTTTGTTACCTGGCACTCATAACGGATATGCATTCAAGGAAAATTGTTGGGTATGACCTTAGTGACAGCTTAGAACTCAAAGGATGCGTTAGGGCGCTGAACAAGGCACTCTACCAAGCTAAGGATATTGAACGGCTGATCCATCATTCGGACAGGGGAATACAGTATTGCAGCAATGTATACACACAAATACTCAAAAGGAACAAAATCGACATCAGTATGACCGAAGAGAACCATTGCTACGAAAATGCCATGGCAGAGCGCGTAAACGGAATCCTAAAGGACGAGTTCTACCTCGACCAGACCTTTACAGACGTGGCACACGCAAAAAGAGCAACAAAAAATGCAATCAATCTCTACAACGAGATCAGATTACATTTATCTTTAGACTATAATACACCGAATATGGTATATAAATTAACAGCGTAAATCTATTTTTAACCTGTAGCCATATTTCAGGACAAGACATTAAAACAAATTGAATGTTGAAAAATCAGATGATTAAAGTCTTAGCATTGGCATTTATGTTAATTTTAAATGCTTGTAAAACTGAAAAATCAGAACCAAAAAAGGATAATCCTTCTTCAGAAGAAAACCTATACTTTGGATATAAACCACCAGGATTAACTCCTGAAATATTTGTTGCTATAAAGAATCCCTCTCAAGATTGGAAGTTAGGAAATGAGAACTCTTTAGACATGAAAGAATTTTACTTTACTTACTCGGGCAACGACCCCTTTGAGGATCCAGTAGTTGTTTATCGGAATGAAGGTAGTTCTTATAGAGTTAATAAATATAGCTTTAAACATAACCCTAGCGATAGTAACACCTTATACTCCAGATGGAACTACATAGAACGTACAGGTTCTGGATGGTCAAAAATTAAAAGTCTTGGCCCTATGTTTGATAGGGAAGATTGGGGCATCATGGTGATGTCTGTATCTTCTAATGGTACTCTTGTTTTTGATGACTATAAAAGTAATGACGTAATCCGAATGTCAAGAATTATAGATGGTAAACGTGAAGAACCAAAATTACTTGGTAAACATATTAATACAGGAAAATGGACCGCTCACCCTTTTATAGCTCCAGATGAATCTTTCTTAATATGGGGTAGTGAGCGAGACGAAGGGTATGGAATGTCTGATAATTATATCAGTTTTCGACAGCAAGATAGTTCATGGGGTCCTGCTATTAATATGGGAGACAAGATAAATTCAACACTAGTAGAAAATGGTGCGAGGTTAACACCTGATGGAAAGTATTTGCTTTTTGGAAGGTCCGAAGAAAAAGAAAAGGAAGATGGCAGTACATATTGGGAGACTACAAAATATTGGGTTGATGCAAAGATTATAGAAACCCTTAGGCCTCAATAATCATTTCATGTAAAAATTTAAGAATATAAAATCTAACTACCCCAATATGGTATATAAGTAATAGCGGTTTAAGTTATAAAACAAAAATATAAACATAAAAATTGGTCAGTGCTAAACCGAAAAGTTAGCCACCAGCGCTCCAACTTGCACACTGGCTTCGCAGATGTCCTAAATAGCGCGGCGTTGGCACCTATTTGAAAAACAAAACTAAATTGCAGACAAAAACAAAAATTAAATTAGACGAAATAACAATTAAGCGAACTGACAGATTTCCTGGCAGACCCACAATTATTTTCCTTCACGACTCTTTAGGTTGCATAGAATTATGGCGGGGTTTTCCAGAAAAGATTGGCGAATTAACCAAATGCAATATTCTCGTTTATGACCGACAAGGATATGGAAAATCTTGTGCGTTTTCATATTCCAAAAGAGACTATTATTATATGGAGCAAGAAGCGGATTTACTCAATGAACTGTTAGATTTTTGGCAACTTGACAAAGCAATTCTTTTTGGACACAGCGACGGTGGTTCAATTGCATTAATAACAGCAGGAAAATATCCCAACAAAATACGGGGAGTTATTACCGAAGGTGCGCACATATTTGTAGAGGACATTACCATAAACGGAATTGAAGAAGCCATAAAACTCTATAAAACAACCAACTTAAAAACCAAATTGGAAAAATATCACGGAAGCAAGACAGACGAAATGTTTTGGGCTTGGGCTTCTACTTGGACAACAGACGAATTTAGAAATTGGAATATTGAAGGGTTTTTACCAAAAATCACATGTCCTTCACTCATAATACAAGGCGAAGAAGATGAATACGGAACGCTAAAACAAGTAGAAAATATTATAACACAAACCAACGGGCAATCAACTCAATTAGTTATCCCAAATGTTAAGCATACGCCACATAAAGAAGTGCCAGAACTGATTTTACAAAAAGCAAGTGAATTCATAAACGGATTAAATGAATAAAAAAACAGGTGCTAACACCTTAAAAATTAGCCGCCAGCGCTCCATCTCGCACACTGCTACCGCAGATGTCGTAAATAGCGTGGCGTTGTGTGCAATATGACCAAACACTTAGAAAAATGACAGAATTTTGGGAAGAGAACTTTGTTGACAAGCAAGAAATGTGGGGGAATGAACCTTCAAAATCTGCTATCTTGACAAAAGA
This sequence comes from Saonia flava, assembly GCF_011927795.1. Classification (GTDB taxonomy): domain Bacteria; phylum Bacteroidota; class Bacteroidia; order Flavobacteriales; family Flavobacteriaceae; genus Saonia; species Saonia flava. The sequence goes on along the minus strand of NZ_JAATJJ010000001.1, from coordinate 82,081 downwards.
TTTTTTTTTAGAAAACTCTGTGAGAAACGTTCTCATTCCCGGAATTGGGTACGGACGAAATGCAAAGGTTTTTAAAGACAACGGAATTGATGTAACGGGAATTGAAATTTCCAAAACCGCTATTGAATTGGCATATAAAAATTACAGAACGGATATGGACATATATCATGGTTCCGTGGCTGAAATGCCTTTTGATAAAAAAAAATATAATGGAATATTTTGTTATGCTCTTATTCACTTACTGGACAATGACGAAAGAAAAAAACTAATCAAAGATTGTTACAACCAATTAACCGAAAATGGATATATGTTTTTTACTGCAATAACAAAACAAGCACCAAATTTTAGAAAAGGCAAGCTCATTAGTAAAGACCGTTACGAATTTCATAAAGGAGCTAAAATATTTTATTACGATAAAGAATCTGTGAAAACAGAATTTGAACAATTTGGGCTTTTTGAAATCAAAGAAGTGAGTGAAAATCAACCAATGTTTTTGATTAAATGTAAAAAATCATAGCACTCAATAGCACTATGATTTTTAAAGTCTAATTATAAAATTGCTTACAACAGTCCTCCAGCAACACTAATCCTTTCGCCAGTAACCCAACCTGCATCATCAGAAGCAAGAAAAACAGCTACTTTTGCAATATCATCAGGTTGCCCAGTACGTCCTAAAGGAGTCATTGCTACCATCTGCTTTTCCATATCACTACCAATAATACCACCGCTTCTAGTTCCTTCAGTTTCTGTAATACCTGGAGCAATAGCATTTACTCTTATTTTTCTATCGCCTAATTCTTTCGCTAGCAATTTTGTTAAATTATCAATAGCTGCTTTTGCTGAAGCATAAATAGTTAAACCTGCAACTGGGTTTTGACTTACCGTAGAACTAATATTGATAACACTTCCTCCTTTATCTCCAAAAAGTTTGACAGCTTGTTGAGTAGATAATATAGTACCTAAAACGTGTGTATTATATTGAGAGTGAAAACTGTCTTCGGTAACACCTTCTAAAGGTTCAAATTTGTAAATTCCAGCATTGTTCACTAAAATATCGAGTTGACCAAAAGCATTTTTGGTTTCTTCAAATAATCGTTTTACATCTTCCGATTTTGTAACATCACTATAAATAGCAATAGCTGTACCTCCATTTTCTGTAATTTTACTTACTACTTTTTCTGCATCTTCTTTACTTGATGCATAATTAACTACAACTTTTGCACCTGCACTCGCAAATGCTTTAGCAATTCCTGCACCAATCCCTTTTGATGAACCAGTGACTATAGCTACTTTATTTTTTAATTTTAAATCCATTTTTATTTCGTTTTAATGAACTTCAAAACTATATTATATATACCTTTATATCAAGTATGTACTTTTTTGTATGCTACATACTAAAAAGTATGTATTGTTGATTATCAGTAATTTAAATTGTAAAAAAAATGATTAAAAAGCAAAAATATTGTCCAGACATACCTACTTGTTCTGTTGATTATGCTTTTAGACGAATTGGTGGAAAGTATAAGGGTAGAATTTTATGGTACTTGCACGAATTTACAGTTTTGCGTTATGGAGAATTAAGTAGAACAATACCAGATATTACAACAAAAATGCTCACACAAACGTTACGGGAATTAGAGAGCGATAATCTAATTAACCGAAAAGTATATAAGCAAGTCCCACCCAAAGTAGAATACTCATTGTCAGAAATTGGCAAAGAACTTATTCCATTCATCCGCTATCTGAAGGAATGGGGAGATAGTAGAATTAAAAATGAAACAAATAAAAACACCAAAAATACTTCACACAACAATTTATAAACGCAATTGCGGCGGATTTGACTATGCTTCGACTACGCTCAGCACAGGCAAGAATCCACTCGGAATTGATAAAATCAGTGCAAAACCGAAAACTAATGCTAATTAAACCCCTAACTGACGGTTATACGAGACTATGATGTCGAATTATTCATTGATTTTTATTGTTTTTAAAAATATTCATCGGTCGCTGCGCTCGGTGGCACTACAAATTTTATCCCCAATACAGTCCATAACCAAAAAAGGTTTTTACTATATTTCCTTAAAATTTACCACCAGTACTTCAACTCGCACACTGCTTTCACAGATGTCGTACATAGCGCGGTGTTGTGTTTCATTATGACCCGCCCTTAAATATATGTGTAAAATGTGGGGTTTAGAAGCAGCTGTTGCCACAATTTAGTTTGTTCTAAAAAATAAAGATACTTTTATAAAATGCCCGCTACCCTTTATTTCCTGATTACAAAAAAGGTTCATATGCTCGATATCAGCGGCATACTTCAAGTTTTTCAAGAATCTTCTTTGTTTGGTATACATTATGAATTTCAATACCTTTCGTCAAAGAGCAATATAATCACGTCGTCAGGGATTACAATTAACAATCTTAAATCACACCGCGAATTTAATCCATCCGAAGATGATATTATTTGTGTTCCCGGTGGCGCAGAAACCAATCTAGATCAAAACGAATTCGCTTCTTTTTTTAAATGGCTTCGAAATGCTAGTTCGAGGGGTGTAAGAATTTGTTCCATATGTAGTGGCGCTTTTATTTTAGCCCAATCGGGACTCTTAAATGGTAGGTTTTGTACAACACACTGGTCTCTGGCTGACAAACTTCAAATTCAATTTCCAAAATTGCATGTTAAGAAGTCCATTCTTTTCACCAAGGATGGGAATATATATACCAGTGCAGGACTAACTACTGGTATAGATTTAGCACTTTTTATGCTGGAAGAACTACATGGCAGCGAAGTTACTGCAAAAGTTGCCCGCGAACTTGTAGTTTATGTTAGGCGAGATGGGGAGGATAAACAGTTAAGTATTTTTCTACAATATAGGTCGCACCAGCACCAAAAAGTACATGCCGTTCAAGATTGGATTATTCAAAATATTCAACAAAAAACCAATTTAGAAACTTTGGCAGAGCACTTTTATAGTAGCCCACGTAACCTCTCGCGTATATTTAAGTCCGTAACTGGTATCACTATTACAGCATATCGAAATAAGGTTAGAGTTGAGAAGGCAACAAATCTTATTAAAAATTCTGATTTTAAAATGGATCATATAGCCCAACTATGTGGTTATACCAATGCAAGACAATTACGAGACCTTTTAAAAACCACCTAAACTTTTCAGTTGTTTTGGCGCTATTCCTCCTCATATTGTCCGATTAAAACTAAAAATCAGACTTACTATTGTATTTCATTATAATAATTAAATACAATGAAAAATAGTATCCAATTAATAGTCCTGTTTAGCCTTTGTGCAGCTTGTAAAAATACATCGAAACTTAATCAAGAAATGTCTATAAAAACCGTTATGGCGGTGTTTGCGCATGCAGATGACGAGACTACCATTTCTCCCCTACTTGCAAAATATAGTAGAGAAGGTATTAAGGTCCATTTAATTGTTACCACAGATGGTAGACACGGAGTAAGACCACATGCCAAAATACCTGCAGGCGATTCATTGGCAAAATTAAGGAAAGCCGAAATACAATGTGTTGCAGATAAATTAGGAATTCATTCGTTAGTGCTGCTAAATTTTGAAGATGGTACATTGGCGAACCCTGAAAATTTAAATTTACTTGAGCGAAAAGTAGATAGTTTATATCTTTTAATAAAACCAGACATTTTATTTTCATGGGGTGCAGATGGCGGTACGGGGCATCCAGACCATAGAACAGTATCTAATATAACATCGGAAGTATTTAAAAAACATCCTTTTAGAGCATCTCAAAAATTATTATTGTTTGGGCTTTCAAAAAAAACAATAAACACCATTTCAAAACCAAAATCTGAGTTAGGTAAACTCATGCAATCCGTTTGGAAAACAGTTGACCCATACTATTTGAATTATCCTTTAATAGTTGAACAAAAAGATATAGAAACAGGAAGGCAAGCTCTTAATTGCCATCAAAGCCAGTTCATAACGGATGAAATGGATGATTTCTACAATATTTTACACCAAAAATCGGACACTATTTATTTTCAAAATTCACACTATTAAAATCATATTCAATGGATAAAAAAACTAAAATAGAAGTAGGCATCTTACTTTTCAATGATGCTGATGTGCTAGATTTTACCGGACCTTTTGAAGTATTTGCGATGGCTGAGAAGAACTCTAAAAAACTATTCAATGTTTCTACAATAGGAGAAACAGGAGATTTGCTTACAGCGTGCAACGGATTTAAAGTAGAACCTACGCATAACTTTGTACATCACCCTAAATTGGATATATTAATTATTCCCGGAGGTTATGGTGCAGAGGAAGTAGAGGTAAAGAATAATACGGTTTTAAAATGGATAAAAAAGCAATATGAAAATGTAGTTATTTTAGCATCTGTCTGTACAGGTGCAATTCTTTTGGCAGAATGTAACTTTTTAGACTCAAAAAAAGCAACGACCCATTGGATGTTTATTGATGAACTAAAAGAAAGATATCCTAAGGTTAATGTTGTACAAAATCAAAAATTCGTTGATGAAGGTAAAATAATAACCGCGGCAGGAATTTCTGCCGGCATTAATATGTCATTACATATTATCAAAAGAATATTTGACATTGAGGTAGCCAAAACAACAGCCAAGAGAATAGAATATGATATTGATAACCAACAACTACAAAACAAAACTAGGTAATAGAAATTAGAACAAACTGCGAGAACTGTCGTAGCCCATTACCAAATGATAGTAGTGAAGCAATGATATGTACCTATGAATGTACTTTTTGTAAAGAATGTGGTGGCTATATTATTGAACGTTTGCCCCAATTGTGGCGGCGGTTTTGAAAAAAGACCTGCAAGAACAAAGGCCCAATTAAACAAACATCCAACAAGTACAAAAATAGCACTGAAACCCGTTTTTTAAAAACTGAAATCCTAGAACGTTATAAAAATATTGGCCCTACAAAAAAATAGCTGACTATAAGAGCTACCAAATAAAAATTATTGAATAAAATATAATAGAATACTAACATAGGAAAACTATACGCAATGCGGAACCTTATGTATATAGGTATAAACCGAAAGGTCTGCGTATATTTACTAGGTCGCTAAATCTTATGAATTTAACTTTGGGCAAGAAAAAAATAAAACTAAACAATAAGCTTTAGCTTAACCGTTGTATAGAATGAAAAAAATAACAATACCAATAATAGTGTTTTTAATGTCAATTAGTAGTAATGCGCAAGGGTTTAAAAAAAAGATAGAGTTAAAAGAGGGGCTTACCAATAATATAAAATATAAAGCTCTTAATATAGGTGCCTTACTTCAAGTGTATGGCGAAAAGTCGGCAGCCCACTTAATTGGGGATATGTATCTTAAACTCGATAATAATGGTGAGTTCATAACAGAGTTTTATATTGATAACGATAAGGCAACAAAAGAATATTATACCAAAATATACGGCAACTATTTTCTAACTTTTGTCATTGAAAACAATATCAAATATCTAATCATAGAACAAGCATTATTTGGAAAAGCTTTTGCACTGTCCAGTAATGGAAGTTCCAGTATAGGCAATAAAGATGATTTAGTAGAAATAGAAATTACAAATTATGTCCATGAGTGGGGCTCCGATGGCCTACCCCAAGATGGCAAAAGCAACTATTTTGATGATGTACATTATACTCTAAAAGTGAAAGTAAAAAACGATGTAAAAAGTTTCAGTTTTTATAGTTCTGAAGTTAAAGATGACTTTGTTATGGACTTAGGGGAGTACAGCATCCAAATTCTATCTGATTTATTTAAAGATTCATCATCGTTAATTGAGATGGTAATTACCAAAAAAGAGGGGAAGTAAATTACTGTTGCCAACAATGAATGTGTAAAATTAAACCAAAGTTGAGTTGTGTTGGCACTAAATTAAGTTGTTCCCGCCCCACAGGAAATTTTACTTAACGCCCCACTAAACCATATTCACCCATTCACTGGCATCCAGCTTCAACTGGACATCGACTCAAAACGATGTTACAACAGCAGCTAAAAACAATTTACCCATACCATTTTATTGTTTGATCAAAGAATTCATGTGTTCGCTGTGCTCATGAGGTACTCTAATCTTTATTCACAATACCACAAAACACACAAGATATGATCGCTACGCCGCCTTCTTGGTAACCTATCTTTTGAAACCCAACTCCCAATTTTTGGCCAAATTTTAAACCGATAGTTAGTGAATTTTACTATATTTCCTTAAAAATCAACGAACTGAGCATAGCAAGTCATTACAATGCATTAAAAAATATAGATAAAAGTAAATATTGTTGTTACTTGTTTTTGCGTCAAATTTTAAGCACACACAAAAGGCCCGAATTGCTATATGCATTTCCTATACAATTGACCTTTGATACAAAAAATTTACATACCGACCCATCCTGCCCTTTTTAAGATAGTAAACTTTCTGAGCTATGTCGAGATTACTGCAGAGGACAATTTAGAAGGATCTATGGCAATATTCCCAAATGCCACAAGTAACCTTCTTATTTCATTGAATGAAAAGGTTCATCTGGACGAAAGTTTAACGGATAGCTCCATTTATGCATCATGCAGTAGCACGGCTGTCTTACGTCCTTATGTGGGGATGAAATTTATGACGGTCCAGTTCAACAACTTTGGTTTATTTTATTTGAAACACATACCCGCACATGAATTGCTCGATACCCTTTTACACATGGATCTGTTCTTTTGTGCAAGTGATATAGATCGAATCTCATCACAGCTAAAAGAAATAGATAACATCTGTGATAAGTTTATAGAACTGGAATCATTTATACTGGCACATGTACAACTAGACCAAGTTGATTCCAGACTGCCATATGCTATTAACACATTAAAATCCAAACAGGCTGTCTCGATTGACCAACTCAGCGAATCCTTGTGTATTACGAACCGTAGCTTACAAAAAATATTCAAAAAGTATGTGGGTATGAGTCCGATCCACTTTAAAAAAATTGTGCGCTTTAATCGAGCCGCGAATCTTCTTCTGAGCAGCTCTGCTGATTCTTTGACTAACATTACCTATGAATGTGGATATTATGATCAAGCACATTTTATTAAAGATTTTAGAAAGTTTGGCGGTATTTCTCCCTCCGAATTTTTAAAACTTAAGGCTAATAGTTCGGATTTTTACAATTATAATCTGACAGACTTGGATAATTTAGCACTTTAATTTAGGATTTTAACGAAATCATTATGAGAAAGTTGGTACTTGGCGCAATGTGTTGGTCTTTATGGATGAATGCCCTGGCACAAGCTTATAAAGGCCCCATTATTGACATGCATATTCATGCTTATAATCAGGAGGCAGGGGCTTCTATGTTCGGTATAGATTACAGGAATCCACTAACGGATGATGAATTCAAAGGGGTTCGGGGACCCGAGCAACAGAAAAAAGAAACGCTCAAAATACTTGAACAGAATAATGTGGTAAAGGCGATGATCTCTGATGGTAAACTTTGGCGCACCGAGGATCCTAATAGAGTAATCATTAGTGGAAGAAATGTATCTGCAGACTCACTACGGAAACGACATCAACAGGGTAAACTGGATGCAATAGGTGAAATTGTTTCATTTTATGGCGGCATGACAGCGGATGACCCACTTCTTGCTCCTTATTTTGATTTAGCGGAAGAACTAAACATTCCTATTGGATACCACATGTTACCGGGGGGTCCTCCAGGTGGAATATATTACATGGGCCTGAAGGATGTTCGGGTAGCCAATGCAAATCCCCTGCAAATTGAAGAAGTTTTGATCCGTCATCCTCAAATGAAAATATACCTCGCTCATGGTGGTTGGCCATATTTGGAAGACATGAAAGCTTTGATGTACGCACACCCTCATTTGTATGTAGAGCTTGGTGCAATTAGTTGGATTCTGCCGAGGGCTGAATTTCATAATTACCTGAAAGGGCTTACCGATGCCGGATTTGGAAAAAGAATCATGTTCGGAACCGATCAAATGGTCTGGCCATCTACTATTGAAAAAGCAATTGAAGGAGTTAACCGGGCAGAATTTTTAACCATGGAGCAAAAAGAAGATATTTTCTACAACAACGCTGCAAATTTCCTCGGTCTTAATGAGGAGGAAATTACAAAACATAAAAACTCTTATAAACACTAGTAAAATGAAAAAAAGATTATTTATACTTCTAATTATTCCATTTTTAAGTTATTCTCAAAAAGGTCAACCTATTATTGACATGCATCTTCATGACTATACAGAGCAAACCTATTATACAGCTCCAGCGCCTGATGGTATCATGTCTCCTAAAGATTACCAAACCTATAGGGACGAATTACTTAAAATTCTTAAGGATTTCAATGTCGAGAAAGCAATTGTCAGTACTATCGGAGGACCCAATAAATTGGACAATGATGGGGTTTTAATTCCAGGATATTATACCAACTCTCCCCCAAAAGACACCATTGCTTTTAAGGAATTAATTAAATCTGGAAAACTAAAGGTTTTCGGAGAAATAGGAGCCTTGTATGATGGCCTTACTTTATCAGACCCAAGATTTGAGCCCTTTTTAAAAATTTGTCAACAATATGATGTCCCTATTGCTGTACATACTGGCGGAGGACCCATTGGTATTACCTATATGGGCCACCCAAATTTCAGAATAAAGCTCGGAGACCCTTATACAGTTGAAGATGTACTTGCAAAATTTCCAAAATTGAGAATTTATATAATGCATGCCGGAGAAGTTTTTTATGAAAACACATTAAGACTTATGCTCCAATACTCTCAATTGTATACTGATTTAGGAGTAATTCTTTGGGTGCATGAGCAACCAATGGATTATGCCGAACAGTTTTTGAAAAAAGCCAAAAAATATGGGCTAATTGACCGAATAATGTTTGGTTCTGATCAAATGGTATGGCCACATGCAATTGAAAAAAGCATAAATCAATTAAATAGCTATGATTTTCTATCAGAGAATGATAAAAGGAAAATATTTTATGAAAACGCCCTAAGATTTTTGAAATTAAAAGAATAGCGCATCACAACAACATTTATAAAAAATAAGGCAGTTTAGTACTTTATCAAAACCACAACTCCCCATATATAAACACGTTAGGGGCAATCTAAACAAAAATTTTTACTAAAAAAGTTAACAGTAGTTAACTGATATAAAATTTAAAATTAATGATATTGCCATCATAATTTTAAATTAGTAAATATTAAAAACAACCATACTAATAATTTTTAGCCTTGCAGATTATTTCAATGTCTTATCTGCATTTCTCTTGAAGAAACATTTAGTATTTTAGAATAAAGCAAATAATTTGGATTTACCATTATTTAAATGATTAATAAAATTAAGCCGGACGATCAGACTTATAGGACAGAAACTACTGATAAGAACAAAAGAAATTAGATCTACAAAATCAAAAAGCTATTGACTCGCTTTTAAATTTATACAAATCATATATTAGATGAACTCTTGTGGGAGAAAAAATTTGAATATGTTATGTGGTTCGTAATTCAACACTCAAATCTAGAAATGATAGAAAAAATACCTGCCAATTATACTAGTGCCATATGAGAACAAAGAAATTGGCATAGTTCCCTTAAAAAGGCTAATAGACAGAATTTATTCCCAAAATATTTAAAAAACTAAGTTAATAAAATACTACTTACCAGTAGGACAGTATAATAGATAACGTTCAAGGATCTTTTATAAATACCTAAATAAAATCATTACTTTTAAAATCCATAACCCACTACTTATAGTAGGGCATTAGAACATATTCAAGATCATGATAAACACATCCATACTTAGATACAGTATTATTCTATTAGTGTCATTAAAAATGGTTGCCCAAGAAGAACCTATAAAGTTAGGAGTCATAGGTTTAAACCATGGTCATGTAGGTTGGATTTTAAGCAGGGAATCCAAAGGTGATGTAGAAATGGTGGGTATTGTGGAAACCAATAGGGATTTGGCAGAGCGATTATCTAAACAATATAATTTTCCATTGGACATGGTCTATAGCACAATGGAGGAAATGATCACTGCCGTTCGTCCAGAAGCCGTGGCCGGATTTGGTAACATATACGACCATTTGGCCATTGTGGAGACCTGTGCACCAAAAGGTATCCATGTAATGGTAGAAAAACCTATGGCCGTAAGTCTGGAACATGCAAAAAAAATGGAAACTTTAGCTACAAAACACAACATTCATTTACTTACCAATTATGAGACTTCTTGGTATCCCACCAACTTAAGGGCATATGAGCTTTATAAGGAAGGTACTATTGGAGGGCTTAGAAAGGTGATTGTGCGCGATGGCCATAAGGGGCCAAAAAAAATAAATGTAAGCGCCGAATTTTTAGAATTCCTCACGGACCCTATTCTTAATGGGGGTGGCGCCATCATGGACTTTGGCTGCTATGGTGCCAATTTAATGACATGGTTGCAGGATGGAAAAAAACCAACTTCGGTAACAGCGGTGACCCAACAATTACAGCCCGAGAACAACCCCAAAGTAGATGACGATGCCACTATTATCCTTACCTATGATAATGCCATGGCCATATTAGAACCTTCTTGGAACTGGCCCATAGGAAGAAAGGATATGGAAATATATGGAGAAACGGGAGCTATTTATGCAGACAACCGCCATGACCTACGTCTTCGCATTTCCGAAGGATATGATGGTTTTAGTGAAAATGTTTTTAGGTTAGAAGAACGAACACCACCATATGATGAGCCTTTTGCCTTATTTGCATCGGTGATTAGAGGAGATACAAAATTAAGTCCCTATGATCCGTATTCCTTAGAAAACAATATGATCACCATGGAAATATTGGATGCAGCTGTCAAAAGTGCCAAATCCAAAAAAACCATTAAGATCAATAACTAAAATATGCCTGGTCTATTCCAAAACAGGTGTCACCACAATATTTCTATACTCAATGGGACCATGGTCTCCCTGTATTAAAAAAGGGCCTGGTTCCCCCTCTTGGCTATCCAAGGCGCCTCCTGTAATCCCTGGGATATTTTGGTCCTTAATTACTGTTATGCCATTTACTGTTACAGTTACTCGTCTACCAATTAAGGTAATATCATAAGATTGCCATTCTCCGGGGCCCTTTGCCACCAATTGATTGGGCGTAAGGAATCCATACACTCCACTAAATTCCACATCAGAAGGTTCAGTGCTTATGGGGTCCGTAATCTGCACTTCATAACGCCCACGTAAATAAACACCACTATTACTTCCTTCAGGATAGCGGAATTCAATATGTAATTTAAAATCCTTAAATGAAGCATCACTCACTAAATTAGAACCAGATTTAGGACTTTTTAGAACACCATCTTCCGCAACCCATTGGTTTTCTCCCATGGCATGCCATCCAGAAAGGTCTTTACCATTAAACAAGGAAATTGGCTCTCCCCAAGTAGGATTCTCATTGTACGGAAGAATGGGTGCGCGGGTTGCGGTCCAATTGTATGTTTTTCCATCAGTATAGGTCATGGTACCTTCTAATCCACTCTCTTTCAAACGACCCAAAAACATCATGTTAGTTCCTTCTGGTTCCCACTGTGGTGGAATATCAAAACTGAACTCCCCATCTTTTACCTTTACTTCTGATATGGGGCGAGCACTTCCAAAAGCATATACAAAACGACCAACAAGCGTATGGTTTCCAGAATGGCGTATTTCCAACCAAGAAGGAAGTTCTTTTCCGGATTGGTCAATGACCAAATCCCATTTGCCTTCCAATGGATTAACATCTTGGGCATAAATCATGGTAGAAAACACAAAATAAGTAAGCAAAAATAAATAGGGAACATTTTTCATTTTAAAGAAGTTGGTTTTGAATTGAAATTAATTAGTTAAAGATACAAATACTGTTATTAAGTAGAGATTTATTTCTCCAAACACCCTGCTCTTCTTCGGGTGTCTATTAAATATATAATTTTCCATTTTTTATCATCATCTTTAAACATCTGAAGACAATTAACGCCACAATGGCTAAACTCATTATTATACCAAAATTCATAGGGTACCCATACATTGGCCATGAGTCCGTCCACTTGTATATTAAAATCAAATAATTTTTCTTGAAAAACAACACTATCAGGAATACTTACAATGGACTTTACCAGACCATTAAATTCTTCTGTTCTTATATGGTGCTTGCCCTCTTTATCCATAAAGACACTTTGCAATTTAACTCCCTCTCCCCCAACAAAACTGTTCATCGCAATTGAATCCTTTTTATGGAACGCTTCAAAAAAGGCTTCCACCGTTTTTTGCACCTCCGATTTTTCAGAATCTTGGGCATTAATGGCAATTGTAAAAAAAGCAAGAAAAAAGCAAATTAGGGTCTTCATGTTTTTTGATATTGATGTTCTAATCAAAAATACATGATAAAATTTTAATATCGGAATTGCTTACTCACCATCAAAAGAAATATTGGCGCCATTTATATATTTAACAATGAGTCTTACCATTAGATCGTTTAGTTTCTCTACTTGGTACTCGCCTACACTGGCCTCGATATGGTCATTTCCCACACCACTGTCATTGGTTATAAACACATAGGTTCCATTTGTAGAAATTGAAAAAAATCTAAGAACAAATTCTGTTTCCTTATCCACTCCGCTTGCCGATATTGGAATAATTTTTATTCCTTTTGCCGCAGCAGTCTCTATAGAGTTTTGAAGACTTTCTACTACTATGGTGTTATAGTGTGGAGGGGCATCCAACAATAAAAATGCTATTCTGGTTTTAGCGGAACTGGACCACTGTAATTTATTTATCGTCTCATCCAAGGCAGAATGAACAGCTTCTGGATAATCTCCACCACCATCTGCACTTTGCGCTTTTATAAAATTAAGTGTTGTATTGGCATCACCTGTAAAGCCAGATTGTTTAACCACATATTCATCCTGCTCATCCCTATAGAAAACCGAAGATGTAAAAATTTGTGCATTTGGAATTTCTGATTTAACCCGTTCTATAACACTTAAAAGGTCTTTTTTAAGAAACTCAAGCTCATCGGACATGGAGCCAGTGGCATCAACCACAAAGGAAAGTTCTACTCTATCATTAAGAGCAGGGGTATTATCCATTATTTCGTTAATACCTTCTGAAAAAAGTTTCACAGGTGTATTTATGGACCGATCATTAACCTTTAAACTATATTCTTCAATATTAAAGGATTGAACCTCTTGTCTAAATCCAATAAAAAGTTCTGCTTTTCCAAAATTATCGGTCCTTGCTGTCCAGACTAGGTTGTCATCTTTTATCAATTCTACCTTGCTTCCATGTACAGGAGCTCCTGTATTGTCCCTTACCAGTACAGAAATTCTATTGTTGTTATAAAAGCTCCAATAACTTGGCATTTTCTTAAACTCTTCCGATTCCAATAAACCGCTCCAAAAAGTCCAGTTATCCAAATCATTCCATTCTGCCGCCGTAACCAAACCAGCTTCCCCTTCTTGATTTCCAGACCCTCCGGAGGTCCCAGAACCACCAGACCCTTCTCCAGAAAAAGAAAGCGAACTTTCACCTTCATCAGAATAAATACCGTCCACCGTTGGGTCACTTTCTGCAGAACTACTATCGCAGCCCATGAAAATAAATCCCAATGCTACCAATAAGACCTTAGTATAATTTTTCATCTTGTTTTTCTTTTTAGATAGACAAAACCAATTTTGGTTGCTTGCTGCAATATTAAATCTGTGTTATGGTATTTAATCTGTTTTCCAGAACAATTCCCATCCACAAAAAAAATTCAACTAATCTCCTTACATTTATCCCAATTAAAAAAAATAGAATGTCTACTGCCAAAAAAGAATACAAAAGAGTTACTGTAAAGTCCCTTGTGGACATGAAAAAAAACGGTGAAAAAATTTCCATGCTCACAGCCTATGACTATTCAATGGCAAAAATTGTGGATGCCGCCAATGTGGATGTTATTCTTGTAGGTGATTCGGCAAGTAACGTAATGGCCGGTCATGAGACTACTTTACCAATTACACTAGACCAAATGATTTACCATGCATCATCTGTGGTTAGGGCTGCTAAAAGGGCCCTGATTGTGGTTGATATTCCCTTTGGAAGTTACCAGAGTGATTCCAAAGAAGCTTTGCGTTCTGCCATTAGGATTATGAAAGAAAGTGGTGGGCATGCAGTAAAAGTAGAAGGTGGAGTTGAAATTAAGGAATCCATAAAACGAATATTAAATGCCGGTATTCCTGTCATGGGGCATTTAGGCCTGACTCCACAATCCATATATAAATTTGGAACCTACACGGTTAGGGCCAAAGAAAAGCATGAGGCTGAGAAACTAAAGGAGGATGCCAAAATGTTAGAAAAAGCTGGATGTTTTGCTATTGTCCTAGAAAAAATTCCTGCTAAATTGGCCAAAGAAGTAGCAGAAAGTGTTTCCATTCCCATTATTGGAATCGGTGCTGGAAATGGGGTTGATGGCCAAGTTTTGGTTGTACATGATTTATTGGGGATGACACATGAGTTTAATCCTAGATTTTTGCGCAGATACTTAAATTTATATGAGGACATGAGCAATGCCATATCTCAATATGTGGATGATGTAAAGAGTTGTGATTTTCCAAACGACGAAGAACAGTATTAAAGCATTACAACGAACATGCAAAGAATTGTAATTTTGTTGATTGTTCTACTGAATATTGGTTGTGACCAAATTTCAAAGGATATTGTCCGAAAGAAAATAGCTCCATCCGAATATATACAGGTAGTAAAGAACAATCTAGTGTTGACCAACGTTGAAAATACAGGGGCCATGTTGGGAACGGGACAAAATCTTCCGCAACCTCTCAAAACCATTCTATTACAAATTTTTCCTATTATAATTTTATTGATTCTGTTATTTAGTATTCTTAAAAAAACTAATTTAAATAAATGGTTGATTGTAGCATTTGCTTTTGTTATCGGAGGTGGAATAGGAAATCTAATTGACCGTGTGGCCTATGGTTCTGTTACGGACTTTGTGCACATTAACTTAGGACCTTTAAAAACAGGAATATTTAATATGGCAGATGTATCCGTTACACTTGGAGGAATTTTTATTCTTTTATTTTCCCTTAGATATAAAAAATCTCTTTTTAGTGAGCAATAAAACACTTTCAAATTCCAATAATCTTCAAGTTTTATATGAAGACAATCACCTAATTGTCATCAACAAAAGGCCCGGTGATATTGTTCAGGGTGATAAAACAGGGGATGTGCCATTAAGTGAAGTAGTTAAGCAATATATAAAGGATAAGTATAACAAACCAGGTAATGTTTATTTAGGAGTGGCACATCGTCTGGATAGACCAACTTCTGGAATTGTTGTTTTTGCCAAAACCTCTAAAGCGCTACCTAGATTGAATAAACTGTTTGCGGAAAAGGAAGCAAAAAAGACCTATTGGGCCGTGGTTAAAAATAGACCGGAAAAAGAACAAGGTATTCTTATTCATTGGCTAAAGCGTAATACCAAGCAGAATAAATCCTACGCCCATAAAAAGGAAGTTCCAGAAAGTAAAAAAGCTATTTTAGAGTATAAAATCTTGAAGAAACTTGAAAATTATCACCTCCTAGAGATTGATTTAAAAACGGGCCGTCACCACCAAATACGGGCTCAACTTACCGCATTAAAATGTCCAATAAAGGGGGATTTAAAGTACGGTTTTGACCGTAGTAACAAAGACGGAAGCATTCACTTACATGCCAGAAGTTTATCTTTTATTCATCCTGTAAAAAAGGAAGAGCTTCAATTAATTGCCTCTCCACCCGACGACGTAGTTTGGAATGCGTGTTTATAACTTTTTCCCTACTTTTAGTGCCTTAAACACTATAACTATGATACGCAAATTTTCTTTTTTGTTGTTTTTTCTTTTGATAACTTCATGTAGTAGCTACAATTCCATTGACAGTTTTTATGCTGCACATAAAAATGACAATCAGGTTACCGCCATTAGGGTTCCCCAATTTATGTTGTCGCTCATTAGTGACATTTCTCCTGAAATGAAGTCGTTGGTAGGTAACACTAAAGACTTACGCTATATGCAATTTCCAAGTGCAACAGAATCTAGAACCAACTTCCTTAACAGCCAAATGAATAGCATAACAGGTACTTCTTTTATTGAAGTTTTCAGAAAAAATGATGAAACAAAGAGAAACGTGATCTCCATCAGGGAAAAAAGAGATGTGGTCAAAGAAATATTGATATACAACAATAACAATATCAATGGTTCCTTTCTTTATTTTAATGGAAATTTTGACCCAATAAAAGTTAGGAACATGGCACAGAGCGACCAGTTTGAGAAACTATCCAATGGTTTGGTCAACCAGTTCAGTTTACAAACTCCAAGCATTAACCAAAATTAAAGTGCATAAAAACAATATGATGCACTAAGAGGAACTTCTTCTGAGGCATCATATTGAATTAAATAATAAACACTACTCTATTACTACAAACGTATAAAAATCCAAAACCTATATGTTTTGCTTTTTTAATTCTTCAACAGCATAGTTTGCTGCTCTAGCAGTGATGGCCATAAATGTTAATGTTGGGTTTTGACAACTTGTACTCGTCATACAGGCACCATCAGTAACAAATACATTTTTACAGGCATGCATTTGGTTCCATTTGTTCAATATGGATGTTTTTGGGTCATGTCCCATTCTTACACCACCCATTTCATGTATGTCGGATCCAGGAGCGGATTTGGTGTCCCTAACTTCAATATTAACAAAACCAGCTTTTTCAAACATATCTTGGGTCTGCTCCATGTAATCCTCTACCATCTTATCATCATTTTCCGTCCAATCACAAGAAATAACAATTTGTGGTATTCCGTATTTATCTTTTAACTCCTTATGCAAGCGAACATGGTTTTCTTCCGTAGGAACAACCTCTCCCATCATCCAACTACTAATATTCCAATTATCATTTAATTTAGGATTAAGGATATTGTCTCTCAATTGTCCACCGATCATATCCGTATCTGTTGATTTACCTCTACTTCCACTTATACCTGCAGCATATCCCCTTAAGAAATTGGTTTCTTGTTTAAATACATTTCTAAATCTGGGCATATAGGCATGACTTGCCCTGCGTCCACTTGTTTTTTTATCTCTAAAACCTTCATATTCCGCACTCGCCTTTCCACGATAATTGTGCCAGGACATATACTTTCCCAAAAGCCCATTCTCATTACCCAAACCTTCTGGGAATCTTTTTGAGGTTGAATTTAATAAGATTGCATTAGAGTTAATAGTTGATGCATTTACAAAAACTATTTTTGAGTAGAACTCAATCATTTCATTGGTATGGGCATCTATTACACGTACTCCTTCTGCCCTACTCTTTTTTTTCTTTTTATCATTATGAATAATGGAATGTACAACAGAATGTGGTCGAATGGTTAAATTCCCTGTTTTTTCCGCCCATGGTAAGGTTGAAGAGTTGCTGCTAAAATAGCCTCCATACAAACAACCCCTAAAACATTGGTTTTGGTGCATACACTTGGAGCGCCCTTGTTGTTTATGAATTTCCTGAGGGTCCGTTAAATGTGCACATCGCGCCTGAATTACATATCGTCCTTCATAATTATTTTTTACACTTTCCTTAAAATAATCCTCAATACAATTGGTGTTAAAACCTTTCATGGTAACACTATCCGGTAATTCGGCCAATCCATCATTGCTTCCAGCAATACCTGCAAATTTTTCTACATGTTCATACCATGGGGCAAGATCCTTGTAACGTATAGGCCAATCCACTGCAAATCCATCTCGTTTTGGGCCTTCAAAATCAAAATCACTCCAACGTTGTGTCTGTCTTGCCCAAAGCATAGACTTTCCCCCCATATGATATCCCCTAAACCACTGAAAAGGTTTTTCCTGCACATATGGCTGTTCATCATCTTTTATCATAAAGGGCAATATGGACTCACTAAGAAATCTTGCATTTTTAAAACCAGTCCTCTTTTCAATAGGCACAGTACCTCTATAGTCAAATTGCCATGGGGCTTTAGATGCTGTAGGGTAATCTCTTCCATGTTTAACTTCTCTCCCTCGTTCCAGAACCAAAACTTTTAGTCCTTTTTCACATAATTCCTTTGCCGCCCATCCACCACTGGCTCCAGAACCAATAACTATGGCGTCATATGTTCTTTTCTCTTCTGAGTCTATATTAAAATTTGCCATAATCTATTTTCTTGCAGTTTCCGTTTCCTTGACATCTACACATCCATTATAATAACCTGGGGCCATTACATAATCTAGATGGTCCATCATAACTTTTCTAGAAGTTCTAAACCCTCTTATGGTTTCATTCTTTACAAGATTAAAAAAGTTGGATTCCGGTGATTCTTCTACCTCGGTCAAAGCTAGTAACAATGCTTCTCTTTGGGATTGGTCACAAAGCACAAAAGATTGTTCATATTCATTATTTGCAGATGCATCCAATGCGTTTAGTTGAACTTTTATATTGTCTTGCACATCTTGTTCATAACAATCGGCAAACAATCGCTGCAAAAACTTTTCCACTCCAACAGATAATGCTCCAACGGAATCACCTGTAGGAATGATTGTATCTGCAACAGCTGTAAGTATTTCTTGTTCCTCAATAGGAAAAAGTTGGGGGAGCTCAATAGTACTTGCCTCCCATCCCTGGGCCCAAGCTGGCAATGCTACCAGTCCGGCAGAAGCCATAACTAGCTTCTTAAGTGAATTACGTCTATTCATGATTAGGTTGGTTAATTATTAAACTTCCAACCCCTTAAACATTGGATTGGGTATATTTAAAATCTGAATGGTTTAAGTTATTAAAATAACTAAAAAGCAGGACTATAATTACCATCTTCCTGTTTTTAACTAGATTTTGGCAATAATTTAACAACTTAACTACGAGAAGGGCAATAAGGGTTATCTTGTTAATGTCATGGCTTTTTCCTTAATAATTTGGGCAACAGGCTTGTTTTGCAAATGGCTTTCTAACCAAGAAAGAATATCCAAGTATAGGAAGGCTCGCTTTTCATAAGGGTGATTCTCATATTTTTTAAGCTCGTCATAAAGCTTTTGGAATTCATTGTTCAACTCATGTGGGTAGATATCGCCTAATTTTCTCAAAAATTTAATCATTTCCCTTTGCACGGCATGTAAGTCGTTCATTTTCAACAAAAACTTGTATGTGCTTTTTAATTGCACCTCTAAATGATAATCCATTCCAGCTTCATAATGTGCCACCAAACTTAATACACGCGCAAAACACATAAGGTCCTCGCGCATTTTAAGATTCTTATTGTTGATTATCTTTTTAAGATAAAGAATACAATTCTTATTATCTCCAATTCCAAAGTAAAGACAGGCAATCTTATAATAAAACACCATGATATGATGCTCATCTATTCTATCCCTGTGCTTGTTTATTCCGTACTCTATAATATTCACTAAATACAGACCTTTATCAAAGGTTCCATCCAAAAAATGCTGATTTAGCTTGTTTGAATTTATATACAAAAAGGCCAATGAATTTATGTTGTCATTTTTTGGAAACTCCTTACTCTTTACTATGTTTTCAAGCTTTTCCAACGTCTCCTTAAACTGGGTACTATACCTCACATAAAATAGGGATTCCAATAAATAATGGTTTCCCTTTAAAAAGAAAACTGGATTTAGATAAATCATTTTTTCATGTTCATAGAAAAGGTCTACCCATTTACTGGAGTACTTATAGCATGATAAAAAATCTTGAATTAAAAAACTATACCATAAGTGTGCTTTGTACAGCCATAATTTCTCTCTAAATCCTAAATTTTCGATGTTATATTTTGGTAAATGCTTTTCGAAATATTCCTGTACTTGCTGATAATCTTTATCATTTTTAACATACCCAACCTTTAACATTATTCCATATAATTGTAAGGATAAATTGGAAAGTTTACTGGTCATTACATTCTGGGCAGAAAGCTCTTTTGCCTGTATGGCCAATTCATCTGCCCTATCAGGAATACTTCTCGTAATATATTGGGTTTCAATTATTTTCTCCAGCTCCACAATTTCATAGGCAATGTTTTTTTCTTCATTCTCTATGGCCATGGCCTTTGTTTTATCTAAGATTTTCAGGCTTTGTTTGTAGAGGCCTTTTTGATATAAAATTGTGGCAAAATCCAATTGTTCACGAATTTGAACCCTTATGTTCTGGTTCACTGGGTTCAATCTAAGACTTACCAATATTTGTTTGTACAGATGAGCCTTAAGGTTGGACAACTGGGTTTTTTTTACCACTCCACTATCCAAAATTGTCTTTTCATCATACAGTTTCATTTTGTCCAATAAATTGAACAAAGCCAAAAATTTGGCATCCGTATTTACTCCCAAACGCCCTACATACAATTTAAACTGTCTTTTTTCAGATTTTGAAAGAGATTTAATCAAAACAAACAGTGTATCTTTATGGGCATTTGTCATCGTAAAAAATATAATTTAAATAATTGTATATCAACATTTTAAATACACCGTAATATAATTTGGCGTTGTAAATGTTTTTTGCTTTTCGCTAATTTGGCATTAGCTAACCATAACTTCGTAAAGGTTGCTTAAAATTATGTAAATTTAAGAGCTTAAAATTATGCAAATAATATGAGTAAAGATAAGGTACAAATTTTTGATACAACTCTTAGAGATGGTGAACAGGTCCCTGGATGTAAATTAGATACTACCCAAAAATTGGTCATTGCCGAACGATTGGATAATTTGGGAGTGGATATAATTGAAGCAGGTTTCCCTATTTCCAGTCCAGGTGATTTTGGTTCTGTAAATGAAATAGCAAAATTGGTGAAAAATGCTACGGTATGTGGTCTTACCAGAGCTGTAAAAAAGGATATCGAGGTAGCTGCCGAAGCATTAAAGCATGCAAAAAAGCCAAGAATTCATACAGGCATAGGTACTTCTGACTCGCATATTAAATTCAAATTCAATTCCAATAGGGATGCCATTATAGAAAGGGCCGTTGAAGCCGTTAAATATGCCAAAACTTTTGTGGAAGATGTAGAATTCTATGCAGAAGACGCAGGTAGAACGGATAATGATTTTTTAGCAAGAGTATGCGAAGAAGTTGTAAAAGCGGGTGCAACAGTGCTTAACATTCCAGACACTACGGGATATTGTCTACCAGAGGAGTACGGTGCAAAAATGAAATACTTAAAAGAAAATGTAAAAGGAATCCACAAGGCCACACTTTCTTGTCATTGTCATAATGATTTAGGGTTGGCAACGGCAAATTCCATTGCTGGTGTAATAAATGGGGCGAGACAGATAGAATGCACTATTAATGGTATTGGAGAACGTGCAGGGAACACTTCTTTGGAAGAAGTGGTGATGATTTTAAGACAGCATCCATCGCTGAATTTGTATACCAATGTAAACAGCAAGTTATTATATGATACCAGCCAAATGGTATCGCAAAAAATGGGAATGCCCGTACAGCCCAATAAGGCTATTGTAGGCTCTAATGCCTTTGCCCATAGTTCGGGGATACATCAAGATGGAGTTATAAAAAATAGAGAAACCTATGAAATAATGGATCCGGAAGATGTTGGAGTAAACGAGTCCTCTATTGTTCTCACAGCAAGAAGTGGAAGAGCTGCTCTAGCATACAGGGCAAAAAACATTGGGTACGAACTTACAAAACTTCAATTGGATATTGTATATACAGAATTCCTGGAATTTGCCGACCAAAAGAAAGAAATTCTTGATGAGGATATCCATCAAATAATTGAGGCAAGCGGTATTAAAATCGAAAGTATAGCCTAGTCCAAAATTCCCTCAATAATAGAACTGCATCCCTATTGAATGTATACCGACATTGTTTTATCTTTGGTTGCTTTAAAACTCATTGATGAAAATTTCTTACAACTGGCTAAAACAGTTTATAAATATTGATTGGGATTCCAACAAAACTGCAGAACTCTTAACCGACTTAGGTTTAGAAGTAGAAGGAATTCAACCTTTTGAATCTGTAAAAGGAGGATTAAGAGGTGTGGTAGTTGGTAAAGTTCTTACTTGCGTTAAACATCCAAATGCCGATAAATTAAAGCTTACTACGGTTGATGTTGGATTGGAGGAACCTTTACAAATTGTTTGTGGAGCGCCAAATGTAGAAGAAGGACAAACGGTCCCAGTAGCTACCATTGGAACAACTTTGTACGATAAGGAAGGTCAAGCCTGGACTATTAAAAAGGGAAAAATTAGAGGAGAGGAAAGTCATGGGATGATCTGTGCCGAGGATGAACTTGGTTTAGGAGAAAGCCATGATGGGATTTTAGTTCTTAGTGACACTATAAAAATAGGAACTCCATGCTCAGAAGTTTTTAAAGTAGAAAATGATGAGGTTTTTGAAATTGGTCTTACACCCAATCGTTCAGATGCCATGAGTCATTATGGAGTGGCCAGAGATTTAAAGGCGGGGCTTCTACAACAAGAAATCAACAAAGAACTAATAACGCCTTCTGCAAGTAATTTTAATGTTGAAAATAGGGCATTAAAGGTTGATGTTGAAGTAGAGAACAATGAACTTGCTCCTAGATACTGTGGAGTTACCATGAGCAATCTTATTATTCAACCATCACCAGATTGGTTAAAAAATAGACTACAGGCAATTGGTTTAAGTCCTATCAATAATGTTGTAGACGCTACCAATTATGTATTGCACGAACTGGGGCAACCACTTCATGCTTTCGATGCTGCTAAAATAAAAGGAAATAAAATTGTTGTTAAAACACTTCCTTCCGGCACAAAATTCACAACTTTAGATGGTGAAGAAAGAGAACTTCATAAGGATGACCTAATGATATGTGACAGTGAAAAACCCATGTGTATAGCAGGGGTTTTTGGCGGAATACATTCTGGTGTTACCGAAAATACCACATCAATATTTTTGGAAAGTGCTTATTTTGACCCTATTTCAATTAGAAAAACAGCTAAAAGACATGGGTTAAACACTGATGCTTCTTTTCGGTTTGAACGTGGAATAGATATAAATAACGTTGAGTATGCCCTTAAAAGAGCTGCCATTCTTATTAAGGAAATTGCCGGCGGTGACATTACCTCGGAAGTTGTGGATATCTATCCCAATAAAAAAGATGACTATCAAGTATTTTTAACATTTGATAAAATAAATAAACTTATTGGACAAGAAATCCCAAGAGATACTATTAAATCTATTCTTTCCTCTTTGGACATCAAAGTCCAGAACGTTACGGAAACAGGATTGGGCATAACAATTCCTTTCTATAGAACTGATGTACAAAGGGAAGTCGATGTAATTGAAGAGATTTTAAGGGTCTATGGGTATAACAAAATTGATTTTAAGGAAAAATTAAATGCTTCTATTGCTCCTACATCAAAGTTTGAAGACTATAAACTACAAAACATTGTTGGCGATCTTTTAGCATCTAATGGGTTTTATGAAATTTTAGCCAATAGTCTTACCAATCCTGATTATAACAAACTCATTGACGGAATAAATGAAGAGCATGATGTTCATATGTTGAACCCTCTGAGTTCGGATTTATCAGTCCTAAGACAATCTATTCTTTTTTCTGGTTTGGAAGCTATTTCATACAATATTAATAGAAAAAGGTCTAGTCTAAAGTTTTTTGAATTTGGTAAAACCTACCACCAATTCAATGAAAGGGTAGAGAATAAACACATGTCACTTTTGGTTACTGGAAATAGAGCTGAGGACAGTTGGGCCATTTCTACAAAAAAATCAGATTTTTACTTTTTAAAATCAACAATAGATTCTATTTTGGCACGCCTTGGCATTGTCAATACCAGTAGTGGCTATACAAAAAACTCCATTTTTTCTGAAGGTCTTACAATAACCTTTTCCAAAAAGGAAATAGTTTCTTTTGGTGTCATTAAAAAATCTATACTGAAAGAGTTTGATATAAAACAGGAAGTTCTATTTGCTGATTTTAATTGGGACAATATTGTAGAAGCTGCAAAATCCAATAGTATTGTTTACCAAACAATACCTAAGTATCCTGCCGTAAAAAGGGATTTAGCATTGTTATTGGATAATGATGTTCCATTTAAAAAAGTCTATGATATTGCACTACAGACTGAAAAAGTTCTTTTAAAGAATGTTTCTCTTTTTGATGTATATACTGGAAATAAGTTGCCTAGCGGAAAAAAATCCTATGCGGTAAGTTTTACATTACAAGATTCCAATAATACGTTAACCGATAAGAAGATAGACAAGATAATGGAGAAGTTCCGCTATCGATATGAAAAGGAATTGGGGGCAGAATTAAGGTAGGGCCACTTTACTAGGCTTGATTACGCTATCAATGACATGAATAACACCATTGCATTGATTTGTGTCAGCCTTTGTGATTTTTGCTGAATTCCCATGGCCATCTGTTAGGACAATATCCACACCATCTATAGTTGCTGTTATTTTTGTTCCCTGTAAAGTGGTAAAAGTAGCAACTCCATTACCTCTGCACAAAGCACTCAAAATTTTAGAGGCAGAAAAATTACCGGCCACAATATGGTATGTCAAAAGTGCACGTAATTCTTTGATGTTTTCTGACTTAATTAAAGACTTTAATTTTTCTTGGGGAAATTTTTTAAAAGCTTCATCCGAGGGTGCAAAAAAGGTAAATGCACCATCATTATCCAGTATTTCTTCCAACTTGGCCACTTTTATGGCTTTCGAAAGGGTATTATGTATTCCAGATTCCCGTGCTCCCTTGGCAATGGAATGTTCAGAATCAATATGTGTTATTCTTGGAACAATGGCCATGGCCACTTCCTGAGATTGGCCAAAATTGAAGAAAAGAAGAGTCAACAAAATTGCCAATTGGCATTTTAATAGGTCTTTCATGGGGGCAATAAAATATAGTGTTTCTCGGTGAACTGTCTAGGTTCATGGACAAGATACAACTTATCTTAAACCGTGCAAATAAATTTTAATAATTTAATTCAAGTTTATCTAAAACTAACATTTAGCATTCCTAAAATCATAATTAAGTAAAAAAAAATGTTATGAATTAACAGAATACATTTTATTGCGTTGCTCTTTTATGGATGCATCGGACATGTATTCGTCAAAAGTGGAGTAACGATCAATATTTCCTTTTGGCGTCAATTCAATAATTCTATTTGCCACGGTTTGTGCAAATTCATGATCATGTGTAGTAAAGAGAACTGTGCCCTTAAAATTCTTTAAAGAGTTATTAAAAGCCGTAATACTTTCCAAGTCCAAATGGTTGGTAGGCTCGTCCAGCATAAGAACATTGGCCCTGAGCATCATCATTCTACTCAACATACAACGTACTTTTTCCCCTCCAGAAAGAACAGTACATTTCTTTAAAGCTTCTTCCCCACTGAATAACATTTTGCCAAGGAAACCCCTAATATGGACTTCTTCCCTTTCTTCTTCAGTTTTTGCCCATTGTCTCAACCAATCAACTAGATTGATATTTTCATTAAAATATTCCTCGTTGTTGGCGGGTAAATAAGATTGGTTGGTAGTTACTCCCCATTGAAATTTTCCCTCTGTTGCCTTTTTCTTTCCATTGATGATTTCATAGAAAGCGGTTGTTGCCCTGGAGTCTCTAGAAATTATAGCTACTTTGTCTCCTTTTGCCAAGTTAATGTTTACATTATTAAACAGCTGATCGCCATCCTCAGAAGAAGCAGATAGCTTATCCACATTCAAAATTTGGTCTCCGGCTTCTCTTTCCCTTTCAAATATTATAGCTGGATATCTTCTACTTGAAGGCTTAATATCTTCAACTTTTAATTTTTCCAACATTTTCTTTCTAGAAGTGGCTTGTTTACTTTTTGCCACATTAGCACTAAAACGTTGAATAAACTCTTGTAATTCCTTTGCCTTGTCCTCTGCCTTTTTATTCTGCTGTGCCCGTTGCCTAGATGCCAATTGGCTACTCTCGTACCAAAATGTATAGTTACCTGAAAAGAGGTTTATCTTACCAAAATCTATATCTGCAATATGTGTACATACAGAATCCAAGAAGTGCCTATCATGTGATACAACAATCACCGTATTGTCATAGTTAGCCAAAAAGTTCTCCAACCAACCAATAGTTTCATAATCCAAATCATTTGTAGGTTCATCCATGATAAGAACATCTGGATTCCCAAACAATGCCTGTACCAACAATACCCTAACCTTTAGTTTAGAATCCATCTCCGCCATGGTCATATGGTGGAATTCTTCACTGATACCAAGGTTGGACAATAGAGCGGCAGCATTACTATCCGCGTTCCAACCATCCATTTCTTCAAATTCCACTTGCAACTCCCCTATTCTATCCGCATTTTTATCATTATAATCTGCATAAAGAGCATCGATTTCCTTTTTTATTGCGAACAAAGGTTTATTGCCCATTACTACTGTTTCCAATACCGGAAATTCGTCATATGCATTATGGTTTTGCTCAAGGATGGACATTCTCTTTGTGGGTTCCAAATGTACGTGTCCAGATGTTGGGTCAATATCCCCAGCCAAAATTTTTAGGAAAGTAGATTTTCCCGCACCATTGGCTCCAATTATTCCATAACAGTTCCCTTGTGTAAAGGATACATTAACTTCATCAAAAAGGATTCTTTTTCCAAATTGCACCGATAAGTTTGATACAGATAACATAGCTTAATTTAATTTTTTGCGAAAATAGATAATTTTAGTCCCTTAAACCAATAAACTTAAAAAGCTTGTACTTTGTCCATGGTTTAACAGGGTTTTGCAACATTTAACTACCTATTAACAATCAGTATTTACAGGGTTTAGTAGCTTTGTTTAGAATATGGATGTATTATATATGGATAAATTTTTACCTTTCCTATGTACGTTTTTACTTATTGGTTGTAGTTCGGTTGAAAAAAAATCGACCTCAACAGTATATTTTGCGGGTGAAATTGTAAACCCCACGAGCAATTATGTTGTGCTTTACAAGGATGATGTAGTCGTTGATTCCGCAAAATTGGACTCCCAAAATAGGTTTTCTTTTAAATTGGACTCTGTTAATGAAGGGCTACATCATTTTAATCATGCGCCAGAATTACAATATGTATACTTTGAAAAAGGCGATAGTATTTTAGCTCGTTTAAATACTTCAGATTTTGATGAATCCCTTGCATTTTCTGGACAAGGAGAAGAAATCAATAATTTTTTGATTGATATGTTCTTGACACAAGAGCAAGAAGTACATTTTATTCACTCATTGTACAAACTCGAACCAGAGGTATTTTCAAAAAAAATAGATTCATTAAGAAATGAAAAAAAAGAGGGTTTATTAGATTTACAAGCTTCCGTTGACCTATCTAGCAATGCTATTGAAATGGCGCAAGCCAGTATTGACTATAACTATTATACATTTAAGGAAAAATATCCCTTTTACCATAAGAGAAAGGCAGGTGAAGATAGATTCCACAATCTTTCGGAAAATTTTTATGACTATAGAAAAAACATTAGCTTCAACAATAAGAACCTAACTTATTTTAGACCCTATTATGACTTTATGAAGTTTCATTATGGAAACTTATCTTTTAATGATTGTTCCCATAAATGTGCCGTTGAAAATGGCATTGTGAAAAACAACCTTCATTTTTATCAACATAAGCTAAAGTTGATCGACAGTTGTGTAAAACAAAAGGATCTTAGGGACAATCTTTTTAGAAATGTCGCCGTTGATTATTTATTAAAAAATGATGTGGAGATAAACAATGACTCTTTTATAGCTTCTTTTCATAAGTTTTCGGCCCATAATAAGCATATTGCCGAAATAGATGCCCTTTATAAAAACATAAAGCAAATACAGCCCAATAAGGAAATTCCAGATATCACTTTGTATAATACCAATGGGCAGCAAGTACAATTAAAGGATATAGCAAGTAGGAATAAAGTAGTTTTCTATTTTTGGTCTGGCACTCAAAAGAAACACTTTGATAATATAACGGAGCATATTACTAAATTAAACAGCAAATACCTAGATTATGAATTTGTTGGTATTAATGTAAAAACTGATAATAAAATTTGGATGAATATGTTAGACTCCAAAGGATTGGATTTGTCCAAACAATATAGAGCCGAAGACTATACTAAAATTGCACATACTATGATTGTCTTTGACCCAAACAAAGCATTTATTGCCCAAGACGGCCATATTGTCGATGCATTTGCCAATCTTTATACTTCATTCTAACGAGCACAAAACATATTAAAATATAAAAGCCTTGAATTTCTTCAAGGCTTTTTTTATTGTCCGGAAATTTTATGGCTCTTTAGTTTCCTTTTTTATAATCTGCCAGGAATTTTGCTAAACCAATATCTGTCAATGGGTGTTTCAACAAACCTTCAATAGATGATAGGGGACCCGTCATAACATCCGCCCCAATTTTAGCACAGTCAATCACATGCATTGTATGTCTTATAGATGCTGCTAAAATTTCTGTTTCAAAAGCATAATTATCATATATCTGACGTATTTCTGCAATTAAATTTAAACCATCTGTTGAAATGTCATCCAAACGTCCTAGGAAAGGAGAAACATACGATGCACCGGCCTTTGCCGCCAAAAGAGCCTGTCCTGCAGAAAAAACTAATGTTACATTGGTTCTAATACCTTTATCAGAAAAATATTTACATGCTTTAACACCATCAGCTATCATAGGTAACTTTACCACAATTTGCTCATGCAACTCCGCTAATTCTTCTCCTTCCTTTACCATATTTGCAAAATCGGTAGCAATAACCTCTGCACTTACATCTCCATCAACAATATTGCAGATATCCACATAATGTTTTAAGATATTGTCTTTACCTGTAATTCCCTCTTTTGCCATTAAGGACGGGTTAGTGGTTACACCATCCAAAACTCCTAATTCCTGAGCTTCCTTAATCTGTCCCAAATTGGCCGTGTCTATGAAAAATTTCATTCTATACTTGGTTTAAAATTATTATTAGCTAAATGATTGTTATCAAGAATGTAAAATTACAACTTATAATGGTTTAGCAATAGTTTCTCATATACTTTATCCGGTAATACCATTTTTAAAACAATTGAGAACTTTTGCATGAATTCTCCAACTTTATAATGCACTTTTGGTTTCGTTGTTCCAATAATTTTATAGACTTCCTTTGCTACATCAATTGGGTCACTGCCATTGTCAACATGCTCGTTCATCGTGCTTAAAGTAGTACCATAATTTTCCCTATATGGAGAGTCGTCAAGTAATGGTACATGGTATCTTCCAGCGGCAATATTGGTAGCAAAATCTCCAGGAGCCAAATTCGTAATCTTAATTCCAAAGTCCTTGGTCTCCATCCTTAAAGCTTCTGTAATAAGTCCTAAGGCTCCTTTGGTTGCAGAATAAAACCCTCTAAACGGCAATCCCATATATCCTGCTATAGATGTTATATTAATCACCAAACCTTCTTTTTGGCTTCTCATATGAGGCAAAACGGCCTTTATCATATGCAATGGGCCATGAAAATTGGTGTCAAAAACTTTTAGGATTTCTTCATGTGGGGTCTCCTCTACCGCACCAGTTATTCCAACACCGGCATTATTAATCAAAATATCGATTCTTCCCTCTTTTTCAATAATATGATTAACAGCACTTTGAATACTTTCTGTATTACTAACATTTAACTGTAACAGTTCAAATTCATTAAAATTTTTATGGTTCTTTAAATTTCTTGTTGTTCCATAAACAGTGAATTCCTTTGACTTTAAAAAAACACCTATTGCTCTTCCTATTCCAGAAGAACCACCGGTGATCAATACTACTTTACCTTTCATAATAGTGTAATAAATATGCAAATAAAGTAATAAATAAGAGAATGAAAAAAAGGAGGTGTTATACTTAACTTTTGGGCACAAAAAATGGCAAGCTACCTACATCGCACCGCTTCAACCACATACCCTTGCTGCGTTCCCACCCTGGGGGATTCTGCAGGAGCTGGTCGTGTAGGACTTGCCAATGGCAAATATACAACCTTTTAAATTTGAAGCAATCGTTTTACTTTCTAAATTTTATTGGATAACTTGCCTACTTATTAACATGAAACCATGAATTTTTATAAATTTTTAATGCTCAGTTCATTAACCCTGCTACTTAATGCTTGCGGGGGTGGAAATGTTTCTACATCTGAACTTTTCGATATTCAACTTGAGGGAAACAAAAAACAATTTAGTCAAAATGAAATTGTTGGTATTAGCCTAAAAAATAAAAAAGGAAAGACCATAAACAATGTTGTCTATACCATAGATGGACAAGAATTAACCGTAAAAGACAACAAAATTCAATTAAATGTTGCCAAGTTGGGGAACAAAACTATAAAGGCATCCATAGATTACGAAGATCGTACCGGGGAGGTGTTAAAAGAAATAAAGATTTTATCAGCCAGCTCTCCGGAAATTTATACCTACGAAATAATTAACACATACCCTCATGACAATGAGGCTTTTACCCAAGGTTTGGAATTTTATGCAGACACTTTATATGAAAGTACCGGAAAAAGGGGAAGTTCTTCCCTAAGAAAGGTTAATTATAAAACTGGGGAGGTGTTAAATAAAATTGATTTGGAAAATGCCTTTTTTGGAGAGGGGATTACCATATTAAATGACAAAATTTACCAATTGACATGGCAAAGTGGTACTGGTTTTATTTACGACTTAAATGAGTTTAAAAAAGTTGGTAGTTTTAAATATGGACAAAGTAAAGAGGGCTGGGGATTTTGTAATGATGGCAAACAACTATACAAGAGTGATGGGTCCGAAAAAATATGGCTATTGGATCCAAATACTTTGATTGAAGAAGATTTCATAGAAATAGTCACCAATAAATCCATTTTCAACAAGGCAAATGAACTTGAATATGTGGCAGGAAAAATATATGCCAATGTATATGAAAAAGAAAGCATGATGATTATTGATGCAAAAAGTGGTGCCATTGAAGGGGTTATTAATTTTGGAGGGCTTAAGAAATTAGTGACGAAAGGAGCCAAATGGGACGAGGTTAATTCTGTTCTCAATGGTGTTGCCTATAACCCAAAAACCGAAACTTTTTTTGTGACGGGCAAGTATTGGGACAAGCTCTTTGAGGTTAAATTGATGAAAAAATAATGAATGTTCACGAAAAAGTTATCCGGGTCAAAGAAAGTGATTTGGATGACCTAAACCATGTGAACAATGTACAATATGTACATTGGATTCAGGATATTTCTAGAGAACATTGGCAACTATTGGCTTCTAAGGACATACAAGATTCCGTCATTTGGGTCGTTATTAATCATAACATCACATACAAAAATGCAGCTAAGTTGAATGACCAAATTATTGTACGCACTTATGTTGTCAAAACAGAGGGTTGTTTTTCTATTAGGGCCGTAGAGATGTACAATAAAGAAACTGGTGATTTGTATGTGCATTCTGAAACTAAATTTTGTCTTCTCAATGCTAAAACCCGCAAACCAATGAAAGTGCCCAAAAACATTGAGGATATTTTTTCTAACTAAATCTTTTCTGAAGTTCCTATATGCAACGATATCTGCTTTCCATCTTAGCTTTGGTTTTAATTCTTTTTTGGAGCTCTTGTCGCAAAGATTTTGAATATCAGGCTAGTATAGGGAATTTAGAGTTCTCCAAGGATACTGTTTATTTGGATACTGTTTTCACCAATATTGGCAGTAGCACCTATTCCTTAAAAGTGTACAATAAAAGTAATATAGATATACAGATACCCCATATTAATTTGGAAAATGGAGAAAACAGTAATTATAGATTAAATGTTGATGGAGTTGCGGGAAAAGAGTTTAACAATATTCCCATTCTGGCAAAAGACAGTATTTTTATTTTCATTGAGACCACTTTTGATATTGCACCAACCAATGAAAAAGATTTTTTATATACAGATGCCTTACAATTTATATCCAATGGCAATACTCAAAAAGTACAATTGGTTACCCTGATCAAGGATGCCATTTTCCTGTTCCCAAAACAATTGTCAAACGGCACTAAAGAAACCTTGGGTTTGGGAGTGGATGAAGAAGGGAATGAAATTAGTGTTGAAGGCTTTATTCTTGAAAGTTCACAACTTACACTTACCAATGAAAAGGCCTATGTTGTTTATGGGTACGCTGCTGTTCCTGAGAATGAAACCTTGAACATAAATGCTGGGGCAAGGGTTCATTTTCATGAGAATTCTGGAATTATTGTACAAAACAATGCCTCTATAAAGGTCCAAGGGCAATTAAGTCTAGATGTTGCTGAAATGGAAAATGAGGTGATATTTGAAGGAGATAGACTTGAACCAGAATTTGAATACATTCCTGGCCAATGGGGGACCATATGGTTAGCTCCGGGAAGCATAAACAATGAAATAAATCATTTAACAATAAAAAATGCCACTATCGGAATATTGGCAGAGGGCGATGGAATTTTAAGCTCCCCCACTCTAACATTTAGAAATTCTCAAATTCATAATAGTTCACGTGTTAATCTATGGGCTAGAACAGCATCAATCATTGGGGAAAATCTTGTTCTTGGCAATGCAGGGGCTTCATCATTATATTGTAATCTAGGAGGTTCTTATTATTTTACCCACGCTACAATTGCAAATTATTGGAACAATGGCTTCCGTAACAGCCCATCTCTTTTAATAGATAACCTAATTGAGACCGAAAACGGTACTGTATTGGAGGATTTAGTTGAAGCTAATTTTACAAATTGCATTGTAGACGGCAACAACACCCACGAACTGTTTTTGCAGAACAACGAATTGGCTTCTTTTAACTTTTCATTCAAGAATTGTACACTAAAGTACAATGAATCCTCCAATCTTGTGGTTGGCAATCCAATATTGGATCTCGACAATCCAGGATATAATTCTATTGTCCTAAATCCTCTTACAAATTTTATAGAAGTTCAAAAAAACGACTTCAGGATTGGCGAGGAATCGGAAGTAATAGATAAAGGAGATACTAATGCTGCCCAAACACTCCCTCTAGATATTATTGGAACCGACAGAACTAGTTCTCCGGATATTGGAGCTTATGAGTTTGTTCAAAATAAATAATCTCCTCAATTGTAGTATTTTTCCTTCAAATTGATTAATTTTCAGACGATTACAATCAAAACCATATATATTCTATGGTAAATATATAGTAGGGGAATTTCAAGAAACTATAATTTTATAAATTATAATGTTATCCATGGAATATACATATATCATTATAGATTCGGACGCCACATCTAGTTTACAATTTCAACACTACTTGGAAGACTATGGTGATTTTGTCTTTTATGGGCTGGCCAAGGATAGTGATCAGGGATTGAACATTATTCTAAAACACTTACCTGATGTGGTCTTTATTAATTTGGATAAAAATGCCACTGAATGTTTTGAATTGGTAAATGAACTCTACAAGTATGTTACTGCCATGCCAATGATTATTGGAATGTCTAAAAGCAAAGATTACGCTTATGAGGCCCTAAAAAACAATTTTTTTGATTATTGGCTGTTACCTTATAATGAATTAGATATTCTTAAAACCTTAATGTACTTAAAAAAACAAGTGCCAAAAGAGAAAACGGTACCTACCATTTGTATAAAATCATATAGTGACTTTCAATATTTAAATACGGACGAGATTCTTTATTTAAAGGCAGACAACAATGCAACAGATTTTATTATGAAAGATGGTCGCGTAGTCAGTGCATTTAAAACACTAAAAACATTTGAGGACAATCTTCCAAAAAACTTCATAAGGGTACACCAAAGCTATATACTTAACATGGACTATGTTTCCAGAATAAATTATGGAAAAAGTATATGCGCCCTAAAAGTGGGTCAAGAGCAACTTCCCTTTTCAAAATCCTACAAAAAGAACATTGATTCTTTGAAAAAAGTGTTGGCAAAAAGCACATTTTCCACCTTAAATTAATCCAATACTCACAAAACTTGAAGGAATACTCTTAAAAAAGGGGTGTTCACTAAACTAAACTCTAGCAAGTTTCACTCTCCTTATATCTACAATACTTTAGTCCCAGAAATATTTATATAACCCCTAAACATTTTAGATTATGAGAAAAGTAATGAGCATTTTAGCAGTAGCAGTATTCACTCTTGGTTTATTTTCATGTGAAACCGAAACCGCAGACCAATCATTATATGAGCAAGCTTGTGATACATGTCACAATGAGAGAGATGATAGAGGAAGTGGTGATAATTAGTAGTAGTTTAAATATATTAAAAGGCCTCAAATCTATAATTTGAGGCTTTTTTTATATCTTGTATACAATGAATAACCATTTTTACTACAAAAAAATATACAAGATATTTATCTACAGTCTATTAGTCCTTATTATTTCTTGTAGCAAAAAAGAGGTTCTTGTTAATAATAGTAGTCCCACCAAAAACGATAGCATTCTATATTGGGTAAATGAGGAAGGACGAAATATAGACCTTCCTTTAGATTTAAGAAGAAAGGCTTTAAAAAAAGCGTACGATAGTTCTGAAAAACTAAATAATGATTCCTTAAAAACCAAATATTTTTCCAACATATCCCTTGCCTATCTTAATTTGCCAGATTCTACTCTATTTAGAAAATTAAATAATAGGACAATGGATCTATGCAGGATAACAAAGGATACCATTGCCCACGCAGAAGTTCATTGGGATTTAGCAACATTTTTCCAAGATTATAAAGTTTTAGATAGTTCCTATTACAATTACAAGGAAGCTTTACGAATATATCTATCAATAGAAGATGAAATACATGCGGCAAGAATGTTATACAATATGGCTCTGGTTCAGGAAGGTGCAAGAGACTACACAGGGAGTGAGATTAATACGGTTAGGGCCATTGAACTTATAAAACCATATAACCAATATCGTCGTCTGTATAGCTACTATAATCTACTTGGCAACATTGCTTTAAGTTTAAAGGAGTATGACAAGGCATTGGAATACCACCAACAAGCATTGGAATATTTAAACTTAACCTCTACTAAAGATAGGACGCTAGAGCCTATGACACAACTCAATTTAGGCAATGTTTATCAAGAACAGAACCAACACCAAAAGGCCAGCCATTATTTTAAAACTGTACTTGCGAATGACAGCTTATTTTTTCATAACCCTGATTTGTATGCTAAAGCTTTAACTAACCTAGCGGTTAGCACAATTAAATTGGATCACAACTCTGCTGAACCCCTCAATCTTTTAAAAAAAGCTATAAGAATACAAGACAGTTTGGAAAACATTAAAGGTTTGTCTATTATTCATTATGGTCTATCCGAATATTATCTAAACAAGGCAGATACTGCAACCGCCGTTTTACATCTAAAGGAATCCAAAACTTTGGCGGAACAAAGTAAGAATTATGAAAGGTTATTAAAAACTTTGCAACTTTTACCAAATATTGATTCTAAGAATGCAGCTTTATATGCCCAACAATACTTTAAGCTCAATGACAGTTTACAGCAAGAAGATCGTAGAATACGGGATAAATTTGCACGTATACGCTTTGAAACCAATGAATTTATTGAGCAAAATGAGTTATTGGACCAACAAAAAAGCTTATGGTTTGGCATTGCGGTTACCTCCTTGTTACTGGGGGTTCTTTTATTTGTAATTATATTCCAACGTATAAAAACCCAAAAATTGGAATTCCAACAAAGCCAGCAGCAAAGTAATGAAGAGATTTTTAATTTGATGCTTTCCCAAAAAGAGAAAGTAGAAGAGGGCAAGCACCTTGAACAAAAGAGAATTTCTGAAGAACTGCACGATGGTATTTTAGGACAAATGTTGGGTATCCGTTTAATTCTTTCTGGATTGAATAAAAAGACCGGTGATGATGTCGTTGAGAAAAGGGAGGGGTTAATTAAAAAATTGCAGGGAGTGGAAGAAGAAATACGAACCATATCCCATGAACTAAATCATAATTCTTATGAAAAGGTAACTAATTTTATTCTTTCCATTCAGGATTTGCTCCAAACAATCGGAGAGTCAGGAAACATTTCCTATGACTTTGTTTACAATGAAGATATGGAATGGGACCAATTGCATGGAGATATTAAAATAAATCTATATAGAGTGGTCCAAGAATGCCTTCAAAACTGTCTAAAACATGCTGAGGCCAGCAATATATCAGTAAATTTTAATGTAGAGGCAAACACCATTCTTGTGCATATTAAAGATGATGGCAAAGGTTTCATTGCTAATAAAAGAAGAAAAGGTATAGGATTAAAGAACATTACTTCTAGAATGAAAAAGCTACAAGGTTCTTATAAAATAGATAGTGAAATTGGAAAAGGGACCATTGTAACTCTCACAATACCAATAGATCCAAATATGATTTGATAAAGGTTTCGTATCTTGCGAAAAAAAAAGATAGTCTTAAAGAATATGAGAAATTTAAGAATATTGGCGGTTGACGATCATGAAATGACCATCATTGGTTATAAATACATATTGGAAGATATTGATTTTGAAGACTATAAAGTCCATGTTGATATTGCCAATTCATATGATCTTGGTAAGGAGAAAATTGAAGCTTCAAGTAAATCCTTATATTATGATATTATTTTCTTGGACATCCAAATGTTTACTTCTGAAGAGAAAAGACCACAAACTGGGGAAGACTTAGGAATTTTGGCCCGTACTATAGTGCCAGAATCAAAAGTTGTTTTCATGTCCTCATTTAATGATAACTATCGAATAAATAGCATTCTTAAATCTGTAAACCCTGACGGTTATATGGTGAAATCTGATATTGACCCAAAATCCCTAAGGGACTTGGTCAATACTGTGATGACCGTACCTCCATATTATTCTTCAAAAGCTCTGGTTGCCATTAGAAAAACTATGGCAAATGATATTGTTTTGGATGAAAATGATAGAAAAATACTTTATTATATATCATTGGGAACTAAAACAAAGGACATAGTTTCTTATGTCTCCATTTCTTTACCAAGTATAGAAAATAGAAAAAGACACTTAAAAACAATCTTTGGAATTGATAAACAGAATGATCTTGCTTTAATCACAGAGGCGAAAAAAAGAGGGTTTATCTAATACTCCTGTCAGTAAATACTTTCATTTTTATTAAAATCGTATAAAACCATATTTTTTTTATGGTTTTTATATAAAATACATTGATTTTAATGATATAGTTTTGTTAAAGACGCTTGTTATAATTCCATTAATATGTCTTTAAGAGAAAATGTATATACTAATTCATTTCGTTTTGATAGTGATAATACAATTCATGTAAAAGGTCTTGATGTTTTCAAGCAAGTATTAGAAAAGGAATATTTTTGCAATGCAGTTATTCGTTCCTATTCGTCAAGAGATATTTCCATAAATCTAGTATTGGAGTTGAATTTTAATATGAATCTTATTGAAATGATTCAATTCAATGACCTCATAAATCTTGAGGATTGTATATCATCCATAAAGAATAAAGTAAAATTAACTGCTTTTAGCAAATTTCTACTTGATCTAGAAAAAACAAATGAGACTTATATAGATATTGAGGAAATAAATATCAACACAACGACAACTTCTTTTACAATACAAAAAATTTACCCTAAAAGTATTCCAGAGCAAATAGAATCTATTCTAAAAAAAATCATCATACACCATTCGTCTTTTACCACCTGTGCTTTGGAAACTCCATATGAAGTGTATATCCCAGTTTTTGAGGAAAACCAATTATCAAAAGTGAAGAATGGTTTAGGTGTAAAAAATGACTATTATAAATATTGGGGACTATACATTCAATCTAGGGAAGTAGCTATTGTATATGACTTGTACAAGAATAGTATATTGAGGAATGACCTTCATATTCTAAGCCAATAAGCTCCATTTTCCTAAAAAATAGTTTAAGATAAATTAGATATTGAACAAAGCACGATTTTTCATCAAATCGTTCACTTTCCTTTTTACACTTCCCAGAACTTTTTCATCTTCCGGGCTACATATCACTTCGTCGACTAAATCTACTATAGTTTCCATATCATTCTCTTTTAACCCGCGAGTGGTAATTGCAGCAGTACCAAAACGAATACCAGAAGTTATAAACGGTGATTTATCATCAAAAGGAACCATGTTCTTATTAGCAGTTATCTCTGCCATGACCAAAGCCTTCTCAGCGTCTTTACCTGTGATGTTCTTATTTCTTAAATCTATCAACATCATATGGTTGTCGGTTCCTCCAGAAATAATTTTATAATCTTTTGCAACAAAAGCACTGGCCATGGCCGCGGCATTTTTCTTTACCTGTAACATATAATGTAAAAACTCATCAGACAATGCTTCTCCAAACGCAATGGCTTTAGCTGCAATAATATGTTCTAATGGTCCTCCTTGGTTTCCTGGGAATACCGCTAAGTCCAATAATGCAGACATTTTTCGAAGATTTCCGTTCTTAAGTTTAATACCAAAAGGATTGTCAAAATCTTTACCCATCAGTATAAGTCCTCCTCTTGGTCCCCTTAATGTTTTATGGGTTGTTGTGGTGACAATGTGACAATGGGGAATCGGATCATTTAAAATTCCCTTTGCAATTAATCCTGCCGGATGCGATATATCTGCCAATAACAAGGCATTTACGCTATCGGCAATTTCTCTAAAACGTTCAAAATCCATATCTCTGGAATACGCTGAAGCTCCAGCAATGATCATTTTGGGTTTTTCTTTTTCAGCAATTTCTTGAATTCTGTCATAATTCAGCTCACCTGTTTCTTCATCAACACCATAAAACACAGGATTATAAAGTCTTCCCGAAAAATTTACAGGAGAACCATGGGTTAAATGACCTCCATGGGATAGATCAAACCCCAATATTGTATCTCCAGGTTTTAAACAAGCGTGGTATACGGACGCGTTGGCTTGAGAACCCGAATGTGGTTGCACGTTCGCATACGCCGCTCCAAAAAGTTCTTTTGCCCTATCAATGGCAATTTGCTCAACCACATCTACTACTTCACACCCACCATAATATCTTTTCCCAGGATATCCCTCTGCATATTTATTGGTAAGAACAGACCCGGCAGCTTCCATTACCTGTGGACTTACAAAGTTTTCAGAGGCTATCAGTTCTATTCCATTACTTTGGCGCTCTTTTTCTTGTTCTATTAAATCAAATATTTTAATGTCTCTTTGCATGATAGGCTATTGAATAAGGCGCAAAAATACAAATTGTGCTTTGTTTAATAAAAGAAAAACCATTTAAGATAAAAAACTTATTAAACAAAAATCAACAATTTAGTTGGGTCAAAAATGTGCTCATCGCCCTAATAAATAAAGAAATATTAATCCCTTTATGTTAATGCTTGAATTCCTAAAAAATATAGTATTTCAACAGATTTATAAGAAACTTTATCGTTTTACGTTACCATTTTAGTTGGTTTTGGCACGGCAATTGGATTTAACCTTCAAAACCCTAAAATGTATCATTATGAAAAAAGCATTACTTTTTAGTATCGTCATTGTTTTTTTAATCGCTTGCGGAGGGGTTAAAAAAACTCAGGAAGCCATTAACACTGGAAATTATAACAGTGCAATCAATAAGGCTTTAAAGAACTTAGCAGACAATAAAACAAAGAAAGGGCACCAACCTTATATCTTATTGTTAGAAGAAGCATTTGAGAAAAATATGATCCAAGAGTTGGAGCGTATTTCATTTTTGCAAAAAGATGGGAACCCGGCAAATTTGGAAAATATTTATAATGGATACAACAATCTTAAAAGTATTCAAGAAAGAATAAAGCCAATATTGCCACTACCTATTTACGATGAAAATAGAAATGCCAAATTCGCTTTTAAAGATTATAGCAATAAAATCATCAGTTCCAAAAATGAACTATCAGACTATTTGTACCAAAATGGATTGACATTATTGGATAACGCCGTTCAAAAATATGATTTCAGAAAGGCATATGAGGATTTTAAATATCTAAATGAGATCAATCCAGGCTATGCGGACAGCAAACAAAAAATGGAAGAAGCATATACAAAAGGGTTGGATTTTGTAAAAGTAGATATGGTAAATGATACGGAACAAATTGTTCCAGAGCGCTTGCAGGAGGAACTTCTAAATTTTAACACCTACGGATTGGACAACTTGTGGACCGAGTACCATACTTCTCCATTAAGTGAAATAAAGTATGATTATGAAATGAAGGTCGCCTTTAGAGAAATAAATATTTCTCCAGAGCATATTAAGGAAATTCAAATCATAAAAGAAAAGCAAGTTAAAGATGGCTTTAGTTATGCCCTTGATAATAACGGAAACGTGGTAAAAGATAGTTTAGGAAATGATATCAAAATAGATAAGTTTAAAACTATAAGATGTGATTTTTATCAATTTGAACAAACAAAGTCTGCCCAAGTAGTGGGCCAGGTTAGTTTCATAGATTTAAAGTCCAAACAACAAATAAATTCTTATCCATTGAGCAGTGAGTTTATCTTTGAACATATTTATGCACAACACGATGGAGATAAAAGGGCTTTGGAAAACAACCAATTGTCCTTGCTTAATCTAGCACAGGTACCATTTCCAAGTAATGAACAAATGGTTTATGATGCTGGAGAAGACTTAAAACTTAGATTAAAAGAAATAGTTAAACGACACCATTTTAATTAAAAGAAAAGCCCTGATTTACAGGGCTTTTCTTTTATATATAATCTTTAACCTTAATTTCCTCTATTGCTCCATGTGAAGCATGGGCTACCACTACTCCATTTTTAATGACCAATAACTGTGGGGATTGGTGAATCACCTGAAATTTATAGCCCGTTTCATTTGATACTTCTTGATACTGGTGCAAATCAAGATAATAGGCATCCACATTATTATCAGGAACCTCAAAGCTGTTGGTAAACAGCTTAAACACCATTCTACTAATACCACAAGTAGTAGAATGTTTAAATATAATTTGAAGTTTAGTATTAGATTTATCCGCAATTTCTTCAAGCTGATTTATGGAAACCAATGGAATCCATTTAATTTCTTTTTTTTCCTTTTGCACATCTGGATTCTTCTTTCCAAATAAACTATTTATCAATCCCATTTACTAATTTTATTGTTAAGTCGAGCAAACCACAAATACTTACACGATGTCAAAATGTCTCCTTTTTCTTAGTGAAATATGTCATTTTGTCGCATCCCTTTGCTTGGTAGGGTTGTTGACTATAACATTTCAAAAGTAAACAATAACAACAAAAAATATATCTATAATGAACTTAAATAATTTTACCACAAAATCGCAAGAGGCTATTCAGCAGGCACAGCAGATTGCCCAGGGCTTTGGACATCAACAGATAGAAAACGAGCACCTTTTTAAGGCCATCTCAGAAGTTGATGAAAATGTAATGCCTTTTATTCTGAAGAAACTAAATGTCAATGTTTCTTTAGTAAATCAAATCCTTGAAAAAGATTTAGAAAGTTTTCCCAAAGTTTCTGGAGGAGATATTATGCTTTCCAGGGAAGGTGGAAAAACATTGACTGAAGCCGGGATTATTGCAAAAAAAATGGAAGATGAATTTGTTTCCATTGAACATTTACTTTTGGCCATATTTAAGTCTAAAAGCAAAATTTCACAAATTTTAAAAGACCAAGGCGTAACAGAAAAACATTTACAGGCTGCAATTGATGAGCTAAGAAAAGGCGGCAAAGTGACTTCCCAAAGTGCGGAAGATACGTACAACTCCTTAAATAAATATGCGAAAAATCTAAATGAGCTTGCTGATAGCGGCAAACTCGACCCTGTAATTGGTAGAGATGAAGAAATACGTCGTATTCTTCAAATACTATCTAGAAGAACAAAAAACAACCCTATGTTGGTTGGTGAACCTGGGGTAGGTAAAACCGCAATAGCGGAAGGATTGGCACATAGAATTGTACAAGGCGATATTCCAGAAAATTTAAAGGATAAAATAATCTATTCCTTAGATATGGGGGCTTTAATTGCAGGAGCCAAGTATAAAGGTGAGTTTGAGGAAAGATTAAAAGCAGTAATAAAAGAGGTTACTTCTTCCGATGGAAACATTGTATTATTCATTGATGAAATCCATACTCTTGTTGGAGCTGGTGGTGGACAAGGAGCCATGGACGCTGCAAATATTCTAAAACCTGCATTGGCTAGAGGAGAACTTCGTGCCATTGGAGCAACTACTTTAGATGAATACCAAAAATATTTTGAAAAGGACAAAGCACTAGAAAGACGGTTTCAAAAAGTAATTGTAAACGAACCCGATACGGAAAGTGCAATTTCAATCCTTCGTGGTATAAAAGAAAAATATGAGGCCCACCACAAAGTTCAAATAAAAGATGAAGCGGTCATAGCTGCCGTGGAATTGTCACAACGTTATATTACGAATAGATTTTTGCCAGATAAAGCGATTGATCTTATGGATGAGGCGGCGTCCAAACTTAGGATGGAAATTAATTCCAAGCCCGAGGATTTAGATGTTCTTGATCGTAAAATTATGCAGTTGGAAATTGAGATTGAGGCCATTAAAAGAGAAAATGACCAAGCAAAACTGAAAATACTAAATGTTGATTTAGCTAACTTAAAAGAAGAGCGAAATGAAATTTTTGCCAAATGGGAAAGTGAAAAAACCGTAGTTGACAATATTCAAAAAACAAAACAAGATATTGAAAACTTTAAGTTGGAGGCCGAGCGTGCAGAGCGTAATGGGGACTATGGAAAAGTGGCTGAATTGCGTTATGGTAAAATAAAAGAAGCTAATGAACAGCTAGAGGTATTACAAAAAGAATTGGAAGCTCAGCAAGAAGCGGGAACTTTAATAAAAGAAGAAGTAACCAGTGAAGATATTGCAGAAGTGGTAGCCAAATGGACTGGTATACCTGTGCAAAAAATGCTTCAAAGTGAACGTGAGAAACTGTTAAAGCTAGAAAATGTTCTACATAAAAGGGTTGTAGGTCAAGAAGAGGCGATACAAGCTGTTTCCGATGCCATTCGCAGAAGTAGAGCAGGCCTTCAGGACGCCAAGAGACCAATTGGTTCCTTCTTATTCCTGGGAACCACTGGAGTTGGTAAAACAGAACTTGCTAAAACCCTAGCGTCCTATCTCTTTGATGATGAAAATGCCATGACAAGAATAGATATGAGCGAATACCAAGAACGCCATTCAGTTAGTAGACTGGTTGGGGCACCTCCTGGATATGTAGGTTATGATGAAGGAGGTCAATTGACCGAAGCTGTAAGGAGAAGGCCCTATTCGGTTGTTCTTTTAGATGAAATTGAAAAGGCTCACCCAGATACATTTAATATATTGTTACAAGTTTTGGATGAAGGAAGATTAACAGACAATAAAGGTCGTATTGCTGATTTTAAAAACACAATTATTATTATGACCAGTAATATGGGAAGTCATATTATCCAAGAGAAATTTGAAGACAATAAGGATATATATAGTGCAACAGAAGCTGCCAGAGTGGAAGTTCTTGGTTTATTGAAAAAAACAATTCGACCCGAATTTTTAAATAGGATAGACGACATTATTATGTTTACTCCATTAAATAGAGATAACATTAAGCAAATT
This sequence comes from Saonia flava, assembly GCF_011927795.1. Taxonomy (GTDB): domain Bacteria; phylum Bacteroidota; class Bacteroidia; order Flavobacteriales; family Flavobacteriaceae; genus Saonia; species Saonia flava. Next base: position 38,438 of record NZ_JAATJJ010000001.1, on the reverse strand, counting down.
GTTAAGCTTCAATTAGGGCAACTTAAAAAAATGCTTTCTAAGCAGCATATTACTGTTGATGCCACTGAAGAAGCAATTATTTATTTGGCCAATAAAGGTTATGACCCACAATATGGAGCAAGACCAATAAAAAGACTAATACAAAAAGAGGTTTTAAATAAATTGTCCAAGGAACTTCTAAGTGGGGAAGTAAAGGCCGAAAGTATAATTTTAATAGATGCTTTTGATGATAATTTAGTTTTTAGGAATCAAAATGAATTAGTAAAATAATATTCTAATTTATAACAAATAGGCATTCACTATAATGAATGCCTATTTTTAGTTAAAATATATACCATACAGTATATAGTTTTTTTATATTCGTAAAAAATAAAACCCAAATGACCTCCAAAGCCCAAAAAACTAAGGCTTATATTATTGAAACAGTAGCTCCCATTTTTAATAAATATGGGTATATGGGTACAAGCATGAGTGACCTGACCGATGCCACTGGCTTAACAAAAGGTGCTTTATATGGGAATTTTGAAAATAAAGAGGCCTTGGCCTTGTCAGCGTTTGAATACAATAGCAAGAAATTGCTTAAATCTATAGATGAGCGCTTAAATGTTGAAGGGTCAGCTTTGGAAAAGATTTTTTCCCTTACAAGATTTTTCAAAAACTATGATATTTTCACTAATGAATTAGGTGGTTGTCCCATCTTAAACGTTGGTGTAGATGCTCAAAACAATAACTCATTGTTAGCCGCAGCCACAAAAGAAACTATTAGGGAAATAGAAGGCAAAATTGCATTGGTTATAGAAAACGGTGTAAATAACAATGAACTAAAGTTACCGGTACCGCCACTACAATTCGCAAAACAACTTTACACCATGCTACAAGGTGCAGTTGCTATGTCAACAATGACAAAGGACAGAAAATACTTAATAAATACAGTGGCTTACTTAGATCTTTTGGTAACTAAGGAGATTAAAAAATAAACCTTATTTATTTTATTCTAAAAATCCAGGTACTATCTGGATATTTACCATTGTATTTACTCAATCTCGCTTTTTCAGCTTCTTCTATAGAATCATACCTTTCCAAATATACATAATTGTATTTGCTAACTGTACGATAAAAAGATTTTGGTTGCAGACCTTTACCCTCCAATGTCTTAATAAATTTCTCAAAATAAACTTTGGTTCTATAAACGTTGGCAATTAGATAGTACCCAGGAAGCTGATTGTTCTCGGATACAGCTTCTTCATAATGTGCTTTGGTTTTTGCTTTATTTTCCTCAAAAGTCGCAGTGTCATTTGCCTTAACCACTTCAGTCTGTGACAATCTAGCAGCTGCTATGGAATCATTTTGTTTCTCATTTAATACCTTTTGTTGGGCCACCTTATCCAACTGAGCCTGCTTAATACTATTCAAAGAATCTTGTTTCCTTAACTCTTGTTCTCTTAGCATTGCAATTCTATCCATTTCAGTTTTCTGTTTTGCAACTTCAGCCTCCCCTAGTTTTATAGTATTTATTGAATCTTTTCTCTTTTGCTCCAATTCTTTTTGCTGGGCAATTCTTGCGCCAACTTCTTTAACCTTCGTTATAGAGTCCTGTCTTTGTTGATCCTTTAAGTATTTTTCTTGTTCCAATATCTCTTTCTCATTAGAAACATCTTCCTTGTCTTCTAACTCAAAATCGACAACTTTTTTACTACTAATACTTTTTCCAAAACTAAATGCTGATACAATTTCAAAGCTAGGGTCCTTATCACCTATAGAGGAATCCGTACCGAATTCCACCAAAGCTCCTAGAGAAAAAAGCTTAAAAAGCTTAGCTCCACCTCCTATAGAAAATCCATAAAAACTATTATATCCAGTTTGAGCCCAAAATTTTGAAGTAGAAAACAAAGTGTTAAACCCAAATTGGGTGTCATAACCATGTATAGATTTTAAATAGATTAAAGGGGCAATATATGAAGTGGTGTCTCTAAAAACTTCTAAAGGGAAATTATAACTGGTATGAGCCATATACACTTTTTCTGATGTATTTGATTCTTCACTGGACAAGGAAATCAAATTTTCCGATGCAAATCCCACAGTGAACCCGTCAACGTTCAATCTAATTCCTGGAGCAACTTGCATAATAAAAGAATTTGCCTGGGCTAGCTGCGGCAATTGAATATTTGGGTCAGGTTGAAAAATATCATTTGCTAATTTCTGTTGAAACCCAAATATATTGGCTCCAATCGAAACACTTGTATTGCCACCCAAACTAATATCATACGCAAAATTCATAACTCCTCCTGTTTGTAGAAAAGTACCTGTATTGTGCTGAATAAAACCCGCTCCAACATTAGTATTATGTGATAAGCGTCCATTATATCCAACAAAAATTGAAGTAGGGTCACCATCAATAGTTTGCCACTGCCACCTACTCCATAATGCAATTGAATGTGCATTACTGCCATTTAGGGAAAATGTAGGATTGAATAAACTGGAATTATATTCAGTAAGATTATGTTGTCTATAATCAATTGGAAGCTCAATCCCTTGACTATAGGATGATATAATTATGTTAATAAATAAAAGTGTTGACAAAACTTTGACCATGTACAAAAAAACAAAAAACTGATAGCATTACATACTATTTTCTACTATATTTAGTTAAATTAATATATTGAACTAGTATAAAATGAAATCAGTTAAATTTCTTTTATTTTCACTTCTTTTTATTGTTTTTTTAAATTGTAAAGAAGATAAAGAACCTGTTTCAGCGGAAGAGCCAGTTGTTTCAACTTTTTACTTTATTAGACATGCTGAAAAAGATAGAAGCGATCCTGAAAATGAAGATCCTGAACTAAACCAGGATGGTTTGGGAAGGGCAATTCGTTGGGCAGAAGTTTTAGATGGAGTTGAATTGACAGCGATATATACAACCGACTACGAACGAACTTCCATGACAGCAGCTCCAGCGGCTGTTAAAAAAGATATTACAGTACAATACTATAATCCACAGGATATTGATATTGAACAATTTAAAATTGATAATTTGGGAGGTAATGTATTAGTTGTCGGCCACAGCAATACTACCCCCGAAATGGTAAATAAGGTAATTGGAACAGAGAAATATGAAGCCATGGACGATTATGATAATGGCAGCTTATTTATTGTAAGAATAATTGATGGTGTTCCCTCTGATATAAGATTACAAGTTAATTAACTAAGCTCACCTTTATATTTTCCAATTCTATTTTGGACAATAATTCCAAACTTCCTTTTTCAAAAGCTTCATCTATTTCATAAATTGACGTGTTTTTTTCTTTTGGTTTGTAATTGTTGTAGTCTACAAACCGTATGCCTTTCACATAACGCTCATTGTAAGCTTCTCTAAAACGAATTCCGCCACCATCTGAATGAAACTTATATGCCAAATAATCTGGCTTAAAAGTGTTTTTATTGAACCAGTAGATATAAACATCATCAAAGTCATCCCCTCCACCTTCTTGATCAAAAGTTATTTTTACTTTGTAATACTCTTTGTCTTTTAGACTTATTATTCCAAGAAGTTCTTTATTAACCGCCCCATCATTTAAACCATAAGGAAGTTTTGCAAAATAATGTACTGAATTCACGGAATTTGAATATGCTTTAGCAAGTGTGTCCGGAACAATAACTTTTTGGTCATTGACATAACGGCAAAACTCCTTAGGTTCTTTTACATCAACAACTAAAGAAGAGTCTTGCATAAATATTCTTTTTAGGATTGTCCTATTTCCCATCAATTCTGAATGATATTCTCTGTTGCGAAAATTGAAATAAATATTGCCCTTCCTATACAAATCTCCTCCACTTACCTCAATAGAAGCATCAACAATTTCCTGAGCTGTTTTGGTTAAAGGTTTTACCTCTTCCTTACATCCACTAAAAAACAATAAACCTAATAGTATATAACAAAATCTTTTCATCCTTTTTATTTAATCAGTTCGAAGAAACACAACACTCTTTACAAAGATACTAGGTAGAATTCAATCCTATTAAAATCTAAAACCACATATTTATTCTATTTTTGCCAAAGTCTATGCAAAAAAACATCAATATAAAGAATAAAAAAGCCAAGTTTGAATATGAACTATTGGACACATTCATTGCTGGTATAGTACTTTCCGGTACTGAAATTAAATCCATCCGTTTAGGGAAAGCTTCCATTTCTGAAAGCTTTTGTGAGTTTAATGAGAAGGGTGAATTATTTGTAATCAATATGCAAGTAGATGAATATATGCATGGTTCCCATTATAACCACAAGCCAAAGGCAGAACGCAAACTTTTATTGAACAGACAAGAGCTTAAAAAATTACAAAAAGAAGTCAACACATCTGGGAATACTATAGTCCCTTTAAACCTTTTTGTAAATGATAATGGGCTCGCAAAAGTGAAAATTGCATTGGCAAAAGGGAAAAAATTATATGATAAAAGGGAAACTATAAAAGATAGGGACAATAAAAGAGACCTAGACCGTATAAAAAAGAGCTTTAACAACTAATTTTTGTCCTCCAAAAGTGGTACAAATCTAAAAGACCCCAATTCTTTTTTCTCAAATTCCTTTCCTGACTTTCTAACAAATAGTGTCATTACTTGCTCATCAATACCAACTGGTATTACGAGCCTCCCCCCTACTTTTAATTGAGACATCAAGGCTTTGGGCACCTCTGGTGCACCAGCCGTTACAATAATTCCATCAAAAGGTGCTTCCTCCGGCAACCCTTTATACCCATCTCCAAAAATGATTTTCTTAGGACGGTAACCCATTTTTCCAAAAAAAAGTTTTGTTTTCTTAAACAGCTCCAATTGTCTTTCAATTGTATAGACTTTAGCTTTTAAATTTAACAAAACCGCTGTTTGGTAGCCGCTTCCCGTCCCAATTTCCAATATTTTATTATTGGGTTTTATTCGTAATAACTCCGTTTGGAAAGCTACTGTATACGGTTGGGATATGGTTTGGTCCGCTCCTATCGGAAAAGCTTTGTCTTGATAAGCGTGATCTTCAAAGCCACTGTCCAAAAACAAATGTCTAGGAATTTTTTTTATGGCCTTCAAAACATTTATATCTTTTATTCCCTTATCGGATAAAACTTCCGCAAGTTTATTCCGCATACCCTGATGCTTTAAAGTATCTTTCAATAGTTTGTTTTTGGTTTTGCTAAGTTAAAAAAACCAAACCTTTTTCTTGATTTAAGAAACAATTAAAATTGAGAATTATAATTTCTTTATTCTATATAATACATTGGGAAATGATTACATATTCCTATTTTTGAAAAAACATTTTTTATGCTCAAAGTCGGAGTTTTAGGTGCCGGACATTTAGGAAAAATTCATTTGCGTCTTCTTAATGAATCTAAAAAATATAATTTAATTGGTTTTTATGATTCAGATGAAATACATGGTAAAAAAGCCATGGATGAATTTGGCTATACCTATTATGACAATATCAATTCCTTGATTGATGATGTGGATGTTATAGATATTGTAACCCCCACTCTTTCGCATTTTGATTGTGCAAAAAAAGCTATTGAAAAAGGAAAGCATGTTTTTATAGAAAAGCCTATTACGAATACACTGGATGAGGCTGTATCACTCCTAGCTTTGGAAAAAAAATATGGGATTAAAGGGCAAGTTGGTCATGTAGAACGTTTTAACCCAGCATTCACAGCAGTAAAAGATGCTATTAAAAATCCAATGTTCATTGAAACACATAGACTAGCAGAATTCAATCCAAGAGGAACTGATGTCCCCGTGGTACTGGACTTAATGATTCACGATATTGATGCCATTTTAAGTGTGGTAAATTCGGAAGTTAAAACAATAAATGCGAGTGGTGTTTCAGTCATCAGTAAATCCCCCGATATTGCCAATGCAAGAATTGAGTTTGAAAATGGCTGTGTCGCCAACTTAACAGCAAGTAGAATTTCATTGAAAAATATGCGTAAGTCCCGATTTTTTCAACGAGATGCTTACATTTCGGTAGACTTTTTGGAGAAAAAAGTTGAAGTTGTGAAAATGCAAGATGCGCCTGAACAGCCTGGGGATTTTGATATGATTCTTCAAAACGCTGAAGGCGAGAAGAAACAAATTTATTTTGAAAACCCTGATATAGAGTCTAATAACGCAATATTGGATGAACTGGAAACTTTTGCAGATGCAATTAACAACAATACAGTTCCTGTTGTTTCTTTAGAGCAGGGAACCAAGGCCCTAAAAGTGGCATTACAAATTATTGAATCTTTTTAAAATCATTTAATGAAAACAGTTGCTGTATTGGGAGCGGGAACCATGGGAAATGGTATAGCCCATGTTTTTGCTCAATATAATTACAAAGTAAACCTTATTGATATTTCCCAAAGCTCTCTCGACAAGGCAATCGTTAACATCTCAAGGAATTTAGACAGAATGGTTGCTAAAGATGTAATTGATGAAGAAGAGAAAAAAGCAACTTTAGATAATATATCCACCCATTTGGATATAAAAGAAGGAGTGAAAAATGCTGATTTAGTTATTGAAGCAGCAACAGAAAATGCAAAAATTAAAAAGGCCATTTTTAAGGAATTGGGTATTATTTGTCATGAGGATACCATTCTTGCATCCAACACGTCCTCCATATCCATAACAGAATTGGCAAATGAAACCACCAGACCAGAAAATGTGATTGGTATGCATTTTATGAATCCTGTTCCTCTAATGAAATTGGTAGAGGTTATTAAAGGAAAAAAGACTTCCAAAGAAGTGGTGAAAATCATAATGAATCTTTCTAAAGAATTAAACAAAATCCCTGTAGAAGTAAATGATTTTCCTGGTTTTGTAGCAAACAGAATTCTTATGCCCATGATTAACGAAGCTATTGAAGCTTTACAAGATGGTGTTTCTGGTGTTAGCGAAATTGATACTGTAATGAAGTTAGGCATGGCACATCCCATGGGACCATTGCAGTTGGCTGATTTCATTGGATTGGATGTATGTCTATCTATACTGAATGTTATGTACAAAGGCTTTAAAAACCCAAAGTATATGCCATGCCCTTTGCTCGTAAAAATGGTAAACAAAGGGAAACTCGGTATTAAATCAGGAGAAGGGTTTTATGATTATTCCGTCTCAAAAAAGGCTGAAATAATATCATCCCAATTCAAATAAAATGGCCAATATTAAAGCATTTAAGGCGATAAGGCCTTCTCAGGATAAAGCTGCTTTGGTAGCATCGCGTTCATATCAAGCCTACACAAAAAAAGAGCGCAAAGGGATTCTTAGCCTCAATCCCTTTTCTTTTTTACACATAATCCATCCTGGGTATAAATTGAACAAAAAATTATCTGGCAATAAACGGTTTAAATTGGTCCATGAACGATATATGGAGTTTTTACGGGACAATATTCTCATGAAAGATGCCCAAGATAGTTTATATATATATCAAATTGAGAAAGAAGACTTTACCTGTTGTGGTATTTTTTGTGGAACCAGTGTAGAAGATTATAAAAATGATGTCATTAAAAAGCATGAGGCAACTATGCAGCCAAGGGAAGAACTATTTGCCAATTACCTGGAAACTGTTGGTTTTAATGCAGAGGCGGTTCTAATAACATATCCAGACAATGAACTAATTTCTGAAATTGTTTGTAATAAAAAAATGGAGGTGCCCAATTCTTTTTTTACCACTACCGATAAGATAAAGCATAAAGTCTGGAAAATTTCTGATAAAAATACCATATCGTTGATTCAGAAGGAATTCAAAAAAATGAACTCCATATATATCGCTGATGGCCACCATAGGAGTGCTTCATCCCATTTGTTTGCATCAAATTCCAAAGAAAAAAATCCAAATCATTCAGGAAATGAACCATATAATTTTTTTATGAGTTACTTAATTCCAGAATCAGAAATAAAAATATATGAATTCAATAGATTGGTGAAGGACCTTAATGGGTTGAGCAAAAAAGAGTTTCTTTCCAAACTTGATGTATATTATGAAGTAGAAAATCTTGGTTTTCCATTATATAAACCGAAAAGAAAACATCAATTTACTATGTACTTGGATGGTGAATTCTATTGCCTAAACCTTAAAAATAAAGTATATAACTTTACCGATGCTTTGAGCAAATTGGATACACAAATCCTCTTCAAAACTGTTTTGGACCCAATTTTGGCCATAAAAGATCTTAGAAATGATAAAAGAATTAAGTATGGCTATGGGAAAAACAATATAAAAAAAATGAAAAATGAAATTGATTGTGGAAAATTTAAAATCGGATTTAGCATGGTTCCCGTTACCATTAACGAAATTAAGGCAGTTGCAGATGCAGGGTTGGTGATGCCTCCCAAGAGCACCTACATAGAGCCAAAATTACGAAGTGGATTATTGATTTATGAATTGTAAAATGAATATTAAAGAAAACCTTTTATATATAAAAAACACCTTACCGGAACATGTTACTTTAGTGGCCGTTTCCAAAACAAAACCTGTGTTAGATATTCTAACAGCATATGATGCTGGACAACGTATTTTTGGTGAAAATAAAATACAGGAAATGACCCAAAAGTGGGAAAAACTGCCAAAGGACATACAATGGCATATGATTGGCCATGTTCAACGGAACAAGGTGAAATATATGGCAGAATATGTTTCGCTGATTCATGGTGTGGACAGTTTTAAGCTGCTGAAGGAAATAGATAAGCAAGCCAAAAAAAACAATCGCACTATTGATTGCCTTTTACAAATTCATATTGCCGAGGAGGACACCAAATTTGGTTTGGATGAAAATGAATTAAACGAAATTCTTCAATCTGAAGAATTTTTACAACTTAAGAACATCAGAATTGTTGGACTTATGGGAATGGCAACATTCACAGAAGATCAAAATCAAATTAAAAAAGAGTTTAGAAAACTACATTCCATCTTTTCAACAATCAAAAATTCAATCGCCAATATTACAATACTTTCCATGGGAATGAGTGGGGATTATCCACTTGCCATAAAAGAAGGTAGTACCATGGTTCGCATTGGAAGTAGTATTTTTGGTGCAAGAAACTACCATTAACTTCTTACCTTTAACTTAATGTATGTAATTTTAGATATTGAGACCACTGGGGGAAAGTATAATGAAGAAGGTATAACCGAAATTGCCATTCATAGATTTGACGGGCATAAAGTGGTGGACAAATTTATAAGTTTAGTAAATCCTGAAAAAGACATTCAGCCATTCGTGGTAAAGCTTACGGGCATTAATAATAAAATGCTGAGAACTGCTCCTAAGTTTCATGAAGTTGCCAAACGTATTATAGAAATAACCCAAGATGCCGTATTGGTTGCCCACAATGCTCAATTCGACTATAGAATTCTAAGAACTGAATACAGACGCTTGGGATACAATTTTGAAAGAAAGACGATTTGCACAGTTGACCTTTCCAAAAAATTGCTGCCAGATGCAGAATCTTATAGTTTGGGTAAATTGGTTCGTTCCCTAGGAATTCCTGTGAGCGACCGGCATAGGGCCAATGGAGATGCTTTGGCAACCATTAAATTGTTCAAACTGCTATTATCAAAAGATTCAAATAAATCTATTATAAAGGATGTGGTTAGGGATGAAACCTTAGGTGAACTTTCTCCCACGCAATTGGATATTGTTGAACAGTTACCATCGGAAGTTGGTGTTTATTATATGCACAATAAGGATGGTGATATTATTTTTTTGGGTAAGAGCAACAACATCAAAAAAAGAGTAAACCAGCATTTTACCAATGATGGAGAAAAGGCAAGAAAACTACAAAAAGAGACCAAAAAGGTGTCCTATGAAAAAACAGGGAATGAGCTTATTGCCCTCTTAAAAGAAAATGAAGAGTTGGCAAAGAACAGGCCAATTTATAATGTCTTAAGAAAAAACAAACTGTTTTCCCATGCAGTGTATGTAACAGAAAACAACAAGGGTTATTTTACATTTAATGTTAAAAAAAACATAGGTAAAAGAAATAGGGCCATGACCTTCAATGGGTTTCATTCTGCTAAAAATCATGTGTTTAAAATAAGTCAAGAATTTCATTTGTGTGATAAATTGAATGGTATTTCTGAAGCCAAAGGAAACTGTTCCAAGTATAATGAGGGAAAATGTCAAGGAGCCTGTATTGATAGAGAAAATGTTGAGGCTTATAACGAGCGGGTTAGCCAAGCCATAAACATGAATTGTCTACTTCAAAAAAGTTTGGTCATTGTTGACAAAGGCAGGGAACTGGGTGAAAGCAGTGCAATTTTAATAAAGAAGGGGCATTTTATGGGATTTGGTTTTGTCGACCTCAATTATCAAATAAATAATATTCATATCTTAGAATCGGTAATTACAAATATGAACGGAAATGAAAATACCAATCATATTATTGAATCTTATCTAAGAAAAAGAAAAGGGGTAAAAATATTGGAACTGTAAAATTTTAACATTGACAGATGTAACACCACATTCGGATTGGAAAAGAAAATTGCATGAGGTCATTTATGGCACTCATACCCCCGCAGGGAAGATTTTTGATATAGCATTGCTTGTATTGATCGTTTATAGCATTATAATTGTAATGTTAGAAAGTGTCCCCAGGTTCGATGTAAAATACCATTCTTTTTTAAACATTTCCGAATGGGTTGTCACCATTCTTTTTTCAATAGAATATATTTTAAGGATTATCTGTATAAATAAACCCCGAAAGTATATTTTCAGTTTTTTTGGAATAGTTGATTTTCTGTCCACTATTCCAAAATATTTAGCCCTTTTCTTTGTTGGGTCCCAATATTTAACTGCCTTTAGAGCACTAAGGTTACTACGGGTGTTTAGAATTCTAAAGCTTGCTAGATTTGTTGGTGAATCAAATAACTTAATAAAGGCATTAAGGGACAGCCGGGCAAAAATAATGGTCTTTGTCTTTTTTGTGTTGGTAGTTTCTGTATTACTAGGTACCTTAATGTATATTGTGGAAGGTCCTGAACATGGGTTTAATAGTATTCCACATAGTGTATATTGGACTATAGTGACGCTTACAACTGTTGGTTACGGTGACATATCTCCACAAACTTCTCTTGGTCAATCTATTGCTACTTTAATCATGATTATTGGTTACGGGATTATTGCGGTACCTACAGGAATTGTTTCTGCCCAGTACGCTTCCAAAAAAGAGGGCTCAAACAATGTTGATGGGCGTTCATGTCCCAATTGTGGTGCAGAAATTAAACGAGAAGATGCAGATTATTGCAGAAAATGTGGTCATAAATTAGAAGAAGATTAATGCCCAAAAAAGTACTTATTTCAATAATAGGCCCTACTGCCATAGGAAAAACCAAACTCGCTATAGAAATAGCCCAATACTATAAGACTGATATTATTTCAGCGGATTCAAGACAATTCTATAAGGAAATGAAAATTGGCACGGCTGTACCTACAAATGAAGAATTAGATAGTGCCCCTCACCATTTTATACAGCACAAAAGTATTTTAGAGCCCTATACTGTTGGGGATTTTGAAAAAGAAGCTATTTCTCTATTGGACAATCTTTTTAAAAAAAAAGATATTGTGGTGTTGGTAGGTGGTAGTGGTCTTTATGTTGATGCCATCACAAAAGGTTTTGACGAATTTCCAGACATCAATCCAGAAATACGTATTGAACTTAATAAACTGTTAGAAGAAAAAGGAATTGAAGTGTTACAAAAAAAATTAAAAAAACTAGATGAAAAATATTATACAGAAGTAGATATAGAAAATCCGCAGCGCTTAGTTAGAGCGTTGGAGGTGTCCATTGGTTCTGGGAAACCCTATTCATCATACCTTAAGAAAAAGAACATAAAAAGACCTTTCAAAACATTTACTATAGGAATTAACGCAGAAAGAGAGATTATCTATGAAAGAATTAATAAAAGAGTAGATGTTATGATGCAAGAAGGTTTGTTGGAAGAAGCCAAGTCTTTAGTTGAAAATAAAGAATTGAATGCCTTGCAGACAGTAGGATATAAGGAATTATTCAAATATTTTGATGGAGAATGGACTTTGGAACATGCCATATCAGAAATTAAAAAAAATACAAGGAGATTTGCAAAAAGACAAATGACGTGGTTTAGAAAAAATAAAGCTACAATATGGGTTCCTTATAACTATAAAATTCAAAATGCAATACAAGCAATTGAAGATCAATTAAATGAATAATACAAATAAAAACATTTTCTTTATCATGGGAGTTTCTGGGTGTGGAAAAACCACCATTGGAACATTACTTTCAAAAAAATTAGGATTCCCCTTTTACGATGGAGATGATTTTCATCCAGAAGTCAACGTAAGAAAAATGGCTGCTGGAAACCCCTTAGACGATGATGACCGGCAAGGTTGGCTAATACGATTAAATGAGTTGGCAATCAATCATCCCAAAGGAGGCATAATTGCATGTTCCTCCCTAAAGGAATCTTATCGAGAGTTATTATCCAAAACAATAGAAAAAAAAGTGGTTTGGATACATCTTCAAGGAACGTTTGAGGAAATATCCGCTCGGATGAAACAAAGAACTGGTCATTATATGCCAAGTTCCCTATTAAAGTCTCAATTTAATACTTTGGAAACACCAAACAATGCCATAACAATAAGTATTACCAAAACTCCAGAAGAAATGGTAGATGAAATACTACATCAACTATAATATGGAAAATACTGTCTATAAAAAAGAGCCGTATGCAAATTACATACGGCTCTTCAATATATTAGGGAGCATTTTTATTCTGCCACCTCATTATTTTTTACTACCAAACGGAAACCTTCTCCATGGATGTTCAATATTTCAACAATATCATCCTTCTTAAGATACTTTCGAAGTTTGGCAATATAAACATCCATACTACGGGAGGTAAAATAATTATCATCCCTCCATATTTTGGTAAGAGCCAATTCTCTGGGCATTAAATCGTTTTCATGCAATGCCAGTAAGCGCAACAATTCATTTTCCTTGGGAGAAAGTTTAATTGCTTCTTCGTCCTTATATTTTAAAAATCTTAGTTTAGAATTTAAACTAAAATTGCCAATGGTGAACTCAAACTGCTTACTATCCGCCAAAGAATTTGATGCTTTTCTTTGAATTATGGCCTTAAGCTTCATTAACAAAACTTCTGAATCAAAAGGTTTGTTCAAATAGTCATCTGCACCTGCCTTATATCCTTTTAAAACATCTTCTTTCATGGTTTTGGCGGTCAAGAAAATAATTGGAACATTCTCGTTCTTTTCCCTTATTTCTTTTGCCAAGGTAAAACCATCCTTATAAGGCATCATTACATCCAAAATACATACATCATAATTATCCTTCTTAAACTTTTCAAAACCTTCCATGCCATTCTTGGCCAGAACTACATCAAAATCGTTCATGGACAAATAGTCTTTTAGGACAATTCCAAAATTTGGATCATCTTCAACTAAAAGAATTTTTTTATTTATTGTTTCCATAATTTTTATATTAAAGGCAATTTTACATAAAAAGTGCTTCCTTTTCCTTTTTCACTCTCTGCATAAACCTCACCTTGGTGATCATCTATTATTCGTTTAACATAGGCAAGACCTAGACCATGCCCTTTTACATTGTGTATATTTCCCGTGTGCTCACGATAAAACTTCTCAAAAACTTTTTTAAGAACTGCCTTGCTCATGCCAGCTCCCTGATCCTGTATTTTTACAACTATGCTATTCTTGGCCACCTCCGTAAACACATCAATTTTTGGTGCCTCTTCTGAATACTTGACGGCATTATCCAAAATATTTACGATTACATTGGTTAAATGCATTTCATTCCCTAGAACTTCAGTCCTTTTGGCATTTAAACTTGTGTTAACATATCCTCCTCTATCGGATACTATCAACTCAATATGAGCAATGGCATCATTGATAATGTCGTGCATATCCACCCTAACCTTACTAATTTCCAGTTGTTTCTTTTCCAATCTAGAGATTCGCAATACATTTTCTACTTGGGCGTGCATTCTTTTATTCTCCTCCCTTATCATTTGTAAATACCTGTTCACTTTCTCTTTATCACCAATGATTTTTGGATTTTTAATAGCTTCAACTGCTAAATTTATTGTTGCTATAGGTGTTTTAAACTCATGCGTCATATTATTAATGAAGTCGGTTTTTATCTCCGAAATCTTTTTTTGTTTTAATAATTGAAAAATTGCACTTGTGTAAGCAACTATGATTACCACAGTAAACATAAATGACAAAATTGCCATACCAATTATAGACCTGAACAAAAATTCTTTCTTCTGAGGGAAATTTAGCAATAATGAAAAATTTGTGTTTCCCTCGCTATCCTTAAAAATGGGAGCTTTATAAAGTTTATTTTCAGAGAATTTAAACTTCTTAGACTTTAGCTTAGTAGGCAATCCCTTACTGTAAACACCATATTCATAATCTATATTTATTCTCCGGTTCTTAAGCTCCCTACTAATCAAGAGCTCTATCTCTTGCCTGGAGGCTCTTTCATGTACGGGCACAGTTTTTGCCATTTGCCCAAAAATATCATCGAACTTTGCCTTCTCCATTTTGGACAATTCCCCAATTTTCTCTAATTGTTGAACGGGGGTCAATTTATACTGCCTACCATCCAATCCATAATCTTCTTTAAAAACTGTTGTGGTCCTCTTGCTGGTATAATTTTTAACGCTACTGGTATCAATTCCAAAACCATTATCAAAGAACGTGGATGCTATATTGTAATCTTCCTCTAAAATTCCGTGTTGATAAAAGCGAATTTCGTTGGAATTGTCATCCCTGTTTACAAAAACTAAATTACTAAGTTGAGAACTTCTAGGTTTTCCTGCACTCTCTATCAGACCAAAATATCGTTCAAAATAGTTGTTTCTTTCGCTTTCCTCAATTTTATCAGTTACCCTACTTAAAACTTCAGAAACCGTGTTGGAAAATTGTTCCTCCCTATCCTCTACCGACCTTGTAATCCAATATCCTTGAACAAAAATTATCCCAATTAAGGAAAGTGTCATTAAGATTACAAGAAGTATAAATAACCTCTTATTCATTTTTGTAAAATTAGAAATTTAACATCTTGTAGTTGAAGTGTTTAACCAAACCTTAACAATTATGTTAAAATTATTAAGTTCGTCTAAGTATAAAGTAGTTGGTTATGGATTCTTAACACCTCATTTTCAGTCTCGTCTAGGTTTAAATTATCAATAACATAGTCTGCCTTTTCAATCTTAATGTCATCATCCCATTGATTCCCCATTCTTTCCATAACTTTTTGTATTGAAATATCATCCCTAGTCACAACGCGTTCTATACGAACTTTTTTTGGTGCAGTTACCAAAATAATTTTATCGTAATTACTTTCTGATGAGTTTTCAAAAATAATGGCAGCTTCCTGTATCACATATGGAGCATCTTGTTTTTTTACCCATGTCAAAAAATGTTTTCTCACTGCAGGATGTACAATGCTGTTCATTTTTTTTAATAATCCTTCATTGGTAAATATTTTTTGGGAGATATAAGATCTATTTATCTTTTTATCTACGTAGGCTTCTTCCCCTAAAAGTTCAATGATTTTTTTCTTTACTTTCTTGGATCTTTTCATAAGTCGCTTGGCTTCTTTATCCGAGTTATATACCGGGACGCCCAAAGCCTTGAACATTTTGGCAACTGTTGTTTTGCCACTTCCTATACCACCTGTAAGCCCTACAACCATTATTCCTTCTTTAAAATATATTCCACTTCGGCCTCTAAAGGGTGTGCACTGTATATTGAGTTGGGTATTTTTACCAATTGCAATGGTAAAGTGTTATTGGGGTTATTTTCAATCATGGCATAGTCAACAGTAAGCAAAAAATCAGAAGCGCTTAATTCCTTTAATGCATCCAATTTAGCTTTACAAAGAATAGAAACAGTATTTGGAAAGGTTTGTATACCCATACCTTCTGGAAGGTTAACAATACTTATGGGCACATCTATGATTTTTTCAGAAAATTTAGAAACAATACCTGAAATTTTTACAGTCCCAGTCAAATATTCCGTGTTTAAAAGTCCTTCTGGTTTTACCAATGTTACTGGGTATGAAAAATCAGAATTAAGATCGGACAATACTTTCGAAGAAGTTTTTACACTCATAATAGTATCAATCTCGCTTTTTGGACCTCTTATGGAAATTGTGCTGGGCTTAATAAGCAACTCACCCTCCAACAAATGGTTTTGAGCCAGAGTAATACCTAAATTAGAAACAACGGGGATTTCTTTAATGTACAACTTAAAAAAATCGAAGAAAATAGTATCGTTGTCCAAATCCAGCAAGTCGATAGAACTGGACAATTGCTTTTCAATCTGTCTTTTATAGACTTGTTGAGGAATAAAATATTTGGTGCCATTATTTTGAACCGTTGAAAGGTCCAAATTTATTTTTTTTCGATTTAATCCAAAGTTCAAAAATTGAAATCCATTTGCCTGAAGTTTAGCATCTACATTGTTTTTTGAAACATTACTAAAAAGCAAGGTATCTGGAATGTTTACAAACTCTAAGTCAAATGAAGAATTGCTAGTGTAAGATTCAGATAAATTACTGATTAACCAAGCCAAACTGGAACATAGCACAAACAATAGAAAAATCTTCACTTTTCTTTTACTTAGTCCATACTTCAATCTCTTTATCAATTTAATTTGTTTTAAAAAATAGTTTAGGGAATAATTCCTCTGGTTTCTTATCGCTAAAATTAATCAGGATTGTTGATTTTAAAAAACCATAGCCATATCCCACAAATTGAATAATTATTGCTAAAATTGACAATAAAGCCACTATAATATTCTTGTTCTTAATCCAAGAGTCCATGAAAACAATTCCAAAATAAATTCCAAACACGTATAAAGGTATATTAATACCTATAAACATCAACATAATTGAACCTAATAGTCCAACACAAAAGAATGCTGGGAACCAGTAGGTTATTTTTGCAGTTCCAGCATGCCAACTGTTAAGAATAGGCCGAACCATTCCAAATTTATTTACCTGTATATAAAACTTGTTCCAGTCAATTCTACGTTTGTGATATACATACGCTTCAGGAATCAGTTTGGTTTTAAATCCTTTGTTCCAAATTCTAAAAGTAAGATCTGGATCTTCTCCTGGATGAATGTTTCCATATCCCTTGGTAGCCTCAAAAGCCTTCTTAGAGATTCCCATATTAAAGCTTCTAGGCTGAAATTTATTCAATGATTTTTTACTTCCCCGTATTCCACCTGTGGTAAAAAATGAGGTCATAGCATAATTAATGGCCTTTTGAACAATACTGAAGGACTCATGGGCAGCATCTGGCCCTCCAAAGCAATGTACATATTCCTTTTGCAAAGAAGCATTCATAAAACTTATATAATGGGGTGGCAAAATACAATCAGAGTCTAGGACTATAAAATAATTGCCCTTTGCATGTTTCATTCCAAAATTCCTAGAATCTCCTGGGCCTGTATTCGGTTTTTGTAGGTAGGTAATAGGTAATTTATCTTTATACCCTTCTATAACATTCTGTGAACTTAATGAAGAACCGTCTTCCACTATTACAATCTCATATTCAGACTTATAGTCTTGGGACAATAGGCTTTCCAACAGCTCCCCTATTTCATCAGGTCTGTTGTACACAGGAATTATAAAAGAATAGTACAAATCCATTATACATGAATGTAAAAAAGAAAAGCCATCCACACAAATGGGATGGCCTTCGTTATATGAAAAGATTTTTATGAAAACTTCTCTATCACCTCTTGACTTACTCCTGTGTTAGAAAAACCACCATCATGGAATAAATTTTGCATAGTAACTTTTTTAGTCAAATCAGAAAATAAACTTACCGTATAATCGGCACAGTCCCCTGCGGTTGCATTCCCAAGTGGTGACATTTTCTCGGCATAACTAATAAAACCATCAAACCCTTTAACACCTTGACCTGCAGTAGTGGGCGTTGGGGATTGGGAAATAGTATTCACTCTTACTTTCTTCTCTTTTCCAAAGAAATAACCAAAGCTTCTGGCAACAGATTCCAAATACGCTTTGTTATCTGCCATATCGTTATAATCTGGGAATGTTCTTTGTGCAGCCATATACGTTAACGCTACAATACTTCCCCATTCATTCATTGCATCCTCTTTATATAAGCTTTGCATTACTTTATGGAAAGACAATGCAGAAACATCCCAGCCTTTTGCTGTAAAATCATATTTTTCATCTGTATAGGCTCTTCCCTTACGCACATTTACAGACATACCTATTGAATGAAGTACAAAATCCAATTTACCACCAAGAATTTCCATAGATTTAGTAACCAAATTAGCTAAATCCTCCTCATTAGTTGCATCCGCGGGTATAATCTCAGAACCTGTCTTTTCCGCCAATTCTTTTATTTGACCCATTCTCATGGCAATAGGTGCATTGGTCAGCACAAATGTCCCTCCCTCTTCATGCACTCTTTCTGCTGTTTTCCAAGCAATTGAATTTTCATCCAATGCTCCAAAAATGATTCCTTTTTTACCTTTCAATAAATTATATGCCATGTTGTATTTTAAATTTTAATAGTAGTATTCAAAGATATCTAAAATTAAGTTAATTCAGTAGTTGTTTCGCATGGGCAATAGCAGAATCGGACAAATCCTTTCCTCCCAACATTTCTGCCAACTCCACTACTCTTTCATCTGTAGATAGTTTCTTGATTCTGGTATGTGTCTGTTCTCCATCATCTTCTTTATAAACCTTATAGTGATGTGCACCTTTAGATGCAACTTGGGGTAAATGTGTAATGGAAAACACTTGCATGGTATTGCTCATTTCTTCCATGATATCACCCATTTTATTTGAAATTTCTCCAGAGACCCCTGTATCAATCTCATCAAACATTATGGTGGGCAACTGTTCATATTTAGTTAGAATGGATTTAATTGTCAACATAATCCTTGACATTTCCCCACCTGATGCAACTTTTTTAAGTTCTCCATAATCTCCTCCTTTATTGGCCGAGAACAGAAAGGTTAAATCATCCTTTCCACTACTTCTAAAATTAGTTGCGGGCTGAAGCTCTATTTTAAAGGAAGCATTTGGCATACCTAAAGAGGTTAGCGTTTCCATTAATTGCTTGCTCAAGAAAGGAATTATGTTATTTCTCTTACCGCTAATTTCTACTGCCAACTTAGTAAGTGCCTTTTCTTGTTCTTTTAATTGGTTTTCCTTTTCCAAAATATTCTCCTCTACATTTTCTGAAGCAGAAACCTTTATTGTTAATTCCTCTTTTATATCAATTAATTCTTCAACAGTTTGTACATGGTGCTTTTTTTGCAAGTCGTACAAAACTTGAAGCTTCCCATTTACTTCTTCCAATAATTGCGGGTTGGCCTCAACTTCTTCCTGTTTACTTACAATTTCAGTGGCAATGTCATCCAACTCAATAAAAATTGACTGTATCCTTTCGTTTAAAGATTTATATTGTGTTCCAAAAAATGTCAATTTAATTGAAACTTGCTTAAGCTGTGACAACAAAGCAACTGCTCCAATATCTTCATTATTTAAAAGCTGGTTTCCTTTTGACAGCTCTTCTAGTATCACCTCTACATTGTTCAACTGCTCATACTGTTCTTCCAACTCTTCCTGCACACCAGGCCTTAAGGGGGCACCTTCTAGTTCCTTCAGCAAAAAGTTGTTATAATCTTGGTCTTTTGATGCATTTTGTTGAAACTCTTGTAATTGTTTCAACTCAGCAAAAATTAAATTATAATTGTTTAATTCTTTCTGATAATTAGCTAATAAAGAACCATTATTTGCCAAAGCATCAATCATTTTCATTTGAAAATCATTATCGGTTAATTGCAATGTTTGATGCTGCGAATGCACATCTATCAACCTATTTCCCAACTTTGTCAACACATCCAAGGTGACCGGTGAGTCATTTATAAAAGCACGGGATTTGCCACTAGGTTGGATTTCTCTCCTAATCACAGTCAAAGCTTCATAATCCAAGTCGTTGGATTTGAAAAATGACTCGAGATTATACCTCCCAACTTCAAACTCGGCTTCAATTATACATTTCCTTTCCTTATCACGCAAAGAAGACAAATCTGCTCTTTTTCCCAAAACCAAGGACAGTCCACCCAATAAAATTGATTTACCGGCACCTGTTTCACCTGTAATTACAGTAAAACCATTGGTAAACTCAATGTTTAAATGGTCTATTAAGGCGTAGTTTTTTATAGAAAGGTTTGACAGCAACTTATAGAAAATTAGTGCTGTAAAGATACTTTTTTATACCCTGTAAAAAAATGGAGGTCAGAATTTTATTTCATTCCAAGTAGTGGAATAGAAGGGAGCTATTTTATTGAGTGTTTCCTTTAATGTAACTATGTCCACTTTCGGGCCATCAGAAAAGATATTTCTAATTTCCTCTGACTTAGCATCAAAAAAAGTTTGTATTAAAAAAGCATTGGGACGTCTAGTAATCAATGTTTCAAACAATCTCATGCTTCCAGAAATAATTTGTTTTCCCGTACTATTGTTATCGGCCAATATGTCCAATCCTTTCCTGTGGTAATTGTACATAGCTATTCTATATTCCCTAAACGTGTTGGACATTAAATTATCCACCAATTCAAAACGTGTTCTATCTCCTGTTGTTTGTTTCCAACCAGAAAAACTCGTGCCTTGTGCCTGGGTAACAATATTCTGAGCCTTTCTATACATGTCGCTTCCACCTTCCAATGCAAAGGTATCTGCATCCAATCCCAAAATTATGTATACATAATAAGAAATGACTCCAACCAAATTGGAATCAAAAACATTCTCGTTAAATGCCAGAGGCTGAAACTCTATATATTGAAAATCGAATTGATTATCCTTATAATTAAAAACAGGGGTTTCATAAGAAGTGTTAAAAACGGGTCTGGAAGATTGCAACTGTATGTTGGCTTTAAACCTATCAGATTCATACTCTGTCACTGTAATGAACATTCTGGCATTAATCCTTTCGTTTTCTTTATAAACTTTGTTGGTCCATTTTGTTCTATTTACAAAATCATTTAAAGAACGTTCCAAAGTCTTAAAAACTTGTTGATTGGTTTGTCCCACTTGGTCAGAATTAACTGTAATTGTACAGTTTAATTCCTGCGCCCCAAGAAAAATGCTAAAAGAAAAACTAAAAAATGCAATAAGAAAATTACGCATGGATTCTGGTAATTATTTCATTCAATATATCCAAGGCAACTTCTGCCTTCGTCTTTAAATCAAACGTCTTAATATTCAAATTCTTATCAATAAAAGATATTTTGTTTGTTTGCTTGCCAAATCCAGCACCAGAATCATTCAAGGAATTCAAAACAATAGCGTCCAGATTCTTTCTTTTAAGCTTCCCTTGTGCATTTTCAATTTCGTTTTCGGTTTCCAAAGCAAAACCAACAATGAACTGATTTTCTTTTTGTTCACCCATAGAAAGTAATATATCCTTGTTTTTCACCAAATCTATGGTCAATTTACTTTCCTTTTTCTTAATTTTTTGGTCTGCAGCCTTCTTTGGTTTGTAGTCCGCCACTGCTGCGGCAGAAATAGCAATATCAATATCTTTGTAATACTCGTGCACTGTATTGTACATTTCATCGGCAGAAACCACTTTTAACAACTTTATAGAATGATGTTGAACAGACAAATCTGAAGGACCAGAAACCAGAACAACTTCTGCCCCCATATTGGCTGCAGCTTTAGCGAGCTCGTACCCCATTAAGCCAGAAGAATGATTACCTATGAACCTCACAGGGTCGATTGCTTCATAAGTAGGCCCGGCAGTAATCAATATTTTCTTTCCACTTAAAGGAAGTCCTTTTGACAAATAAGTCTGGATAAATTGGACAATGTCTTCAGGTTCTGCCATTCTGCCTTCGCCGTGAAGTCCACTTGCCAATTCCCCGGAAGTGGCAGGAATCATAATATTACCAAAAGACTTTAATCGCTCAAAAGATAGTTTGGTGGATTCATGTTTATACATATCCAAATCCATGGCTGGGGCAAAGAAAACGGGGCACTTGGCGGATAGATAGGTTGCCAATAATAGATTGTCACACGTACCATGTGACATTTTGGACATTGTATTGGCAGTAGCAGGGGCTATTAGCATTAAATCTGCCCAAAGACCTAATTCTACGTGGTTGTTCCACGAAATACTATTGTCCTCTTCCTTGACAAAGGAAGAAAGCACTGGATTTTTAGAAAGCGCGGATAATGTAAGTGGAGAAACAAAAGAGCTGGCACTATCCGTTAAAACTACTTTAACATCTGCACCAGCTTTTATCAATAATCGTACAAGAAAAGTTGTTTTGTAGGCAGCAATACCCCCTGTTATTCCCAAAAGGATATTTTTTCCGCCCAACATAACTCTATGCGTCTTTCTCTGTATTCCTGTGGTATATTTTATCCTCTAACCATTCTATAACAGCCAAAGCATGTGGTTTTGGCAATTTTTCATAGAACTTGGAAACTTCTATCTGTTCTTTGTTTTCAAAAACTTCTTCCAAACTATCGCTATAAGTGGCAAACTCTTCCAATTTTTCCAAAAGTTCCTTCTTGATCTCAGAATTAATTTGGATTGCTCTTTTTGCAGTTATTGAAATTGCTTCGTAAATATTTTCGGTCGGTGCATCAAACTCATTTTTGTTAATGGTAATAGTTGATACTGGAGCCTTCGAATTTTTTAAATCGTTCATGTTCATCCTATAAAGATTTTATTTAGAATAATTTTGTAATTGTTTTTCTACCTTTCCCATCAAATCATCTGCTTTCTTTTGATATTTTGTTTCCGGGAAGTTCTTCTTTAATGTTTTATATGCCTCTTGGGCATCAAATAGCCTTTGTTCCATTTTGTTTGCCGTACTGTTCAATGCCAAATTGGTAGTTGCTATTACTTTTTGATACATAACTTCTTCCTTGTATATAGAGCCAGGGAAATCTGAAATAAAATTGTCCAAAGCTGCTATTGCAGAAATATTATAATCCAACGTATAGAATTCTCCCAGCTTTGTAAACTGTTTTGCTATCTCAAAGGCCTTTCTCTCTTTTTTGGTTGTAAGTTCTTTGGCCATAATATTTGCTTGAGGCAAATATTCAGAATCTGGGTAGGTATTGATAAAGTTTTGAAGCTTCAATAAAGCTTTATCCGTGTCCGTTTGATCCAAAGAATATCTAGGGGATAGTTCATAATAACTTTTGGCACCAAGAAATAAAGCCTCCTGAGTTTTATCACTCTTGGGATAAGATTTTACAAAACGTTCAAATTGATATCCTGCAGTATAATAATCTTTAATTTTATAATAGGAATCAGCAAAAAAGAACATAATACGTTCTCCCTGCGGTTTTCCAACATATTTTGGAGCTACTTGTTCAAAAAGCCTATTTGCTCTTTTAAAATCACCTTCATCATAGAATTTCTGGGCCATGTCGTACTTGGCCTTTACATCCTCATTCTTAAGCACCTTTTGGTACTCACTGCACGATGTTAAAAGTGTTAGAAAAAATAATATAGGAAGTAGTCGTCTCATTTTCAAAAACATTTTGCAAAATTACGGATAATCAACGGATTTAAAAAACATTTTACAATGCTAAAATAAGACCGTACATATCTTCAGACAATAATTTTGGCTAAGCTTTAACTTTATATAAAACTGCGAAAATTAAGCATGTACTCGTGAAAATACTTTTAAAAAATATGAAATTTCCTTTTTTAATGTGTCCGTGGCTGCAACCAACGGTAATCTTACTGCTGCTCCAGATAACTCAAAGACTTCATAAATAGCTTTAATACCAGCTGGATTACCTTCCTTAAAAATAAGTTCCATTCCTTCTTGTAAAGCATAGTGTAATCTATATGCTTCATCTACTTCCCGTTCCAATCCTAAAGTTATCATTTTAGAAAATTCGCGAGGAAGCCCTTGTCCCAAGACAGATATTACCCCTACTCCCCCAGCCAAAACCGTAGGTAGTGCTGTAAAGTCATCACCAGAAATAACCATAAAGCCTTCAGGTTTTTTTTGTATAATTTTCATAACCTGGACCATATCTCCAGAAGCTTCCTTTACACCTATAATATTCTCAAAATCATTTGCTAAACGCAAGACTGTTTCTGGCAAAACAGTACTTCCCGTTCTTCCAGGAACATTGTATAAAATGATAGGTTTTGTAGAAATCAACGCCAACGCCCTATAATGTTGGTAAATACCTTCTTGGCTAGGCTTGTTGTAATATGGAGAAACAGAGAGTATAGCAACAAAACTATCAAGATTCCAATATTGAAGCTCATTTACAACATCCGCAGTATTGTTTCCTCCAATCCCCAATACTAAAGGCAATCTGCCAGCATTGGCACTCACAATGGTATCAATGACTACTTGTTTTTCTACTTTTGAAAGGGTTGAAGACTCGGCAGTAGTTCCCAAAACTACCAAATAATCCACTCCCCAATTTATATTGTACTCAACAATTTTTTCCAACGCCACCACATCAACGGAAAAATCCTCTTTAAAAGGCGTTATCAATGCTACTCCTGTACCATGTAATTGCTCCATTATTTAATCTCCTTTAGTACAATTAAATACTTTTTTAGTTCTTTTTTAAATGTCTTAAAATCCTTGATTGGGACATTCAAAATTAAATCATTAAAATTCTCATCAACTTCACCAAAACCAACTTTTATTCTGGATTTGGTTTTTAAAGTCATCAGCTTCATCAATAGACTGTCTTGTGTATAATAATTTATCAATAAATCATACTCCCTACTCAAAAATTCCAATGCATAACTATTTTCCACAGATCCGTTCCATCCTAAATCCTTATCAGAAAAAACAGGTGTGGAATACGGTGAATTTTTATCATAAAAACTTTTATATCCTATAATCTTAACTGCATTAGGTCTCAAAGAAAATTCTTCTGACAATTCAAAAAAGACTTCCGCATCGGAAAATTGATCCAAATCGACAATACAACCAATAGAAGCTATTCCTTTCTTTCGGTCAATAACGGGAGAAGTTTTTCTAAGTTCCTCCTTTAAGTGCTTTAAACCAGATTTAACCTTAAATTTATCCTTAAGAACCTTTATAAACATTTATTTTTTTACATTTTTACAAATGTAAAAATATCCACATAACTTTAATGCTAAGATAGGGACTATAATGATTTTAAAAATAAAACATTTTGTTATATTTACAACAATGTCTTGTTTGTTTTCATGCAAGAAAAAGAATTTTATACTCACATCCATACATGGCCAACAAATAGAACTAAATGATTCCATCGCGGATATGGATTCCATAACTAATTTTGTGGCTCCATATAGGGACAGAATAAATGAAATTCTGGACAGTACTTTGGCCTATGCACCTAGAGTTATCAGTAGAGAAGACGGAAAATATAATACGACTGAGGGAAATCTAATGGCCGATATCATAATGAGTGAGGCCAATCCCATTTTTAAATCACGTACATCCAATGAAATAGATTTTGTGCTTTTGAACTACGGTGGAATAAGATCTATAATATCAAAAGGAAATGTAAGTGCTAGAACGGCTTATCAAGTTATGCCATTTGAAAATTCAATAGTTATCGCAGAATTAACGGGGAAGTCAGTTAGAGAGCTGGTCTATTTTCTAACAAATTCAGGAGTACCACATCCAATTTCAGGACTTCAAATTATTCTTGACAAGAATAACAACTTACAATCTGTTAATATAAAAGGTGAGCCTTTTAATGAGGATAGAACTTATTTTGTGGCAACATCCAGCTATTTATTAACGGGGGGCGACAAAATGTCTTTTTTCAAAGACAATGTTGGTGTTACTGATGTTGACTATATGATTCGCAATGCCATGATAGATTATTTTAAAAAAATTGATACAATCGCGCCAGTGGTAGATGATAGATTTATTAAATTATGATACTAATGAACCGAAGAAAGTTTATAAAAAAGACTACGGCTACTTCTGCATTTGTTGGATTGGGAGGGCTAACATTGGATTCCTGTAATACCAATTCAAAAAAACATATCACCATACTTCATACCAATGATGTACACAGCCATATAGATACTTTTCCCTTGGACCATTCCCAATTTCCGAATTTAGGAGGCTTGGCCCGTAGGGCAGAATTGGTTGAACAGATTAGAAATGAAAATCCTAATACCTTACTTTTTGATGCTGGGGATATCTTTCAAGGAACCCCATATTTCAATTTTTATGGAGGGGAGCTGGAGTTTAAGTTGATGAGCATGCTAAAATATGATGCAGCAACCATTGGAAATCACGATTTTGACAATGGAATAGAAGGTCTTCTCGCCCAATTGCCCCATGCGAAATTTGAATTACTTTCAGCAAACTATGACTTTTCCAACACGCTTTTAGAGGGTTATGTAAAACCATATAAAACATATTTAGTTGATGATATAAAGATTGGGGTTTATGGGCTGGGAATTGCTCTGGATGGTTTGGTTACCAAAAAGCTCTATAAAGAAACCCAATATCTAAATCCATTTGAAATTGCATCTGATATAGAACAAAAGTTAAAAAATGAGGAAAAATGTGATTTAATAATTTGTCTTTCCCATTTAGGATATACATATCAAGATATGGACAGGCCCCATGACTTGGATTTAGCAACTAGAACAACTTATACCGATTTAATAATTGGTGGGCATACACATACTTTTTTAGATAAGCCAACCCTAAAGAAAAATAGGCAGGGAAATAATGTACTTGTGAACCAAGTTGGGTGTTATGGTATAAATCTGGGGAGAATAGATTTTTATTTGGACAGTGATAAAAATGCTCAGGCAAACGGGGTATCCATATTGGTATAAACCAAATATTCTTTAATAGTGCCAAAGCCATATCAATTTGAATGCTTTTGTTTCCATTTTGTATTGACGAAACTCATGCCAAATAGGAAAGAACTTCTAATTTTATGAAAATAAATAATTCTTATTTCATTAAAAATCACTACCTTATACTACACATTTGGAATATTTTATATTGAAATAATCCTAAAGTTTAAAAGCCATGTTAAAAAGAAAAAAACAATTACAGCAAAAATTTCCTGCAATTTTAATACTTATTTTACTATGGGTGGGAGCAACTGGAACTATAAAGGCATCTGCTTTTTTTCAAGATGACCAAGAAACATCATTCAATCAATATAAAGGTGAGGTTGTTGACAGCCAAACTAAAAAACCTTTAGTTTTTGCCACAATTGCATTGGACGGAACAAATATCAGCACTATTTCCAACACCGAGGGAGAGTTTTTACTAAAGGTGCCTAACACTACAACTGATGGAAACGTTCTTATTTCATTTTTGGGATATAGTACTAAATTAATTCCCCTATCTCAATTTAAAAGTGACAAAAATGTTATAAAATTGGATGTGTCAATGATAGAATTGTCAGGAGTGGATATTACAATTCCAAAAGATGCCAGAGAACTGGTGAAGCAAACTCTAGCGAAAAAAGGAGAAAATTATTTTAACGACCCAACGTTAATGACGGCCTTTTATAGAGAAACCATTAAAAAAAGAAAAAAGAATGTTTCGCTTTCGGAAGCAGTAGTGAATATATACAAAACTCCCTATACATCCAATCGTAAGGATGCCTTGCAACTATACAAAGCTAGGAAAAGTACTGACTATAGTAAGTTGGACACGGTAGCTCTAAAGCTTCAAGGAGGGCCTTTCAACACACTTTTTGTAGACATCATGAAATATCCCGATTACATTTTTACCGAAGAGTCGTTTGAAAATTACACCTTTAGTTTTGACCATTCCACAAAAATTAATGATAAAAATGTTTTTGTGATTGATTTTAAACAAAAAGCGCACATTTTGGAACCACTTTATATGGGCAAGCTATATATTGATGCAGAAAAGAAAACACTTACAACTGCGGTATATTCTTTAAATATTACCAATAAAGATATGGCTGCTAGAATATTTGTTCGTAGAAAACCCAAAAATGCCAAAGTTTACCCAACAGAAATGGCCTATAGGGTAAATTATAGAGAAAAAGATGGTAGGTGGTATTATGGGTACAGCAATGTTCTATTGGAGTTTAAAATTAATTGGGATGATAAATTTTTCAACTCAGTCTACAGTATGACAGCCGAAATGGCCGTTACAGATTGGGAAAGTAACATAAATGGAGAAGTTCCCAAATCTAAAGACAGACTTAAATCATCTATTATTTTAAGTGATGAAGCCATTGGTTTTTCAGACCCTGATTTTTGGGGAGAATATAATATAATAGAACCTGAAAAGTCCATTGAATCTGCAATTAAAAAAATACAGAGACAGTTGAGGCGGGCTAAAAACAATAGTGGTCAAGCTATCCCAACTCCATAAACAAAATATATATTTGAATAAAAAACCTCGGCTTTCACCGAGGTTTTTTTAATTATTAAAGTCAGTTAATGTATTAATAATAATGGAAACACAATCCAACAACTGAGTTTCATTAATTACCAAAGGTGGCGCAAAACGAATTATATTTCCATGTGTTGGCTTTGCCAACAATCCGTTTTCTTTTAATGCCATACAAATATCCCACGCTGTAGAGCTTTCTTCCGAATCATTTATTAAAATAGCGTTCAGTAAACCTTTACCTCTTACGGCACTAACCAAATCACATGTTGGGATAAACTTATTTAATTCTTCTCTAAAAAGTTGTCCCAATTCATTTGCGTTAGCCGCCAACTCTTCTTCCCTAACAACTTCCAATGCAGCAATTGCCACAGCAGCTGCCACCGGATTTCCTCCAAAAGTACTTCCATGATTTCCTGGGCCAATAACATTCATTATGCTGTCGTCCGCCAAAACTGCAGAAACAGGATAAGCTCCGCCACTCAATGCCTTTCCTAGAATTAGTATATCTGGTTTTACATTTTCATGGTCCACGGCAAGCATTTTTCCTGTTCTAGCTATTCCAGTTTGTACTTCATCAGCAATAAACAAGACATTGTACTTCTTACAAAGTGCTTTTGCTGAACTTAGATACCCTTCAGATGGCACATAAACCCCCGCTTCTCCCTGGATAGGTTCTACAAGGAAGCCAGCAACATTCTTGTTATTTTTTAGAGTTGCCTCTAAAGCATCTAGGTCGTCATATGCTATTTTTATAAATCCTTCTGTATAGGGTCCAAAATTTTCACGTGCTACTGGGTCATTAGAAAAAGAAATGATGGTTGTTGTTCTTCCGTGAAAATTATTTTCACAAACTATAATCTGTGCTTTATTATCTGGAATATTCTTTTTTTCATACGCCCATTTTCTACATACTTTTAAAGCAGTCTCAACCGCTTCCGCCCCTGTGTTCATAGGTAAGAGTTTATCAAAACCAAAAAGTTCTGTGGCATATTTCTCATACTTGCCCAACATATCATTATAAAACGCTCTTGAGGTAAGCGTTAAAGTTTGAGCCTGATTGACCATTTCCCCCACAATTTTAGGGTGACAATGACCCTGATTAACCGCCGAATAGGCCGAAAGAAAATCATAATATTTTTTCCCTTCAACATCCCATACAAAAACACCTTCTCCCCTACTTAAAACAACCGGTAAAGGATGATAGTTATGGGCACCATATTTATTTTCCAAAGCAATAGCATCCTCAGAAGTGATTCTTTCCAAAACTGACATGATTATTAATTATTTAAGTAAAACTATAGCAATTCCTTCTTTGGGAGAGAAATCATCCTTTGTAGAGCTGCTAAATTACTAATTTTTATGATATCTCATGCATCTCCATTGTCAGTTGACACTCATTAAAAAAGAAATGAAATAAAAAGTGACCAAACAATAAATGTAGTGTCAAATATATAGCAAGTGATTAAAAATTAAATACATAGAAGAATTAATTTTGGTGGTTCCCATATATTTAACCCTGCTACATGCAAGAAAAAAAGCCTTATATGAATAAGGCTTTTTTTTATTTTTTTTGTTTTCTTACCTATTTGATAAAGCAGATATTTGGAGTTCCAACCGTTTTAATTCTCGTAAAATATCATTTTTATCCATTTGCATCCAAAGGTATAGTTTAATCATGCTCATTGCCAACAAAGAAATAAAAACACCTGCCCCATAAACTATTAGCTCATTAGTAACATTTGTATCTACAAAATGTACAGCGCAAAAAAGGAGCAATCCAAAAAAGGCAACACTTACTATGTTCATTACTACTGCCAGCCAGCCCATTTTTCCTTTAAATACCCCTCCTAGTCTTCCAAAAAGATTTTGCTCGCCCAAATCATCATAAAACTTTGCTTCTTCTTGGGTTAAGGCCTCTTTTATCAACTCATCTATTTTTTCAATGTCTTTCTTCATTTTTATTGTTTTTTTAAAATTGTTTTTAATTTTTCTCGTGCATGGAACAGTCTAGATTTAACTGTTACAACGGATATTTCCAAAATATTGCTCATCTCTTTCAATGAATACTCTTCTATATAAAAAAGCTTCAACACAATTTGTTGGTTTTTGGGCAACAAGCGAATTGCATGTAAAAGTTTATTGATTTCAGATTCTTTATCAAGCCTATCCTCACCATTTTTTGAGGCTTCATAATATCCTTTTAAATGCTCCCTTTTTCTATTCTCCTTGTTTATAAAATCCAAGGATTTCCTAGTGACAATCTTCGTGGCCCAGCTCCCAAAATTATTGGGCTCTTTAAGGCTGTTCATTTTTTGTATGATAACTTTCCAAGAATCCTGGACAATATCTTTGGAAACATCAATGTCCTTGGTATACCAAAAAGCATGTCCACACAATTTTTTATGATATCTCTTTACCAATAAGGACATGGCCTTCGTGTTTCCAGATTGATACTCCAATACCAATAATCCATCAAATGTTTTATGGGTGTCTTTCATGCTTGGTTTCTATTATAGAGAACGAGAAAAACGTAAAAGGTTCAAAAATGTTTAACTTTTTTATGGTTCATCTTAAAGATAACTGTTCTATATGCAAACCTATTCCTATTTTTGCGGCATGCGTAGAAAAAACAAAAGACTGGTTTTTGAGAATGTTGAAGTTGTGGATGCCGGTGCCAAGGGAAAAACTGTGGGCAAAGCTCCAGATGGTAGAGTAATTTTTTTAACCAATACAGTACCTGGTGATGTGGTCGATGTACAAACAACAAAAAAACGAAAAGCATATTTTGAGGGTATCGCTACCACCTTTCATACTTTGTCAGACAAGCGAGTAGAACCGGTTTGTGAGCATTTTGGAGTTTGTGGAGGCTGCAAATGGCAACATATGGGATATGAGCATCAATTATTCTACAAACAAAAAGAAGTTGAGAACAACTTAGTTAGAATAGGGCATTTAGAGTTGCCAAAAGTATCTCCTATTCTAGGCTCCAAGAAGCAATATTTCTACCGAAATAAAATGGAATTTTCTTTTTCTGATAGCCGTTGGTTGACCTTGGACGAAATAAATTCAGACAAAGAAATTACAAATAAAAATGCATTGGGTTTCCATATTCCTGGTATGTGGGATAAAATATTGGATATAAAGAAATGTCACCTTCAAGAGGATCCATCCAACGCAATTAGATTGGAAACCAAAGATTTTTCAATTAAAAATGGAATTACATTCTTTAACCCCAGAAACCAAATTGGGCAGCTTAGAACGTTAATGATTAGGACAACTTCCATTGGAGAAATTATGGTTCTTGTTCAATTTTATGAAAATGATGAAGCCAAAAGAATTTTGTTATTGGAACATTTAAGAACCTTATTTCCTGAAATTACTTCACTTCTATATGTCATCAATCAAAAACAAAACGATACCATATATGACCAAGAGGTAAAGTGCTATGCAGGTAAAGATCATATTTTTGAGGAAATGGAAGGATTACGCTTTAAAATAAATGCTAAATCTTTTTATCAGACCAACTCGGAACAAGCCTACGAACTGTATAAGATAACCCGAGATTTTGCTGAATTAACAGGAGAAGAATTAGTTTACGATTTATATACAGGTACAGGAACCATTGCACAATTTGTTTCTAAAAAGGCAAAAAAAGTTGTAGGTATAGAAGCGGTCCCAGAGGCTATAAATGATGCCAAGGCAAATGCAGTATTAAATAAAATTGATAATGTTGAATTTTTTGTTGGAGACATGAAAAATGTTTTTAATGAATATTTTATAGATACAAATGGTGTTCCTGATGTAGTAATTACTGATCCTCCAAGGGATGGTATGCATAAAGATGTTGTTAATCAAATATTAAATATAGCACCAGAAAAAATAGTTTACGTAAGTTGCAACAGTGCAACGCAGGCAAGAGATTTGGCATTAATGAACCATATGTACAGTATCGAAAAATGTCAAGCTGTTGATATGTTTCCCCAAACTCACCATGTTGAAAATGTTGTACTTTTGAAAAAAAGAAAATCATAAACTGCTTTTCCCAATTCCCTTATGAAGAAAATTAGCATGGCCCTTTTTATAGTCCTTACTATCATTTTTGTTGGCAGTTGCGAAAAAGATGACATCTGTGTAGATGGTGATACTCCATTATTGGTCATTGCCTTTTATAACATTGCCGATACCGCAGTCGCAAAGGCAGTACCTAAGTTAAGAGTGGGGGGTATAGATAATGAATTTACTGTAAATACAATTTCTGACAGAACAAATTTGGATTCCATAGGATTACCGCTAAAAACCAATGATGTTTCCACCAGTTATGTCCTAATTAAGGATTCTGCTGATGATGAAGACAATAATGAAATAGGAAATGGGGATGTGCTTACTTTCAGTTATACCATAAAAAAGAAATTTGTATCAAGAGCATGCGGTTTTGTCGCCAATTTTGAAAATTTAAGTGTGGGCCTAGAACCAGATGCCAATGAATGGATACAGGATGTTATTATAGCGGATACCATAATAGAAAATCAAGCTGCGGCCCATGTTAAAATATATCATTAGTCTTTTTTTTGTTCTGCATTTTGGTTTAGGGCATGCCCAAAGTGAGTCTATAGATTTACAACCCAAGGACACCATAGTCCACAAACAGCAATATGGAATTAGAGCTGGGGTAGATTTAAGTAGAATTGTCCTGTCTTTTTTAAATGATGACTATACTGGTTTAGAACTGGTTGGAGATTATAGATTAACTTATAAACTATATTTGGCGGCAGAATTGGGAAATGAAGAAAAAACATCTCAAGAAGACCTATACAATTTTACAACAGTTGGAAGTTATCTTAAGTTTGGAATAGATTACAACACATATGAGAATTGGTACGGTATGGACAATTCCATTCATATTGGGGGGCGCTATGCTTTTAGCTCTTTTAGCCAAACCCTAAATAATTATCAGATATATGACAGTAATAGGTATTGGAGTTCAAATGATTTTGCTTCGGGTATAGAAGATAGTGAAGAATTTAGCGGACTTAATGCCAGTTGGTTAGAATTTGTTCTAGGAATTAAAGCAGAGCTTTTTGCCAACATTTATCTCGGAGGTAGTGTTCGTATGGGGTACTTGGTCTCCAACAAGGAATCTGATAAATTTCCAAACCTTTGGATTCCTGGATTTAATAGAATTACAGATGGCAGTAACTTTGGCGTAGGTTACAATTACTCTATCACCTATTTTTTGCCACTCTATAAAAAGGCCAAAAAGAAAAAGGAAGAACCGCAAGAAGGTAAATAAAATATTTTTGCTGCTTTAATCTAAATTATATCTTGTACTAATATCAATACTGATATATTCATTTTGTTTATTTAAAGGTATCTTGATAAGATAAAAATCATCAATGCCTATAAAGTATGAAAACTAATATATTTGTAATCCTTATTCTACTTCCTTTATTTATAAATGGACAAAACTCACAATTGTCTTTATTTGATAATCTAGTTGGGAAAACTTGGGAAGCCGATGGAAACTGGGAAGATGGAAGTATATTCAAGCAAGAAATAGAGTTTAAATATTCATTGGAGGGCACTATAGTGGTAGCCAGTTCCAAGGGATTTATAAATAAAGAGCAAACCAAAATAGGTTTAAGAAATCACGGAATAAAAAGATTTGACAAGGAAGCGGGGCAAATAAAATTTTGGGAATTTGATGTTTTTGGTGGGCTTACAGAAGGGGAAGTTTCTTCCCAAGGAAAGAACATAGTTTATACATATGATTATGGGGATTCCGTTGTTACGGATATGTGGGAATATGTAAATGATTCGACCTATAATTTTAAAGTAGGTGATTATAATGATGGTAATTGGAAGCAAATATACTTAAGCACCCAATTCAATGTGGTTAAAAAACAACAAGTAGCCCCAAAAATTAATCAGGTATCAGGGCTTTTTTCTGAACATCAAGTTATCTCAAATATAGAATACTTAAATATAGATGGTAAGAGTCTAGAATTGGACCTATATGTTCCTGCAATTAGATTAGGTGGTCCACCTTGGATTAAGTATTCCGAAGATAAAAAACCTACTCTATTATTTTTACATGGAGGTGGTTGGACAAGTGGAGATAAAATATCTCGTTCCCTATTCCTAATGCCCTTTGTACAACAAGGCTGGTGTGTGGTAACCGCAAATTATCGTCTTTTGGACCAAACGGATTTAGCAGGCTGTATTAGTGATTCCAGATCTGCCCTTAACTGGATTTATGATAACAGTGATAAATATAAGTTTGATACCTCAAAAATTATAGTGTCGGGAGAGTCTGCAGGTGGTCATTTAGCATTAATGACTGGTTTAATAAGCGAGGACCTCGATTTTCAAATGCCAAAAACTGGCAAAATACTAAGCGTCGCAGGTATTGTTAATTGGTTTGGAGTTACAGACATTTATATAGATTCAAAAAACTGGGATGAAGACCGTATAAGACAAGTAACAGGTAATGCTGCTAATTCTGAAAA
Organism: Saonia flava; assembly: GCF_011927795.1. Lineage (GTDB taxonomy): Bacteria > Bacteroidota > Bacteroidia > Flavobacteriales > Flavobacteriaceae > Saonia > Saonia flava. The sequence continues at coordinate 3,499 of NZ_JAATJJ010000001.1, read as the reverse complement.
ATATTTAAAAATGTGCTCTCCAATTTCATATTTAACACAAAACTCAGTTCCTATCCTATCCATTCATGGAGATTTGGATGTTTCTGCACATTATGAGCAATCTGTTCTACTTCATAAAAAGTTAAACGAAATGGGTTTAAGAAACGAGTTTCTAACTATTGAAGGAAAAAAACATGGAAATTTCAACAAAGCTGAAATGACTATGGCTTTTAACAAAATATGGGAGTTTACACAGGCCCTAGGAATTAACTAACTACAGCACTTTAATTTTTGCCATTCTCCCAATTTGCTATAGTTTCATCAATCTTCATATTGTCCTTAAATGTAGGGTAATACAGAAATCCAGCTTTAAGCATTTTCATTTTATCTGCGGCCTCCAAAGCTCCTTTGAAATCACACTTAATGGCCAAAAGTCTAGCTTTTATCCAGTACATATTTCCCATAACAAACTCTTTAGAAGTATATTTTGGATTCCATTCCTGTTTAAGAGCCAGGACTTCCTTTTCACTCTGATTTATCCATTTAATTGCCAAATCCAATTTAGCATTGTGCTTCAATAAATAATCTGCCCCCTCCACATAACAAACCCATTTAAGAATCGGGTCGGCCTTTCTATAACTCTTGGTCAAAACCATTTCAATGTGTGACAAATGGTTTGTTTTAACTTCAAATCCAATTTTATATCGTTCCCAGTTAATATAAATGATACCATACTCTGGACCTTTACTTTCAACTGAATAGGTTAAATCTTCAGTGAATTTAGATTCAACAGGTAGAGTTTGAACACGTAGTACATCCTCTTTTTCATCATATCTAAAAGAACCCCATTGATCATATACCTTATTGAATATAATATCCCAACGGTCATTATCCATTGGAAGAATAAAAAAACCGTATTTACCTGCAGCCAAGGCTTTACCATTAATTTCCACATCTTCACCAAATTCAATTACTGTAGCATTGTTGGCACCTGCTCTCCATACTTTGTCGTAAGGAACAAGCTCTCCCCAAACCTTTCTTCCTTTTACTGATGGACTTCCGTACTTAATTTCTATATCGGTATACCCTATTTTATGAAAAAGTTTTTTATCAGGACTTTGACGTGGCGAAACCTCCATTCCATAAGACCATTGGGCATAAGTTTTAATTGAAAAAAGTAGTAGTACAACTGTGGTAAAGAATATAATATTTGAAAAAGTGAGGATTCTCTTTAATTTCATTGCTTAAAAATATTTAAGTTTAAAACAATGATATGAGATAATTAATAGAATATATTAAACTATATTATTCAAAACTATTCAAGTTATATTATAAGAAATACGGATGATTTTAAGTAGCCTATTCCTTGCGGTTCTTAGATGCTTTTTTACTTCCTTCATAAATATCATACTTTACCAAGCGAGATTCCAAATGGCTATTAAAAACTTTAATTTTTCTTGAAGGTCTTAGTCCTACATGTTTTAATGCTTCCAAATTTGAGGTGATTAACCAAGCCTCCGTACCTGGGTAGTTTTGCTTTAAGGTATCTCCAATAGAAGAGTAAAACTCTTCCATTTCAATATTTAAACGTTCGCCATAGGGTGGGTTAAAAACCATGTGCAAATGATTTTCTGTAGGTTTTAGTGTTTTGAAAAAGTTTTTTCTTTCTACGTTTATATACTCAGATAGATTGGCATTTTCTATATTTTCTATGGCCTTCCTTACAGCTGAAGGTGCCTTATCATATCCAATAATTTTATGATGAAATTCTCTAGTTTTATTTAAGCTGGCAGCAACTATTTTGTCATACAATTCTTCATCAAAATCAGCCCACTTTTCAAATGCAAATCCTTTTCTATTGATATTTGCAGGGATATTGCAGGCAATCATGGCAGCCTCTGTCAAAAATGTACCACTACCACACATTGGATCAATAAAATCGCTCCTTCCGTCCCAACCACTTAACAATAAAAGTCCAGAGGCCAAAACCTCATTGATAGGTGCTATATTGGTGGCAATTCTATAACCACGTTGATGCAGTGACCTACCTGATGAATCCAACGATACATTACATTGCTCTTTTTGTATGTGAATGTTTAGGCGTAAGTCTGGGTCTTTAACATCAACATTGGGTCTAATTCCCTTAATGTCCCTAATTTTATCTACAATGGCATCTTTTGATTTTTGGGACACATATAGTGAATGGGTAAAATTATCCGAGTTGACCGTAGTATCAATGGCAAATGTGATATCAGGAGTAATATATTCTTCCCAATTGATGGTATACATTTTTCTATATAAATCATCCTCATTTCTTACTTGAAAAGAATGAATGGGCTTAATAATTTTAATAGCAGTTCTTAAACATAGATTTGCTTTGTACATAAAGCCAGTATCTCCATCAAAAGAAACGCTTCTAACTCCCTCTTTAACATTCCCAGCCCCAAGATTCCGTAGTTCCTTTGCCAGTATTTCCTCAAACCCAAAAAGGGTTTTAGCTACCATTTTATAATTATTTCCCATTGTCAATTTTAAGAATACGGCAAAAATACATTAATTTTAACCCTTATGCATACCTTCCAAAAAACAACCAATTTTTCTACGATAAATAGATGATTTACTTATTACCTATACTAGCTGTATTGTTAAGTTTTGCCTTTGTAATCATAATCAAACCAAAGAGTAAATCCGGAGTTAAATTACTTCTGGCGTTTAGTGGTTCCTTCTTACTGGCCTTAACCATTTTTGAACTTTTTCCAGAAGTTTACCAAGATTCCAACACAAAAATTGTTGGAGTATTTATAATGCTAGGAATTCTGCTTCAAATTTTTCTTGAATTCTTTTCAAAAGGTGCAGAACATGGACATGTGCATTTAGATAAGAATGCGAATAATTTTCCCGTTCTACTTCTGATTAGTCTATCTATTCACTCCTTATTGGAAGGTTTTCCTATTGAAAAACATGAAACTATCATTTATGGGATTTTAGTACATAAGATACCTATCGCCATAATTTTAAGTATTTTTTTGGTTGGCTCCAATATAAAGCTATCAAGAGCTTTTATATTTATCTTTCTATTCTCATTAATGACTCCATTAGGAACTTATTTAGCTTCTAATTTAGATTTCTTAATAAAGTATGAATCTTTAATTACAGGCTTGGTGGTAGGAGTGTTTTTGCATATTTCTACAGTAATTTTGTTCGAAAGTTCTGAGGGGCACACATTTAATCTTAGTAAATTGGTCGTTATTGTGTTAGGTGTGGTTACCGCTTATTTTTTATAAACGAAAGTTCTATCATATTAGAATAGAGACCTTTATTTTATATAGACCAAGAATTGGCAGTACATTTATCTAAGACCAATACAGGACGTGGCCCATCCATTATCGACCACCTAAATTCTTTCCCTCAAAAAAATCTAAAAAATAGTGCATAAAAAAAGCCCCTTACATGTGTAAGGGGCTTTCAAGAAAGGCGGCGGCCTACTCTCCCACCCTTGTGGGGCAGTACCATCGGCGCA